>NZ_CP115541.1:0-1200000 GCF_031834595.1 Stenotrophomonas oahuensis | reverse complement strand
AACATCATGGCCGAACTCAGCGGATCACGAGCCGATCCGCAGGAGTAACCGGGGCTCGATACAAACAAAAGGGGTGCAACATGGCAGGACTGAACGAAACCTTGAGTGCGTTGATGACCATCGACGGCGCGCAGGCCGTGGCGCTGGTGGACTATGAAAGCGGCATGCTGCTGGGTGAAGCCGGCACGGGCATGGACATGGAAGTAGCGGCGGCGGGCAATACCGAAGTGATCCGCGCCAAGATGAAGACCGCCAAGGCGCTGAATCTCAACGACACCATCGAGGACATGCTGATCACGCTGGGCAAGGCGTATCACATCATGCGGCCGGTTGCGAACAAGCAGGGCCTGTTCCTGTACCTGGTGCTGAACCGTGACAAGGCCAACCTGGCCCTGGCCCGGCGCAAGGTGCAGGACGTGGAAGGCTCGCTGGTGCTCTGAATCATCCGGGGGGATGAATCGACGGCACCGGGTAGTCGCCCGGTGCCGCTCCATTTGATAGGGTGAAATCCGGTCTTCCGGATCAACCTGCATGGGTGTCACCGACCTGCCGCTGTCCACGCTCCTGGCCGCGCGCATCCGCGAGGGCTTCGAGGACTATCACGCGCGCTTCGCCGTCATTACCCAGCGCGCACGGAACCGCTTTGAAACCCGCGACTGGTCCGCCGCCCGACAGGACGCGGTGGAACGCATCGGCCTGTACGACGCGTGCATTGCCGAAACCGTGGATGCCCTGCGCCGCAGCGCCGGCGAGGCCATCGGCCAACGTGGCCTGTGGCTGCAGATCCGCAGTGCGTATGCGGCGATGATCGAGCCCTTGATAGACGCCGAACTGTACAAGACCTTCTACAACACGCTGGCGCGGCGCCTGTTTGCCACCCAGGGCGTCGACGCCGACGTGGAGTTCATGGCCATGGACGTGGTCCCATCCGACGCCATCACCCACCCGGTGGCACGGCACACCTATGCAGTGTCGGCCACGCGCCCGGCCGAGGCACTGATGCGGGTGCTGGGCGACTACCAGTTCGATGTTCCCTATGTATACCAGCTGCGATGTGCCGCCGCCATCGCTGTGCGCCTGCAGGACGACCTGCAGCACTGGGGCGACCACCCGGTGCGCAGCATCGAACTGCTCGACACCGTGTTCTACCGCGAACGCCGCGCCTATCTGGTCGGTCGGGTGTTCGGCGAGCACCGCTTCTCACCCTGCGTGATCGCCCTGGTCAACGACGACAAGGGACTGCGTGCGGACGCGGTACTGACCCGCCGCCGCGATGTAGCACATCTGTTCGGCGTATCACGTAGCTACTTCCAGGCCGATCTGACCACGGTGGGTGATGCCGTGGTGTTCCTGCGCAGTCTGCTGCCCGCCAAGCCGATCGACGAGATCTATACCGTGCTCGGCCGGGCCAAGCAGGGCAAGACCGAGCGCTACCGCACTTTCTTCCATCACTTCCAGACCCATCCGGACGAGCAGCTGGTCCATGCGGACGGGACGCCCGGCATGGTCATGGCAGTGTTCACCCTGCCCAGCTATCCACTGGTGTTCAAGCTGATCCGCGACCGCTTCGCCTGGCCCAAAAAGATGACTCGCAGCGACGTGGAAGAGAAGTACGCGCTGGTGTTCACCCTCGACCGCGTGGGTCGCCTGCTGGACGCGCAACCCTACCGCTACCTGCGCTTCCCGCGCGCGCGCTTCTCAGCGGCATTGCGCGAGGAACTGCTTACGCAATGCGCCAGCAGCGTGCACGAGGAGGGCGACGATCTGGTCATCGATCTTTGCTATGTGCAGCGCCGCTTCCGTCCGCTCAATCTGTACCTGCGCGAACAGACCGCAGAAGCGCGCCGTGCGGCCACACTGGACTACGCGCAGGCCATTACCGACATGGCGCGCAACAACATCTTCCCGGGCGACATGCTGCCGAAGAACTTCGGTGTATCCCGGCATGGGCGTGCCGTGTTCTATGATTACGACGAACTGAGCCTGCTCACCGACTGCGTGTTCCGGGCGTGGCCGCAGCCGCGCAACGCCGAAGAGGCGATGGCCGACGAACCCTGGTTCCATGTCGGCCCGCATGATGTGTTCCCGGAGCGCTTCGCGCCCTTTATGGGTTTGCCTGCCACGGAGCTGGCGGCCGTGCGCGAGCACTTCGGCCACTTGTTCGATCCGGCGTGGTGGCAAGGCCTGCAGGCGCGTTTTGTTGCGGGCGACTACCCTGACACGCCGCCGTACGCGGCCAGTCATCGGCTGGCCTGATTGGCATGAACGAGGGCAGCTGCGCTACGCTCAGCATCACTACACACAAGGAGTTGTGCAATGCGTGGTTCGCTTTTCCTGGCAGTAGCCTTGGCGCTGGGCGCTGGTGTGGTCACCGCAATTCCCGATGCGGACGCGCAAAGTCGGCGTGCCGTCAGGCAAACCGCCGAGGGCAGCATGGTGCTCACCGGTCAGATCGATATTGGAACCGAAGGTCAGGTCGAGGGGTTCGTTCTTGATGACGAAGGCAAGGTCGCGAGTGACCTTGCAGCGTTCGTCAATGGCCAGGTGCTCAGCTGGCGCTTCGAGCCGATTGTTCGCGATGGTGCACAGGTACGTGCCCGAACCTATGTGAGCATTCGGCTGGTCGCCAAAGCAGGGCCGGACGGGCGCGATGTTGCCCGGATCCAGGCCGCCAGCTTTGAGCGCTACAACCCGGAAGCAACTGACAGCATCACCAAGATCAATATGAAGCCGCCCGTGTTTCCGTCGCGAGCGGTCGACATGCGCGGTTCGGGTGAAGTGATGCTGCTGATCCACGTAGGACGTGCCGGCACGGTAACCGATGTGGTGGCCGAACAGGTGAACCTGCGTGTGGTCGGCGATGAAAGTCAGATGCGGCGGTTGCGGGACAGTTTCGCCAAGGCGAGTATCGCGGCCGCACGCAACTGGACCTTCCGGCTGCCGACTACCGGCGACTACGTCGATGCAGGGGACTGGACCGTTCGAGTGCCGGTCGACTTTGCCTACACGGACGAGAAGTCCGGCTACGGCCAGTGGAGCGTCTATATTCCTGGGCCCCGTGCGCGTGCGCCTTGGCGCGAACAGGAGAATATTGAAGAAGACCTTGCGGGTCTGCTCGCCACCGGCGGGGTCTACATGGCCGATGCCAAAGACGGCCCACGCCTGCTCACTCCGCTAGGCGGCTGAGTTCGCCTTGCGTCAGATCGGCGGCTACTGCCGATCTGACCTCCCATCAACTCAGTGACGTGTCTTCCAGCGGATAGATCACGGTCCGGTTGCGGCCCTGTTCCTTTGCCATGTACAGCGCCTTGTCGGCCAGGCGCAGGGCCTGCTGCGGGTCTTCGTGGTATGACGGGTAGTGCGCCACGCCAAGCGATACCGTCACAGCACCGACATCGTCGAAGGTTGTGCCGGCAATCTGTGCACGCAACCGTTCGGCGATCAGCGCGCTGTTGGCCACATCAATGCCCGGCAGCAGGATCAGGAACTCCTCGCCGCCGTTGCGGCACAGCAGGTCGGTGTCGCGTGAATCGTCGCGCATGATCTGCGCGATGCGCAGGATCACCGCGTCACCCACCGGGTGGCCGAAGCGGTCGTTGATCGATTTGAAGCGGTCGATGTCCAGCGCGATGATCCCGAAGGGCTGGCCGCGCGCCTGCCAGTCCTCCAGCCCCTGCTGCAGCCCGCGACGATTCTGCAGGCCGGTCAGCGGGTCGGTCATGCTGGCCCGGTTGAGCTTGCCTATGCGGTCCTGCAGCAGGTTGAAGCTGTACAGCAGCGCCTGCTTCAGGTGTGCGGCCTCGTAGTACCACGCGCGCGTCGCCCCCACATGGCGGATGGCAATGCCGGTGTCGCGGTTCTGCACGTTGCGCGCCATCTGCCACAGCGGCAGCGAAATGCGGCGGGCGAACCACCAGGTGAGCAGCAGCGAGACGATGCCCAGCGGAATGGCGTTCCAGATCACTGCCGACATCAGACTCGACAGCTGCGCCAGCGTGGCTTCGGTGGGACGCTGCGCGACCACGCCCCAGCCCACCGCCGGCACCGGCGCGTAGCCGGCCAGCATCAGCACGCCGTGGCTGTTGCGCACTTCCTGCGCCCCGGAATGGCCCTTGCTCACCGCCTGCACCGCCGGGTTGTCCTTGGCGAACTGGCCGATGCGGTTCGGCTCGATGTGATACAGAATGCGTGCGTTGCGGTCCACCACGTACAGGTAGGAACCGTCGCGGTAGTAATGCTTGCCCAGCAGGGTCTGCAGAATGCTGGTCTGGCGCAGGTAGATGGTGCCGCTCACATACCCCTGGTACTGGCCCTCGGTATTGAAGATGGGCTGGGTTATCGCCACCAGCAGGCGACCGGTGGCCGACTGGTACGGGTCGCTGATGTAGGGTTCGCGACGCTTGAGGGCTTCGGTGTTACCGGAGCTGTTGAGTACCACGCCCTGCAGCGCCAGGCTCTGCGGCGAGGTGGCAAGCACCGTGCCGGCGCGATCCACGATCAACACCGAGTTGAAGTCGTTGGTCTGCTGCTGCAGCCGGGCCGCTTCCCGTTCCAGTTCCTGCACGCTGTGCGCGCGGCTGCCCAGCCCCTTGGCGGAGTAGGCCAGCTGCTGCTGTGCGGCGAGCAGGAAGTTCTGGGTGGTCTCGGCCAGCTTGCTCGCGTACACGCGGTTGGCTTCCAGCGTATTGCCGATCAGTTGTTCGCGCTGCACCCGGTAGCTGGCGTGCAGGGTGTTGGCCAGGGCGACGATGGCACTGAGCAGGGCCAGGCCAAGGATCAGCTTGCCCAGGGTGAGACGGGACGGCAACGGCGACATGGGGGGTACGGCCAGACGGCGGAGAACGGGCGGATTATTGCGTATTCAGAAGTCAAGTGTGTAAAGCGTCACCGGTCCAACCGCCGCCGCAGCACGCTGCGCACATTGCTGGCGGCCGTTGCATCCAACGGCCCCAGCACCCCACGCGCGGCATCGGGAATGTGCCCGCTGGTCTGCACCCCGGCTTCGAACACGTAATGGTCGAACATTGCCTGCCAATGCGCGCGCTCGGCCGGAGGCAGGTCGCGTAGGGCCAGAATGGCCAGCATCAAGGCGTTCATCGGCGTGTCCATCCACCCGGGTACGGCGCGCCACCAGTAGTTCACCAGCACGTTGAAGTCGTCCAGGCCCTCCATGTGGTGCCACCACAGCGAGGGAATGAACAACGCATCGCCCGGCCCCAGCTCGGCCACCTGGGCCCGCGCCCAGGCGTCGGCAAAGCGCGGGAAGCGCTCCAGATCGGGTGCGGCGAAGTCGACCAGGCTGACTGCCTGGCCGGCGGGATTGAAGTCCAGTGGGCCGATGTAGAGGTTTCCGATCTGCTCCGGCGGGAACAGGGTGACCCGGCGGCGACCGGCGGCCACGCAGGCCAGGTTGTCCGGCACGTCCTGGTGTGCGGCAATACGTGACCGGTTGCCGACCCAGATGCTGGCCAGCGGGTCGTCCATCCCCAGCGCCAGCGGGTTGTCCTGGCGGAAGCCGGGCAGAAAGCTGTCCAGCGTGGTCGAGGCCACATAGATGGTCGGCGGCGCGGGCTGACCCTGGTACTTGAGCAGGGTGTCGAGCACCACCTTCAAGGGAATCTGCTCGCGGCGGAAATTGAAGCCGCTCATGTCCGCGTTGTAGAAGATGCGACCGTGCGCCTCCGGCGGTGCGGTGGTGGCGGTCACCGGCATCGTGCCGTGGTCAAAGTGCTTGAGGTGCGCCACCGCGTCGGCCGGCGAGCGGCGTGCGGCCTGCACCAGCGGCCAGTCGGCGACCAGCCCGCGGATCACCTTGGGCGTGGTCCAGCTGGGAAGCAGCGCCTGCAGCTGCGCAGGCGTGAGGTCACGGACTTCCTCAATCGGGCCGGGCAGGGCGGTCATGGCGGGTCACAGGGACAGGGGCGTGACGCAGTGTAGGGCAGCAGCGGTCGGGCCGCCCCGGTTGGGGCGGCCCGTGCAGGTCAGAACTTGTAGCGCACGCCGAACATGTAGCGCGGCCCGGTCTGGGTGGCATAGCGCAGCATGTTGGTGTGGCGCGAGTAGGTGCGCATGGTCTCGTCGGTGAGATTGATCGCTTCCACGCTCAGGGTCAGGTTGTCGGTGGCGGCGTAGCTGATGTTGAGGTCGAGCTGGCCGTAGTCGTCGGTGTAGTTCGGGTTCGGGCCCTGGCCGCCGATGCCACTGAGGAAGCTGTCGCGCCAGTTGTAGGCCGCACGCACCTGCCAGCGGTTCTTGTCGTAGAACGCCACCACGTTGGCGGAGTCGCTCAGGCCGATCATCGGGTACTGGTCACCCAGGCTGTAGTTGTCGAAGGTGAGGCCCGACTTGACCTTGGTGTAGTTTGCCGCCACGCCGAAGCCGGATTGGCCGAACAGGTGCTGCAGCGCGATTTCCCAGCCATCAAGATGGTCCGAACGCTGGTTGGCCGGCAGGGTGATGTCGAACCCGGCGACCGGGTCGCCCGGCTGGCCGACGATGGTGCCGGTGCGCTCACCGGCCGAGTTGGTGCCGGTGGCGGTGACGCCGGGCTGGCCGTCAAAGTTGTTGAAGATGTAGTTGCGGATGCAGGCTCCGTCGGTGCCGGCACAGAGGCCGGAGGCCAGCGCGGCATTCCAGTACGCACCGCCCACCGGCGTGTGCAGTTCGCCGGTGTTCTCGCGCACGATGGTGTCGCTGATGAAGTTCTTGATGTTCTTGCGGAAGAAGCCGACCGAGGCGTAGCTGGACTCGCCGTAGTACCACTCCAGCGACAGGTCGAAGTTGTCCGAGATCAGCGGCTCCAGGCCGGGGTTGCCGCGCGAGCCGGTGCCGCCCTGGGTACGCACGATGCCCGCCAGGGTCTGCCCGCTCTGGATCTTGCTCCAGCCCGGACGGCCCAAGCTGCGGCTGTAGCTGCCGCGCAGCACCAGGTTTTCCAGGACGTCAAGCTTCAGGTCCAGATTCGGCAGCACATAGTCGTACTTGCCTTTGCCGCCGACAAAGGCGCGATCGTCGGCGTAGTCGATGTTGAGCTCGTTGGCCGAGTTCCAGGTGATGCTCTCGGGCACGCGCACCATCGCCAGCGATTCCACCTCGGTCTGCTCATAGCGTACGCCCACGGCGACGCTGAACGGCATCGACCAATCGAAGGTGGTGCGGTACTGCAGGTACGCGCTCTTGGAGGTTTCGGTGGTGCGGATGTCGTCGGTGTACTCGGTCGGCGCGTAGTAGCAGGTGGGGCAGGCCGGGCTGCCCGCCGTGCCCACCTGGGCGGCGCGGTCGATCAGGCGGTCGAAGTCGAACACCAGGAACTGACCGGTCAGGCGCGGGTCGTCATGCCCGGAGAACGCATCGAAGTACTTGGCCATGTCGTCGGCATACCAGATGCTGTCGTCATAGTCGGCGGGCGTGCCGACACCACCCCAGGAGTCACGCTGCATGATCGCCGAGGCAGAGCGGTTCTTCACTTCCGCGTAGCCGACGCCAAAGTCCAGCGCCGAGTAGTCGGCGAAGCGGAACACACCCGAGCCCTGGTACTGCTGCACTTCCGACTTGTTGTAGCTGTTCTGGAACACCGAGCCGGTGACCAGCGCGTCGGAGGCCTGCACGCCACCCGGCGGCAGCGCGATGTTGATGATCGGCAGATCACCGCTGTAATCGACCGTGGTGGTGCCGCGCACGAAGGCCGCCACGCCGAGCACGCCGGCAGAGCCGTACTTGCTGTCCGGCTGCGACTCGGCGCTGGAGTTGTGGAAGTCGAAGGAGAGGTCGAGTGAGTCGTTGACTTCCCAGTCCACGTTGAAGCCCAGCGAGTCCATGGTGTTCTTGGTCGCCAGCTGTGCACCACCCATCGACACGTCCGAATTGGTCATGTCTTCGCTGTAGATGATCGGCGCGGCAATCGGACCATTGGTCCAGGTGCTGTCACCGGGGCCGTAGTTGAACCACACCGACAGTTCGCTGCGCTGCTGCTGCACCTTGTTTTCCACATAGGTGTAATCCAGCGTGGTGGTGATGTTGTCAGCCGGCTTCCACTGCAGGGTGGCCTGACCATTGGTACGCTGGCGCTGCACGCCATTGACGTTGTAGGCGGTGTTCTGCGGGCGCGCATACACGTCGTTCGGACCCGGATGGTTGGTGATGCGGTCGGCGTAACCCTGGCCCGGCTGAGGCAGCACGCGCCAGTCGTCGGTTTCGTTGCCGTAGAAGGTGGCCCAGCCCTCGGCCACGGTGGCCTGGTTGAATCCGGAATCACGCTCCTGGTAGCTGCCGCTGAGCATCACGCCGAAGCGGCCGTCCGCATACTGCTGGCTGAAGATGCCCGACATTTCGCCGGTGAAGTCCTTGCCCTGCAGGGTGCTGGGCAGGTTGTCGTTGGAGGTGTCGTTGACCGCCTTCAGGCCAACGCTGATCACCGGCTCGGCTTCCAGCGGGCGCAGCGTCTTGACGTTGATGGTCGCGCCGATGCCGCCGGTAGGATTGTCGGCACGCACGGTCTTGTAGACCTCCACCGCCGAGATCGATTCGGACGCGATGTTGGCGAAGTCGAACGAACGCGAGCTGGACAAGCCCGCGCCGCCGTCGCCGAGGTTCGAGGCCGGCATCTGGCGGCCGTTGAGCAGCACCAGGTTGAAGTCGGGGCCAATGCCGCGCACGGTGACCTTCGAGCCTTCGCCGCTCGAGGTGCGGTCGATCGACACGCCACTGATGCGCTGCAGCGACTCGGCCAGGTTGGTGTCCGGGAACTTGCCGATGTCTTCGGCAACGATGCCGTCGACCACGCCCTGGCTGTCGCGCTTGAGGTTCATCGACGACGCCAGGCTGGCGCGGATGCCGGTGACCTGCACCGCATCCAGCGTGGTCGGGTCAGCGGTCTGCGACGAAGGCGCAGTGCTGTCGGTGGCTTGATCCTGCGCCCAGGCCGGGCCAGCCATAACGGCCAAGAGCGCGGAAGTGAGCATTGCCTTGCGGGGTACGGCCTTGTACGTCTTCATGGAAGCTCCCTCCCCAGGGAATTCGGTAGTGACGGTGCGACGGCGTTTGATCGGTTCAACAGCTCATGGGGGCGGATTGGGCCGGCCCCTGACAGCGTTGTCAACAAACTGCCATGTGCAACCGTTTCCGGTGCGCGCTTGCAAGGTCCACGATGGTGCAGGGCATCACCGGCTGATCCCGTTGGAAACATGTGGTGCAGCGAGGATTTCCGCAGATTTCAGCCGGCTTCGTGCGGCAGATTCAGTCGGCACCATACGTTGTGCAGTGCAGAACGAAACTGCGCAAACCGGACTAGGAAGGGTTTGACCGATTGTCTGACAGCGCTGGACAACCGGACACGAAGCGGGTTCTATGTGTGGCCGCTGCGTGACCGCTTGTCGGGATTCGTCTGACCGCGCCGCGCCTCTTTTCCCTTCTGCAAGGACAGGCAATGGACACTTCAACCGTGGTGCGCGGGCAGCATGTGCAGAGCAACCGCGTGGCGCTGGCGGTGGTCACCGCCATCTTCTTCATGTGGGGCTTCATCACCTGCCTCAACGACATCCTCATTCCGCATCTGAAGGCCGCGTTCTCGCTGACCTGGGTGCAGGCGATGCTGATCCAGTTCACCTTCTTCGGTGCGTACTTCCTGATGTCGCTGCCGGCAGGCCGGCTGGTCGCAGCGGTGGGCTACAAACGCGGCATCGTGGCCGGGCTGGCGATTGCGGGCGTCGGCGCGCTGCTGTTCTGGCCCGCCGCGCATCTGCATGTGTACGGCTTGTTCCTGGGTGCGCTGTTCGTGCTTGCCACTGGCATCACCGTGCTGCAGGTGGCCGCCAACCCCTACGTGGCGCTGCTGGGGCCGGAACAGACCAGCTCCAGCCGGCTGACGCTGGCGCAGTCGATGAACTCGCTGGGCACCACGCTGGCTCCGCTATTCGGTGGCCTGCTGATCCTGTCGGCACAGCCGCGCAGTGCAGAGGAGCTGGCGGCGCTGCCGCAGGCCGAAGCGCTGGCCTACCGGGTGGCTGAAGCGCAGTCGGTGCAACTGCCGTACTTCGGCCTGGCCATCACCCTGTTCGTGCTGGCGGTGGCGATCTGGATGTTCCGCCTCCCGGCCATTGCCGGGGTGGAAGACCAGCCGACCCGGCCCGGCGGGCTGAAGGACGCGCTGCGCCACCCGCACCTGCGCTATGGCGTGCTGGCGATCTTCTTCTACGTCGGTGCGGAAGTGTCGATCGGCAGCGTGCTGGTCAATTTCCTGTCCATGCCAGGCATAGGCGAGGGGATGACCGAACAGCAGGCCACGTTCTATGTGTCGCTGTACTGGGGCGGGGCACTGGTGGGTCGCCTGCTGGGCACCTGGCTGCTGGTGCAGGTAGACCCGCGCCGCCTGCTGGGCTGGTTCGCAATCATCGTGATGGGCATGCTGGCCGTCACCATGCTGGGCACCGGCGGGCTGGCCAAGTGGAGCGTGGTCAGCATTGGCCTGTTCAATTCGATCATGTTCCCAACCATCTTCGCGCTGGCCATTGCCGGGTTGGGGCCGCTTACCGGGCAGGGCTCCAGCCTTCTGGTGATGGCCATCGTGGGTGGCGCGGTGATTCCGCTGGCGATGGGCTGGCTGGCCGACCATTACGGCCTGCAGGGTTCGTTCCTGCTGCCGCTGCTGTGCTACGCCTACATCCTGCACTACGCTTGGCGCGGCGCACGTCGCAACTGAATTCTCAGCGGCGGCGCGGAGCCTGGGTCGATTCGCGCACCAGCACTGCATGGTCCACTGTGACCATGCGGCCGCCCTTGGCCGCGCGGATGCGTTCGATCAGCTGTTCGGTGGCAATGGTGCCCATGCTGGAGGTCGGCTGGCGCACCGTGGTGAGGGCCGGGAAGATGTGTCCGGCAATCGGCGTATCGTCGAAGCCGCATACCGAAAGATCGCGCGGAATGCGCAGACCACGCTGGCCGGCCACCCGGTAGACCGCCGCAGCCATGTCGTCGTTGGCCGCGAAGATCGCGGTGGGCGGTTCGGGTAGATCGAGCAGCGCATTGGCGGCAGTGATGCCGGATTCGAACGAGAACTGACCGTTCACCACCAGCGCCGGGTCGTAGTCGATGCCCGCCGCACGCAGCGCCTGGCGATAACCGGCATGGCGCCATTGGCAGGCCCCGTGCGCGCGTGGGCCCTTGATGTGCGCGATGCGGCGGTGCCCCTGCGCCACCAGGTGGGCGATCAACTCCACCACGGCCGTGGTTTCATCCATGCGCACACCAATGTGGCCGTCCGGGTCACGCGGGGCGATGCTGGAATAGGGGATTTCCTGTTCTTCCAGCCAGTCCAGCACCACCGCGTCGTCAGTCAGGGGCGGAATCAGCACCACGCCATCCGGGCGCGAGTTCTCGAACAGCGCGGACAGGTCAGGCAGGGTATGTCGGCCAATGCCCACCGGGCCCAGGATCAGGTTGTAGTGGTGCGCATGGCAGGCCTCGAGCATGCCGTTCTGGATTTCCATCAGGTAATTGCGCGAGGGATTGTTGTAGACCAGCGCCAACGAATATGAGCGCTGGCCAGCCAGACTGCGCGCGGACAGGTTGGGCTTGTAGCCCAACCGCGTCACCGCGGCCATCACCCGCTCGCGCGTCTCCGCGCGGACGTTCGGCTCATGATTGAGCACGCGCGACACGGTCTTGATCGAAACGCCCGCGACGGCGGCAACATCCTCGATGCGACTGCGCATGATGCGATGGATCTCCTGGAGAGTGCTGCCGATGGTAGAGCGCCTGGGGCATCGTGGAATTGCCGATGCAGGCGGGATGGTGCCACGTCACGAGCGCGGAATGTACTGCGGAAATTCTTGACGCGTTGCAGCAGTTGCGACTGCCGCATCCGCCCCATGCGAGCGCGCATCCCTTAGCCCACGGTGCGATGACGTTGCCGAAGCGCTCCTGTGGTTGACACGGTTTCGGCCGGCTTATATGACAGCGCTGTCAGGAAGGTCCGTCACGGGGAGCGTGCGGTGCCTCATCCGCCCAACCCCGGAGGTTTCGTCCGTGATCAGCGTCAACCGGTCTCTTCTCGCCGCCAGCCTGTTGCTGGCCCTGTCTGCCCACGCCGCCGCTGCACCGACCAGTGCCGGCCAACTGCAGGACTGGCCGCAGGTGAAAAGCGCGATCGCCCAGGACCCCGCGATCGAAAGCCGGGTGCAGGCCATTCTTTCGAAGATGACCCTGGCGCAGAAGATCGGGCAGATGACCCAGCCCGAGATCAAGTCCATTACCCCTGACCAGGTGCGCGAGTACTACATCGGCTCGGTGCTCAACGGCGGGGGCTCCTGGCCGGGCATGAACAAGCATGCGTCGGTGACGGATTGGCTGAAACTGGCCGACGCGTACCGCGCCGCATCGTTGCAGACCGATGCGGCCACCCCGGTGCCGGTGATCTGGGGCACCGATGCCGTGCACGGGCACAACAACGTCTACGGAGCCACGCTGTTCCCGCACAACATCGGCCTCGGGGCCGCGCGCGATGCCGGGTTGATCGAGCGCATCGGTCAGGCTACCGCACAGTCCACCCGCGCCACCGGCATCGACTGGGTGTTTGCGCCGACCCTGGCGGTCGCCCACGATCCGCGCTGGGGCCGTACCTACGAGAGCTTCTCGTCCGATCCGGCGTTGATTCGTGAGTACGCGCATGCCTACGTCAAGGGCGCTCAGGGGCGCTTCAACGACGACGGCAACGTGGTGACCACTGCCAAGCACTACATCGGCGACGGCGCGACCGACAACGGGCGTGACCAGGGCGAGGCGCTGGTCGACCACGCCACCATGGTCAATGTGCACGGCCAGGGCTATTACGGTGCGCTGGCTGAAGGCGCGCAGACGGTAATGGCATCGTTCAACAGCTGGAACGACCGCGCCGGCGGCGTGAACTACGGCAAGATGCATGGCAGCAAGGAGCTGCTCACCGATGCGTTGAAGAACAAGATGGGCTTCGATGGCTTCGTGGTCTCTGACTGGAACGGCATCGCCCAGGTGCCGGGCTGCCGCAACGACAGTTGTGCGCAGGCGATCAACGCCGGCATCGACATGGTGATGGTGCCGGACGACTGGAAGGCCTTCATTGCCAACACCATGGTCCAGGTGGAGAGCGGTGAGATTCCGATGGCACGCATCGACGATGCGGTGACCCGCATCCTGCGCGTGAAACTGCGGGCCGGCCTGTTCGAGCATAAGCCCTCCGACAGCCGCTACGCGGGCGATGCCAATGCCGTGCAGCACCGCGAACTGGCGCGTGAGGCGGTGCGCGAGTCGCTGGTGCTGCTGAAGAACCAGAACAACGCCCTGCCGCTGCGCCGCGACGCACGCGTGCTGGTGGTGGGCAAAAGCGCTGACAGCCTGAGTGACCAGTCCGGCGGCTGGTCGCTGACCTGGCAGGGCACCGAGAACACCAACGCCGATTACCTCAATGCCGATTCGGTGCTGGGCGCGCTCCGTGCCGAACTGGGCACGGATCAGGTGACCTACAGCCCCGACGCCAGCAGTGTGGATGCCAGCGCCTTCGACGTGGTGCTCGCCCTGATTGGCGAAACGCCGTACGCCGAGACCAACGGTGACATCCTGCCGTCCGACACGGTCAGCCACAGCCGTGCACAGCCGCAGGACCTCGCGGTGTTGAAGGCCGCCGCTGCCACCGGCAAGCCGGTGGTCACCGTGTACTTCTCCGGCCGCCCGATGTACACCAACGATCTGCTCAACCTGTCGCAGGCGTTCGTCGCCGCTTGGCTGCCGGGCAGCGAAGGCAAAGGCATCACCGATGTGCTGGTGGCGGGCAAGGACGGAAAGCCCGCGCACGACTTCACCGGCACGCTCAGCTTCCCCTGGCCCGGTGTGCCGTGCCCGGCTCCGATTGACCGCCCCGACCCCAAGCGCCCGGCGCTGTTCAAGCTCGGCTACGGCCTGCGCTATGCCTCGGCCGCACCGGTGGCGCGCTTGCCGGAAGCGAATCCGGACCATTGCGGCGAAGTCACCACCATGCCGATCTTCAACCGTCTGGACAGCATGCCATTCTCGCTGCACATCGCCGCCAACGGTGCTACCCAGCCGCTCGGCAACGATCTCAATGCCACCCTGCGCTGGCCGCAGGCGGCACCGGTCGCACAGGTGCGCACCGTGCAGATCAACACCCAGCAGGACGCACGCGAAGTGACCTGGCTCGCGCCCGCGCAGCTGATCTCCCGCAGTTCCTCGCGGCGCAACCTGAGCGCGCTGGCGCGCAGCAACGGCGCGCTGCAGTTCGACGTGATGGTGCAGAACAGGCCTACCACGCCGGTCAAGGTGACCATGCAGTGCGGCACTGGCTGCGAGGGTGGGGTGGACATCACCTCAGTGCTGGCGGGACTTTCAGCCGGACAGAAGCACACCGTCAGCATTCCGCTCGCCTGCTTCGCCAAACAGGGCGTCGCCCTCGGTGCAGTGGAAGCCCCGTTCGTGGTGACCGCCGACAAGCCGCTGGTCGCCGCGTTCACCCAGATGCAGTTGGCGGCGAAGGCCAAGGGCAACGTCACCTGCCCATGACGTAGAGCCGGGCTTGCCCGGCTGAAGCGCCCGTTATCCATCACATCGCCGGGCAACGCCCGGCGATCTTCTTTTCTACTGAAACGCGGTTGCCCACGCGGCCTGGATCTCCAGGCTAGCGGCCGCCCGATTCCGCTCCTTGGCATCGAGAAAGGGAGCCCTGGTCATGCGGCGCTCAACGACATCCGGCTTGATGATGCCTGCGCGGATACCCTGGCGAACCCAGTGCTGGTCGCGGCGTTCGTTACGCGCCAGCTTCGCTACCGCACAGTCATTGGGGTCAAGGTAAAAGCCCGATGACGCCTTCAGGATGTGCCACCCGATGCAGGCGTTCTTCCCAGCCGTCGGGAAGCGCTGCCAGGAAGGGGCTGACTGCATCGGCGTACAGGCCCTTTTGCTCGGCGAACTCTGATTCTGGACCCAGTTGACGTGCAATCTCGCCTGCGCGACCAGGGTCCAGTTTTGGATAAAAGTCTACGTAGATGGACATCAGCATCTCATCGGGTGGGGAAATTTCGGAGGCCAGTACTGACAGGCTTCCTATGATGACGAATTCCTTGTGGTTGCTCAGCTTGCTGGCTTCGACCAGCAACTCTCCGACGCGATCAATGTCGGCAGGTGTCTCAGGAGGCGTTGGTTTCGCCATGTTGCAGTTCCTTGCGGTACCTGCGTTCCTTGTAGACGAAGCCGAAAGGAGAGTTCTGAACCAACGCATTGGCGTTGTGGCCACGCAACATCTTCGGAATGCTGTTGGCCGGGTCCAGCAGGATCCTTCGCCAGGCGCGGACGTAGTAGGGGCTGGCGATGCCGCCCGATTCCCACACCTGCACATTGCGCAGTGCCCGAATGATCAATCGGGTAGTCTTGGCATCGTCGAACGTGGCCAGATCGGCCGCAAGTGCGCGATGCACTTTGCGAAGTGCGGCATAGCGGGCCTTGGCCTCCTTGAGTGCCGCTTGCCGTGCGGCAATGCGATCAGCCGCGGGGTCGGCGGAGCCGGGTACAGTCGGCAGGGGCTTGGAGTTCGCCATGCCTTGCAGGATAAGGACTGACGCCGCTTGGTCAAGTTGCCAGCCGGATGAATGTAGAGCCGGGCTTGCCCGGCTGAAGTGCCCGCTATCCATCACATCGCCGGGCAACGCCCGGCGATGTCGTTTTAGGACCATCTTCAAGGGAAGTCCGCCACCCGCCCGGTATCGTGCCTGTCAATCGCGCACGAGAAGGTCAGCTATGACAGCGGTGCATGTCCTGGGCGGGGTGTCGCTGGTGGTCGTGGTGGCAGTGTCGTCGGTGGTGAGGGCGGGTTTGGACGCGCGTGTGGGCGAACGCGCGACGGCGGTGGACGCGGGAGGTGAAGAAGCCGTCGTTTCCCAGATACAGATGTCGGCGTGGGAGAAAGGCGTGGTGCCTGCAGCGTTTGGGCCGTTGCGGGACCGCATGCGGCCTTGAGGGAGTCGAATTCGGGTAAAGCCGATTTCGTTCCGCGGTCGTGCGTTACCGGGCGTGGGCAGTTCCACGGTCGTCGTCTGTCGACCGACGCTACCGGGGTCGCGCATGGAGTGTCGGCAATCGCCCCATCCGCGCGCAGAAACAAAAATCCCCGCCGAAGCGGGGCTTATTGCGTAAGCGATGTAGCAGCCGATCAGCGCTTCATCGAACCGAAGAACTCGTCGTTGGACTTGGTGTTCTTCATCTTGTCCAGCAGGAATTCCATCGCCGCGATTTCGTCCATCGGGTGCAGCAGCTTGCGCAGGATCCAGATCTTCTGCAGCAGCTCCGGCTCGATCAGCAGGTCTTCGCGACGCGTGCCCGAACGGTTGATGTCGATCGCCGGGTACACGCGCTTTTCGGTGATGCGACGGTTCAGGTGCACTTCGCTGTTGCCGGTGCCCTTGAATTCTTCGTAGATCACTTCGTCCATCTTGCTGCCGGTGTCCACCAGCGCCGTGGCGATGATGGTCAGGCTGCCGCCTTCTTCCACGTTACGTGCCGCACCGAAGAAGCGCTTCGGGCGGTGCAGCGCGTTGGCGTCGACACCACCGGTCAGCACCTTGCCCGAGCTCGGCACCACGTTGTTGTAGGCGCGTGCCAGACGGGTGATCGAGTCCAGCAGGATCACCACGTCCTTCTTGTGTTCCACCAGGCGCTTGGCGCGCTCGATGACCATTTCGGCCACCTGCACGTGGCGCGCAGCCGGTTCGTCGAAGGTCGAGCTGATCACTTCGCCGCGCACCGTGCGCTGCATTTCGGTCACTTCTTCCGGGCGCTCGTCGATCAGCAGCACAATCATGTGCACTTCCGGATGATTGGTCGTGATCGCCGTGGCGATCTGCTGCATCATCATCGTCTTACCGGCCTTCGGCGGCGACACGATCAGCGCACGCTGACCCTTGCCCTGCGGGGCCATCAGGTCGAGGATGCGGCCGGTGATGTCTTCCGACGAGCCGTTGCCGCGCTCCAGGGTGAAGCGCTTGCGCGGGAACAGCGGGGTCAGGTTCTCGAACAGCACCTTGTTCTTCGACGCTTCCAGCGGCTCACCGTTGATGGTGTCCACGATCGACAGCGCGAAGTAGCGCTCGCCGTCCTTCGGGAAGCGGATGCGGCCGGACAGGTGGTCGCCGGTGCGCAGGTTGAAGCGACGGATCTGGCTCGGCGAGATGTAGGTGTCATCCGGGCCGGCCAGGTAGCTGGCCTCGGCCGCACGCAGGAAGCCGAAGCCGTCCGGCAGGATTTCGAGCACGCCGTCGGCGGCCACGCCGTCACCATGACGGGTCAGTACCTTCAGCAGCGCGAAGATCACGTCCTGCTTGCGGGCGCGGGCGACGCCTTCGGAGATCTGCAGCTGCTCGGCAATTTCCAGCAGCTTCTGCGCCGGCATGCGCTTGAGGTCGCTCAGCGAGTACACCGGGAAGCCTTCCGGTACCTGCGGCTGCTGGCGAGGCACGAAGGCCTGCTGCTCGCCGTTGTCCTGCGGCATGCCGTCGTCGCGGAAGCGGTCGTTGCGGTTGTTGCGGTCGCGGTCGCGGCGGTTGCGGAAGCGGTCACGGCGGTTGCCCTGACCCTGGCCCTGATTCTGCTGGTACGGGTTCTGCCCGCCCTGTGCATTCTGGTTCTGGTGGCGCTGGCCACCTTCGCCGCCTTCCTGGCCACCGCTCGGGGCCGAGGAACCTTCGCCCGATGCGCTGGCCGCAGGAGCAGCGGGAGCAGGCGCGGGGGCGGCCGGGGCGGGAGCCGCTGCCGGCGCCGGCGCGGCGGGCGCGGCAGCCAGGGGCAGGGCGGGTTGTGCCGGCGGAGCGGCGGATTCGGCCGGAGCGGCCTTGGCGACGCGCGGCTTGCGCACGCGCTTCTCGGCGGGCGCGTCGGCGCTGCCGGTTTCGGTCGTAGTGATATCGGACAAGAGCTGGATTCCTCGCTGAGAGGTGCGAGCGCCCCGCAAGGGCGTCAGGATGTTTGGGAAAAGGATTCCGGGCGGGAATACGACCGGAAGACACGGCACGCGAACGCGGCCGGATATGCCGACACTACCACCGGCTTGCAGCAGGGCGCAAGCCGGGCAGGGCGGGATCATTCATGCGGGCGCGGGGCCCGCCGGGCAGCCGGTGACCCGGCTGCCGCAGGTGGCTCAGGCCAGGGCCTTGTCCAGCAGACCAGCCAGCTGGGCCTTGCCGACAGCGCCGACCTGTTCGCCAACCTTCTCGCCGTCCTTGAAGACGACCAGGTAGGGAATGGAGCGGACGTGGTACTTGGCCGCCAGGGCGCGGCTGTGGTCCACGTTGACCTTCACGATCTTGGCGCGGCCGTCATAGGTGTTGGCCAGCTCATCGAGCGCCGGGGCGATCATCTTGCAGGGACCGCACCATTCGGCCCAGAAGTCCACCAGCACCGGTTCCTTGGAGTTCAGTACGGTGTTATCGAAGTCGGCATCGCCGACATGTACAACCTTGTCGCTCATCTTGGTCTCTCGATTTGGAGTGCACCCGGCCAGGCCGGAGGGTTGAACCTGGACCCGCCTTCCGGCGTGTCCGCGTCTGCTGCCTCGTGGTCGCCTGGGCGACCAGCGGTGCGTCCGGTGGGATGCCTGGACGCTCTCGGGGCGCAGTGTACCCCTATCGAACCCGGGGCACAGTCCCCGGCTGCAACGCTACATCCTGTGACAGGTATCGCGCTTTGCCAGGGCCTGTCCCAGTAAGTGCGGGCGGGTATGGGGCGCTTCCACCCCCTGCCTACGGCCCGTTCAACTGGCGTGTGGCGCGGTGAAATCCGCGCGAGGGCGGGCAGGCGGCATGTCGTCTCAGACCCCGGCGCGACGGCACCCCCGGTTTGCTTCCGACATTGCGCTAAACTGGGACATTGTGCAGCGGCCCGCGTCCCATCGATCCGGCCCCGGCATTCCCGGCGCAACGGCCGTATGGCAACGCTGCCCTCCAAGATTGCAAGCCTTCCGGCCCGGTGCCGGCGCGGCCTTACCAAGACGGACTCATGAGCGACAAACCGCTGACCGATTTGACTTTCTCCTCCTTTGATCTGCATCCGGCCCTGCAGGCCGGTCTTGAAGGAGCCGGATTCACCCGCTGCACCCCGATCCAGGCGCTGACCCTTCCGGTCGCGCTGGCCGGTGGCGATGTGGCTGGCCAGGCCCAGACCGGTACCGGCAAGACGCTGGCCTTCCTGGTGGCGGTGGTCAACCGCCTGCTCAGCCGCCCGGCGCTGGCCGACCGCAAGCCGGAAGATCCGCGCGCGCTGATCCTCGCTCCGACCCGCGAACTGGCCATCCAGATTCACAAGGACGCGGTGAAGTTCGGCTCCGACCTGGGCCTGCGCTTCGCGCTGGTCTACGGCGGCGTGGACTATGACAAGCAGCGCGAGATCCTGCAGCAGGGTGTGGACGTGATCATCGCCACCCCGGGCCGCCTGATCGACTACGTGAAGCAGCACAAGGTGGTGTCACTGCACGCCTGCGAGATCTGCGTGCTGGACGAAGCCGACCGCATGTTCGACCTGGGCTTCATCAAGGACATCCGCTTCCTGCTGCGCCGCATGCCCGAGCGCACCACCCGCCAGACCCTGCTGTTCAGCGCCACCCTCAGCCACCGCGTGCTGGAGCTGGCCTACGAGCACATGAACGAGCCTCAGAAGCTGGTGGTGGAAGCCGAAACGGTGACCGCCGCGCGCGTGCGCCAGAAGCTGTACTTCCCGGCTGACGAAGAGAAGATCCCGCTGCTGCTGGGCCTGCTGTCGCGCAGCGAAGGCGCGCGCACCATGGTGTTCGTCAACACCAAGGTGTTCGTCGAGCGCGTGGCGCGTTCGCTGGAGAAGGCCGGCTACCGTGTCGGCGTGCTGTCCGGCGATGTGCCGCAGAAGAAGCGCGAGAGCCTGCTCAACCGCTTCCAGAAGGGTCAGCTGGAAATCCTGGTCGCCACCGACGTGGCCGCACGCGGCCTGCACATCGACGGCATCAAGTACGTCTACAACTACGACCTGCCGTTCGACGCCGAAGACTACGTGCACCGCATTGGGCGCACCGCCCGCCTGGGCGAGGAAGGCGATGCCATCAGCTTCGCCTGCGAGCGCTATGCGATGGGCCTGCCGGACATCGAGGCCTACATTGAACAGAAGATTCCATCCGAGCCGGTCACCAAGGAACTGCTGACCGCGCTGCCGCGTCCTGAGCGTGCACCGGCGGCTCCGGGCGAGGAAGGCGACGACAACGAAAGCGTCGGCCAGATCTTCCGCGAAGCGCGTGAGGCGCGCGCCGCCGAGGAAGAGCGTCGCGGCGGTGGCCGTGGCGGTCGTTCTGGCAGTGGTAGCGGTCGTGGCGAACGCCGCGATGGCGACCGCAAGCCGCGCGGTCCGCGCAAGCCGCGCCCGGAAGGCGAGAAGCCCGCCGCTGACGGTGCTGCTGCACCGGCCGACGCGACGCAGGCTCCGCGCCCGCCGCGTCCGCCGCGTGCCGAAGGTGCTCCGGAAGGCGCAGTGGATGGCGAGCGCAAGCCGCGCAAGCGCCGCCGTCGTCGCCACGGTCGCCCGGTTGAGGGTGCCGAGGGCGCCTCCCAGCCGGTCACGCCGGTGCAGGTGGCGGCCAAGCCGATGCGTGCGGCCAAGGCTGACGATGCCAGTGGCGGTTTCCTGACCCGCATCGGCCGCAAGATCCGCCGGATGCTCTCCGGCAGTTGATCGGCGGGCGTGCCGATCAACGGTAGCACCCGACCGTTGGTCGGGTGTCATCCCGCCCCCACCTCGCAACGCGCCTCCGGCATAATCGGGGGATGAGCGTCCTGCGTTTCGACAATGTCAGCAAACAGTATGCGGGCGGCCACCAGGCACTGGTGGACGTCAGCTTCGAAGTTGCGCCCGGGGAAATGCTGTTTGTCACCGGTCACTCCGGTGCCGGCAAGAGCACCCTGCTGAAACTGATCCATCTGGACGAACGTCCCAGCCGTGGCGCGGTGCTGCTGGCCGACCGCAACCTGCTGAAGGTGCGCGGCGGCGATATCCCGCGTCACCGCCGCGAGGTGGGTGCGGTCTACCAGGACCACCGCCTGCTGATGGATCGCAGCATTGGCGAGAACGTCGCCCTGCCACTGATCCTGCGTGGCACGCGTCGCGCAGAGATCGGCAAGCGGGTGCGCTCGGTGCTTGAACGGATGGGCCTGGCCCACCGGGAAAAGGCGCTGCCCTCGCAACTGTCGGCCGGCGAACAACAACGCGTGGGCATTGCCCGCGCCATCGTCGGCGAACCGCGCCTGCTGGTGGCCGACGAACCGACCGGTAACCTGGACCCCACCCTGGCCGCGGAGATCATGGCGTTGTTTGCCGAACTGCCCGAGCGGGGCACCAGCGTGCTGGTGGTCAGCCATGACCTGCCGCTGCTGCGCCGCATGCGCAAGCGCGTGCTCATTCTTGACCACGGCCGTCTGGTCGACGACATCTCGCCGCAGGATCTGGCCGAATGAGCGCTGCGACCAACAAAGAAGCGGCAGCGCCTTCGCGTCTGGGCGTGTGGCTGCATCATCATGGCCACAGCGTGGTGTTCAGCCTCGGTCGCGCCTGGCGCAAGCCGTGGGCGACGCTGCTGACCATCATGGTCATGGCGGTGGCCCTGGCGTTGCCGCTGGGTCTGTCGATCGCGCTGGACAACGTGAAGCTGTTTGCCGGCAGCGTGCAGCAGTCGCGCGACATCAACCTGTTCCTGAAGGCCAGCGTGGACGCCGCCGGTGCGACCCAGGTCGCCGAGACGCTGCGCGGTCGTGCCGATGTCAGCGCGGTCACCGTGCGCACCCCGGAAGAGGGGCTGGCCGAACTGCGCGACAGCGCGGGCCTTGGCGAGGCCATTGATGCCCTGCACGACAATCCACTGCCTTCATTGCTGATCATCACCCCGGCCAACGGCACGGATGATGCGCGCCTTGCGCAGTCACTGCAGGGTCTGCCGCAGGCCGACCTGGTCCAGCACGATGCACTCTGGCGCAAGCGTCTGGACGCGTGGCTGGGCTTCGGCTCACGGCTGGTGCAGGTGCTCTCGGCCCTGCTGGGGCTGGGCGCGGTGCTGGTGGTCGGCAACACCGTGCGTCTGGACATCCAGTCGCGCCGGGATGAAATCGGCGTGCTGCAGCTGCTCGGGGCCAGCGACGGTTTCATCCGTCGTCCGTTCCTGTATCTGGGCGCGTGGTATGGCCTGGGGGCCGGCGCGCTGGCACTGGCCCTGATCGGCGTGGCCGGTCTGGCGCTGCGCCCGCCGCTGGCCGAACTCTCCAGCAGCTATGGCAGCCCGTTTGTGTTGCATGGGCTGGATCTTCTGCATTCCTCGCTCGTCCTGGTCGGCACGGTGGTGCTGGGCTGGCTGGGCGCGTGGCTGGTCACAGGGCACTTCCTGCGCCAGACCCGACCGACTGAAACCTGAGGTTCGCATGCGTCCGCAAGCTCTCAAGCACCTCGTTGATGCCGCCCCCCGGGTGATGGTGGTCGACGGCTCCAAGCTGGTCCGCAAGCTCATTGCCGACGTGCTGCAGCGTGAGCTGCCGCAGGTGGAAGTGGTGGGCTGCGCCTGCATCGAAGACGCCCGCCAGGCGCTGGATGCCGGCCCGGTCAATCTGGTCACCACCTCGCTCACCCTCAGCGACGGCGACGGCCTGGCGCTGGCGCGCATGGTGCGCGAGGCGGCAGGGCAGGCCTATGTGCCGGTGATCGTAGTGTCAGGCGACGCCCAGCAGCACCTGGAGCAGCGCCGCTTCACCGAGTACGTCACCGACTACTTCGACAAGGCGCTGGGTCACGAGGCGCTGGCGTCCTTCATCAAGGGCTACGTGCAGCCGGAGACCATTCCGGGGGCCACCATCCTGTACATCGAAGACAGCCGCGTGGTGGCGGAAGCCACCAAGCGCATGCTGGAACGGCAGAGCCTCAACGTGCTGCACGTGATGACCGCCGAAGAGGCGTTTGCCCTGCTCACGGCCGAATCGCTGGGCCGCAGCAATACCCGCATCGACCTGGTGCTGACCGACGTCACCCTGAAGGGCGAACTCAGCGGTCGCGACGTGGTCGAGCGCGTGCGCGTGGACTTCGGTTACGGCAAGCGCCGCCTGCCGGTGCTGGTGATGACCGGCGACGGGAATCCGCACAATCAGTCCGGTCTGCTGCAGTCCGGAGCGAACGACCTGGTGCAGAAGCCGATCGAAGAGCGCCTGCTGGTGACCAAGGTGCTGTTCCAGCTGCGTCTGGCCCGCCTCAACGACAAGCCCGTGCTGCGATGAGTGATGCATTGCCTGCCATCCAGCTGGAACCCAGCTGGAAGGCGCATGTGGGCGACTGGCTGCTGCGCCCGGAGATGCGTGAGCTGTCGGCTTTCCTGCGTGAGCGCAAGGCAGCGGGCGCACACGTGTTTCCGCCCGGCCCGCAGATCTTCGCCGCGTTCGACGCCACGCCGTTTGATCAGGTGAAAGTGGTGATCCTGGGCCAGGACCCGTATCACGGCCGCGGACAGGCGCATGGCCTGAGCTTCTCGGTGATGCCCGGCGTGCCGGTACCGCCGTCGCTGCTGAACATGTACAAGGAAATTGAAAGCGACCTGGGCATCGCGCGACCGGATCACGGTTGCCTGCTGCCGTGGGCGCAGCGTGGCGTGCTGCTGCTCAACGCGGTACTCACGGTTGAGGAAGGGCAGGCCGGCGCACACCAGAAGCGCGGCTGGGAAGGCTTCACCGACCATGTGGTGGAAACCCTCAACCGCGAACGCGACGGCCTGGTGTTCCTGCTCTGGGGCAGCTACGCCCAGCAGAAGGGCAAGGTGATCGACACCCGCCGCCACCGCGTGCTCAAGGCTCCGCACCCGTCGCCGCTGTCGGCGCATCGGGGCTTCCTGGGCTGCCGCCATTTTTCGATGGCCAACGATTACCTGCAGCAGCGCGGGCAGCCACCGATCGACTGGTCGCTACCGCCGCGCGCGGCGCTCTGACGACCAACGGTCGTCAGCTACCAGAATTGCGTGGCCCGCGCGGCAGGTGACGACCGTTGGTCGTCACGCCTCTACCGTTCCTACGCGCCCAGCATCTCAATGATGTCGTGCGCCACCTGCCGCTTGCGTGGGGGCAACCGCCGCACCAGCGACAGAATGTTGCCCTCCAGGTCGTTACGCACGTAATCCGCCGCCGGCTGTGTCGTTTCCAGCTCTTCTCCGTCCGGTTTTCCGCAACCACGACCGGTCGCCAACCACTCGAACCGCACGTGGGTGACCACGGCAATCCGTGCCAGATGCGACACACTGGGATGGGTGCCGCCGCGCCGCTCCCACTGTGCCACCGCACTGCGCTTGACCCCGGTTTCCTGGGCCAATTGCGTCTGAGATAACCCCGCAGCGGTCCGCGCGCTGCGAATTCGATCCGACATCGACAACATAAAAATCCCCCTTTCCCTGTCCTTAAGTGATGGGTGGTTATCGATACTTCCCGGGCAGTGATTCTTTTACCTGCATGTACAGAATGACTGACTGCCCTTGCCCCTCATGGGTATCCCATCATAACCACCCCGAGCGACAGCGTTACTAACTACCGTCTTCACAAATCGTTGTTTGACCCCTTGCCACGTCCACGTAATTAATCCTGAAACCGGCCATGAATCGCCGGAAATAAACACCAGAACGTCGAAAGCAGTGCGCTTGCTGCTCCTCATCACCGGGAATCCGGTGTGTGAAGGAGGGGTGCGGCCACGGCGCAGGGGATGGGTGATGGATAAGGTTTCAGATGTGAAGCGGGTGTTATGGGGATTCACCAAACTTAATGCGATCGCATTAATTGTGACGTTATTCGCACTATTTTCTGCGGTCCCGAAAGTAAATGCGCAGGACGCCTGTACCGCCAACGGCGCGTGTGTTTCTGCTGGGCCACGCCTGGTGCAGGTGGATTCGACCCAGAGCCCGGTATTGAACCTGCTGTTCACGACTCTGTTGCCCGGCACCAATATCAACATCACCGCGCTGGACTGGAACAACATCGCTGGCGCGGATGTGAATCTCAACGCGCTGCTGACCCAGCTCAATGGTGGCGTGGTGGTCAGCGACCCCAGCCAGGTGCTCAACGCCAACATCACCCTGGCCCAGCTGCAGGCGGCACTGGTCTCGGTACTGCAGGCCGACGGTCAGACACTGGCGGCCAACTCGCTCAACCTGCTCACGCCTTCACTGAGTGGCCTCACCGGCACCATCCGCCTGGCCGACCTGCTACAGGTCTCGCTGCCACCAGGATCGCTGGCCAACGTCAATCTCGACGTGCTCGATCTGATCACCGGCGGCGTGCAGCTCTACAACTTCCGCAATGTAGTCACCACGCCCACGCCGATCACCCTGACCACCGCGCAGCTGGCCCCGCTGGGGTTGGGTGGGCTGGCCAACGTGCGCGTCTGGGCCCAGGTGGTCGAGCCGCCGGTGTACAACTGCGGCCCGGTCGGCAGTGCGTTCCACAGCGCCGCCATCCGCATCAAGTTCGACTTCGACATCGCCCAGGGCCTCAACGTGGCCCCGCTGATCAGCGCGGTCAACGGGCTCAACGTAGGTGGGCTGGTGTCGCTTTCCGGCACCGCCATCACCGCGTCGCTGCTGCATCTGTCGGTATACGCGGACGTAGCGCGCGCCGAGGGCACCATCAATGCGGTCAACCTGGCCAGCAACGCCGTCACCCTGCAGGCGCGTCCGGGTCTGGTGAATCTGTACATCGGCACCATCAGCGACGCGGTGTTCTTCAACCGCAGCGCGGTGCTCACCCCGGCCAGCGTCACCCCGATCAACGCCACCACGCTCAATGTCACCGTGGCGGTCAGCCTGCTGTCCAGTGCATTGAAGGTTGCCGACGTCGATGTGCCGCTCACGGTATCGCTGCGCGCGGTAGCGACCGGCACCCCCGGCTTCCAGTCCGTGGCCTTCACCGGGCCCTATCCACAGACGCGTACGTTGAGTACCGGCACGGTCAGCGCCAGCCTGATGGTGACCACGTTGATCAACTCGCTGGACGTGCAGATCACCAGCGGCACACCGGTCGTGCGTCTGGTCAACAACCTGATCACCCTGCCGCTGCCGGTCAACACCATCGTCAACGCCGTGGTCGGCGTATTGCTGCCGCCGCTGCGCACGGTCACCAATGCGCTGGTCGGTCCGGTGCTCACTGCTGTACTGGGCGGCGTAGTCGACAACCTGCTGGGCCTGCTGGGCATCCGCATCGGCCAGGCGATCTTCACCGTGGAAAGCATTTCGCAGAGCTGCGCGGCGACCGTGCAGCTGGTGAAAACGCTCGCGCCGACCACCGACACCGGTGTGTTCAACCTCAGTGTCGCGCAGGGGGCCACGGTGCTGGCCAGCGTGGCCAACGTGGGCAATAACGGGGCCACCACAGCGGTGGTCACCACACCCGGCACGGTCTACACGCTCGCCGAAACCGCCGGTACCGCCACCGTACTGGCGCGCTACGCCAGCACGTGGGATTGCCGCGATGCGGCCGGGACAGTACTTACCAGTGGCACCGGGCAGAGCTTCAACTTCACCGCCCCTGCGTTGTCCGCGCAGCCCCTCAACGTGGTCTGCCGCATCACCAACCGAACGCGCCAGGCGGATCTGTCGATCACCAAGAGCGACGGCAGCGGCAGCTACACGCCCGGCGGCACGGCGAGCTACGTCATCACCGTCAGCAATGCCGGGCCGGACCCGGTGACCGCCGCGCAGGTCACCGACACCTTGCCCGCAGGGGCCACGCTGAGCGCGCCATGGACCTGTACGGCATCGGCCGGCAGCGTCTGCAGCGCGGCAAGTGGCGGCGCTGCCGGTGGTACCGGGGTGAGCCTGGGGGTGAATCTGATCAACGGGGGGCAGGCCACGATCACCGTGCCGGTCAGCTTCAGCGCAGACCCCGCCGCGTACTAGCCACATCCACCCGGAGGCCACCGCGGTGGCCTTCGGCAGAAACGACGCAATACGTGACGCGCAGGTCGCCCGTTCTGGTCGCCGCGCGGTGCTTCCGAGGATTTCTGCATGCAAACCGCCAGCGCCCGTCGCTTCTCCTGCCACACCCCCGTCAGTCGCCTGCGCGTCCGCGCGCTGCATCTGGCCGGGGCGCTGCTGATGACGCTGGTCACGGCCACCGCCCACGCGCAGGCCTACCGCAACCCGCTGGTGAACACCGCCACCGTCACCGCACCGAACGATATCTCCGACCCCACCCCGGGCAACAACACCGCCAGCGACAGCAACGCCCTGGCTGCGACGTCGCAGCTGAGCGTGATCAAGACCATTGTCAGTCCCGCGGGCGGTGCTGCGGTGCCGGCGGGCGGCGCGGTGCAGTACCGCATCGAGGTGCGCAACACCGGGCCGTCACGGGCAGTGGGGGCCACCCTGACCGATTCGGTGCCGGCGCAGCTGACCGGCGTGACCTGGAGCTGCCCGGTGGTGTCCGCGGCCACCTCGTGCGCTACCGCCAGCGGCAGCGGCAGCCTCAACGTGGGCGTCAACGTGGGCGTGGGCGACGTCCTGGTGGTGCAGGTCAGCGGTACCGCGCCCACTGTGACCCCGGCCACGATCTCGGCGAACGCCGCCACCATCACCGCGCCGCCGGGCACCACCGACCCAACCCCGGGCGACAACACCGCCACCACGCCGACAATCACCGTGCAGGCGGCGGCGATTGTCGCCACCAATGATGATTACAGCGCCACCCCGTTCCCGCCCGGCGCAGGCGGCACCACGCCGCGCGTGTTCGCCAATGACACCCTGGGCGGAGCTGCGTTTGTTGACGCCGCGGTGGTGGCCACACTGACCAATGCGCCGTCCGGCTATGACATCAACGCCAACGGCACCGTTGTGGTGCCGGCCACGGCGGCGGCCGGCCCGGTCACGCTGACCTACCAGATCTGCGAGGCGGCATCGCCCAGCAACTGCGCCAGTGCCAACGTGGCGCTGATCGTCAGCCCCAACGCCGTCGATGACAGCGTGGCGGTGCAGGCCGGACAGGCCGTCAACGGCAACGTCAGCACCAACGACAATCTGTTCGCCGGTTCCACCTTCGTCCAGACCGGTGCCGCGCCCACCCAGGGCAGCGTCGTGCTGCAGGCCAGCGGTGCGTTCACCTACACCGCCAATGCCGGTGCCACCGGCACCGACACCTTCAGCTACCAGTTGTGCCTGCCCGCGCCGAACGCCGCGGTCTGCGACACCGCCGTCGTCACCGTCAATCTCACCGCCAACGTCATCGACGCGGTGGATGACCCCTTCAACGCCACACCGATTCCGGCAGCGACCGGCGGCACCACCGCCAGTGTGCTGACCAACGACACCTTCAACAACGTGGCGGTGGTGCCGGGCGATATCACCACCACGCTGATCACCGCGCCGGCCGGCTACACGATCAATGCCGATGGCCTCATCAGCGTGCCCGCCAATGCCGTGGCCGGTCCGGTCACGCTGGGCTACCGCATTTGTCTGACCGCCGCACCCACCTTGTGCGACACCGCCAGCGTGCAGCTGGTGGTCGGCCCGAACGCGTTGAACGATACGGTCAGCACGCCGGGTGCGGGCCAGCCGGTGTCCGCCAACGTCGGCAGCAACGACAACACGCCGGCCGGCTCGGTGTTCACCGCCGCCGGGGCCACGCCGACCCAGGGCACGGTCACCGTCAACGCCGACGGCAGCTTCACTTATCAGCCCAACGCCGGCAGTGCCGGCACCGACAGCTTCGGCTATCAGGTGTGCCTGCCCGCTCCGAACGCAGGCGTGTGCGCCACCGCAACCGTCACCGTGAACCTGGGGGCGAACGCACTGGCGGCCAACGATGACCTGTTCGGTACGCCGGTGCCGGGTCTTGCAGGTGGCACCACGCCGAGCGTGCTGGGCAACGACACCCTCAACGGTGCCGTGGTCACGCAGGGAACCGTTACGGCCACCCTGCAGGGCACGGTGGCAGGCTTCACCCTGGATGCGACCACGGGCGTGATCACCGTGGCAGCAGGTACCACTCCGGGTCCGGTTTCGCTGAGCTACCAGTTGTGCGAAGTGGCCGCGCCGAGCAACTGCGACATTGCCGCCGTGCAGGTGCTGGTCAGCCCCACTGCGGTGGCAGACAGCGTTGCGCTACGCGCAGGCGAATCGGTGACCGAGTCGGTGGCCACCAACGACAGCATCGCGGTCGGCTCGGTGTTCACGGTGCTCACGCAGCCCACCCAGGGCGTGCTGACCTTCGCCGCTGATGGTGGCTATACCTATACCGCCAATCCCGGCACCACCAGCAATGACAGTTTCGACTACCAGGTCTGCTTGCCGGCTCCGAACAGTGGCGTCTGCTCCACCGCCACCGCGGCCTTCGTGATTGCCGCCAACACCGTGGACGCGGTTGACGACCCGTTCACCGCGCCTGCGATTTCCCCGGTGACCGGTGGCAGCACCCCCAGTGTGCTTGGCAACGATCTGTTCAATGGCGTGGCGGTGAATGCAGCACAGGTGACCGTCAGCCTGATCAACACCCCGCCGCCGGGTTACACCATCACCAGCGCGGGCGTGATCAACGTGCCGGCCGGCGCCGCTGCCGGTGCGGTCAGCCTCACCTATGAACTGTGCGAAGCCGGCACCACGACCAACTGCGACACCGCGCAGGTAGCGCTGCTGATCGCGCCCGATGCCGCGGATGACACCTACACCACCCCGGCCGGGCAGCCGCTGGCGGGTGATGTGAGCATCAATGACAACGCACCGGCCGGGTCCACCTTCAGCGTGGTCAGCGCACCAGCTGCAGGCAGCCTGGCGCTGCAGCCCAATGGCGCGTTCACCTACACGCCGGCCGGTGCAGGCACCCAGACCGCGCAGTACCAGGTGTGCCTGCCGGCCCCGGATGGTGCGACCTGCGCCACCGGCACGATCACCTTCAACGTCATCGCCAACACGCTCAACGCGGTGGACGACAACTTCCGCGCGCCGGTGTTCGCACCGGGTGCTGGCGGCACCACGCCCAGCGTGCTCGGCAACGACACCTTCAACGGCGCGGCCGCCAGCCCGCTGCAGGTCACCGTTAACCTGGACAGCCCGCCGGCCGGTTTCAGCATCGACAGCGCCGGTGTCATCACCGTGTCCGGGTTTGCCCCGGCCGGTGCCACCACGCTGACCTACACGCTGTGCGAACTGGGTTCCACCACCAACTGCGACACCGCCGCCGTGCAGGTGCTGATCGCACCGGATGCACAGGACGACACCGCCAGCGTCACCGGTACCCAGACCGGCACCTTCAACCTGGCCGCCAATGACAACGCGCCGGTCGGTTCCACCTTCACCGTGACCACCGCGCCGACCAAGGGTACCGCCGCGCTGTCGACCGCCGGCAGCCTGGAGTACACCGCCACTGCCGGGCAGACCGGCACCGATACCTTGACGTATCAGGTCTGCCTGCCGGCACCGGACGGCACCACCTGCGACACCGCGCAGGTCACCGTAACCCTGGCCAACGCCGCACTGGTGGCGGTGAACGACGACTACAGCGCCAGCCCGATTCCGCCCAGCGGTGGCAGCACCGCCAGCGTGCTGCTCAACGACACCTTCAACGGTGCCGCCATCGTGCCGGGCACCACCCCTGTAACCGCATCGCTGCTGACCCTGGAGTCGGGCTACAGCATGGCCGCCAATGGCGTGATCAGCGTCGCTGCCGGCACGCCGCCGGGTTCGATTGCATTGAACTATCAGGTCTGCGAAACCGCGCTGCCGAGCAACTGTGCCACCGCCACCGCCGTGGTGGTGATGAGCCCGGATGCGGTCAACGATGCGCTGCCGGCCACTGCAGGCACCACCACCGTGCTCAATGTGCTGGCCAACGACGTCGCGCCGACCACGCCGGTCGTGACCATCAGCGTCGCGCCGGTCAGCGGCACCGCCGTGGTCAATGGCGACGGCACCATCAGCTACACGCCCACCGGTCCGTTCGTGGGTCCGGATACCTTCACCTATCAGCTCTGCCTGCCAGCACCGCATGGCAGCGTCTGCGACACCGCGACCGTGGCGGTGACCGTCAGCGCCACCTCGCTGGTGGCGGTGAATGACAGCTACCTTACGACCCCGATCGCGCCGGCGGCTGGTGGCAGCACCGCCAGCGTGCTGCTCAACGACACCTTCAACGGCAACCCGATCGTGCCGGGCACCACGCCGGTCACGGCGACGCTGCTCAACCCGGTCACCGGCTACACGATGTCGACCGCAGGCGTGATCACCGTGGCACCGGGCACCACGCCGGCCGCCACCACGCTCAGCTACCAGGTCTGCGAGAACCTCGTTCCGACCAACTGCGCCGCCGCCACCGCGGTGGTCGCGGTCAGCCCGGAAGCCGTGGCCGACGCACTGCCGGCCACCGCCGGCACCACCAGCGTGCTCAACGTGCTGGCCAACGACACCGCACCGCTGAATCCGGTGGTCACGATCACCGCAGGCCCGGCCAACGGCACTGCAGTGGCCAACGGTGACGGCTCGATCAGCTACACCCCGACCGGAGCCTTCACCGGCACCGATACCTTCACCTACCAGCTGTGTCTGCCCGCACCGGGCGGCAGCGTGTGCGACAGCGCCACCGTGACGGTCACCGTCAGTGCGACCTCGCTGGTCGCGACCAACGATGATTTCACCGCCACGCCGATTGCACCGGCGGCCGGCGGCAGCACCGCCAGCGTGCTGCTCAATGACACCTTCAGTGGTGCGCCGATCATTCCGGGCACCACGGAGGTGACCGCATCGCTGATCACGCCGCCCACCGGTTACAGCATGACCGCCAACGGCGTCATCACCGTCGCCCCAGGCACGACGCCGGCAGCGGTTACGCTCAACTATCAGGTCTGCGAGAACGCGGTGCCGACCAACTGCGCCGGCGCAACCGCGCTGGTCGCGGTAAGCCCGGATGCGGTGGCCGATGCGCTGCCCGCTGCTGCTGGCACGACCACCGTGCTCAACGTGCTGGCCAATGACACCGCGCCGTTGAATCCGACCGTGACCGTGTCGGCTGCGCCGACCAATGGCACGACCGTGATCAATGGCGATGGCACCATCAGCTATACCCCCACCGGCGCATTCACCGGCACTGATACCTTCACGTATCAGCTGTGCCTGCCGGCACCGGGTGCTGCGGTCTGCGACACCGCGACGGTCACTGTGACTGTGGCCGCCACCACCCTGGCGGCCGCCAATGACGACTTCACCGCCACGCCGATTGCACCGGCTGCCGGCGGCAGTACCGCCAGCGTGCTGCTCAACGACACCTTCAACGGCGCGCCCATCGTGCCTGGCACCACGGCAGTCACCGCAACGCTGCTGACCGCCGAAACCGGCTACAGCATGGCCGCGGATGGCGTGATCACCGTCGCCGCCGGCACCACACCCGCTGCCGTGACGCTGAACTACCAGGTCTGCGAAAACGCAGTGCCGACCAATTGCGCTGCCGCCAGTGCGGTGGTCGCGGTCAGCCCGGTGGCAGTGGACGACGCCCTGCCGGCCACGGCCGGTTCCACCACCGTGCTTAACGTCACCGCCAACGACACGCTGCCGGCCAACCCGACCATCACGGTGTCGGTGGCTCCGACCAACGGAACCACCACCGTCAATGGCGATGGCACCATCAGCTACACGCCGACCGCCGGCTTCACCGGCGCGGACAGTTTCACTTACCAGGTCTGCCTGCCGTCACCGGGGGCGTCCGTCTGCGATACCGCAACCGTGTCGTTGACGGTCAGCGCCACCTCGCTGGTGGCAGCCAACGACGACTTCACCGCCGCCCCGATTGCGCCGGTCGCCGGTGGCAGCACCACCAGCGTGCTGCTCAACGACACCTTCAATGGTGCGGCCATCGTGCCGGGCACGACCGCAGTGACCGCGTCGCTGCTGACGCCGCCCACCGGCTACAGCATGACCGCCAACGGTGTGATTACGGTGGCCCCGGGCACCACGCCCGCGGCCGTCGCGCTGAACTACCAGGTCTGCGAGAACGCGCTCCCGACCAACTGCGCCGCCGCTACGGCCGTGGTCGCGGTGAGTCCGGATGCGGTGGTTGACGCACTGCCGGCGACCGCCGGCACCACTACCGTGCTCAACGTGCTGGCCAACGATGCCGCGCCGCTGAACCCGACCGTGACCGTTTCGGTGGCACCGACCAATGGTGCCGCCGTCGTCAACCCTGACGGCACCATCAGCTACACCCCGACCGGTGCGTTCACCGGCACCGACACCTTCACCTACCAGTTGTGCCTGCCGGCCCCGGGGGCAACCGTCTGCGACACCGCCACGGTGACCGTGACCGTCAGCGCCACCACGCTGACGGCGCTCAACGATGACTTCACCGGCGCACCGATTGCGCCGGCCGCCGGCGGCAGCACCGCGAGTGTGCTGCTCAACGACACCTTCAATGGGGCCGCCATCGTGCCGGGTACCACGCCGGTCACCGCGTCGCTGCTGACCACGGTGCCCGGTTACAGCATGAATGCCAGCGGTGTGATCACCGTGGCTCCCGGCACCACGCCGGCTGCGGTCACCTTGAACTACCAGGTCTGCGAGAACGCGGTGCCGACCAACTGCGCGGGTGCCTCGGCCGTCGTGGCGGTCAGCCCGGATTCGGTGGCAGATGCGCTCACCGCCACCGCCGGTGCCACCACCGTGCTCGATGTGCTGGCCAACGACACCGCGCCGCTCAATCCGGTGGTCGTCGTGTCGGTGGCACCGACCAACGGCACTGCCGTGGTCAATGGCAACGGCACCATCAGCTACACCCCGACGCCGGGCTACACCGGTGCCGACAGCTTCACCTACCAGCTGTGCCTGCCGGCACCGGGTGCGGCTGTCTGCGATACCGCCACGGTGACGCTGAGCGTGGGCGCAACCAGCATCGTGGCGGCGGCCGACAACTTCACCGGCACGCCGATTGCACCGGCCGCCGGTGGCAGCACCGCCAGCGTGCTGCTCAATGACACCTTCAACGGGTCCACCATCGTGCCGGGTACCACGCCGGTGAGCGCCTCGCTGGTGACCCCGGTGACCGGCTACACCATGGCCGCCACCGGTGTGATCACCGTGGCTGCGGGAACCACGCCCGCTGCCGTGACCCTGAACTACCAGGTCTGCGAAACCGCCGTGCCGACCAACTGTGCGCAGTCCACCGCTGTCGTCGCGGTGAGCCCGGACGCGGTCGCGGACACCTTGCTGGCCTCCGCCGGCACCGCCACCCTGCTCAACGTCCTGGCCAATGACACCGCGCCGCTGAACCCGGTGGTGACCGTTTCCGTGGCTCCCACCAACGGCACCGCCACGGTCAATGGCGATGGAAGCATCAACTACACGCCCACCGCTGGTTATACCGGTGCGGACAGCTTCACCTATCAGCTGTGTCTGCCTGCGCCGGGTGCCGGTGTCTGTGACACCGCCACGGTGACCCTGAACGTCACCGCCACGAACCTGGTGGCGACCGCAGATGATTTCACCCCGTCGCCGATCTCTCCGGCTGCTGGTGGCACCACCGCCAGCGTGCTGCTCAACGACACCTTCAACGGTGTGCCGATTGCACCGGGCAGCACGCCGGTGACTGTCACCCTGGTCACCCCGCCGACCGGCTACAGCGTTGCGACCAATGGTCAGATCACGGTGGCTCCGGGAACCACGCCGGCCGCGACCACGCTGACCTACCAGGTCTGCGAAACCGCGGTGCCGACCAACTGCGCGCAGGCCACGGCCATCGTTGCGGTAAGCCCGGCCGCGGCCAATGACACGCTGACCGCCACCGCCGGTACCACCACGGTGCTCAACGTCACCGCCAACGACACCCTGCCGTCCAACCCAACCCTGACCGTGCTGGTCGCTCCGGGCAACGGCACCGCCATCGTCAATGGTGACAACACCATCAGTTACACGCCGACGGCCGGCTTCACCGGCACCGACACCTTCACCTACCAGGTGTGCCTGCCGGCCCCGGGGGCAGGGGTGTGCTCGACCGCCACGGTCACGGTAAGCGTGGGCACCACCAGCCTGAGCGCGCTCAACGACGACTTCAGCTCGACGCCGATCGTGCCGGCCTCGGGCGGCACCACCGCCAGCGTGCTGCTCAATGACAGCTTCAACGGCGCGACCATCGTGCCCGGCACCACGCCGGTGACGGCGTCGCTGGTCACGCCGGTCACCGGCTACACCATGGCCGCCAACGGCGTGATCACCGTGGCCGCCGGGCTGACTCCGGTGGCAGTCACCTTGACCTACCAGGTCTGCGAGAACGCGGTGCCGACCAACTGCGCCCAGGCCACCGCACTGGTGGCGGTGCGTCCGAACGCGGCCGATGACACGGTGGGCGCAGGTACCGGCACCACCGTGCTCAATGTCGCGGCCAACGACACCCTGCCGCTCAATCCGGTGTTTACCGTCGTGGGCGCGCCGCTGAACGGCACGGCGGTCGTCAATGGCGACAACACCATCAGCTACACGCCCAATCCGGGCTTCACCGGTACCGACAGCTTCACCTACCAGGTGTGCCTGCCGGCCCCCAACCTCAACGTGTGCGACACCGCTTCGGTCAGCGTGACCGTGAGTGCCACCACGCTGCAGGCGGTGAGCGACAACTTCAGCGGCACGCCGACGCTGCCGGGTGCGGGCGGCAGCACGCCGTCGGTGCTGGGCAACGACCTGATCAACGGGGTACCGGTGCAGCCGGCGCAGGTGGTCGTTTCCCTGATCGCACCGCCGGCCGGCGTCAGCATCGATGCCAACGGCATCATCACCATCGCTGGCAGTGCCGCCGCCGGTGCGCTGACACTGACCTACCAGATCTGCGAAGCGGCCAACTCGGGCAACTGTGCGCAGGCCAGCGCATTGGTACTGGTGCGCCCGGATGCGGTCAACGACGTGGCGACCACCCCGACCGGCCAGGCCCTGAGCGGCAGTGTGGCCAGCAACGACAACGCCAGCGGCGGCTCGGTGTTCTCGCTGGTCACCGCACCGGCGCAGGGCACGGTGGTGCTCAACGCCAACGGCAGCTACACGTACACGCCCAACACCGGCTTCACCGGCAGCGACACCTTCATCTACCAGCTGTGTCTGCCGGCTCCGTATGCGGGGGTCTGCGATACCGCCACGTTGAGCATCACCGTGACTGCAGTGGGCGGCACCCTGGATGCGGTCGATGACACCGTGACCAATGTGCCGGTTACCGGCGGCAACGGGGTGCTGAACGTGCTGGTGAATGACACCTTCAACGGCAGCGCGCTCGACCCGACCACGGTGCTGCTGACCCCGACCAACACCACCGCCATCACCATCCAGCCCAACGGCAGCGTGGACGTGTCGGGCGGCGTGGCCGGTGCCACCTACAACACCACCTACCAGATCTGCCTCGTAGCCCAGCCAAGCGTGTGCGACATCGGCACCGTCAGCGTCACCCTGGCCAGCCCACCGGTGGGTACGCCGGTGCAGCCGGCTGACGACAGCGCCAGCACCCAGCAGGACACCGCCGTGGTGATTCCGGTGCTGGCCAACGACCTGGTCGGTGGGGCCCCGGCGGTACCGGCGGGGCTGGTGATCACCGTCAGCACTGCGCCGACCTCGGGCAGCGTCGAGGTGCTGGGTGACGGCACCCTGCGTTACACCCCGAACGACATGTTCAGCGGTACCGACACGTTCGCGTACACCGTGTGCACGCAGACCACGCCGGCTGACTGCGGCATCGCCACGGTCAGCGTGCAGGTGCTGCCCAACGACGTGGAAGTGGTGGAAGAGGACATCACCGCCGAGGACGGGCAGCCGACCACCTTCTCCATCGTGGACAACGTCAGCACCACCGGCGCACCGATCAACTGGCGTTCGTTCCGGATCCTGTTCGCGGCGCGCTATGGCCGGGTGACCTGTACCGACGGTATCTGTGTCTACACCGCCTTCGTCGGCTACAGCGGTGCGGACAGCTTCACCTACAACATCTGCGACATGTCCGTTCCCACCCCGGTGTGCGTGGACGGCGTGGTCAACATCACCGTGGTCGCCGGCGAGACCTTCCTGCGCCTGAGCAAGCAGGCCGCGCAGCGCACGGTAAAGGTGGGGGAGCTGATGCGCTACACCGTCACCGTGGAGAACATGGGCGAGGTCGACGCACTGGGTGTGACCGTGCTGGATACGCTGCCGGCCGGCTTCACCTTCGTGCAGGAAGGCTTCGCGGTCCGCGACATCGACAACGCTGGCTTTGTCACTTCGCGCACGCCGCTGCGGGTGGATGGCATCGACATTCCCGCCGGTGGCCAGGCCACGCTGGTGTACTACCTGCGGGTGGGCGCGGGCGTGGGCCAGGGCATCCACACCAACCGGGTCACCGCGGTGGATGCGGTCAACACCACCATCGGCAACGTGGCTTCGGCTGACGTGGAAGTGGTCGGCGACCCGCTGCTGGATGAAAGCCTGATCATCGGCAGTGTGTTCGAGGACCGCAACGGCAACGGCGTGCAGGACGACGACGAGCGCGGCATTCCGGGCGTGCGCGTGGCCTCGGTCGAAGGCCTGGTGATGGAAACCGACGCGTTCGGCCGCTACCACCTGGTCGGCATCGATGGCGGCGGCGCACGTGGCCGCAACTTCATCCTCAAGGTGGATCCGACCACGCTGCCGGCCGATGCGCGCTTCACCACCCGCAATCCGCTGCTGCGTCGGGTCACCCCGGGCCTGCCGGCGCGCTTCGACTTCGGTGTGCAGTTGCCGGATGCGCGCTTCGAGGCGGCTCCTGCAACCGTGCGACCGCCGACCTTGAACATCGGGGAGGGTGTGTTCGAACCGGGCTCGGCGAGCCTGTCGCCCGACAGCGAGGCCGTGCTGGCGCACGCCGCACGGCTACTGCAGGCCGGCGGTGGCGGCCGCCTGCTGCTGCAGACACCCAGCGGCCAGGAGGCGCTGGGACTGGAGCGGGTGGAAGTACTACGACAGGCGTTGTTGCCACGCCTCCCGGCCGACGTCGCCGACCGCGTGCAGGTCCAGGTGCAGCCCACTGCACCGGCCCGCCCCGCCGACCGCGCCGAGCGCTGAGGAGATGACCATGAACAAGACACCATTCATGACGGCACTGGTCATCGTCCTCGCACTCGGCCTGCCGGTGGCCTCGGCCCAGACCACCGCGCCGCAGGCGGTGGACGTGCCCAGCACGCTGTGCGGAGCCGATGGCTGCAAGCGGGGCAATGAGCTGCTGCTGCAGGTGCAGGAGGAGCCCATGGCGGCACCGTCACCGGCACCGGTTACGCCGGTGGGGGCGAACGTGCCCGCACCGGGCGGTCAGTTCGTCACCGAACTGCCGGATGGCGCGGTGGTCTGGGCGACGGAAGATCCGGCCCTGTCCGCGCCGGTGCTCAACGTGCAGACCGGTTCGATGGCCCCGTTCGAGAACGGCCGCCTGACCAAGCCGCTGCGCTTCCATGGCTACAACAACTACGCTTCGTTCATCGAGCGGATCGAGATCACCCTGTATCGCGGTTCGGATACCGACCTGGTCACGCCGCTTGCACGCATCGACATGCCGGTGGATTACGTCGCCAACACCGAGTGGGACGGTCAGCTGCCGGCGGACCTCAACTTGCGCGAGGGGGATGACCTGCAGTACATCGCCCGCGCGTACGGCAAGGACGGCTCGTTCGATGAAACCAGCGCGCAGCGCTTCCAGCTGGTGCTGCCCACCGACTACGAACGCGGCACCCAGCAGGTGCGTGACAACGTACAGAAGACCCTGGGCAAGGTGCTCAATGGCGAGGACGCCCGCGACCAGCAGCTGACCAACGCGATCTACGGCCAGAATGCGCTGCGCCAGCAGAACATTCCCATCTACGGTTCGCGCGTGCGCATCTACGGTCGCGGGCTGGCCCCGAACGCCCGCGTGCTGATCAACGGCCAGAGCTTCCCAGTGGATCTGGAGCAGAAGTTCGCGGCCGAGTTCCTGGAGCCGATCGGCCAGCACCGTTACAACGTGCAGGTGGAGGCGCTGGATGCACCGCCGTTGTCGCGTACGCTGGATGTGGACGTGACCGGCAGCTACCGCTTCCTGGTGGCGCTGGCCGACGTGACCATGTCCAAGAACACCGCCAGCGGCAATCTTGATCCGCTGGTGGCCGACCAGGACCGTGACGACAGCTTCCTCAGTGAGGGCCGTCTGGCGTTCTATCTGAAGAGCAAGCTGCGCGGCAAGTATCTGATCACCGCGCAGGCCGATACCTACGACCGCGAGCTCAAGGACCTGTTCAGCGGCTTCCTTGATGCCGATGCACGCGACGTGTTCCGTCGCCTGGACCCGGATCAGTACTACCCGGTGTACGGCGACGATTCCACCACCTATCGCGACGTCGACACCCAGGGCCAGCTGTACGTGCGCGTGGACTGGGACCAGAACCAGGCACTGTGGGGCAACTTCGCCACCGGCTTCACCGGGACCGAATATGGCCAGTACGTCCGTTCGCTGTACGGCGCGGCGCTGAGCTGGCGTTCGCGTGCCACCACGCCGCTGGGTGACCCGCGTTCGTATCTGAAGGCGTTTGGCTCTGAAGCGCAGTCCGCACTCGGCCACAGCGAGTTCCTGGGCACGGGCGGCAGCCTGTACTACCTGCGCCACACCGACCTGCTGCCGGGTTCGGAGCAGGTGGTGCTGGAAGTGCGCGACCGCACCACCGGCCGCACCGAGGTGCGTACCACCCTGCAGGCCGGCGTGGACTACGAGGTGAATGAGATCCAGGGCCGCATCCTGCTGACCCGTGCGCTGTCGCAGATCACCCGCGAGAACGTGCGCACGCTGACCCGTGACACTCCGCTGGATGGCTACGACCAGATCCTGCTGGTGGATTACGAATACGTGCCGCTGGGCTTCAGCACCGACGATGTCAGTGCCGGTCTGCGTGGCAAGCAGTGGTTCGGTGACCATGTGGCCGTGGGTGGTACCTATGTGGATGAGAACCGCAGCGGTGACGACTACAGTCTGATGGGAGCCGACCTGACCCTGCAGGCCGGACGTGGCACCTACCTGAAGCTGGAGCAGACCCGCACCGAGGCCACCGCCGCCCCGATCTTCTATTCCGACAACGGCGGCCTGAGCTTCATCCAGCGCAACCCGCTGACCGAGGAGCGCAAGGGCGATGCCCGTGCGGTGGAAGCAAGGGCCAACCTGCGCGAGCTCGGCTGGACGAAGCAGGACTGGAGCTTCGGGGCGTGGTGGCGCGACGTGGACGCCGGCTTCTCGGTATCGCGCACCGACACCGGGCTGGCGCTGGAAGAGTACGGCGCGGAGTTCCTGGGCTACTTCACCGACAACCTCAGCCTGTATGGCCGGCAGAGCCGCGCCGAGCGCGGCGACGTGGCAGTGGAGCAGTCACAGCTGACCCTGGACTGGCGGCTCGGCAACAACGGTCAGCTGGGTGGCGAACTGCGCCGCGTGCGCGAGGAAAGTGCCGGGGTGGAGGTGGATGGCACGCTGGCTGCGTTGAGCTACCGCCAGCGCTTCGGTGCGAAGTGGGAGCTGTATGGCGTGGGCCAGCTGACCGTGGACGATGACGGCGGTGCGTACGAGGACAACAACCTGGTTACGTTGGGTACGCGCTATCTGTTTGGTGACCGTTCCAGCGTGGGTGCCGAAGTGAGCAGCGGCAGCCGTGGCGATGGCGGCAAGGTCGAAGCCGAGTACTGGATGACGCCGGAGCACAGCTTCTACGGCAACTACAGCTACAGCACCGACAGCACCACGGTGGATCCGCTGTACGACACCGGCCTGCAGTCGGGCTGGACGCTGGGCCAGCGCTGGCGGCTGAGCAACCAGGTCAATGTGTTCAATGAAAGCCAGTACTTGAAGGATCGTCGTGAGGACACCGCCGGGCTGGTGAACACCTTCGGCATGGACTTCTATCCCGCGCAGGGGTGGAACCTGGGTTTCACGGTGATGGACGGCAAGCTGGATGCCACTACCGGGCGTGTTGACCGCCGGGCTTACAGCGTGAGCGGTGGACGAACCGATGCCAGTACGCAGTGGACCAGCAAGCTGGAATATCGCCGCGACCAGGGTGCGGAAGACCGTGAGCAGTGGGTGACCACCAACCGGCTGCTGTACAAAGTCAATGAGGATTGGCGAATCGCGTTGCGTGCGAACTATGCCGATACGCAGGACAAGCGCAACGCGCTGGCCGATGCCAAGCTGGTGGAATCCAATCTGGGCTTTGCCTGGCGTCCGCACGACAACACCCGCTGGGCCGCGTTCGGCAAGTACACGTATCTGTATGACGTGGCCTCGCTGGGGCAGGAAGGCGGCAATGTGTATGACCAGAAGTCGCAGATCGTGTCGTTTGAAGCCGTGCGGCAGATTGGCGAGCGCTGGGAAGTGGCGGGCAAGCTGGCTGCGCGCTGGGGTGATTACCGGACCGGGCGAGGGACTGGGGACTGGCTGGATAGCCGGGTCAACTTCTCTGCCTTGCAGCTGCGGTATCGGTTGTGGGCGCAGTGGGAAGGCCTGGCCGAGTACCGCTGGCTGGATGTGCGTGAGGGCGGCGACAAGCAGGGTTGGCTGGTGGGGGTGGACCGGCAGATCGGGCAGAACTTCAAGGTGGGCGCGGGGTATAACTTCACCGAGTTCAGTGATGACCTGACCGAGCTGCGGTATGAGAGCAAGGGGTTCTTCTTGAATCTTTCGGGGTATTACTGAGGAGGGTTGGGATTGCGGGTGACGCGCATGGCGCGTCACTACAGCTGGGGGCTGCGTAGGGACGGGCCATGCCCGTCCGCTCTTCGTTCGGTGGTCATGAACGCCTGACCCACGTCTTCGGCCACCTCTAAACGTCGGTTCGTGGATCGCAACGTGGTGGATACGGGCTTCGGACGCTTGTGACGCGCTGCGCGCGTGTACCACGCATGGCGTGGTACCTACGAATTGCTACGTGCACAGGACGATCGCGCTGTTCGCCGGGCACCCGCCCGGCGGGGCTTCGGCGGGATCGCGTGGGGACGGGCCATGCCCGTCCGCTCTTCGTTCCGGCGTCATGAACGCCTGACACACGTCTTCGGCCACCTCTAAACGTCGGACGATGGTTCGCAATTCCGTGGATGCGGTCTTCGGACGCTTGTGACGCGCTGCGCGCGTGTACCACGCATGGCGTGGTACCTACGAATTGCTACGTGCGCAGGACGATCGCGCCGTTCGCCGGGCGCTCGCCCGGCGGGGCTTCGGATACATGGCGCAACGCCGCACCGCGCGCAGATTGACGCACCCAGCACGCCTGACGTCGTGCGAAACGTTCGGTCGCCAAACCACGCGGACGCGAAACGGGCATCTGTGCCGATTGATTTCTTCAATACTGGAACGCAGTTCTCACCAAACCGGGGCGGATGCGCCATCAAGTTGTATTGACATCGAAATTCACCGAAACACGTCGTTTTTGCCTATTTCTTTGCCATTTTCAGAGGGGCATGGTGTGCGGACGGAGTCTAGAAGCTCCTACGAAAACTGTAGTGTTCAAACGTGCCTGGTCGGGAGGGTGGCTAATACAACACCCTCCTCCGGGGAAATATGCCCACCGTCTGTTTCGTACGGCTTCTAGCCTCCCGACCTCCCCTCGCCAGCCGGCGAGGGGGCACACAGCTGTCGAGGACATACGATGCAGACGCGAAGGGCCAAAACCCCAGCAGTTGAATCATCCGCGCAACCCGATCCCCAACACGACAACGTCGCCCCCACCGCCGGACACGGCATCCCCTGGGACATCTACGACGATCCCACCACCCCGTTCCTCATGTCACGCGGCCATTGGCTCAGCGAAGTCGGCATGGGCTCCGGCACCCGCATCCGCACTGAGTACGGCGAAGGCTTCCTGCTCTACCGCGTGATCGGCCCGCATGGCCCGGTAGCCTTGCACGTTCCCAAAATTCTGGACCGCACCGTGCGCTACACCGAAGTGCTGCCCTACAGCCACATCCCGCCCCATCTGAGGAACCGTCGATGAAGAATCCGAAGTGGTTCAAGTTCAAGATGGAAGACGAAATGCGCTGCCGCCTCAAAGGCATCGCCAAGCGTCGCAAGTACCACGCCCCCGATCTGGTGCGGCTGCTGGTAGATCGCCTGATCGCCCACGAGAACGACCCGCACGTCGTCGACCTCACCGTGTGGAGCAACACGGTCAACAAGGCCGCCATGGCGACCAGCAAGGCGACCAAGCCGTTGACCGAGCCGGCACACGGCGAAGAGGACGAAGTGGACCGGGCGCGGCGGGAAGGCTGGGCGAGCCCGAAGTTCGGCCGCCGGTAAGCAAGGGTAGGGACGGGCCATGCCCGTCCCCCTGAAACCCTTCCCATCCACCGCCCTGGCCTGAATCCATGGCAACGTTTTCATCCTGAATAGGCTGAACGGGTTGGGATTATCCGGCCCAAAACGACGCATCCATGACGCTTTTGGCTCTATGTCGTTGAAAAATATACGTTTCAGGTAGAGTGGGGACCACTCGCCACTGTCACCATTTCCCTGTACGTTAGACGGGTGATCTGAGCCAGCGTTTCGCCTGCGGAACACTGGAACTTTTTAACCCCCCAGCAGTCCAAATACCGGACTGCTAAAATGACGACCATGAGCCAGAACACCTCTACTGCCCTTGTGGCAAACAATCTCCCGATTCCCAGTGCGCTCGGTTCGCTGGACGCCTACATCGGTGCCGTGCACCAGATCCCGGTGCTGTCGGTCGATGACGAGCAGGACCTGGCCCGCCGCTTCCGCGACGAGCAGGACCTGGACGCCGCGCGCGAGCTGGTCCATTCCCACCTGCGCTTCGTGGTGCACGTGGCCCGTGGCTATAACGGCTACGGCCTCGCCCTGGGCGACCTCATCCAGGAAGGCAACATCGGCCTGATGAAGGCGGTGAAGCGCTTCGACCCGGACATGGGCGTTCGCCTGGTCTCCTTCGCGGTGCACTGGATCCGTGCCGAAATGCACGAGTTCATTCTGAAGAACTGGCGCATCGTGAAGGTCGCCACCACCAAGGCGCAGCGCAAGCTGTTCTTCAACCTGCGCAAGTCCAAGACCCGCCTGGGCTGGATGAACGCGGCCGAAGTCAGCGCCGTGGCCAAGGACCTCAACGTCTCCGAGCGTGAAGTGCTGGAAATGGAATCGCGCCTGTCCGGTCGCGATATCGGTTTCGACGCACCGACCGACGAAGACAACGACAACGCCCCGCCGTCGCCGGCCGCGTTCCTGGTTGCCAACGACGAAGACCCGTCGATGGCCTACGAGCGCGCCGACAGCGAAGACAACCAGCTGCAGCTGCTGCGCGAAGGCCTGGCCGAGCTCGACGCCCGCTCGCGCGACATCATCCGTCGCCGCTGGCTGGACGCCGACAGCAAGGTCACCCTGCAGGAACTGGCCGATGAGTACGGCGTCTCCGCCGAGCGCATCCGTCAGGTCGAAGCCAACGCCCTGAAGAAGATGAAGGCGTTGTTCGCGGCCTGATCCTGCGGCAAAAGCATCAAACAAAAAGCCCGGCCTTGCCGGGTTTTTTGTTGTCTGCGTGCGTGTGCCGACCAACGGTCGGCACCTACCGGCCACGGTAGCGCCCGACCGTTGGTCGGGCGTCGTCGTACGTTACGCCTGCTCGCGCGCAATCGCACGCCAACCAATATCACCACGATGGAACTCATGTTCCCACGTGACCTTGGCCACGCCGGCATACGCATTGGCCTGCGCCTCACCGACGCTGCTACCCAGCGCGGCGACACACAGCACGCGGCCACCGGCGCTGAGCACCTGGCCCTGCCCGTCCAGCGTGGTGCCGGCATGGAACACCTTGGCACTGACCGGCACCTGGTCCAAGCCAGTGATCACATCACCGGTGATCGGCGTTTCTGGATACGGCGAAGCCGCCATCACCACGCCCAGCGACGGACGCGGGTCCCACTGGGCGGTCGTCTCATGCAGGCGCTCATCAATCGCGGCTTCCACCAGTTCCACCAGGTCCGACTGCAGGCGCAGCATCACCGGCTGGGTTTCCGGGTCGCCGAAGCGCACGTTGAACTCGATCACCTTCGGTGCGCCGCTGGCGTCGATCATCAGCCCGGCGTACAGGAAGCCGGTGAACGGAATACCGTCGGCAATCATGCCCTGCACGGTGGGGTTCACCACTTCGCGCATCACGCGGGCATGCACGTCATCGGTGACCACCGGTGCAGGCGAGTACGCGCCCATGCCGCCGGTGTTCGGGCCGGTGTCGCCGTCGCCCACGCGCTTGTGGTCCTGCGAGGTCGCCATCGGCAGCGCGGTCTTACCGTCCACCATCGAGATGAAGCTGGCTTCTTCGCCGTCCAGAAACTCCTCGATCACCACGCGCGCGCCGGCATCACCAAAGGCGTTGCCTGACAGCATGTCGCGCACGGCGGCTTCAGCTTCCTCGAGCGTCATCGCCACGATCACGCCCTTGCCGGCGGCCAGACCGTCGGCCTTGATCACGATCGGCGCGCCCTTCTCGCGCACGTACTGCAGCGCGGCGTCCACGTCGGTGTGCACCGCATAGAACGCAGTCGGGATGTTGTGGCGGGCCAGGAAGTCCTTGGCGTAGGCCTTGCTGCCTTCCAGCTGCGCCGCCTTGGCGGTCGGCCCGAAAATGCGGTGGCCGGCCGCGCGGAAGCGATCCACCACGCCAGCGACCAGCGGAACCTCCGGACCAACCACGGTCAGCTCAACACCTTCGGCCTGCACCAGCGCCAGCAGCCCGTCCAGATCGGTGACCTTGACGGCCACGTTGCGGCACCTGGCTTCAGTCGCGGTGCCGGCGTTGCCGGGGGCCACCAGCACTTCGCTGACGCGGGCGGACTGGGCCAGCTTCCAGGCCAGGGCATGTTCACGGCCGCCAGAGCCGATGACGAGGATTTTCATTGGAAGGGAGTCCTGCAAAACATGGTGAAAGGGGTAAGGAGGTCAGTTGGGTTTCTTTTTGCTTGCGACCAAGCGCTTTGCTTCTGCTTTGAGTTGCTCAAGCTCTAGGTCGGCTTCCTGCTCCGCAGCTAGCGCTGCAGCCGCACGTCGTGTCGCGTCGAACGCGGCGTAGCGCTCGGTGATGATGGCTTCCATCTGATGATTCGACACGCGTCCGGCATCAGCCAGAATGGCGCGTTCGTTGAAGTCCAGGAAACGGTCTGTCTGCTTGATCCAGTCGGCCATGCGGGTTTCGATCCGCCGCTCGGCGCGGTCTTCAGCAAAGTCCAGGAACATCGTGACCAGCCGATTGAGCTGCTCGAGTTCCTGTTGGTCAAGGTAGTTCTTTGAGACGACAGTGTCAGATTTGCGAGGTTTGTCGCCCGTCCAGTTGGTAAGGCCCATGAAGGGGGCCTCTGGATCGGCGCGCTCCACGATCAGCTGAGCTGCCGTGCATCCAGTGATGGCGTAGACGAGCTTATTCTGGATGGTTGCGAAGAACGTCTTGGCCGTGGACGCGCTACCGTCGTAATCGGTGCTGCTGACTTTGAACAGGTCTCTCAGGGTTTGGTAGAAGCGCTTCTCGGAACTGCGGATATCGCGGATGCGGTTCAGCAGGTCCTTGAAATAGTCCGTGCGCTCGGCGTCCTTGAGCCGCTCGTCGTTGAGCAGGAAGCCTTTGACCAGATACTCGGACAAGGCGTGGCCGGCCCAGCGGCGGAACTGGCTGCCCCTTGGTGAGCGGACCCGGAAACCGACCGCGAGAATCATTTCCAGCCGATAAAGCTGAATGGAGCGGCTGACCTTGCGGGTTCCCTCAGTTTGAACTGTCAAGTAATCCTTGACAGTTCCCTCGGCTGCCAACTCGCCGTCTTCCAGTATGTTCCGGATGTGAAGGCTGATGTTCTGTTTGGTGGTGTCGAACAGCTCGGCCAGCTCGTTCTGGGTCAGCCAGACCGTCCCGCCCTCGGCGCGCAGATGAACCTCCGTCCGACCGTCCTCGGTGCGGTACAGAATCAGCTCGCCATGGTTGTCGGTCATGCGGTTACCCCTCGAATTGATCAGGCCCCGTCAGCCGGTGCCGACATGCTGTCGGCACCAACCCTTGCTCCGGTCAATCAATGCCGGAAATGACGCACGCCGGTAAATACCATCGCGATCCCATGCTCATCGGCCGCCGCAATCACCTCAGCGTCGCGCATCGAGCCACCCGGCTGGATCACCGCCTTGATGCCGGCCGCAGCCGCCGCATCGATACCGTCGCGGAACGGGAAGAAGGCATCAGACGCCATCACCGAACCTTCCACCACCAGATTTGCATCACCGGCCTTGATGCCGGCAATGCGCGCGGAATACACGCGGCTCATCTGGCCGGCACCGACACCGATGGTGCGGTTGTCCTTGGCATACACGATGGCATTGGACTTCACGAACTTGGCCACGTTCCAGGCAAACAGCAGGTCGGCGAACTGCTTCTCAGTCGGAGCGAGCTTGCTCACCACCTTCAGCTCGTCACGGCTCATGCCGCGGTTGTCGGCGCTCTGCACCAGCAGGCCCGAACCGATGCGCTTGGTGTCGTAGTTGTTGCGGCCGTCGCCGTGCGGAATGCGCAGCACGCGCACGTTGGCCTTCTTCTGTGCGTATTCCAGCGCGGCCGGCTCGTAGTCGGGGGCGATCAGCACTTCAACGAACTGGCGGTCGAGGATGGCCTGCGCGGTCGCGGCGTCGAGCGGCTTGTTGAAGGCGATGATGCCGCCGAAGGCGCTGGTCGGGTCGGTGGCGTAGGCCAGCTCATAGGCATCGCCATTGGCCACGCCCACCGCCACGCCGCACGGGTTGGCGTGTTTGACGATGACGCAGGCCGGGGCGTCGAACTGACGCACGCATTCCCACGCCGCATCGGCGTCGGCCAGGTTGTTGTAGCTCAGTTCCTTGCCCTGCAGCTGCTGGAACGTGGCCAGCGTGCCCGGCACCGGGTACAGGTCGCGATAGAACGCGCCGGCCTGGTGCGGATTCTCGCCGTAACGCAGGTCCATCACCTTGAGGAAGTTGGAGTTCATCTGCGCCGGGAACTCGGTGCGCACCGGCACGGCGGCGTCGGTGGCGGTGACCGAGGACAGGTAGTTGCTGATCGCGGCGTCGTATTGGGCGACGCGGTTGAACGCGGCGACCGAGAACGCAAAGCGCTTGGCGGCAGACAGCTGACCGTCGTTGGCGTCCAGCTCGGCCAGCAGCTCGGCGTACTGCGCCGGGTCGGTGGCCACGGCGACGCGGGCAAAGTTCTTGGCCGCCGAGCGCAGCATGGCCGGGCCGCCGATGTCGATGTTCTCAACGGCGTCGGCGAGGGTGCAGTCGGCCTTGGCGGTGACCGATTCGAACGGGTACAGGTTCAGCACCAGCAGGTCGATCGGGGCGATGCCATGCTCGGCCATCACCGCTTCATCCTGGCCGGCGCGACCCAGCAGGCCGCCGTGCACCACCGGGTGCAGGGTCTTGACCCGACCGTCCATCATTTCCGGGAAGCCGGTGACATCGGCCACGTCCTTGACCGGCAGGCCGGCATCGCGGATCGCCTTGGCGGTGCCGCCGGTGGACAACAGCTCCACGTTGCGGGCGGCCAGGGCACGGGCCAGGTCGATCAGACCGGTTTTGTCGGAAACAGACAGCAGGGCCCGGCGCACGGGCAGCAGATCGGAACTCATGGGGGCGGCAGTTCGAAGCGGAGCGGGCCCATATTGTAGGCTGTGCGGCATCTGCCTTCGACCGCGGGAAAGGATTCGTGTCGATCTATGCATTGAAAGGACGTTTTCAGGACCTGCTGCGGCCGGCCGTGGGGGCCTTGTACAAAGCCGGGGTGACCGCCAATGCCGTCACCGTGGCCGCCGCGTTGGTCTCGCTGGGGGTGGCTTGGGCCGTTTACGTCATGGCTCCGGCGCATCCGCTGCTGTATCTGCTGCTGCCCGGCTGGATGCTGCTGCGCATGGCCCTGAACGCCGTGGACGGCATGCTGGCGCGGGAGTTCGGCCAGCAATCCCGGCTCGGGGCCTATCTCAACGAGCTGTGCGACGTCATCGCCGACGCGGCCCTCTACCTCAGTCCGCTCAGCGTGCCCGGCGTGTCGGTCACCGCCCTGTGGGCCCTGACATGGGCGGCCGCGCTGTGCGAGTACGCTGGGGTGCTGGGCCTGATGGTCGGGGCCAGCCGGCGATACGACGGCCCGATGGGCAAAAGTGATCGTGCTTTTGTGATCGGCGTGACAGGATGTGGCCTGGCCCTGGGCTGGCTGGACGGGGCCTGGGTGAGCTACGTGGCCTGGGCGGCAGCCGCACTGTGTGCGCTGACCACCTGGCGACGGGTACGCAATGGATTGGCGGAAGCGGGCTGACCGGCCCCATACCGCTGGCTGCACAACGGAGTGATGCATGCGCGTAGAGCAACAGCTGACGTTTCACAGTTTTGATGGCCAGGAACTGTTTTACCGGTATTGGCCGGCCACCACCGGAAGCACCCCCGCCAAGGCCGTGGTCCTGCTGCACCGGGGCCATGAGCACTCGGGCCGGGTGGTCCACCTCGTGGATGAACTCGACATGCCGGATGCGGCGGTGTTCGCCTGGGATGCGCGCGGCAATGGCCGTTCGCCCGGGGTCCGCGGCGATGCGCCGGGCTTTGACGCCCTGGTGCGCGACTTGGACCGTTTCATCGCACTGATCGGCGAGCAGCATGGCATCGCGGTGGAAGACATCGCCATCGTCGCGCAGAGCGTCGGTGCCGTGGTGGCGGCCACCTGGGTGCACGATTACGCGCCGCCATTGCGGGCGCTGGTGCTGGCGTCGCCGGCATTCAAGGTGAAGCTGTACGTGCCGCTGGCGGTGCCGGGGCTGAAGTTGATGCAGAAGCTGCGCGGCAACTTCTTCGTCAACAGCTACGTCAAGCCGCAGTGGCTGACCCATGACCCGGCCCGCGTGGAGAGCTACCGCATTGATCCGCTGATCACCCGGCCGATCTCGGTGCGCGTGCTGCTGGGCCTGTACGAGGCCGCCGAGCGCGTGGTCGGCGATGCGCAGGCGATCACCGTGCCGACCCAGCTGCTGGTGTCGGGCTCGGACTTCGTGGTGCATCGCGCACCCCAGGACCGCTTTTACGAGCGCCTGTCCAGCCCGGTGAAGGAACGTCACCTGCTGCCCGGCTTCTTCCACGATACGCTGGGAGAGCGCGATCGCGCACCCGCCATCGCCGCCATCCGCCGCTTCCTCGGCGAACGCTTCGCCGCACCGCTGGTACGCCCGAGCCTGCGCGATGCGCATCGGCAGGGCCCGACCTTCAACGAGGCCGAGGTGCTGGCCTGGCCGCCACAGCGCAACAGCCTGCACGACCTGTACTGGCGCTTCACCCGCGCGGGGCTGCGCTTCGGCGGCAATCTCTCCGAAGGCATCGCGCTGGGGCTGCAGACCGGTTTCGATTCGGGCAGCACGCTGGATTACATTTACCGCAATGAGGCGCGCGGCGGCGGTCCGCTGGGTCGGTTGGTTGACCGCAACTATCTGGACGCCATCGGCTGGCGCGGTATCCGCATCCGTCGCAGCCATGTGCGCGAACTGCTGCAGTCGGGGGCACAGCGTCTGCGCGCCGAGGGTCTGCCGGTGCGGGTGCTGGACGTGGCCGCCGGTCATGGCCGCTACGCGCTCGATGACCTGGCCCAGGGCGAGCAACGCGCGGACGCCATCCAGCTACGCGACTTCAGTCCACTCAACGTGGAGCAGGGCAGGGCGCTGATCCGCCAGTTCAAGGCGGACGACATCGCCACCTTCGAACAGGGCGACGCCTTCGATGCGCCATCGCTCGCCGCGTTGCCGGTAGCACCGACGTTGTCGATTGTGTCGGGCCTGTATGAACTGTTCGCCGACAACGATGCGGTGTCCCGTTCGCTGCAGGGCATTGCCGCCGCGATGCGCGACGGCGGCTACCTGGTCTACACCGGCCAACCGTGGCACCCGCAGCTGGAGTTCATCGCGCGCGCACTCACCAGCCACCGCGAAGGTGCGGCATGGGTGATGCGCCGGCGGACCCAGCAGGAAATGGACGAGCTGGTGCGGCTGGCCGGCTTTGAAAAGGTCGAACAGCGCATCGATGCGTTCGGCATCTTCACCGTCTCACTGGCACGCCGGGTGACCCATGGCTGAGGGCGCGCGCCCGTGGCGACGCGCGCTGCTGTGGCTGGCCGTGCTGGGGCCGTTCTTCTTCCTCAGCTACGGCTTCGCCAATCACATGGCCTCGCTGCAGGCGTTCGTGCCATCGATCGTATTCGATTGGGAAGCGCGCATCCCGTTCCAGGCCTGGACCATCGTGCCGTACTGGTCCATCGACCTGTTCTACGTAGCCTCGTTCTTCATCTGCACCTACCGCGCCGAGCTGGATGCGCACGCGCGGCGGCTGCTGACGGCGCAGCTGCTGTCGGTGACGTGTTTCCTGCTGTGGCCGCTGCGCTTCAGCTTGGAACGGCCGGAAACCGGCGGCGTGTTCGGCTGGCTGTTCGACGTGCTGCTGGGCTTCGACAAACCGTTCAATCAGGCACCTTCGCTGCACATCGTGCTGCTGGTGGTGCTGTGGGTGCGCTACCAGCAGCATCTGCAGGGCTGGTGGCGGGTGGCGCTGCATGTGTGGTTCGGGCTGATCGGTCTGTCGGTGCTGACCACCTGGCAGCACCATTTCATCGACGTGCCCACCGGCGTGGCGGTGGGGTGGCTGTGCGTGTGGATGTGGCCAATTGAAGCGCGCTCGCCGCTGGCCGCATGGCAGACAGCGCGGGATCCGGTGCGCTGGAAGCTGACGCTGCTGTACGCGCTTGGCAGTGCAGGATGCGCAGCGTTGGCGCTGCAGTTGGGCGGTTGGGCGCTGTGGCTGGGCTGGCCGGCGCTGTCGCTGGCGCTGGTGGCGCTGGCCTATGCGGGCTTGGGCACTGCCGTGTTCCAGAAGCAGGAAGATGGCCGTCTAAGCATGGCGGCCAGCTGGCTGCTGGCCCCGTATCTGCTCGCGGCGTGGTGCAATTCGCGCTGGTGGACGCGGCGCAGGCCGCAGCCGCAGCAGGTAGTGGACGGAGTGTGGCTCGGCCGCCTGCCGGAAGCGGCTTCCACGTTGCAGCCGGTGACCGTGGTCGACGTCTGCGCCGAACTGCCGTTCCGCGGTCGGGTTCGCCATTACCGTCATGTGCCGATGCTGGATCTGGCAACGCCCACACCTGAAGCGCTGCGCCGGGCCGCCGAGGCCATTGGCCATGGCCACCGACGCGGCAGCGTGCTGGTGTGCTGCGCACTGGGCTACTCGCGCAGCGCGGCCGCACTGGCCACCTGGTTGTGCCTGAGCGGGCGCGCCGACAGTGCCGACAAGGCAGTGGCGCTGCTGGCCCAGGATTGCCCCTGGATCGTTCTGGCCCCGCGTCACCGGCGCGCCATCGATCAGGCGGTCCGGCTGCCGGAAACCCCCGGCCCGTTGCAGGTGAATGCATGAGCGACATGATGCAGATCCACACCATGGCGGCGGTGCTTCGGCAGGGACGTGGGCTGGCCTCGGTCGCCTGGTTGTGCGCAGCGGCGGGGTTGGCCGTGTTGTGCCTGGGCCCGTTGACCACGCTGTCCAGCGCGGCGGCACTGTGCTCGTTGATGGCGGGGGCGGTGCAGGCGGCTTACGCCGTACGGGTGAACTTTGATCACGCGCTGCTCGAAGGTTTTGCGGCCAGCGGAAGCGATGACGACCCGGCGCGCCTGGATGCGGCGCTGGCCGCGCTGGGGCTGCGCGCCACGCCGCAGACGCCACGCGTCTGGGCGGACCGCTGGCAGGGCATGCGCGCCCTGCTGCGAGGTCAATGCATCGCGCTGATGGTGCAGGTGCTGCTGCTGCTCTGCGCGATCTGGCTGCGCGGATGAACCGGCGCATGGAGAAGCAAGATATGCGGGAGATCACGGATGCTGGCTGATCTGGTGGCACGTGGCTGCAGTGGTGCGATCCGCACCCTGACCGGGGCACGCGCGCTGTGGCAGGGCTGCGCGCCCTCCAGCGACCATCGCGTTTACTACGGCAACCATGCCAGCCATGGCGACTTCGTGCTGATCTGGTCGTCGCTGCCGGTGCAGCTGCGCCGACAGGTGCGTCCGGTTGCCGCGGCGGAGTACTGGCAGCGCGATGGTCTGCGCCGCTATCTGATCCACGCGGTGTTCAACGGCGTATTGATCGAGCGCGAACGCACGGCGAGGCAGCAGGATCCCATTGCATGCCTCTGCCAGGCGGTGGATGAGGGCAATTCGCTGATTCTGTTCCCGGAGGGCACGCGCAACCCGGAGGAAGGCGTGCTGCCGTTCAAGAGTGGTATCTACCATCTGGCCCGGCAACGGCCCGAACTGGAGTTCGTGCCGGTGTGGATCGACAACCTCAAGCGGGTGATGCCGAAGGGGCGCTGGCTGCCGTTGCCGCTGCTGTGCACCACCACGTTCGGCGAGCCATTGCGGCTGAATGCCGGCGAGGACAAGCAGCAGTTCCTTGACCGGGCACGCGATGCCCTGATGTCACTGGATCCACAGCTGGCACGGAGTAGCGCATGATGGCTCCGCAGGATATCGCCACGCAGGTCGCCCAGCTTTCCACCCACGCGCAGACGCGTCTGCTGTTCGCCGGCATCGCGGCCGTGCTGGTGGTGGCCACGGTGATCGCCGAGACCCTGCGCTGGCGCACCCGTCACGCGCCTAGCAGTGTGGTTGCCAACCTGGTCTCACGCATCCGCGCGTGGTGGGTGATGGCGGCGGTGGTGGCGCTGGCGTTCTTCTTCGGGCGCACCGGCGTGATCGTGCTGTTCGCCATCGTGTCGCTGTTCGCGCTGCGCGAGTTCATCACGCTCACCCCGACCCGCGCAGGCGATTACTACGCATTGCTGGCTGCGTTCTATGTGGTGCTGCCTTGGCAGTACTGGCTGGTGTGGACCGACTGGTATGGCATGTACACGCTGCTCATTCCGGTCTATGCGTTCCTGTTCCTGCCGATCCTGGCCACCATCGGGGGCGATACCACGAACTACCTGGAGCGTACCTCCAAGGTGCAGTGGGGCCTGATGATCTGCGTGTTCTGCATTTCGCACGTACCGGCTCTGCTGAATCTGCGCCTGGAGGGGGTGGAGCCGGCGCGCAACCTGCTGCTGTTCGCGTTCCTGGTGATCGTGGTGCAGTCCTCGGACGTGCTGCAGTACATCTGGGGCAAGCTGCTGGGGCGGCACCTGATCGCACCGAAACTGTCACCGTCGAAAACGGTCGAGGGTTTCATCGGCGGCGTTCTGTCGGCCAGCGCGCTCGGCGCGGCGCTGTGGTGGCTGACGCCGTTCACGCCATGGCAGGCGTTCGGCATGTCTCTGGCGATCAACCTGATGGGGTTCTGGGGTGGCCTGGTGATGTCGGCGATCAAGCGGGATCGCGGCATCAAGGACTGGGGCCACATGATCGAGGGCCATGGCGGCATGCTCGATCGGTTGGATTCGGTGTGCTTCGCGGCACCGGTGTTCTTCCACCTGGTGCGGTATTTCTGGGGTTGAAGTGCGTGCCGACCAACGGTCGGCACCTACCGCCACGCATTGACCGCTCCAAACGGTCGGCACCTACGTGGACCGGTCCAACCGGTAGGTACCGACCGTTGGTCGGTACCCGGGCATCAAGTGGCGATGCCGTATTCCTTCAGCTTCTTGCGCAACGTGGCGCGGTGGATGCCCAGCATGGCCGCGGCGCGGCTTTGGTTGCCTTCGCAGTGGTTCAGCACTTCCACGAAAAGCGGAATTTCCATCTCGCGCAGCACGATCTCGTACACATCGTCCGCATCGCAGCCATCCAGGTCGCGCAGGTAGCGCCGGACCGACTGGGCCACGTGTTCGCGCAGCGGTGGCTTGGCCGCGCCACGACTACTGTCAGGACGTGAAAAGACTGCGTTCAAGAAGAATCCCGGATGCGAAAGCCGGGGCGAACCGCAGCCCCGGACGGAAAGACGAAGGCGACCAGTCTAGCGCGTGCCGGCTCCCCCCGCCATGCCGGAACGTGCAATAAAGGATTGCTGCAGTGAACGCTTACAGGAACTCGAAGGTGAACGCGACCGTGGAGGCGGCAGGCTCGCGGACCCGGAACGCGATCTGTGCGCTCTGCCCCGGTTCAAGTACGGAATGCGCGTCGCCGTTGGGCCCGAGGTAGTCCTGCGGCGCGAACACGCCGGTGCCGATCACCCGGCCATCGGCGTCAGAAAGCGACAGCCGCAGCTGCGGCCACGCCTGCGCCCAGCGCGCATCGTTGCGGAAACTGGCCTGCACCTGCAGTGCGCCGGGCTGGGTCGGGACCGGCCGCACGTCGCGGCTGATCATGCTGAAAGCGCTGGGTTCATGCCAGGCCGGCAGGCTGCAACGCAGCACGCTGCACAGCCCGGCCACCCACGGCCGGCTGCCCGCATCCGCAGCCAGATTCGCGCGGTCGGCGACCATGATCTGCAGCACCAGCAGGACGACCAGCCCGCCGACCAAACCCCATTGCCAGCGCGGGGTGCGCGGGGCAGGCAACGGAGCGCGGGTAAAGCTGGGGGCCGCGGCGACCGGTGGTTCCGACGCAGGTGGTGCTGCAGGCTCCGGCTCCGCCAGGTCAGGCTCGACCTCTGGGGCATCAGCGGACGCCTGCGTGTCGTCGGCGGGGATGTCCGCGCTTTCGGCCGCTGGGGTCTGCGCATCCATGCACGGCGCGTCCGCGTCGGGCGTGGTGTCAACGGACTCACTTGCCGCCGGAACATCGGGATCGGTGGCAGTACCCGGCGTGGCACGCAGGAACGTGGCCAATGGGCGGCGTGGCGGCGGCGTAGGCTCGGTCATGCGTCAGGGCCGGGCGAAGGTGCTGCTATTCAAGCACGACGGACGCCGGTGATGCGCATCCAGTCGTCCTCGCGGGTGGCTTCCAGCTGGTCGAACCACGCGGCGTAGCGCTGCAGCAGTTCGTCTTCCTGGCCATGCAGGATGCCGGACAACGCGATGCGGCCGTTCGGTGCCACGCGTGCGGCGAGCACCTCGGCCAGCGCATCCAGCGCCGAGGCCAGGATGTTGGCCACCACCACCGGATAGGTGGCCTGCGGTTCGTCTGCGGGCAGGTACACCTGCAGGCGGTCCTGCTCGCCATTGCGCTCGGCGTTGTCGCCGGTGGCGATCACCGCCTGCGGGTCGTTGTCCACGCCCACCGCCTGCGCCGCGCCCAGCTTCAATGCGGCCAGGGCCAGGATGCCCGAGCCGCAACCGAAGTCGAGCACGGTACGTCCGTCCAGTAGGCCTTCGGCGGCCAGGCCATCCAGCCAGCGCAGGCACAGCGCGGTGGTCGGGTGGGTGCCCGAGCCGAAGGCCAGGCCCGGATCCAGCCGTACGACCGCAGCGTCATCGCGCTGCGCGGCCTCGGGCAGTTCATGGTTCCACGGCACGATCCAGGTGCGCGACCCGAATGCCATCGGCTGGAACTGGTCCAGCCACGCGCGTTCCCAGTCTTCGTCCTCCACACCGCGGAAACTGGCGCTTTCCCACTGCAGGCCCGGGTCGAACGCTTCCAGCGCGGCCAGCAGGGCCAGCGCATTGGTGTCGGCAGGGAACAGCGCGGTCAACACCAGGTCGTTCCACAGCGGGGTTTCGCCCACGCCCGGTTCGAGGATCGCGCGCTCGTTGCTGGTGTCGGCGTCCGCATCCAGCAGGGTCACCGCCAACGCGCCCACATCATCCAGCGCGTTCTCATAGCGGGGCTGGGTGGCTTCGGTGCAGTGCAGGGTGAGTTCCAGATACGGCATGGGCTAAAGACGGCAGTCAGCAGGAAAGCGAGCATGCTAGACGATTGCGCCCGGCCTTGCCCGGACGATCTCAGTATTTGGTGAGAATTCAGCCGTCGTCATGTTCAGGCAGGGCGGCGACAGCTTGATAAACTGGCGGTTCTGCTGTCTGTGCGCTGTTCTCGCCCCTCGAACATGACGTTTGTGCCCACCCTCAAAACCTGGCTGCTGGTGGTTCCGGCCCTGGCCTTGCTGGGGGTGGTGGGTTACCGCGCAGGCGGCCGCGCGCTGCCGGCGACCGATCATGCGACCGGCATGGTCAGCGAGGCACCGGCCGAGGTGACGCTGGAGACGCCGTTACGGGCGCAACAACTGGCGCGTCAGCTGCTTGCCACCGAGCGGACCGGCAGCGTGCCGTCGGGCCTGCCGCTGGATATCCGTGCCGACATGGAAGGCGAGACCGACCTGTTCGCCTACGCCCAGCGTCTGCAGCAACAGGCCGCCGCCGGCAACACCGAGGCGCGCTGGATGGTCAGCCGCGTCTACGACTACTGCGCGCTGTATGCGATGGATCCGGGCGGCTACCAGCTCGACAACACCCTGCTGACCAGCATGGGCATGAGTGGCTCTGCGCCGATCGTCCAGGCGCGTGAGCGCGTCGCGCGTCGCTGCGGCGGGTTCGTGGCCAGCGACGGGCTGGGTCGCAAGCTGATCCTGACCCAGCGCCTGCAGGCAGCGCACGCAGGCAACATCGCCGCCGAAGCAGCGCTGATGGCTGACGGCCAGCCGCTGCAGCAGACGTCTGAGTATCGACGCGACCTGGTCGAGCGCGTGCTCGATTCGCGCGATCCGGAAGCCTACATGGCGCTGTCGCCGGCGATGGGCCAGCGTGCGGCCGGTGATACCGCGCTGCAGGGGCTGGTGGCCGGCGATCAGTTCAGCGAACTGGCGTGGCGGCTGGCGGCCTGCGAACTGGGCATGGCCTGCGGGCCGGACAGTGTGCTGATGAACAATTTCTGTGCGAACGGAGGGATCTGCTCGCAGGACGGTGGACAGGATTTTTCCAGTTTCGTGTATGACGCTGCGGTATCGCGGCAAGGTGCGGGGAAGATGAAAACGTTGGTCGAACAGCTGATCAAGCGGAGAAACGGGCGATGAATTACCGTCGATTCCTGCATGGTGCGAAATTCTGGTTCTGGGTGGCGCTGTTCGTGGCCTACTCGGCGGGTGCGGTGGGCCTGGTGCTGATCGACACCTACGATGACCGCTACCGGCATCTGTCCAAGGTGAAACTGACCACGGTGAAGGCGCAGGAAGATGTGCGTCGCGCCGGTGCCAGCCAGGTGGCCGCGGTGTACCGCGCGCAGAGCGGCATGCCGTTCGCGTCGTTACCAGCCGGAAGCACCTTCCAGGTGGTGTGGCCGGATGGTTCCACCGAAACCATGGTGATCGTCGATCCGACCTCCACGCTGGGCGTGGCTCCGGTGAAGGACACCCAGGTGAGCGCGGCGCAGGTGCAGGCTCCGGTGACCTCGGCCGACGCGTCCCGCTGAGGCTGGAAACGACCATCGATTGGACAGGAGCGGTTCCGGGGATTCTCAATCTCGGAATCAATTCATATCCAGGAGATGGTTTTGCAGATATACGCCGCCGAGGCGCGCCGCATTGCGGGTGAGCATGTCAATCGGTTGAACAACAGGCCGCGGGTCGCCGCACGCAGTTGCCCGCAAGGTTTCGATGTCGATACCCCATGGAAACTCGCGCTGGTGCTGCTGGTGATCAGCAATGCGGCCAGCGCGCACAACGCGCCCGCACGTGCACATTCCGCGCAGCACGCGACCTCGCCGGTCCCCAGTACCACTCCATGCGTTACCTTCCCGCCGCTGTCGGGTTCGGTCGTGGTCCGGGATATCTCCGACTTCCTGGTCAGGCCGCTGGAGCTGGCCCGCCAGATCTACTACCGCATCGAGGGCGATGGCTGCAATCCGCCGGAATCGCCGACGGAGGAGGGCATCCTACAGGCCGCCGATATCGGTGTAGGGATGCTCGAGGCCGCATTGCTGGGGCCCGAGGCAACCGTCGTGAAAGACTCGGTGGCCAGCGGATTGAACTTCGTTGCGGACGAGATGGAACACAAGCCGCCGCGCACGGCGCTGCAGAATCTGCTGCTTTCGCTGGTGGGCCTCAAGACCGGGCGTCTGGAACCGCCAGCGATAAAGCCGCCCACGCTTTCGCAGCTACCGCCGTTCGAACCACGCAGTACCTCCATTCCCATCTTCGGCCGCGCCGCGCAGGCAATCACGCGTCGCCCGGCGCTGGACCCCACCCGGGTGGGGTCCAGCGCCGGTCAACCACGAGGGCGTGTATCCCTACCGCGATACCATCAGCGGTCGCGAAGGACGCGCGGTGCAGGTGAATGGCGAGTACTTCCGTCTGCACGCCTTCACTGACGATGGCGCGGTGGTCGAGGGTGTGCCGCTGGTCTTCCACGACGGGCATTACCGTCTGCGCGTGGACGACCCGGTGGAGGAAGGGCCGGTGCAGAGCGACGAGCCGGGGCTGAGTGCGCAGGTGCGTTGTCGCCGTGCGCCAGGTGCCGGCTGCAGCCGCAGCATGGAGTATTCCCCGGCGCTCACCGAGGCGATGCGCGGCCATCATGCGCGAGGCCTGACCGAAGCTGCGGCACGCCAGAGAGGCATCGTGCGAGACCAGCTGCGGCATGGCTGGTTCGTGCGCGTCACTGGCAACCGGCGTCGCCACTATCTCCGCTTCGAGCAGCCCATCGGGGAGCATGTCACGGTGCGCTACTTCCCGGTCAAACTGCACCGCCTGGGTGGCTGCACTCGTCTCAGCGTGCACCTGCCGCACCGCGGTCCTGCGGTAGTGGATATCGTGCGGTCACCCGCCACCAGCGGCCCGGATCTGATGACGCAGGGCGAGTTCAACATCCAGTTTCGCAGCTTTGCCAGTGCAGATGCGTCGCACGTTTACGAACACGCCATCCGTGCAGCGCCGAATGTTAACTTGAGCCAGCCCGAGCGCGCGGCGATCCTGCGCTACTACGGTGAGGGGGAAACGTCGCTCGACGCCTATCTTCACGGTGATGAGCAGCCGCCGTACCGCCGTCAGGAACTGGGTGCGTATGCGGCAGAGCTGGATCGCGCGCTGCTGCGGGTGCCGGGATATGCCGGGCGTGTGTATCGCGGTGCGATGCTGCCGAGCGACGTGCTCGACAGTCTGGAGGTCGGGCAGATGGTGCGCATTCCGGGTTTCGTGCGGGCCAGTGGCGAACGGGCCATCGGTCTGCATCAGCTCGAAGGTCGCGAGGTGCCCGCCGGGCAGACGCCGGTGATACTGGAACTGCAGATGCGCGGTGGCGCACATCCGGTGGGGCTGCAGACGCTGCGTGACGAATCCGAGGTCATCGTCCAGCGCGGACGCGTCTTCAAGGTGGTCCGCAATGACAACGGCGTGCTGGGGTTGCAGGAGGCCGGGCGGGCCCGGCAGGCGTTTGGCCCCGGCGGTGCGGTGAACCTGCGGTTGGGCTGAAACAGCAGCGCCGGCCAACGGCCGGCGCTACCGGAAGTGCAGCCGATCAGGTCAGTGCGATCGGCTTGGTCTTGCGTTCGGCCAGACGCTTTTCCAGGTAGTGGATGTTCTGTCCACCGGCCTGGAAGCCCTTGTCGCGCATGATGCGCTGCTGCAGGGCGACGTTGGTCTTGATGCCGTCCACCACCATTTCGCTCAATGCAACGCGCATGCGCGCAATCGCGGTTTCGCGGTCCGGACCGTGCACGATCAGCTTGCCGATCATCGAGTCGTAGTTCGACGGCACGCGGTAGCCGCTGTAGATGTGCGTATCCACGCGCACGCCTGGACCGCCCGGCGGATGGAAGCCGGTGATGGTGCCTGGGCTGGGCACGAAGGTTTCGGCGTCTTCAGCGTTGATGCGGCACTCGATGGCGTGGCCGGTCAGCACGATGTCGCTCTGCTTGATGCTGAGCTTCTGGCCAGCGGCGATCTTCAGCTGCTCGGCGACCAGGTCGATACCGGTCACCATTTCCGTCACCGGATGTTCCACCTGGATACGGGTGTTCATTTCGATGAAGTAGAAACGGCCGTCTTCGTACAGGAACTCGAAGGTGCCCGCGCCGCGGTAGCCGATGCGGATGCAGGCTTCCACGCAGACCTTGCCGATGGCTTCGCGCTGTTCCTGGCTGATGCCCGGAGCAGGCGCCTCTTCCACCACCTTCTGGTGACGGCGCTGCATCGAGCAGTCGCGCTCGCCGAGGTGGATGGCATTGCCCTGGCCGTCGGCCAGCACCTGGATTTCCACGTGGCGCGGATTCTCCAGGAACTTCTCCATGTACACCTCGCCATTGCCGAACGCGGCCTTGGCTTCGCTCTTGGTGGTTTCAATGGAGGTCTTCAGCGAGGCTTCGGCGTGCACCACGCGCATGCCGCGACCACCGCCACCGCCAGCCGCCTTGATGATGACCGGGTAGCCGATCTCACGGGCGATCTTGGTGTTGGCGACGATGTCTTCGCCCAGCGGGCCGCCCGAGCCGGGCACGCACGGCACGCCAGCGGACTTCATCGCGCGGATGGCTTCGACCTTGTCGCCCATCATGCGGATGGTGTCAGCCTTGGGGCCGATGAAGATGAAGCCGGACTCTTCCACGCGCTCGGCAAAGTCGGCGTTTTCCGACAGGAAGCCGTAGCCCGGGTGGATGGCCTGCGCATCGGTCACTTCGGCCGCTGCGATCAGCGCCGGGATGTTCAGATAGCTTTCCGGCGACGGGGCCGGGCCAATGCAGACCGACTCGTCGGCCATGGCCACGTGCTTGAGGTTGCGGTCGACCGTGGAGTGCACGGCCACCGTGCGGATGCCCAGGGTGTGACACGCGCGCAGAATGCGCAGCGCGATCTCCCCTCGGTTGGCAATAACGACTTTGTCGAGCATGGACGCGTCCTTAGCCGATCACGAACAGCGGCTGGTCGAATTCGACCGGCTGGCCGTTTTCGCCCAGGATGGCGACGATGGTGCCGGCGACGTCAGCTTCGATCGGGTTGAACATCTTCATCGCTTCGATGATGGCCAGGGTTTCGCCTGCCTTCACCTGCTGGCCGACCGACACGAAGGCCGGCTTGTCCGGGGCGGCGGACGCGTAGAAGGTGCCGACCATCGGAGAGCGCAGCACGTGGCCTTCCGGCAGGGCCGGGCCCGGCTTGGCGGTGCCGCCGGTGGAGGCTTCGGTCGGCGACTGCATCGGCATGGCCGGAGCGGCAGCCATCTGCGGGGCCGGGGCAATCATCTGCACCGGAGCCGGGGCGTAACCGGCGACCGGGGCGCGTGACAGGCGCACCGACTCTTCGCCTTCCTTGATTTCGATTTCAGCCAGGTTCGACTCTTCCAGCAGGTCGATCAGCTTCTTGATTTTGCGCAGGTCCATGGAGGCCTCGTTGGTCGTGTATGGGGGTCGGTAAGAAGGAACGCTCAGGCAAGCCGCGTCAGCGCGGCGTCCATTGCATAGCGGTAGCTGTCAGCCCCGAAGCCACAGATCACGCCCACCGCCTTGTCGCTGAAATAGCTGTGCTGGCGGAAGGGTTCGCGGCTGTGCGGGTTGGACAGGTGGATTTCGATGAAGGGCAGGTCCACCGCCGCCAGCGCGTCGCGCAGGGCGACCGAGGTGTGGGTGAACGCGGCCGGGTTGATCAGGATGAACGCGGTGCCGTCTTCACGGGCGGCCTGCACGCGGTCCACCAGGATGTGCTCGGCGTTGGACTGCAGGCTTTCCAGCGCGTGGCCGGCGGCCTGCGCCTGGGCCAGCAGGGCCTGGTCGATCTGCGCCAGCGTGGTGTGCCCATAGACCCCCGGCTCGCGGGTGCCGAGCAGGTTGAGGTTGGGGCCATGCAGGACCAGCAGTTTCGCCATGGGGACCACGGAATCGGAAAGGGCGAAGTCTGGCGGATGCGGTGGATGGTGTCCAGTTCGGCGAAGTTACGCGTGTTTCAAGCGGTCGTTTGAAAAATCGCCGCATGCCTTGGGCCAACAGCGTCACGGCCTTCCGTCGTAGAGACGCGCCATGCGCGTCGCCCTTAGCGGGCGTTCACCGGTGATCGCGTCTTTTCTTCTATCCGGATCAGAATTACTCATGGACCCTGCCCGATTACGGTGCGTTTACCTATGTGTTAGGTAATATACCCAGACTGAAGGTAGGAGCTGGGTAATGACAGGAAAACTTCGATTAGAGCGCCCCGAACTTGCTGCCCAATTGGCGGCGTCGGTGTCGGGCCGCCAGAAATGGACCAATGATGCGGACGGGCTGTTCCTGGCGGCTCCCCGGCGGACCGGAAAGTCGACCTTCCTCAAAGGTGACCTCGGACCGGCCCTGCTCGAGCTGGGCGCAGAAGTTCTGTACGTGGATTTCTGGGCGAACCTCAACGTCGACCCGGCGGCGTTGCTGTATGCGGAGATCAGCCGTGCACTGCTGGAAAACGCGGGCTTCGTCGCCCGAATGGCCGAGCGTGCGAAGCTGACCAAGGTTCAGATCGGAGCAGCCGGCACCTCGTTGGCGTTCGATCCAACCCAGATCGGCACCTCTCCCGGGTCGTCGCTCACTGCCGCATTGCGTGAGCTTTACGCTGCCACCAGCAAACCCATTGCACTGATTCTGGATGAGGCACAGCAGCTGACGGTCAGCCCTCGGGGTGAGGATGTCCTGAAGGAACTGAAGGCCGCTCGCGACACCCTCAATCAACCGGATGACGTGCGCCTGATGCTGATCATGTCCGGCTCTGATCGGGACAAGTTGGGGCGGTTGACCAATTCCAAAGCCGCAGCCTTCTATGGGTCCATGGTCAAGACGTTGCCATTGCTCGGGGAAGACTACGTTGCCTGGCTGGGGGGGTTGCTGGCCCAGAGCAATCCTAATCTAGGACGCATCGATACCCAGGCGATGGGCAGTGCCTTCGCCATGCTGGGCCACCGTCCGCAGATGATGGATCGTGCCATCGGAAATGCCTTGAACCCCGTAACCCGTGGGGACGCCAGCTTTGAAGCTGCCGTGCTGGAACACGCCGATGCCATCAGGTCTTCAGAGCGCGAGCGCTATACCGATCTGTACTCGAGCCGCTCATCGATGCAGAAAGCCGTCCTGACGGTGCTGATGGAGAGCGCTGACACCTTCAGTCCTTATGGCGCAGTGACACTGAAGTCGATTGGAGCGGTATTTGGAAAGACTGCATCGACCACCTCCGTGCAGAGTGCACTTGAAGCGCTGAGGAAGCTGGACCCGCCGATGGTCTGGAAGTCGAATCGAGGCGAGTACGCGCTCGATGACCTGGGCATGATCGAGTGGTACCAGGAGGCAAAAGCGTCTGGGAAGTGGCCGCCCGCCTAAGGCGGGTCCTGTACCCGGCAGGCCACTGCCAATGCGGAACGGGTTCAGTCCGCACCTACAACGAAGTTCGCCAGTTCTTCAGGGCTGCCTGAGCGGGCAACTGGGCAGTAGTATGAGTTGGCTGGGCCAGTGAACTCCGTACTCGTATCTGCAGGGTCGCCGTTATGACAAATGATCGAGAAGAACTCCGCCTCGCCTTTCTTGAAGTAGTTGAAAATCAGGTTTCAAGTAACGATCCGCCAGAGACGCGTTTGACTCTGAAGCGTTTGCATGCGGCGGGGTACTCGGATGATGAGGCGCGGAACCTGATTGCCTGCGTGATAGCGGCTGAGGCACATGGGATTCAAGTCGAGAAACGCGTGTTCGATGAGGTCGGATACGTACGTGCATTGCAGGCGTTACCCAAGCTTCCTTGGGACTAGTTCAAGAGTCAGCCGAATGGGGAGGGCTGTCCTGCAAAAGGGGGAGCTGCTCAAGCTGCGCCAATAGCCGCAAGTTCTTCCGCCAGACCCGTCGGGAAGCTGGCCTTCAGATATTCAAGGAAGGCCGATACGCGCGCGCTGAGCAGGCGGCGCGAGGGGTACAGCGCCCATATCTCGATCGGCGAGCCTTTGGCGTCGCCCCATGCGACCAGGCCTCCAGTCTGCAGATCGGAGGCCACCAGTGAGTAGGGCAGCAGCGCGGCACCGACGCCGGCACGCGTGGCGTCGCGGATCATGATCAACGAGGCCAGTTTCAGTACCGGAGTAATCGAAACACGGCGGTCGCCACGTGGTGTGGCCAGCTCCCACGCGGTGCCGTCGTTGGCGGGTCGAACGACGGCCGGTACAGCCTCGTTGCCCGCCGGGAGCTTGAGCTCTGGATGCGCCACCACCACCAGCCGGTCGCGCAGCAGGACCCGCCCGACCAGCCGCTCATCCACCTTCGGATTCACCCGGATCACCAGGTCGTAGCCCTCCTCGACCATGTCCACGGCGCGGTCCTCGGTGGTGATTTCCAGCTGCACCTGTGGATGGCGCAGCACGAACTGCGCTGCGATCTTTCCCAGTGCCATCTGCGAAAACAGCAGCGGCGCACTCACGCGCAGTCGCCCACGCGGAACGTCGCCACCGCTGGCGACGGCACTGGTGGCCTCATCCAGCTCGGTAAGCAGGGACTCGGTGCGCGCATACAGGGCGCGTCCTTCCTCGGTGAGCTTCAGCGCGTGCGAGCCGCGCTCGAACAGGCGTACGCCGAGACTGGCCTCCAACTCGCCGACCCGGCGCGACAGAGTGGCCTTGGGCCGCTTGGCCGCACGCGCGGCGCGGCCGAAGCCGCCGTGGCGGGCCACCAGGGTGAAGTCGGCCAGAGCAAGCAGGTCCATGTGTTCCGGCGGTGAGACAGGTTGTCCAATTATATGGGCTATCGGTCCGATGATGGATCAACAACCATGAGGCCTCCCAACTCAACCACGGAGTCACCTCATGACCATTCTTGTTACCGGAGCCACCGGCACCGTCGGCCGCCAGGTCGTCGAGCACCTGCTTCAGCGCGGTGCCACGGTTCGCGCGCTGGTCCGCACACCGGCTGATGCCAACCTGCCCGCCGGTGTGGAACTGCACCAGGGCGATCAGCTGGATGTCGATGCGCTGCGCACCGCCTTCGACGGCGTCTCCACCCTGTTCCTGCTCAATGCCGTGGTGGCCGACGAGTTCACCCAGGCGCTGATCACCCTCAATGTGGCCCGCGAGGCCGGGGTGAAGCGGGTGGTGTACCTGTCGGTGATCCACAGCGACCGCTACGTCAATGTCCCGCACTTTGCCGGCAAGTACGGGGTGGAGCGCATGATCGAGCAGATGGGCTTCAGCGCCACGATCCTGCGCCCGGCCTACTTCATGGATAACGACGTGACGGTCAAGGACGTGGTGCAGGGCTATGGCGTATATCCGATGCCGATCGGCAGCAAAGGGCTGGCGATGATCGACACCCGCGACATCGCCGAGATCGCTGCGCTGGAGCTGATCGCCCGCGATAAGGCGGCGGAGGACAGCGCCGTGACGCGCTTGAACCTGGTCGGGCCGGAGGCGCTTACCGGCACGGACGTGGCCGGCATCTGGAGCGAAGTGCTCGGCCGCTCTATCGCCTACGGCGGCGACGACACCGCCGGCTTCGAACAGAACATGCGCCAGTTCATGCCGCCGTGGATGGCCTACGACATGCGCCAGATGGCAGAACGTTTCATCAGCGACGGCATGCTGCCGGCGGCAGGCGATGTGGAGCGCCTGATGCAGTTGCTGGGACGGCCGCTGCGGTCGTATCGGGGATTTGCGACCGAGATCGCCGCAGCGGGCTGAGTCAGCCCGGTTCGCGACGTTAGCCCATTCGCATGCCGGACGGGCTCTGCGTCTGTTGAACGTCGCTCATGGCGAGGGATTCGCGTTGCTGATGCGCCTGTTCCGCTGCCTGCAGGCGCTCGAAGGAGCGTTCAACAGGCGTCTGCACCGCTTCATTGATCGAAACCGAGGCGCGGCAATGCGCGGTATCGTTCAACGCCCCCTGGACAGCAAACATGCGTTGACTGGACCCATCGGTGGGCGCATTGCCAAGGACGACATGGTCGACACGTTCCATGCCGCGTTCCCTGGCAGATGCGAGCAGGCCGACGGAAATCCGCTCGCTGGTGGGGTCGTAGACCCGGCTTCTGGTCGATGTCGGCCACCTGATCGCGGATGGCGTTCAGCATGTCCCGATGGCCCTCGGGCAGCGTCTCCTCGCTGATCAGGCGCTGCAGGATCGTGCGCTTGGGCATGGTGCCCTTTTCCTCGGTGTTCTCCGGGCTTCCGGGGACCGGAGCAGGGATGCTCTGGATCGGCTTGATGTTATCCAGCGGCTTCAACTCGCCGTCGTAATTCGTGTCCGGCCTCTGCAGCAGGTTGTTGCGATGGATGCCAGCGTGATTCAATCCGCTCCACATGAAGTCGATGCAGCTGTTCGTGGCACCTTGGTACTGCATGCTGAAGCCGTTCTGCTGTGGGTTCTCCCCAAACTCTCTGAGTTTTTCGTATTGAGACTCGGTGATTTCCAGCTTTCTCTGATAGAACGGGTTGAGATAAGTTTTCTCATCGTTCGGGTACACCTTTCCAGGCCCAGACGATGCGCCATGCTCTGACGGAGCAAAGCCATAGCTGGCTCTTTGCTCTCCATCTGATATTACGTAGTAAACGTGTCCCGCAACACTGGTGCCGCCGGTTGCATCGGGATGTTCCGACTTCAGCGGAGTCCCCGGCGCGGCGACATACATGGTCAAGGTGTAGCGCTTGGTCATGAACCAATCTCACTTCGATTTGTGGAGGTAGGCTACGAGCAACTCGGAAGCCAGCAGGGAAACGTCAGTATCGGTGTGAGTCAGCTTGAAAGTGAGGCGGTATCGTCCGGGAGGGGGGTTGAGAGCCGATGCAAACGCGAGGTAGCGCTCGTCACTTTCAGGTTGCATCAAGCCCGCAGTTTCCATTGCCGTATCATCAATGCCGACAGGCCATGTTCCCTCCGTTTTCCCATCAGCGCCTATTGAAACCTCGATATCCGGCTCAAACTTGGTCGCATTTCGCGCGTAGCGCATCAATGGGAACTGCTTGCCGGATGCGATGCCTGGGCCTTCCAGTATCACGATCGACTTGATGTTGGACGAGATGACGTCGTCCCGAGCCTCGAAAGACGGTCGACCATCTTTCCCGCTCACACGGAGTCCGATAATCAGTATGCGGGAAGAGTTCCTCCCAGGAGGGGGGACATCGAACTCCACCACCAGCGGCTCCTCCATTGGAACCAGCGGAAGGTCGCGGACGATCGGAACCAGATCGCTGCGGATCGGACGAACCTGGGCGGGCGCAGCCGACTCATCCCGGGCTTCGCAGCCGGATAGCACGACGGCAAGGCCTATTCCAAGCAAGAGCAGCATCGGTGAACGAAGTGTTGGACGCATCTGGCACATGGCGCGTTCATGGGAGAGATCCCCTGTATGCCGTAGATCGGCACAGAAGTGAATAGGGATTTTCTGATTTCACCGCCGTAGTATTGATCCACTCACCCCCTCACGCTCACGTGGATGCCCATGACCCACCACACCGCCGCCACCCTGACCCTCCACGAGTTCAGCGATGACCTGGCCCACCACTTCCATGACATCAATGCAGAGTGGATCAATGCCATGTTCCGGTTGGAGGACGCCGATCGCGAAGTGCTCCAGCATCCCCGCCGCAGCATCATCGACAAGGGCGGGGTGATACTGTTTGTTGAGGCGGAAGGACTGGGCATCGTCGGCACGTGCGCACTGCAGAAGTCGAACGGCAACGGCTACGAGCTGACCAAGATGGGCGTCCTCGAGCGCGCACGTGGTCTGAAGGTGGGCGAGTTTCTGCTGGCGGCGATGATCGATCGTGCAGCAGAACTGCAGGCCTCACCGCTGTACCTGCTCAGCAATGCCAAGTGCGCGGCTGCCATCCACTTGTATGAGAAGGCCGGTTTCCGACACGACGCGGAGATCATGGCGACCTATGGCGCACGCTACCAGCGCTGCGATGTGGCCATGCGATACCTCCCGTGACGCCGTTGGAGAGCTGCCTCACCTGTTGTTAGCGTGTGAGACTCATTGACCAGATGAGAAACGCCATCCACGGCACAAGCAGTCGCAGTGCCCAAGCGCGAATGTGCTCGGCGGGGCACCCTCTGCGACCCGCCACGATCAAGGCTAGAACAGGAACCAGAACCCCCAGTTCAATGATCAGGTTTCTCCACAGATAGTAGTTGCCTGGTGACAGTGCGCCCGCGCTGGGAAGTAATCCGATGGGTGCGGACACCGTCATGCAAAAAGGCCACAGCAAAGGGACCGGGTGGGCACCGACCAACAGGTCCAGCACCGGGTGCGAAACGCTGGCGGCCAGCAACGCGGGCAAGGGAAACCGAAGGGGGGTGGTTCGCTTCAATGCCCGCCATACCAGCAGCGTTGCGACCATCGAGAAAAGCAGGCTGTGGGTGATCCGGGGGTTAGCGGCGTAGCCGAACAGCCAGACTGCGAAATAGTCCACGTCCGGGCATACTGCCAGGACGACAAACGGCAAAACCGACCATCGGGGAAGTGGCTGGTGCCGCGGACTGCAGGCAAGAAAGGCGGTTATCCCCGTGGCGGTGTGGCCTACGATGGAGGACATGACGGCTGTCGCTTCTGGACGTGGGCGTGCATCCTCACACCTTTCCGTGAGGGGGCGAGGGGCAGACTGTGTGGCGAGGGTGAAGTCGCTGCATGAAGTGCGTTGATCCAGCGAAGGGCATACTGACGACACGGAACATTGCCCGGAGACCCGACGTCTTGAGCCCGCCGCTTCTACCCGCCGCAGACGCCTTGTCCGCCTTCAGTCCGGCCACACGCGCGTGGTTTGCCTCGGCGTTCCCTGAGGCCACTCCGGTGCAGCAGGCGTCATGGACGTCGATCCGCAGCGGGCAGCACACCCTGGTCATCGCCCCGACCGGATCGGGCAAAACCCTGGCGGCGTTCCTGCATGCCATCGACCAGCTGTTCGCCGAGAAGGAGAGTGGCGACGCCGCGGCTCGCACGCGCGTGCTCTACATCTCCCCGATCAAGGCGCTGGCGGCGGACGTGCAGCGCAATCTGCAGCGCCCACTGCAGGGCGTGCACACCCAACGCCAGCAGCGCGGCGAAGCGGCCGTGGACATCCGCGTCGCCATCCGCAGCGGCGACACCACGCCGGCGGAACGTGCACGGCTGGTGCGAAAACCGCCGGACATCCTGATCACCACGCCGGAGTCGCTGTTCCTGATGCTCACGTCCAACGCGCGCGAGACGCTGCGCGGGGTGGATACGATCATCATCGACGAGATCCACGCGGTGGCCGGGACCAAGCGCGGTACGCATCTGGCGCTCAGTCTGGAGCGGCTGGACGCGCTGCTGGAGCGCCCGGCGCAGCGTATCGGGCTGTCGGCCACGGTGCGTCCGGAGCAGGTGGTGGCTGGCTTCCTGGGCGGCGATCGTCCGGTGACCGTGGTCAATCCGCCGTCGCCACGTCATCTGGACATGAAGATCGTGGTGCCGGTGGAGGACATGGCTGATATTCCCACGCATGCGGGCGACGCCAGCGGCGGGCGTGCCGGGTCGATCTGGCCGCATGTGGAGGCCAGCATTCTGGATGAAGTGCTGCAGCGGCGTTCGACGATTGTGTTCGCGAACTCGCGTGGGGTGGCGGAGCGGCTTACCGCGCGCTTGAATGCGTTGTATGCGGAGCGGGTTGGGGGGCTCGCAGCCGGGCAAGACCCGGCTCTACGTCCGGAGGCGCTCGGGTCGTTTACCGGTAGTACCTCGGGGCGCGTTGAGAATGCCGGTGAGCTGATAGCGCGGTCGCATCATGGCTCGGTGTCGAAGGAGCAACGGGCGCAGATCGAGCAGGCGCTGAAGGACGGTGCGCTGCGTTGCGTGGTGGCGACCTCCAGCCTGGAACTGGGCATCGACATGGGCGAGGTCGACCTGGTGATCCAGGTGGCGGCTCCGCTGTCGGTGGCCAGCGCGCTGCAGCGCGTGGGTCGCGCCGGGCATCAGGTGGGCGGGCTGTCGAGTGGGCGGGTCTATCCGCGAACGCGCCGTGATCTGGTCGATGCCGCCGTGGTGGTGGACAGCATGCTGGCGGGACGCATCGAGGCGCTGGAGCCACCGCTCAACCCGCTGGACGTGCTGGCCCAACAGACCGTCGCTGCGGTGGCGATGGAGCCGCTGCAGGTGGACGACTGGTATGCGCGGGTGCGTCGTGCGGCCCCGTATCGCACGCTGCCGCGCAGCGCCTTTGATTCGACGCTGGACATGCTGGCCGGGCGCTATTCCTCGGATGACTTCGCCAGCTTCCGCCCGCGCCTGGTCTGGAACCGCGAGACCGGCCTGCTGACCGCCCGACCGGGCGCGCGGCAGCTGGCATTGACCAGCGGCGGCACCATTCCAGACCGGGGCCTGTACAGCGTGCTGCTGCCCGAAGGCATGGAGCGCGCAGGCTCGCGGCGGGTCGGGGAGCTGGACGAGGAGATGGTCCACGAATCGCGGGTCAACGACGTGATCACGCTCGGCGCGACCTCGTGGCGGATTGACCAGATCACCCACGATCAGGTCATCGTCAGTCCCGCACCGGGGCGCTCGGCGCGCCTGCCGTTCTGGCGTGGCGAGGGCGTGGGGCGACCGGCGGAGCTGGGACAGGCGCTGGGTGAGATGCTCGGAGCGCTGGATGGGGTGGCCGAGGCGGCGAGCGTGGATGCGCTGCCGGCAGCACTGCGCGAGCGCCTTCGGCACTGCGGTCTGGAAGACAATGCCGTCGCCAATCTGCTGGCTCTCGTGAAGGAACAGCACGCCGCCACCGGCGTCCTGCCCACTGACCGGCAACTGGTGGTCGAGCGCTGCCGCGACGAAAACGGCGACTGGCGGCTGATGCTGCATTCGCCCTACGGACGCCGGGTCCACGATCCCTGGGCGCTGGCGCTTGCCGCGCGCCTGCGCGCGCAGTGGCAGGTGGACCCGAACGTCGTCTCCAGTGATGAAGGCATCGTCGCGCGCATTCCCGACACCACCGGCCGTGTGCCCGGCGCGGAGCTGTTCGTGTTCGAACCGGAACGGCTGCGCCGGGCGGTGATCCAGGCCGTGGACAGTTCGGCGCTGTTCGCAGCCCGCTTCCGCGAATGCGCTTCGCGCGCGCTGCTATTGCCGCGCCGTCAGCCGGGCAAGCGCTCCCCGCTGTGGCAGCAGCGGCTGCGGGCCGGCCAGTTGCTGGCCGTTGCGCAGCAGCATCCGGACTTTCCGATCGTGGTCGAGGCAGCCCGAGAATGCCTGCAGGACGTGTACGACCTCGATGCCCTCGACCAGCTGATGCAGCGCATCGGCAGCGGCGCGGTGCAGCTGGTGGACGTGCAGACGGAGGTACCGTCCCCCTTCGCGGCCGACCTGCTGTTCGGCTACGTGGCCGAGTTTCTTTACGCCAGCGACGTGCCGCAGGCCGAGCGTCGTGCCTCGATCCTGTCGCTCGACAGTGGCCTGCTGGGCGATCTGCTGGGTGAGGTGGCGCTAGGCGAGCTGCTCGACCCGCAGGTGGTGGCCGAGGTGGGCGCGTCGCTGCAGCGGCTCGCTCCCGCACGTAGGGCGAGGCAGGTGGAGGGCGTGGCGGATCTGCTGCGCGAGCTGGGCCCGATGACCCTGGATGCGGTGACGGCGCGCATAGGGGAGGGCGATGCGGCTGCTGCACTGGCAGAACTGAAACGCCAGCAGCGCGTCATCCGTGTGTCACTGGCGGGCCACATGCAGTGGGCGGCGATTGAAGACGCGGCGCGGCTTCGCGACGCGCTGGGCGTGTCGTTGCCCGCGCGGATTCCGGCTGCGTTTCTGAAGCGAACGGCGGATCCTCTGGGGGAGCTGTTGATGCGCTTCGCCCGAACCCATCCACCCTTCACCACACAAGAGGCAGCTGCACCGTTCGGCCTGGGGGTGGCCGTGGTCGAGGCGGCGCTGGAACAGCTGGCCGGTCAGGGCAGGGTGCTCAAGGTGGCCGAGCACACCTGGGTGGCCGATGACGTGTTCAGGCGGTTGCGCCTGCGCTCGCTGCAGGCGGCGCGGGATGCCACCCGTCCCGTGCCCGCCGATGCCTATGTGCGGCTGCTGCTTGAGCGTCATGGTGTGGCTGGTGCCGCTGCCGGAGGGCTGGAAGGCATAGAGGGCGTGGCGCGGGTGATCGAGCAGCTTGCTGGCGTGCCGTTGCCGGTGTCGGCCTGGGAACAGCAGGTGTTGCCCGCGCGCGTGCGTGACTATCAACCAGCGCTGCTGGACGAGCTGCTGGCCACCGGTACGGTGGTGTGGGCGGGCCACGGCCGGCTCGGCGAGGACGACGGCCTGGCGTCACTGCATCTGCAGGAGATCGCTGCAGAAACGCTGCCGCCACTTTCGACAGAGCCGGTGTCACCGCTGCAGGCGGTACTGCTGGAGGTATTGGCCGAGGGCGGCGCGTGGTTCGTGCGCCAGCTTGCGCAGCAGGTACAGGCGCGCTGGACCGATGGGCCGATGCCGCCGGTGGAGGATCTGCACGCGGCGTTGTGGGCGCTCGTATGGGACGGCCGCGTGACCTGCGACCTGTGGTCACCGCTGCGCGCACTGACCGGCGTCCGCGTGCCGCGCGCGCGGGTGCTGGCTGCCGCGCGCCGCCGCCGTGGCTTTGTGGGCGCGCCGATGCCGGATGCGAGCAGCGCTGCGACTCGTCCCGCATTGGGCGTTGCCCATCTGGATGCGCCGAGCCTTGCTGGCCGATGGTCTTTGTTGCAGCGTGAGACCACGCCCGATACCGTGCGCGCCGTTGCATTGGCCGAGGGCCTGTTGGATCGGCAAGGTGTTGTCACCCGCGGCGCGGCGATGGCCGAAGGCGTGGCCGGCGGCTTTGCGGCGATCCAGCAGGTGTACCGGCGCATGGAGGATGCCGGGCGGGTCCTGCGCGGGCGATTCGTGGAAGGCCTGGGCGGGGCGCAGTTCGCGGACCGCGGCGATGTGGATCGGTTGCGTGAGCTGGCCGAGGCAGCAGACGTGGGGGGCGTGGCCCCCGTGGCGCTGTCTGCGGTCGACCCGGCCAATCCGTATGGTACGACGCTGCCCTGGCCCGCACATGCGGCAGGCGTGCGTCCGCTGCGTCGCCCCGGCGGGATCGTGGTGATCGGAAATGGAAGGCTGCTGTTCTATCTGACCCAAGGCGGGCGCTCGTTGCTCAACTACGTGCTGGCCGATGCACCGGTTGCGGCTGACATTCTGGCGTCGGCGGCAACCGCGTTGGTGACCGCCCTGCGCCGCACGCCCCGCCTGCGCTTCACCCTCGCGTTGATCGATGATGCCCCGCCGGGGAAAGGGCCTGTCACAGAGGCGCTACGCAAGGCGGGGTTCCGCAATGCGCCACGCGGATTGAACTGGGAGGGCTGAATCCTTCATCGATGGCCGGTTTTCCCGGCTGGCCGCGTCTATGCGGTGCGGGGGTTGAGGCGCTGCTGCGCCCAACGACAGGAGTACACCGATGAAGACCCCGGCATCTACCCAGTCGGGCCAGCTGGATCCGCAGTTCGGCCACGGCGGCCTGTTGAAGGTTGAGATTCCTTCCGGTGATTTCCGTGCGCGAGGGGTACTTGACGCAGCGCAGGCCATCTACCTGCTGGGCGTCGTCAGTTCCGAGCCCGCGGCTTTGACGATACTGAAACTGGATGCCGAAGGACGGCTGGATACATCGTTTGGAACCGGTGGCATGGTGATGCACCGCGTCGTTGAGGGCTATATGGTTTCCGACGTGCGCGGGACCATCCAACCTGATGGTCGAATCCTGGCGACGTGCCTGTGTACTCCGGAACCTGGTCAAGCCACCACAGCGGGGCTGCTGGTAGTTCGCTGTATGGCGGATGGCAGGCTGGACCTGGGTTTTGGAGATGGCGGCTTCAAGCTGTGGCGGGGGGAGTGGACCAGCGCTCAGAACAATGGGGGTGTGACCGTGCAGCCGGACGGAAAAATCGTTGTTGCCGGTTGGGGAGGCGGTGGCGCAACGGGCATCAACATCGTTCTCTGCTTTCTGCCCTCTGGCGGCTTTGATGCGGGCTTTGGACAGGGCGGTGTGGTACGGGAACTGCGCGGCTTCACCAATTTCAACGACGTCGAAATACGCCAGGACGGGCACATTCTGGTGGGCGGCTACAACGTAGGCGTTGCAGCGATCTTCTGCTATCGAACTGATGGATCACCGGATCCCGGCTTTGCCGAGGACGGCATGCTGCGGATGCCGGATAATGGGCCGCCCACCATGCATTTCAATTGCATAGCAATGCAACCAGGCGCTCACGTTGTGGGTGCAGGAATCTTCGTCGTTGAATCGTTGATCAGTGACGGTATCGTGGTTCGGGCGACACCGGCGGGGCAGCTTGATCCGGCTTTCAATGGTGGTGAACTTCTGCACCTCCCCGAACGGATGGATCAATGCATGGATATTGCCATCGATGGAGAAGGTCGCCTCATTACCCTTGGGCGTGTCAAATCGGACAGCAAGGCAGTCGCTATCTGCCGTTTGCTGGCCGATGGATCCCTTGACGCCAGCTTCGGCGACGCAGGCGTCTTCATCTTTCACATTCCCCCGGCAATCGAGCCGCCCGCCACTGTACTGATGCAGGACCTGCTGATTCAATCGCCCGGCAAGGCGCTGGTCATCAGCTACAGCGCGCCCCCGATAGATGCCCGCATCGGACCACTCATCGCACGCATCCTCATCTGAACCGATGCGGTGTGTAGTGGGGGATGGCCGCTCATCGCACGAAGCGTCGTTGAGAGGGAGGCGGGGGCGCACAGGATGTTCCAGATCAGGAAGGGGAACCACCATGCAACCTGCAGCCCGCGCCGTGCCCGGCGATATCGATACCAGCTTTGGCGACGGCGGTCTTGCCCGCTACACACTCCTCCCAGCCGACTATCACGCCCGTGCCGTACTCGGGCCAGGAGGTGAGATTCATCTTGTCGGAACGTCGGACATCGATCCGACGGCGCTGATTCACGGACGCCTCGACGCGGACGGCGGCATCCCAGCAGGTTCCGCCCTTCGCGAGTGCGCGCGGCATACGCTGGTGCCCGGACAAACCTTAAGCAACGTGCGCTGTGCGATGCAGCCCGATGGCAAGATCGTTGCTTTCGGCGGGTATGGATCGTTTGCAGATTCGCACCCATTCTTTGCCCGTATCGCGGCCAATGGTGAACTGGACGTGTCATTTGGCGAGGGGGGTGTGGTGGTGATCCCTGACCTGTGGGGGCGTATGGTCCAAAATGCCGGAGTGGCGATCCAGGTTGATGGAAAGATCGTCGCGGCCAGTTCGGGATTCACCCCCGATCACGAAGAAATGAGTGCGCTGATTCGACTGGAAGCTGATGGACACCGCGACGCGGGATTTGGTGAGCGCCGTAACGGCATTGCGCTTGAGAAGCGCGGCAACACCACGTTCTACGACCTGCTGCTTGGGCAGGACAGCAATATTCTGGTCTGCGGCTTTGCCGTCGGAGGGGCCAGCGTACTGAGTTACACCTCCAATGGCATGCCGGACGAAGGGTTCAACAACGATGGAATTACCACCATTCCTTACAAGCCAGGCCGTTACGCCGACTTCAGTGCCATCACCTTGCAGCCGGACGGCTCCGTGGTGGTGGCGGGTGACGCCAGGGAGGAGGAACCCGCCGCTTTCATGGGCATCATGGTGCGCGTAGACAAAACGGGACAAATCGATTCAGCGTTCAATGGTGGTGAAGTGATTCTGCCCAAGCCGCTTGCTGGCTGCAGGGATGTGCAGGTTCTTGCGGACGGCCGGATCATTACGCTGAGCATGAGCACCCTTGGTGAGGAACACGCAGGGGTTGGGTGCTGGCTGCCTGACGGCAGGCCCGACTTCACCTTCGGCAATCAGGGCCACGTGATTGTCGAACTACCCACCGAAACCGGTTCGCCGACAAGGGCGTTCTTGGACGATCTGCTGGTGCAGACGTCAACCAGGCTGCTGATTGGTTGTTGCACGGCGGCACCGGAAGATGGAATTGTTTCGCCAATTCTGGCCCGGCTGATCATCTGATTCTGATCCCAGATGGGCTGGACACCGCCTTTACCCGCGATCCTTCATGCTGGGCTCCCCTACAGACGGAGCCCGCCATGAAAGTCCTGATGGTGCTCACCTCGCACGACCAGCTCGGCAACACCGGAAAGAAGACCGGCTTCTGGCTGGAAGAGTTTGCCGCCCCCTATTACGTATTCACCGACGCCGGCGTGCAGGTCACGCTGGCGTCGCCGGCCGGCGGACAGCCGCCGCTGGACCCGAAGAGCGATGAGCCGGATTCGCAGACGGCATTGACCGGGCGGTTCAAGCAGGACCCCGCCGCGCAGAAGGCGCTTGCGAACACGGTTCAGCTCTCGCATATCGACCCGGCCGACTTCGATGCGGTGTTCTATCCCGGTGGGCACGGTCCACTGTGGGACCTGGCTGAGTCGAAGGACTCCATTGACCTGATCCAGGCGTTCGCACGCGCGCACAAGCCGATGGGTTTCGTCTGCCACGCTCCCGGCGTGCTGCGCCACGTGAAGGTCGGGCACGACACGCCCCTGGTGAAGGGCCTTCATGTCACCGGCTTCAGCAACAGCGAAGAGGCCGCCGTCGGACTCACCGACATCGTGCCGTTCCTGCTGGAGAACGAACTGGACGCGCTGGGCGGCCTTTACGAGAAGGGCGCGGACTGGGGCCAGTACGTGGTCACCGACGGCAAGCTGGTCACCGGGCAGAACCCGGCCAGCTCCGAGGAGGCGGCACGGGAACTGCTGCGGGTGGCGGCGCGCTGACTCAGGCCGGCACCTCTCGATCTCACTCGGCCGCGGGTGCAGCCGCTGCTGCGGCGGCTGCACCCGCGGCCTCCGCTTCTTCTGCAGACGGCTGGCGTGCGAACGCCACCATGCCGGCCAGCTGACAGTACTCGGCAGCGGCGAGGAAGGTGGTGGGCACATGATCGTCCAGCTGCAGCACCCCGCGCAGGCCGTCGATGCGTTCGTAGATGGCCGGGAACGCGTCATCCTGCGCCTTCAGAACGCGGCTGAGGCGTTCCATCAGCGGGCTTTCGTAGCCGTAGTCCGGCAGTGCGATGCACATCTGCGTGCCGGGCTTGGCCGCGATCTCGCGAACAGCAGCTTCAAACGCATCGGCCTGCTCCGGGGCGTCGGACAGCAGGGTCAGATTGTCGTCCTCGCCCACCACGCGGTAGTAGACGCTACCGGGACGGAACAGGAACGTGTACAGATGGGTGCCTTCCACTTTGTGGGTCTGCGGTGAACGCTGACGTTGCCGCTCGGTACGCAGCGGCACCGAGCTGCCGTTCGGCAGCAGTTGGCGCGCGGTGATGCCGCAGCTCTGCCCATCGGTACCGAACGACATTTCGTAGTCCACCCCGGGCTCGGGTGTGATCGACAGTGACGGACCCAGCACGAAGCGCACCGAGTCGCGTGACTTGCCAATCTCTTCGCGCGGCACGCAGCGCCGGTTGTAGCCCTCGAAGTTGGCGAACACGGTGATGCGCCGGCCGGGCACCAGTTCCACCTCATGGAAGAAGGGCTTGGCACCAAAACGGGTGTTCTCGTTCAACGTGCGGGTGGCGAACGACGCGGGCATGCCGATGGACACGTTCTCATTCTTGCGTGCCATCGAGAACAACGCGCCAATCGGGGTGACGCTGCCGGCTCCGGCACCTTCCACGGCCACGCGCGTGGAGGTCTCCCCGTCTGCAGCGCGGGCATACAGCGACAGGTTGTGCTGGTTGCTGCCGAACAGGCGGATGCGGGCGGGCTTGTCCGGCGACGGGTCGCTGACAGCGTCATCGGCATGGGCCGGAAGTGCCAGAACCAGGGCAAGGCCCAGCAGGGAAAGGGGGAGTTTCATCAGCGGATCTCCGTGTCGGTACAGGTGCCTCATGCACCATCAGGCAGGGAGTAGCGGCCGCATTGCCGCATTCTTTAGCGGGCGAAGTGGTCAATGAGCCGATTAATGGGCATAATCGGCTCATCTGGTGAGCCGATTAGAGTGTCTAATCGGCTCATTTGCCTGAATGGAGTGTTCATGTCTGGTCCATTGTGGATCTGGGAGCGTCCCGACTGGCCGGGTTTCCGGTGGCAGTCAGACGCGCTGGCACCTGTCCTTCGCCAATGTGTGGAAGCACAGGGGCGACTGCTGGGGATGGCGGGCGCGACCGACTCGGCCGGGCAGGCTGAAGACACACTGGACACGCTCCTGGCCAACATCGTGACCTCGTCCGCGATCGAAGGCGAGACATTGAATGTGGGTTCGGTGCGGTCCTCATTGGCCCGCCGCTTGGGCATGGATGCTGAAGCCACCGGGCGCACCAATGCGCGGAGTGAAGGGCTGGCGGAGCTCATGCTGGATGCGACTGGGCACCCCGAGCGGCCCTTGGACAGTACCCGGCTGATGCAATGGCACCGATGGCTGTTTTCTGCACAAGATGACCTTCTGCCTCTGCGCATCAGAGTGGGCGCGTTGCGGGGCGATGAACCCATGCAGGTGGTATCGGGGCGGATAGATCGTCCCACGGTGCACTTCGAAGCCCCCCCACGCGAGGGACTCGAGCAGCAGGTGGATGCGTTCCTGGACTGGTTTGCAGCCTCCCGCAAGGACGCCGGGCTGGATCCCCTGCTGCGCGCGGGCATCGCACACTTCTGGTTCGTCACGCTGCATCCGTTTGATGATGGCAATGGTCGTCTGACCCGCGCCCTCACTGACCTCGCGCTGGCGCAAGGTCAGCCACAGGCAATTCGGTTCCACGCCATGTCAGCCAGCATTCTGGAAGATCGGGCGGGTTACTACCGCGTGCTGGAGAGCAGCCAGAAGGCGGATCTGGATATCACCGTGTGGCTGCAGTGGTTCCTGCTGACCTTGCACAAGAGTCTGCTGCAGGCGATCAAGCGGATCGACATCGTACTGGCCAAGGCACGGTTCTGGCAGTTGCACCGAACGAACGATCTGGCTGCCGAGCAGATCAAAGTCCTCAACCGGATGCTCGACGGCGGTGATAGAGGCTTTGAACAGGGCATCAGTGCCCGCCAGTACCAAGCGGTCGCCAAGGTGTCCAAGGCAACGGCGACACGCCATCTTGCGGAGCTGTTGGAGAAGGGCTGCCTGCGCCGACTGCCGGGGAGTGGCAGGAGCACCCGATACGAGATCAATGTCTAAAGGTGCCTGCTGGACAAGGCGGGTCCGTCTTGGTCTTGGGTTCGGCTTCGCTATCCCGTCGCTTCCTTTCGCGTAGTGTCAGTGGCGCATCCAATGCGCGCCTTTTTGTTGGTCCGGCTGGCAACCGAGCAGCTCTCAACAGAATAGGACGACTTCGCACGACGTATCGTCACTCGCGTGATGAAGTCACTAAAGACGCATTCCTTGTTGAATTCGATGAGACGACCATAGCGAGGCCAGCCAGAAACGGAGATATCAGTAATGATCACCCGTCCTGCGCCGGCGCATTCCCCCCGTTCCTGCGGGGGGACGACATTCAGCACGGCGCTCACGTGCTTGCCGCAGCGAAGAGTCTGAGCACCAGTACGGGCCGCTCGATAACCGGCAGGCGGGGCGGCACCAGCGTCAGCTGCGACGATGATCAGGCTTGAATCGTCTCCACATGCATAGGCGGCGCTGCGGGCCGGTGGCTCGTCAGCGCACGCAGGGTGCGCAAAGAATAGAGCCAGGGAGACAGCGATTCCGGTGGAGCGGCGACCTGCAACGGTAAGCATCTGCATGACATCCCTGAAATGCTGGACGGAGAAGGCGGGCCGTCCCTGGCCCCACCATCCTGCGCGCCTGGACCTAGAACTTCCAGCCCACCCGCGCGTAGTAGAACCCACCGTTGAATCCGTACGGCGAATGCACCGGATATTCCGCACCCGCCACGCCACTCCACGGATTTTTGGCCGGGGTGCGGTCGAACAGGTTCTGCGCGCCCAGGCTGAAGTACAGGCCGGAGTCGAACTTCCAGCCCACCTCGGCATCCACGATTACCGCGCTGCCGCCATAGATCGGCAAGCCGCCGTCCGCGGCCGAGATCACGCCACTGTCCAGGTGATCTTCATACCAGGAGCTGTAGTAGTTGAAGCGCAGGTTGGCGTGGAAGATCTGGCGCTGGTGGTGGATGCTGAAGTAGCCCTTGGTCTTGGGCAGCGACTTTTCCAGCTTGTACACGCGCGCTTCGTCGATGAAGTCGGTGTCGAAGCGGTCCACCTTGGTCTTGTTCCAGTTTGCCGCCAGCGAATAGGTCGTATCGCCGCCAAAGTGGTCACTCTTGTAGCTGGTGACCAGGTCCACACCAGTGGTGGTGGTGTCGAACGCATTGCCGAAGTAGGTCACCTGCGAAATAGAGGCGGCCTCGGGGTTGCCGCCGGCCACCAGCGCGGCGCGCTCGGCGTCGGTGATGGTGAAGCTGGTGCTCAGCGCAATGCGGTCTTCCACTTCGATGCGGTAGCCATCCAGGGTGACCAGCCAGTCGCCCTCGGTCCATACCGCGCCGAGCGAGAAGTTCTTCGACTCTTCCGGGGTCAGCGGACGCGCACCCTTGATCTGCGCGATCGGGTTGGTGGGCGGCAGGGTGGCGATGTCCTCCAGCGCGGTACCGCCGAACACGGTGCTGATCTGGCTGATGTTGGCCTGGCCCGGGGTCGGTGCACGGAAGCCGGTGTTGTAGGCACCGCGGATGGCGAAGTTCGGGGTGAAGTCAAAACGCCCGGTCAGCTTGCCGGTGGTGGTGCTGCCGAACGAGTCGTAATCCTCAAAGCGCAGTGCACCGGCCAGCAGGAACTTCTCGGTGAGCTGGGCTTCCAGGTCGGCGTACGCTGCCCAGTTACGACGGTCAAAGGTGCCGGCAGTACGCGGGCTGAAGCCGTTGAAGCCGTTCGAACCCAGCGCGAAGCCCTGCTCGGTGAGCGGACCGATCGCGGTGGACGGGCCGTCACCCTGGCTGATCTTGAAGCTCTCTTCGCGCCATTCCGCACCCAGTGCCAGGCGCAGCGGCTGACTGCTGAAGGTTACCGGGATGTCGCGGCTCACATCGACGTTGAAGTTCTTCTCGGTCTGGGTGTTGCCGCCCGGTTTGAAGTACAGGTTGGCCGGCTGGTCAGGGCCCAGTGAGGCGTTGACCGTGTTGTAGATTGTGAAGTCGATGTCGTTGCGGCCGTAGGACCCGCTGACGTCCCAGTACCACTCACCGAGCGTGCCCTTGGCACCGGCGACCACCGACATATCCTCGAGTTCGCCGCCAAAGCGTGGGGTGAAGCCGCCCGGCAGGCTGGAGAGGAAGGTGAAGCAGTTGGCCGGCAGTGCGCCCACAGCGGCGGCGACGCCAGCGTAAGGCAGGAGATTGCCGGACGGATCGCGCAGGGCGATGGTCGGGCAGGTGCCCGCGCCGGTCAGATTGCCGACCAGCAGGGTCTCGCCACCGTCGTTGGAGTAAACGCCCGAGCGCGAGGTCGGGTCGCGGTAGTAGAAGCCGCCGTCGACTTCGCGCTTGGCGTAGTTGCCGAACAGATAGAAGTCCACGCTCTCGGTGGTCAGGCCCAGGTTGGCGACGAACTTGAAGTCGTCGTCCACCTTCGGCGAACCCCAGATCTGCGCCGGGTCATTCACTTCCGGATAGCCGGCAGCGGCAGTCGCGGCGGCATCATCGCGCTGCACGCTGCGCGAGGTGTCGTCGGCCTTGCGCCACTCGGCGGTGAAGGTCGCAAAGCCATGCTCGGTGAGCGGCAGGCCGATCTGCGCCGAGTACTGGGTGGTCAGGCCGTCGCCTTCGTAGTATTTGCCGGTGAAGACTTCGGCGGTACCGCCTTCGCGCAGCTTCTTCAAACCGAAGTTGAGCACGCCGGCGATGGCATCCGAGCCGTACTGCGCCGCTGCGCCATCACGGAGCACATCCACCTGCTCCAGTGCCAGTGACGGGAACACTGACAGGTCCGGCCCCTGCGCACCGTCGGACAGGCCATGACCGAGGAAGGTGATCACCGCGGAGCGATGGAAGCGCTTGCCGTTGACCAGCAGCAGAGTGTTATCCGGCGGCAGGCCACGCAGGTTGGCCGGACGCACCAGGCTGGCGGCGTCATCGATGGGAATGGTGCTGACATTAAAGGAGGGCACCAGCACTTTCAGCTGGTCCAGCGCATCGGTGGCGCCCTGGTTGCGGAATTCCTCTCCGCTGATGATGTCGATCGGCACGGCCGACGACGAGACGGTACGGGGTTTGGTGCGGCTGCCCAGCACTGAAACGGTGTCCAGCGTGGTGGCCGAGCTTCCCTGTGTGCTGCTGTCCTGTGCCGCCGCGCCGGGGCTGGCGGCCAGCAGCGCGGTGGCCAGGGCCACCATCACTGCAGATGCCAATGGCGTTATCGCTTTTGGGGCCTGAACACTACTGCCAATACGGTAGTTCATGCATGCACCTTGCAGTCAGTTTTTTGGGTGGTCGTTCTGTCAGTGCTTCATCCAGTTGGTTCTCCCTGCGGCCAGGGCCCTGGTCGCTACACGCAGAATTAACAGAACGTAAACCGTACTGCAACGAATCTTTCGTTTAGGCCATATAACCCGCGAAATGGATCACATAACCGCGCGATATACGTGCGTTAAGCATGTAATACTTGCTTAAGGCAAGTTATGGATGGCGTCATGTCTGATCAGCACATCGCAGCAGTGGCACGGGTGCGTGCCTTCAATCGGTTCTATACGCGGCAGATCGGCGTGCTCGAGGAGCACCTGCTGCACAGCGACCTCACCCTGACGGAAGTACGCGTGCTGTTCGAGCTTGCCGAAGGGCAGGGCATCAGCGCCGCGCAGCTGGGCCAGCGCCTTGGCCTCAACGCCGGGTATCTCAGCCGGCTGTTGAGTGGGCTGCAGACGCGCGGTCTGCTGCGCCGCGAGCCCTCGGCCATGGATGGGCGTGCGAACCGGCTGGTGCTGACCGACGCGGGGCGGGCGGTCTTTGCCCAGCTCGACGCCGCGTCCAACGACAGCATCGGGGCCATGGTGCAGGCCCTGAGCGAACCGGGCCAGCAGCGGCTGGTCGAGTCCATGGCACAGATTCAAACCCTGCTGGGGGACACTGCGGCCCAGTACGTATTGCGTGATCCCCGCCCCGGCGACATGGGCTGGGTGATCCACAAACATGGCACCTTGTATGCGCGCGAGTTCGGCTGGAATGCCGAGTTCGAAGCGCTGGTTGCCGACATCGTCACCCGCTACCTGCGCGAGCACGACCCGCAGACCGAGCGCTGCTGGATTGCGGAACTGGACGGCACCCCGGTGGGGTCGGTGTTCGTGGTCCGTCATGACGCGCAGAACGCCAAGCTGCGCCTGCTGCATGTGGATGCCAGCGCCCGCGGCCTCGGCATCGGGCAGCGGCTGGTGGAAGAAGCCATGACCTTTGCGCGAGCGGTGGGCTACAAGCGCATGGTGCTGTGGACCAACGCGGCGCTGACTGACGCGCGACGTCTGTACGAACGCGCCGGCTTCGAATTGCTCACCGAGCAGCATGAACAGCTGTTCGGCATGCCCCAAGTGTCGCAACTGTGGGCGCGCGCACTGTAACCATGGACATACTGCAGTAAAAATACGGTATTGCTGAACAAGTCAGCTTGTTACGCTCCTGCACGTCGGTATCGCGCAGGACGCTGTGGACGGAGGTCCACTTCCCCGACCATCTGGCGGACTCGTCAGTAAGGAAGACAATACGTGAATCAGTTGATCGCCATCCGGGCGTTCGCCCGCGTTGTGGAGACGGGCAGTTTCACGCGCGCTGCCGAAGCGCTGGAGATGCCTGCTGCGACGCTGAGCAAGACGGTGCGTGAACTGGAGGCGCATCTGGGCGTGCGCCTGCTGGAGCGGACCACCCGCCGCGTCTCGGTGACCGCCGAAGGCGTGCTGTATTACGAGAAGGCCGGACGCATCCTGCATGACCTGGAGGACATTGACGCCTCATTCGGCGCGGTGAGTGATGCCCCTCGTGGAATGCTTCGCGTCGATGTCGGCGGAGCGACGGCACGCGACGTGCTGGTGCCGGCACTGCCGGACTTCCTCGAACGATTTCCCGACATCCGACTCGAATTGGGCGTTTCCGACCGGCCGCTGAGTCAGATCAGCGAGCACGTGGACTGCGTGATCCGCATCGGCGCGCTGGCCGATGCCTCGATGGTCACCCATCTGCTGGGTTATGCGAGTGCGGTGACCTGCGCCAGCCCGACCTACCTGGGGTGGCATGGCACCCCGGAACACCCGGATGCGCTGCGCCAGGGCCACCGCCTGCTGAACTTCCTCTCGCCGATGAGCGGACGGCCGTTCCCGTTCCGCTTTGAACAGGGCGAGGATCGCGTGGAAATCATTGCCGAGAACCAGCTGGGCATCAACGAAAGCAATGCACATCTGGCGGCGGCAGTCGCCGGGCTGGGCGTGATCCAGACCTTCCTGCATACCGCCCGTCCTGCACTGCAGTCGGGTGCGCTGGTGGAAGTGCTTCCCGAATGGCGGCCCGCTGCGCTGCCGCTGCTGCTGGTCTACCCACAGACGCGGCAGATGACGCACCGGCTGCGGGTTTTCGTGGAATGGGTGGTGGGGGCGTTCCAGCAGCGACTGGGCTGATCAGCGAGGAGGCAGCCAGAACATCAGGGCAACGATCACCACCAGCAGCGCGACCACCACCCAGCGGTACCCATTGGGCGACAGGAACCCGAACAGTGACACCTCGGTGGTGGTGAACTCGCGGCGGCAGTTCGGACACCGCACCTGCAACGCGACATCGCGCTGGTACATGGCGTTGGTCGTGCGCAGGCCGCCAGCTGAGACCAGCGCCTTGCGTGCATCAAAGCGAGTAGAGCAACCACTGCAGGTGGTGAGCTTGGCCATTTTGCAGATCCTCCCCAGGTATCGCCTGAGTATGCCATGCGGGACTGGCAGGCCGGTCAGCACTGCCGTAGTGTGCCGGCAGCCACCGATGACAAGGCAGTCCCATGACGCAGGACGATCTACCCGGCCGCATCCGCCCGAGCTGGCGGCGCTTACTTCGTGCCGTCCAGTTGTCCGTGCTCCTGTTGCTTGCCCCTGCAGCGGGCGCGCAGCAATTCCTGCATTGGGATGCTCCTGCGGGTTCGTCGGTCAGACACAACGATGCGGCCCTGGTCGGGTTGGCACAGCAGCTGCTGGAGGGGGGTGACGCTGACCACTTGACGGCCGTGCAGCGCAGCCAATCGCTGCTGGTGGCGGGACAGCACGCGCAGGCGTCCGTGGGCATCGCCGCCCTGATGCAGTCGCTGCGTTCAAAGGGTAATGAAAGCCAGGCGCAGCGGTGGGCCCCCTACCTGCTGATGGCGCAAGCCGGCAACCCGGCAGAGCGCGAGTTCGATCGCGCGTATGCGGCAGCATTCGCTGCCCGATTTGCCGCACTCGACGATGTGTCCGCGCTGAAGACGCACTACTGGTTCACCACCAACCTGCCGGCGGCGCAGGCGAAGCTGGATGCTGCCCTGGCCACGCACGCCGGCAGCGCGAGTCTCACCCGCGAGCAGGCTTTGGATCTGATCCGGCAGGCCGCCTTCGTTGAAACCTTCCAAGTGGCTGCCCGGCTTGCACCAGATCTGATCCGGGCCGATGAGGACCGGCGCTTCGAGATCGATGATGCGGTCCGCATTCCGGATGCGGAGGGCGTTGTGCTGTCGGCGCACGTGGCCCGTCCGCGCAGGTCCGCTTCGCCGCCTCCGGCCGCGATGCTGTTCACCATCTACACCGACCCGGCGCGCAACCGTACCCAGGCCGCGCTGGCCGCGGCGCACGGCTATGTGGGCGTCGTCGTCGATGCGCGCGGCAAGCGACTGGGTACGGGCACTGCCGCACCCTATGAAACCGAAGGCGTGGATGCGGCTGCCGCCATTGACTGGATCAGCCAGCAGCCGTGGACCGACGGGCGCGTGGTGATGTACGGTGGCAGCTACTCCGGCTTCGCCGCATGGGCCGCCGCCAAGCATGCACCGCCCGCATTGAAGGCCATCGCACCCTATGTTGCGGCAATCCCGGGCCTGGGGCTGCCGATGGAGAACAATGTCTTCCTGTCGGCCAACTACGCGTGGCCGTTCTACGTGGCCAACAACCGTCTGCTCGACAACGACACCTACAACCAGCGTGAGCGTTGGGACGCCCTGACGGTGCGCTGGTACGCCTCGGGTCGTCCCTACCGTCAGATCGACCAGGTCGACGGTACACCCAACCCCTGGTTGCAGCGCTGGCTGGCGCACCCCGCCTACGATGCCTACTGGCAGGCGATGGTCCCGTACGGCGAAGACTTCGCCCGCATCCGCATTCCGGTGCTGTCGATCACCGGCTACTACGATGATGGCCAGATCTCGGCGCTGCAGTATTTTCGCGAACACACCCGGCATCTGCCCGATGCCGATCACCGGTTGCTGATCGGACCGTACGACCATTTCGGCACGCAGGCCAACGTCAAGGCGATGGAGCTGCGCGGCTACAGCGTGGACCCGGTGGCTCAGTTCGATACCGATGCCATCACCTTCCAGTGGTTCGACCATGTATTGAAAGGCGCACCCCTGCCGCCGTTGCTGGCTGACCGGGTCAACTACCAGTTGATGGGTGCCAACCGATGGGAGCATGCGCCATCGCTGCAGGCGGCGGGCGGTGGCATGACGACCTTCCATCTTTCCAGCGAGCGCGCGGGCACGGGATACCGGTTGATTCAGACTGCTGCTCCGCCAGCTGGCATGGTGACCCAGACCGTCGACTTCGCTGACCGCAACAGCAGTCGCCACAATTACTACCCCTGGCCCATCCTGCGCGACGGGCCGCCGGATGACGGTGGACTGACATTTGTCAGCGCACCGTTTGACCAGCCCATGGACATGGTCGGCCCGTTCACCGGCGACTTGAAGATCCGCATCAACAAGCGCGATGTCGACCTGACAGTGACGCTGTATGAATGGCAGAAGGACGGCAAGGTGATGCAGCTCTCGTACTACGTCGGCCGGGCCAGCTATGCTGCGGACATGACCACCCGCCACCTGCTTACCCCGGGTCAGTGGACCCACGTGCCGTTGCAGCGCACGCGCATGACCGGCCGTCGCCTCGCTGAGGGCAGTCGCCTGCTGGTGGTGATGGACGTTCTAAAGGACGCCGAACACCAGGTCAACCACGGTACCGGCAAGGATGTCAGCGATGAGTCGATCGCCGATGCGGGTGAGCCGCTACGCATTGAGTGGAGTGCTGAAAGCATGCTGGGTGTGCCATTGCGTGCGGCGGTCGTGGAATGACTGCTGAGCGTTCGCTGGCGCGCCGCCTGCGTAGCTGGGTTGTGGGGCTGCTGATCCTGGCAGTACTGGGCGTGTCGGCCATGACGTTGTGGAACAGCGAGTGGCTGAAGGCACCGCGCGCGCTGTGGGAGCTGTCGCGCCTGCCGCCGCCTGACGCGCTGCCGGTCCCGGTGGAGGGCGTGGCGGCGCGCCGCATCGCCGACACCTTCGGTGCGCCGCGCGGACGTGACCGCACCCATGCCGGCGTGGACATCTTTGCCAAACGCGGCACGCCAGTGCGCAGCGTCACGCGCGGCGTGGTGGTCGCTGTGCGCGATACCGGCCTGGGCGGACGCCAGGTCTGGGTGGTGGGACCGGCGCGTGAGCGGTACTACTACGCGCACCTGGAGGACTGGCGGGCGGGCCTGCGCGAAGGCGAGGTGGTCGCCCAGGGCGATCTGCTGGGCTATGTCGGCACCACCGGCAATGCCGCCGGTACGCCGCCGCATCTGCATTGGGGCATCTACGGGGCGGAGGGTGCCTACGACCCGCTGCCGCTGCTGAAGGCCTGGAAACCTTCAGCGCAGCGCTAGCGCCTGCTGCGCCTGAATCTGTGCCAGCTTGTGCGGGTTGCGCTGTACCAGAATCTGCACAATGTGTTCGCCGTCTGTATCGAACGCCATCGCCGACTCCAGCTGCGTGCCGAAAAAACGCAGCACGCCGACGCGGCCGTTGAACACCGCCGGCACCATGCGCAGCTCGGCGCGCCGACGCAGGGTGGGCGCGAACAGCAGCTGGGCGATGCGCGCGCCGCCGAGCATGGGCTTGGGGAAGCTGCTGACAATGCCGCCGCCGTCGCCCATCAACTGCGCATCGCGGTCCATCAGTGCCATCATCGCCTTCAGGTCACCGCGGTCCAGTGCGGCGGTGAACGACTGCAGCAGTTGGCGGTGGATTTCATGCGGCACTTCATGCAGGCGGCGTTCCTCGCGCAGGCGTTGGCGCGCGCGGTGCACGATCTGCCGGCAGCTGGCTTCGCTCTTCTCCAGGATGCGCGCGATCTCCGGGTACTCGCGCTCGAACACGTCGTGCAGCAGGAATGCCGCCCGCGCTTCCGGTGCCAGCCGCTCCAGCACGGCAAGGAACGCCACCGAAAGATCGCTGGCCGTTTCATGCAGATGTTCCGGGGTGGCGCTCTCATCCGTGAGCACCGGTTCGGGCAGCCAGATGCCGACGTATTGCTCGCGTGTGCGCCGCGCCAGGCGCAGCTCGTCGATGGCCAGGCGGGTCGACGTAGCGACCAGCCAGGCCTCGTCGTTCTCGATCACGTCGCGGTCGGTGCCGTTCCAGCGCAGCCAGGTTTCCTGGGCGATATCCTCCGCCTCGGCCAGCGAACCGAGCATGCGATACGCCACGCCGATAACGCGCGGGCGGTACTGCTGAAAGCGGGCGGTGGCGTCATCCATGGCGGCATTCAACACGAGCTCGGCCGGCACGGGAAGTGCCGGCCGTGATTACCGCAAGAAGGTTCAATGCGGCGGCAACACGGCAGGCTTGCCGGCGTCCTTGAGCAGGAACACCACGAACCGTGCCGGTTCAGTCTGGCTCGCATTGCGCCCGACCGTGTGCAGGTCGTCGGGACCTTCGTGGAAGGCTTCGCCGGGCCCGAGCGTGACCTCCCGGCCCCCCGCGACACCCATCACGATCCTGCCTTCGAGCACATACACAAAGCCGTGCGCGTCATGCCGGTGCACCGGGTCGGCTCCGCCGGGCGGGTACTCCACTGTCAGGATCAGCGCTTCCTTGCCGGGGTAGTCCGGCAAGGGCTGGGTCATCACGGTGGTGACGACCGGTTCCGGCGGCGGGCTTGGGGCAGGGGCGGCGCTCGCTCCTCCGCAAAGCACCAGCATCAGGGATGACAACATGACGCGCATGGCAGTTCCTCCAGTGGGCGGCGTGCCGTATGCCGGCACCCGGTAGTCCAGGACAGATGGGCCTTGTTGGCTCCAGTTCGCAGGCTAGGCAAGTGCTCACGCGGGCGGTAGCCGGCGATGCGGACTCAGGGTGTTGAGCGGCAGGCACCAATCCTTTTCTCGGGGGGTGTCACAGGGCCGGATGCTGGCCCGTCTGCCTTGCATGAGCCCCGACAACGCTGCCACCCAAGCAGGCCCGCCTCGTCCCGCCGAGCAGGTGTGGATGACCTTTCTGCAGGCGCTGGACAGCCTGCCTGCCGATGTGAGGCTGACCCTGCTGCTGCATGACATCGCGGGGATTCCCATCGAATCGCTGATCTCGCTGTTGGGGCTGCCCGCCGAACGCTGTCGGCAGCACCTGGAAGTGGCCCACGCCTGTCTGCAGGACCACGCCCGTCACCTTGGAGCGACCCCGCCATGTCCCTGACCGAAACACTGGCTGCTGACGAAGGCAGCGATGCGCTCACCACCGGGTTCTCCGCCAGCTACGCCGGGGTGATGGCCTTCATCGCGGTCGCGCATGAGGGCAGCTTCTCGCGTGCGGCCGACCGGCTTGGCATCGGCCGCTCCGCAGTAAGCCGCAGCGTGCAGAAGCTGGAAGGCCAGCTCGGCGTGCGTCTGTTCCTGCGCACAACGCGCTCCACTTCGCTCACGCGGGAAGGTGAGCTGTTCCATGAAGGCTGCCGACCGGGCGTGGACCGCATACTGCAGGCGTTGGAAGAAATGCGCGACCTGCGTGATGGTCCCCCGCGGGGTCATCTGCGCATCAGCGCTACCGGAGGATTCGGACGCAAGGTGATTGCGCCGTTGCTGGCCCCCTTCCGCGCCCGCTTTCCCGACGTCACCCTGGAGTTGCTGCTGGAGGAGCGCGCGTTGGATCTCGCCGCCGACCGCATTGACGTGGCGTTCCGGGACGGCGTGCTTGAGGACAGCGACGTGATTGCCAAACACCTGATTCCGATGCAACTGCTGGTGTGTGCCGCCCCGGACTATGTCGCAGCGCACGGCTTGCCTGAGCGGGTGGAGGAGCTGGGTGCGCACGCCTGCATCAGCCAGCGCCAGGCCAATGGCCGGCTGCAGCCCTGGGAGTTCCGCGTGGACGGGCGAGCGCTGGCCGTAGAGCCGGACGCGACGCTGGTATTCAATGACGCAGACCTGGCGCTGCAGGCGGTGATGCAGGGGCAGGGGCTGGCACAGCTGCCCAACTACCAGGTGCGGGCCGCGCTGGATGCCGGCGAGCTGGTGCGCTGCCTGGACCGCTATGCCGCCGACGACCGGGGGCACTATCTGTGCTACCTCAGCCGCCGCCAGCTGCCCAAACGCATCCGCGCATTCATCGATTTCATCACTGCCGAGGTGCGCGCGCTGGACCTGGACGTGGTGACGCACTGGGAAAACACCCTGCGCACACCGGTCCCCGCGTCAGTGCCGGATCCGGCCGCCTGGCGATGACGGTCATTGGTGCGTGGCGGGCAACAACGCGCGTCCTGCCAGGGATCTACTGAGGCACACCGCGGCTGCCTAGCATCTGTGCTGTACCTCTACCCAGCCCTGGAGCATGAACATGAAGATTCTGGTCATCGGCGGCACTGGCCGCATCGGCAGCAAGGTCGTCGACCGCCTGCGTGCGGCCGGACACGAGATCGTCATCGCCGCACCGTCCACCGGTATCGACATCATCAGTGGCGAAGGACTGGATGCGGCAATGGCAGGCACCGACGTGGTGGTGGACCTGGCCAATTCACCGTCGTTCGAAGACGCCGCCGTGCTGGAATTCTTCCAGACCGCCGGCCACAACATTCTCTCGGCTGAAGCGCGCGCCGGCGTTGGCCACCACGTGGCGCTGTCGGTGGTGGGCACCGACAAGCTGGCGGCAAGTGGCTACTTCCGAGGCAAGATCGTGCAGGAGCGCCTGATCCGCGAATCCGGCATCGCCTACACCATCATCCACTCCACCCAGTTCTTCGAGTTCCTGCCGGGCATCATCCAGTCGGCGGGTGATGCGCTGCACCTGCCCACGGCGCTGGTGCAACCGATCGCGGCCGAGGACGTGGCCGATGCGGTGGCCCGCATCAGCGTGCAGCCCGCCATCAACGGCGTGGTTGAAATCGCCGGCCCGGAGCGGGCGCCCATGGCCGAGCTGGCGCAGCGGTTCCTGGACCGAACCCAGGATGCACGCCGGGTAACCGGCGACGCCGAGGCACCTTACTTTGGTGCCCAGCTGCAGGACGACACCCTGGTGCCGGTGGGTGAGGCGTGGCTGGGCGCGCAGAACTTCGATGGCTGGCTGCAGGGCTCGGATTTCGCGCGCCATGCCTGACGTACCCGACGACGCTGGCCCGCCGTTGAAGCCGCCCTCGCCAGGGGTGCTCGACAAGTACCACGGCGATGAGGTGCGTCCGCTTTACACCGGGCGCGTGCGGGTCAGCGGAGGCACGGCCGGTCATGGGCGGGCGTCGGGAGTCGTGGTGTCCGACGATGGTGCCTTGGCACTGGACCTGCGGTTGCCGCCGGCGCTGGGTGGTCCCGGTGGCGGCAGCAATCCCGAACAGCTGCTGGCCGCCGGTTATGCCGCCTGCTTCCACGGAGCCATGATGCTGCTGGCCGCGCGTGCCGGTCTGATGCTGGTGGATGCCTGCATCGATGTCGGTGTGACCTTCTCGCGCGACCCCATTGATGGGCTGTACCTGCTTTCAGCGGAAGTGGAGGCCTATCTGCCCGGCATGGAGGCGGCGGTCGCGGCCGAGCTGGTCCGCAACACCGAACGCGTCTGCCCCTACGCAAAGATGTTCCGCAACGGCATCACCCATGTGGTGTCGGTGGTACCGACCACCGCGCCGTCATCCCCTTGATGGAGACCCTGGCCATGCACGCCGGACGCTCATACACGTTTCTCGAATTCCTGCGCTGGACCCGCCGCCCGTTGTACGCGTTGATCCTGCTCGATCTCGCGCTGGTCGCGTTGTATCAGCTGGCCGGATGGCATTGGCTGGCAGTGCCCTGGAATGTGATCTTCATGCTGGGTACCACGGTGGCGTTGATCGTGGGGTTCAAGAACACCCAGACGTACAACCGGTTGTGGGAGGCGCAGCAGGTGTGGGCATCGATCACCTCAGCCAGCCGGGTCTGGGGCGCGATGACCCGCGACTACGTCGGCATCGCCGAACTCACCCGGCGGCTCGCCTACCGGCATGTGGCCTGGTTGACCGTGCTGCGCTACCAGATGCGTGACAGCAAGGCATGGGAGACCACCCAGGCTGCGCCCAACGTCGAGTATCGGAAACACTATGAAGTGCCCGAAAAGGCACGTGCCCTCGACATGGAGTTGAACAAATACGTTGCCGGGCCGGAGCGTGCGCGCATCCTCGGTGCAGGGAGTCGCGCCACCGAGGTGCTCAACCTGCAGGGCGCGGATCTGAAGCAGATGCTGGACGCCGGGCAGATCAGTACCGGTGCTTTTGCCGAGCTGCAGCGTGTGCTGCGCGACCTGCACGATCAGCAGGCGCGCAGCGAGCGCCTGAAGAATTACCCCTACCCACGGCAGTACGCGATCATCAACGTCATCTTCGTGCGCATTCTGTGTGTGCTGCTGCCGTTGGGCATGATTGATCTGTTCGCCCCGCTGGATGATGTTGTCGGCGGCGCCATGGTGGGTCACATGGTGTGGCTGGCGGTGCCGCTGAGCGTGCTGGTGTCGTGGATGTACGCGTCGCTGGACCAGGTGGGTGAGAACAGTGCCAATCCGTTCGAGGGTGGGGCCAACGACATCCCCATCTCGCAGATCTGCGTATCCCTCGAGATGGATCTGCGCCAGCTGCTGGACGAGCGCGACGTGCCGGTGGCACCGGTCTCCGCCAGTCCCATCCTGCTGTAGCGCAACCACGGAGCATCCACATGAACATCGTCGTCATAGGCGGTCATGGACTGATTGGAAGCCGGGTGGTGGAGCGGCTGCGCGACGCGGGCCACCAGGTAACGGCGGCGTCACGACGTACTGGGGTGGATACCCTGACCGGCGTGGGACTGGCGGAAACACTGGCGGGGGCGGAGGTCGTAGTGGATGCGTCCAACGCGCCTTCCTTCGACGCGCCGGCGGTTGGTGACTTCTTCCAGCGCAGCACTGCCAACCTGCTGGCCGCCTGTGCCCAGGCGGGCGTCAGACACTTCATTGCGCTTTCGGTGGTCGGCACCCCCTACCTGCAGGGCAGTGACTACTTCCGTGCGAAGGCCGTGCAGGAGCAGCTGGTCCTGCATGCCCGTCTGCCCGCGACGCTGGTGCGGGCCACCCAGTGTTTCGAGTTCATGGCACAGCTGATTCCGCCGGGTGCAGAGCGTGAGCCGGTGCGCCTGCCGGTCGCGCTGGTACAGCCGCTGGCCGCCGATGACCTGGGCGAGGCCCTGGGTCGTCTGGCGACCGGGCCGTTGCCGGGTGGCGTGGTGGAGATCGGCGGACCGCAACGGCATCGCCTGTTCGAGCTGGTGGAGTGGGTGATGTATTTCCACCAGGACGACCGCCCGGTCGTCGGCGACCGGGAGGCGCGTTACTACGGTGCGGCACTCAAGGAACTGACCCTGACGCCCGGAGCCCAGGCCATCACCGGCACGACGCGATTCGCGGACTGGCTGGGCCGCCATACGGCCGGCCAGCTGCCGCAGGTGAACCAGCCCGACCCCTTGCGTTGATCGGACGCGACAGCGTCATCGTGCGGTCGTCTACGTGCGCTAAAACGTGCGCTGTCGCGCGGCAACGCGCGCGCAATGCGCACTAAAGTTGATGGAAGCGCGGCCGATACCGATGCGTCCTTCTGCCTGGAGTGCGCGATGCACGCCGTGTCCCGTCGCCTGTTGTCCTTTACCCAACGCATGGACGCGTTGCCGCTCTGGCGCGCGCTGTCACCCAAGGTGATGGCGCTGCGCCGGATGAGTATCGCCAACAAGCTCAAGGCGAGCCTGGTGGTGTGTGGCTCCGGCCTGCTGGTGGTGGCCGCCGTATATGGCTGGACCCGGCACAACAGTGAGCGGGCGGCGGATACGTTCGCCCGACACCAGCAGCATACCGCGCTGGCGGCTGCATTGAGTGCGCAGGTGGCCGATGCACGCCGGCTGCAGACCCGCTACGCGGTCAGCTTCGATGACCAGGATCGCGCGGCGCTGTTGGCTGCCCGTGACCGGCTGCAGGCCACGCTGGGGCAGCTGCCGTCCGAGGGGGCCGATACGGCGGGCAGCGCAACGGCACTGAAGACGCTCGGTGAGCGTATCACCGCATTTGCCGAGGGCATCGGCGCGCTGAACCAGCGCGTTGACGAGATGGGGCGGGGCGAGGAGGGGCTTCGCGCGCAGCTCGAATCGGCGGGCACCACGCTGGATGGATTGCTGGAAAGCGCGCAGCGCCCGGCGCTGAGTGCCCAGGGACAGGCCATGCGCCGGCAGGAGGCGTTGCTGCTGTTGAGCGGTGACAGCCAGCACAGCGACCGTGCCAGCGAAGCCAAACTGCCCTTTGAGCTGGCGCTGGGCGAATCCCGGTTGTCCCCGGCTGAGCAGGACGCGCTGCGTGCGGCCATGGACGCTTACCAGGGCGCGCTGCTGGCCTATACCGCCGCGCGTGTCGGGCTGGACGTGGAGGCGATGTCGCTGGCCGATACCGCTGAACAGATCGGTCCGGCGCTGCAGCAGCTGGAAAGCAGCCAGGCGGCATCGCTGGCCGGCGCACGTGACAGTCTGAAGGCCCAGGCGCTGGCGATGACCGTGCTGTTCGTGCTGACCCTGCTGGTGGTGGCTGGCATGTTGATCGCCACGCTGCTGCTGGTGCTGGGCTCGGTACGCCGGCCGATCTCCGACACCCTGCGCTTTGCCGAGGATATTGCCGAAGACCGGTTGGATACCGTGCTGGAAGTGCGCAACCCGCACGATGAGATCGGCCAGCTCGCGCAGCGCCTCACCCACATGCAGCAGCGCCTGCGCGCCCGCATCGAGTCCGAGCGCGCGGCCGCCCGCGACAATGCCCGCGCACGACAGGCACTGGACAGTGCGCAGACCGGGATGATGGTGCTGGAGGCGGACGGCTCCATTGCGCTTCTCAACCAGGCGCTGTGTGCGGCGTTGAAGCTGGATGAGGCATCGTGGCGTGGTCGTCCTGCGCTCGCGCTGCATCCTGCACTGGCTGGGGTGGTGGCCCAGCTGCAGCGTGCCGAGCCGGGTACCCATGAGATCGAGCACCAGCAGGTGCGTTACCAGCTGGTGGTCAACCCGATGCAGCACGACGGGCAACTGCTCGGGGCGGCGGTGGAGTGGCGCAGCCGTGCGCTGGAAACCACCGTGGAAACGGAAGTGGCCGCCTTGGTGGACGCCGCCGCGCACGGCGAGCTGGATGTGCGTCTGGCCGTGCATGACAAGCAAGGCTTCCTGCGAACCCTGGCGGTCAGCATCAATGGCTTGCTCGACACTTTCCAGGGCAATCTGCGCAGTGTGCAGGATCTGCTTGCCGCGCTGGCGCGAGGCGATCTGGGCGCGCGCATGCAGGGTGAGTTCCAGGGCGTGTTCGCTGACATGCGCGACGACGCCAATGCCAGCGTCCAGCAGCTGACCGACATTGTCACTCGTATCCAGCATGCGTCACAGGCGATCAACGGTGCAGCGGGGGAGATCGTCGCCGGCAACCATGACCTGGCGGTGCGAACCGAACGGCAGGCAGCCCATCTGGAAGAAACGGCGTCTTCGATGGAAGAGCTGACTGCGACCGTGCGCCAGAATGCCGATTCGGCGCGGCAGGCCAATCAGCTGGCGATTGACGCAGCGCGTATTGCTGCTGAAGGCGGCGCATCGGTGGCGCAGGTGGTGGCCACGATGGCCGGAATTGCCGATTCGTCCCGCCGCATCGCCGACATCATCGGCGTCATCGATGGCATCGCCTTCCAGACCAAGATTCTGGCGTTGAATGCGGCAGTTGAGGCCGCGCGCGCGGGCGAACAGGGGCGCAGCTTCGCCGTGGTCGCCGGTGAAGTCCGTCTGCTGGCCCAGCGCAGCGCCGATGCCGCCAAGCAGATCAAGGATCTGATCGAGGCGTCCGTGGACAGGGTCAACGCCGGCTCGCGCCAGGTCGACCAGACCGGTGCCACCATGGACGGCATCGTGCGCAGCGTCGAGCAGGTGACCGCGATCATGGCGGGCATTTCCGCTGCATCACAGCAGCAGAGCGCGGGCATTGAACAGGTCGGAAAAACGCTGCTGCAGATGGATGGCAGCACCCAGCAGAATGCCGCCATGGTGGAAGAAGCCTCGGCCTCGGCGCAGTCGATGCAGCGCCAGGCCGAACTGCTGGGAGATGCGGTCGCCGCCTTCGCGCTCGCCACGCCGGCACCCCGCCAGGCGGAGCGTACCGCGCACGCCTGAGCGCACGGGGAACCTGGCGCGACGTCAGTAGACGTCGCGTCGGTAGCGGCCTTCAGCCAGCAAGGTATCCAGGCTGCCTTCACCGAGGATCTCACGCAGCACCTGGTCCACGCCTTCGGCCATGCCATGCAGTGAACCGCAGACGTAGATGCTGCCGCCCATGGCCACCCAGTCGTGCACGGCCTGGGCCTGATCACGCAGTCGGTGCTGCACGTAGCCGCCGCCGTCCGGATCGCGGGAGAACACGCGGTCCAGTCGCCGCAGATGGCCCTGCTGCTGCCACCGCTCCATCTCGTCCAGATACAGGCTGTCATGCGCTGCGGTGCGTTCGCCGAATATCAGCCAATGCCCGCCGTCGCCATGTGCAGCGGCCTCACGCAGCAGGCTGCGCAGACCGGCGACGCCGGTGCCGTTGCCGATCAGCAGCATCGGCGCGTGCTCCGGGTAACGGTGGAAACCACTGTTGCGGCGGACCCGCGCCTGGATGGGGGTGCCCTCGGCTGCGTGCAGGCACAGCCAGCCGGAACCGAGTCCGGGCCGGCCGTCGGGCAGCCACGTGAGCCGCACCACCAGCTGCAGGCTGTCGTCCTGCATGATCGAGGCAATCGAGTATTCGCGGTGGGCAGGCAACGTGTCGGCGTTACCGGTCTGCTGACCCGGAAGGATCTCCAGTATGTCACCCGCCTGCCAGCTGGCATGTTCGGGTGGGGTCAGTTCCACCTGCCAGATCGCGCCGGCGGCGCTGCCCGCATTGAGCAGGGTGCGGCGTTGCAGTATCCAGTCCTGCAGCGGTTCCGCCGCCGGCAGTGGAACCGGGTCGCTGAAACCGGTGAGCGCGGCCAGCTGGTTCTGCCACTGCGCCAACGCAGCGCCATCATCGCGGTTGACCTCCACGGTGGGGAACAACGGCCGGGCACCTTGCGTGGCCAGCCACGCGTCGACCGCACGTGAGAAACCGCAGTAGCGCGCGTACTCGTGATCGCCCAGCCCCAGCACTGCGTACTGCAGGTCTGCCAGCGGCAGTTCCTGCGGCAGCAGGCGGCGCTCGAACACCCGCGCGGCGTCGGGTGCCTCGCCGTCGCCGAAGGTACTGATCACAAACAGGGCATTGCGTGTCTGCTGCAGGGTGGTCGCATCCAGCTGACCCAATGGCTTCACCTGCACCGGCATGCCGGCCCCCTGCAGTTGGGCGGCAGCGCGCCACGCCAGTTGCTCAGCGAATCCGCTCTGGCTGGCAAAGGCGACCAGCCATGGAGCCTGTCCCTCGACGTGAGGGGCGGTCATCGGCTGCCGCGCGGCGCGTACGTCGCGCTTGCGCCGGCGGCGATCCAGATACAGCATCCAGCCGGTGATGAAGAACAGCAGCATCGCCAGGCTGGAAAGCATGATGATGACCCGGCCCGGCAGCCCGAAGAAACTGCCGGAGTGCAGGGCGAACATGCTGGTCATGGTTTTGCGCCCGGCGCTCATCTGCCGGTACGGCTCGTGTTGCAGCAGGTCACCGGTAGCCGGGTCCAGCTGCACGTTGTCCTGGGCCCGGTCGTGGGCCGCCTCGGTGGACTGCACACGACCGGTCAACGGGCGGCCGGGCTTGTTGGGGAAGCGCAGGTCGATGTAACCGCGGCGAACGCCGGGCAGGGCGTACAGCGTGTGCTCGACACGCTTCATGTCCAGCGCGCCGTTGCTGGCGCGCAGGGCGGGTTCCTCGCGACTGGGCCCGCCCAGCAGCTGGGTCGCGCCCGTGCGATACCAGTCGAACGACCACCACAGGCCGGTCAGTGCCAGCAGCAGGTAGACCACCAGCACCCAGGTGCCCACCACCGAGTGCAGGCTCCACAGGAAGCTGCGTCCGCTGCGCGACCATTCCACTGCCATCCAGGTCCGCCAGTGCCACCACTGTCGCGGCCAACGCAGGTACAGGCCGGAGAGCGCGAAGAACACCAGGGTGATGGCACAGATGCCGGTGATCAGCTTGCCCCGGTCGCCGGCCACCAGGTGCCGATGCAGGTCTTCGGTGAAATCGAAGAAGGCCAGCCCGCGCAGGTCATCCAGCGCCTGTCCGGTGTAGGGGTTGAAGTAGCGCCAGTGCTGCTTGCCGCCCTCGAAACGGGCGACCGACAGGCGTTGTCCGGTGGCATCCACGCGCAGGCGCTGCAGCGGACGGTCGGTGCCTTCCTGCAGGCGCGGCAGCAGTTCGCTCAGGGCCAGCGGCTGCTCGCCGGCGGCATGGCGTTGTGCGACGTCGGCAACATCCGCGTTAAGCGCGCGCACGATCTCGTCTTCAAACGAGAGCGCTGCACCGCTCAAGCCCATGATCGCCAGCACCGTCCCTGCGGTGATGCCGAGCAGCCAGTGCAGCTGGAACAGGACGGTTTTGAACATGTGGAATCCGGTGGGGCAATTGCCGGGCATGGCCCGGCACTACGGAATGACGGATGTAGTGCCGGGCCATGCCCGGCATCACGTCAGAAGTCGAGTTGATAACCCACGGTCACAGTACGCCCGCGGCCCGCGAAATACCGGTCCGGCTCAATCAACGCGCTCTGCGAGTAATACGTGATGTACTGGCGATCAAACAGATTGGCCACGCCCAGTTGCACGCTGCCCTTGCTGAGCTTGTACTCGGCTGCCAGGTCAAACAGCGCATAGCCCTGGAACTGCTTGGCGGCTTCATCGAAGTTGCGGTTGAACGCGTATTGGCCCTGCACGAAGGTGGACAGCTTCGGCTTCCACTGCGCCGACCACGTGGCGATGGCGCGGTTGGGGGCGATGTTCAGTCCGTCCAGCCGGGCATCCAGGCGGCCATCGGCATCGCTGTCGTAACGGCCGCGCGTCCAGGCATAGGACAGGCCCAGCGCATGGACGTCATTGAGCTGGTAGCGCACGCTGGCATCCAGGCCTTCAATGCGGGTCTTTTCGCGGGCCATCTGGAATGCGCCGTCGACCGAGATGATGCGCGTGCCCAGATCCGAACGTGACTGGAACACCGCCACGTCGGCCTGCCATGCACCGGTGCGCACGCGCGCGCCCAGTTCGGTGTTGCGGGTCAGCACCGGCTCCAGCGCATCGAGGTCGGCCACTGACGTGCCGGGCGTGTTGATCGAGCGCAGCACGCGGCCCACGTCCGGCATCCCGAACCCTTCGGAATAGCTGCCGAAGACGTTGAAGGTTTCCGTCGGCGCGAACACCAGTCCGGCGTTGTACAAGGTCTCGCCGAAGCGCAGCTTGCCGCCCTGCACATTGACGCGGTTGTAGCGGTACAGCGTCTGGTAGCTGTCGATGCGCAGCGTGGCTTCTTCGCGGCGGATGCCGCCCTGCGCGGTCAGCGTCGGCAGCAGCTTGTATTCGGCCTGCAGGAAGCCGGCGGCATTGCGGAACTCGGAGTTCGGCACATAGGTGCGGCCGGTGCCGTACAGGTCCTGCTTGCCGCTGTCCTGCAGCAGGTCGACGCCACCGGTCAGTTTCAGCGTGCCGTCAAACAGGTCATCGCGCCCCAGGCTGGTCTTGGCCCCCCACTTGGACGCCACCGAACGCGACTGGTCGTACAGCGTGCCGACTGGCGCAATCAACGGATCCTGGAACGTGGACGAACGATCGCCGCCGAACAGGCCCTCGAATTCCTGGTTGAACACCATCGCACGCAGTTCCATGCCGGCCAGATCGTGGTGGGTGTAGGCCAGGCCGGTCGTCCACACGTCGTTCCACGGCGGGGTGCCCGGCGGCGTACCGCGCACCGAGGTGGTCGGCAGGCCGGTGTTGCGGTTACCCGACACCGTGAGGTACTCGGCCTTGGACTTGATCCGGTAGCGGTTGGAACTGAACTGCAGTTCCTGGTTGTCGTCGATCCAGTAGCCGAGCTTGGCATGCAGGTCGTAAGCGCGCGTGGCCATCAGGTCGCCCTGGGTGGTGTCGGTGCCGATGGCGGTGCCGTCACCGTCCAGCCACAGCCCCTGGTCTTCGTAGCCTGCGCCGAACAGGTAGTCCCAACGCCCCTTGCTGCCGCTGATGCGGTAGTCGGCGCGGTAGCTGGTGGTTTCGGCGCTGACGTCGGTGGTCGGCACCGTCGTCTGCACACCCACATGCTGGTTGATCTGACCGGGCTCCGGCTTGCGGGTGATCAGATTGATGGTGCCGCCGGTGGCACCCAGACCGTTCATCGCGTTGGCACCCTGGATCACTTCAATCCGCTCCACCATGGCGTAGTCGATGGTGTGGGTTTCGCGGCCGGTGGGGCGGAGCGGATTCGACTGCGGAATGCCGTCGACCAGAATCAACGGCGTGCGCCCGCGCAGGGTTTCACCGCTGCCGTTCATCTTGCCGCGGCTGGGCGTGTAGGACGGCAGCAGGTTGGCCAGTACATCGGATGAGTTGCCACTGATGCGCAGCTGACGCTCGATGGCCTCGCGCTCGATTACCACAATGGTCTGCGGTGCGGTGTCCGCGCTCTGCCCGGTGCGCGAGGCGGTGACGGTGACCGCATCCAGGGTGCGGGCGTCCGTGGACTGGGCAACGGCAGGGGCTGACAGCAGCGCGGTCAGGGCGACGAACAACGGTGAAAAGCGCACAGGCACGTCCTTGGAGCATTGGACGTGGCGATACCAGCCCAAAAGCTAATGAGAATGGATATCGTCATTGTTCAGGCTGCTGGCGACGCGGTCAACACCCGATCGGGTCAGGGTGGCAGTGCCGTCGCCGTCAGGGCTGGGCCCAGTGCTCGATCTCGCCATGCGCGAAGGGCCCGAGCTTCTGCTTGACGATGCGGCCCTGTGCGTCGACCAGCACGGTGTAAGGGAGCAGTCCCTGTGCATTGCCCAGCTTCACGCTGGCATCGTCGGGGGCCGGTTGTTCCAGCACGATCGGGTAACTGACCGGCACGCGGGCCAGGAACTCACGCACGCCTTCGGGCGTGTCGATGGCCAGCCCCAGCACCTGCACGCCGTCGGCAGGCTGCGCGGCGGCAAACGCCTGCAGCGCGGGCATTTCTTCCACGCAGGGGCCGCACCAGCTGGCCCACACGTTGATCAGCAGGGGCCGACCACGGAACGTGGCCAGGTCGACCGGGTGCCCGTCCAGATCAGGCAGGGTGATTGCCGGCAGGGTTTCGCCGGGGCGTGCCGACACCGCCGTGGGACGGGCCGCCTTCGGCGGCTGTGCCACCGGCGCGGGCGGCACACCGAAGTAACTCACCCCGACGACCAGGCCCAGGAGGGCGGCAATCGCGGCCGCCACCCTCAATGACCGGCGTGGCGGCGGGCTGCTCAACGCGCCGTGCGCAGCAGCGCTTCTTCAACGATGGCCTGGGTCAGCACCGTCGGCAACACCGTGGGCGGTGCGCCCGGGCCGTACACCACGTACAGCGGCACGCCGACCGCTTTGTGCTCGTCGAGGAAGGCGGTGATCTCCGGATCCACGTTGGTGTAATCACCACGCATGTACACGGCATTGGTACGCCGCAGGGTGTCCTGGAACTCATGCGTACCCAGCACCGCGCGTTCGTTGGCCTTGCAGGTGACGCACCAGTCGGCGGTCATGTTGACGAACACCACGCGGTTGTCCTGGCGCAGGCGGTCGAGCATCTGCGGCGAGTAGTCCACCACGTTGTCAGCCGTGGCGGCGGTCTGCTTGCCGGGCGCTTCAATGCGGTTGACCGCCCACACCGGCACCAGCGCGGCCAGCAGCAGCACCGCGGCCAGTGCGCTGCCCACGCGCTGGCTGCGCCAGCGGCTGCGCTCGAACCACCACAGCGCCAGCCCGGCCACGATCAGCCCGCCCAGCACCAGCGCCATCGCATCCACGCCGCGCTGCTTGCCCAGCACCCACAGCAGCCACAGTGCGGTGGCATACATCGGGAAGGCCAGCACCTGCTTCAGTGTCTCCATCCACGCGCCTGGGCGCGGCAGGCGTCGAGCCAGCGACGGAATGAAGCCGATCAGCAGGAACGGCAGGGCCAGGCCCAGGCCCAGCACGATGAACACCAGCATGGCGGAGGCCGGCGGTGCGGTGAACGCATAGGCCAGCGGCGCGCCCATGAAGGGGGCCACGCAGGGGCTGGCCACCACGCAGGCCAGCACGCCGGTGAAGAAGTCACCCATGGGGCCGGTACGCGAGGCAAGCGACTGGCCCACGCCACCCAGCCCGCCGCCGAGGGTGAACACCCCCGACAGACTCAGGCCCACCGCGAACATCAGGTACACCAGCGCGGCAATGAACCACGGGTGCTGCAGCTGGAAGCCCCAGCCTGCTGCCTGGCCGGCGGCCCGCAGTGCCAGCACCAGCGCGCCAATGATGGCGAACGCCACCAGCACGCCGGCGGTGTACCACAGCGCATGGCTGCGCGCGCGCTGGCGGCTTTCACCGCTCTGCGCCACGCCCAGCACCTTCAGCGACAGAATCGGCAGCACGCACGGCATCAGGTTCAACACCAGCCCGCCCACCAGCGCCAGCAGCAGCGCGGCGATCAAGGTGGTCGGGGTGCTGTCGCCAGTGGCCGGTGGCCGCGTGCGCTGTGCGTTGTCGCTGCTCGCGTCGGGGCTGCCGACCGCCGCGTCCGGCGTGACCGGCTCGTTCGGGCGGATCAGCAGTGGCTGGGTGGCGATGCCGTTGCCGTCGCGCTCCTGCGCGCGCTTCTCACGGGTCGGCAGCGGGGTGATCACCTCGTTGCGATGACCAGCGTCGTCGGCGCGGGCGTTGACCTTGCCGGCGGGGAGCGCCAGCTTCACCCGCCGGGTCATCGGCGGGTAGCAGATGCCGTCGGTCTGGCAGCCCTGGAAAGTAATCACCAGCGTCGCCGGCGTTGCTTCGGCACGGCTGCGCCGCAGCGGCAGCTTCACGTCAACCTGGTCGAAGTACACCGCCACGTCGCCGAAGTGCTCGTCGCGGTGTGCCTTCGCCGCTGGCCATTGCGGCTTGTCGGCGACGATTCCGGACGCGCCTTCCAGCTTCAGCGACGTGCGGTCGCGGTACAGGTAGTAGCCGGCTGCAGGGCTGAAGCGCAGCAGCAGGGTGTTGCCGTCGCCGACAATGGCTTCAAAGCCGAATGCGCGTTCGGACGGCAGCGGCAGTGCCTGGGTGGCACCGGTGCCTGGCAGGCGCAGACCACCGCCACTGTTGCCTGACAGCAGGTTGCTCACCGGCAGGCCATTGCCGGTGCTGATCGACGGAGACGCCGCGTCGTCGGTAGCCTTGCCGGAACCGCCCGGCAGACGCACCTGCACGCTGCGCTTCTGCGGCGGGTAGCACACCCCGGCATCGGCGCAGCCCTGGAAGCGAACTTCCAGAGTCACGCTGTCAGCGCCGTCGGCGGCCTTGCCCGGCAGCACGGCGGTCAGCCGTTCGCGATAGGTTTCCACTTCGCCGAAGAAGTCGTCGTGGTGTTTCTTGCCCGCCGGCATCTGCAGCGCTTCGGCGGTGAACGCCGCATCGGCTTTCACCGAAGTGCGATGCCGGTACAGGTAGTAGCCCGGGGCGATATCGAATCGCACCTCGATGTGCTCGCGGTCGCGCGCCTGCGCGGTCAACGCGAAGGCCTGGTCCACCGGGAGCAGATCTTTTTCGCTCACTGCCCAGGCAGGCAACGACATCACGGCCAACGCACACAGCGCGGCAAAACGACCCAACAGCGTCATCAATCAGTGTCCTCTCGGGTCTGTGCCCGAATCCAATCCAGGTACGCCGGCAGGCCGGCGTGGCTTTCGACCGCGATGCACTCGGGGAGTTCATACGGATGCAGCGCGCATACGCGCGCGATGGCCGCGTCCAGGCGGCCGCCGGTGGTCTTGATCAGCAGCTGGATCTCGCGATCCTCGGTGACCTCGCCTTGCCAGCGGTACGTCGACTGCGCCCCGTCCAACCGGGTGACACAGGCCGCCAGCCGCTCCTCCACCAATGCCGTAGCCAGCCGCGCGGCGGTTTCCGCGTCAGGGCAGGTGGTCATCAGGATGAATACGGAATCGGCGGTCGACATGACCGCCGATTGTAATGCCGAACCGGTAGAGCCGGGCTTGCCCGGCTACCGCGGAAATCCGCGGCACCGGGCTCCACCCGGCACCACGTCACGCCTCACTCAGCCAGCTGGCAGGTCGCCGGCTTGGCCGACGTGAACAACGCGGGCGTCGCCCATTCAGGATGATCGATGAACGGATTGCGGTTGCCCTGGAAGCTGAAGATCACTTCATTTCGGGCCTTTTCGGCGGCAGTCGGCGGGTCTGCCAAGTGCCAGTCGATCAGCGTCGACAGCAGGCCCATGTAGGCCGGCGAGGACGAGGTCTTGACGATTTTGCTGCGGTCGTCGGTCAGCTCCAGGTCCGGCTCGCTCTGCCCGGTGGCCGCGTCCTTGCCGCCTTCATAACGGATCGCCATGTACATCACCGCACGCGCCATATCGCCCTTGCGCTGGCCCCACACCTCGAACGTGCCGGTGTTGCCATCGGGAGTGCGCACCCAGTTGGAGTTGCCCGGGTAGCCGCCGCTGCCACCGCCCTGACCGTTGTTGTTTTCGGTCGCGCGCTCGCCGCAGTTGGCGTCGCACTTGGCGAACGGCTTGTTGCCACGGTCGGCGTTCCACTGCGCGTCACTCAGGTAAAGCATGTGGGTGTCGGTATAGGGCGCATACGGCAGGCCCTTGTCGCCGGTGGTGCTGGCAAAGCCCAGCGAGTTCGGCCAGGTGTGCTCGCGGTTGTAGGTAAGCCCGCTGCCGGTGCCCGCGCGATCACTGCCCTTGGTGTAGCTGCGGTTGCGGTACACGTCGAGGATCTTGCCGCTGTTGTTGGGATCCTCGTCGGCAATTTCCAGAATCGTCCAGGTGCTGGTGCCCGAGCCGCTGTACGGGTAGGCGGTATGCCCCTTGATGGTCTCGTGCAGCGAGCAGCGCAGCTGGCTCGGGCTGGAGGTGTTCACCTTCGAGTAGTAGCTGCCCGGATCCGGATCGGGGCCCGGGTCACCACCACCGCCACCGCTGGCGACAGTGAAGGCGATGCGGGTGTCGGCGGCCGGGCGGGCGCCCTGCGCGTCCTTGATGCGGGCCGCGCGGATGTCGAAGCGGCAGGCTTCCCCCGCTTCCAGCGCGGTGTTGGTGGACAGCGTGAAGGTGGTGCCGCTGCTGGGGTGGGTGAGGGGGACCGTGCCGGAGGTGCCGCAGCTGAGCGTGAACGCCCCGCTGCTGACGGTGACCGACTCACTGAAGGTCACCACCAGGTCGGCGGCGGCCGGGAAGCTGGTCGAACCCTGTTCCGGCGTCGTCGTTTTCACCGACGGCGGGGTATTTGGCCCGGTGCCACCACCGCTGCCGCTGAAGGTCTGGCCATTGTTGCAGGCGCCGAAGGTCTGCGCGGCCGAGGGAGCCCAGGTGAAGTGGCTGTACTGGCTGCCGCTGCCGGTGAGCTGTAGCGAGGTGCCGGGGGCGGTGCTGTTGCTTTCGCTGACCGGAATGTTCTGGCTGGTCAGGCCGGCGGCCGGGCCGCCGGAGGCGGTGATGGTGCCTTCGTAGCTGATGAACTGGACCACGGTGCCACTGGCGTCGACCAGGGCAATGCCGTCGTTGGAGCCGTTCTGGAGGCCGTTGGTGGGGTAGGTCACCGTGGCGATGCGGGCGCTGCCGCAGCTGGCGGCGGTGCCGGCCGGTACCGGGTTGTTGGCGTAGACGGTCGCGGCCGAGGGGGTGCTGCCGTTGTAAAGGTACAGCCGGTAGGTGCTGAGATCCTCGCCGCCGGTGGCGACCACCTCGATGGCTTCGCCGACATCCCCGGCCGGGGTGCTGTCGTCGTAATGCAGTTCATTGATGAATACGTCGGCATTGGCAGGGCCGGCGGCGGTCAGGGCCAGCAGGCAGGCCAGGTAAAGCGGGCTCGATAACCTCATCTACCACTCCTTGTGATTGGGTTGTGCCGGGCGAATCTAGCCAATCCAGATGACGGAATGTCGCAATCGGCACTACACACTGCGACCTGCGTCAAGAAATTGGCGGTTTATTTGATCGGAGTGCTGCCGAACGCGCCGGATCGGGCTGCTTGCGGCAAAAAAGTTCGTAATCGACCCTTGAAAGGGTGGGGGACAGCACCATCTCTGCCCTGTCCCGGATCGCCGGGCTTTTTTGCGAGCGGTGCTGGCAGTCGCCTGGGGCGAGTGCTAACATCGCCAGACTTTTTCAGACCAATCAATAACTTAAGAGGTCACTCATGAGCATCAAGCCGCTTCACGACCGCGTCGTGGTCAAGCCGATCGAAGCCGACGAAATTTCGGCCGGTGGCATCGTGATCCCGGATTCGGCCAAGGAAAAGTCCACCAAGGGTGAAGTCGTGGCCGTGGGCCCGGGCAAGCCGCTGGACAACGGCAGCGTGCGCGCGCCGGCCCTGAAGGTGGGCGACAAGGTGATCTACGGCCAGTACGCCGGCAGCACCTACAAGGCAGACGGCATCGAGTACAAGGTGCTGCGCGAAGACGACGTGCTGGCCGTCATCGGCTGATCCCGTTTCCAAATACACATAGAAGGTAATCGCAATGGCTGCCAAAGATATTCGTTTCGGTGAAGACGCTCGCTCGCGCATGGTGCGCGGCGTCAACGTGCTCGCCAATGCCGTCAAGGCCACCCTGGGCCCGAAGGGCCGCAACGTCGTGCTGGAAAAGAGCTTCGGCGCCCCGACCATCACCAAGGACGGCGTCTCCGTCGCCAAGGAAATCGAACTGGCTGACAAGTTCGAGAACATGGGCGCGCAGATGGTGAAGGAAGTCGCGTCGCGTACCAACGACGACGCCGGCGACGGTACCACCACCGCCACCGTGCTGGCCCAGGCCCTGATCCGCGAAGGTGCCAAGGCCGTGGCCGCCGGCATGAACCCGATGGACCTCAAGCGCGGTATCGACAAGGCCGTTGTGGCCGCCGTTGCCGAGCTGAAGAGCATTTCCCAGCCGACCGCTGACGACAAGGCCATTGCCCAGGTCGGCACCATCTCGGCCAACTCCGACGAGTCGATCGGCAACATCATTGCCGAAGCCATGAAGGAAGTCGGCAAGGAAGGCGTGATCACTGTTGAAGAAGGCTCGGGTCTGGAAAACGAGCTGGACGTGGTCAAGGGCATGCAGTTCGACCGCGGCTACCTGTCGCCGTACTTCATCAACAACCAGCAGTCGCAGACCGCCGACCTGGATGACCCGTTCATCCTGCTGTACGACAAGAAGATCTCCAGCGTGCGCGACCTGCTGCCGGTGCTGGAAGGCGTCGCCAAGGCCGGCAAGCCGCTGCTGATCGTCGCTGAAGAAGTCGAAGGCGAAGCGCTGGCCACCCTGGTGGTCAACACCATCCGTGGCATCGTCAAGGTTGTGGCCGTCAAGGCTCCGGGCTTCGGCGACCGTCGCAAGGCGATGCTGGAAGACATGGCCGTGCTGACCGGCGGCGTGGTGATTTCCGAAGAAGTGGGCCTGTCGCTGGAAAAGGCCACCATCAACGACCTGGGCCGCGCCAAGAAGGTGCAGGTTTCCAAGGAAAACACCACCATCGTCGATGGTCTGGGCGACAAGGCTGCCGTGGAAGCACGCGTGGCCCGCATCAAGACCCAGATCGAAGACACCTCCTCGGACTACGACCGCGAAAAGCTGCAGGAACGCGTGGCCAAGCTGGCCGGCGGCGTGGCCGTGATCAAGGTCGGTGCCTCGACCGAAATCGAAATGAAGGAAAAGAAGGACCGCGTCGACGACGCCCTGCACGCCACCCGTGCAGCCGTTGAAGAAGGCGTGGTGCCGGGCGGCGGTGTGGCCCTGGTGCGTGCCGTCAGCGCCCTGGCCGGCCTGAAGGGCAACAACGAAGACCAGAACCACGGCATCCAGATCGCCCTGCGCGCGATGGAAGCCCCGCTGCGCGAAATCGTCGCCAATGCCGGCGAAGAGCCCTCCGTGATCGTCAACAAGGTCAAGGAAGGCAAGGGCAGCTTCGGCTACAACGCCGCCACCGGCGAGTTCGGCGACATGCTGGCCTTCGGCATCCTGGACCCGACCAAGGTGACCCGTTCGGCCCTGCAGAACGCCGCTTCGATTGCTGGCCTGATGATCACCACCGAAGCCATGGTCGCCGAGTCCCCGAAGAAGGACGAGCCGGCCCTGGGCGGCGGCGGCATGGGCGGCATGGGTGGCATGGGCGGCATGGACTTCTAAGGTCCACGCACCCGCGACGCCTGTCGTGATGCATTGAAGAACCCCGCCAATGGCGGGGTTTTTCTTTTGTTGGGATGGGTATGCGTGGTTGCCGGCCAGCGGCCGGCACTACCGGGCGAATTCCTTCTTTCCGTATTCCCAGTTCCACGGTGCCCCGGTTTGCCCCAATACAAACCGCACCAGCGCGGGAAACGCGGCCTCCGCACGCACGTCATTGCCCAGAATCACCACGCATCGCCGTCCGCGCTCAACACACACCATTGTGTTGCCCACCGCGTCGTCGTGACCGCCCTTGTAGAACCCATGCCCCTGCGGCCCATCGAACACCACCACGCCCAAACCGGCGGCCAGGTCCTTGCGGCGCTGCGCCGGCGGTAGTTCGTTCTGCAGGGTGGGGAACTGCGAGGCCGTTGTGATCGGCCACTGCGCGCGCACCATTTCCCTGCGTGAGGCCGGCGAGAGACCCTCGCCACGCACCAACCCGGCCGCCAGCCGCGCAATGTCGTTCGGTGTGGTATCCATCGAACCGGCCGCGCGCACGCGGCTGCGCTCATCATGCGGCTCGGTGCTGCCGTCCGCGGCCCAGCCATCGGCCAGATTGCCGGCAAAATCTTCCCGCCACATCATGCTGGTACGGGTCATTCCGAACCGGTCGAACACGCGGCGTTGCATCTCCGTGCCCACGTCCAATCCGAGCCCGCGTTCCAGTACGAACTGCAGCAGGATCAGCCCTTCGCCGGAATAGGCGTATCGCGTGCCGGGATCGAAGTGGATGCGCAGCTTTCCTTCCGGCTCCAGGAACGCGAAGTTGGAGAAGCCACTGCGATGGCTGAGCAGCATGCGCGCGGTGAGCTGCCGCCAGCGCGGGTCATCCTTCAGCGTGGACCACGGTGCGTACTTCTTCTCGTCCGGATAGTCCGGCAGTGGGCGATCCAGATACGCCGCAATCGGGCGATCCAGGTCGATCACGCCTTCGTCGACCAGCTGCAGCACCATGTAGGCGAATGCCGCCTTGGTCAGCGACGCGGCGTACATCACCGTGTCCGGGGTCAGCGGCTCACCTGCGGCATTACGCTTGCCAAGTGCGTGCACCTGCACCACCTGTCCGTCATCAATGATCGCGAGCGCCAGACCTTCGGCGTGGGTGGCGCGCATCAGGCGCTGCATTTCTGCATCGACTGTCGCAGCAGAGGGGAGGGCATCAGCGGCCAGCAGCGGGCCGGGCAGCAACAGCGAGAGCAGCAGGGCGAACGGGCGCATGCACGGCACTCCTGGCGGGGTTTGAACGCATCCTGAGGGGCTGGGTGCCGGTAATCCACCGCCGGAAGTCATCCTGCCGCCCGGCTGCGGGCGTGGGTGAACGGCATGCTGCAGTTGCGTATGTAACAGTTGGCAGCCCCGAAACCCTGTGCTATCAATAGCCTCCAATGAACGCAGCCCGCGCCAGCTTTTACTTTTGGTATTACTTTCCGAAGCCGCTGGCGGAGGAAGGACTGCGCTCACCCTGAAGAAACTTCAGACGCATTCCCGAAAGCCGCCAGCGCACCTGGCGGCTTTTTTGTTGCCGCCGCGCTGGGGACCCCCACCTTCAAGGAGACACCCCCATGCCCCCGCACACCGACGACCTTCGCATCCGAAAAATCGAACCGCTCACCCCGCCGGCGCAACTGCTGTCCATGCTGCCCTGTGACGATGAAGCGTCCGACACGGTCAGCGCCTCGCGCGCCCGCCTGCACGAGATCCTGCAAGGCCGTGACGACCGCCTGGCCGTGGTGATCGGGCCGTGCTCGATCCACGACCCCGTGGCCGCCATCGAGTACGCCCAGCGCTTGAAGCCGCTGCGCGATGCCTACGCCGACGACCTGGAAATCGTCATGCGCGTGTACTTCGAGAAGCCGCGCACCACGGTGGGCTGGAAGGGGCTGATCAATGATCCGGACCTGGATGGCAGCTTCCAGATCAACAAGGGCCTGCGCATTGCCCGCGGTCTGCTGCGTGACATCAACAAGCTAGGCCTGCCGGCGGGCGTTGAGTTCCTCGACGTGATCTCGCCGCAGTACATCGCCGATCTGGTGGCCTGGGGCGCGATTGGTGCGCGCACCACCGAAAGCCAGGTGCACCGTGAGCTGGCCTCGGGGCTGTCGTGCCCGGTGGGCTTCAAGAACGGCACCGACGGCAATATCAAGATCGCCGCTGATGCGGTAGGCGCGGCGTCCAATCCGCACCACTTCCTGTCGGTGACCAAGCAGGGCGACACCGCCATCGTGGCCACCGCCGGCAACCCGGATTGCCATGTGATCCTGCGCGGCGGCAAGGTGCCGAACTACGATGCAGAGAACGTCGAAGCGGCCAGCCAGGTGCTGGGCAAGGCCAAGCTGCCCGCACGCCTGATGATCGATGCCAGCCACGCCAACAGCAGCAAGAACCCGGAAAACCAGCCGAAGGTGATTGCCGATATCAATGCGCAGCTGGCCGCCGGTGAGCAGCGCATCGTAGGTGTGATGGTGGAAAGCCACTTGGTGGCCGGCCGCCAGGATCTGGTGGAAGGGCAGCCGCTGGTGTACGGGCAGAGCATCACCGATGGCTGCATCGGATGGGATGCGAGTGTAGAGGTGCTGGAGTCGCTGGCGCAGGCGGTGCGTGCGCGGCGTGCGGCACGGTTGAGCGAGGCGGCGTAAAGCGGGGCGTGCCCCGCTGCCGGGCCACGAGTGCCGGGCAAGCCCGGCACTACCGCCGCACTTTCGCCAAGGCCAGATAGATCGCCGGCGTGGTGTACAAGGTCAGCCACTGGCTGACCAGCAACCCGCCGACGATCGCGATGCCGAGTGGCTGGCGCATCTCCCAGCCCTCGCCCGTCGCCAGCATCAGTGGCAGGCAACCCAGCAGTGCGGCCACGCTGGTCATCAGGATCGGGCGGAAGCGCAGCCGCGCCGCTTCCAGCACCGCGTCATGCGGCGACAGCCCACGACCGCGCTCAGCCGACAGCGCGAAGTCGATGATCAGAATGGTGTTCTTCATCACCACCCCCACCAGCAGGAACAGGCCAAGCAGCGAGATCAGATTCAACTCGTTGCCGAACGCCATCAGTGCCAACAGCGCGCCAACACCTGCCGAAGGCAGCGTGGACAGAATCGCCAGCGGCAGCACCGCGCTTTCATACAGAATGCCCAGCACCAGATACACCGCCAGCATCGCGCCGAGTACCAGCCACAGCTGACGGCTGCGCAGCTGCTCCAGTCCGCCCGCTTCGCCACTCAGGCGTGCCTGCACATGCGTGGGCAGCATGATGCCCGCCATGGCACGGTCAATCGCCTGCACCGCCTGGTCCAGACTGACCCCCGGGGCCAGCGCGAACTCGATCCAGATCGAGGCGAACTGCTGGCTGTGGTAGATCCGATCCGGGGCCATGCCATAGCGCCAGCTCGCCACGGCTGACAGCGGCAGGCGCTGACCATCCTTGCCGATGACATGAATCTGATCCAGTGTGGTCGGGTCCTGGGTATAACGCGGGTCCAGTTCCATCACCACCCGGTACTGGTTGAGCGTGTCGTACAGCGTGGCGACCTGGCGCTGGCTGAAGGCGTTGTTGAGCACCGAGGCGATCATGCGCATGTCCACCCCCAGCCGCGCGGCGGCGTCACGGTCGATGTCCAGCACCACCTGGCGCATGCCCTGGTCGCCCTGTGATTCCACATCCACCAGTTCGGGCAGGGCGCGCAGTGCCTCGCTTACCTTCGGTGCCCACTCACGCAGTGGTTCGAGGTCGGCCGAGAGCAGCTGGAACTCGTACTGTCCGCTGTCGCCGCCGCCTTCCAGCTTGATGTCCTGATCGACCCACAGGAACAGGCCGCCGCCGGGAATCTTCGGCAGGTTCGCGCGCAGACGATCGATCACCTGCTGGCTGGAGACGCGACGCTCGGACAGCGGCTTCATCTTGATCATGATGAAGGCGTTGTTGACCCCGTTGCGACCCCCGACATAGCCGATGATGTCGCTGATGGCGGGGTCGGCCAGCAGCAGTTTGCGGTAGGCGTCGATCTTGGGCTGCATCACCTGGAAGCTCAGCCCATCGTCACCGCGGGCGAAGCCGCGCAGCTGGGCGGTGTCCTGCTTGGGCACGATGCCCTTGGGGACCTGCTGGAACAGCCACACGTTCAAGCCGATCACCGCCACGAACAGCAGCAGTGGTACCGCCAGACAACGCAGCATGCGCGCCAACCCGCGGACATAGGCATTGCGCAGGCGCTCGAACAGCGCCGTGCCGGCACGCTGCAGCCGGTTGCCCGGCCCGCTGCGCGGCGCACCCAGCAGGCGGGCACACAGCATCGGGGTGAGGCTCAGTGACACCAGCAGTGACATGCCCATGGCCGCGACCAGGGTCAGCGAGAACTCACGGAACAGGCGCTCGACAAAATCGTCCAGGAACAGGATCGACACAAACACCACTGCCAACGCGATGTTCATCGACAGCAGGGTCGCACCCACTTCGCCCGCACCACGCAGCGCGGCCTGCAGCGGCGATGCCCCCAGCTCACGATGGCGGGCGATGTTCTCCAGCACCACGATGGCGTCATCCACCACCAGCACCGCGGCCACGATCAGCGCCATCAGCGACAGCGTATTGAGCGAAAAGCCCAGCAGGGCGATCACCGCCAGCGCGCCGAGCAGCGATACCGGAATCGCCGCGCTGGGAATCAGCGCCGCACGCCAGTGACCCAGGAAACCGAGTACCACCAGCACCACCAGTGCGATGGCCAGCACCAAGGTGAGTTCGGCTTCGCGCAGGGTGGCGCGGATCACCGGCGAGCGGTCCATCACCAGGTGCATGTCCACGCTGGTCGGCAGCAGTGCCTGCAACGTGTCCATCTGCGCGGTGATGGCGTCCACCGTTTCGATGATGTTGGCGTCGGGCTGTCGGCTGACAATCACCAGCACTGCGGGGCGTTCGTTGTGGAAGCCACTGGCGTAGCGGTCCTCCACGCCTTCGCCGACCGTGGCCACATCGCGCAGGAACACCGGACGCCCGTCGCGCAGGGCGACGATGAGGTCGCGGTACTCGGCGGCGGTGCGCAGCTGCAGGGTGGCATCCAGCTGCCACTGCTGCGATACGCTGGCCACACTGCCCAGGGGTTTGAGCGCATTGGCATTGCGGATCGCAGCCGCCACGTCGTCCAGTGCGATCCGGTACTGGTTCAGTGCATTCGGGTCCAGTGACACCCGCACTGCCGGCAGCGAGCTGCCGCCCACCTGGACCTCGCCCACCCCCGGAATCTGCGCCAGCTTCTGTGCGATCACCGTCGAAGCCACGTCGTACACCTGTCCCGGCGAGAGGCTGTCCGAGCTCAACGCCAGCGCCAGGATCGGTGCCTGCGACGGGTTCACCTTGTGATACTGCGGCATGCCCGGCATGCCGCTGGGCAGCTGCGCACGCGAGGCGTTGATGGCGGCCTGCACTTCGCGTGCTGCGCTGTCGACGTCAACGCCCAGTTCGAACTGCAGCTCCACCTGGGTGGAGCCCTGGGTGCTGGCCGAATCGATCCGGGTCAGGCCGGGCAGGGTGCCCAGTGCGCGCTCCAGCGGGGTGGCCACGTTGGCCGCCATCGACTCCGGGCTGGCCCCGGGCAGACTGGCGCGCACATTGATCGCCGGGTAGTCCACCTGCGGCAGCGGAGCGACTGGCAGCAGGCGCAGACCTAGCAGTCCGGCCAGCACCACGGCCACTGCCAGCAGCGTGGTCGCCACCGGGTGCAGTACGAACCAGCCGATCACCCGCGATAGGGGGCTCACGCGTTGGCCTCGGCCACGTGCTCATCGGCCTCCGCGCGGCGGCGGAAGCGGTCGAAGAACAGGTAGATCACCGGGGTGGTGAACAGGGTCAACACCTGGCTGACAATCAGGCCACCCACCATCACCAGTCCCAGCGGCTGGCGTAGTTCCGCGCCGGAGCCGCTGGCGAACATCAGCGGAATCGCGCCGAACAGCGCCGCCAGCGTGGTCATCAGAATCGGGCGGAAGCGCAACAGCGCCGCCTGGTGGATCGCCCGGCGCGGATCAAGACCGTGCTCGCGTTCGGCTTCCAGCGCGAAGTCGATCATCATGATCGCGTTCTTCTTCACCAGGCCGATCAGCAGCACGATGCCGATCACTGCGATCAGGTCCAGGCTGCGACCACTCAGCAGCAGTGCCAGCAGTGCGCCCACGGTGGCCGAGGGCAGGGTGGACAGAATGGTGATGGGATGGATGAAGCTCTCATACAGCACGCCCAGCACCAGGTACATCACGACCACAGCGGCCAGCACCAGCCACAGCGTGCTCGACAGAGAAGCACGGAACGCATCGGCGGCACCCTGCAGGCGCAGCTCCACGCTGGCCGGCAGGCCGATGGCATTGCGTGCGCCTTCGATGCTGGCCACCGCCTCGCCCAGTGACGCGTCGGGTGCGAGGTTGAACGAGAACGTCACCGCCGGGAACTGCCCCACGTGATTGATCAGCAGATGCGCCGGACGCTGTTCGATGCGGGCGATGCCACTCAGCGGCACGGGCCGGCCATCGACACCGGCCACATGGATGCGCTCGATCGCATCCGGACCAAACGCGGCATCCGGACGCGCCTCCAGTACCACGCGGTACTGGTTGGCCTGGGTGAAGATGGTGGAGATCTGGCGCTGCCCGAACGCGTCGTACAGCGCGTCGGCCACCGCATCCACGCTGATGCCCAGACGTGCCGCCGCAACCCGGTCGATCAACACGTGGGCCTGCAGGCCGCGATCCTGCAGATCGCTGGCCACGTCCCTCAGGGCGGCCTGCTGTTGCAGGTGCGCCAGCAGCTTGGGCGTCCACTGCGCCAGCTCGGCGTTGTCGGGGCTGGTCAGGGTGAACTGATACTGGGTGCGGCTGATCCGGTCTTCGATGCCCAGCTCCTGCACCGGCTGCAGGTACAGGCGGATGCCCGGCACCTGCGCCACCCGCTGCTGCAGGCGTTCGATGATGGCCGCTGCGCCGGCGTCGCGCTGTGCGTGTGGCTTCAGCTCGATCAGCAGGCGACCGCTGTTGAGCGTGGCGTTGCTGGCGTCCACGCCGATGTAGGACGACAGGCTGGCCACGTCCTCGTCCTGCAGCAGGGCATCGGCCAGTGCCTGCTGGCGCTGGGCCATGGCCTGGAACGAGATCGACTGCGGTGCCTCGCTGATGCCCTGGATCAGCCCGGCGTCCTGCACCGGGAAGAAGCCCTTGGGCACCCACAGATACAGCAGCGCGGTCAGCAGCAGCGTGGCCACGGTGGCCCCCAGCATCAGCGGCTGGCGCTGCAGCACCCAGTGCAGCTGGCGGTCGTACATCGCCACCACACGGTCGAACGGGTCACCCTGCTGGGCCGATTCCTGCCCGTCCGGATCGCGGCGGGTGGCATGACCGGCCTTGAGCAGGCGAGCGCACATCATCGGGGTGAGGGTCAGCGACACCAGCAGCGAGATGCCGATGGCCACCGCCAGGGTGATCGCAAATTCATGGAACAGCTTGCCGACCACGTCGGCCATGAACAGCAGCGGGATCAGCACGGCGATCAGCGAAAGTGTCAGCGAGATCAGGGTGAAGCCGATCTGCTTCGCGCCCTTCAGCGCCGCCTGGCGCGGCGTCTCTCCGCGCTCCAGATGACGCGCGATGTTCTCCAGCATCACGATCGCATCGTCGACCACGAAGCCGGTGGCGATGGTCAGCGCCATCAGCGTCAGATTGTTGAGCGAGAACCCGGCCAGCAGCATCACCCCAAACGTGCCCACCAGCGACAGCGGCACCGCGATGCTGGGAATGATCGTGGCCGGGATGTTGCGCAGGAACACGAAGGTGACCATCACCACCAGCGCGATGGCGATCACCAGTTCGTGCCGCACGCCGCGGATGGACGCACGGATCGACTCGGTACGGTCACTCAGCACCACCACGTCCACACCCTTGGGCAGCGACGCCTGCAACTGCGGCAGCAGCTCACGCACCCGGTCCACCACCGCGATCACGTTGGCACCGGGCTGGCGCTGGATGTTGATCAGCACCGCCGGCGTGGTACCGGACCATGCCGCCAGCTCACGGTTCTCGGCTCCGTCTTCCACAGTGGCCACGTCGCCCAGGCGCAGCGGCGCGCCATCGCGGTAGGCCAGGATCAGCTGCTGGTACTCCCGTACCGAGCGCATCTGGTCGTTGGCATCAAGCATGATCGCGCGGGTGGGACCATCGAAGCTGCCCTTGGGCATGTTGACGTTGGCCGCACCGATCGCATCGCGGATGTGGCCCATGCTCAATCCGTTGGCCGCCAGGGCGGTCGGGTTGACCTGGATGCGAACCGCCGGACGCTGCCCACCGGCCAGACTGACCAGGCCCACGCCCGGCAGCTGCGACAGACGTTGCGCCATGCGCGTGTCGACCAGGTCATACACCTGCGGCAGGGCCAGGCTCTGCGAGGTCACTGCCAGGGTCAGAATCGGCGTGTCGGCGGGATTGACCTTGCGGTACACCGGCGGCACCGGCAGGTCGTCGGGCAGGAAGCTGTCGGCGGCATTGATCGCCGCCTGCACTTCCTGTTCGGCCACACCCAGCGCCACGTCCAGGGTGAACTGCAGGGTGATCACCGAAGCACCACCGGAGCTGGTGGACGACATCTGCTTCAGACCGGGAATCTGCCCCAGCTGCCGCTCCAGCGGCGCGGTCACTGCACTGGTGGTCACGCCTGGGCTGGCACCGGGATACAGCGTGGTCACCTGGATGATCGGGTAGTCCACCTGCGGCAGGGCGGCCACCGGCAGCAGCCGATACGCCAGCACGCCAGACAGCAGCAGCGCCACCATCAGCAGCGTGGTCGCTACCGGGCGCTCAATGAACGGGCGCGAGAGGTTCATGCGCCTTTCCGCGCGCTGTCCGCCTCGGTCACGATCAACACAGGGGCACCGTCGCGCAGGCCATCGATGCCTTCCACCACCACGTTCTCGCCGGCCTTCAATCCTTCGCGTACCGCCACGCGCTCGCCATCGGCAGGGCCGAGCACCACATTGCGCAGGTGCGAGGTGTTGTCCGGCGCAATCACGTACACGTAGCTGCCCTTGCTGCCGAACTGCACGGCGGCATTGGGAATGACCACGCTGTCGGCGCTGCTGACCTGCAGGCGCACGTTGACGAACTGGTTCGGGAACAACGCCTCGTCGGCATTGGCAAACTGCGCGCGCAGCTTCAGCGTACCGGTGGCGGTATCGATGCGATTGTCGAGGCTGGACAGCACGCCGTTGCCCAGCGCCTGGCGCTCCTCACGGTCCCAGGCTTCCACGGTGAGCTGCGGGTTGGCGCGCGCGGCGCTGACCACTGCCGGCAGGTCGGGTTCGGGCACGGTGAACAGCACGCTGATCGGCGTGGTCTGGGTGATGGTGGCCAGCGCATCGGTGTCGCCACTGCGGACCAGGTTGCCCACATCCACGTTGCGCAGGCCCATGCGTCCGGCCACCGGCGCGGTGATGCGGGTGTACTGCAGCTGCAGGCGGGCTTCATCCACGGCGGCCTGGTCGGTCTGGCGGCGGCCTTCCAGCTGGCGCACCTTGCTGCGCTGGTCGTTCAGATCCTGCGCCGAGACGAAGCTCTGCCGCTGCAGTTCCTCGAAGCGCTTGAGCTGGCTGCGTGCGTTGTCCAGTTCGGCCAGGTTCTGCTGCTGGGTGCCCAGCGCCCGCGTCAGCTGTACCTGGAACGGGCGCGGGTCGATCTCGGCGATCAGGTCGCCGGCCTTGACGTGCTGGCCTTCGGTGAATGTCAGCCGCAGCAGTTCCCCATCCACGCGGCTGCGCAGACTGACCGTGTTCAACGGGGTGACGGTGCCAAGGGCCTTGAGTCGCACCACCAGGTCTTCCTGGCTCGCCGTGGCGACCCGCACCGGGGTGGCCTGCGGCGGCCGTTCGGTCGGCGCGGCGCTGCCTGGTGCGAGCAGCTTCCAGCCGGCAACGGCAGCAAGGCCGACGGCGGCGGCGATCAGCAGGGACTTGGTCAGGCGAGGTGAAGACATACGCATCCTGCGCACCCTCGGGCAGAGCAGTGCGTCCATGGGGACCGGCCGCAAGCGGCAGATCGGAGCAACGGGGGAGGGTGTCTGGCAGACCGCGGGCATGCCACGGCCATTGGCTGGATGCCGTTCAGAAGAACGGGCCACCCATGATACAGATGGCCCGCTTATGTCTCACATGACAATGGTCATGGGCGATGGGTCAATGCACCTCATCCCGGTACACGAACTTCGGCATCTCCCACCGGAAATGAATCGCCAGCAGCCGGAACGCAAAACCGCCGCCCAAACACCACAACGTAGCGGCATTCAACGACACCCCCAGTTCCAGCAACCCCAGATACGCCGCACCGGTCAGCAACGTCACCACCGCATACAGCTCCTTCTGGAAAATCAGCGGCACCTCGTTGCACAACACATCGCGCAGCACGCCGCCAAACGCGCCGGTCAACATCCCCGCTATCAGCACGATCGGCGCAGCATGGCCGGCCTCACGCGCCACCGCACAGCCAATCAGGGTGAACGCCACCAGCCCCAGCCCATCCAGCACCAGAAAGGTGCGGCGGAAGTGGTGCATCCAGCGCGCCAGCCAGGTCGCGATCAGCGCCGCACAGATGGTGAAGCCCAGGTACTCCGGATGCTTCACCCAGCCCAGCGGGTAATGCCCGAGCACGATGTCACGCAGCGACCCGCCGCCCAACGCGGTGACACAGGCAATGATGATCACGCCGAACAGGTCCATGCGGCGGCGGCCGGCCGACAGCGCGCCGGTCATGGCTTCAGCCGAAATGGCGATGAGATAGATGATGGAGAGCAGCATGGGGGAGGCTCCGGTACGGCAGGCAGGAACACGAACGCGCGCCCCGCCCATGCGCGGGCACAGGTGGGGTTCAACGTCGGTTGCCGCTCCCGCTGTCCTTTTGCCTGAGAGTTCGGTGGCCAGGCCACGTGCCCCTTCGGCGGGTCAGTGAAGACCTCTCTCCAGATCGGCGTGCTGGATGCATGGTTGGTGGCGTATCGAGCCACCGGCCTGAGCGATTATGGGAGCCTGCGCCTTCGGCGGGTGCCAGCGTGGCACCTCTCTCCTGCATCCGGGGGCGATTCTAGCAGCCAGGGGCCGGTCAATGCCCGATAATCCCCCCATGGTTGCTGAACCCGCCCCTTGGTACGTGTACCTGCTGGAATGCCGCAACGGCAGCTATTACGCCGGCATCAGCAATGACGTGGAGGCCCGCTACCAAGCCCATCTGGCGGGGAAGGGCGCGCGCTATACCCGCGCCAACCCGCTGGTAAAGCTGCTGGCCAGCCGCGCCTACCCGGACCGGGCGGCGGCTTCGAAAGCCGAATGGCAGCTCAAGCGCCAGCCGCGGGCACGCAAATTGGCGTGGTTGCTGGCGGCGGAAACTGTGTTGCCAGGGTAGGGCGGCTCGGCCACAATCCGATCAAACCCATGGAGTGGTCCTGATGAACACGCATGCGATCCGGATGCCGTTGTTCGTTCTCGGCTTTCTGTATCTGTCTGCCTGCATGAGCAATACGCATGCAGGTCCCCAGCATGGCGACATCGGTTCTTCGGCCGAACTGACGGCCACCGTCACGCCCGCCGACATCCGTGCGGCGCAGATACCGTTGGATCCGGCCAAGGTGCCCGTGGGTCTGCGCTCGTTGACCCCGCTGGCGCAGCAGTGGGGCATAGCAGACGACGCCGTCCGGGACGCCATGCAGGCGCAGTCCAGCGAGGGACAGAAGGCGGCATTTGCCGACAAAGTCATTCCCCATCTGAAGGAGATCGATGCCTGGCTGAATTCTCTGCCTAATGATGGACAGATGAGCGATGAGGCCGCCGCCTTCATGTTCATGCAGTCGGCATTGACGGAAATGGACTTGTATCCCATGGAGCCACACGATGGATGAGTATCGATTCGGCAACGGCGAAATCGAAGCGGTGCTGGCGACCGACGCTGAAACGCGTTACCGCTATTTCATCAAGCGAACTGCAGACTGGGAGCAGGTATGGAGTTTGCGTAATGTGGACGGCTGGGTGTTGGCGGCAACGGATGACGGGCGGCAGGTGGCACCCTTCTGGCCCTTCCAGGCGTTCGCTCAGCGAGCGGCTGTTGCGCAATGGGCGGACGCGGAGCCTACACCAATTCCTCTCGAGTCTTTCATGGAGCGCTGGTTGCCAGGTCTTGCCAACGACGGGCGGCTCGCCTGCGTGTTTCCCGGGTTGAATGGCCGTGGGCCAACGGTGGAGCCTCTGATGCTCAAGGACGATATCCAGGATGAACTGGATCGACTGGAATAGTCGCGCTGGTGCAGCAGCAGGGGGGGGCCATGACCGCCCTCTCGAAAGCGCTCGTTGCCATGCTGCTGCTGTGGGCCTTGGTGGCTGGCATCCCGGTGCTGGGGTATGTGGTCGCACTGGGCATGATCGAGGGTCGCCCAGCCCCTGTGCATGTAGACGCTGGGCCCGCTGTCAGCTGCCGGAACCAGATCGTCACGCGCATGCGTGTGGTTGATGCGTTCTGGGTCCGGGAATCCGAAACCGGGCACGTCACCCTTGCGCCCGGGCATGAGGAAGCCGCATGGGCAGCACGACGCCATCTCTCACAGTTGCCGCGGACCGGCATGCTGCGATGGCATTTCCAGAGTGCGGCGCTGCACGTTTGGATCGTCCGGCAATGGACGCCGCTGCAGATCACCGAAACCGCGCGGCTTGGAGGAGCATGTCGCGCTCGGCGAAGTCTCCGCTGACACCCGCCGGCATGCGAAGATCGGCCTGAACCCTTGCGCCGCCAATGGAGGAAACGATGTCCACGCTTTCCCTGCTGCTTGCGCTGGCTCCGGTTGCCGCCGCGCCGGTCGCAGATCCCGCAACCCTGGCCGCCATTGAGGCCACCTGTCTGGACTACGTGGATGGTCAGTTGGAAGCAGATCCAGCGCGGGTGGCCCGTTCGCTGCATCCGGACCTGGCCAAGCGCGCTGTTCTCGGTGACACACCGGACGAGCGGTTGGGCCTGCGCCGCATGTCCAAAGATGAGCTGGTGGCGTTGACCAAGCAGGGCGCGCTGAAAACTCCCAAGGCTGAGTGGAATCGTAGTTGCCGGGTGCTGGACGTCACCGGGAACACCGCCTCCGTGCGCCTCGAGACCCCATGGTTCGTCGACTACTTCCACATGGGCCGTTTCGACCAGCGCTGGATCATCGTCAACGCCCTCTGGTACCCCAAACCCAAACCGTAGAGACGCGCCATGCGCGTCTTACGCCGACCCGGAAATCCCATGAGCACCATCGATCAACACAAAGCCAACAACATGTTCGGCAAGATCGTCCTCGCCGGCATCACCTATCTGGATGCGGACGGCAACGCCCTCGAACAGAAACAGTACGCCGGCGAGATACTGCGCATCAATGAAGAAGAGGGCGTGGTGCTGGCCAGCCTGATCGACGGCGAGGAACTGTTCCTGCCGCCGCATCTGGATCATTACAAGGTGGCCGAGCCGGGCGACTACACGTTGCGTTCCATCGACTTCACCGTGACCGACCCGGACTACCTGTGCACCTGGGATGTGCATCTTGCGCATGGCAATGATGATCCGGACGCGACCTGACCGCTGGGGTAGGGTCGGTCGATAGACGACCGCCGATACGGGTGCTACGTCCGGGGACGCATGACCGGTAAACGAAGGCGCTTCCCGGCAGACCCCATGCGTCAAACGGCCGATCAGGTGTCATCGGCCGTCGTCTATCGACCGACGCTACCAGGAGGCAGTTTGCGTTCGCAGCGATCCATCATCTTTCGAACGACATCCATGATGCCGGTGATTTCCTCCGCCGCTGCACCCGCCATGCCTTGGGTGAGTTCATCATTCGACTTGGCGACGTCAGCAGCATAGGGGGAAAGGGCAGCCAGACAATTCGCCTGGTCCCCCTCGCGGTCATGGGCCGCGGCAAGTTCCAGGCGAAGAGCGGCAACCGATGAGTACGGCAGGGTTTCCACGCACCTCTCGGTCATCGTTCTGATGGTGCCAAGCTGCCCCTTGCCCGTGCCGGCCCGTTCAAGAGTCTTCTGGATACTGCCCTCTGTACACATCGGGTCGACGGAAAGATACAGGCCCTTGAATGATCCATTGTGTCCGCAATAAGCAGCGCATGCGTCAGGCGTGGATGTGTCCAGTTCAATGCCTCGTTCTGTTCGATGCATGGTCAATGGGCAGTGACTGGTTCCTGGAGCCGGGTCGACGTGTGTGGATTGGAGGCTCCTGTTGGTGGTTCCACTCATTCTGCATTCGTAGCCCGAGGAATTGCTGTGCAGTTCGAAGCGCAGCAGGTCATTCTTGCGGGTCTCGGACAGCAGCAGTTCTCCCCAGCCCCCTTGGGTGACGTAGACGTGGGTCGTCTCGCCAGTGCTGCGAGACGAAGCGCCAGTCAGTCCCTCTGCTTGTGTGGGGTTTGGGGCACAGCTCGTGGCGGCCGCAATAGCCAACAGCGCTGTTGTGAATCTGATCGTTCCCATGCGGCACCTTCCCTGTGAACCTGTGCCGGAATCTAGCAAACAATCGGGAGCGGCAAGCGGTCTGCGTCAGGGACGCCGATCCTGCTGATCATCACCAAAAATGATCCGCGCGCTGCGCTGGTAGCTCCAGTACGCGACCGCCCAGTTGAGCAGCACCACGATGCGGTTGCGGAAGCCGATCAGGAAGAACACGTGTGCGGCCAGCCAGAACCACCAGGCCAGCACGCCGGACAGCTGCAGCTTGCCCAGGTGCACGATGGCGGCCATGCGACCGATGGTGGCGAGGTTGCCGTAGTCTGCGTACTTGAACGGCCCCGGTGCGGCTTTACCTTCCAGCCGCGCGCGGATCGTGCTGGCGACATGCTTGCCCATCTGCTTGGCGGCCGGGGCCACGCCCGGCACCGGCTTGCCATCGGCCTGGCTCAAGGCTGCCAGATCGCCGGCGACGAAGATCTCCGGGTGCCCGGCCAGGGTCAGGTCGGGCTGCACCGGTACCCGCCCGGCGCGGTCCAGCGGCACGTCCAAGGTGCGCGCCAGCGGTGAGGCGGCCACGCCGGCGGCCCACACCACAGTGCGGGCGGGGATGAACTGTTCGCCCAGCTGGAAGCCTTCGCCATTGATGTCGCTGACCGGGGTGCCGGTGAGCACCTCCACACCCAGCTTCTCCAGCTGCCGGCGCGCCTTCAGCGACAGCACCTCAGGGAAGCTGGACAGTACGCGTGGGCCGGCTTCGACCAGCCGCACTTTGGCGCTGGCCGGGTCGATATGTCGGAACTCGTTGCGCAGGGTATGCCGGGCAATCTCGGCCAGTGTGCCGGCCAGTTCAACGCCGGTAGGGCCGCCGCCGACCACGGCGAAGCTCAGCCATGCCGCCTTGCGCGCCGGGTCCGGTTCGGCCTCGGCGCGCTCGAATGCCAGCAGCAGCTTGCGGCGCAGCGCGATGGCGTCATCCAGCGTCTTCAGGCCAGGTGCATCGGCGGCCCACTCGTCGTGACCGAAGTACGCGTGCGTGGCTCCGGTGCACAGCAGCAGGGTGTCGTAGGGAATCTGGCTGCCGTCGGCCAGGGTGATGTCCCGGGCCTGCTTGTCGATCGAGGTCACTTCGCCCAGGCGCACTTCGACATTGCGCTGGTGGCCCAGGATGTGGCGCAGCGGCGCGGCGATGTCCGGGGCCGACAAGCCGGCGGTGGCCACCTGGTACAGCAGCGGCTGGAAAAGGTGGTGGTTGCGCCGGTCCACGAGTGTGATGCGGATGCGGCTGCTGGCCAGCGCGCGGGTCGCCCACAGGCCGGCAAAACCGCCGCCGATGATGACCAGGTGGGGCAGGGGGTCACGGGTCATGCACTTGCTCCTTGGCTGGGGCCGGCGCTCCGGTCCCCGTGGAAACGTTGTCGTCGCGACAGATGGTCGCATGCAACGCGCAAACTTCACGTGCATGGCCGATACTGGATTCAGCAGCCGTCGCGCTTGCTGGCGGCCCCATGTTCCATTGATGGAGTGCTCCGATGACCGAACCGGAAAAGCGCATCGCCCTGTTGATCGATGCCGACAACGCGCCTTCGTCCAAGATCGACGTGGTGCTGGCGGAGGTCGCGCGCTATGGCGTGGCCAACGTACGGCGTGCCTATGGCAACTGGAAGAGCCCGCGTCTGAAAGGCTGGGAATCCGTGCTGCACGAATACGCCATCCGCCCGATCCAGCAGTTTGCCTACAGCCGGGGCAAGAATGCCTCGGACATGGCCATGGTGATCGACGCCATGGACATGCTCTACGCGCGCAATCTGGACGGGTTTGCGATTGTGTCCAGTGATGCGGATTTCACCCCGTTGGTGATGCGCCTGCTCACCGATGGGGTCAAGGTCTATGGTTTTGGTGAGAAGAAAACACCGGAACCGTTCGTCAACGCCTGTTCGAAGTTCACCTACCTGGAAGCGCTGGGCCAGGGCCATGCCGCCGACCCGGAGGTGGAGCAGGACAACGAGGAAACCCGCCCGCGCAAGAGCGGTGCGGAGCTGCGCAGCGACACCCGTCTGGTGCAGATGTTGCGGCGCGCGGTGGCATCGGCCGAGGGCGAGGACGGCTGGTCGCATCTGGGGCCGGTGGGCAGCCAGATCGGCAACCAGGCATCGTTCGATTCGCGCAACTACGGGTACGCCAAACTCAGCGAGCTGCTCGCGGCGATTGGCCTGTTCGAGATGAAGAAGGACGGAAAGTCGACCTATGTGCGCGCGCTGCCGAAAAAAGGTGCAGCGAAACCGGCAAAATAAGCGCACTCCCACCAGGAAAACCAACATGCTGAAGATCTGGGGCCGGCGCAATTCCAGCAACGTGCGCAAGGTGTTGTGGTGCGCCGAGGAAATCGGCGTGCCGTACGAGTCCATCGAAGTGGGCGGCAGCTTCGGCGGCACGCAGACGCCGGAATACGTGGCGATGAACCCGAACGGGCTGGTACCGGTGATCGAAGACCACGGCCTGCCGCTGTGGGAGTCCAACACCATCGTGCGCTACCTGAGCGCCCGTTATGCGCTGGGCACGCTGTATCCAGAAGACGTGATGGCGCGGGCGCAGTGCGAAAAATGGATGGACTGGAGTACCTCGCGCATGGCTCCGCTGTACAGCGAGCTGATCTGGGGGATCATGCGCACCGCGCCCGCCGACCGCGATGAAACCCGCATCAATGCCGCCGTGGTCAAGGCCGGTGATTACCTGGCCATGGCCGATGCCACGCTGGCCACGCAGCCGTGGCTGTCGGGTGAGCAGTTCGGCATGGGCGACATTCCGCTCGGCGCGCTGGTGTATGCGTGGTTCAACCTGCCGATCCAGCGTCCGCACCTGCCGCATCTTGAGGCGTGGTACGAGCGGTTGCAGCAGCGGCCGGCGTATGTGAAAGCGGTGATGACGCCGTTGACCTGAGCCACGTCTTACGGAGCGTACCGACCAACGGTCGGTACCTACCGGGTACGTGCATCAGGTAGGTGCGGACCGTTGGTCCGCACGCCGTCAATACAGATCCATCGGATCGACATCAAGAGACCACCGCACCTTCCGTGCCTCCGGCAACCCATGAATCCGCGGCACCATCGCATCCAGCACTGCATGCAATGGCTGCCGTCTGGGCGCGGACAACAGCAACTGGGTGCGCTGATACCCCGCCCGGCGCGGCATCGGCGCGGGCATCGGTCCGAACCGCTCCACTGGCGCATCTTCGGCAATCAAGCCGCGCACGGCGGTGAGCATGGCATTGGCATGCTCTACCTGCTGCGCCTCCGCGCGCAGCAGGGCCAGATACGCGAACGGCGGGAAGCCGGCGGCATCGCGCTGCTGCAGCTCGGCATCGGCAAAGGCGTGGTAGCCGCCGTGCACCAGCGTTTCCAGCAAGGGGTGCCCGGGGTGGTGGGTCTGCAGCCAGACCTCGCCGGGGTCGGTGGCGCGGCCAGCGCGGCCCGCCACCTGGATCAGTTGCTGGGCCAGTTTCTCGCTGGCGCGGAAGTCGGCCGAGAACAGTCCTTCGTCGATGCCCACCACCACCACCAGAGTGAGCCTGGGGAGGTCGTGACCTTTGGCGAGGATCTGCGTGCCGACCAGAATGCCCGGCTGGTCGCCCAGCCGCGCCAGTTGCGATTCCAGCGCATCCCGACGGTTCGTGGTGCCACGATCGATCCGGATCACCGGGTAGTCTGCGAAGGCCTCGCCCAGGTGTTCTTCCAGGCGCTCGGTGCCGATGCCCTGCGGTTGCAGCGCCAGGCTGCCGCAATCCGGGCAGGCCAACGGGGCCGGCTGGCGCGCGCCGCAGTGGTGACACTGCAGCCGCCGGCCGCCGGCGTGCACTGTCATCGGCGCGTCGCAGCGCCGGCAGGGCGCGGTCCAGCCACAGTCATGGCACAGCAGCACCGGTGCGTAGCCACGTCGGTTCTTGAACACCAGCACCTGATGGCCACGCTGCAGATGTTCGGCAATGCCTTCCAGCACTTCCGGCGACAGGCCATCGCGCAGCGGACGCTTGCGCACATCGAGCACGCGCACACGCGGCGGGCGGGCCTCGCCGGCACGTTGCTTCAGCCGCAGATGCACGTACCGACCGCTGCGCGCGTTGTGCAGCGACTCCAGTGACGGCGTGGCACTGCCCAGCACCACCGGGATGTCCAGCGCCTTCGCCCGGACCAGGGCGAAATCGCGGGCGTGGTAGCGGATACCGTCCTGCTGCTTGTAGCTGCCGTCGTGCTCCTCGTCGACCACGATCAGGCCGGCATTGGGCAGCGGGGTGAACACCGCTGAGCGTGTGCCGACAATCACCTGGGCCTCGCCGCGCGTTGCCGCGGCCCAGACCCGGGCACGCTCGTTGTCATTCAGGCCCGAATGCAGCACATGCACGGGAATGCCCAGCCGGGTGCGGAAGCGCGCCAGCGTCTGCGGCGTGAGCCCGATCTCCGGCACCAGCACCAGCGCCTGTCGTCCGCGCGCCAGGCAGGCGGCGATGGCCTGCAGGTAAACCTCGGTCTTGCCGCTGCCGGTGACACCGTCCAGCAGGAACGTGCCAAAACCGGTGCCACCGGTAATGGCGGCGACAGCATCGGCCTGCTCGGCATTGGGCACCGGGCCAGCGCCCAGCATCGGCACCGGGGCGACATGGACCTGTGCCATCCGTTCGACCAGCCCGCGTTTGGCCAGCGCGCGCGCGGCGCTGCGCCAGTCATCCATCAGGTCGTCCAGCTGGTCCTCATCCAGCGCGGTACCGCGACCGGCGGCGTCGGCCAGCAACTGGCACAGGCGCTGCGGCCGGGTGCCGGCGCGCTGGCGCACCCGTTGCGCGTCGCCGTCGGCGGTCAGCCGCCAGCCCCAGCGGTGGGTGTCGGGCACCGGCTCGCCGCGGCGCAGGGGGGCCGGCAGCGCCGTGCTCACCACCTCGCCCAGCGGCGCGTGGGTGTAGCGCGCCAGCCACTGCAGCGACCGCCACACCTCGCCGTCGAGCAGCGGCACCGGGTCCAGCCATTCGCGGGCGTCGCGCAGGAGGGTATCGGCATCAGCGCAGCCCACACCGGCCACCACCCCGACCAGTTCGCGCGAGCCGAACGGCACCCGCACCCGGCGGCCGATGCTGTCCGCTCCGGCCAGGGAGCCGGGGGGCGGTGCATAGTCGAACAGCTGGGGCAGCGGCAGCGGCAGGGCGACCTGCACGGTTGGCGCCCCAGGCGCGGGGGCCGGGGCGCTTTCCAGGGACAGGACAGGGGCCGCAGGTGCAGAAGACATCGACGCAGTGTACCGGGCACGGCCGCCCTGTTCAGGGCGCCCGGCGGGTCAACCGCCCTGTCCAGCAAGACTAAACATCACCTAAATATCGGTGGCTATTGGAGATTCAGTCTTATCCACATCTTCTGTGGATAAGCCTGTGTGCGAGCGCTGAAGCGTAGGAGTTTCCTGCGGGGGTTCTGCTGTGTGGCTCAGGTTGGTCAAAAAATCGCCACATGCAAAATGATTTAATAATCAATGGCTTGGGTGTGAAACAAAGCTGACACACGACTGATGCCGCCTTCACCTTGCGTTTTTCCGCGGTTTTTGGTGGTGCTGTGCACAACCTGCGTCGGGAAGACGCAGTGCCGGCCTTGCCGGTCTTCACATGCTGCCCGTATCGGCACGCCTGAATTCCGGCGCAGTCGCTATCATTCCGGCTCATGATGGAGTTGCTATGACGGCTGCGAACGCCTCGATGTCTTCCAACGCAGCCGGCGCGCTTCCGGCTTTCCTTCGCGGCGTCGAGCGCCGCGCCCTGGTAGTGGCTGAACTGCAGTGCGGCAACCCGACCGTGGCCGAGCAGGCCCTGGTGTCGGTGATGCGGGCGTTCACCGGTATCGCCAGCGACGTGCCGATGGCGCAATGGCCCGACCGCTTCTGGATCCTGCTGGCACACCGCCATCCGATTCGCGTGCCTGCCGAAGGTGGACACTGGGAGCCGGCGTTGGCGCACCTGCCGACCTTGTCGCCACCGGCTCGGTTGGCGCTGCTGCTGCGTATTGGCGGTGGGCTGGACGAAGCCGCCGCCGCCCAGATTCTGGACCTGCCGGTGGCCGACTATCAGCGGGCGCTGGCCGAAGCCTGTCCGCGTGACCGCCAGGGGCATCCGGACGCCCAAGGCTGGCGTGCCTTGGCTGAGCAGGTGCAGCAACGGCTGCGTGAGCTGCCGCTGGAACGCCTGCAGCGGCTGCATCAGCCCGCGCCCGCCGCGGCCGACGGCACGCGGTCGTCGCCGTCTTGGCGCGCGCCCGCCAAGGAGGAACCGACTCCACGCCGCCGCCCGACACGACGCGGAGCGCGTCCGCTGTGGCGCGGTCTGCTGATTCTTGCGCTGACCACCGGCGCGCTGCTGGGCGGCGCGTACTGGTGGAAGCACCACCGTCAGGCCCCGCTGCCGGAAGCCAGCGTGCCCGAAGGGGCGGTGAGCATCGACAACCCGGTGCAGAGTGAGGAGCTGCCGGCAGAAGACCTGCCGGAGGCCGCCGCGACGATCCACCTCGATGCCGCCGGCGATGCATCGCTGCTGTCCGATCCGGATCTGGCGGTGATCCGCGACGCCGACCTGTATGCCTGGTTCGCGGCCGGCGGCCCGGTGCCGGTGGATGAATCCCAGGCCCAGCCCAGCCGCCCGGAACCGGCCTCCGCCGGCTTGGAGACGACCGATGCCGACGAGTAAGCCCGCCTACCTGCTGTGCCTGCTGGCGCTGGCCCCGCTCGCCGCCAGTGCAGCTCCGCAGCCCGTCGCTCTGCCCCAGGCGGTATCGGCTCCTGCGCAGGGCGCGGCAACCCCGGCCCAGTTGCGCGAACTGCGCAGCCAACAGGCCCAGTGGCAGGCCCTGCCGGAGTCAGAGCGCAGCCGCATCCGTGACGCCGCGCGACGTCTGGCCGCGCTGCCCCCGGAACAGCAGCAGAGCCTGCGCGCCACCTTTGCCGCGCAGGACGCGCGCTTCCGCGACGGTTGGCGGCTGGGGCCGACGCTGGGCGCGCAGTTCCCCAAGCTCGAAGGCCTGTTCGGCTTCCTGCCGGTGGAACAGCGCGACACCGCGCTGAGCGTGCTGCGCCAGCTCAATGCCGACCAGCTGGCGCAGCTGACCCTGATCGCCCAACGCACCCCGCCGCAGGAACGTGACACCGTGCGTGCGGCGTTCCTGGCCTTGGCACCGGCCGACCGCGACCGCTGGCTGCACGCCCACGTGGTGCGCTGACCGTTTACTGCCGGTCATGGGTTTTGACCGCGGGCGCGCGTAAGATGGCGGCCCGCAACCCGGTGCCTGTGCCTTCCGCGCGCGACCGCAGTTGACGTCTGTATCTCCATGTCTACCGTTATCCCTGCTCCGCGCCTTTCCACTGAAGTGCGCGCCACCGGCCTGCTCGCGCTGCCGCTGGTCCTGGGCCATGTCTCCACTGGCCTGATCTCCTTCGTCGACAACGTCATTGCCGGCCATCACGGCACCCAGACCCTGGCGGCGGTCACCATCGGCACCGCGCTGCTGTGGCTGCCGATGCTGATTCCGATCGGCACCCTGATTTCGCTGACCGCTTCGGTCTCGCAGCTGCATGGTGCCGGACGCGAACGTGAGATCGGTCCGCTGTTCCGCCAGGCGCTGTGGCTTGCGCTGGGCCTGGGCCTGATCATGTTCACCTTCCTGACGGTAGTGCCGCCGCTGTTACCGGCATTCGGCATCGCTCCGGACATCGTGCCCGGCGCGACCGCGTTCCTGCATGCGGTGCGCTGGGGTGGCCCGGCGCTGACCCTCTACTTCTGCATGCGTTACCTGAGCGAAGGCATGCACTGGACCCTGCCGACCATGCTGCTGGGTTTCGGCGGCCTGCTTGTGCTGGCTCCGCTGGGCTATGTGCTGTGTTACGGCAAGCTGGGCTTCCCCGAGCTGGGCGCGGAAGGGCTGGGCATCGCCTCGGCCACCATGATGTGGATCCAGGCCCTGTGCTTTGCCGGCTATCTGTGGAAGACCAGGCGCTTCGCGCACCTGGAACTGTTCTCGCATTTCGAACTGCCGCGCTGGCGGGCGATCTGGGACCTGCTGCGCACCGGCCTGCCGATCGGCATCACCGTGCTGATGGAAGGCGGTCTGTTCATCGTCACCGCGCTGCTGATCGGGCGTCTGGGTGCCACCGAGGCGGCGTCGCACCAGATCGCCATCAACGTGGCCCAGCTGTGCTTCATGATTCCCATGGGGGTGGCGGAAGCCACGACGGTGCGGGTGGGCTACGCGGTCGGCAGCAACGATGGTTCGGGCGTGCGCCGCGCGGCCAACGCAGGGCTGGTGATCATTCTGGGCACGCAGACGCTGTCGGCACTGGTGCTGCTGTTCGGGCATGACGCCATTGTCGGCGTCTATACCGCGGACCTGGGCGTGGCGGCGCTGGCCTCCACGCTGCTGCTGTATGCGGCGGCGTTCCAGTTCCCGGATGGCATCCAGGTGCTGTCGGCCGGCGCGCTGCGCGGCCTGAAGGACACCCGGGTGCCGATGTTCATCGCCATGTTTTCCTACTGGGGCCTGGGCATGCCGCTCGGGGCCGGATTGGGGCTGGGGCTGGGCATGGGACCGCAGGGTATGTGGCTCGGCTTGATCCTGGGCCTGACTGCCGCCGCGATCCTGATGGCGTGGAGACTGCGGGTCAGCAGTCGTCGTGTCGGAAACGGCCCTGTTGCAACGGTGTGATCCGCCCCCACACAGGACACCCTGACTTGTGTCCGATGCCGGTCTGACCGGCACCGGCTATGCTGGTACCACGGCAAGAAGCCAACTGGAGTTTCCCCATGAACCAACCTGTGCGTCGCAACCCCGTAGCCAGCTTCTTCATCGGGCTGTGGGATGTGATGAACTTTACCCGCCGGCTGATCCTGAACCTGGTGTTCTTCGGTCTGCTGCTGCTGGTGCTTGTCATGTTCGTCGTGGCGGCCGGCAAGAGCGCCGGTTCCAACCGTGGCCTGCAGGACCGCACCACGCTGGTGATCGCGCCGGAAGGCAAGCTGGTCGAGCAGTACACGGCCGACCCGCTCAGTCGCGCGCTGGCCAAGGCGGTTGGCGACAATGCCGCCGAGGAAATCCAGCTGCGCGACCTGGTGCGTGGCATCGATGCCGCACGCCAGGACAAGAACATCGAACGCGTCGTCCTGCAGCTGGACAAGCTGCAGCCGAGCGGCTTTGCGTCCATGCGTGAAGTCGCCGCCGCGCTGCAGGAACTGCGCGGCTCGGGCAAGCAGATCGTGGCCTACAGCGATGGCATGAGCCAATGGCAGTACCTGCTGGCTGCGCAGGCCAACGAGGTCTATCTGGATCCGATGGGCGGACTGGTGCTGGAAGGCCTGGGACGTTACCGCCAGTACTTCCGCGCCGGCCTGCAGGACAAGCTGGGCGTGGACGTGCACCTGTTCAAGGTGGGTGAGTACAAGTCCGCCGCCGAACCCTACGTGCTGGATGCCGCCTCGCCGCAGGCCAAGGAAGCCGACCTGTTCTGGATGAACGACGTGTGGCAGCGCTACCTGGCCGACGTGGCCAAGGCGCGCAAGCTCGACGCCGCGCAGCTGGCCGCCGGCATCGACACGCTGCCCGAAGGCGTCGCTGCAGCGGGTGGTGACCTCGCCAAGTTCGCCCTGCAGCAGAAGCTGGTGGACGGTCTGAAGACCCGTGAGGAAGTGGAAGACCTGCTGGCCGATCGCGGCGTGGCCGACGAAGACGCCGATGGCGGTTTCCGCAACATCACCCTGGGCGACTACCTGACCCAGCTGGACCTGCGTCGTTCGCCGGTGGACTCGCGTCCGCAGGTGGCGGTGGTGGTGGCGGCCGGTGAAATCGCTGGCGGCGACCTGCCGGCCGGGCGCGTGGGTGGTGAATCGACCTCGGCCCTGCTGCGCGAAGCCCGCGAAGACAAAGACGTGAAGGCCGTCGTGCTGCGTGTGGACTCGCCGGGTGGCGAAGTGTTCGCCTCCGAGCAGATCCGCCGCGAGGTGGTCGCGCTGAAGGCGGCTGGCAAGCCGGTGGTGGTATCCATGGGTGACCTGGCTGCCTCCGGCGGTTACTGGATCAGCATGAATGCCGACAAGATCTACGCCGACCCGTCGACCATCACCGGTTCGATCGGCATCTTCGGCATGATTCCGAACCTGGCGCGCTCGCTGGACAAGATCGGCGTGCACACCGACGGCGTGGGTACCACCCGCTTTGCCGGTGCGTTCGACATCACCCGTCCGATGGACCCGGCCGTGGGCCAGGTGATCCAGTCGGTGATCAACAAGGGCTACGCCGACTTCACCGGCAAGGTCGCCGATGCGCGCAACAAGCCGGTCGAGGCCGTGGATGAAGTGGCCCGCGGCCGCGTCTGGAGTGGCGCACAGGCCAAGGAGCGCGGCCTGGTCGACGACTTCGGTGGCCTGCGTGTGGCGCTGACCGATGCCGCCGCCCGCGCCAAGCTGGGCAGCCTGGACAAGGTGCGCGTGCGCTACATCGAGAAGCCGGCGACCCCGCTGGCCCAGTTCATCAGCGGCTTTGCCGGCACCCGTGCCGGGGCCTGGATGCTGGGCGAGTCGGGCATGGCGCGCATGATGCTGGCGCGTTCGATGCCGGAGCTGGACACCCAGCTGCGCTTCGTCGAGAACGCTGCGCGCGACCCGCGTGGCAGCGCGCCGGTGAAGGCGCTCGCGTATTGCTTCTGCGGATTCTGATCTGTGGTGGCACGACCAACGGTCGTGCCCTACCGGTGCTCAAGGCACGACCAACGGTTGTGCCCTACCGGTCTGCCTGAGGTAGGTCACGACCGTTGGTCGTGACCTCACAGCTCGCTTTCGGCGTCGCCCGCTGCGCGGGTATCCGGCGCTTTCTCCAGCGTTTCACGCGCGGCCTTGGCCTTGTCCAGCGGCTGCTGCATGGCGTCGCGCAAAGCAGTGGCCTGGGGCTCGGGCGGTTTTTCCGGCGACGGTGCGGCCGGCGGGCGGTTGCAGCCGGCCAGGGCCAGCACGGCGGCCAGCGGCAGGGTGAGGCGGATCAGCATGGCAACCTCGGCGCGTTGATTCGGATGGCGTGCAGTGTCGCACCGCTCCGCCACGGCGTGTGTGACGGGGTGCGCTGCCAGCGCATGCGGGCTATCCTGCCGCACCACGAACATGGCTGGAGAAAACCGTGAGCGCGCAGCGTTGGCGACTGGATGGACAGACCGCTTTGATCACCGGTGCCAGTGCCGGCATTGGCCTGGCGATCGCGCATGAACTGGCCGGGCTCGGCGCGGACCTGCTGATCGTCGGCCGCGACGCCGATGCGCTGGAAGTGGCGCGCGACGAACTGGCTGATGCGTTCCCCGAGCGTGAGATTCATGGTCTGTCGGCCGACGTGTCGGACGACGATGACCGCCGTCAGATCCTGGACTGGGTGGAAGATCACAGCGATGGCCTGCACCTGCTGATCAACAATGCGGGTGGCAACATCACCAAGCCGGCCACCGAGTACACCGAGGACGAATGGCGCGGCATCTTCGAGACCAATCTGTTCTCGGCCTTTGAGCTTTCCCGCTATGCGCATCCGCTGCTGACCCGCCACGCGGCCTCGGCCATCGTCAATGTCGGCAGCGTTTCGGGCCTGACCCATGTGCGAAGCGGCGCGGTGTACGGCATGACCAAGGCGGCGATGCACCAGATGACCCGCAACCTCGCGGTGGAATGGGCCGAAGACGGCATCCGGGTCAATGCGGTGGCTCCGTGGTACATCCGCACGCGCCGCACCTCCGGGCCGCTGTCCGACCCGGACTACTACGATCAGGTGATCGACCGGACGCCGATGCGACGCATCGGTGAGCCGGACGAGGTGGCGGCCGCCGTTGCGTTCCTGTGTCTGCCCGCAGCCAGCTATGTCACCGGCGAATGCATCGCGGTGGACGGCGGCTTCCTGCGTTACGGGTTTTAGGGAACCGGGCAGTTGCTCGCTTCCAGCACCGCCTGCAGCCGCGCACGCTCGGCGCTGGCGGCCGCCTTCCGGTCGGCGGAAGCAAAGCTCTCCTGCCCCCGCGCGTTGCGGAACCGCTGCTGCCACGCCCCACAGCGGTCCGCCTCAGCAATCTCCTGACACTCATCGCGGACCACCTCGCAACTGGCCGCGTTGACCGGGGTGGCACCGCCCAGCCCGGTCACATTCAACAGTTCGCAATGCGCCGGTGACGGTTCCAGCTCATGCAGGTAGCGCCCGCCATCGGCGCGCTGGCACTGGAAGATCGCCGGCAACGGTGGCTTGCCCGCATCCGCTTCTTCCTTCGCGTCACCCGGTCGCGGCAGGTTGGCGCTGTCCAGGATCGCGTTGCCGCGTTCGACCTGGTAGGCCTCGGAGATGGTGCGCTCCATCGGAATCTGAGTGCCCGGAATCAACGGTACGCCGGCCGTTGCCGGGGCTGCTGCGGGCGTTGGCGATGGCGCGGAGGGGGCCGGCGCAGGTGGTGCGGCGCTGGTGGACACCGATGTCTCCGCGCGCGAACGCCCGGCGCTCATGCGTTGCATGACTTGATGGCTGCCTTTGGGGCAGGGCGTGCTCTGCATGCTGACGTTGTCGTCAGCATCGGTGCAACGGAACACGATGCTGTCGTCGGCCAGCGCCGGCGACGCCAGGGAGAGCAGCAACAGGAGGCGCGTGTAGTTCATCCCCGGAGGATACAGGTGCTGAACCTACCGGCAATCCCGCTCCAGCCGCGCATCAATGCCACGCTGCTCGCGGGTGATTTCCGCGCGCTCGCTCTGCAATGCGCTGTTGTAGCGGCGATCCAACTCCCAGCGCCGGTCACGCAGGATGGAACACACCTCACCGGTCGGCAGCGCGTGGCACTGGTCGCGCACCAGCACGTTGCCGCCGGGAACCACCACGTCGGTGTAAGTGCCGGGGTAGCCCGAGCTTTCGCGGTGCCATGAAGTGCTGCCACTACCGATGTTGACGCTGCCGCGCACGCCGGAGCCGCCACCGGACACGGATAGCGAGCCGCCACTGCTGCTGACCGAGCCGCTGCCCATCGGCATCACCGGTGGCAGTGGGCGCGGTCCGGGCCCGGGTCGCACGCCGCCGCCGCGGTAAGGCAGGTAAGCACTGGTCCACACCGGCACCCAGCGCGGATTGCCTTCGTTGGTTTCGCTGACATAGCGGCTGCCGTCGTCGCGGAAGCACTCGTACATCGGCTGAGGGGGCTGCACGTGTACATAGCGAACCTCCCGCTGCGGCGCGGGAGTGGCTGGTGCGGGGGCGGGCTGGTCGCTGCGCACGGTGCGCGGCGGCGGATCGCGCGGCCGCTGCATCTCGCGCACTTCCTGGCGACCATCGCGGCAGGGAGCATCCTGCAGCGACACGGCACCATTGCTGCCTACGCAGCGATACACGCGCACGCTGCTGCCATCCTGGGCGGCCAGCGCGGGGGCGGTGGCGACCAGCAGCAGGGGCAGGCACAGGGCGGTCAGGGGGCGCATGCCTGCAGTGTGGGGGCTGATGCGTGTACGCGCAAAGAACGCTCCAGCGTCAGGTGCGAAGGACGTCGCCCGTCTTCGCATCCCGGATCGGGGTCGGCTGGGCCAGGCCGCCGGTTTGGCCATCCAGCACGCCGTCCAGCAGCGGCAGCAGGGCCGGGTCGAGTTCCGCCCGGGTGCGGGCCGGCGGGTATGTGGCCAGATTGGCGCTGGTCGAGACCAGCGGACCGCCCCAGCGGCGGCTCAGCTCGGCCACCAGCGGGTGGGCACTGATCCGCACCGCAATGCCGGTGTGTTCGCCGGTGATCCACTTGGGGGCATCAGGCCCGGCCGGCAGGATCCAGGTATGCGCGCCGGGCCAGGTGGCCAGCACCGCCGCCTGGCGGGACTTCGACAATTCATCCAGCTTGACCCAGCCTTCCAGCTGGGCCAGCTCGGCGGCGACCAGGATCATGCCTTTCTCCACCGGCCGCTGCTTCAGGCGCAGCAGCTTGCGCACCGCCATCTCATGGCTGGGATCACAGCCCAGGCCCCACACCGCTTCGGTGGGGTAAGCAATCACACCGCCAGCGCGCAGCGCGGTGACGGCGGAGTCCAGGGTGAGTTCGTTCATGGCGGCGACCGGTACGGCAGGAGTCATGATTATCCTCCCGCCGCGTGCACCCAGGGTAGAGCGGGGCTTGCCCCGCTATCGTGCAACCCGGTGCCATGTAGAGCGGGGCTTGCCCCGCTGCCATCCAACCCGGTGCCGGGCAAGCCCGGCACTACGTGGCCTTCTTCACGGCCTTCTTGGTGGCGGCTTTCTTGGTCGCCTTCTTGGCCGGTGCCTTCTTCGCAGCGGCCTTCTTGGTCGCCGCCTTCTTCACCGGAGCCTTCTTCGCCGCCGGAGCCTTCTTCACCGCCGCCTTCTTGGCTGGAGCCTTCTTCGCGGCAGCCTTCTTGGCACCAAAGCCCTTGCGCACCGGCTTGCCGGTTTCTTCCATCAGCTGCTGGGCTTCGGCCAGGGTCAGCGAGGCGGGCTCACGGTCCTTGGGAATCTTGCCGTTGAACTTGCCGTCACTCAGGTACGGACCGAAGCGACCGTTCAGCACCTGGATGTCGCTGCCCTCGAATTCCTTGATGATCCGGTTGCGCGCGATCTCTTCCTTTTCCTCCACCAGGAACACGGCGCGGGCCAGGTCGATGGTGTAGGGGTCGTCTTCCTTCTTCAGCGAGGCGTAGGTGCTGCCGCGCTTGGCGAATGGGCCGAAGCGGCCGATGCCCACGCTGACCGGCTCCCCCTTGTCCTCACCCAGCGCACGCGGCATCAGGAACAGCTCCAGCGCGTCCTCCAGGCTGATGGTGTGCATCGACTGGCCCGGGCGCAGCGAGGCGAACTTGGGCTTCTCCTCGGCATCTTCGGCGGTGCTGCCGATGGCGGCGTAGGGCCCGAAGCGGCCCAGGCGCACGCTGACCGGCTTGCCGGTCTTCGGATCGGTGCCGAGCTCGCGCGCACCGCTGGCCTCGGCGCGGTCGACGGATTCCTTCTTTTCCTCCACCAGCTTGTTGAACGGGTCCCAGAAGCGGGCCATCAACGGAATCCACTCCTCCTCGCCGCGCGACACCGCGTCCAGCTCGTCTTCAAGCTTGGCGGTGAAGTCGTAATCGACGTACTGGGTGAAGTGGCTGGAGAGGAACTTGGAGACAGCGCGGCCGACGTCGGAGGGACGGAAGCTGCGGCCTTCCATTTCCACGTACTTGCGGAACAGCAGGGTCTGGATGATCGACGAATAGGTCGACGGACGGCCGATACCGTACTCTTCCAGCGCCTTCACCAGCGCCGCTTCAGTGAAGCGCGGCGGCGGCTGGGTGAAGTGCTGCTCGGCCAGGATGCGGTCCAGCGGCACGCGGTCGCCGGTCTTCATCGCCGGCAGCTTGCGGCCTTCGTCCTCGTCGTCGGCGCTCTTGTTGTCCTTGCCTTCCTCGTACACGGCCAGGAAGCCGGGCACCACCACCGTGGTACCGCTGGCGCGGAACACATGTTCGCTGCCGGCAGCCAGGTCTACGCTGACCGTGTTGAGCGTGGCCGGAATCATCTGGCAGGCCACGGCCCGCTTCCAGATCAGCTCGTACAGCTTGCGCTCGTCGTCGGTCAGGTAACGCGACACCTGGGCCGGGGTGCGCAACGCCGAGGTCGGGCGCACCGCTTCGTGCGCCTCCTGGGCGTTCTTGGACTTGGTCTGATAGGTATTCGGCTTGTCGGGCAGGGCGGCAATGCCGTAATCGCGGGCGATTACGTCGCGGATCTCGGCCAGGGCGTCCTGCGACAGGTTCACCGAGTCGGTACGCATGTACGAGATCAGGCCCACCGTGCCTTCGTCGCCGATCGCCACGCCTTCGTACAGCTTCTGCGCCACCTGCATGGTCTTGCGGGTAGTGAAGCCCAGCTTGCGCGATGCTTCCTGCTGCAGGGTCGAGGTGGTGAACGGCGGGGCCGGGCGGCGCTTGCGCTCCTTGCTGGCCACGTCGGTGACGTGCAGCGAGCCCTGCGCGGCCTGCTGGATGCGCAGGCGGGCGGCCTCGGCGGTGTCGCCGTCGGTGACCGTGAACTGCTCGAACTTCTGCCCGTCCAGCTTGATCAGGCGGGCATTGAATGCCTGCGAGGGATGCGCACAGGCCGCTTCAATGCTCCAGTATTCGCGGGCGATGAAGGCTTCAATCTCTTCCTCGCGCTCGACGATCATGCGCAGCGCCGGGCTCTGCACGCGGCCGGCGGACAGGCCGCGCTGGACCTTGCGCCACAGCACCGGCGAAAGATTGAAGCCGACCAGGTAGTCCAGTGCGCGACGCGCCTGCTGGGCGTCGACCAGGTCGCTGGCGATCGGGCGCGGCTGGCTCATCGCCTCCTTGATGGCGCGCGGGGTGATCTCGGTGAAGACCACACGCTGCATCGGCTTGTCCTTGAGCAGGCCGCGTTCTTTCAGGATCTCGGCAATATGCCAGCTGATCGCCTCACCCTCGCGATCCGGGTCGGTCGCCAGAAAGATGTCGTCAGCCCCCTTGGCAGCCTTGGCGATGGCGTCGACATGCTTCTCGTTCTTGTCGATCAGGTCGTAGCGCATCGCGAAGTTGTTGTCGGGGTCGACCGCACCTTCCTTGGGAACCAGGTCACGCACATGCCCATACGAGGCCAGGACAGTGAAGTCCTTGCCGAGGTATTTGTTGATCGTCTTGGCCTTGGCGGGCGATTCGACGATGAGCAGGTGCTTGGGCATGGCAATGAATTCTGAGGGCGGAGGACCCGGGGAGGGCCGCTAGGGTGGAGCAAATGGCCGCATTAGTGAAGGGCAGCCGTCGAGATATACAAGCTGAACGCCCGGTTATGCGCCGGGCGTTCAGGTTTGCGCCTATTAGTGGAATCACGCCGGAGCCGCCTGTGTCAAGCGGCCCGGTGTGAGGATGTCGGATCAGGACATGGAAGAAGCGGCAATACCCGCAAACACCAGCACGGCGAGCAGGCCCAGCAGCAGGAGGCCATTCAGCACCAGGATGATGATCGTCACAGTTCCGAGGCCGCGCTCCTGGAACTCGGCGTTCTCGGTGAAGGCCCACTTGTCCACCACCACGGTGTCGCAGAGCATGTCGTGCAGCGCCTGCTTGCGCTCGGTGAAGGCAGCCATGATGAAGCCGATGAACAGGGTCAGGCTGCTCAGGATGAAGCCCCAGTAACGACCGAAGGCGCGCATGAAGGTCAGTCGCTCGCCATCGCTGCGCACCACCTTGATGCCCACCGCCATCTTGCCCAGGGTGGCCCCGCCACGCGAGGAATGGAACCAGGCGTAGTAGGCGATGCCGACCACGAAGCTGGCCAGGATGCCCAGCACGTACATCACGCCCATCACGGTGGTATCACCGCTGACCGCGCCAATGCCGTTGAAGACCAGGCTGACCGGGAAGTTGATGATGCCGACCAGGAACGAGTCGAGGAAGTAGGCGGCGTAGCGCTTCCAGAAGCCGGCATAGACCACCTCGCCGCCGCTGACCACGGTCGAGCCGTAGCCGGTCGCCGCCGCCGGCGCGTCGTACGGCGAGCGGGTGCCACCGCCGGTGCCGGGCAGGGGGGCAGTGCCGTTGTCGATGGCAGTGTAGTCGCCACGCAGGTCGAACCCGGAGCCCAGGTTGCTGGAGGCACTGGTCAGGTTCTGCAGCTGCAGTTCCTCCACCGCCTCGGACAGCGGCTTCCACTCCGAATAGCCTTCGCGCCAGACCAGGGTGGTCAGGCTGATTTCTCCGCGCTGGAAGCGCTGGCGCAGCACTTCGGTCATCAGCGGACCCTGGCGGTCCTGGCCATCTGCGTAATACCACTCGGTCATTGCATCGATCCCCATTGTGATTCGTCCTTAAAAATCAGTTGCGGCAGTCCATCGGCAGATAGCGCGCCTCGGCGTCGCTGCTGCAACTCCATTCCTGCTGTGCGGTGTTGTACTCGAACCACAGCATCTTGCCATCCAATGCGCGCTTGCCGGGCACCGAGAACTCGATCTCCACGCCGCAGCGGCCTTCACCGAAGCGCCCGATACGGACCTGGCCGACGCTTTCGCTGGCATAGCTGGCGGGCGAGCCGAAGCCTTCGTCACCATTGACCGGACAGCGGTCATGGATGCTGACGAACTCGGCGACCTGGAATTTCAGCGGGGTGAGCTGCGCCACCGCCTGGGTGGTCTTGGCGCGGGTCACATAGTCGTTGTACGCCGGCAGCGCGATTGCGGCGAGGATGGCGATGATCGCCACCAGCACCACGCCGACCACGGCCAGCACGATCGCCACCGGGCCACAGCCGGATTTCTTCGGCGGCGGTGCCGCCGGGCGGGCGTGAACCGGTTGCTGGGGCGGCGGCGGTGCCGTACGTGTGCGGGTGTCCACCTCGAACGTGGCCGGAATGCGCGGCGGCACCGGTGCGGGGGGCTCGGGCAGCGGTTCGGGGGGTAACGGCTCCGCCGGCGCGGCCGGCGCAATCACCAGGCCGATCTCGTCGGCCACCTCGCGCAGCGGCAGCCACTGCGCCAGGCCATCGCGCCATACCAGCGTGTCCAGCCCGATCCGGCTGGAGGTGTACAGCGCGATCAACTCTTCAGACGCCAGCGGCCCGCGCTGCTGGCGATTTCCTTCTGCATAGAACCACTGGCCCACGTTCCATTCCCCTGAATGCGCAAGGCACCCAGTGTACGGTCAGTGAAGGGGTTCTGGCTCGTCCACGAACATCTGGGTTTCCATCCAGGCGTAGGCCGCTTCCGCCCCCGGCTGGTTGAACAACACCATCAGCACCACCCACTTCAGGTCGTCCAGGTCCAGTTCGTCCTGGTCCAGGGCCATGGCGCGGTCGAGCACCAGCTCGCGCTGGTTGGCGTCCAGAATGCCGTGCTGCTCCAGGAACAGCAGGAAACCCCGCCCTTCCACGTCCAGCTTGTCCAGTTCGGGGCCGTGATAGACCCGCACCGGGCCGTCCACCCGGGCCTGGGTGACCGCCGGGCGCTGTTCGGCCAGGGCATCGAGCCAGTCGAACGCCTTGTTGATTTCTGCGGGGCTGAAACCGGCCTGTATCAGACCGTTCTGGAGGGAGTCGCGATCGCGGACGATGTCCGCATCTTCGCTGAAGTAGTGTTCAAATAGGTACAGCAGGACATCCAGAATGCTCTCTTTCATTGCCCCTCGGCCTGCGTCTTCGACGCTGTGGAGGTGAAGAAACTAGGGTTTTCGGCAGTAGCAGCCATGTACGGCAACCACCTTTCCATCCAGTTCCATGAGTTGCAGCATGGCCGACAGCCGGGCCGCCGTCAATCCACTGCGCAGGACCAATGAATCCATAGGGATTGGGTTTTCATCCAGGGCTCGCCACAAGCGCTGGTAGTCCGGGTCGGAACGGAAGGAGGGGCCCGGCGGCGGCGGACCTGCCTGTTCAGTGGGGGCACCGAGGCGGGTTCGCAAGGCCTGGCCCAGCCGCGTAGCGACCGCCGCCAGCGGTTCGATGACTTCGTCGGGGTGCTCCACCAGTCGGACGCCGTCGCGGATGAGCCGGTGGCAGCCACGTGCGCGCGGGTTGCGCACCGAGCCGGGCAGGGCAAAGACTTCGCGGCCGGCTTCGGCCGCCAGCCGGGCGGTGATCAATGCGCCGGAGCGCAGCGCTGCCTCGATTACCACCGTGCCCAGTGACAGCCCGGCGACGATGCGGTTGCGCGCGGGGAACTGGCCCGGCCGCGCGTCGGTGCCGGGTGGGTACTCGCTGACCACCGCACCCTGCTCGGCGATGCGCGCCTGCAGGGCGGCATGGCGCGGCGGGTAGCTCTGGTCCAGACCCGTGGCCACCACTGCCACCGTGCGCCCGCCGGGAACGGCCAGGGTGGCCTGATGGGCGCGGGCGTCGACACCTGCGGCCAGCCCGCTGAACACCGCCAGCCCCCCGCGCGCAAAGGCTGCAGCAAATTCCGCGGCGAGTTCGCCACCGCTGGGCGAGGGGGTGCGGCTGCCGACCACCGCCACGCCAGGGTGCCACAGCGCCGAGGGATCCCCGTGGACGAACAAGGCCAGCGGCGCACGCGGGATCTCGCGCAGCAGGTCGGGATAGTCGTCGCCGGTGATCGGCAGCAGATGCCGGCCGGCCGCCGACAGCCATTGCCTGCCCAGCGCCAGTGACGCGGGTTCGGGGCGCAGCAACCGCGCGCGCTGTTCGGCCGAGCAACCAGCGACCCGCCAGGCGGTGGGCCCCGCGCGCAGCGCGGCGTCGGCGGACCCGTGAGCGGTCAGCAGGCCTTGGCGCGGTTCGGGTGCGCCGCCGGCCAGGACCAGATGCAACAGGGCGTCGGTGTCAGGGGGCAGGTCGCTGGGCATCCCGACAGGCTAGTGCGGATACGACGACGGCACCCTCAGGTGCCGTCGCTGTGTTGCGTCAGGTTTTGCACCGACCAACGGTCGGTGCTTACCGGGTGTGGCCGGTTACTGCTTGTCCGGATGATGGGCGTTGTAGCCCACATGGACCGGCTTCTTGCTTTCCATGACCAGCGCATAGCTGACCTTGTCGAAGGTGCGGAACACCATCGCATGGGCGGCGTACTCTTCCGGCAGGCTGACCCGGCCCGCACCGTCGGTCAAGGAATCATCCATGCGCGAGGAGCCCGGGAACTTCATCTTGTTTGCCACATGGCGGCTGTTACGCCACAGCGAGACCACGGTGCCGTTGTCGATGCCGTCGGCGCTGCCGGCGGACAGGGCGATGACGTCACGCGGACCGCCGGCCGTGAACATGTCTGTCACCGCCAGCACGCGGATTTCCAGGCCTTCGGTCTGGGCAGCCGGCACATGCGGGAAGAACTGCAGGTCATACGGATTGGCTTCGACCGGCACCAGGCGATCGCCGGGGCGGACCTCGCGTCCGCCGCCCAGGTCCTGCAGGGCGAGCGTGGCGACATCGGACTGGCCGTCCGGCAGCTTGACGATGGTGCCGACGTTTACCTTGGCCAGTTCATAGCCCAGGGTCTCCTTGCGCTTGCTCGGCGCAATGAACGACTTCCAGACATTGCCGCTGCCCGGGGTGACGTCGCCATTGGCGGTCAGGTCCTCGGACGGCTTGGGCAGGGCGAAGCGCACGGTCGGGCGGACCACGGCCCAGCGCTGGCCAACCTCGGCGCCCTGCAGGTTCATCACGTAGGCCACCTGGCCGGCCGTGGCGCGCAGGCGGTTGTCTTCCAGGGCCACGACGTGCGGCAGGGACTTGACCTCGTCCACCACGCTCATTTCCTTCAGGAAGGGTTCCACCTGGGCCAATGGAATGGCGTTCAGCGGGGCTTCCTGGCGCGGACCGGGCTGGGCCACGACGCGGTCCAGGTAGGCCAGGCTGAGCACGTCACCCGGGTAGATCAGGTGCGGGTTCTTGACCTGCGGATTGGCTTGCCAGATTTCGGGCCACAACCACGGCTTCTTCAGGAAGCGCGCGGAAATGTCCCACAACGTATCGCCCTTCTGGACGACGTAGGTATCCGGGTGACCGCCGTTCACTTCAACGGCAGTAGCATAGGTAGCGACGGTCAACATCGCGACGGCGAGAACCGTACGAGTACGTTCAAACATAGGAGTGGTGCCTGATTCCCCAACAGGTTTGACCACTATAGTCCAGAAACCGGGGCGCAAGGCAAGCGTTGGCGATAGAATTGCGACCTACGCCGCTTTTATGGGCGCCCCCAACCGGTATTTGCCATGGCTCTCCTGCCCATTCTCGAGTTCCCCGACCCGCGCCTGCGCACCAAGGCTGCGTTGATCGACGCCGCCGAGGTGACCACGCCGGCCTTCCAGACGCTGGTCGACGACATGTTCCAGACCATGTACGAGGCTCCCGGCATCGGGCTGGCCGCCAGCCAGGTCGACGTTCATAAGCGCTTCATGGTAATCGACGTCAGCGAGGGCAAGGACACCCCGATGGTGTTCATCAACCCCGAAATCGTCACCCAGCAGGGTGGTCAGGTGTACCAGGAAGGCTGCCTGTCGGTCCCCGGCATCTTTGCCGACGTGACCCGCGCCGACAGCATCACCGTGCGCTTCCTGGATCGCCAGGGCGTGGCCCAGGAGCTGACCACCGACGGCCTGCTGGCCGTGTGCGTGCAGCATGAAATGGACCACCTGGACGGCAAGCTGTTCATCGACTATCTGTCGCCGCTCAAGCGCGAGATGGTCCGCAAGAAGCTGGCCAAGCAGCGCAAGCACGTCGCCTGACCGGGGTCGCCATGAAAATCGTCTTTGCCGGTACGCCGGAGTTCGCGGTCGCCTCGCTGCGCGCCGCTGCACGCCACCACGAAGTCGTGGCGGTCTACACCCAGCCGGACCGGCCCGCCGGCCGCGGGCGCGGCCTGGCCCCGTCCCCGGTGAAGCTGGAGGCCATTGCGCGCGGTATCCCGGTGTTCCAGCCGGAGTCGCTGAAGGACGAGGCCGCCCAGCAGCAGCTGCGTGACCTGCAGCCGGACCTGATGGTGGTGGTCGCCTATGGGCTGATCCTGCCCAAGGCGGTGCTGGCCATTCCTACCCACGGCTGCTGGAACGTGCATGCCTCGCTGCTGCCGCGCTGGCGCGGTGCGGCCCCGATCCAGCGTGCCATCCAGGCCGGTGATGCCGAGACCGGCGTGTGCCTGATGCAGATGGAAGCCGGGTTGGATACCGGACCGGTGCTGCTGCGCCAGCACACCCCGATCCAGCCGGCCGAACTGGGTGGCCAGCTACATGACCGCCTGGCCGACCTGGGGGCACAGGTGCTGGCCGACGGCCTGGGCCTGCTGCGCGCCGGCCTGAAGCCGGTGGCGCAGCCGCAGCCCGCCGAAGGCGTGACCTACGCGCACAAGCTGGACAAAGCCGAAGCCCGTCTGGACTGGAGCGCCGATGCGGTGTCGCTGGAGCGCACCGTGCGGGCCTTCAATCCGTGGCCGATTGCCGAAGCCCAGCTGGCCGGGGAGCGCGTGCGCATCCACGGTGCAGTGGCGCTGCCGGACAACCAGGGCCAGGCTCCGGGTACGCTGCTGGCCGCCAGTCGCGACGGCATCGATATCGCCTGCGGGCAGGGCGCACTGCGCCTGCGCGTGCTGCAGCGCGAAGGCGGCAAGGCGATCACTGCGGCCGACTACCTCAACGCGCGCCGTGACCTGGTGGTAGGCCGCTGATGGCGGGCTCGCGCCCAGTCCCACGCCCGGCGTCCCGTGCCGTACTGGCCCCCGGGGTGCCGACCCGGGTGCTGGCGGCCCGCGTGCTGGCCCAGGTCATCGGTCGTGGCCGCTCGCTGAAGGGTGAGCTGACCACGGCGCTGCCGCAACTGGACGACGCCCGCGACCGCGCGCTGCTGGAGGCGCTGTGCTTTGCCGTGCTGCGCCGACGTGCGGCGTACGACGCCGCGCTGGCGGGTTGGATGCAGCGCCCGCTGGGCGCGCGCGATGCCGAACTGCGCGCATTGCTGCAGGTCGGGTTTGCGCAGCTGGACGCTTTGGAACTGCCCGCCCACGCGGCGTTGTCTGCCACGGTGGATGCCGCCCGCGCGCTGGGCTTCGAGCGCCAGGCCGGCATGGTCAACGCGCTGCTGCGCCGTGCCCAGCGCGATGGATTCGCCGATCAGCCCGCGCGCGCCGCGTTCCCGAACTGGCTGGCGAAGAAGATTGAACTGGACTGGCCCGAGCAGGCCGCGGCGGTGTTCGAGGCCAGCCTGCAGCCGGCCCCGCTGTGGTTGCGGGTGAACGGGCAGCAGACGGATCGCGGCACCGTGCTGACGCAGTTGCAGGGCGCCGGCATCGCGGCCGAACCGTCGGCCCTGGCGGCCGATGCGGTCTGCCTGCCGCAGCCGGTGCCGGTGGCATCGCTGCCCGGGTTCGCACAGGGCGCGTTGTCGGTGCAGGACCTGTCGGCGCAGCAGGTGGCCGACGCACTGTCGCTGCGCAAGGGGGCGCGGGTGTTGGACGCCTGTGCCGCGCCGGGCGGCAAGTCCGCGCATCTGCTTGAGCGCGACCCGACCCTGCAACTGCTGGCGCTGGATATCGACGCCCGCCGGCTCAAGCGCATCGGCGAGACCTTTGCGCGCACCGGAGTGGGGGCCAACGCCCAGGTCCGCGCTGCCGATGCCAGTGCACCGGACAGCTGGTGGGATGGGCAGCCGTTCGACGCGATCCTGCTGGATGCACCGTGCTCGGCGACCGGCATCATTCGCCGCCAGCCCGACGTGCTGCTGCACCGGCGGCCGGCCGACGTCGAGGCACTGGTAGCGCTGCAGGCACGGCTGCTGGACGCCTGCTTTGGCGTGCTCGCACCGGGCGGCACGATGCTGTATGCGACGTGCTCGATCCTGCGCGAGGAAAACCAGTTCCAGATCGAAGCCTTCCTGCAGCGCACGCCGCGCGCCGGATTCCTGCCGCTGGATGAGCGCTTTGGTCACGACTGCTGGGCAGGACGCCAGCGTCTGCCTGGCGAGAACGGCGCTGACGGCTTCTTCTATGCGCGGTTGCTGAGAAAGGGATAGCCCGCAACCGGTAAACTCCAGCGCATGCTGAAAACACGCGCGTCCCGAGAGTTCTGGTTGCTTGCTGTGATGGCCCTGCTGGTGCTGGGGGCCGGTCTGGGGCTGCGTGACCCGTGGCCGTCCGACGAGCCCCGGTTCACCCTGGTGGCCAAGCAGATGGTGACGAGCGGGGACTGGCTGTTCCCGCACCGCGGGACCGAGCTGTACTCGGACAAGCCGCCGATGCTGATGTGGCTGCAGGCCGCGTTCTACACCCTGCTGGGTGACTGGCGGCTGGCCTTCCTGCTGCCTTCGCTGCTGGCGGCATTGGGGACATTGGCGTGCGTCTATGACCTGGGGCGTCGCCTGTGGACCCGCAAGGTGGGGCTGTATGCGGCCTGGGCGCTGCTGTTCGCGGTGCACTTCACCTTCCAGGCCAAAAAGGCGCAGATCGACCCGTTGGTGGTGTTCTTCGTTACCCTGGCCAACTATGGCCTGCTGCGCCACCTGCTGTGCGGGCCGGCCTGGCGCTGGTGGTGGTTGGGCTGGTTTGCCGCCGGTCTGGGTGTGATCACCAAGGGCGTTGGGGTGCTGGCGCTGTTCATGCTGGTGCCGGCGTTTGTGGCCGGCTGGCTGCAGTGGCCGCGCATCCGCCTGCATTCGCATGGCTGGCGGCTGTGGGTGGCTCCGTTGGCCTTCGTGGCGGCGATCCTGCTCTGGCTGGTGCCGATGGTGGCCACCGCGCTGGCCACCGGGTCTGCCGAGTACCACGCGTACATGAACGACATCCTGTTCCGGCAGACCGCCAAGCGCTACGCGCAGTCGTGGGATCACCACCAATCATGGTGGTACTTCCTGGCCACCATGCCGTCGATGTGGATCCCGGCCTTCCTGCTGGTGCCGTGGGCCATCCCGGCCTGGTGGCGGCGGCTGCGCCGGCGTGATCCGCGTTACCTGCTGCTGCTCGGCTGGTGGCTGCTGATCGTGCTGTTCTTCTCCATCCCGCACGGCAAGCGCGATGTCTACATCCTGCCGGCGCTGCCGATGTTCTGCCTGGCGCTGGCCCCGCTGCTGCCCGGGCTGCTGCGCCGGCGCGACGTGCAATGGGTGCTGGGCGGGTTCACCGCCGTGTTGGGCGTGCTGTTGCTGGTGGCGGGCGTCGCCATGCTGGGCAGCGAGCCGGCGTTCGAGCAGAAGCTGATCATCGAGCGTGGCATCGACCGTTCGGTCACCGCGGCGCTGGGTTGGGTCGGTATCGCGCTGGGCAGCTGGGCAATCGTCAGCCTGGTGTTCAGTGGACGTCGGCGTTTCCATCTGGCGGTGGTCTCCACCCTGGCCATGGTCTGGGTGACCTACGGTCTGGTGGGCTACCCGCTGTTCAACGACTCCAGTTCGGCGCGCGGCCTGATGCTGGATGCCGGCCGCCGGATCGGCCCGGACGCGGAGCTCGGGTTGGTCGGTTGGAAGGAACAGAACCTGCTGATGGCTGACCGTGAGGTGGCCACCTTTGGCTTCAAGCAGCGCTGGTACCGGCAGCTGCAGGACGGGCGCGAGTGGCAGGCGCAAGCCCCCGGGCAGCGCTGGCTGCTGGTGCAGGATCCGGTGATGCTCAATTGTGTGGACCGGCAGCAGGCCGAACATGTCGGCGTGGCCAACCGCCGTGGCTGGTGGCTGGTGCCGGCACAGGCATTCTCCGGCGAGTGCCGGCCCAGCGCGGCCGAACTGGCGCGCATCCGCCGTGAACAGTCCAGGTACGACAATGACGAGTAATCGCAGGCTCATGGATCATTACCTTTCGTTCGGCCACAATGCGGGCCGCTTGTCGATTCCTTCCGTCCTTCTGCCGCCTGAGCTGCTCTGAACGTGACCCACCCGCTTTCCCCCTCCGCCGGCATCCCACCCCTGTTGGCGTGGGCATTCACGCTGGCATTGGGCGTTACGCCGGTGCTGCTGATGTCGACTACCGACGGCGGCAGCGCGGGGTACTACCTGCTGGTGCTGCTGAGCATGATCGTGCTGGCAGTAGTGCGCCCCACGCAGGTCGGCCAGCGCTGGTGCGACAACCGTCGCGAGTATGTGTGGATGGAGGCGGCCATGGGCGTGATGCTGGTGGGCGTGCTCACCAGCCTGCTGGTACATGGGCTATGGAAGGGCTCGGAAGTAGAAAAGGCCGTCCGCTTCTTCAGCGTCGGCCTGATTCTCGCGGCCGCCCTGCGCATTCCGCGTGCGGTGTTGGCGCATGCCGTGTTCGGGCTGATGCTGGGCATCTGGTACGCGGTGATCAATCTGGGCTGGCTGGTGGTGAAATCCGGTGGTGCGCGACCGGCCACCACCCAGTTCAATACGGTCACCTATGGCGACCTGACCCTGCTGTTCTCGGTGCTGGCCTTCGTGATGATGGGCGTGCGCATCACCCGTTTCCGTCGCACCGAGTTCGCCTTCAAGCTCATTACCGGTATCGCGGGTGTAGCCGGCTTTGTGGCCACACAGACCCGCGGCGGGCTGCTGGCCATTCCATTCTTCCTGTTCGTCGGACTACTGATCCAGGGCCGGCGCATGAACCGCTTCAAGGTACTGGCTTCGGTGCTGCTGCTGGGCACCGCCGGTGCGATCGTGGCCAGCGATGCGTCGATGCGCGAGCGCATCGAGTTGGGCGTGAACGAATTCGACCAGTGCCAGGTCGCGCACCTGGCCGATACCTCGGTGTGCATCCGGCTGCAGTTGTGGCGTGCGGCCGGGCACATGATCCACAGCGAGCCGGTATTCGGCGTGGGCGGTGGCGACCGTTTCCGCGAAGAACTGGCGCAGTTGGCCACTGAAGGCCAGGTCACGCCGATGGTCGCCCGCGACTTTGGCGAGACCCACAACGACCTGCTGTACTTCCTGGCCACCTATGGGGTGCTGGGCGGATTGGGCCTGCTGCTGCTGTACTTCGCCCCCGGCTGGGTGTTCGCGCGCCGCCTGCGGCTGTCGATGACCGACCGCACCACGCGCCTGTTCGCCGGCGCGGGCTTGATGATCTGCGTCGGCTACGTGGTGTTTGGCCTGACCGAGATGATGTTCCGCGACATGCGCAGCGCGTCGTTCTACGCGACCTGGATGGCGCTGTTCCTGGCGCTGTCAGACCCGCTCAGGCTGCGTGATCCCACGTCCCGCTGAAATCAGCGCCCCTCCAGCACCGCCACGTAGCTGGCTTCGGTCAACTCGCTGAACGTATCCAGCCCGAAGTTCTGCAATGCATGCTCCCGCGCGGCAACCCCCAGGCGCGGCAACTCCGCGCGCTGTTCGTACAGCGCACTGACCTGTGCCGCAATAGCCGCCACATCGCGCACCGGCACGATCCAGCCGTTCTGCCCTTGCTCGATGTTCTCCGGCAGGCCGGCGTAGTCGCTGACCATCACCGGTTTACCCATCGCCATCATTTCGCGGCAGGCAAACGAGATGGTCTCCACGTCGTAGGACAGCACGAAACCGGCGTCGCCGCTGGCCACGAAGGGTCGGATGTCGTCGAGCAGTCCGGCGAAGTGCACCTGTTGCGCCAGGCCCAGCTGGGCCACTTCGGCCACGGCCTTTGGATCCGGGGTACGCCCGGCAATGGCCACGTGCAGCTTGCCGCGCAGCGGCTCGGGCAGGGTGGCCATGGCACGGACCAGGTCGATCCAGCCCTTGTGGTTGTCGGTACCGGCATTGCTGACCAGCACCAGCGCGTCCGGGTCGGTGGTCCAGCGCGCGCGCAGCGCTGCGGCTTCGGCCGGGTCCGCTGGCGAGAAGCGGGTCAGATCAACGCCGTTGCGGATCACGTCGATCGGGCAACGCCGGTAGGGGCTCTCCAGCAGCATCTGCCGGGTATGTGCCGACACCGCTATGACCCGGTCGGTGCCCCAGCGGGCGCGCATGGCGTTGCCAAAGGTATTGGCCGACTTGCTGTTGTGCTTGGTGAATACCAGTTTCGGCCGCCGGCGCAGCCCTGCCACCGCCTCCATCGCCACCCGGTGATCACGCGCGCCATTGGCATGCACGATGTCGATCTGGTGGTGCTCGATCAGCCCGCGCAGCCGGCGCAGGTCGGCCCATTGCTGGCCCAGCGTGCTCAATCCGCTGCTGAAGGCGATCTCCACCGGCTCGGCAATGCCTTCGCTCCGCATGACCCGGATCACCCGGCTGTTGCCCGGGGCGGCCATGAACAGTTGATGGCGACCGGACAGCGCGCGGGCCAGCGAGGCCAGGTAGGTGGTGTGACCACCGCCATCGCCGGAGTGGAAATTGGTATAGAGAATCTTCATGGGGGGCCTGACAGGAACGCCCCGGCAGTCTGCCACAGACGCATTCAGCTGGCGTCAGTGCGGCGCGGCGGGTCGCTCACCGGCTGCCCGTTCTGCAGCATCCACAGCATGATGGTCTTCTGCCGCACGTAATTGGCGCGCACGTAGGCATAGACTAGGCCATGCCAGCCATCGCGGAAGCCGCCACGGAACAGCAGCCCGCGCCAGAACCGCCATGCCGGGGCCAGCACCAGTTTGGCCAGGGTGGCGCGCTTGCCACGCGCGAACTCATGCTCGGCCATCATCCGCGCGTAACGCTGGGTCTTGCTGAGCTGCTGCTCCAGCGAACGGTAGGGATAGTGGATCAGGTCGCCCTGCAACAGGCCCACGCTGCCATCCACGCTGGCCGCTTCGTGGATCTCGCGGGTGCCGCGCCAGCCGCCGTGGCGGCGATCAAACAGGCGCAGCACACGGTCGGGATAGGCATTGCCATGGCGCAGGAACTTGCCGAAGTACTCCGACAGGCGCGCAAAGCGGTAGCCGTGGTGCCCGGCGAACCCACCCGCCTGCGCCACCAGGATCGCCTCGCGCAGCGCCGGGCTGACCCGTTCGTCCGCGTCCAGGCACAGCACCCAGTCGTACTGTGCCTGTTCGACACAGAACGCCTTCTGGCTGCGGAAGCCATCGAAGGCCCGCTGCAGCACCCGCGCCCCGGCGGCGTTGGCGATGGCCACCGTGGCATCGGTCGAATGCGAGTCCACCACGATGATCTCGTCGCAGAAGGCCAGCGAGGCCAGGCAGTCACCGATGCGGTCGGCTTCATTGAACGCGATAATGCAGGCGGAGATGCGAGGCCGTTCAGTGGGAGCGGTCGTGGAGGACATGATGGCTGAGTACCTGCTGTTTGCGACGGAGCGCTATGCGCTGCCTATTCTCGCCCCACTGGCGCAGGCGTTGCACGCGTCCGGGCATTCGGTGTCCGCCTGGTTCGAAGACGGCGCGGCCGGTGCGCAGCTGCCGGGCGTGCCCAATGTGGGTCTGAAGCAGGCGCTGGCGCTGCGTCCGCGGGCGGTGTTCAGTGCCGCCAACTGGGTGCCGCCGTTCATCGCCGGGGCCAAGGTGCAGGTCTTCCATGGCTTCAATGTGCAGAAGCGCGACAGCGCCCGCGGTCATTTCCGCGTGCGCGGGCTGTTCGATCTGTATTGCACCCAGGGGCCGGCCACGACCGCCCCGTTCCAGGAGCTGGCTGCGCGTGAGGGGCACTTTGCGGTGGCCCAGACTGGCTGGCCGAAGCTGGACCCGCTGTTCCGCGACGATGGCGGGGCCAGCGCGGCGTTGCGGGCGCCGGCAGCCGGGCGGCCGGTGATCCTGTTCGGCTCCACCTTTACCGAACGCCTGAGTGCCGCCCCGCATCTGCATGCGCAGATCGCCGCGGACATCGCCCGTGGTGACCGTTACTGGCTGTTGACCCTGCACCCCAAGTGCAGCGAGGAGCTGTTCGCGCAGTACCGCGCGCTGGCCGGAGCCAATGCCGCCTTCATCGAGCCCGAGCAGGTGATGGCCGCACAACGCGCCGCCGACGTGCTGGTATCGGACACCTCCTCGATCGTGTCCGAGTTCGTGGTGCAGCACAAACCGGTGGTGACCTTCCGCAACCGCGTGCCGCAGCCGCACATGATCGATTTCGACGTGCCCGAGGCGCTGCCGGCGATGCTGGCGCGCGCGCTGGACCCGGAACCGGCGCTGATGGCCGAGATCCGCCGTTATGCCGATGACATCCATCCGTACCGCGACGGGCGTTCCAGCGAGCGGGTGATGGCTGCCACCGAGGACTTCCTGGCGGGCAAGCTGGGGACGCTCAAGCGCAAGCCGTTCGGCGCGTGGACGCGCGGGCTGCAGATCCGCAAGGATCTCGGTTACTGGGGGCCATCACGGCGCTGAGCCGCTGCACGACGCGCATGGCGCGTCGCTACAGGGCGCGTAGTGACGCGCCATGCGCGTCAAGCGGTATTGCCCGCCACACGCGCATCACCGCAACCGCCGCCGCGCCAACGCCTGATTCAACGTCTTCAGCACCCCTCGCGCCTCCGATTCCGGCAAAAACCGCAACCGCAACGCAATGCTCCCACCGGCACCGGCCGTATCCAGCCACACACTCGCCGTTCCCAACATCCGGTCCAACGGCGAGCGCGACAAGCGCAGCGACTGCAGCTTGTCCAGCTCGGCCAGCCGCCACCAGCGCGTCCACCAGCCACCGCGCACGGCCACATAGTCCCCGTCCAGGTAGTACCCCATGCGCGCGATCTCGCGCGAGGCGCGGAACGCCGACCACGGCAGCCAGGCCAGCAGCACCGCGCCCCACGGGCCGACCTCGAACACGGCACCCACACTCAGCAGCGGCACGACCACCAGCGCCGGCAGGCACAGCCGCCACCAGCCACGCCGCGCTACGCCCTGCCAACGCGGCGGTGGCCACTGCAGCCGGGGCAGCAGGTGGCGCAGCAGGTCATCGCAGGCGGCGGGTGTCGCCAATGGGGCCAGCTCGCGCAGATCGCGGCCGTCGTCGTCCGAGCCCACCCCGGCTGCATTGTCGATGCGCAGCTGACGGCGGCCCACCCAGCGCTGCAGCGCGGTTTCGCGCAGCGTCCAAGCCTGGATGCGCCGGCGTGCCACGCTGGTGCGCATGCGGGTCAGCAGCCCGCTCGTCACCGTGAGCCTGCGCTCCTGCTCGGTGAGCTGGAAGCCGTGGTAGCGCAGCAGCGCCAGCACCACCGACAGCAGGCGCAGCAACAACCAGAAGCCGCCCACCGTAAACACGGCGGCCACTACCCAGACCCAGGTGGCAGGGTGCAGGTGACTGGCATAGCCGAATACCTCGCGGCCATGATGTTCCACCGCATCGCTGACATAGCCGCGCGGGAAGAACTGATACGACGCGCCCCAGGCCGCCAGCACCGCTACCCAGCCGCGGTTGGACAGCAGTCCGATCCGCAGCACGTCGCGATTGCCCAGCTGCAGCAGCACTGCGGCAGGGGCGGCTGTCGACGGGGCGGAATGCAGCACAGCCGCTGCATCGCCCGCATCGGGCAGTGGTGGCGGTTGCTGCCCACGCTGCCGCACCAGCTGTTCCAGCGCCAGCGCCTGGGACAGTTTGAGCACGCGCATTTCCGCTTCCGGGCGGTGTCCACCGGCCGATTCCAGACGCAGCTCCGCCACCCCGAACAGGCGGTGCAGCGGATTCTGGTGGACCACCACGTTGTGGATGCGCGCGAACGGAATCTCGCGGCGGTTGCGCGCGATGATCCCGCTGCGCACGCTGATCGCATCGTGACCGATGTGGTAGCGGTAGGTCAGGTACTGCAGGATCGAGATCGCGACCAGCACCGCGATCACGATCAGTGTGGTCAGGTAGGTCCACATCTCGTCGCGGTCGCCGCGCCCGCCGAACACCAGCAGCGCCACCAGCGGCAGCAGGAACTGGCGCAGCTGCATCAGCATCACGAACAGCCACGACCAGGGATGCAGGCGCTGGTCTGGAGCCGGTGCCGGTGCCACCGGCGGCGCGGTGTCCTGGGGCAGGGTGCTCACAGGGCGTCGTCGTCCTGGTCCAGCTGGCGGCCCAGGGTATCGCGCAGGCGCTCGGCGTCGGCGTGGTCCAGCCCGCTGAGCGTTACCGCGCTGAAGCGGCTGCCGGCGGTGTGCACCACCAGCGTGGCCAGCTGCGCGGCACGCTCGATCGGGCCGCGACGCAGGTCCAGGTGCTGCACGCGTGAGAGCGGCACACGGGTGTCCAGTTGCCACATCAGGTCGCGGCGCACGCCCAGGCCCTGCGCATCCAGCCGCCACCAGGTACGGCGCTGGCGGCGGAAGCCGAAGCCGGCTCCGAGCACCACCGCAACCGCCACGATGGCGATCACCGCCCAGCCGGGCAGGGGCAGGCGCAGCATCACCCACGGCACGCCCAGGGCTCCGCCCACCATCACCAGGGCGGTGATGCCGCTGCCCACGGCGGCCATGCTGGCCGCACGCAACGGCAGCCGTTGCCAGCCGGCATCCGGCGGCAGCGCGGGCGGCAGTTCAGGCGCAGCGGGAAGGGGCGGGGCGGTGGAGACGTCGTCGATCACGGCGGAGCTCGGCAGCAGATGGATCAGGCCGGGCCCGGTCGAAAGCAGCGCCGCACCCGTGGCGCAGACGGTAGCAGGTTGCGCCGCGCTATTGCGCGGCCTGAATCAGCGCGTCCACATCCAGCAGGTGGCCAGCGCGTTCGGCCTTGGTGCGCAGGTAGTGCTCGTTTTCGGCGGTGATGTCGCCGGTCACCGGCACGCATTCCACCACGTCGATCCCAGCATGGCGCAGGCGCTGGGCCTTGGTCGGGTTGTTGCTGAGCAGCTGCACGCGGGTCACGCCCAACCCCTGCAGCATCGCCACGGCACTGCCGTAACGGCGTTCGTCAGCGCCGAAGCCGAGCTGGGCATCGGCGTCGATGGTGTCCAGGCCGTCGTGCTGGTAGCCGTAAGCGCGCATCTTGGCGGCAATACCGGTGCCGCGACCTTCCTGGTCCAGGTACAGCAGGATGCCGCCGCCGAGTTCCTTGAGCTTGCGCAGCCCGCGCCGCAGCTGGTCGCCGCAGTCGCATTTGAGCGAGCCGAACAGGTCGCCGGTGAGGCAGGAGGAGTGCACCCGCACCGGTACCACCGCGTTGAAGTCCGGATTGCCGACGATGATCGCGACCTGGTCGCGCTGGGCCACGCCGCCGCGGAACACCGCGAACTCGGTCATGCCCACGTCGCGCAGCGGCACCGGCGAGCGCGCCACCAGTTCGTAGGCATGCGCGGCCTGTTCGGCCCCCTGCTGCAGGTCGCACAGCGAGACCTGCGCGCAGCTGTCAAAACGGGTGTCGTCCGGGGCCAGCAGCACGCCGACCATGGCCGGCAGCAGCAGGCCCAGCCGGGCCACCTCCACCGCACCGGCATCCAGCGCCTGACCGGCGCTCCAGCCGGCCGGCATCGGCACCGCCTCGCGCAGGTAGCTCAGCGAGGGCAGGGCATCGAAGTCGACCCCGGCCAGCGGCACGCGCGCGCCGTGTTCGGCCTGCACGCCCAGCACCCGCGCGCGGGTGGCGGTGAGAAACAGGTAGTGCTGCCCGGCGGCCACATCAGCGAAGGTGCGGAAGCTGCTGCGGGTGCTGCTGTCCAGCGCAATGAACGCCAATCGCTGGCCCTGGCTGTCGTCGATCACCACCGGGCGACCGGCGCGCAGTTCGGCCACCGCGCGCTCGCAGCGGATCGCCGAGGGGTCGCCAAAGGGAGAAGAAGCAGCTGAAGACATGACGGGGGCCGTGGGGGACATCGTGGTGTTCACAGTGGGGCCGGATCGCCCTGATTCAATCAAACGCGGCGTGACACAGTGTCGCGCTCAGTGCGGGTGCTGCTCGGTGGCATAGGGGTTGTCCTCGCCGGACTCCGGCGGGCGCAGGGTGTAGCGCTTGTAGGTCCACTGGTACTGCGCCGGGTCGCGGCGGGCAATCCGCTCGATACCGGCGTTGAGCACACTGGCGGCCGTGCGCGGGTCCGGATCGGCCACGCCGGGGGCTGCCGGCTCGATGTGCAGGGCGAACTGCATGTCCGGGCCGATACGCTCGCACCAGCCGTACAGCACGGTGGCCCCGGTGCGCTCGGCCAGCCGGTTGACCAGGGTCATGGTCAGCGCCTCGACCCCGAAGAACGGCGCGAACACCCCGTCGCCGGCCTTGGGCTGCTGGTCGGGCAGGATGCCGGTGGCCCCGCCATCCTTGAGCACCTTGAACAGTTGCCGCACGGCCGGGCCTTCGGCACGGACCTGCTGCACGTTGCTGCCGCCGCGGACCAGCTGCAGGAAGGCATCGCCCACCGCCTCTTCCGGAGCCTTGTAGACAATGGCGATCGGCCCGCGCGAGGCCAGCCACTGGTTCAGCAGCTCCCAGTTGCCGTAGTGCGGGGCCGCCACGATCACGCCCTTGCCGCTGGCCAGGGCCGCGTCGTACAGCGCCTCGCCGTGGCGCTCGCGCAGCAGCGCCAGGTTCTGCTCGCGCGGCCGGGTCCACAGCCGCAGGGTTTCCACCGCCTGCAGCGCGGTGGAGCGCAGCAGGTCGCGGTGCAGCACGCTGCGTTCGGCCTCGCCCAGCTCCGGGTAGGCCAGCTCCAGGTTGCGGCGGGTGACCCGGCTCTCACGGGCGTTCAGGCGGATCCACAGCCAGGCCAGGGCATGGGCGAAGGCGCGCAGCCAGGACCAGGGCAGGCGGGTGAACAGGGCGGCGGCGCGATAGGCCAGGCGGGCGGTGGTTTGCGGTTTCATCGGGGCAGAGTCTAGCCGGTGAAGGCGACAGCCGGGCTGGGCGGCACGGCTGCCAGCTACTAAGGTAGGCGGCCCTTCCTGCTGCAGAAGCCCGCCATGCTTGTCCTCATCCAGCGTGTCACCCAGGCCAGCGTCACCGTCGACGATGCCGTGGTCGGCCAGATCGGCCCGGGCCTGCTGGCCCTGGTGGGCATGGAGCCGGGCGACACCGAGGCCCAGATCAGCCGTATGGCCGATCGCCTCCTTGGTTACCGTGTGTTTGCCGATGAGGACGGAAAAATGAACCGCTCATTGGGGGATACAGGGGGCGGACTGCTGCTGGTGAGCCAGTTCACGCTGGCGGCCGACACCCGCAGCGGCACGCGGCCAGGGTTCAGTACGGCGGCTCCGCCGGCCGAGGCTGAACGTGGATTCAACCGATTGGTGGAAATCTGCCGACAAAAGCACGCTTCAGGGGTGGAAACGGGGCGTTTTGGTGCCCATATGGTAGTCAGCCTGGTCAACGATGGACCGGTGACCTTCCTGCTCAGACCGTAGCCTCCGGGACCACCGCCCGGGCAGGCACGGGTCTGGGCTGGTATAATGCTAGGTTCTATTCCTCTCTCCCAGCCGGTGGCGCGAGCACTACATGGCCAACGAACGTCCTGCCCAGCAAAACGACATCAAGCTTCTGATCAGCAAGGGCCTGGAACAGGGCTACCTGACCTACGCCGAAGTCAATGACCACCTGCCGGACGACATTGTCGACCCGGAACAGATTGAAGACATCATCGGCATGATCAACGGCATGGGCATTGATGTCCATGAAGTCGCGCCCGATGCTGAAACCCTGCTGCTCAACGACGGCAACACCGGCAACCGCGAGGTGGATGACACCGCCGCTGAAGAAGCCGCTGCCGCGCTGAGCGCGCTCGACACCGAAGGTGGCCGCACCACCGACCCGGTGCGCATGTACATGCGCGAAATGGGTACCGTCGAGCTGCTGACCCGCGAAGGCGAAATCGCCATCGCCAAGCGCATCGAAGAAGGCCTGGGCCAGGTCCAGGCTGCCCTCGGCACCTTCCCGGTGTCGGTGGAAACCCTGCTGTCCGATTACGAAGCCCACAAGGAAGGCAAGAAGCGCCTGGCCGAAGTGATCGTCGGCTTCAACGACCTGGTCGAAGAAGAACCGGCTCCGGCCGTGGCTGAAGACACCAGCGGTGACGACAGCGACGCCGAAGGCGACGAGGACGAGGACGACGATGACGTCGGCGGCGACGAGGACACCGGCCCGACCGGTCCGGATCCCGAAGAAGTCGCTCGCCGCATGGGCGAGCTGGGTGCTGCCTACGCCGCCTTCAAGAAGGCGTCGACCAAGGCCGACCGCAAGCCGCTGGCCAAGCTGCGCGACGGCATGGCCGCCGTTTTCGTCACCCTGAAGCTGCCGCTGCCGCTGACCGACGTGCTGGTGAAGCAGCTGCGCGACGTCATGGCCGACATCAAGGGCCACGAGCGCCGCGTGCTGAACCTGGCCACGGTGACCGCGCGCATGCCGCGCAAGGACTTCATCCGTTCCTGGGAAGGCAACCAGACCAACCTGGAATGGGTGGAAGACGCACTGAAGCGCAAGCAGAAGTGGTCGTCGGCCCTGCGTGACGTCAAGGACCAGATCATTGCCGAACAGCAGGCCACCATCGACATCGAGAAGGCCACCTCGCTGGAGCTGGAAGAGCTGAAGGAAATCAGCCGTGCGATGGCCTATGGCGAAGCCAAGGCGCGCAAGGCCAAGAAGGAAATGGTCGAGGCCAACCTGCGCCTGGTCATCTCCATCGCCAAGAAGTACACCAACCGTGGTCTGCAGTTCCTCGACCTGATCCAGGAAGGCAACATCGGCCTGATGAAGGCCGTGGACAAGTTCGAGTACCGCCGCGGTTACAAGTTCTCGACCTATGCGACCTGGTGGATCCGCCAGGCCATTACCCGTTCGATCGCCGATCAGGCGCGCACCATCCGTATTCCGGTGCACATGATCGAAACGATCAACAAGTTGAACCGCATTTCCCGCCAGATGCTCCAGCAGTACGGCCGCGAGGCCACGCCGGAGGAGCTGGCCAAGGAAATGGACATGCCGGAAGACAAGATCCGCAAGGTGATGAAGATCGCCAAGGAGCCGATCTCGATGGAAACCCCGATCGGCGACGACGAGGATTCCCATCTGGGCGACTTCATCGAGGACACCAATGTGGAGTCCCCGATCGAGAACACCACCAACATCAACCTGTCGGAAACCGTCCGCGACGTGCTGGCTGGCCTCACCCCGAGGGAAGCCAAGGTGCTGCGCATGCGCTTCGGCATCGACATGAACACCGACCACACCCTTGAGGAAGTGGGCAAGCAGTTCGACGTCACCCGCGAGCGCATCCGCCAGATCGAAGCCAAGGCCCTGCGCAAGCTGCGTCACCCGAGCCGCTCGGAACAGCTGCGCAGCTTCCTGGATATCGATTGATTCCAGTGGGTGTGTGGTGAATGGAAGACCCCGCTTCGGCGGGGTTTTTCTTTTGGGGTGGCAGTGATCCGAATACCCCGATACCACCGGGAATCTGGGTATCTCGGTAGCGCCGACCGTTGGTCGGCCCACGCAATGCCGAGGCCGGCCAACGGCCGGCGCTACCAAAGCTGTCCGCTTACGGCACGCCCAGTAGCCGGAGCTGGCCTGTCTCCACTACACTTTCACGCTGCAAGGGCCTATAGCTCAACGGTTAGAGCAGAGGACTCATAATCCTTTGGTTCCAGGTTCGAATCCTGGTGGGCCCACCAAAGCGGAACAACCAGACCGCGAGCGGCCCGCAGGGTCGCGCTTGACGCTTCAAGCTCATGCGACCGGTCTGATGCGAATCTGGTAGTCACTTCACGGTCGAGCTTCCTACCCTCCAGCAGGATGGAGGATTCATGAAGACGACAAAGACCCGTGAGCTTGCTTACACGATCCGTGGAAAGGAGCAGCGCGCGCAATTGGGTGGTCAGAACGCCAGTAGCTCAAAGGCTGCACGACGCTGCATTGCCGAATCGCTTGCGATGCCTGAAGCGGCTGACATTGAGTTCGAGCCACCTCGAATAAGCATCACACTTGCATCCGTCGAGTTCGAGTGAGGCAACTCATCGAACTAAGGCTCAGCGGTTCAGGCGTGAGAATCGCTTGTTTCCTTGCGTGTCTTCCTGGCTGGCGCTTTTGGAGCGACAAGATCAATCTGAACCCTGTAGCCCAAGGCGGTTGCTGCACGACTTAAAGTATCAAGCGTCAGCCCGGTGTCCGTTTCATCCAGCACTCGATCTAACTGAGATCGACTGGTCTGCATGCGCTTGGCGAGTGCCGATTTGCTGACCTTTGCCGCTTTCATTGCTTCGGCGACCTGCCAGGCAATCACACGTTTGACGGCAACAGCAGCAGATGTTTCAAGAAGGCCTTCCGAGTCCAGGAATTCGTCAAAGCTCGAGCCGATATGCTTGTTCTTGCTCACTTGATCACCTCATTTCTACGCTTCTTGGCCAGTTCAAGGTCAACTTTGGGTGTCTTCTGGGACTTCTTTACGAATCCGTGCAGCAACACCATGTCTCGCAACACGGTGGTGAACAGAATTCGTGCAGTTCCCTCAGGAATTGTGCTTCGTACTTCCCAGAGCCGGTCATCCATCTTTCGCACCAGTGGCATACCCAAGGGCCAGCCAAGCTGGACGGTTTTGACATCACCGCCGATTGCTCGACGAGCGTCGACGGAGACCTCTTCCATGAGCCATCGTCTTACCGGTTCGTCTGCCGAGGCGGATCGGTAAAACCGGACGTCCAAGACTGTCTTCATGGGTCGACTATACGCATACATTGTCGAAATGTGTACATAAATAAGTACGCATGTACTTTGGCGTAGTCGGTGCGGCCTCTGGGATATATGTACGCCGAATCAAGTTGTATGGACTAAATGTGACCGAAAGTCCTCTGAATGCGCGCAAAGTAGCCCCTGTCGCAACACCACCCAACAGGAGCTACCCCCATGAACACCCTCACCCGCACTGTCGCCATCGCCGCACTCGCGCTCTCCATCCAGGCCGGCCTCTCCGCCAGCGCCGCCGAGCCGGCACCGCGCGCCACCCCCACCGCCGTCAGCCAGACCGCCAGCACCATCACCACCGCCGACGGCGTGCAGCTGTACTACAAGGACTGGGGCCCGAAGAACGGCCCGGTGGTGACCTTCAGCCACGGCTGGCCGCTGAACTCGGACAGCTGGGAATCGCAGATGATGTTCCTGGCCGACCACGGCTATCGCGTCATTGCGCATGACCGTCGCGGACATGGCCGCTCCAGCCAGCCGTGGGACGGCAATGACATGGACCACTACGCCGACGACCTGGCCACGGTGATCAACACGCTGGATCTGCACGACGTGACCCTGGTGGGCTTCTCCACTGGCGGCGGTGAAGTGGCGCGCTACATCGGCCGCCACGGCACCGGGCGGGTGAAGAAGGCCGTGCTGATAAGCGCCGTGCCGCCGCTGATGCTGAAGACCGCCGACAACCCGGGCGGCGTGCCTATCGCAGTGTTCGATGGCCTGCGCAAAGGCCAGCTGGAGAACCGCGCGCAGCTGTACCGCGACATCGCCTCGGGCCCGTTCTACGGCTTCAACCGCCCGGGAGCGAAGGTCTCCCAGCCGCTGGTGGACGCGTGGTGGGCGCAGGGCATGCAGGCGGGTGCCAAGAATACCTACGACTCGATTGCCGCGTTCTCGGCCACCGACTTCCGCGCCGATCTGAAGAAGTTCAACGTGCCCACCCTGGTCATCCACGGGGACGACGACCAGATCGTTCCGATCGACGTGGCCGGCCGTATGTCGGCCAAGCTGATCCCGGGTGCGAAGCTGCTGGTCTATCCGGGTGCGCCGCACGGCCTCACCGACACCCACAAGGATCGGGTCAACACCGACCTGCTCGCCTTCCTGCAGCAGAAGTAAGCGCATCGGCAGAACAGGCGGGCACGCGTGGCCCGCCTGTTCTGTTGCGTCCGTCCGTTTGCTGCGCTGCACCCGCAAGCCGATTTAAATCGATCTAAGATCGAGCGAAATCAACCAGCACGAAGGCACAGCGCATGCGGCAGGTCGGGATTCGAGCAGTGGCACTGGCGGCAGTCATCTCATTCGGCGCACTCGCTGCGCAGGCAGCCCCGGCGGCCAAACCGGCGACGTCCGGCAACCCCATCCTTCCCGGCTGGTACGCGGACCCGGAAGCGGCCGTGTTCGGGGACACCTACTGGATCTATCCGACCACCTCCAAGCCCTACGCGGAGCAGCGCTACTTCGACGCGTTCTCGTCCAAGGACCTGGTGCACTGGGAGAAGCACCCCAGCGTGCTGAAGATCGAAGCCATCACCTGGGCCAAGGAAGCGCTGTGGGCACCTTCGGTGGTGGAGAGCGGCGGCAAGTACTACTTCTTCTTCTCCGCCAATGACATCAAGAACGACAACGAGGTCGGCGGCATTGGCGTGGCCGTGGCGGACAAGCCCGAAGGCCCTTACCGCGACCTGCTCGGCAAGCCGCTCATCGGCACGTTCCACAACGGGGCCCAGCCGATCGACCAGACCCTGTTCCAGGACGACGACGGCACCTGGTACATGATCTATGGCGGCTGGAAGCACGCCAACATCGTCAAGCTCAAGCCTGACTTCACTGGTATCGAACCGCTGCCCGACGGCACGCTGTACAAAGAAATCACGCCAGCCCCGGAATACGTGGAAGGCTCGCTGATGTTCAAGCGCAACGGCCGCTACTACTACATGTGGAGCGAAGGCGGCTGGGGTGAGCCGGACTACTCGGTGGCTTACGCTATCGCTGAGTCGCCGCTGGGTCCGTTCAAGCGCATCGGCAAGGTGCTGCAGTCCGACCCGAAGGTCGCCACCAGCGCCGGGCACCACTCGCTGATCCGCACGCCGGATGACCAGTGGTACATCGTCTACCACCGCCGCCCGCTGGGCGAGACCAGCCGGCACCATCGGGCGACGGCCATCGACCGCATGTACTTCGATGATCAGGGTCGCATCCTTCCGATCCAGATCACCCAGGAAGGGGTACCGGAGCATCGCCTCGGAGGGCGCTGATTCTGAACTATTCAGCAATTACACCCTGCCGTGCCCGGAGGGTGAGGGTGTGATGATTCCCTATACCTGAATTCATTTATGCTCGGTCGCTCATGACCCCGCCACCCGGCGGGGTTGGCTCCCTTCAAGCAGGAACCACGCCATGGCGGCTTTGCAGCAGCGCACCATCGACCTCATCCGTGCCCATCAGGATCAGGTGGTCACCCAGTGGGCCGAGAATCTCAACACAGGCACCCAGGACGCACGCATCTCGCCGCGCGAGCAGGACGCCCAGCTGCGCGAGTTCTGGCGTCTGTTCCTGGACACCCTGGCCGCCTCCAGCGCTGCCGGGATCGGCAGCAGTGAATGGCAGGAAATCCGCAGCTTCCTCGAGCAGCTCTCGCGCGACCGCGTACTGAAGGGCTTCAGCTCCTCGGAAACCGCCAGCTTCCTGTTCTCGCTCAAGCGTCCGTTGTTCGAGCTGATCCAGCAGGGCCTGGCCGATGATCCCCAACTGCTCGGCAACCAGCTGTGGGCGATCACCGAAGTGATCGACACCCTGGGCCTGCACAGCGTCAAGGTTTACCAGAAGACCCGCGAGGACGTGATCCAGCGCCAGCAGGAAGAAATGCTGGAACTGTCCACTCCGGTGGTGAAGCTGTGGGACGGCGTGCTGGCCCTGCCGATGATCGGCACGCTGGATTCGCAGCGCACCCAGGTGGTGATGGAATCGCTGCTGCAGCGCATTGTCGATACCGGGTCGGAAATCGCCATCATCGACATCACCGGCGTGCCCACCGTGGACACCCTGGTCGCGCAGCACCTGCTCAAGACGGTCACCGCCATCCGCCTGATGGGCGCGGACGCCATCATCAGCGGCGTGCGTCCGCAGATCGCCCAGACCATCGTGCACCTGGGGCTGGACCTGCAGGGCATCGTCACCAAGGCCAACCTGGCCGACGCGCTGGCGCTGGCGCTGAAGCGCACCGGCCAGGTGGTGACCCAGGCGGCGCGCTGAGATGGAGCGCATTCCCATTCTGCAGATGGGTGACCTGCTGCTGGTCACCATCCAGGTCGACATGCACGACCAGCTCGCGCTGGCTCTGCAGGACGACCTGAGCGAACGCATCCAGCGTACGTCGGCGCGTGGCGTGCTGATCGACATCTCCGCGCTGGATATCGTCGACTCGTTCATCGGTCGCATGATCTCCACCATCTCCTCGATGGGACGGATCATGGACGCCGCCACGGTGGTCGTCGGCATGCAGCCCGCCGTGGCGATCACCCTGGTTGAACTGGGCCTCACGCTCGACGGCGTGCGCACCGCGCTCAACGTCGAGCGTGGCATGCAGCTGCTGCGTCAGAGCCACAACGCAGAGGCCCCATGACCGACCTCAGTGGATCCCTGCCGATCCGCATTGAACAGGACGTCGTGCTGGCCCGCCAGACCGCGCGTCAGGTCGCCGTTGCCTGCAAGCTGAGCCTTATCAACCAGACCAAGCTGGTCACCGCAGCCAGCGAGCTCGCCCGAAATGCCGTCATCTACGGTGGCGGCGGCGAGATGACCTGGGACGTGGTCGACAACGGCCTGCGTCGTGGCCTGAGACTGGTATTCAGCGACAACGGCCCCGGCATTCCCGATGTGGCCCAGGCGCTGACCGACGGCTGGTCGTCAGGCACCGGCATGGGCCTCGGGTTGTCCGGCTCACGTCGGCTGGTGGATGTCTTCGAACTGGAGAGCGCGCCCGGCAACGGCACGCGGGTCACGCTCGTCAAATGGATCTGAATTTCTCCGGCCACGTAACCCGGGTCGTGGCCGTGGAGGAAGCTTCCCAGGTCGGGCAGGCGCGGCGCGAAGCGTTGGCGCTTGCCCATCACATCGGCTTTGACGAGATCGACGCCGGCCGGGTGGCGCTGGCCGCCACCGAAATGGCGACCAACGTGATCAAGCACGGCCGTGGTGGGCGCATGCACCTCTCCATTGCCTGCGGTCGAGGGGGCCTCGGCGTGGAACTGTGCACGCTCGACAACGGCCCTGGTTTTTCGCTGGCGCAGGCCATGCCGGACGGCTACTCAACGGGCGGCACCCAGGGCCTGGGCATGGGCGCGATCCAGCGCCAGGCTGCGGTGCTGGAGGTGTGGGCCGATGCAAAGGGCGCGGTGATGGTCGCGCGCGTCTATGCCAGTCGCGCGGCACGCAACGTGGACATGCCCTATGGGGCGCTGCGTCTGGCGCTGCATGATGAGCCGGTGTGCGGCGACGCCTGGCACCTGCACGCCGATGCCAGACAGGTCACCCTCACCCTGATCGACGGGCTGGGGCACGGTCTGCCCGCGTCCGACGCCGCCCAGGCCGGCGTGGCAGCCGCTGCACAGCGCGGCGCGGCCGGACCGGTCGAGGTCATCACCGCATTGCACGCCGGCATGTCCGGCACCCGCGGCGGGGCGGTTGCCGTGGCCAGCGTCGAGGTGGAGTCGGGCAACGTGTCGTTTGCCGGGGTCGGCAACATCGCCGCCACGCTGTGCGAGCCCACCAGCAACCGGGGCATGGCCTCGCTTCCGGGCATCGTCGGTGTGCAGTACCGCAAGGCGCAACCATTCCATTTTCACGCGGCCGCAGGCACGCTTCTGGTCATGCACAGCGATGGTCTGCAGGCGCGCTGGAACCTGCGCGACTACCCCGGTCTTCAGCACCGTCACCCGGCACTGGTGGTGGCGGTGCTGCAGCGCGATTTTGACCGGGGTCGTGATGACGCCAGCATTGTGGCCCTGCGCCTCGGAGACCTGCATTGAACGCCTTGCCCCCCGAACAGGAAATCCAGCAGCTGCGCGAGCAGGCCGCATCGCTGCGTGCGGAGCTGGAGGAAACCAACCAGGGTGTGTTGGCGTTGTATGCCGAGCTGGACCAGCAGGCCGAACAGCTGCGCGAGGTCTCTGATCTCAAGAGCCGCTTCCTGTCCTACATGAGCCATGAGTTCCGCACCCCGCTGGGCTCGATCCTGAGCATGACCCGCCTGCTGGAAGACGGCATGGACGGTCAGCTCAACGACGAACAGATGCGCCAGGTGCGCTTCATCAGCGCGTCCACCTCGGAACTGCGCGAGATGGTCGACGACCTGCTGGACCTGGCCAAGATCGAAGCGGGGCGCATCACCATTTCGCCGGCCTGGTTCGACCTGATGGATCTGTTCTCGGCGCTGCGCGGCATGTTCCGTCCGCTGGTGGATGGCAACCAGGTGGATCTCGTTTTCGAAGACCCGCCGCCGCTGCCGATGCTGTACACCGATGACAAGAAGCTGGCGCAGATCCTGCGCAACTTCATTTCCAACGCGCTCAAGTTCACTCCGAATGGCCGGGTGGTCGTGTCGGCACATCTGGAGAGCGAGGAATGCGTGCGCTTCAGCGTGCGTGACACCGGCATTGGCATTCCCGCCGAAGTGCTGTCCACCCTGTTCAAGGACTTCGTGCAGGTGGATACCCCCCTGCAGCGCGGCCTTCGCGGCACCGGTCTGGGCCTGTCGCTGTGCAAGCGGTTTGCCGAGCTGCTGGGCGGCAAAGTGGGCGTGCACAGCACGCCGGGCGAGGGCTCGGAGTTCCATGTGACCTTGCCGCTCAAGCTGGATCCGGAACGGGAGAGCGCCGATGCCCGCCCGTGACCGCATTCTGGTGGTGGACGACAACGCCGCCACCCGCTACTCCGTGCGCCGGGTGCTGGAGCACCACGGGTTTTCTGTGGACGAAGCCGGCACCGGCAGCGAAGGTTTGGTACGGCTGCAGACCACCGAGTACGGGGCGCTGGTACTGGACGTCAATCTTCCCGACATGAGCGGGTTCGACGTGGTGCGGCATCTCCGTGCCGAGCCCCGCACGCAACTGTTGCCGGTGGTCCACGTGTCGGCCGCTGCCGTAGCCAGTGGCGATCTGATCACCGGGCTCAACGCCGGTGCGGATGGCTATCTGATTCATCCGGTGGATCCGGATGTACTGCTGGCGACGCTGCGCAGCCTGCTGCGTGCCCGTCGCGCTGAAGAAGCCCTGCGCGAGGCGGAGGCGCGTTTCGGCGAGATATTCCGGCAGATCAATGCCCCCATTGCCGTGCTCGACGGCGACCTGCGGATACAGGACGCGAACGCCGCCTTTCTGCGATTGCTGGGCGACGTCAGTGCTCCCGGCCGGGTACGCCAGCTGCTGGGCATCCAGGCCGAACCGCTGGCGGCGCTGCAGGCAGCGCTGGCCGCCGGCGAGCGTTGGCAAGGCACGTTCACCGTGCAGGTACAGGGTCTGCCACGGATGACCGAATGGCGGGTCACGCCCTATCGCCCGGTCGGCACGGGCCTGGTGCTGGTCGAAGACATCACCGCGCATCACGTACGCGAAAGCGAGCAGCGGCAGGAACTGGAAAGCGCGAACACCGAACTGGCATTCCAGATCTCCGAGCGCGAGCGCACCGAGCGGGAGCTGCTCCAGGCGCAGAAGATGGATGCGCTGGGCCAGCTTACCGGCGGCATCGCGCACGATTTCAACAACCTGCTGACCACGATCATTTCCGGGCTGGACATGATCGAGATCGCTGCAGGCAGCGGGCGCTGGGACAAGGCATCGCGCTACGCCGAACTGGCCACCGCATCAGCGCATCGCGCCGCGGCCCTGACCCAGCGCATGCTTGCCTTCGCGCGCAAGCAGCCGCTGGATCCGCAGACCTTCGATATCGTGGCGCGGGTGAATTCGCTGGAGGACATGCTGCGTCGTTCGATTGGCGAAAACATTGAACTGGAACTGGAGCTGGGAGACACCCCGCTGGTGGCGGTGGCCGATCCGAACCAGTTCGAGAACGTGATCCTCAATCTGGTCATCAATGCGCGCGATGCGCTGGCCGGCAGCGGCCTGATCCGCATCCGCGCCAACCCGGTGCAGATCGAGCGCGATCACGAGCTGGCTCCGGGCGCTTACATCAGCGTGAAGGTGCTCGACAACGGCACTGGCATCGCGCCCGAACTGCTGACCAAGGTGTTCGAGCCGTTCTTCACTACCAAGCCGCAGGGCGAGGGCACCGGCCTGGGTCTGTCGATGACCTACGGCTTCGCACGTCAGTCGGGCGGCGTGGCACGCATTGCCAGCGAGGCCGGCGAGGGCACGGAAATTGAACTGCTGCTGCCGCAGGGCGTCGCGTCGGCGCAGCCACGGGCCGGGCAGCACGAGCCTACCCAGCTGGGCAGCGCGCAGCGCATCCTGCTGGTGGACGACACCGAGGCGGTGCGGATGATGGTTCGGGAAATGCTCACCGAAGCCGGCTACGAGGTGGTCGAGGCGAAAGACGCACAGCAGGCGCTGCTCGAACTGCATTCGCCACGTGGCGTGGACCTGCTGTTGTCTGACGTCGGCCTGCCCGGCATGAACGGGCGTGACCTGGCCGATGCGGCGCGCGCGCTGCGCCCGGACCTGCCGGTGCTGTTCGTCACCGGTTACACCGAGCAGGCGGCCGAGCGCGGTGCGTTCCTGGGCCCGGGCATGGCACTGCTGCCCAAACCCTTCAACGTGCATGAGCTGCTGCGCAGCGTCGGCGCGATGTTCGGGCCCGTGCATTGACCTTGCCCGTAGTGACACGCCATGCGTGTCATGCGTGAACGTTGCAGCACCGCGATGACACGCATGGCGTGTCACTACGGGCTGCGGTATTCTGCGCGGCCTCCCGTCGCCCTTCGGAACTCTGTGATGACCCCACCCTGAAACCACCAGCCACTTGGCAGGAAAGGGTTGTTTCCATCACACAAGCGCCGTGCGTGACGCCGGCGCGGGAGTTTTCACATGTCTGTTTCCTATCCGCTGCGCCAGCAATGGCTCGGCAATGTCCGCGGTGATCTGCTGTCCGGCGCGGTTGTCGCGCTGGCGCTGATTCCAGAAGCCATCGCGTTCTCGATCATCGCCGGGGTCGATCCCAAGGTCGGGCTGTACGCCTCGTTCTGCATCGCCGTGGTCACCGCCATTGCCGGTGGCCGACCAGGCATGATCTCGGCCGCCACCGGGGCCATGGCGCTGGTGATGGTGGACCTGGTCAAGGACCATGGCCTGCAGTACCTGCTGGCGGGGACGATCCTCGCCGGCGTGCTGCAGGTGATCGCCGGCGCGCTGAAGCTGGGCGCGCTGATGCGCTTCGTATCGCGCTCGGTCATCACCGGCTTCGTCAATGCGCTGGCCATTCTCATCTTTCTGGCGCAGATGCCCGAGCTGATCGGACGTTCGTGGCAGGTGTGGGCGGTGTGCGCCGCCGGTCTAGCCATCATCTACCTGCTGCCGCGCGTCACCCGGGCGGTGCCGTCGGCGCTGGTCGCCATCGTGGTGCTCACCGCGCTGTCGATCGGGCTGCACTGGGACATCCGAACGGTGGGGGACATGGGCGCGCTGCCTGACAGTCTGCCCACGTTCTTCCTGCCTGACGTGCCGTGGACTTGGGACACCCTGCGCCTGCTGCTGCCGGTGTCGGCCACGCTGGCCGTGGTGGGACTGCTGGAGTCGATGATGACCGCGCAGATCGTCGAGGACATGACCGACACTCCCAGCCAGCGCAACCGCGAGTGCGCCGGGCAGGGGCTGGCCAACATCACGGCGGGCTTCTTTGGCGGCATGGGCGGCTGCGCGATGATCGGTCAGTCGGTCATCAACGTCTCCTCCGGTGGGCGCGGGCGGCTGTCGTGCCTGGTCGCCGGAGTGCTGCTGCTGTTGCTGGTGGTCTATGGCTCCGAATGGGTGCGGCAGATCCCGATGGCGGCGCTGGTCGCGGTGATGATCATGGTCAGCATCGGCACCTTCCATTGGCGTTCATTCGCTGAGATGCACACGCATCCGAAGAGCTCGTCGATGGTGATGCTGGCCACTGTGGTGGTCACGGTCGCCACGCACGATCTGGCCAAGGGCGTGCTCACCGGCGTGCTGTTGTCGGCGCTGTTCTTTGCGCGCAAGGTGGGGCGCATGCTGCAGGTCGACGAAGAAGCGCGCGGTGACGGCACCCAGGTCTACACCGTCCGCGGCCAGGTGTTCTTCGCCTCGGCAGGGCAGTTCGCCGCCAGCTTCGATCTGCAGCACGCCGCGCCCCAGGTGTTGATTGACCTCACCCACGCGCACTTCTGGGACCTCAGCGCGGTGGGCGCGCTGGAGCAGGTGACAGAAAAGCTGCGCCGGCATGGGGCCCACGTGGAGGTCATTGGCCTCAACGAGGCCAGCCAGACCCTGATCGACCGCGTGGGACGGCCCAGCGGCAGTGCCAGCCTGCACTGAAAGCGCTTACAGGATGCGGCGGCGCTGGCAACGCCGCCGTCGTCACACATTCGTCCCGAATTTCCTATAGGGTGCGCATTCCGTCGGGCGGGGAGCCCGGCGGCTGCACATTGAAAGGAAACGAGAGTCAGACCATGTCCAGCGTAGTGACGTCGCCCGAACGGCCCCAGGCCGGTCCGTGCATCGCCCCTTGTCCGGTTGCCACCCAGGCCCAGCATCTGCTGGCCCAGCAGCAGTTTTCCCTGGCCGCTTCGCGCGCATTGGCGCGCCCGCCGGTTCCGACCGACGTCGCCGTGGCGCGCCCGGCCGCCTGATCGGCGGCCTCATCCTGAATAGGCAGCCCTTGTGCCACAAGGGCTGACGGCCACAGGCCGCTTTCAAACCTGAATGGGCGGCAAGGCCGCCCGCGCCTCTTCGCGCCCACCTTACATTTGCCCCCCTATGCTGGGCCGCATTTTTCGGCTCAGTGGCGTGGAGAGTACGTGGGTTCCGGTAGTGACAGACACAAACGGCGTGCCGTTTCCGGCAGCGACCTGACAGAACCCGCGCAGGGTAGCCGCGCATGAGTGTGCAGACCGTCAACGTCGTCATCGACGCGGGCCGCTCCGTGCTGCCGGCCGAAGTGCCGATGGCCATGCCCGAGCAGAGCTTCCGCGAAGGCCGCCTGCAGGTGCCGAAACAGCGCACCGCGCCGCGCATGATGGCGCTGCGCCGCTTTTACATTCTGGGTGGCACCGCCGCGATGACCGCAGCGGCGACCGCGATGATGTGGAAGGTGCTGGCCAGCAATGGCATCAGCGTGCTGGAAGCCTGCCTGCTGGTGCTGTTCGTGGCCCTGTTTGCCTGGATCGCGCTGTCCTTCGCCGGCGCGCTGGCCGGCTTCCTCACCGCCGTGTTCGACCGGGGTTACAAGCTGGGCATCGACCCGGACGAACCGCTGCCGCAGGTGCATACCCGCACCGCGCTGCTGATGCCCACCTACAACGAAGACCCGCGCCGGCTGCTGGCTGGCCTGCAGGCCATCTATGAGTCGGTGGCGGAAACCGGGCAGCTGGAACAATTCGATTTCTACGTGCTCAGCGATACCCGTCGCGAGGACATCGGCGCGGCCGAGGAGCAGGCGTTCGCCGAACTGTGCGACGCGGTCAACGGGCACGACCGCCTGTTCTACCGCCGCCGTGGTGACAACAGCGGGCGCAAGGCCGGCAACATCGCCGACTGGGTGCGCCGCTTTGGTGGCGGCTACCCGCAGATGCTGATCCTGGACGCCGACAGTCTGATGACCGGCGACACCATCGTGCGGCTGGTGGCCGGTATGGAGCACAACCCGGACGTGGGTCTGATCCAGACGCTGCCGGCGGTGATCGGTGGGCGCACCCTGTTCGCGCGCATGCAGCAGTTTGGTGGCCGCGTGTATGGCCCGGTGATCGGCCGTGGCGTGGCGTGGTGGCATGGTGCGGAAAGCAATTACTGGGGCCACAACGCGGTGATCCGCACCCAGGCCTTCGCCGAGAACGCGGGTCTGCCGCCGTTACCGGGCCGGCAGCCGTTCGGCGGCCACGTGCTGAGCCATGACTTTGTCGAGGCGGCGCTGATGCGGCGCGGCGGCTGGGCGACGCACATGGTGCCGTATCTGAAGGGGAGCTATGAGGAAGGTCCGCCGACGCTGACCGACATGCTGGTGCGCGACCGTCGCTGGTGCCAGGGCAACCTGCAGCATGCCAAGGTGGTGGCCTCGAAGGGGCTGCACTGGGTCAGCCGCATGCACATGATGATCGGCATCGGGCATTACTTCACCGCGCCGATGTGGGGCATGTTGATGCTGATCGGCATCGCCATTCCGCTTTTCCAGGGCGGCATCGATTTCAACGAGGTGTTGCACATCTCACCGCAGTTGTACTGGCGTGCGCAGGATGAGGAAAAGGTGATCCGCATGTTCGCGATCACCATGGCGGTGCTGCTGCTGCCGAAGGTGCTGGGCTATCTGGCGATGCTGCTGGATCCGGTGGAACGCCGGGGCTGCGGTGGCGCGATCCGAGCGTTCATCTCGATGTTGCTGGAAACGCTGCTGGCGGCGCTGATGGCACCGGTGGTGATGTACGTGCAGTCGCGCGGTGTGGCCGAAGTGCTGGCGGGCAAAGACTCGGGCTGGGATGCACAGCAGCGCGACGACGGCGGCATTTCCTGGCCGGCGCTGATTCGCGGTTACGGCGGGTTGAGTGTGTTCGGTTTGTTCATGGGTGTGCTGGCCTACGCGGTGTCGCCGTCGCTGGCGGCGTGGATGGCCCCGGTAGTCGTGGGCATGGTGCTGGCCATCCCGGTGGTGGCGCTGACCTCGGACCGCCGCGCGGGCACGTTCCTGCGCCGCTTGGGTCTGATGGATATCCCCGAAGAGATCAACCCGCCAACCATCCTCGTACGCGCGGCCGAATTGCGCCGCGCCGCCGCAGAACGCCCGTCGTCGCACTGACTACGTATCGCCGGGCGCTGCCCGGCTGCTGTTGGATTTGGGCGAACAACCCTCGGCTGCCGGTCTACGTGCCTGGGGCCATCGGGTGGGGGGTACGGGACACGCCGTTAACCCATCCATGGGGGCTCGTCGAAAACATCCATGTTTTCAACGGTCCCGTACCCCCCATCCGATGGCCCCTCGATACAGGGTCGGTGGCCACAGGAAATCAACATCAACAGCTGGCATCACCGGCGCGCCCTTCGCATCACCCAACTGACGCACGCGACCCAAACACAACGATTGGCTCGTAACCGCACGGCCTCAGAAACACGCACGCACGTCACACATTGAAACATCGGCCACACGCGCCACCTGTTTCACCTTCATGCGCATGCCACTACTGCCACAAGCCCTCCGCAAAACAACCGCGCCAATTGCGTCGCACCATTTGCCCGCGCGTGCAAAACCCGCCACGCTTGTGCCGCAATTGGCTATGTCAGTTGCCGTTCGATTCCTGCAGGGTAGGCCCCGGAGCGTAGAATCTCCACAGCGATTGCAACATGTTGTCCTGCGTGGGAATCGTACGTCCTGCGTCGGGAGGGTGGCTAATAAAACACCTCTGCAAAGGGGGAATACGCCCGCCGTTTCTGCATTCGTTGTGCGGTTCTAACCTCCCGACCCCTCGCCATTCCGGCAGGGGTCGCACTCTGCAGGAGGTTTGCAATGAAACCGCAACGGTCGGACATACTCGAAGAAGCGTTCAACAACGCAGCACCCGCGCATTGCTGCGCAGTATGCGGTGCCCCTGCACCGCCGCCCCCGTTTCCGCCGCCTGAAGACGATGACCTCGGCGGCGTTGAATATCTGATGATGCGCGGCCGCTGGCTGCGTTACATGGGGCTGGGCAAAGGCACGTGGTTCAAAGTGGAATTCGACGGTACGCGCATCATTTCAACGCCGGTGTATCCACCCGGTTTCCGCATGCTGCACATGCCCACCGAAGTGCTGCGCGAGGTGCACTACACGCAGGTACGTGAGCACCGTCACAACCCGCGGCCGGGCCGGCGGCGGAGGGTGCGGCGATGAGAAAGCCGGTCTGGATAAAGACAAAAGTGGAAGACGACCTGCGCTGCCGATTCAAAGGCGCGGTGATGGAGGAGGATTACGCGCCGGCGGAAGCCATCCGCATGTTCATGGAGCGCGTGGTGGAACGCAGTGAGAACCGGAGCCGAGTCGACCTCACGCTGTGGAGCAACGCGGTTCGCGATGCGGCCGACGATGTGGCGGATGACATGTGCATCGGTCAGCCGGAGCCGCCGTACGGCGAAGAGGATGAGGTGCAGCGGGCGCGAAGAGAGGGCTGGGCCAGCCCGGGGTTTGGTCGTGACTGACGGTTGGGACATGCACAACGAGGTTCCCGCATAATGGTCCCATCCCCCCTGGAGCCGCACGATGTCGCAAGCGTTGGAAACCGTGGTGAACGAAACCGGTGCCGATCCGCAGTGGTCGGTGATCTGGCTGCACGGCCTGGGGGCCGACGGCCATGACTTCGCCCCCATCGTGCCCGAACTGGTGCGTGAGCACTGGCCGGCGATCCGCTTCGTGTTCCCGCATGCGCCGGTGCAGCCGATCACCATCAACAACGGCCTGCCGATGCGCGCGTGGTACGACATCGTGGGTATGGACTTCCGCTCGCGCGCCGACAGTGCCGGCGTGGCGGCTTCGGTGCAGCTGCTCGACGGCCTGATCGAGGCAGAGATCGCGCGCGGCGTTCCGGTCGAACGCATCCTGCTGGCCGGCTTCTCGCAGGGTGGGGCTGTCGTGCTCAGCAGTGCGTTGCGCCGTCGCTGGCCGGTGGCGGGCTTGATTGCCCTATCCACCTACCTGCCCGATGCCGAGGCCGCTGCCGCCTCGGCTGCCGCGGAAGGTCCGCTGCCGCCGGTGTTCATGGCGCACGGGCAGAAGGATCCGGTGATTCCGCAGGACGTGGCCGTGCACAGCGCCAAGGCGCTCAAGGAGCTCGGCTTCCCGGTGGAATGGCATTCCTATTTCATGGTCCATCAGGTCTGCGCCGAAGAAATCCAGGCGCTGGGCGACTGGTTGGACGCGCGCTTCCGATGAGCGATCCGCGCCAGCAGTCCTGGCTTCCTGACCTGTGCCGCCTGCCGCGGCTGGGCGCGATGCTGGGGCTGTCCGAACTGGTGGTGGTGGTGGTGGCGCTGGCACCGGATGGCAGCCGCCAGTGGGGGTTGTCGGACTTCCTGTCTGCCAGCGGCCTGGCCTTGTGGCTGGCATTGGCGGTCACGGTCACGTTGTGTGCGGCACGCCAGCCGCTTTCGCGATTACCCGAAGCACTGGGCACCGTGGTGGTGGTGGCGGCCGCGGCACTGATCGCGGCGATCTGCACGGGCATCGTGCATGCGCTGTACGACGCGCTGGGCACGTCGGGCTTCACCCACGATGTGGGTTTCTGGCGCTTCACCCTGGGCTGTGCCACGGTCACCGCGCTGATCGTGGCGCTGGCGTTGCGCTACTTCTACGTCGCCGACCGCTGGAGCGCGCAGACCGTGGCCAATGCCCGTGCGCAGGCCGATGCCCTGCAGGCGCGCATCCGCCCGCACTTCCTGTTCAACAGCATGAACCTCATCGCCAGCCTGGTTCGGCGCGACCCGGTGGTGGCCGAGCGCGCGGTGCTGGACCTGTCCGATCTGTTCCGTGCGGCACTGGGGGCGGGCGAGGGTGACTCCACCCTGCAGGCCGAATGCGAGCTGGCCGAAGCCTATCTTTCAATTGAATCGTTGCGTGTGGGCGAACGCCTGCAGGTGCAGTGGCAGCGCGAAGAGCCTTTGCCGTGGTCGCTGCCGATGCCGCGGCTGGTGCTGCAGCCGTTGGTGGAAAATGCCGTGCTGCATGGCATTTCACGTCTGCCGGCCGGGGGCACCATCGTCATCTCGCTGCGCTGCGAGAACAACCAGCTGCGCATCACTGTGCGCAATCCGGCCCCGGACCCGCAGGCGCGGGCCTTGCCGCTGGCGCATGGGGCCGGCCACGCGCAGCGCAACATCGCGCACCGCCTGGCCTGGCGCTATGGCCCCGGCGCGCGGATGACGGGGGACTGGAACGACGGCTACTATGCCTGTGACATCACAGTGCCCCTGCCGTGAGGAAGACTGCTTGAGAGTGGTGATTGCCGACGATGAGCCGCTGGCGCGCGAGCGGTTGCGCAGCCTGCTGGGTGAACTGCCGGGAGTGGAGGTCGTGGCCGAAGCGGAAAACGGCGAACAGGCCCTGCATGCCTGCGCCGAGCTGCAGCCGGACCTGGTGCTGCTCGATATCGCCATGCCGGGGCTGGACGGGCTGGAGGCCGCGCGCCATCTGGCCACATTCGATCCGCGCCCGGCGGTGGTGTTCTGCACCGCCTACGACGCACACGCCTTGTCGGCGTTCGAAGCGGCGGCCATCGATTACCTGATGAAGCCGGTGCGCGCCGAACGGCTGGCCGCTGCACTTGAACGCGCGCGCACCTTCCTGGCCGGGCGCAACGGACAGCCGAGCACGCCCAGCCAGCAGGCCCGCACGCTGTTATGCGCGCGCCTGCGCGGCAGCCTGCGGCTGATTCCAGTGGAAGACATCCACTACCTGCAGGCCGAGGAAAAGTACGTGGTGGTGCACCACGCACGCGGCGAAGACCTGATCGAGGAATCGCTGAAGTCGCTGGAAGAAGAGTTCGCCAGCCGCTTCGTGCGCATCCACCGCAACTGTCTGGTCGCCCGGCATGAACTGGTGGAACTGCGCCGCAATGGCGGTGGCCAGGTGCAGGCGGTGCTGCGCCATGGCAAGGCACCGCTGGAGGTCAGCCGGCGCTGCGTGGCCAGCCTGAAGCAGGAACTGAAGCATCTGTGAGGTCACGACCAACGGTCGTGACCTACCCCTGCGTGCCACCCGGTAGGTCACGACCGTTGGTCGTGACACCCGTTGCGGCGATAATGGCGACATGGACACCCTGCGCATCGCCACCCGAAAGAGCCCGCTTGCCCTGTGGCAGAGCGAACACGTTGCCGAACGCCTGCGCCAGGCGCATCCCGGCCTGAACGTGGTGCTGGTGCCGATGAGCACCCGCGGTGACGAAGTGCTGGACCGCTCGCTGGCCGCCATCGGCGGCAAGGGCCTGTTCCTGAAAGAGCTGGAGCTGGCAATGCTGCGGGGTGAGGCCGACTGCGCGGTGCACTCGCTCAAGGACGTGCCGATGGAGCTGGATGCCCCGTTCGCGCTGCCGGCGATGCTGCTGCGCCACGATCCGGCCGATGGCTTCATCTCCAATCTGTATGCCTCGCTGGACGCGTTGCCGATCGGCGCGCGCGTAGGCACCTCGTCGCTGCGGCGGCAGGCCCAGCTGCGCGCACTGCGGCCGGACCTGCAGCTGCTCGACCTGCGTGGCAACGTCAACACGCGGCTGGCCAAGCTCGACAACGGCGGCTATGACGCCATCGTGTTGGCGGTGGCCGGGCTGGAGCGGTTGGGGCTGGGCGAGCGCATCGTCGCCCGGCTGCGGGCCCCGGAATGGTTGCCGGCACCTGCGCAGGGCGCGGTGGCGGTGGAGTGCGATGGCAGCAATGCGCAGGTGATGGCGCTGTTTGCGGCGCTGGACCATGCCCCGACGCGAACCTGCGTGGAAGCCGAGCGTGCGATGAACCGCGCGCTGCATGGCAGCTGCCACGTGCCGGTGGCCGGGTTCGCGCAGTGGGAAGGGGAGGATCTGTTCCTGCAGGGCCTGGTCGGCAGCGTGGCCGATGGGCGGCTGGTGCGTGCTGAGGCGCGTGGGCCGGGACGTGATCCGGAGGGCCTGGGGCAGGCGGTGGCGCGGGCGTTGCTGGACGGCGGCGCGGCGGAGATGTTGGCGGTTTGACCCATTGTGCCGACCAACGGTCGGCACCTACCGCATGGGTGATCCGGTAGGTACCGACCGTTGGTCGGTACCCGCGCGAACCCTTATTTGAACTTGTAGACCACGTTCATGGTGGTCAGGGTGTCGGTCTTGCGCTTGTCCACCGCCACGTCACTGTTGTAACGCGCCTGCCAGGCAGCCTTCAGCGCCAGGTGCTCGTTCATGCTCACCGACACGCCGAAGTCGTTCTGGCCGAAGGTGTTATACGAACCCGATTCCACCAGCAGGGTGTTGATCAGGTCGGTATTCGGGGTCAGCGAGTACTTCACGTCGAACAGGCCACGGCCGATCAGGCCGGTGCGGGTTTCGTCGTCTTCAGTGTTGTGGGTGCGGCGCACACCGGGACCGATCTGCGCGTCCATGTAGAAGCGGTCGCCGTCGATCAGCCGGGTGCCGTAACCCAGACCGAACGAGCTCTGGCGGTCGTAGGTGGCGAAATCATCGCGCTCGTAACGCACCGTGGCGGTCAGCTGGCGGTGCTCGCCCAGCTGCAGCGCGCTGCCGGCGCTGCCGGTGTAGCGGTTGGCGGTGGTGTTGCGCTTGCGCGTGGTGGTGCCATCTTCCGCGGTTTCGGTGTATTCCGAGCGCGAGCGCAGGCCGAACAGGTCCATGCTGTGCACCCAGTCGTCATCGGTGTAGCGCAGGCGCAGGCGACCGTTGGCGCTTTCGGTGTTGCTGTTGCCGCGCGCCGAGGCGAAGCCCAGTTCGCCGCCGCTTCCGCTCCACGGCGAGGTCATGGCGGCCAGTTCAGAGGTGTCCTGGGCAAAGGCGGCCGGGGCACTGAGTAACAAGGTGGCAAGCAGCGTCACACGCAAAGACATCAACAGTTCTCCAGATCAGCGGGGGAGGAGCAACGCCCGATGATACTGGAAGCCTTCACGCGCTTTTTGCATTTCCCAGGCCCCGCTTTAGCAGGGGTTTGGGCTTTCCCCTGTTCAGGGAAGCGCGACCTGCAGGGTGGGGTCGTCGAACCGGGTGTAGGTCACCGTGGCCTGGAAGGGCTGGCCGTTGCTCTGGCCCTGCCGCTCAATACGCACCGGCAGGCCGGCGGCGTTGATCCAGTACAGCATCCCGTCCGGTGCGGCGCTGGCGTGGCGCACACGGTACTTGCGGGTCGCCTGGCCGCCAACGGTCTCCGCGCCCAGGTCTTCCACCTGCAGCTCCGCAGCAGCGGTGTCGGCGGGAATCGGGCTGCGCCACTGCGCCAGCAGTTCCGGCGGCACCGGCACCTGGCGGACTTCACCGGCCTGCTGCAGGAAGAAGGTGCCGTTGATGATGGTCTGCGCGCCGGCCTCGGTCTCCAGCCGGTAGCGGTCCGGGGCGACGAAGGTCATGCCGGCCTCCACCGTGCGCGGACCGCGCAGCTGCAGATGGGCCTGGAAGCTGCGCAGCTGGCCGAAGCGCTGGCTGGCCTCGAGCACCGCCTGGGCCGGGCTGGCCGCCGCCGCAGGGATGGCCGGCGTGGCCGCAGTGGGCTCGCTGGGTTGCGAACAGGCGGACAACAGCAGGCAGAGGAGGGCGGAGGCAGGTAACAGGCGCATGGCAGAGCGGTGGCGGGCGGGGCAGGGGCCCCACCTTAGCCCAAGATGCGGGCCAGGACCGCCACAACGGCGGCGACTCGGACATAATCGGGGGCATGGACCGATATGAACGCATCAACGCCCTGCATCGTCTGCTGAAGTCCGCCCGCTACCCGGTGACGGTCGGTACCCTGCAGGAAAAACTGGAGTGTTCCCGCGCCACCGTCTATCGCGACCTGGCCTTCCTGCGCGATGCGCTGATGGCCCCGGTGGAAGGCGATGGCGAAGCTGGCTTCCGCTACCAGGAAGACGAAAGCGACCGGTTCGAGCTGCCGGGCCTGTGGCTCAGTTCGGAAGAGCTGTATGCCTTGCTGGCCTCCCAGCACCTGCTGTCGCGAACCGGCGGCGGCGTGCTGTCGTCGGTGCTGGCCCCGCTGCAGCAGCGCATTGAAGGCCTGTTGGCGGCCCAGGCCGGCGTCTCCAGCTGGCCGGTCGACCGGGTCCGGGTCATTCCGCACCGCGGCCGCAAGTTCGACGAAGCCAGCTTCCGCGCCGTCGCCTCGGCGGTGCTGGAGCGCAAGCAGCTGGCCTTTGAATACCGCGCCCGTTCCACCGACGAAGCCACCAAGCGCACGGTGTCGCCGCAGCGCATGACCCACTATCGCGACAACTGGTACCTGGATGCCTGGGACCATGGTCGGGAAGGGCTGCGCAGCTTTGCCGTGGACCGCATCTACAAGGCGCGGGTGGTGGACACCCCAGCCCGCGACGTGGACGACAGCGAGGTTGAAGAGCAGCTGGGGGCCAGCTACGGCATCTTCTCAGGGCCGCCGAAGGGCTGGGCCACCATTGTGTTCAGCGCCAAGGCCGCGCGCTGGGTGGCCGATGAGCACTGGCATTCGCGCCAGCAGGGGCGTTTCCTGCCTGACGGCCGTTATGAGCTGAAGGTGCCCTACAGCGTCTCGCGCGAACTGCTGATGGACGTGCTGCACTATGGTTCGGACGCCGAGATCATCGAGCCGGCGGTGCTGCGCGAGCAGGCCAAGGCGCTGCTGGAGCTGGCATTGAGCAATTACGAATGATCATGGGCACCTGATACCGCATGGGGCGGTGCGTGCGGTAAGGTTTAGGGCTATTGGCCCTCCCTCGGACCCTCCCCCATGAAAAAGACCCTGTTGCTCCCGCTGCTGGCTGCCACCCTGGCCCTGGCCGCCTGCGGCAAGCCCTCCGCCGATTCGCAGAAGCTGGTGGTGGCCGCCACCGCCGTGCCGCACGCTGAGATCCTGCAGGTGGTCAAGCCGATCCTCGAGAAGGAAGGCGTGGAACTGGACGTGCGCGTGTTCAACGACTACGTGCAGCCCAACGACCAGCTGGTGCAGAAGCAGGTCGACGTGAACTACTTCCAGACCGAACCCTACCTGGACGCCTACAACCGCGACCGCAAGACCGACCTGGTCACCGTCACCGGCGTGCACATCGAACCGTTCGGTGCGTACTCGCGCCGCATCAAGTCGCTCGACGAGCTGCCCACCGGCGCGGACGTGGTCATTCCCAACGACCCCAGCAACAACAGCCGCGCGCTGATCCTGCTGCACAAGGCCGGCGTGATCACGCTGAAAGACCCGACCAACGCCCTGGCCACCCAGCGCGACATCACCGCCAACCCCAAGCGGCTCAAGTTCCGCGAGCTGGATTCGGCCATGCTGCCGCGCGTGCTCGACCAGGTCGACCTCGCCCTGATCAACACCAACTACGCGCTGGATGCCGGGCTCAATCCGACCCAGGACGCGCTGGCGATTGAAAGCAAGGACTCGCCGTACGTGAACTTCCTGGTCGCGCGCCCGGACAACAAGGACGATGCCCGCGTGCAGAAGCTGGCCAAGGCCCTGACCGGCCCGGAAGTGAAGGCTTTCATCCAGGAAAAATACAAGGGCGCGGTGTTGCCGGCGTTCTGATCACGGCACCCGGAACCCCATGGTGGCTTCCACCGCCTGCTGCCAGCCGGCATACAACGCTTCACGCCGGCTGGCCTCCATCTTCGGAATGAAGCGGCGGTCTATCGCCCACTGCCGCGCGATCTCCTCGCGGCTTTCCCAGAAACCCACCGCCAACCCGGCCAGGTAGGCCGCGCCGAGGGCGGTGGTTTCGGCCACCTGCGGGCGCAGCACCGGCACGCCCAGCAGGTCGCTCTGGAACTGGGCCATGAAGTCATTGGCCATGGCCCCGCCATCGGCGCGCAGTTCGGTCAGTTCAATGCCGGCATCCGCCTGCATCGCTGCCAGCACGTCGCGGGTCTGAAAGGCCATCGATTCCACCGCCGCGCGGATGAAGTGTTCGCGGGTGGTGCCCCGGCTCAGGCCAAACATCGCCCCGCGCACATCGCTGCGCCAGTAGGGTGCACCCAGCCCGACGAACGCCGGCACCAGGTACACGCCGCCGGTATCAGGCACGCGCTCGGCGTACGCCTCGCACTCGCTGGAACGGGAGAACAGGCGCAGGCCGTCGCGCAGCCACTGCACCACCGACCCGGCAACGAAGATCGACCCTTCCAGTGCGTACTCGACCTGGCCGTCCACCTCCCAGGCCACCGTGGTGAGCAGGCCGTTGCGTGAGGTCACCGCCTGCGCACCGGTGTTCATCAGCATGAAACAGCCGGTGCCATAGGTGTTCTTGGCCATGCCCGGGGCAAAGCAGGCCTGGCCGAACAGCGCGGCCTGCTGGTCGCCGGCCATGCCGGCGATGGGAATGTGCTGGTCGAAGAAAAACTGCGCGCGCGTGGTGCCGTACACCTCGCTGCAGCTGCGCACCTCCGGCAGCATCGCCGCAGGGATGTCCAGCAGCGCCAGCAGCTCCGGGTCCCACTGCCGGGTATGGATGTTGAACAGCAGGGTGCGGGCGGCGTTGCTGATGTCAGTGACATGCGCCGCGCCGCCGGTCAGGTTCCACACCAGCCAGCTGTCGATGGTGCCGAACAGCAGCTCACCGCGTTCGGCGCGGGCTTGTGCGCCATCCACGTGATCAAGAATCCAGCGGATCTTGGTGGCCGAGAAGTAGGCATCCACCAGCAGGCCGGTGCGCTCGCGGATCAGCGCTTCATTGCCGTCCGCCTTGAGCTGTTCGCAGATCGCGTGGCTCTGCCGCGACTGCCAGACCAGCGCGTTGTGGATCGGCTGGCCGGTGGCCTTGTCCCACACCACGGTGGTCTCGCGCTGGTTGGTGATGCCGATCGCGGCAATCTGGCGCGCATCGATCTGCTCGCGGTTGAGCAGTTCGGTGATCGTGGTGTAGACGCTGGTGAGGATCTCGCGTGGATCGTGTTCCACCCAGCCCGGTTGCGGGAAGATCTGGGTGAACTCGCGTTGCGCGCTGCCGACGATGTGGCCGGCGCGATCAAACAGGATCGCGCGGGAACTGGTAGTCCCCTGGTCGATGGCGAGGATGAATTTTTTGTCCATGGTGACTCCGGCACTACCGTTGCAGGTACGCGGCCAACGCCGCCTGCTGCGCAGTATCCAGCTTCAACCCCAGGTGACTGCGCCGCCACAGCAGGTCATCCGCCTCGCGTACCCACTCATGCGCCACCATGTGGTCCACCTCGCGCTGGTACAGCTGCGCCCCAAAGTGCGCACCCAACGCATCAACGCTTTGCGCATCGCCCAGCAGTGATGCCGCCCGGCTGCCATGCCGATGCGCCAACCCGCGCAGCAGCGCGAGCGGCAGTTGTGGATAACGCAACTGCAGCGCGGCCAGCGCCGTGTCGAAGTTACCGTCCTCTCCACCTGGCAACACCGCACCCTGCGCGGTCCACGCCGGCTCAGTGCGACCCAGCGTCGTGGCAAGCTGTCCCACCGCTTCCTCGGCCAGCACCCGGAACGTGGTGAGCTTGCCACCCAGCACGTTGAGGATGGGAGCCTGCTGGGCGTCCAGTTGCAACCGGTAATCGCGGGTGACCGCTGCGGCGTCCTGGTGGTGGTCGGCCAGCAGCGGACGTACGCCGCTGAACTGCCAGATCACCTGCGCCGGTGTCACCGGCCTGCGCAGCCACCGGCTGGCCGCCGCGCACAGGTAGTCCACGTCTTCCGCGCTGGCGCGCACCTCGGCCGGATCGCCGTCATAGTCGACGTCGGTGGTGCCGATCAGGCTGTAGTCGTCCTCAAACGGCAGCACGAACACCACGCGCTTGTCCGGCTGCTGCAGCAGGTAGGCGCTGTCATGGTCGTACAGGCGCGGCACCACGATGTGACTGCCCTGGACCAGGCGCAGGCCGATGGGCGCGTCCATGCCCGCGCGCTCGATCAGATTGCCAGCCCAGGGTCCGGTGGCGTTGGCGACCGCACGGGCGCGCAGCCGGACCATCTGGCCGTCCTGCTGCCGAAGCACCGCATACCAGTGGTCACGATGGCGGATAAGCTGTTCGCAGCGGGTGCGGGTGCGGATCTGTGCGCCGCGTTCCTGTGCATCCAGCGCGTTCAACAGCACCAGCCGTGCGTCATCAACGCGCGCATCGCTGTAGCTGAAGGCGGTGCGTAGTGGCTGCCGCAACACCGCACCGCGCGGATCGCGGCGCAGGTCCAGTCGCCGCGCATGCGGGAACGCCGGGCCTGCGGCGGCCAGATGGTCATACAGCCATAGTCCGGCGCGGACCATCCATGCCGGTCGTCCCGGCGATGCCTGCGGCACGATGAAGGACGTGGGGGTCACCAGATGCGGGGCCAACCGGTGCAGCACATCGCGCTCGCGCAGCGCCTTTCGCACCAGCGCGAACTGTCCGTACTGCAGATAGCGCAAACCGCCGTGAATCAGCTTGGTGCTGGCGCTGGACGTATGCGCGGCCAGATCGTCCTGTTCGCACAGGCATACCGACCAGCCCCGTCCGGCCGCATCGCGGGCAATGCCCGCCCCATTGATGCCTCCCCCCACTACCAGCAGGTCCAGCATGTCTTCCATCGGCACCTCCCCGGGTGCGGTGGGGTCGTTGCAGTCACTATGCGGGGCGGTGAGGCAAGGGCAAATGAAGACCGCCCAAACGACAACGGGCTCCCGAAGGAGCCCGTTGTGCGCGCAAGCGCGTTGGATCAGAAGCGAGCGCCGATACCGAAGCCCACGGTCCACGGGTCGAGCTTGGCTTCTTCGCCGGTGCTGCGGCCGTTGACGGTCAGGTCAGGACGCGAATGCATGTAACGCGCATCGGCACGGGCGAACCAGGTGCTGTTGATGTTCATGTCCACACCCACGGTGCCGATCGCGCCCTTGGCGGTTTCAAGGCCGACGTGGCCGACATCGCTGGCCAGGTTCTCGTTGCTGAAGTTCGACTCGTAGTAGCCCACGCCGACGAACGGACGGAACACGTTGTCAGCCTGGCCGAAGTGATACTGGCCACTCAGTGCGATCGGCTGCTGTTCCACGGTGCCCAGGTTGCCGGCATTGCCGCGCACGCGGTGATCGAACTTGTCGGCCGCACCCCACAACTCCACCGCCCAGTTGTCGTTGATGTAGTAGCTGAAGCTCACGGTCGGAGCCGGGCCACCATCGACCTTCTTGATGCCGTCGATCGGATCATTCTTCGGCTGCAGCAGCGACACGCCGCCCACCACGGAAAAATGCTTGCCCGAAGCGGTGTCGTCAGTGGTGGAATCCTGCGCGAATGCGGCCGGGGCGAAGGCGAGGGCAGTCAGCGTAGCCAGAGTCAGAGTGCGGATGGAGCGCATGGGGGAATCTCCTCAGGTATTTTCTGTTCTTGGCCCCGTGGTTCGGGGTGAGGCAAACGTATTCCCCGCAACATGAATCGAATCCGACGCGCGTTAAAAAATAGTTGTGATTGTTCAGCGAGCAGTTCACAGCCCTTGCCGTGGCGCGTGTTCGCGCCTGCAGCGACGTTCACGCAGCTGGAGAAGATGTGATGGAAACCACCCGCTGCATCGGATTGCCTGCGCAGACCGGCACGCAGTGTCGTGTGCTGGTGCTGGGGTCCATGCCGGGCGTGGCATCGCTGCAGGCAGCGCAGTATTACGCGCATCCACGGAACCGCTTCTGGCCATTGATGGGGGCCCTGACTGGACTGGATCCCGCATTGCCTTACCTGCAGCGGCTGCAGTCGCTGCGCGAACACGGTATCGGCCTCTGGGACGTGATCGGTCAGTGCGACCGTCGCGGCAGCCTGGATGCGGACATCGTGCGCGGCAGCGAGGTGGTCAATCCACTGCCGGCGCTGATCCGACAGTTGCCCCAGCTGCGCGGCATCGCCTGCAACGGCGGCACCGCGTTCGCGGCGTGGACACGGCATGTGCGGCCGCTGCTGGACCCCCGTGCGGCCGCGCTGCCGGTGTGGTCGTTGCCCTCCACCAGCCCGGCCAATGCCGGCTGGTCGCTGGAGCGGTTGACCGCCGCCTGGCAACCCGTGGCGGTCGCGCTGGCGCAGTGACCCGGATCGGCGCGGGACAATACGGTACCGACTGGAAAATCGCGGCAGGGCAGCATTTCAGCGCAAAATCGAAGGATGGCGGCACCTGCAACAGCCTGTCCCGGGTCAGCGGCATTGAAAATTGCCGCAGCCGGTTGGCGCTGACGCCTCCTGCCCCCACAATAGGCGATTCCCTACACCAGATTGCCGGAGTTATCCCCATGGCCGAAATCAAGGAAGCACTTGTCCCCGATATCGGTGACTACAGCGATATCCCGGTAATCGAGGTGCTTGTCGCCGTTGGTGATACCGTCAAGAAGGATCAGGGCCTGGTGACCCTGGAGTCGGACAAGGCCACGATGGAAGTGCCGTCGTCGGTTGCCGGCGTGGTCAAGGAAATCAAGGTCAAGGTCGGCGACACCCTGTCCGAGGGCAAGGTCGTGGCGCTGATCGAGGTCGCCGAAGGCGCAGCTGCGCCGGCCCCGGCCCCGGCCCCCGCGCCGGCCAAGGCCGCTGCGGCGGCCGCCCCGGCCCCGGCGACCCAGACTGCGCCCGCCGCCGCTCCGGCTCCGGCCGCTGCCCCGGTTGCCTCGGCAGGTCCGGTGGAAGCCACTGTGCCGGATATCGGCGATTACACCGACATTCCGGTGATCGAAGTGCTGGTTGCCGTGGGCGACACGGTCAAGAAGGACCAGGGCCTGGTGACCCTGGAGTCGGACAAGGCCACGATGGAAGTGCCGTCGTCGGTTGCCGGCGTGGTCAAGGAAATCAAGGTCAAGGTCGGCGACACCCTGTCGCAGGGCAAGGTCGTGGCCATCATCGAGGCCGAAGGCGCTGCTGCGCCGACCCAGGCCGCAGCGGCTGCTGCGCCGGCTGCCGCCGAAACCGCCACCAAGGTCGAACCGGTCGCCGTCCCGGCCCAGCCGGACAAGCTGGCTGCGCGCGAGATCGCCGCCGCCCCGTCGGCCGGCACCCCCGCCACCCCGCCGGTGCAGTTCAACGCCGACAGCGTCCTGCCGTCGAAGGTGCCGTATGCCACCCCGGCGGTGCGCGTGTTCGCGCGTGAGCTTGGCGTGGACCTGAACCAGCTGACCGGCACCGAGAAGGGCGGTCGCATCACCAAGTCCGACGTGCAGAAGTTCGTCAAGTCGGTGCTGACCGGCGGTGGCGCTGCCACCGGTGCCGGCCCGGTGGCCGCTGGCGGCGGCCTCAACCTGCTGCCGTGGCCGAAGGTCGACTTCAGCAAGTTCGGTGAAGTGGAAACCCAGCCGCTGTCGCGCATCAAGAAGATTTCCGGTGCCAACCTGGCCCGCAACTGGGCCATGATTCCGCACGTCACCCAGTTCGAACAGGCCGACATCAGCGACCTGGAAGCCCTGCGCGTGGCCCTGAACAAGGAAAACGAGAAGGCCGGCATCAAGCTGACCATGCTCGCCTTCCTGATCAAGGCCAGCGCCGCGGCACTGAAGAAGTTCCCCGAGTTCAACGCCTCGCTCGATGCGGCTGGCGAGAACCTCACCCTGAAGAAGTACTTCAACATCGGCTTCGCCGCCGATACCCCGAACGGCCTGGTCGTTCCGGTGATCCGCGATGTCGACAAGAAGGGCGTGGTGCAGATCGCGCAGGAAACCGGCGAACTGGCCAAGAAGGCGCGCGACGGCAAGCTGGGTCCGGCTGACATGAGCGGCGGCTGCTTCTCGATCAGCTCGCTGGGCGGCATTGGCGGCACTGCGTTCACCCCGATCGTGAATGCGCCGGAAGTGGCCATCCTGGGCGTCTCCAAGTCGTCGATCCAGCCGGTCTGGAATGGCAAGGAATTCGAACCCAAGCTGATGCTGCCGCTGTCGCTGAGCTACGACCACCGCGTCATCGACGGCGCGCTGGCGGCACGCTTCACCACCTACCTGTCGCAGGTGCTGGCCGACATGCGGCGCGTGCTGCTGTGAGGCAGCGCGCACCGTTGACATTGGCGTTGCTGGCCATGTCGTTCATGCCTTCGGCATGGGCGGCATGCACCACCGACCTCGGCCATGGCTGGCCGCCGGCGGTGAGCAACTATGGCGAGGCCGTGGAAGGCCTGTTCGAAGGCCAGGCCCAGCCGATGCTGTCGCTGGTCACCCTGCCCAAGAGCGGCGTGGAGACCGGCGTAGCGCTGCTGCCCGGTACCCAGGATAAGGAATGGACCCTGCGTTACAGCAAGGCCGACAAGCGCGTCTACAACTGGAACAACAACGCCCGCAGCGGCGGCCTTGAGCTGCGCGTGGATCAGGAGCCGGACCAGTACCAGGTCAGCATCCCGGCCGCGCTGGCGCAGCGCCTGGTCAAGAGCTGGCGCGCCGCGCTGGATTCAGCGGTGCCGGCCGAACGCAAGGCTCCGGTCAGCGAAGGCGAAGTGCTGTCGTTCCAGGTGGATGGCCAGCGCTACAGCGGTTCGCGCTGGGAGTGCGGGGCCGGCAAGCTGATGATGAAACAGGTGGCGCTGCTGATCGAAGCCAGCGACACCAAGGAAAAGAAGCTCGACCGTCGCTGGAATGATCTGGACGAGTCGCTCGACGAACTGCAGGAACTGCTCGCCGGCAAGGCCGGCTGAGCACCAGGAGAAGACGAATGGCCACTATTGAAATCAAGGTTCCCGACATCGGCGATTACAGCGACGTGCCGGTCATCGAGCTGCTGGTTGCCGTGGGCGACACGGTGAAGAAGGACCAGGGCCTGGTCACGCTGGAGTCCGACAAGGCCACCCTGGAAGTGCCGTCCTCGGCCGCCGGTGTGGTCAAGGAACTGAAGGTCAAGCTGGGCGACACGCTGTCTGAAGGCGACGTGGTGGTGGTGCTGGAAGCCGAAGGCGCTGCCGCGGCTCCGGCTGCCGAAGCGCCGAAGGCCGCCGCGCCGGCCAGCAAGCCGCCGGTGACCCCGTCGCACCGCGCCCCGGCCGAACCGGTCGCGCCGAAGCCGGCGCTGTCGTCGGGCAAGCCGGCGGATATTGAATGCAAGATGGTCGTGCTGGGTGCCGGTCCGGGCGGTTACACCGCCGCGTTCCGCTCGGCCGACCTGGGCGTGGACACGGTGCTTATCGAGCGCTACGCCAGCCTCGGCGGCGTCTGCCTCAACGTCGGCTGCATTCCGTCCAAGGCGCTGCTGCACGCGGCTGCCGTCATTGACGAAGTGGCCCATGCGGGCGACTTCGGCGTTGAGTTCGGCAAGCCGACCATCACCCTGGACAAACTGCGCGGCTACAAGGAAAAGGTGGTCACCCAGCTGACCAAGGGCCTGGCTGGCATGGCCAAGCAGCGCAAGGTACGCACCGTACAGGGCGTGGCCACCTTCGTGTCGGCCAACGAGTTGGAGATCGTCGGCGACGACGGCAAGACCCAGCTGCTGCGCTTTGAGCAATGCATCATCGCCGCCGGTTCGCAGGCGGTGAAGCTGCCGAACTTCCCGTGGGACGACCCGCGCGTGATGGATTCCACCGATGCGCTCGAACTGGCCGAAGTGCCGGGTTCGCTGCTGGTCGTGGGCGGGGGCATCATCGGTCTGGAAATGGCCACCGTGTATGGTGCGCTGGGCAGCAAGGTGACCGTGGTCGAGTTCATGGACCAGCTGATGCCGGGTGCCGACAAGGACCTGGTGAAGCCGCTGGCTGACCGCCTGAAGAAGCAGGGCATCGAAGTGCACCTGAAGACCAAGGCAGCTGGCGTTAGCGCTGAAAAGAAGGGCATCACCGTGACCTTCGAAGCCGCCGCCGAAGGCGAAACCCCGGCGCTCGCCCAGGGCACCTTCGACCGCGTGCTGGTGGCCGTGGGCCGCTCGCCGAACGGCAAGAAGATCGCGGCTGAAACGGCCGGCGTGCAGGTCACCGATCGTGGCTTCATCCCGGTCGACCGCCAGATGCGCACCAATGTGCCGCACATCTTTGCCATCGGCGACATCGTCGGCAACCCGATGCTGGCCCACAAGGCCACGCACGAAGGCAAGCTGGCTGCCGAAGTGGCCGCCGGCGAGAAGAAGGAGTGGGTGGCCCGCGTGATTCCGTCGGTGGCCTACACCAACCCGGAAATCGCCTGGGTCGGCGTGACCGAAACCGAAGCCAAGGCCAAGGGCCTGAAGGTCGGCGTGGCCAAGTTCCCGTGGGCGGCCAGCGGTCGCGCCATCGGCATTGGCCGCACCGAAGGTTTCACCAAGCTGATCTTCGACGAAGAAACCCATCGCATCATCGGCGGTGCCATCGTCGGCGTGCATGCCGGTGATCTGCTGGCGGAAATCGGTCTGGCCATTGAAATGGGTGCGGAGGCCGAAGACATCGGCCACACCATCCATGCGCATCCGACCCTGAGCGAGTCGGTGGCGATGTCGGCGGAAATCTACGACGGCACGATCACCGATCTGTACATTCCGAAGAAGAAATGACGCACACAAAAAACCCGGCAATGCCGGGTTTTTTGTTGGTCTACGTATGACGCGCATGGCGCGTCACTACGCGCGCGATCAGAACATCACGCTGATACCCGCCACCGGGCCCTTGAACTCCTGCTTCAGGCCAATGATGCCATCGCTGCCCTTCTGGTCCACGTCCAGGCGGAACCAGTCATAGCCAGCGAACAGGCCGAAGTTCTTGGTCATGCGGTAGTCGACAATCACGTTGGCGCGGGTGAGGTCACCTTCGTAGTCATCGAAGTTGCCCCAGTCGGTGTTCAGGTACTGGCCCTGCGCGGTGATCATCCACTTCTCCGACGGGGTGATGGTGAAGCGTGCGCCCACCACCGGTGCCACACCGTCAGTGCTTTCGTCTAGGAACTGGCCTTCATACAGCGTACCCACCGAGGCGTAGCCCTTGGTGCTGACCTTGGCGTACTCGGCACCGAGCTGCAGGCCCAGATCGAAGGTGTCGGTGTCGACCACCGAGTAGTCGTACACCAGGCTGGCCACCTGGTACTTCAGTTCGCCCTTGATGAAGCTGCCCGCCGGCACGCTTTCATCGCCGAAGCTGATGCCTTCATCCAGGGTCTCGCGGCGATCCTTGTCGTACTTGAAGTAGTTGAAGATCAGGCGCTGACGGTCGCTGATCCGGAACAGGCCGTCGACTCGCGGCTCCCATTCCTTGCCGCCCAGCTTGAAGTCTTCCGAGAAGCTCAGGTCCTGTCCGGCGATGGTGGTGCTGCCGCGGATCGTGTTGTCCGAGTCGATGTTCATCGCACCCAGGCGCAGCGCGAAACGGTCATCGCCTTCAGCGGCGTGCGCGTCGCCGGCGTGTGCCAGCGTGGCCAGGGCGAGGGGAAGGGCAAGCAGCGAGAGCGACAGGCGCATGAGGAAGGATCCTTGCAGTGATTCGAAGAAGTGGAATCACTGTGCGCTGCGACGGCGTCCACCATTCGTGAACGTATGGTGGACGGCACGTGTACCGTTCAGCCGCAGGCGGCCGGGATGTGACCGGGTCCACGTTTCGGTGCCTTCGTGAAAAAGGTGGCCCCGGAGAGAGCTTCGGGGCCACCCGTGCGGCCTGCAACAGGGCGTCGACGAGGATGAAGCGACAGGCCGATTGAACAGACCGCTGCCTGCGACCAAAGTTCAATATGTTGCGATGCGGCATCAGAAGCGTCACCGGATGACGGGATTGGCCCGCCAGAAGGGCCAAAACCTGTGGCGATGCAGCAACTTGCGCCCTTCCGGGATGAACAGGGGGCGGTTGTCTCGCAAATTGTCCCGTTGCTATAATTTGGCGGCTCGACGGGGCACTTGTTCTGGCCCCGGTCATCCTTCTCACAAACATGCAGGACTTCGTGTGCTGAACTCCGTTGATGCGGGTCGGCGACTGATGCTGCGCGCTGCGGTCTACCCGCTGGCCGCAGTGGCTGTCCTGGCGCTGATCTTCCTGCTGCTGGCAGGCCCGAAAGCCGCGCTTGGAGCGCTGGCACCGGGTGTTGCGATCGCCATTGGTGGCTCGATCGCAGCGCGGATGGCGCTCACGGGCGGTGTGCAGGCGGCCGGTTCGGCGCTGCTGCGCCTGATCCTGGGCATGGTGGTGAAGCTGGTTTTGGTTTTTGGTGTCCTGGCGGTGTGTTTCGTGGTCTTCAAGCTGCCTGCACTGGCGCTGCTGGCCGGAGTCGCCGTCGGACTGATGTTCCAGGCCCTGGCAATGGCCAGGCTCTGATCCCTCTTTATTTATTTAACTCAAGGTTCCGGACACATGGCAGGCGAGGCGCTTACACCCACCTCCTACATCCAACATCACCTGCACAACCTGACCTTCCACATGCAGGAAGGCGGTTTCTGGGCGATCCACGTGGACACCATCGTGACCTCGGTCGCGCTGGGTCTGCTGATGGTGTTCGGCTTCTGGCTGGCCACCCGCAAGGCCACCGCCGGCGTGCCGGGCAAGTGGCAGGCGTTCGTGGAAATCTGCCTGGAGTTCGTTGACCGCCAGGCCAAGGACACCTACCACGGCACCAGCAAGCTGGTGACCCCGATCGCCATCACCATCTTCTTCTGGATCCTCTTGATGAACCTCGTCAAGATGATTCCGGCCGATTTCATCGCGCTGCCGCTGGAAGCCCTGGGCATCCCGTACTGGAAGCCGGTGCCCACCGCTGACGTCAATGCCACCCTGGGCATGTCGATCAGCGTGTTCTTCCTGATGCTGTTCTTCTCGCTGCGCGCCAAGGGTATTGGTGGTTTCACCAAGGAATTCCTGACCGCGCCGTTCGGCAAGTGGATGATGCCGTTCAACCTGATCCTCAACATCGTCGAGTGGCTGAGCAAGCCGATTTCGCTGGCGATGCGACTGTTCGGCAACATGTTCGGCGGCGAAATCGTCTTCCTGCTGATCTGGGTGCTGGGCAGTGCAGGTATCGTCGGCGCCATCGCTGGCGGTGCATTCGGCCTGGGCTGGATGCTGTTCCACCTGCTGGTGATTCCGCTGCAGGCGTTCATCTTCATGATGCTGTCCATCGTGTACCTGAGCCTGTCGGAAGACGCTCACTGAGTTTTCGCTTCACCCTTCATCCGTTTCATTACCCTTAGCTACTAATAGTTCCAGGAGATAACCATGTACTTTGCCGCCGTCCTGACCAACTTCGCGCAGATTCAGAGCTCCACCGCCCTCGCCGTCGGCATCATGATCGGCCTGGCCGCGCTGGGTGCCGGTCTGGGCCTGGCCATCATGGCCGGTAAGTTCCTGGAGTCGGCCGCCCGCCAGCCGGAACTGATCCCGGTGCTGCAGGTCCGCATGTTCATCACCGCTGGCCTGATCGACGCCGCGTTCATCATCTCGGTCGCCGTCGGCCTGCTGCTGGCCTTCGCCAACCCGCTGAGCTCGGTCTTCGCCGAAGCCGTGACCAAGGCTCTGGCCGGCTGATCCAGCGGATTGAAACGAACGGGTGCCACACGGCACCCGCTCGCGGATGAAGGACCGGATGCGCCGCTTTGGCGGCGCATCCACCCCGTCACCCCAGATTGAGCGAACCCCATGGAAATCGGTTTTACCCTCGTTGCCCAGGCACTGGCGTTCGCCGGTCTGATCTGGATCATCGCGACCAAGATCTGGCCGCCGCTGATGAATGCCATCGAAGAGCGCCAGCAGAAGATCGCTGAAGGCCTCGCCGCTGCTGACCGCAGCCAGAAGGATCTGGCCCAGGCACAGGAAAAGGTCAACGAAGCACTGAAGGACGCCCGCACCAAGGCCAACGAGATCATCGATCAGGCCCACGCGCGCGCCAACCAGATCGTTGAAGCCGCCAAGAACGAAGCCATCGTCGAAGCCACCCGCCAGAAAGAACTGGCCCAGGCCGAGATTGATGCTGCTGCCAATCGTGCCCGCGAAGATCTGCGCAAGCAGGTGTCCGCTCTGGCCGTGACCGGCGCTGAAAAGCTGCTCAAGCGCGAAATCGACGCCAACGCCCACAAGGCGCTGCTCGACGAGCTGGCCTCGGAGATCTAAACGATGAGCCAGGCCCTCACGCTTGCACGCCCGTATGCCCGCGCCGCGTTCGCGACCGCGCGCGACGAAGGCACGTTCGCGCCGTGGTCGGACGCACTTGCGTTCTCCGCCCACGTGGCCGCCGATCCGCGCGTGTCGGCCCTGCTGTCGAACCCGGAGCTGGGCCGCGGCGAAGCCGTCGCGCTGCTTGCACCGGAATCGGCCAGCGAATCCTTCGGTCGCTTCCTGAGCCTGCTGGCTGAAGCGCACCGTCTGCCGCTGCTGCCGGAAATCGCAGGCATGTACGACCAGCTCCGCGCCGAAGCCGAACACGTGGTCAAGGCCACCGTGACCTCGGCTGCCGAGCTGTCCTCCGCTGAACTGGACGCCATCAAGGCCGCGCTGCGCAAGCGCTTTGGCTCTGAAGTGGACGTCACCACGGCGGTCGACGCTTCGCTGATCGGCGGTGCCGTGATCGACGCCGGCGACGTGGTGATTGATGGCTCGCTCAAGGGCAAGCTGTCGCGCCTGCAGACCGCGCTCGCTAACTGAATTCATTTAACGTCCGGCTTGATCGCCGGCACTAGGACTTGACGATGGCAACCACGCTCAACCCCTCCGAAATCAGCGAACTGATCAAGAACCGCATCGAGAAGGTCAAGCTGGCCGCGGAATCGCGCAACGAAGGCACCGTGACCAGCGTGTCCGACGGCATCGTGCGCATCTTCGGTCTGGCCGACGTGATGCAGGGCGAAATGATCGAACTGCCGAACAACACCTTTGCCCTGGCCCTGAACCTGGAGCGCGACTCGGTCGGCGCCGTGGTCCTGGGTGGTTACGAGCACCTGCGCGAAGGCGACGTGGCCAAGACCACCGGTCGCATTCTGGAAGTGCCGGTTGGTCCGGAAATGCTGGGTCGCGTTGTGAACGCGCTCGGCGAACCGATCGACGGCAAGGGTCCGATCGCGGCCCAGCTGACCGCGCCGGTGGAGCGCGTGGCTCCGGGCGTGATCTGGCGCAAGTCGGTCGACGAGCCGGTGCAGACCGGTTACAAGTCCGTCGACGCCATGATTCCGATCGGCCGCGGCCAGCGCGAGCTGGTCATCGGTGACCGCCAGACCGGCAAGACCGCCCTGGCCATCGACGCGGTGATCAACCAGAAGAACACCGGCATCAAGTGCGTGTACGTTGCGATCGGCCAGAAGGCTTCGACCGTCGCCAACATCGTGCGCAAGCTGGAAGAGAACGGCGCCCTGGCCCACACCGTGGTCGTGGCCGCCACCGCTTCCGAATCGGCTGCCATGCAGTACATCAGCGCCTACTCGGGCTGCACCATGGGTGAGTACTTCATGGACCGTGGCCAGGACGCCCTGATCGTGTACGACGATCTGTCCAAGCAGGCCGTGGCCTACCGCCAGATCTCGCTGCTGCTGAAGCGTCCGCCGGGCCGTGAAGCCTACCCGGGTGACGTCTTCTACCTGCACTCCCGCCTGCTGGAACGTGCGGCCCGCGTCTCGGAAGAGTACGTCGAGCAGTTCACCAAGGGTGAAGTGAAGGGCAAGACCGGTTCGCTGACCGCGCTGCCGATCATCGAAACCCAGGCCGGCGACGTTTCCGCGTTCGTGCCGACCAACGTGATTTCGATCACCGACGGCCAGATCTTCCTGGAAACCGACCTGTTCAACTCGGGCATCCGTCCGGCCGTGAACGCCGGTATCTCGGTGTCGCGCGTTGGTGGTGCGGCCCAGACCAAGATCATCAAGAAGCTGTCCGGCGGTATTCGTATCTCGTTGGCCCAGTACCGTGAGCTGGCGGCGTTCGCGCAGTTCGCCTCGGACCTGGACGAAGCCACCCGCAAGCAGCTGGAACGCGGTCAGCGCGTCACCGAGCTGATGAAGCAGAAGCAGTACGCCCCGATGTCGATCGCCAACCAGGCGCTGTCGATCTACGCCGTCAACGAGGGTTATCTCGACGACGTGCCGGTCGCCAAGCTGCTGGCCTTCGAAGAAGGCCTGCACGCGCACTTCGCCAACACCCAGGGCGAGCTGATCGGCAAGGTCAACGCCACTGGCGGTTGGGACAACGACATCGAAGGTGCCTTCAAGAAGGGCATCGCCGAGTTCAAGACCACCGGCAGCTGGTAAGTAGCTGACGTAGAGCGGGGTCATGCCCCGCTTCACCGACAACCGCGGGGTTCGCCCCGCGATACGGGAATAAGAGATGGCAAGCGGTCGCGAAATCAAAACCAAGATCAAAAGCGTGCAGAACACCCGCAAGGTGACCCGCGCGCTGGAGATGGTGTCGGCCTCCAAGATCCGCAAGGCGCAGGATCGCATGAAGACCTCGCGTCCGTATGCGCAGGCGATGAAGCAGGTGATCGGTCACCTGGCCCAGGCCAGCACCGATTACCAGCACCCGTTCCTGGTCCAGCGTGACGAGGTCAAGCGGGTCGGCTACATCGTGATCTCCTCCGACCGCGGCCTCGCTGGCGGCCTGAACAACAACCTGTTCCGCAAGATGCTGGGCGAAGTCCGCCAGTACCAGGAAAATGGTGCCGAGATCGACGTGGTGACCATCGGCCAGAAGGCATCGACCTTCTTCCGCCGCATCAAGGTCAACATGGTTGGCAGCGTGACCCACATGGGCGACGTGCCGCACCTGGAACAGCTGATCGGCGTGATCAAGGTGATGCTCGATGCTTTCACCGAAGGCAAGGTCGACCGCGTCTATCTGGTCTACAACCGCTTCATCAACACGATGGTGCAGAAGGCCAGCTTTGATCAGCTGCTGCCGCTGCCGCCGGCTGAAAAGCAGGTGGCCCACCATGACTGGGACTACCTGTACGAACCCGACGCCGCCACCGTGCTCGAGCACGTGATGACGCGCTACGTGGAGTCGCTGGTGTACCAGGCCGTGCTGGAAAACGTGGCCTCCGAGCATGCAGCGCGCATGGTGGCGATGAAGTCGGCCAGTGACAACGCGAACAAGCTGATCGGAACCCTGCAGCTGGTCTACAACAAGGCCCGCCAGGCAGCGATCACCCAGGAAATCTCCGAAATCGTCGGCGGCGCGGCAGCAGTCTGACGCGCACAGTCAAAAGCATTTAATTAGAGGATGCAGCAATGAGTCAGGGCAAGATCGTTCAGATCATCGGCGCCGTCGTCGACGTGGAATTCCCCCGCGAATCCGTGCCGAAGGTGTATGACGCACTGAAGGTGGACAACACCGAAATCACGCTGGAAGTGCAGCAGCAGCTGGGTGACGGCGTGGTCCGCTGCATCGCGCTGGGCTCCACCGACGGCCTGAAGCGCAACCTGGTTGCCACCAACACCAACCGCGCCATCTCGGTGCCGGTCGGTGCCGGCACCCTGGGCCGCATCATGGACGTGCTCGGCCGTCCGATCGACGAAGCCGGCCCGGTGGCCGCCAGCGACAGCTGGGAAATCCACCGCGAAGCCCCGTCGTACGAAGACCAGTCCCCGGCCACCGAACTGCTGGAAACCGGCATCAAGGTCATCGACCTGATGTGCCCGTTCGCCAAGGGCGGCAAGGTCGGCCTGTTCGGCGGTGCCGGCGTCGGCAAGACCGTCAACATGATGGAACTGATCAACAACATCGCCAAGGCGCACAGCGGTCTGTCCGTGTTCGCCGGCGTGGGTGAGCGTACCCGTGAAGGCAACGACTTCTACCACGAAATGAAGGACTCCAACGTCCTCGACAAGGTGGCGATGGTCTACGGCCAGATGAACGAGCCGCCGGGCAACCGTCTGCGCGTCGCACTGACCGGCCTGACCATGGCGGAATACTTCCGCGATGAGAAGGACGAAAACGGCAAGGGCAAGGACGTGCTGCTGTTCGTCGACAACATCTACCGCTACACCCTGGCCGGTACCGAAGTGTCGGCACTGCTGGGTCGTATGCCGTCGGCCGTGGGCTACCAGCCGACCCTGGCCGAGGAAATGGGCGTTCTGCAGGAACGCATCACCTCGACCAAGAACGGTTCGATCACCTCGATCCAGGCCGTGTACGTGCCCGCGGATGACTTGACCGACCCGTCGCCGGCGACCACCTTCGCCCACCTTGACTCGACCGTGACCCTGTCGCGTTCGATCGCCTCGCTGGGTATCTACCCGGCGGTCGATCCGCTGGACTCCACCAGCCGTCAGATGGACCCGCTGGTCATCGGCCACGAGCACTACGACACCGCCCAGCGCGTCCAGCAGACCCTGCAGAAGTACAAGGAACTGAAGGACATCATCGCCATCCTGGGCATGGACGAACTGTCCGAAGAAGACAAGCAGGCCGTGTCGCGCGCCCGTAAGATCGAGCGCTTCTTCAGCCAGCCGTTCCACGTGGCCGAAGTGTTCACCGGTTCGCCGGGCAAGTACGTGTCGCTGAAGGACACCATCCGTGGCTTCAAGGCCATTGTCGACGGTGAGTTCGACCACCTGCCGGAACAGGCGTTCTACATGGTCGGCAGCATCGAAGAAGCGGTTGAGAAGGCCAAGAAGATGGCTGAGAAGGCCTGATCATGAGCACCATTCGTTGCGACATCGTCAGCGCTGAACAGGAAATCTTCCGTGGCGAAGCGACCCTGGTCGTGGCGACCGGTGAGCTGGGCGAGCTGGGCATTGCGCCCAAGCACGCCCCGCTGATCACCCGACTCAAGCCCGGCAAGGTCGTGGTCACCACGCCGAGTGGCGAGCAGCTGGATTTCGCCATCTCCGGCGGCATTCTGGAAGTGCAGCCGCAGGTCGTGACCGTGCTGGCTGACACCGCCATCCGTGCCGAGGACATCGACGAAGCCAAGGTCCGCAGTGCCAAGGAAGAAGCCGAGCGCATGCTGGCCAACCGTGGCGAAGCCATGGACGTGGCCGAAGCGCAGCAGAAGCTGGCTGAGGCCGTGGTCCAGCTGCAGGCGCTGGAGCGCCTGCGCAAGACCCTCAAGCACTGAGCTTCAACACCACCGTGTACCCGACAACGCCGGCCTTGTGCCGGCGTTGTTGTTTCCGCAACACATTGACGTCCGACGTTCTACTATTCTCTCAACACCCTCGATCTGCTGTCGCCGACATGACCCAAGCCCTGCACGTCATCATCCTCGCCGCCGGCGCTGGCAAGCGCATGAAGTCGGATCTGCCCAAGGTACTGCAACCCATCGCGGGCCGCCCGATGCTGGCGCACGTGATCGATGCCGCGCGTGCCCTGCAGCCCGCCGCCATCCATGTGGTGTACGGCCACGGCGGCGAAGCGGTGCGCGCGGCCTTCGCAGACCAGCCCGACCTGCAGTGGGCCGAGCAGCGCGAGCAGCTGGGCACCGGTCATGCGGTGCAACAGGCCATGCCTCAGGTGCCAGACGATGCCAAGGTGTTGGTGTTGTACGGGGACGTGCCGCTGATCCGCGCCGACACGCTGCGCCATCTGCTGTCCCAGCCCGGGCGATTGGCGGTGCTGGTGGCCGAAGTCGCCAATCCCACCGGTTACGGCCGCATCGTGCGCAATGCAGAGGGTCGCGTGGCCGCCATCGTCGAGCAGAAAGATGCCACCGATGAACAGCGCACCATCCGTACCATCAACACCGGCATCATCAGCGCCGACGGCACTGCGCTGCGGACGTGGCTGTCGCAGCTGTCCAACAGCAATGCCCAAGGGGAGTACTACCTCACCGACGTGTTTGCTTCCGCAGCCGCCGAATACACCCCGGCCGACATGGCCTTTGTGGACGACGCGCAGGAAGCCGAAGGAGCCAACGATCCCTGGCAGCTGTCACAGCTTGAGAGGGCCTGGCAGCTGCGCGAGGTGCGCGCACTGTGCGCGCAGGGCGCACGCGTGCTCGATCCAGCGCGCCTGGACATTCGAGGTACGGTGCGCGTCGGCCGTGACGTGCAGATCGACGTCAACGTCATCCTGGAAGGTGAGGTGGAACTGGGCGACGGCGTCAGCATTGGTGCGTTCACCCGCCTGAAGGACGTGAAGCTGGCCGCTGGTACGGTGGTGAAGCCGCACTGTGACCTGGATGGCGTGGTCAGTGAAGGTGCGGCGGACATCGGCCCGTTCTCGCGGCTGCGTCCTGGAACCGTGCTCGGTGATGGCTCACACGTGGGCAACTTCGTTGAAACCAAGAAGGTCACGCTGGGTGCCGGCAGCAAGGCCAATCACCTCACCTATCTCGGTGACGCCGTGATCGGCAGCAAGGTCAACATTGGGGCCGGCACCATCACCTGCAACTATGACGGCGTGAACAAGTCGCAGACCACCATCGGCGACAATGCGTTCGTGGGATCCAACAGTTCGCTGGTGGCACCGGTCACGGTGGGGGCAGGGGCTACCATCGCCGCGGGCTCGGTGATTACCCGCAACGCACCGGAAGGACAGCTGACGGTCGCGCGCGCACGCCAGCAGGTCATTGAAGGCTGGCACCGCCCGGTCAAGAAGTGATGTAGGCGGCCTGGGCATTGCTGGAACGACGGCAATGTCTGGGAGCGGTAGAGTCGGTCGACAGACGACTGCCGATATCAATGGTCAGCGCTGGGACGCATGACCCCGGCTGGGGTAATGCGCTTCTCCGTTCAAAGGTCACTCGTCTCCGTGCCGATCATTTTCATCGGCGGTCGTCTGTCGACCGACCCTACCAGACCTCAGCGAACGAATGCAGGATCGAATACCCCGGCGATAGCCGCAGTTACGCCGGCAGCAGAATCGACACGCACAAGCCGCCTTCGCGGCGGTTCTGCAATCCCACCCGGCCACCATGCGCCTCGACGATCTCGCGCGTCAGCGCCAGGCCCAGCCCAGTGCCATTGCGCTTGGTCGAATAAAACGGCATCAAGGCATTCTGCAGCACGGCCTCGTTCATGCCTTTGCCACGATCCAGCACTTCAATGCGCAACCACTGAGGCAGCCGCGTCACCCGCAACTCCACGTCGTCATTCGGCGGGTCGGCCTCACCACACGCCTCATGTGCATTCTTGAGCAGGTTCAGCAACGCCTGGCCCATCTGCGCAATGTCGATACGACCCTGCAGGTCTTCCGGCACGTCCGCCATACGGAACGGAATCTGCAGCTGCAGCCCACCCAGGAACTGCGCCCACTGCACATTTTGCAGCTGCGGCTGCGGCAGCTTGGCAAACCGCGCGTAGCCGCGAATGAAGCCTTCCAGATGGCGTGCACGCTCTTCAATGGTGGCGAACACGTTCTCGAGTCGCTCGGACTTGCCCCGGCGGACCAGCTCTCCGCCAGAGTGCGCCAGCGACGCAATAGGGGCCAGCGAGTTGTTCAACTCATGGCTGATCACCCGGATCACTTTCTTCCAGGTCTGCACCTCCTGGCGGCGCAGCTCGGCGGTCAGCAGGCGCACCAGCAGCAGATCATGCGGGCGGCCGTTCAAATGGAAGTTGCGCCGTGACAGGTGATACACCTGCTCGTCGTCTTCGTCTGGCTCCTGCCCATCTTCCTCGGCCATGCGAACCGCAAACAGACTGTCGCCACCGCGCATGATGGCATCGCGCAGCTCCACCGGCATGGTCTCCAGCACGTCGTCCATGCGCTGGCCCTCCAGCTTCCAGCCGTTGTGCAGCAGCTTGCGTGCGGCCAGGTTGGAGAACACCACGCGCTGGATGCCGTCGCCGCCATTGGCCAGCAACAGCATCGAAACAGGGGTGTTCTGCACCATGGTGTCCAGCAGCAGCTCGCGCTGCACCAGGCCCTGCCGCTGCTCGCGCAGCACGTCTCCGAGCTCGCGGTGCGCTTTCACCAGGTCGCCCAGTTCATCATCGCCAGGCCAGTACACGCTGAAGTTGTACTCGCCGTCGCGATAGCTGCTGGTGGTGCCCGACAGGGCGCGCAGCAATGAGCGCACCGGTGCGGTGGCCCGACGCAGCGTCCACCACATCAGCGCCAGCAGCAGCACCGTGGAGATCAACGTCACTGCCCAGCCGTGGTCCATCCAGTAGGCCAGCAGCCACGGCCCGGCAGCGGCCAGCGCCAGCACCGGCAGCAGCCGCAGGAACAACCGCAAGGTGAACGAGCGCCGGCTCATTCGCGGGGTATACCGTAACGGTCCATGCGCCGGTAGAGCGCCTGTCGGCTCAGCCCGAGCTCTGCCGCCGCCTGGGCAATGATGCCGTGGCTGTGGGCCAGTGCGGATTCGATGCGGCTGCGGTCCGGGTCGACGGCGGGGGAGGCTGCACGCGGAGTCGCTGCCACACGCGGCAGATTCAGGTCGCTCACCTCGATTCGTTCGCCCTGCGCCAGCAACCCGGCCCGCTGGATCACGTTGCGCAATTCGCGCACGTTGCCCGGCCAGGGGTGCCGCTGCAGTGCCGCAGCGGCCGCGCTGGACAGCGGCTTGCCGTCACCCAGAAAGCGCTCGGCCAGCGGCAGGATGTCACCGGGGCGATCGGCCAGCGGAGGCAGCGCAAGCTCCACCGTGTTCAGGCGGTAATACAGGTCTTCGCGGAACTGGCCGTCGCGAATCATTGCTGGCAGGTCGGCGTTGGTTGCGCTGATGACGCGGACCTTGACCTGTCGTTCGCGGTTGGAGCCCAGCCGCTCGAAGCGACCGGTCTCCAGCACGCGCAGCAGCTTCATCTGTCCGCCCAGCGACAGGTTGCCGATCTCGTCCAGGAACAAGGTGCCACCGTCGGCCGCCTCGAACTTGCCTTCGCGGGCCTTGTTCGCGCCGGTATAGGCACCGGCCTCGCTGCCGAACAATTCCGCCTCGATCAGCTCAGCCGGAATTGCGCCGCAGTTCAGTGCAACAAACGCGCCTTTGGCGACCAGCGAATTGGCCTGGATGATCTCGGCAATCTTCTCCTTGCCGGCACCGTTGGGTCCGGTGATCAGAACCGGCAGCTCCGAGCGTGCCACCTGGCAGGCCAGGCTGACCACGCGCTCGCTGGCCGCGTCCGCCACCACGGCTCCGCGCAGGTCATAGCGCGATTCCAATTGGCTGCGTGCGCGCTGCTCACGCTCGCGGCGACGATCCAGTTCGCGCCGGGTCTCGGAAAGCTCCAGCAGGTTGTTGACCGTGGTCAGCAGCTTGCGGTCGTCCCACGGCTTGGCCAGGTAATCGGCCGCACCGGCCTTGACCAGGTCCACCGCGCTGCTCAGGTGCGTCCATGCGGTCAGCAGAATCACCGGCAAGTCCGGGTGGCGCGCGCGGATCTGCTGGAACAGCGCCTCGCCTTCTTCACCAGACGTGGTGTCTTCGGTGAAATTCATGTCCTGGATCACCAGATCTACCGGCTGCTCTTCCAGCAGGGCCAGGCCCGCTTCCGGCGACAGCGCATGCGCGGTATCGATGTCGTGCAGCGAAAACAGCACGTCCAATGCCGTGGCTACGCTGGCGTTGTCGTCAATGATCAGGATCGAAGGCATGCGGCAGCAGGCAGCGGGTCACGGGAAAGTATGCAGAGAGTACCGGAGCGCCGGCCCTGGCGGCAGTGCAGTGCAGCAGCCGGGGTGCAGCGCCTCGAAAGGCGCTGCACCGGCCAGCAGGGTCAGGCGCTACGGGTGGCAACGGCGGGGGGAACCGCTGCGGCGCGATGGGCCGGGCCGAACACCGCCACCTGGCCCAGCAGCCACAGCAGGGCCGCACCAATGGGCAGGTAGCTGGCCGGCATGCGCGGCAATTCATACGCACTCATCAGCCACAGGTTGATCGAGTAGGCCAGCAGCATGCCCAGCACGATGCCCACCGTGGCCAGCAGGAAGTTCTCGGTCTGGAAGTAGCGCAGGATCTGCCCGCGGGTCGCTCCCAGCGCCCGGCGGATGCCGATCTGCTTGGTGCGCTGCTGCACCCAGAAGCTGGCCAGGCCGACGATGCCCAGTGCAGTCACCACCAGCAGGGCCACGCACACCGTGATCAGCAGGCCGACCATGGCGCGGTCGTTCTGGAAGTACTTCTCGCGTTGCTCGGTGTAGGTCTTCTTGGCCCGCACCAGGCGGCTGGAATCCACCTTGTCCAGTGCGCTGACCGCAGCGGCCAGAACCTCGTCGCGGCGCGCCGGATCGGTGACACGGATCAGGTAGAAGCCGAGGTCATAGTTGACCCGCACCGGCAGGATCATCGAGTAGGTGGTGTTGGATTCCACCGTGACCGGACGCGCCAGTTCCTTGATCACTCCGACCACGCGCAGCGGCATGCGACCGGTATAGATGGTCTTGCCCAGTGCATCGCCATTCGGGAACATCTTGCGTGCGGTGGCCTCACTCACAATGACGACCGAGCCCCGGGCTTCCATCTCCTCGTCCTTCATCACTTCTTCCAGGTCGCGGATCTCGTCGCCCTGGAAATCGCGACCGGCAATCAGCTGCACGCCCAGCGTGGCCAGTGCGCCTTCGCCGCCGAAGTATTGCGCCGCGTTGAGGGTGGGGCGTTCCTGGTCCGGCGTGAGCTGCAGGCTGGTGTTCCAGGAATTGCGGCGGAACGGCAGCTGGTTGATCGCCACCGCGCTCTTCACCCCCGGCAGCCCCCGTAGCGCGGCGAGGTCCTCACGGGTGCGGGCGGTCGCGTTCACCTGGGTGCCAATGCCGCCCAGCCGCACTTCCAACAGTTCCTGTTCGGCAATGCCGCTGGGTTGATTGATCTTCTCGATGCGCTGGCCGATCAGGAACAGCGCGTTGCAGACGATCGCGCAGGTCAGCGCGATTTCCAGCACGATCAGCGCGGCCGCGGTCTTGTGCCGGCGCAGCGTGGTCAGGATGGGACGAATATCCATGGTGTTCTCCGGATCCTTACTGCGACTTGAGTTGAATGGCCGGGGTCACCTGCATGGCGCGCAGCGCCGGCAGGAAGCCCGCCAGCAGGCTGGCGAACAGGGTCAGGCCGAAGGTGAGCAGCAGCATCTGGCCATCCAGCTGCGCCAGCTTGGCGTAGTCGACCGGCTGCTGGCGCACCGCATACAGTCCCAGCATCGCCAGTCCCAGACCCAGCACGCCGCCCGCCAGGCCCACCGTGCCGGCTTCGATCAGCGACTGCAGGAAAATCTGTCCACGGCTGGCACCGAGCGCGCGACGCACGCCGATCTCACCACTGCGGCGCAGGAACTTGGCCAGCAGCAGACCGACCGTATTGATCAGGCACACCAGCAGGAAGCCCAGTGCCAGCCACAGCTGCAGGCGCACGTCGCTCGGCACTACCTTCTTGTAGTCCAGCCAATCCATGACGTTGCGCAGGCGCACATTGGCCGGGCGCTGGAAACGGCCCGCCGCCTTCTGCTGCGCCGAGTAGTTCTCCAGGTAAGCCTTGTAGCCGGCGGCATCACCGGGGCTGGCCAGCTCCACCCAGTACTGCAGCCAGGTGCAGGGTGCGTTCAATGCGGTTTCTTCGCCGTTGGTGTTGTCCCAGCAGTTCATGTTGCCGTTGCGGCCGAACTTCAGGTCAATGGCGGTGGAGAAGGGCACAAAGATGTCTTCGCTGTCACCGTAACGGCCGGTTTCCAGGTCGTAGAAGTGCGGGTTCGGGTTCCATGCGTCCATCACCCCGATGATGTTGAAGCCATGGCCGTCGATGCGCAGGGTGCGGCCGACACTGTTCTGGCCATTGAACAGCTTCTCGTTGAGGGTCTTGGAAATCACCGCCACGCGGCCACGGCCTTCGTCCTGGTCGGCCTTCCAGCCCTGGCCATACAGGAATGGCGTTTCAAACATCGCGAAGAAATCCGAAGACGTATAGCGCGCATCGGTGTCGAACGGACGCAGTGCACTGTTCTCCGGCTCCACGGTCAGGCCGCCTCCGGTCATCAGGACCTGGTGCGTGGCCTTTTTTTCCCGCAGCAGGGTTTCGCCGTCGAAGCGGGTCACCTGGTCCTCAGGCTCCTCGCCGGGCTGATAGCCGGGCAGCGGACGCGGGTCGACCTGCACCGCGAACAGGCGGTCGCTCTTGCTCGGGATCGGGTCGCCGGAAAGCACGTGGAACACGGTCAGCGTGGTCATCGAGGCACCGATGCCCAGCGCGATGGCAACCACCATCAGCGCGGTCAGCACCTTGTTGCGCCGGAAGCTGCGCAGTGCCAGTCGGAAGTAGTAGGCGATCATGGCGGGCCTCACTCGTTGACGGTGGCGACAACGGGGCGCGGCGTGGCCAGCACCGGTTCGCGCACCAGGTCAGTGGCCTGGCCATCGACGATGTGCACGTTGCGCTGCGCACGTGCGGCCAGTTCCGGGTCATGGGTGACCATCACGATGGTGGTGCCGGCCGCGTTGATCTCTTCCAGCAGCTCCATCACGCCGCGGGCCATCTGGCTGTCCAGGTTGCCGGTCGGTTCGTCGGCCAGCAGCAGGCGCGGGCTACCGGCCAGGGCGCGGGCAATCGCTGCGCGCTGCTGCTGACCGCCGGACAGTTCGGACGGGTAGTGCTTCATGCGCGAACCCAGACCGACCTGCTTGAGCGCGTGTTCGATGCGCTGGCGACGTTCGGCCGCCGGCATGCCGCGGTATCGCAGCGGTACGTCGACGTTGTCGAACAGGTTCAGATCCGAAATGAGGTTGAAGCCCTGGAAGATGAAGCCGATCTTCTGGTTGCGCAGCTTGCTGCGGGCGTCGTCGCCGAGCTTGCTCACGTCCTGGCCGTCGAGCAGGTAGGTGCCGCTGGTGAAGGTTTCCAGCAGGCCGGCGATATTGAGGAAGGTGGTCTTGCCCGAACCCGACGGGCCGGTGACCGCGACGAATTCACCTTCGCGGACGTGCAGGTCCAACGAACGAAGGGCATGGGTTTCCACCTGTTCGGTACGGAACACCTTGGCAACCGCGCGCATCTCAAGCATGGCTATTTCCTTTTCAGTTCGTGGGAATGAATCAATTGATGGACACCTGTTCGGCGTCGCCGAACAGGTCGCTGCCAGACACCACGACGCGGTCGCCGGGCTGCAGGCCAGAGAGGATTTCCACTTCACCCAGGCTGCTCACGCCGAGCTGGACCGGGCGGCGCACCGCAGTGCTGCCATTCATGACGTATGCCTGGCCGTTGCCCTGTTCGACGAACGGGCCGCGTTCCACCTTGAGTACGTTGCGGCGGGTATCCAGCACCACCCGGGCCTGCATGCGCTGGCTCTGGCGCAGGCCCTGCGGCTGCTTGTCGCTGAAGCGGATGCGGGCGTTCACCTCGCCGGCCACCACTTCCGGCGACACCGCGCTGATTTCGCCCGGGAAGGGCTGGCCGTTGCCGCTGGTGAGCTGGGCCGGAATGCCGATGCTCAGGTCGCGGGCGAAGCTTTCCGGCACCTTGATCTCGATCTCGAAGCGCGACAGGTCGACCACGCCCAGCACCGGGGCGTTGGCCGGCACCTGGGTGTGCTGGGTGGCCTGGACCTGGCCGACCTGGCCATCGAACGGGGCGCGCAGGGTCAGTGCGTCCACCTGGCGTTGCACTTCGTCCACCACCGCGCGCTGGCGGTCAGCCAGCAGGCGCTTGTTGCGGGCGTCCAGGTCGGCACCCTGGCCCTGCAGGCGCGCGTCGGTCTGGGCGTTGGCCAGCGAGATGTCGGCCTTCTTCAGCGTGTCGTTGGCCTTGGCCAGGTCGATCTGCGGCACTGCGCCGCCGTCATAGCCGCGCTGGTAGCGCTGCAGGTCGCGTTCGGCGGCCTGCCGTTCGATGCTGGCCTGGTCGGTGTCCTTGCGTGCCTTGGCGCGGGCCAGGGTGGCGTCGAGCTGGGCGCGGCTGGCTTCGGCTTCCAGACCGGCCAGGGTGGCCTGTTCCTGGGCCAGCTTGCTGCGCAGCTCCGGGCTGTCGATCACCGCCAGTTCCTGGCCCTTCTTCACCACGTCGCCGGCGACTACCTTCAGGTCCACCGTGCCGGCCGAGATCGCATACAGCACCGGGCTGTTGGCGGCGATCACCCGGCCGTCGGCGGCGATGTCGCGGACCAGGTCGCCCTTGGTCACCTCGGCAATGCGGACGCGACTGCTGTCCACCGATCGGCTGGCACCCAGCCAGGCCCGCACCGCGAAGCCGATGGCCAGCAGCACCACCAGTGCCGCCAGGCCCGGCCATAGCCAGCGTTTCCAGGGGGCGGCGGTGGCCGTCGGGGCGAAGGATTGGTCCTGGGCGGAAGTGTCGCGGATCATCGGGCTCGTTCGCGTTGGGTCTGCGTGAATACAAAGCAGACTTCGTGCCAACTTTCAGCCCTTGGAAAACAATGGCTTGCGTAACCCTCAAGGTTGTCCGGGTGTCCGCGGACAGTGTGCCGGACACTTTTGTTAAGCGGACACGCACCTAGCCTTCCGGGCGGCCACGTTAGAATGCGGGCCTCTACAGCAGGGATACGACGCTATGTGCGGCATTGTGGGTGCGATCGCCGATCGCGATGTGGTTCCAGTTCTGATCGAAGGCCTCAAGCGCCTGGAATACCGCGGCTACGACTCCTCCGGCATTGCCGTCATCGACAAGACCCAGGCCCAGCCCGACGTGCGCCGTGTGCGCCGCACCGGCCGCGTGGCCGAAATGGAAAAGGCCGCCGCCAGCGAAGGCTTCGACGCCCAGCTGGGCATCGGCCACACCCGCTGGGCGACCCACGGCGGCGTGACCGAAGCCAATGCCCACCCGCACATCAGCCACGGCGTGGCGCTGGTGCACAACGGCATCATCGAAAACCATGAAGAACAGCGCGAGAAGCTGCGCGCGCTCGGCTACGTGTTCGAGTCGCAGACCGACACCGAGGTGATCGCCCACCTGATGCACTACCACCTCAAGGGCGGCGATTCACTGCTCACGGCGCTGCAGCGCACGGTGAAGGAGCTCACCGGTGCCTACGCGCTGGCGGTGATGAGCCGCGCCGAACCCAACCATTTCGTGTGCGCCCGCATGGGTTGCCCGCTGCTGGTCGGCCTGGGCGAGGGCGAGAACTTCGTCGCCTCGGACGTGTCGGCCATCGTCTCGGCCACCCGCAAGGTGATCTTCCTGGAAGAGGGCGACACCGCCGAAGTCAGCCGTGACGGCGTGCAGGTGTACGACGAGCACGACCAGCCGGTCACCCGCAACGTGCACCTGTCGGATGTGTCGCTGGCCTCGCTGGAACTCGGCCCGTACCGCCACTTCATGCAGAAGGAAATCCACGAGCAGCCGCGCGCGCTGGGTGACACCATCGAAGCGGCGATCGACGCCGGTGGCTTCCCGGCCGAGCTGTTCGGCAAGAACGCTGAAAGCGTGCTGGCCGGCATCGAAGGCGTGCAGATTCTCGCCTGCGGCACCAGCTATTACTCCGGCCTGACCGCGCGCTACTGGATCGAGGCCATTGCAGGCCTGCCGTGCAGCGTGGAGATCGCCAGCGAGTACCGCTACCGCGCCGCCTATGCCAACCCCAAGCACCTGATCGTCACCATCTCGCAGTCTGGCGAAACCCTGGACACGATGGAGGCGTTGAAGTACGCCAAGAGCCTGGGCCACAAGCACACGCTGTCGATCTGCAACGTGCCGGAGAGCGCCATTCCGCGCGCCAGCGAGCTGGTCTGCTACACCCGCGCCGGTGCTGAGATCGGCGTGGCCTCGACCAAAGCCTTCACCACCCAGCTCGCCGCGCTGTTCCAGCTGACCGTGGTGCTGGGCAAGCTGCACGGCCGCGTAGATGCCGCGCAGGAAGCCGACTACCTCGAGCAGCTGCGCTTCCTGCCGGGCAGCGTGCAGCACGCGCTGAACATGGAGCCGCAGATTGCCGCGTGGGCTGAGCGCTTCGCACGCAAGAGCAGCGCCCTGTTCCTCGGCCGTGGCCTGCATTACCCGATCGCACTGGAAGGCGCGCTCAAGCTGAAGGAAATTACCTACATCCACGCGGAAGCCTACCCGGCCGGTGAGCTCAAGCATGGCCCGCTGGCGCTGGTGGACGAAGACATGCCGGTGGTGGTGATCGCCCCCAACGACAGCCTGCTGGAAAAGGTGAAGTCGAACATGCAGGAAGTGCGTGCCCGTGGCGGCGAGCTGTTTGTGTTCGCCGACCAGGACAGCAACTTCGCCGAAAGCGAAGGCGTGCACGTCATCCGCACCCCGCGCCACGCCGGCGTGCTCAGCCCGGTGGTGCATACCATCCCGGTACAGCTGCTGGCGTACCACACCGCGCTGGCACGCGGCACCGACGTGGACAAGCCGCGTAACCTGGCAAAGAGCGTCACCGTCGAATAAGGCTCTCTTCGACGATCCCACCGCCGTCGGGAACGCCGACACTGATGGGAATCCCGTAGAGCGGGGCTTGCCCCGCTGCTCTTCCCCGAAAAGGCCGGCCAAAACCGGCCTTTTCGCATTCCAACCCGTAGGGACACGCCATGCGTGTCCGCTCTCCGTTCCGGCCCGCGCATCGCCGGCTACGCCGGGACCTTCCCCCGTGCCTTCTTCACCTTAACCACTGGCGTGTCCACCGACAGAATGATCCGCCCTGGCTCTTCATCGATACGAAGCCGACTACGCGCCGTGCCACCCATCCGATGTATCCACATCCCACGCATCTTGAAGTAGGGAACCTCGACGCCATCCACGATGACGGGGCGACCGTCTGGGCCATTCAGTACGCCGACGCGCACATATCGGGGGCGGTACCAGCCGGCGCTGGGCTTCTTGGTGGCCTTGGATTCTGCCTCGTCTGCTGCGTCAGCACTGAGCGAGCTGTCGGTCTTCTTGCACATTCACAATCTCCTCTTGGATTGCTTCCTGCCAATGGGGCGGGAAGTTGATTAAAACGGCGTCCAAGGAGAGTTCAGGCTCCAGAGCCTGCACTGGTGGCCAAGGCCACAAGTAGCGGTGCTCATTGCCAAGACTAATTCATAACGGTTCAAAGACTGCAAACTCAAGTCATTCACGACATTGGATGTCTTGATTGGCTCTACTGGATCGCAAGGTGACAAGATGCTCGCCATCCTCCGAGAAGACAGGGCATGGCATCAGTGGAAACCGAAGGAAGCCCCTTGCTGACCAGGTTCGACGTGGCCGAGCATCTGCATACGCGGGAGGAAATGCTCGCATACCTTGACGCATGCATTGCGGAAAGCCGTGGCGACGCTACGTTCATAACCGCCGCTCTAGACGACATGGCTCGTGCGCAGCGGCGCCTACGTGAGGTGACGAAACAGTCGGAATCAGACGGATAGATAAGGGGTGCACGAGACTGTAGTGGTCATTCTTCCTGATACGTCCAGTATTTCCAGTGCATCGCCGTTCCAACGGCCGCCGCGATAGTCGTCCCCCACCGTGACCACCCATGCTCCGGCAAGTAGTTCCTCTTCGTGCAGGACTTCGCCCTTCGGCGTGGTCACCCGGACAATGACAAACGTACCGCCCGGTGCAAAGCGACGGATCAGTCGTACCCGGAACTTCCGGCTGGGGTGGGTGCGGGAGCAGGGCAGTTCGGTGTCCAGGCGATAGCCTGCGTCGCGGACGCTCTGTACTGCCGTGCGTAGTGGCTCTGCATCGGTACCAAACTCAACGGCGCGTTCGACCAATGCGTCTTCCACGCACTGCAGTATGCGCACGTCCTGCTTGTCCTGCGGGGCATCGAACCAGCCATCCAGATCGAAGCTGTCAGCGAGAAACTCGCCGACACCACCGGTGGCCTCTGGCGACCAAAACCGCTTGCCGTCCGTGTTCGGGCCTAGGTAAATGACCAGTCGCCACATGCCGTTGAAGTCGTACTTCTTCGGCAGGTAATGGCGAAGGGTATTCAGTACGTGGTCACTGGCGGCGCGAAGGCGGAGGTTGCCTTCTCTGCTGTGTTCGGTAGGTAACACCATGACATCACGAAGGTACACGGTCAGTTCCATTGACGGGACGGTACTGGATCATTTCCCGTCTGATCGAGGCAGGTCAAGCATTCCGGGAAATGATGAATAGGCATCTCCTGTGCCAAAGCTGGCTGCTCGAAAAACTTTAGCCTCCGCTGCCCGGAACATTCAGCGCCGGTTCTACGCCCGGTGCGATGCTCAGAGTCGTCAACCGGTTCTGCGACGAACTGTCACTTGACTCACTCAGTACCCTGCAACAGGAACCAGAATGAACGTTCGTGAACTTCTGCAGCTGAAGAAACAAGCCGTCATCACCATCGACGTGGAAGACACCATCGGTGCCGCAGCGCACAAGATGAGTGCGAACAAGATCGCCGCGCTGGTGGTCACCCGCGACGATGTGCCGGTCCGGATCATTTCCGAGAAAGACATCGTGCGCAGCCTTGCCGACGATGGCCCGCAGGCCGGTCGGCGGGTCATCTCCTCGTTACCCTCTGCCGGGTTGGAAGGCATCTCGCCCGAGGCCACGCTGAAGCAGGCGATGGCGTTGATGACGTACTCGCGGCATCGGCACTTGATGGTGACCGAGGGTGATCGTCTTGTTGGCATCCTCAGCCTGGGCGATATTGTCAAGAACCTGCTTGGGGAGTTGGAGCTGGAGAAGGCGGTTCTCCAGGATATTTACATGGCGGCTCACTGACGCTGTCTTCGGTCGTAGAGCGGGGCAAGCCCCGCTCTACGACTCCGTCAGTCTGCGTTTCTTCTCAAGGCACGTCGATGCGTCAGCACCCGCGACGGGTGCGTGGCATTGAATCCTGGCGGATCTGATTGATTTCTTGAAGTGGTGCGACGGTCTTCCCGGCAGGATGAGGATCGGCTCTCGGCGAACGAGCGCTGTTTCGAATCCCGGAGAGGAAGTGCACGGATGCAGCACCGCAAGACCATCGTAGCAACAGCGCTGGCTGTCGCATTCATCGTTACAGCAGCGCTACCTGCGCTGATGAGGACAACCGATGAGGCGGCCTGCCATGACGAGGGTTGCAGGGACGATGCTCGGTCACGCCTCGCGGCAATACCTCCTAGCCCAGGCCGTCAGCTGCCAGGCCGCCGGCTTTCGATGGAGGAGGTTCGGGAACGGATCCATCCTGAGGTATTCCAGAGCCTGGGAGCCCGGTCATATCAGATTGCCAGGGTGGGGGATATCCGCCCTCCTGGAGACGCGTTGGCATACGTGAAGGAACGTCTTGCCATGTCGGAGAGTGGAGACGCACTGGCGACCTTCGACATCTACCTGGCCGTCATGGATTGCAGGAATCAACTCGGCAAATCAACCCACGGGCCAGCTGGAGTTGGGACACCACCAGTTGGCATGGTGGAGCTGCAGACCATGGAGCGAAAACTTCGAGAGTGCAGCGAGCTCTATGGCGACGCCGGGTTCATGGAGGGGAAATGGCTGGCGCTCGCCGCACAACAAGGCTCCATCGAAGCAAAGCTCTATTACACGATCGATACAGCAATGGTGCTTGGCGACCCTTTCGAGAGGTTGAACAACCCCGAGTCGATCATCGCGTGGAAGGAGAACGCCGCGACCTACCTTCATGACGTTGCTGCAACCGGCAATCTCGACGCCGTTCTGCGGCTGTCCGATGCCTATGACAGAGGCTTGATCGTCCAGAAGAACCGGGAAATGGCCTACGCGTATGCGTTAGCTGCAAACAGGATTCAAACCGGTTTGTCCGCGCCAATCACGATGCGGGACCTTGAAGAAGGGCTATCAATCAAGCAACGGGAATCGGCGGTCGCCCTGTCGCGCCAGATCTACTCGTCCTGTTGCGAACCTTGAAGAGAGAAAAAATGGTCAAAAGGAATGGAATCATAATTTTCGTCGGCATTGCCGCGCTTGGCATAGGGATTGCGGCCGCAACCAACGTCATACCGCCGCGCCACTTTGGTCCTTACTACTGCGGTGCATGTTTGGTCGCGCCACGCATGCCCGACCCTTCTACATTGGCATTCCTGAATGAGTACCGGCGGAAGATGGCGCAGAACCGGGATCGGTTGTTCACTGGCGACAGCATTAGCGTTTGCAGCCGTGGCTTCTGCACGACCTACACGATCACTGAAACAGACGACTTCTGGGGTGGCGGGACAATGAGCAATGCGTCACCGATTGGTGGCGGCGGTGGACCGGGTGGGGGCGTGGGTGGAGGTGGGGGAGGAGGCGGAGGAGGTTCAACCGGTGTGGTAACGGTTGGGCCCGATACTCCGGTGGCGTTGCCGATGGAGCCCTGCAGGTTTGGTGATGCCATTCGATGGGTGCCTGTAGGCGGCTGCGACTTCTAGATTGCGGGGAGCGGGACAGAGCCCCGCTCTACTTGGACAGCTCGCGCGAACGCGTAGCAAGGCGCGGCGATGCGACTGACGGGATCAGGGATTCGGACAGCATTCGGACAATTTGAACAGTTCGAATAGCCGGCCAACCAGCACTTTGAAGCCTTAACAAAACTTGCACAATCCTGAAGGCAACCCGATAATGGCTGCAATTGCAACTCATTTGCATTGGTGGCCGTCCGACTGACGCAGCGCTGGCCAATGCGGTCACCGCTTTCCCGTCAGGAGTTACGTTCGATGCCTTCCCTCACGTTAAACCCGGCCCGCGTGCCCTTCACGCGTCTGCCGGCCCTGCGCATGAGCGCGCTGTCCTTGGCTCTGCTTGCCGCGACTCCGGCGTTCGCCGATGGCCTGGCCGCCGACGCGGATCAGGCGCAGACGCTGGACACGTTGAACGTCCGCGCCAGCCGCGATGCCAATACGGAAGGCTCAGGCAACTATGGTGCCAAGGCCACCACGCTGTTCAAGGGCGTGCAGAGCATCCGCCAGACCCCGCAGCCGGTCACCGTGATCTCCCGCCAGTTGCTGGATGATCGTGCGCTGCTGGACCTGCACGACGTGCTGCAGAACACCCCCGGCGTCACCGTCGACTATGTCGACAGCGAGCGCGTGACCTACTTCTCGCGTGGCTTCTCCATCGACGCGCTGCAGATGGATGGCCTGTCGATCGACCAGTCCGGCTCGGTGTTCATCCAGCCTGATACCGCTGTGCTGGACCGCGTGGAAATCCTGCGCGGTGCCGCTGGCCTGCTGAAGGGGGCGGGCAACCCGTCGGCGACGGTCAACATCGCGCGCAAGCGTCCGACCGAAACCTTCCAGGCCAGCGGCGCGCTGAGCCTGGGCAGCTGGGACCGTCGCCGCGCCGAGGCCGATGTGTCCGGCCCGCTCAACAGTGCCGGCACGGTGCGTGGCCGCCTGGTGGCCGCCTATGACGAGAAAGACTTCTTCCAGAAGGCGCGCGAGGAAGAGAAGCGCACCGTGTACGGCGTGATCGAGGCCGATCTGACCGACGCCACGCTGCTCACCGCCAGCCTGCAGCAGACCGACCTGGACGCCACCGGCTCCTGGGGCGGCATGCCCAGTGACTTCGACGGGCGCGCGCTGGACCTGCCGCGCAGCACCTACCTGGGTGCCTCGTGGAACCAGTGGAACCGTTACAACCAGCAGGCATTCCTGTCGCTGGAGCACCGCTTCGGCAATGGCTGGCGCACCGCGCTCAGCTATGCGTTCACCCGCTTCGGCTACAACGGTCCGTTCATCCAGACCTCGTTCTCGCGTTCGAACACCAGCAATCCGTACCTGGTCGACGTTGATACGGCCATCTACGGTCCTGCGGGCAGCCACCAGAATGCGGTCAACTTCGTCGCCGAAGGCCCGGTCGAGCTGTTCGAACGCACGCATCAGCTGACCGTGGGCGCGGAAGGCCGCAACGTGAAGACCGCCAACTCGTCGGGCTACTGGGGCATCAACCGCATCCGCAACGTCGACGCACGCACCTGGGACCCGTACACCAGCTACGCACCGCCGCAGGAAGGCGACGTCGGCACCTACTACGGTGGCATCAACAACGAGACGCAGCAGAAGGGCGTGTTCGCGGTGGCGCGTATCTCGATCACCGATCCGCTGACCGCGCTCGTTGGTGCCCGTCTGAACTGGTGGGAATACAGCGTGCCGACCAATCCGGCCAGCAACTACAGCGTGGACCGTGAGTTCATGCCGTATGCGGGCCTGGTCTACGACCTGAGCTCGACCCTGAGCCTGTATGCCAGCTACAGCGAGATCTTCGTCCCGCAGAATGCCTACCAGGCCGACGGCCAGTTGCTGAAGCCGATCACCGGCCAGGACTACGAGGCGGGTATCAAGGGCGAATTCTTCGCCGGACGGTTGAATGCGGCGCTGTCGGCGTTCCGCATCAACAACGTCGGTCGCGCGATGGACGACGCGTCCAGTGCCAACCCTTGCCTGCCGTACTACACCACCGGCTACTGCAAGGTCGACGGTGGCAAGACCCGCAGCCAGGGCTGGGAAGCGGAAGTCAGCGGCCAGCTGACCGAGGGCTGGCAGATGATGGCCGGCTACACCAATACCCGCACCGAGTACCTGCGGGACCCCAGCGCCGCCAATCTCGGCCAGCCGCTGCGTTCGGCCGATCCGCGCCACCTGCTGCGCCTGTCCACCAGCTACCGGTTCCCGGGTGTGCTCAACAAGCTCCGCGCAGGCGCATCGGTGCAGGCGCAGAGCGATACCTACGTGACCTCACGTGGGGTGACCTCGCGCCAGGGTGGCTACGCGGTCTATGGCGTGATGGCGGGCTATGACCTGTCCGAAGCGATCAGCCTGCAGCTCAACGTCAACAACCTGTTCGACAAGAGCTACTTCCGCAAGTACGGTCCGAACACGTTCAACACCTACTATGCGGATCCCCGCAACGTGATGTTCAGCGTGCGCGCCCGGTTCTGATCGGGGCGTCAGAAGGGATCAAATCGCCGGGCATCTGTCCGGCGTTCTTTCTTCTGCTCCGGTGATGGTGGAAGCGTGACGCTACGCTCGCCGGCGTACCTTTGCGTAGTTCAGGCGTGCGGCATGGAGCGCGGCACGCGCTTCGGTCATTTGAGCCTGATCCAGCAGCTGCTCGCCCTCCGGCAGGAACCAGCCCTTGATGCAGGTGAAGTCGCGAAGCGCGATCTGGACGTGGCTGTCTCTGTGGAAGCCAGAGCTGGGGGCAATCTCGGGACCTTGTCGGAATGCGCCTCGGACAGCCTGGAAATGGTCGTCGCGATGGGTGCGTACCCGCTTTGCGTGGATGAACTGAAATACAGCGCGATCCAATCCTCGCAGCAACATCTCCTCGTCACCTGCGTTGGCAGCGGAATTCACAGGAAGCTGATCCCCAGAGACTATGCGGCGCGCGTGAAGTAGGAGATACGCGTTCTCGAATTCCAGTCGTCCAGCTTTAGTGGTCATATCCAAGCATCGATGGACGCTGAATATGCAGCCAACAACGGCAGGTGTGGCAATCGGCCGCGCCGTCAGCCTTCGCTGTGGTTGGTTGGCAGCGGCTTCGGCGAACGCCATGGCACGGTCGTGGTCCCCTTCGAACATGTAGAAGCCGGGACCAAGCCAGTCGTACTGGTTGTCGCTTGATGCAGGTATCAGCCGTCCTGCGACCAGGGCATCCCGCACTGTGACGTCGCAGCCGTGATAGCCGATCTGCAGGTGGCCGTCATTCATCGGTAGCTGCGCTTCAGATTGCCGGCATAAGTGAGGATTCCAGACATGCGTATGATCTCGTCTACTTCCTCGGGCGTCATGGTGTATATCCGCCGAATCTCCTCTTCCGGTGTTTCAGTATTAAACTTTCCGATGTGTGGCTGGAGCTTAGGCCGAGGGCTTTCCAGCTTCTCGCTGGCGCGTTCTTTTGAAGTTGGCTTTCGAGTAGTCATGGACTGAGCATACGGGAGTCGGACGACCAGATTCGTCTTCGGAATCCCGTGTCCACGCGCTACAGCCCGTTTCGTGTGAAAGGCGATGGATGATGACGCAAACAACTATTTCTGATGATGCGCAGGGGCCGTAATCAGCGGGCAGGTAATGTCGCGAATTACAAGGCGATGGCTAGGTCGAATGCGTACGCAAGGCCATCAGGTCATCCACCAGCAGCCGATACGCCGCCTCTCGCTTCCCAACCTCCTGACGCAGAACCCACGACGGATGCACCGTACCAAACCCGCGCGTGCCATCTTCCAGCGTGTGCCAACGCCCCCGATCACGGCTCAGGTTGAATCCGCTGCCAAACACCGCCCGCGCAGCACTCGCGCCCAGGCACACGATCACCTTCGGACTCACCTGCTCGATCTCGGCCAGCAACCACGGTCGGCAGGCATTGATGTGGGTCACCTGGGGCTTCGAATGGATACGCTTCTTGCCACGCCGCTCAAAGCGGAAGTGCTTCACCGCGTTGGTGAGGTAAAGCGTCCTGCGATCAATTCCAAGCTCCAAGAGAGCCCGATTGAGCAGCTGCCCGGCCGGCCCGACGAAGGGATGGCCACTTAGATCCTCCGCATCGCCGGGCTGCTCGCCCACCAACATGATCTGCGCATCATGCGGGCCTTCGCCGAACACGGTCTGGGTGGCGGGTTCCCATAACGGGCATTGGCGGCAGCTTGCTGCTGCGGTGCGCAGTCCGTCCAGATCATCACCGCGCGCCGTGGCCGGCTGGCGCAGGGGAATAGGGCGCTCGGGAATGCGGCGCTGCGGTGCCTGCGCCTGGCGGTCATGCATCTCCTGCACGCGGTCACCGGCGTCGCGTACCAGTGTGGGCAACAACGACGCTTCCGGAAGGTGCTTCCAGTACTTCGCCGGCATCTCCTGCTGCATCATCCGGGTGTTCAAGCGCGCGGGGTTGAAGATGTGCGCGTAGTACGTGCGCCAGAGTTCCTCGCGCGCGTCTTCGGCAGGCGCATCACTGCGCTGAGCGCCCTGGCCGAAAGCGAGCTGCTGCCCATCCCAGTGCACGCTGCGATAGGGCGTGAGAATCGACCAGCGCATGCCGGTGAAACGACGCTGGAAGAACGGGGCCACCCGATCCACGATGTGGTGGTCCGGCTCGAACCAGGCAATGAACGCGTCCGGCGCGCCGGGCACCTCGCGGAAGCGCACGAACGCCTTCATCTTGTGGCTGTCGCGGCGAACCGCCTGCGCCAACGCCATCGCGCGGATCACGTCCGGGTCAGCGGGATTGGAGAGCAGGGCGCGTTCGCCATGGGTGATGCGCCACAGCATGCGGTACAGCAGCGGCATGCGCTGCGGGTCGCGATGGCACAGGCAGGTGGCGGCCAGTTCGACGAAGTCTTTCGGCACGGCGACGGTGGGGGACGATGGGGAAGGCATGGCCTGGGTCAGCGAAGGTGCGTCCAGCAACCCACCGGCATCGCCCTGCAACCAATCCAATTGTTCGGGAGCCACGTCGCACTGTAACGCGACACGCGCGGCACCACGCCACGCCTCCAGCGACCACGGCGGATCGACCCGCACACTCCAGCGGTCCATCTCAGCCGGCCACCGCGTCGAACAGAGACGCCTGCTTCGGCGGCGGGGCGAGGCGGGCGCGCAGTGCACCGGGGTTGTCCAGCGCGTTGCGTGGATGATGGTCGGCCAGCTGCACGAACGGCAGCAGTTTGCTCATGGGAGCGCGCAGGCGGGCCACGTCGGCCACGCGCAGGCGGCCGTGACGACGCGCCATTAGTACACGCTTCACGTTGCGTACGCCCAGCCCCGGCACCCGCAGCAGCATTTCCTTCGGCGCGCGGTTGAGGTCCACCGGAAAGCGCTCGGGATGGCGGATCGCCCATGCCATCTTCGGGTCGATGTCCAGATCGAGCATGCCGCCCTGGGTGGTGTCGGTGATCTCTTCCACGTCGTAGCCATAGAAGCGCAGCAGCCAGTCCGCCTGGTACAGCCGATGCTCGCGTGCGAGCGGTGGGGCCTGCACGGGAAGGATGCGGCTGGCATCGGGAATCGGGCTGAACGCGGAGTAGTACACACGCCGCATGCGGTAGTTGCCATACAGGCTGTCGGCAGCGGTGAGGATCTGCTGGTCGCTGGCTCCGTCGGCCCCGACGATCATCTGCGTGCTTTGGCCGGCCGGGGCGAAGCGCGGAGCGCGGGGGCGGCGTCGGGGGGCTTTTGCGGTCTGCGTGGCGCTCGGTGCGACGGTGGCGGCGGGCGCGGCCTTCGCCTCCTTGGCTTCCTCGATGCGCCAACGCAATTCACCCATCGCGCTGCGGATCGAGGGCATCGACTTCTCTGGTGCAAAGTTGGCCAGACCCGCTTCGGTCGGAAGCTCCACATTGATCGACAGGCGATCGGCATGACGGCCGGCCGCAGCCAGAAGCTCCGGGGAGGCTTCTGGAATGGTCTTGAGGTGGATGTAGCCGTTGAAGCGGTGCTCCTCGCGCAGCTGGCGTGCCACTTCGACCATCTGCTCCATCGTGTAGTCGGCGTTGCGGATGATGCCGCTGGAAAGGAACAGGCCTTCGATGTAGTTGCGCTTGTAGAAGTCCATGGTCAGGGCGACCACCTCTTCGACCGTGAAGCGGGCGCGCTGCACGTTGCTGGAGACGCGGTTCACGCAGTACGCGCAGTCGTAGATGCAGAAGTTGGTGAGCAGGATCTTCAGCAGGGAAACACAGCGACCATCCGGGGTGTAGCTGTGGCAGATGCCGGGGCCGTCGGTGCTGCCGATGCCGCCGCTGGCGCGCGAGTCGCGCTTGCCTGCGCCGCTGGAGGCGCAGGAAGCATCGTATTTGGCGGCGTCGGCGAGGATGGCGAGTTTGCGCAGCGTTTCCATGCGGAAACGGTAGGGGCGTTCGGTCTCAATGTGTGAGATTGGGAGTCCGCGTCGCTGAAGAGTTCAGGGTCAGAACGTGACCTTCACCGAATCGGCGCTATAGGTCGCCGGCCCGTGGTACACCACTTCAATGTTGTTTCCATCCGGGTCCAGCACGAACGCGCCGTAATACCCGGGATGATACGGCCGCTCACCGGGCGCACCATTGTCCTTCCCGCCAGCTGCAATCGCTGCCTTGTGAAACGCATCCACCGTGGCCGCATCGCGCGCCTGGAATGCCAGATGATGCCGCCCGGTCAGCTCGCCGGCGGCCGCCTCGCTGCTGGCGGTGGAGATGAACAGTTCATCGGCCCAGAAGTAATCCTCACCTTCGCCGGCCACCGGAATGCCGATGGTGTCGAACACCGCCTGGTAGAAGCGGCGGCTGGCGGGCAAGTCACGCACCACCAGCTGGATATGGTCGATCAGGCGGCCGCGATGCAGTTCCATGGTTTCCATGCCGGGTCCTTCGTGATGAGGAGGGGCATGTATAACACTGGGCGAGTTGTGGCGACGTGCGGTTCGGATGACGACCAACGGTCGTCATCTACCGGCATCGCGGTGCCCGGTAGGCGACGACCGTTGGTCGTCGCCCCATTGCCAATCAGGCGACCGGGGTGTTGGAGATGATCTCCACCCAGTAGCCGTCCGGGTCCTTGATGAAGGCCAGATGCTTCATGCGGCCGTCTTCCAGGCGCTTCTGGTAGGGCACCTGCAGGTCGTCAAAGCGCTTGCAGGCGGCCTTGATGTCCGGCACGGACACGCAGATGTGGCCGAAGCCGCGCGGGTCGGAATTGCCGTCGTGGTACACCGGGCCGTCCTGCTTCTCGGTACCGTGGTTGTGGGTGAGCTCCAGCACGCCGGGAATGCCGGCCATCCACACGCGGCGGGCGTCATCGCCCTCCGGAATGGCGGTGCCCGCGGGCAGCAGGGCCAGGAAGTACAGGCTGAACTGCGCTTCCGGGAAGTCGCGCTGGTCCAGCAGCTGGAACCCCAGCACCCGGGTGTAGAAGTCCAGCGAGGCGGTGATGTCCTTCACCCGCAGCATGGTGTGGTTGAAAACGAAACCGGTGGTTTCAGCCGGCGGCTGGGCGGCCACGCCGGGCTGGGACTGGAAGGCAAGGGTCATGGGGGTCCTCGGGTGCATGAAAACGGAACGTCAGGCCGTTCAGTTTAGCGGCCCGGTGGCAAGGCGACGTAGAATGCAGCATCTCCTTGACTGTTCGTCGACATGTCGCAGCGTGAATGGGTGGCCGCGGCCATCCGCAAGATCGAAGCCGATTTCAACCGCTCCGCGGACACCCATCTGATCCCGATGGACCTGCCGGGCTACCCGGGCATCGAGCTGTACTTCAAAGACGAATCCAGCCACCCCACCGGCAGCCTGAAGCACCGCCTGGCGCGCTCGCTGTTCCTGTACGCGCTGGCCAACGGTTGGCTGCGCGAGGGGCGGCCGGTCATCGAGGCCTCCAGCGGCTCCACGGCGGTGTCCGAAGCGTATTTCGCCCGCCTGCTGGGGGTGCCGTTCATCGCGGTGATCCCGGCCAGCACCTCGCCGGAAAAGATCGCCGCCATCGAGTTCCACGGTGGCCGCTGCCATCTGGTGGAACGCGCCTGCGATCTGAACTGCGAATCGGAGCGGCTGGCACGCGAAACCGGCGGCCACTTCATGGACCAGTTCACCTACGCCGAGCGGGCCACCGACTGGCGCGCCAACAACAATATCGCCGAGTCCATCTTCAAGCAGATGGCCGAGGAGCCACACCCGGTGCCGGAATGGATCGTCTGCAGCCCCGGCACCGGCGGTACGGCGGCGACGCTGGGTCGTTACGTGAGCTACCGCCGGCATGACACCCGCATCCTGTGTGCGGACCCGGAAATATCGGTGTTCTACGACGGCTACTGTGCGGCACTCGCCGGCGAACCGTGGCGCGAGCTCACCTGTGCCGGCGGTTCGCGGGTGGAGGGCATTGGCCGCCCGCGCGTGGAATCCAGCTTCATCCCGACCTGCGTGGATGCCATGGTGAAGGTGCCGGACGCGCTGAGCCTGGCGGCCATGCGCCATGTCAGCCGTCAGCTCGGCCGCCGCGTGGGCGGGTCCACCGGCACCAACTTCATCGGCGTGCTGCATGCGGCGCAGCAGATGCGTCGGGCCGGGCGCAGCGGATCGATCGTGACGATTCTGTGCGACAGCGGCGAGCGCTATGCGCACAGCTATTACAACCCGGAGTGGTATTCGCGGCAGGGCATCGATGTGGATGCACCGGATGCCGTGCTGGCCGCCGCAGTCAACGGGCAGGCGGCGCTGCCCGTGCTGGCGCAGGCGTCGCTGGAGCCGCTGTATTGATGTGCCAGTGATTCCGTAGAGCGGGGCTTGCCCCGCTGCGCCAAAGGCAGCCGGGCAAGCCCGGCTCTACGCGGCGCGACTGGCCTCGTACGCATCCAGCACCACATCCCGCAGCACCGGCGGCAGATCCTCATAGGCCGTCGCGTGATCGTCGAAGTGCAGGTCCAGATTCACTTCTGCCTGGTCCGCCTGGGCGGCGATGAACACCAGCAGCGTGCACAGCACGAACTCGCGCTCGTGCCCCTTCTCGCACTGCATGGCACCGAGTTCGATCACCTCGTAGGGGAACCACATCTGGTCCTCGTGCAACCTGCCGTGCTGCGCACCCACCACCTGTTCCAGTGCCTCGCGGTGTCGCGCGTGCTCGGCGGTTCTGCCGAGGGCGGCAATCCAGTCCAGCTCGCGCGGGCTGGCGGTGGCAAGCAGGGCGAAAGGCGGTGCAATGGCCTGAACCGCGTCCATGAACCCTCCGAGGAAAGCGTTCGTTGGGCCTCCAGCGTCGTCCGCGCGACGTGGTCCGGGCGTGAATGAATGTGAAAAGGATGCATCCGGGCCTTGTGCCTGCCCGCACCCAGTGCCATATCGTGTGCATTGACCCGCTGTCTGGAGATGCCCTGTGACCCCTGCCAATCCGCTGCTCGACTTCTCGGGCCTGCCGCGTTTCGATGCCATCCAGCCCGCGCACGTTGGCCCGGCGATCGATGCCCTGCTGGAGCAGGCCGAAGCGGCAGTGAAGCAGGCCGAAACGGTGAGCCCGGTCACCTGGGAGACGTTCGTGGTGCCGCTGGACGATGCCACCGAGCGCCTGTGGCGGGCCTGGGGCCAGGTGGGGCATCTGCAGGGCGTGGTGAATACGCCGGAACTGCGTGAAGCCTATAACGCCAATCTGCCCAAGGTGACCCGCTTCGGCAGCGCGCTGGGCCAGAACCTGAAGCTGTTCGAGCAGTACCGCGCGCTGGCGGCCAGTGCCGAAGCCGCGCAATTCGACGTTGCCCAGCGCAAGGTGCTGGACAACGCGCTGCGCGATTTCCGTCTGGGCGGTGCCGAACTGGATGACGCCGGCAAGGCCCGTTACAGCGCCATCCGCGAGGAACTGTCGGCGCTGTCGGCGAAGTTCTCACAGAATGTGCTGGATGCCACCGATGCGTGGTCGCTGATCGTCGAAGACGCCGCCGAGCTGGCGGGCCTGCCGGAGGACGTGGTGGCCGCGGCCCGTGCGGGCGCGGAAAAGGACGGCAAGGCCGGGTGGAAGCTCACCCTGCAGATGCCGTGCTACCTGCCGGTGCAGACCTATGCGTCGCATCGCCCGCTGCGTGAGGCGCTGTACCGCGCCAACGCGCTGCGTGCCTCCGAGTTCGGCGACAGTGCACTGGACAACAGCGGCAACATCGACCGCGTGCTGGCGCTGCGCGCCGAGCTGGCAACACTGCTCGGCTTTGCCAACTATGCCGAGTACTCCATTGCTACCAAGATGGCCGACGACGCGGCCCAGGTGCTGGCCTTCCTGCGCGACCTGGCCGCGCGCGCCAAGCCCTATGCACAACGCGACCGCGCGGAACTGGAAGCCTTCGCCCGTGAAGAACTGGGGTTGGAAACGCTGGAGGCCTGGGACCTGGCCTATGCCAGCGAAAAGCTGAAGCAGGCCCGCTACAGCTATTCCGCTCAGGAAGTGAAACAGTACTTCACCGAGCCCAAGGTGCTGGAGGGGTTGTTCAGCGTCATCTGCGGCCTGTACGGGCTGGAGGTGCAGCCGGACGTGGCACCGGTGTGGCATCCGGACGTGCGCTTCTATCGCGTGGTGGATGCGCAGGGCGGGCTGGTTGGTCAGTTCTATCTGGATCTGTACTCACGCGAAGGAAAGCGTGGCGGGGCCTGGATGGACGACTGCCGCAACCGCCGCGACACCGCGCACGGCGTGCAGACCCCGCTGGTGTATCTGGTCTGCAACTTCGGGCGTGGCAGTGATGGCAAGCCGGCCACCTTCAGTCACGATGAAGTGACCACGCTGTTCCATGAAATGGGCCACGGCCTGCACCAGCTGCTGACCCGCGTGGGCGAACTGGGTGTGGCCGGCATCAATGGCGTGGAATGGGATGCGGTCGAGCTGCCCAGCCAGTTCATGGAGAATTTCTGCTGGGAGTGGGACCGCGTGCAGGCAATGACCGCGCACGTGGACAGCGGCGAACCGCTGCCGCGCGCGCTGTTTGACCGCATGCTGGCCGCGCGCAACTTCCAGAGCGGCATGTTCACCGTGCGCCAGCTGGAATTCGCATTGTTCGACATGCAGCTGCATAGCGACTATGCGCCCGCGCAGGACAGCGTGCTGCAGCTGCTGGAGCGCGTGCGTGACGAGGTGGCGGTGAACCGGCCGCCAGCATGGAATCGCTTCCCGCATCAGTTCAGCCATATCTTCGCCGGCGGTTATGCGGCGGGGTATTACAGCTACAAGTGGGCTGAAGTGCTGAGTGCCGATGCCTATGCTGCGTTCGAGGAAGCGCCCGGCAAGGTGGCAGAGACCGGCAAGCGATTCCGCGACGAGGTGCTGTCGCGCGGTGGCAGCCGGAGCGCGGCGGAGAATTTTGCCGCCTTCCGTGGGCGTGCGCCGACGGTGGATGCACTTCTGCGTCACAACGGCATGGCCGGGTGATATCGCACGGTACCGACCAACGGTCGGTACCTACCGGAATGCATGGTAGGTATCGACCGTTGGTCGATACATGGTTGGATCAATCGGCGTAAATCATCGTGCGGCTCATGCCGCCATCGACGATATGGTCCTGGCCGGTGATGAAGCCCGCCAGGTCCGACAGCAGAAACACCGCCAAAGCACCGATATCCTCCGGCTGCCCAACCCGCCCCACCGCATGCTGCGCATGATCACGCCGCGACAGCTTCGGCGTACGCCGGCGTGACGGTGCCTGCCATGCATCGGTGGTGATCCAGCCGGGGCTGATACTGTTCACCCGCACCTTCGGCCCGGCACTGATTGCCAGCGCGTGCGTGAACGCCACCAGCCCACCTTTGGCGGCAGCATAGGCTTCACTGTTCGCTTCAGACTGCCATGCGCGGGTCGAAGCGATGTTGATGATCGCACCGCCCTGCGCGTTCAAGGCGGGCAGGGCGTGCTTGCTGCACAGGAACGCGCCGTGCAGGCTGGACAGGCGACGCTGCCATTCGGTCATGCTCATCCCGGCCAGTGGCGTGCCATGCGCGCTGGCGATCCCGGCGTTGTTGACCAGGCCGTCAATGCGACCGAATCGCTTCAGCGTCGCTTTGATCAACGCCTGCACGCTGCGCTCGCTGGCCACGTCCGCGCGCTGGAATGCGGCGCGTTCGGGCAGGTTCCACTCCTTCAGGCAGGCCTTGCCGGCATCGGCATCCAGGTCGGCAATCATCACGCTGCCGCCTGCACCCAGCACGGCCTGCGCAATGCCACGGCCCACGCCCTGCGCGCCGCCGGTGACCACCACCACGCGGTCGCGCAGCGGTTGTGCAGGCCAGTCGGCAACGGACGGGGTCAGTGGCATGGCGGGGTGTCCTTGCGGCCGAGCAGGCGGGTCCAGCCCTCCACGCCCAGCTTGTCGAGCGTGGCGATGTTGCGCTCCACGATCACATCCGGGTCCGGGAACGCTGCCACCGCACGCTCCACGCTGTCCTCGCGCAGCAGATGCAGGGTGGGGTAGGGCGCGCGGTTGGTGTAATTGCTCACATCGTCCGCTGCCACACCGGCAAATTGGTACTGCGGGTGGAAGCTGGCCACCTGCAGGATGCCCTGCAGGTCCAGCGCCTCGATGGCCGCGTCGGCGTTATCCAGGAAGTCGTTGTAGTCCAGGAAGTCGGTCAGGACCTCCGGATGCACAATCAGCGTGGTGTCGATCTGCTCGGCCGGGGTGTCGCGCAGCAGTACCAGCTCCTCGGCCAGCTCTTCCAGCAGTGCTTCGGGCGTGGTGGCGTCGCTGAGCACGAAACGCACCTGTTCCTTCACGTACACCGCCTTGGCGAACGGGCACAGGTTCAGCCCGATCACAATGTTCTCCAGCCACTTGCGGGTGTCGGCAATGGGATCGGAGGCGTCGTTCATCTCAATCACGGAAATTGTCGAACTGCAGCGGGATCTCGAAGTTTTCCTTCTTCAGCAGCGCGATCGCATCCTGCAGGTCATCGCGCTTCTTGCCGGTCACGCGCAGCTTGTCGCCGTTGATCTGGCTTTCCACCTTGAGCTTGGCTTCCTTCAGCTTGGCCGCGATCTTCTTGGCGATCTTCTGTTCGATGCCCTGCTTGACGGTGACGTCCTGGCGCGCGCCGCCGAGGTTGGTGAGGATGTCGCCGAACTCCAGGCAGCCGGCATCGATCTTGCGGGCAGTGAGGCGCTGACGCAGGATCACCGTCATCTGCTCCAGCTGGAACTCGCTGGGGGCGCTCTGCTTGATCACGCTGTCTTCCAGTACGAACTTGGCGTCCACGCCCTTGAAGTCGAAGCGGGTGGACAGCTCGCGGTTGGCCTGGTCGACGGCATTGGTCAGCTCGTGGGTGTCGACTTCGGAAACGACGTCAAATGACGGCATGGGCATACTCCAGCAGAAGAAGCGGTCATTCTAACCGCCCGGGCATGGACGGCCCGCCAAGGCCGGCGATAATGGGCCATGAACACGCTCAAATCCCCGACCCGGGCCGTCTTCTGGATGCTGGCCGCGGTAGCCTGCTTTTCCCTGATGGACGCCGGCATGAAGCAGCTCTCCGGCAGCTACGCCACCTTGCAGGTCACTTTCCTGCGCGGGGCTGCCTCGCTGCCGTTCGTGCTGGTGTGGGTGCTGGCCACGGCCGGCCCACGCTCGCTCATTCCGGTGCGCTGGGGCCTGCACCTGCTGCGCGGCCTGCTTGGCATGACCATGATCGGCTGCTTCGTGTTCGCGCTGCGCAGCCTGCCGCTGTCCACCGCCTACACCATTTACTTCGTGGCTCCGCTGCTGATTGCGGCACTGTCGGTGCCGCTGCTGGGTGAAACCGTCGGCCCGCGTCGCTGGGTGGCCATCGGCATCGGTCTGGTCGGGGTGCTGGTGGTGCTGCGCCCGGGCGTGGACGGGTTCATTTCCGTACCGGGGCTGATGGTGCTGCTGGCGGCCACCGCCTACGCCGTGGCCGCGATCACGGTCAGCATGCTGACCCGCACCGATACCCCGCAGTCGATGGTGGTCTGGTTCCTGGCCCTGCTGGCGCTGGGGGCCGGCCTGTTGGCGATCCCGGACTGGCAGCCGCTGCAGTGGGGTCACGCCGGTCTGATCGCGGGCATGGGCCTGGCCGGCGCGGCCGGGCAGGTGGCGCTGACCCGGGCCTTCCAGCTGGGCGAAGCCTCGTTGATCGCGCCGCTGGAGTACACCGGGCTGGTCTGGGTGATCGGCTGGGACGTGCTGTTCTGGGGCGTGCTGCCCGATGGCTATACCTGGCTGGGCGGGGCCATCATCGTCGCCTCCGGGCTGTACCTGCTGCACCGGGAGCGGGTCCGCAAGGTGGCTGCTCCGGCCCCGCTGGACCACCCATAGGCCCCGCCGGACGGGACGAAGACGTCACCTTATAAGCAAACGGAATATCATTCCTCCGTGCCGCGCGGGCCAGGGCCGTCCCGCGCTGGTAGGCTGCACGCCCCCTCCCATCGATGCCCGGTTGATCGCCACGTGATCGAGTTCCAGCGCCTGCACAAATCCTATGCCGTCGGCGGACGCGCGATCGCCGCGCTGCAGCCGCTGGACCTGACCATCGAGGCCGGCGAGGTGTTCGGCATCATTGGCCATTCCGGGGCAGGCAAGTCGACCCTGATCCGCCTGATCAACCGCCTGGAAGAACCCAGTGGCGGCCGTCTGCTGATCAATGGCGAAGATGTCACCGCGCTCGACGCCGACGGGCTGCGCGCGCTGCGCCGGCGCATCGGCATGATCTTCCAGCACTTCAATCTGCTTTCTTCGTGCACGGTGGCGGCCAACGTGGCCTTCCCGCTGGAACTGGCCGGTACCCCGCGCGCGGAGATCGACGCCCGCGTGGCCGAACTGCTGCACACCGTGGGCCTGGAAGCGCATGCCAACAAGTACCCGGCGCAGCTGAGCGGCGGCCAGAAGCAGCGCGTCGGCATCGCCCGTGCTCTGGCCACCCGCCCGCAGATCCTGTTGTGCGACGAGGCCACCAGCGCGCTGGACCCGCAGACCACCGCGTCGGTGCTGAACCTGCTGGGTCAGATCAACCGCGAGCTGGGCCTGACCATCGTGCTGATCACCCATGAGATGGACGTGATCCGCCGCGTCTGCGACCGCGTGGCCGTGCTCGACGCGGGCGCGCTGGTGGAAACCGGTCCGGTCACCGAGGTGTTCCTGCACCCGCAGCACCCGACCACGCGGCGTTTCGTCAGCGAGTCCGAACACATCGACGAAGGCGTGCTGCACAAGGACTTCGAAGCCGTGGCCGGGCGCATCGTGCGCCTGACCTTCCTCGGCGGCGACACCTACGAACCGCTGCTGGGGCGCATCGCGCGCGACACTGGCGTGGACTACAACATCCTGTCCGGGCGCATCGACCGCATCAAGGACACCCCTTACGGCCAGCTCACGGTGTCGCTGGTCGGTGGTGACGTGCAGGCCGCGCAGGCCGGTTTCGTGGCTGCGGGCGTTCACGTGGAGGAGCTGCGCCGATGAACCTTGTTGCTGCTGCCGACGGCTTCTTCCGTCACCTCGATGCCGCCAAGTGGGGCGACATCGGCCAGGCCACGATCGACACCCTGCTGATGCTGGGCGGCTCGCTGCCGTTGACCCTGCTGATCGGCCTGCCGCTGGGCGTGCTGCTGTTCCTCACCGGGTCGCCGCAGCTGCACCGCAAGCCGGTGCTGTACGGTGCCCTGGCGCTGGTGGTGAACCTGCTGCGCTCGGTGCCTTTCATCATCCTGATGATCGTGCTGATTCCGATCACCTTGTGGATGATGGGCACCTCGCTGGGCGTGCGCGGTGCGATTGTGCCGCTGGTGATCGGTGCGGCACCGTTCTACGCCCGTCTGGTTGAAACCGCGCTGCGTGAAGTGGATCGCGGCGTGATCGAGGCCAGCCAGGCGATGGGTGCGACGACCTGGCAACTGGTGACCCGTGTCCTGCTTCCCGAAGCCCGGCCCGGTCTGATCGCGGGTGCCACGGTGACCGTGATCGCCCTGATCGGCTTCACCGCCATGGGCGGTGCAATCGGCTCCGGCGGCCTGGGCGACCTGGCCTTCCGCGACGGCTACCAGCGTTCGCACACCGACGTGGCCCTGGTCACCGTAGTCCTGCTGCTGGTGCTGGTGCAGGTGCTGCAGATGCTGGGCGACTGGCTGGTGACGCGTTACACCCGGAAGTGACCCGTAGAGCCACGCCCTGCGTGGCTGTTGTGGATATGCCGGCCAGCGGCCGGCCCTACCGGGATAGGCGATTGATATTGCCTGTACCGTGACCACCGTCCGTGTTATATTCCGTTCTGCGTAATACGCTATTCGGAATGATCCAGTCGTTCCGCTGCCGCCGTACGCAATCCTTGTTCGAAGGCCAATGCCCTCGGCCGTTCCGCAACTTCCGTGCGGCGGCCGAGCGCAAGCTGCAGATGCTCGATTCGGCGCAGACACTGGACTTTCTGCGAAGCCCGCCCGGAAACCGGCTGGAGGCGTTGGCAGGGAACCGGCGCGGACAGCACAGCATCCGCATCAATGCGCAATGGCGGGTGTGTTGCGTATGGACCGATGCCGGTGCCTGCGATGTCGAGATCGTTGACTGCCACTGAGGTGCCCACCATGAGCCGTCCTACCAACAAGCTACGGGCCATTCATCCGGGCGAGGTGCTGCGGGAAGAGTTCCTGCTGCCGCTGGAGTTGAGCATCAATGCGCTGGCAAGGGCGCTGGATGTGCCCGCCACGCGTCTGCACGCCATCGTGCATGAGACCCGGGGCATCACCGCCGATACGGCGGCCCGCCTTGCGCGTCATTTTGGCGGTGACGCGGCGTCCTGGCTGGCGCTGCAGGCCGAGTACGACCTGAAGACGCTGGCCACCTGGTCCGAAATCGAAAGCCGCGTACAGCCGCGCGTGGCGGCTTGACCCCTCAACGGACGTTCGGAACCTCGAAGCCCAGCCGGTCCACCTGTTCCTTGTGCTGCGGCACGCGCTTGAGCTTGTCGGTGTTGACCCCGTACTGGTCACGCAGGCGGGTGGCCAGTTCCTTGTAAAGCTCTTTGTCCATGTCTGGCTGGCGGGCGAAGATCCAGGCCATCTCGCGGCCGGGGTAGCCGAGCATCGCCCAGGAGTAGTCCGGGGCCACTTCAAGCACGCGGGTGTGAGTCGGCACCACCTTGTAGAACCAGGTCCGCCAGTTATGGTTGCCGCTCTTCTCATCTACCGAGGCGCGCACGGTCAGTTCCTGCAGTGGCTGCGAGAAGCCGTCGCGATAGCGGTAGGTGATCGAGACCTTCTGGTCGCCGCGCAGTGAGTATTCGTTGACGCTGGCCACATGACCGCGCTCGACCGGGTTAGGCACCCGCCCGATCACATACCACGTACCCATGAAGCGCTGCAGGTCGATCGGCGCACCGGGCCCGGTGGTGGCGACCTCCGCCGGCGGCGTCGGCTTGGCGTCGCCGAACGCGCAGGCGGACAACAGCGACACCAGCGAGATCAGCAGGACAGCGCGAAGCGGGCGGTTCGAGGACATGCGGTGGCGGGCTCCAGAGGCGTGCAGGGGCATGGTGGGTAAGACAGCGAAGAACGTCAATGGCGGTTGTTGCATCAATGTGGCCGATTGCGCAAAAAGGTCGCAGTCTGTGAGATCGGGGCAGGGCAAGGTGACGCATCACTTTCGCACGGAGCTGTGTCATGTCCCTGTCTTCTTCGCGTCGTTCCCCGCGTTCACCTGCTTCCCCGCGTCTTCTCGACGCACCGCACCCCCAGGTCCTGCGGGCAGTCCAGCAGGTCGCGCTGGCCGGGCTGGCGCTGGTGCTGGTGTGGCCGGCCGCGCGCGGCTACAGCCAGTGGTTGGGCTGGCTGCCGATGTGGCTGGTCGGCATGCCGCTTCTGGCCTGGTGGGCCTTGTACCGGTTCCGCCTGCCGGCCGCGCTGCTGGCCCGGCAGCACACGCGCCGCCGCGGCCCCCAGGCCCGCCGTCGCAGCAGTGCGCGGGTGCGACGGACCCGCCCTGACCTTCGACAGGGGGGAGCCGGGCAGGCGGTGTGATAGCGTCGGGGGATATGACCGCCTGGAGCCGCAATGTCCCGATTCGCTTCCGCCTGCCTGGTGGCAGGTCTGATGTCCGCTGGTGCGGCAGGAGCCGCCATGGCCGCTGAATCCCCCGCCGACCCGTACGCCTGGCTGGAAGACGTCACTGGCGAGAAGTCACTGGACTGGGTGAAGCAGCAGAACGCCAAGTCCGAAGGGCGGCTGGCCCAGACCCCGGCGTTCAAGCAGATGGAAGCCAGCATCCGCGAGGTGCTCGATTCGGACGCCAAGATTCCGGGCGTGCAGAAGATCGGCGACTACTACTACAACTTCTGGAAGGACAAGCAGCATGAGCGCGGCCTGTGGCGGCGCACCACGCTGGACGAGTACCGCAAGCCGGCCCCGAAGTGGGAAACCGTGCTGGACCTGGACGCGCTGAACAAGGCCGAGAACGAAAACTGGGTGTGGCACGGCGCTGAGTGCCTGCGTCCGGACTACAGCCGCTGCCTGATCGCGCTGTCGCGCGGCGGGGCCGATGCCGACGTCACCCGCGAGTTCGACCTGACCAGCAAGACCTGGATCAAGGACGGCTTCTTCCGTCCCGAATCCAAGGGCGGGCTGGGCTGGATCGATCGCGACACGGTGTTCGTCTACACCGATTTCGGCGACGGCAGCATGACCACCTCCGGCTACCCCCGCGTGGCCAAGCTGTGGAAGCGCGGCACGCCGATGAGCAGCGCCAGCGTGGTGTACGAAGGCAAGGCCGACGACATGTACATCGCCGCCCTGCATGACGACACGCCGGGCTTTGAGCGCAACCTGGTCAGCCGCACCCTGGCCTTCTACAACAACGAGCTGTTCCTGCGTGGTGACGACGGCAAGCTCACCAAGATCGACGCGCCGAACTCGGCGGAAAAGGGCCTGCGCAAGCAGTGGCTCACCCTGGAGCTGCGCGAGCCGTGGACCGTGGGGGGCAAGACCTACACCGCCGGTTCGCTGCTGATCACCAAGCTGGACGACTTCATTGCCGGCAAGCGCGACTTTGAGGTCCTGTTTGCCCCGACCGACACCACCTCGCTGGCCGGTTCAAGCTGGACCAAGAACCACCTGGTGCTGAACGTGCTGGACGACGTCAAGAGCCGCCTGCAGGTGCTCACCCCAACCGCCACCGGCTGGGAGAAGAGCGATTTCGTGGGCGCGCCGTCGTTTGGCACCGTGGCCGTGGGTGCGGTCGACGCTGACGAAAGCGATGCGGTGTGGATGACCGTCACCGACTACCTGACCCCGACCACGCTGGCGCTGGCCGACATCGGCAAGCAGCCGGAAGTGCTCAAGACCATGCCGGCGTTCTTCGATGCCGAGGGCAAGGTGATCGAGCAGCACTTCGCCACCAGCAAGGACGGCACCCGCGTGCCGTACTTCGTGGTGCATGCCAAGGACATGAAGCTGGACGGCTCCAACCCGACCCTGCTGTACGGCTACGGCGGCTTTGAGATCTCGCTGACCCCGTCGTACTCCGGCGGCATGGGCCGGGCCTGGCTGGAAAAGGGCGGTGTATACGTCGTCGCCAACATCCGTGGCGGCGGCGAGTACGGCCCGCGCTGGCACCAGGCGGCGCTGAAGCAGAACCGCCACAAGGCGTACGAAGACATGGCCGCGGTCGCCCGTGACCTGGTCACGCGCAAGATCACCTCGCCGAAGCACCTGGGCGTGCAGGGTGGCAGCAACGGTGGCCTGCTCACCGGCAACATGCTCACCCAGTACCCGGAACTGTTTGGCGCGGTGGTGATCCAGGTGCCGCTGCTGGACATGAAGCGCTACAGCCACCTGCTGGCCGGTGCCTCGTGGATGGCCGAGTACGGGAACCCGGACACGGCGGACTGGTCCTACATCCAGACCTTCTCGCCGTATCACCTGTTTGACCCGAAGAAGTCGTACCCGCCGGTGCTGTTCACCACCTCGACCCGTGACGACCGCGTCCACCCGGGCCATGCCCGCAAGATGGCGGCGAAGATGATCGAGGCGAACAAGGACGTGACCTACTACGAGAACATCGAGGGCGGTCACGGTGGTGCGGCGAACAACGCGCAGGCCGCGCACATGTCGGCGCTGGCATACAGCTTCCTGTGGGAACGTCTGAAATAAACCCGCGTGCCAACCAACGGTTGGCACCTACCGGCGGGTAGCCACCGACCGTTGGTCGGTGGACATCTCCGGGTGGTGGGGCGTTTCGTTGGCTCCACCCCATTTTGAACGCCGCGCAGCGATGCGCGGCGTTTTTTTGTCCGCTCAGCGCACCCAACGCTCCAAACCACGTCGAATACGCGTCACCGCTTCCTGCAGCCGCGGAATCTCCTGCGTGTACGCCAACCGCACATGCTGGTTCGCGCGGTAATGCCCGAAATCCAGCCCTGGCGTAAACGCCACGTGCTCGGTTTCCAGGAAGTGCGCACAGAACGCCTGCGCGTCGTCCGTGAACGCACTGACGTCGCAGTACAGATAGAACGCGCCCTGCGGCTCGACTTCGATGCGGAAGCCCAGCTCCCGCAACGCCGGCAGCAGGTAATCGCGCCGCGCCTGGAAGGCATGCCGGCGCTGCTCGAAGATCACCATCGTTTCCGGCTCGAAGCAGGCAAGGGCCGCATGCTGGGCGATGCTGGACGCGCTGATATAAAGATTCTGCGCCAGCTTCTCCAGTTCCGGCACCGCCTTCGGCGGAGCCACCAGCCAGCCCAGCCGCCAGCCGGTCATGCCGAAATACTTGGAGAAACTATTCAGCACGAAGGCGTCGTCGTCCACCTGCAGCACGCTCGGTGCGTCCATGCCGTAGGTAAGCCCGTGATAGATCTCATCCACCACCAGATGCCCGGCGCGTGCCTTCAACGCCTGCGACAGCCCGGCCAGCTGCCCGGCATCGAGCACGGTGCCGGTCGGGTTGGCCGGCGATGCCACCAGTGCGCCGACGCTGGCCGCGTTCCAGTGCGTTTCGACCAGCTCCGGGGTCAACTGATAGGCGGTCTGCGGGCCCACTGGCACCAGCTGCGCCGCACCTTCCACCAGACGCAGGAAATGCCGGTTGCATGGGTAGCCCGGGTCGGCCAGCAGCCAGTGCCGGTCGGGGTCCACCAGCAGGCTGCTGGCCAGCAGCAGTGCGCCGGAGCCGCCGGGCGTGACCAGCACACGTTCCGGGTCCAGGTCCACGTTGTAGCGTTGGCGGTAGAAACCGGCGATGGCTGCGCGCAATGCCGGCAGGCCGCGCGCGGCGGTGTATCGGGTGTGCCCGGCGGCCAGTGCGGCCTGGCCGGCGCGCACGATCGGGTCAGCGGTGGTGAAGTCCGGTTCGCCAATTTCCAGATGGATCACATCGTGGCCGGCCTGTTCCAGCGCCTGCGCGCGGGCCAGCAGGGACATGACGTGGAACGGCGCGATGTCGTGGCTGCGTCGGCTGTAGCCTGCCGGAGGCAAAGAGGTGCTCATGCCGCTGATGATAGGCGCATGCCGTCGCCCACGGCTTGCCCCGCGCTGTCCGTGCAACCACACTCAGGGGACAGGGATGCCATTGCAATCACCCGAAAGGACCCAATCTTGTGAAACCTGCCCTCTGCTTACTGGTAGCCAGTCTGATGACCTCCACCGCGAACGCTGCCCCCGTGCTGACCCCACCTGACGCCGAGAAGCGCCCGCATACGGTGAAGGCCCCCTTCGGGGCGACCCGCAGCGATGACTACTACTGGCTGCGTGACGACAAGCGCGAAGACAAGGCGATGCTGGCCTATCTGAATGCGGAAAACGCCTACACCGACCAGGTGATGGCACCGCTCAAGCCGATGGAAGACACGCTGTACAAGGAAATCGTCGCGCGCATCAAGCAGGATGATTCCAGCGTGCCGGCGCGTGATCGCGGCTACTGGTACTACACGCGTTTCGAGACCGGCAAGGACTATCCCATCCAGGCGCGCCGCAAGGGCAGCATGGACGCACCGGAAGAGATCCTGCTGGACGTCAACCAGATGGCTGAAGGCAAGAACTACTTCAATGTCGGCGACGCCGACGTCAGCCAGGACAACCACCTGCTGGCCTGGGCCGAAGATGACGTCGGCCGCCGCCAGTACGTGATCCGCTTCAAGGACCTGCGTACCGGCGAGGTACTGCCGGACCGGATCGAGAATGTGTCCCCCAACGTGGTCTGGGCCGATGACAACCGCACCCTGTTCTACGTGGAGAACGACCCGGAAACCCTGCTCACCGTGCGGGTGAAGAAGCACGTGCTCGGTACGCCGACCAGCAGCGACGTGCTGGTGTACGAAGAAAAAGACGACAGCTTCTACATGGGCATCGGCCGCACCCGCGACGACCGCTTCCTGACCATCGAACTGGACAGCACGGTCAGCTCGGAAACCCGCTTCGCCCCCGCTGCCGACCCGCAGACCTTCAAGGTGCTGGCACCGCGCGCACGCGACGTGGAATACAGCGCCGATCATTTCGGTGGCCGCTGGGTGATCCGCACCAATGATGCCGGCGCGAAGAACTTCAAGGTCGTCACCGCGCCGACCGACAGTACTGCCCGCAGCCAGTGGACCGACTGGGTGGCGCACGACGACAGCGTGCTGGTGGAGGGCTTCGAGCTGTTCGACACCTTCAGCGCCATTGCCGAACGCTCCAACGGACTGGAGCGCATCAAACTGTTGTTCGCCGACGGCCGCCAGGAGTACGTGAAGGCCGACGAGCCGGCGTACTCCATGGGCATCGCTGCCAATCCGGAACCGGACAGCGTGTGGCTGCGTTACGCCTACGATTCGATGACCACGCCCACCACCACCTACGAGCTCAACACCGCCACCGGTGAGCGTCGCCAGCTCAAGCAGCAGCCGGTGCTGGGCTACGACCCGTCGCAGTACACCACCGAACGCGTCTGGGTGACCGCGCGTGACGGTGCCAAGGTGCCGGTGTCGCTCGTTTACCGGAACGGCTTCAAGAAAGACGGCACCGCTGCGCTGTACCAGTACGCCTACGGCAGCTATGGCATGTCGATGGACCCGGGCTTCAGCTCCAGCGTGGTCAGCCTGCTTGACCGCGGCGTCGTGTACGCCATCGCGCACATCCGCGGCGGTGAGGAGATGGGCCGCGCGTGGTACGAGAACGGCAAGCTGCTGCACAAGCAGAACACCTTCAACGACTTTGTCGATGTCACCCGTGAACTGGTCCGCCAGGGATATGCGGCCAACGATCGTGTCGCTGCCTCCGGCGGCAGCGCCGGCGGCCTGCTGATGGGTGCGGTGGCCAACCAGGCCGCGCAGGACTATCGGGTGATGGTGGCGCAGGTGCCGTTCGTGGACGTGGTCACCACCATGCTTGACGCCAGCATTCCGCTCACCACCAACGAGTACGACGAGTGGGGCAACCCGGAGCAGCGCGAATACTACGACTACATGCTGAAGTACTCGCCCTACGACAACGTCAGCCGCCAGGCATACCCGGCCATGTTCATCGGCACCGGGCTGTGGGATTCGCAGGTGCAGTATTGGGAACCGGCCAAGTGGGTGGCCAGGCTGCGTGACGACAACACCGGCAGTCACCCCATCGTGTTCCGCACCAACATGGAGGCGGGGCATGGTGGCAAGTCCGGGCGCTTCCAGCGCTATCACGAGCTGGCCGAGTCATATGCCTTTGTGCTGGACCAGCTGGGCGTGACCGCGCCCGCGGCCGACTGACGACGGTAGTGCCGGCCGCTGGCCGGCACCGCCCGTTCATGCAATCGGCACACCGGTTCGGCGGCCCCTCGTTATACTCGGGGGCATGAGCATCCCCCATCGCAGAATCGTCCTGATCCCGCTGGCAGCGCTTGCGCTGCTGTCCCTTTCGGCCTGCGGCAACAAGGGCCCGCTGGTCATGCCGCAGAAGCCGGTACCGGTGGAAGAGCAGGCGGTCGATCCGACCGAAGAAGCCGTGCCAGCCGACACCGACGCCACCCAGGACCCGCCGGTGGTACCGGACCCGGTCGAACCGCAGCTGGATGACGATGACGGCAATGAGTAAGTCCGCGTCCTCCGCCCTGCGCTTCACCAAGATGCACGGTGCCGGCAACGATTTCGTCGTGCTGGACCTGCGCGATGGCACCCCCGCGCCGACTCCGGCGCTGGCCGCTCAGCTGGCCAACCGCCACACCGGCGTTGGCTGCGACCAGATTCTGACCATTGAACCGCCGCGTGAAGCCGGTTCGGTGGCCGCTTACCGCATCTGGAATTCGGACGGTTCGCAGTCCGAACAGTGCGGCAACGGCGCGCGCTGCATCGCGGCGTGGCTGGTCCGCGACGGTGCCGCCGAAGGCAGTACCTTCAACATTGACAGCCCGCTGACCACCCACGCCATCGAGCGCATTGGCGATGACCAGTACGCGGTGGCCATGGGCGTGCCGCGCTTTGAGCCGGCCCAGGTGCCGCTGCTCGGCTTCGCCCGTGCGCGCGAGGAATACCTGCTGCCGCTGCAGGGCGATCAGGTGCGTTTCGGCGCGGTCTCGATGGGCAACCCGCACGCGGTGGTCGAGGTCGGCCTGGTAGACGCCGCTCCGGTCGAACGGCTCGGGCCGCTGCTGCAGCAGCATGCCAGCTTCCCGCAGTCGGTCAACGTGGGCTTCGTGCAGGTGCTGGACCCGCAGCATGCCCGTCTGCGCGTGTATGAGCGAGGCGTAGGCGAGACCCTGGCCTGTGGCAGCGGTGCCTGCGCTGCGGCGGTGGTGATGATGCAGCGCGGCCGTCTGCAGCGCGATGCGGTGATGTCGCTGCCCGGCGGTGACCTGCGCCTGCGCTGGCCCGCTGACGACGCCCCTGTGGTGATGTCCGGTCCGGCTGCATTCGTCTTTGAAGGGGAGTGGATCGCATGAGTGACACCGCCGAGAAGATCGGTGCGCATGAAGTGGCCTCCTGGCTGCGCCGGCACCCGACGTTCCTCAAGCAGTTTCCCGACCTGTCGCTGACCCTGGTGGTGCCGCGTGACGACGGCCCTACCGCGTCGCTGGCCAGCTACCAGCTGGAAGTGCTGCGCGACAAGAACCGCGAGCTGTCGCGGCGGCTTGCCGACCTTGCTGCCAATGCGCAGATCAACGAGCGGCTGGCGGTGCGCACCCATCAATTGACCCTCGCCCTGATGAAGCAGCGGACGGCGGCTGACACGCTGCGGGCGATGGCCGCATCGCTGGAAGAAGATTTCGCAGGCGATCTGGTGCGACTGGTGGTGCTGCGCCCGGTGGAGGGCCTGGAGCAGGCTCCGTGGCTGCAGGTGCTGGCGGAAGACAGCCCGAAACTGGCGGCATTCCGCGACTGCCTCAAGGATGGCGAACCGATCTGCGGCCGCCTGCATCCGGAAAAGAACGCGGTGCTGTATGGCGAACGCGTGGACGAAGTGCAGTCCAGCGCGTTGCTGCCGCTGCCGGGCATCGGCCTGATCGCGGTCGGTAGCCATGACGGCAATCGCTTCTATCCCGGCATGGGCACGCTGTTCCTGCGCATGATGGGCGAGGCGCTGGCCGTGGCGCTGTCGCGCTTCGACCCGGCCTGATCGTCGCGGAGCAGCCGTCATGGGCGCGGTGCAGGAGTTCCTGGGGCATCTGCAGGTGGAGCGCCGTGCCTCGGCGCACACCCTGGATGCCTACCGCCGCGATCTGGACGCCCTGGGTGGGTGGGCGGACGCGCAGGGTTCACAGCCCGAGGGCCTGGACGCCGAGCATCTGCGCCAGTTCATAGCGGCAGAGCATCGACGCGGGCTGGCCCCGAAGTCGCTGCAGCGGCGGTTGTCGGCCTGCCGCAGTTTCTATGCCTGGCTGCTCAAGCACCACCGCATTGACGTCAGCCCGGCGGCCACGCTGAAGGCCCCCAAGGCTCCGCGCAAGCTGCCGCAGGTGCTCGACGCTGATGAAGCCGTGCAGCTGGTGGAACTACCCACCGATGCGCCATTGGGGCTGCGTGATCGCGCGCTGCTGGAGCTGTTTTATTCCTCCGGCCTGCGACTGAGTGAATTGTGCGCGCTGGTGTGGCGCGACCTCGATTTCGCCACCGGTCTGGTCAATGTACTCGGCAAGGGCAACCGCCAGCGCCGGGTGCCGTTCGGCCGTCACGCGCGCGAGGCGCTGCTGGGCTGGCGCGCGGAGAGCGGGGCAGGCGAGGCGCAGCCGGTGTTCCCGGGGCGCAAGGGCGGTCCGATCACCCAGCGTGCGGTGCAGATCCGCATCCGCCAACTGGCCCAGCGCCAAGGCCTGTTCAAACATGTCCACCCGCACATGCTGCGGCACAGTTTTGCCAGCCATATCCTGGAATCGTCAGGCGATCTGCGCGGCGTGCAGGAACTGCTGGGGCATGCCGACATCGCCACCACCCAGATCTACACCCATCTGGATTTCCAGCACCTGGCCAAGGTGTACGACGCCGCTCATCCCCGCGCCAAGCGGCGCAGCGGTGGCAACGAAAGCTGAACCGACCGCTTGAAGCCCCCGGCAACGACCCCACCTCAGTCTTTGTCACCCCGGAGGCTCCATGGACCCCAGTCAGAACCCCACCGTATTCCACGCCACCACCATCGTCTGCGTCCGTCGCGGCGAGCACGTGGCCATTGCCGGCGACGGCCAGGTCACGCTGGGCCACACCGTGATGAAGAGCAACGCGCGCAAGGTGCGCCGCCTCGGCCGTGACGGCCAGGTGCTGGCAGGTTTCGCCGGCGCTGCCGCCGACGCCTTCACCCTGTTCGAGTTGTTTGAAGCCAAGCTGGAGAAGCATGGTCAGCTGACCCGCGCGGCGGTGGAGCTGGCCAAGGACTGGCGCACCGAGCGCCGCCTCGGCAAGCTCGAGGCGCTGCTGGCCGTGGCCGACAAGGAAACCTCGCTGATCATCAGCGGCACCGGCGATGTGATCGAGCCGGAAGACGGCATCATCGCGATCGGCTCCGGCGGTTCGTACGCGTTGTCGGCTGCACGTGCGCTGATGGCGCATACCGAACTGGACGCACGCACGATTGCCAGCGAGGCGATCAATATCGCGGGCGACATCTGCATCTACACCAACCGCAACGTTGTCGTTGAGGAGCTTTGAGCATGCCGCATTCCCATGATTCCTCCTCGTCGACCATGACCCCGCGCGAAATCGTGCAGGAACTGGATCGTCACATCGTCGGCCAGCACGACGCCAAGCGTGCGGTCGCGATCGCGCTGCGCAACCGCTGGCGGCGCATGCAGCTCGCGGATGCGCTGCGCAATGAAGTGATGCCGAAGAACATCCTGATGATCGGCCCCACCGGCGTCGGCAAGACCGAGATCGCACGTCGTCTGGCTACGCTGGCCAACGCGCCGTTTGTAAAAGTGGAAGCCACCCGCTTCACCGAAGTGGGCTACGTGGGCAAGGACGTCGAGCAGATCATCCGAGACCTCGCCGACACCGCGGTCAAGCTGTACCGCGAGCAGGCCAAGGTCCGCGTGCGTACCCAGGCTGAAGAGCGCGCCGAAGACCGCATCCTGGACGCGCTGCTGCCACGCCGCAGCGGTGGCATCGGCTTCGATCCGGAAGCCGCACGTAACGAGCCGTCGTCGCAGGACAACGAGACCCGCATCAAGTTCCGCCGCATGCTGCGCAATGGCGAGCTGGACGAGCGCGAGATCGAGCTGGACCTGGCCGCGAACGTGAGCATGGACATCATGACCCCGCCGGGCATGGAGGAAATGGGCCAGCAGCTGCGCCAGATGTTCTCCAACCTGGGCGGTGGCAAGGCACAGAAGCGCACGCTGACGATCAAGGCCGCGCGCCCGCTGCTGGTGGAAGAAGAGGCCGGCAAGCTGGTCAATGAAGACGACATCCGTACCGCCGCGATTGAAGCGTGCGAGCAGCACGGTATCGTGTTCATCGACGAAATCGACAAGGTGGCCAAGCGCGGCGACAACGTCGGTGGCGGCGATGTCTCGCGCGAAGGCGTGCAGCGCGATCTGCTGCCGCTGGTGGAGGGTTCGAACGTATCGACCAAGTACGGCACGATCAAGACCGACCATATCCTGTTCATTGCCTCGGGCGCGTTCCACCTGGCCAAGCCGAGCGACCTGATTCCGGAACTGCAGGGTCGTTTCCCGATCCGGGTGGAGCTGGGTGCACTGAGCAAGCAGGATTTCGTCCGCATCCTGACCGAGCCGAAGGCGGCACTGACCAAGCAGTACGAAGCACTGCTGCAGACTGAAGGCGTGTCGGTGAACTTCACTACCGATGCGGTCGATCGTCTGGCCGAGATTGCCTTCCAGGTCAACGAGCGCCAGGAAAACATCGGTGCCCGCCGTTTACACACGGTACTCGAGCGCCTGCTGGATTCGCTGAGCTACGAGGCTCCGGACCGCGACGGCGAAACCATCGCCATCGATGCCGCCTACGTGGACAAGCACCTGGGCGAGCTGGTCAAGGACCCGGACCTGAGCCGGTACATCCTGTAACTGACAGCTGCAATTGCGCTTGTTGCGTGGAGCCGGGCTATGCCCGGCTTCATGCATTTTGGCGAACAGCCGGGGGTCACTGGTTTCCGTGTTTGGGCGTGCCGGGGTGGGTTTGCGGGACACGCCGTGAATCCATCCTTGGAGGCTCGTCAAAAACATCCATGTTTTTGACGGTCCCGCAAACCCACCCCGGCACGCCCCAGACAGTTGGTCGGTGGCCAATGGGAAATGCCAGATCAACGGCGATGTCGATTTGGGACTATGCGTTCCCGGATGTTGGGAATATCACGGCGATCGTCTGTCGACCGGTCCCACCGGGACCGCGAACGGGTTTTGATCTTCGATGGCCACCGACGCACTGTCGATGGCGGTTCGGGGTGGGCTGGAGGGGGCGTGAGCCGCATGGATGCGGCGATCGAGGCTACATGGACGTACTTGCGCCGTCCCCCGGAACGCCCATCCCGAACCGCCAGACCAGAGATACCATGAACCACCGGCTGTTCGCCCAAAACCAACAGCAGCCGGGCAAAGCCCGGCGACGCGCAGTGATTGCAATCGCAACCAGCAGCAGGAGAAGAGGGTGTTACGCCTCGTCCTCAGTCGGCAAGGCTTCCGGCGGCGAGCCCGGTACGAACACGCCCGGCAGCACGAAGGCGCTGAAGATCGCATCGAGTGTTTCGGCACCATCGCGCTGCAGGTCGAACAGCTCTGGTTCCAGCATCGCGCTGTACAGTACGCCGGTCAGGCTGGTGCTGATGATGCGCGCCACCGTGTCCACGTCCGCGTTCGGACGCAACTGTCCCAGGTCGCGCGCGCGCTGCATCGCCGCGCCGATGATCGCCAGCTCCTCGCGCGACATCTCCCGCTGCATCTCCTGCATGGCCTGGCTTTCCACCGAAAGATCGTTGCGCAGCATGATTTCCAGCATGTTGCGCAGGCGCTCGTCTTCGGAAATCTCCTGGAACGACACCAGCAGCGCCGAGCGCAGGTCCAGTACCGGCGTCGTGCGCTTGGAGGACGCCGTGCGGCGCAGACGCTCGATGAACGGAATGCGCTCGCGGTCGATCATCGCCGTCAGCACTTCGGTCTTGTTCTTGAAGTGCCAGTACACCGCGCCCCGGGTGTAACCCGCACGCTCGCCGATCATCGCCAGGCTGGTGCCGGCAACCCCGAACTCATGGAAACAGGCCTGGGCCGCGTCGAGGATGCCCTCGCGGGTGGCCATGGCCTCTTCTTTGGTTTTTCTGGCCATTGCGCTCTGTGCACGTGCTGGATGAAACCGGCCTGAATTGTACCCGTTTACAAACAAACATGCATGTATGTATATTTACGCCCCACTGATCCTCGGTGAGGTCTGCCCGTTTTCACGAGAGCGGGCCCGGCGGGTGATTCGAACCTTTTGCGGTCCAGCTGTCGTTCTGACGCGCCCTGGCACGTCGAGCCCAGACCGGCCCCTTCCTTTTCTGATTGCTGCGAGCCCCCACCATGTCATCCACCCGTTATCGTTACGTCGCGCTGTCCCTGGCGGTCGCCCTGAGTCTGTCCGCCTGTGGCGGCGGTGAGCAGGAAGGCCAGCAGGGCGGCCCCGGCCAGGTCACCGTTGCCACCCTCAAGAGCGAGCAGGTCGGCCTGACCCGCGAACTGCCCGGCCGCACCAACGCCTTCCTGGTCGCCGAAGTGCGCCCCCAGGTCAGCGGTATCGTGGCCAAGCGCCTGTTCACCGAAGGCGGCCTGGTCACGGCCGGCCAGCCCCTGTACCAGATCGATGACGCCAGCTACCGCGCCCAGGCCAACAGCGCCCGCGCCCAGTTGGTCCGTGCCGAGGCCACCGCCAACGCCGCGCGCCTGAGCGCCAAGCGCATCACCGAGCTGGCCAAGGTCGATGCGGTCAGCCAGCAGGACCTGGAAAACGCCGTCGCCGCGCAGAAGCAGGCCGACGCTGACGTCGGTGCTGCCAAGGCCTCGCTGGACGCCGCCAATGTCACCCTCGGCTATGCCCGGATCACCGCGCCGATCGCCGGCCGCATCGGCAAGTCCAGTGTCACCCAGGGCGCGCTGGTCAGCGCCGGTCAGGCTGACGCGCTGGCCACTGTGCAGCAGCTCGATCCGATCTACGTCGACCTGACCCAGTCCGCCGCCGAACTGCTGGAACTGCGCCGTGAGCTGGCCGCCGGTCGCCTCAAGGACAACCAGACCCTGCCGGTGACCATCCTGCTCGAAGACGGCAGCGAGTTCTCGCACAAGGGCACGCTGGAGTTCTCCGAAGTCAGCGTTGATCCCAGCACCGGCAGCTACGCGCTGCGGGTGAAGGTCGACAACCCCGACCAGGTGCTGATGCCGGGCATGTACGTGCGTGCCGTGGTCGGCAGTGGCGTGCGTGAAAACGCGCTGCTGGTGCCGATGCAGGGCATTGCCCGCGATGCCAAGGGCGACACCACCGCCATGGTGGTCGGCAAGGACAACAAGGTGGAAGTCCGCCCGGTCAAGGTCAGCCGTGCACTGGCCGACAAGTGGCTGGTCGAAGACGGCCTGCAGCCAGGCGACAAGGTCATCGTCGAAGGCCTGCAGAAGATCCAGCCGGGCATGCCCGTGCAGGCCACCGAGAAGGGCGCAGCTCCGGCTGCGCCGGCAGCTGCCGCCGCCGGCAAGCAGTAAGCGGAGAATTCCATGGCTCGTTTTTTCATTGATCGACCCATCTTCGCGTGGGTGATCGCGATCATCATCATGCTGGCCGGTGCGCTGGCGGTGGTGAAGCTGCCCGTGTCGATGTACCCGGAAGTGGCACCCCCTGCCGTCGAGATCAGCGCCACCTACCCGGGTGCGTCGGCCAAGGTGGTGGAAGACTCGGTGACCCAGATCATCGAGCAGAACATGAAGGGCATCGATGGCCTGATCTACTTCTCGTCCAACAGTTCGGCCAATGGCATGGCCACCATCACCCTGACCTTCGAGGCCGGCACCGACCCGGATATCGCCCAGGTGCAGGTGCAGAACAAGCTGCAGCTGGCCATGCCGCTGCTGCCGCAGGAAGTCCAGCGGCAGGGCATCAACGTGGCCAAGTCGAGCAGCGGCTTCCTGCAGGTGATCGGCTTCGTGTCCAACGACGGCAGCATGGACGCCAATGACATCGCCGACTACGTGGGCTCCAACATCGTCGATACGCTCAGCCGCGTGCCGGGCGTGGGCAACATCCAGGTGTTCGGTGGCAAGTACGCCATGCGCATCTGGCTGGACCCGAACAAGCTGCACACCTACAAGCTGTCGGTGGATGAAGTCACCGCCGCGATCACCGCACAGAACGCACAGGTGGCCATCGGCCAGCTGGGCGGTGCACCGTCGGTGAAGGGCCAGCAGCTCAACGCCACCATCAACGCACAGGACCGCCTGCAGACCCCGGAACAGTTCCGCAACATCCTGGTCCGCGGGGGCACCGACGGCAGCGAACTGCGCCTGGGCGACGTCGCCCGGGTCGAGCTGGGTGCGGAAAGCTACGACTTCGTCACCCGTTACAACGGCAAGCCGTCCACTGGTATCGCGATCACCCTGGCCACCGGCGCGAATGCGCTGGATACCGCCAATGGCGTGCGGGCGGCGCTGGACGACATGAAGGCGAACTTCCCGGCCGGGCTGGAAACCGTGGTGCCGTATGACACCACCCCGTTCGTGCAGGTCTCGATCAAGGGCGTGATCAAGACCCTGATCGAAGCGATCGTGCTGGTGTTCGTGGTGATGTATCTGTTCCTGCAGAACTTCCGCGCCACCCTGATTCCGACCATCGCAGTGCCGGTGGTGCTGTTGGGTACCTTCGGTGTGCTGGCCGCGCTGGGCTTCTCGATCAACATGCTGACCATGTTCGCCATGGTGCTGGCAATCGGCCTGCTGGTCGACGATGCCATCGTGGTGGTGGAGAACGTCGAGCGCATCATGTCCGAAGAGGGGCTGTCGCCGCTGGAGGCCACCCGCAAGTCGATGAGCCAGATCACCGGCGCGCTGGTCGGTATCGGCCTGGTGCTGTCGGCGGTGTTCGTGCCGATGGCCTTCATGACCGGCTCCACCGGCGTGATCTACCGGCAGTTCTCGGCCACGATTGTGTCAGCCATGGCGCTGTCGGTGCTGGTCGCCATCGTGCTGACTCCGGCGCTGTGCGCCACCATGCTCAAGCCGCTGAAGAAGGGCGAACATCACGTCGCGCACAAGGGCTGGGCCGGTCGCTTCTTCAATGGTTTCAACCGTGGCTTCGACCGCTCCAGCGAAACCTACCAGCGCGGCGTCAAGGGCATCATTGCGCGTCCGGGCCGCTTCATGGCCGTGTTCGCCGCACTGGCGCTGGTGATGGGCGTGCTGTTTGCCCGTCTGCCCAGTTCGTTCCTGCCCAATGAAGACCAGGGCATCCTGATGGCGCTGGTACAGACCCCGGTCGGTGCCACCCAGGAACGCACGCTGGAGGCGATGAGCAAGCTGGAAGATCACTTCCTGAAGAATGAAACCGAAGCCGTCGAGTCGATCTTCGCGGTGCAGGGCTTCAGTTTTGCCGGTATGGGTCAGAACGCCGGCATGGCCTTCGTCAAGCTCAAGGACTGGAAGGACCGTGACGCCGACCAGGGTGTGGGTCCGATCACCGGCCGTGCCATGGCCGCACTGGGCGGGATCAAGGACGCCTTCATCTTCGCCTTCCCGCCGCCGGCGATGCCGGAGCTGGGTATCGGTTCGGGTTACACCTTCTTCCTGAAGGACAACAGCGGGCAGGGTCACGAGGCGTTGTTGAACGCGCGTAACCAGCTGCTCGGGGCCGCCGGCCAGAGCAAGCTGCTGGCCAACGTGCGTCCGAACGGCCAGGAAGATACGCCGCAGCTGCGCATCGACGTGGACGTCGAGAAGGCCAATGCACTGGGGCTGTCGATCAGCTCGATCAACAACACCCTGGCCACCGCATGGGGCAGCAGCTACATCGATGACTTCATCGACCGTGGCCGGGTCAAGCGCGTGTATGTGCAGTCCGATGCCGATTTCCGTATGAACCCGGACGACTTCAACGTCTGGTCGGTGAAGAACACTGCCGGTGAGATGGTGCCGTTCAGTGCCTTCGCCTCCAAGCGCTGGGATTACGGTTCGCCGCGTCTGGAACGCTACAACGGTGTGTCGGCGATGGAAATCCAGGGCGAGCCCGCGTCCGGCGTGGCCTCGGGCGATGCGATGAACGAGATCGAGCGCATCGCCAAGGACCTGCCGCCGGGCTTCGAGATCGAGTGGACCGCGCTGTCCTACCAGGAACGCCAGGCCGGTTCGCAGACCCCGCTGCTGTACACCTTGTCGCTGCTGATTGTGTTCCTGTGTCTTGCTGCGCTGTATGAAAGCTGGAGCGTGCCAACCTCGGTGCTGCTGGTGGCTCCGCTGGGCATTCTCGGCGCGGTGCTGGCCAACACCTTCCGCGGCATGGAGCGCGACATCTACTTCCAGGTGGCGATGCTGACCACGGTGGGCCTGACCAGCAAGAACGCGATCCTGATCGTGGAGTTCGCCAAGGAGAACCTGGAGAAGGGCGTCGGCCTGATCGAGGCCACCATGCATGCAGTTCGCGACCGTCTGCGCCCGATCATCATGACCTCGCTGGCGTTCGGCCTGGGCGTGCTGCCGTTGGCGATTGCCTCGGGTGCGGGTTCCGGCGCACAGCGTGCGATCGGTACCGGTGTGCTGGGTGGCATGGTGGTGGGCACGCTGCTCGGTGTGTTCTTCATTCCCTTGTTCTTCGTAGTCGTGCAGAAGCTCTTCAACCGGCGTCTGCGCGCCGGTTGACCACGCATTCCACCTAATCCCCCGCCTTCGGCGCGCCCCCTTCAACATGAAGGGGGCTCTTCTCCAGACGGGCTACGTGCCCTTTTCGGGATGGAAAAGCACAATGAAGTCTTCAATGCTTTCTACTTCACTTCTTGCTGTTCTGCTCGCCTCCGGCTGCAGCATGTTGCAGCCACGCAGCACCGAGGTCGCCCCGGCGATCCCGTCGCAGTGGCCGGCGACCGCATCCACCGCCCCGGCGGTCGAGGTCGACGCCATCGGCTGGCGCGACTACTTCGTCGACGCACGCCTGCAGACCGTCATCGACCAGGCGCTGGACAACAACCGTGACCTGCGCGTGGCCGTGCTCAACGTTGAAAAGGCCCGCGCCCAGTACCGCATCCAGCGTGCTGACCGCGTGCCGGCCATTGCCGCACAGGGGCAGATGACCCGCACCGGTGGCGACGCACCGGTAGCCGAGCAGTTCACGGCCAACCTGGGCGTGGCCGAATTCGAGCTGGACCTGTTCGGTCGCGTGCGCAATCTGAGTGAGGCGGCCCTGCAGCAGTATTTCGCTGAAGCCGCCAATCGCCGCAGCGCGCAGCTGTCGCTGGTGGCCGAAGTGGCCAATGCCTGGCTGACCCTGGGCGCGGACCGCGAGCAGCTGCGCATCGCCCAGGACACCCTGGCCGCGCACCAGGACTCGCTGCGTCTGACCGAGGCGCGCCACCAACTGGGAGGTGCGTCGGCGCTGGAACTCAGCCAGACCCGGACGCTGGTTGAAACCGCACGAACCGATGTGGCCCGTTACCAGGGGCAGGTGGCGCAGGACCGCAACGCGCTGACCCTGTTGGCCGGTGGGCCGGTCGATGACAGTGCCTTGCCTGACGGCGCGGTGCTCGACGTGGCCGCTGTACGCGCCATTCCGGCCGGCGTTCCGGGCGAGGTGCTGCTGCGCCGCCCCGACGTGATGTCGGCCGAGCACCTGCTGCTGGCGGCCAATGCCAACATCGGTGCGGCGCGTGCGGCGTTCTTCCCGTCCATCCGCCTGACCGGGAGCATCGGGTCGGCGTCGGACGAGCTGTCCGGCCTGTTCGACAGCGGTACCCGGGTGTGGAGCTTCATGCCGCAGATCAGCATCCCGATCTTCCAGGGCGGCAAGCTGCGCGCAGGTCTGGGTGTGGCCAATGCCAATCGCGATATCGCGCTGGCCCAGTATGAGAAGGCGATCCAGTCTGGCTTCCGCGAAGCGGCCGACGCGCTGGCCCTCAATGACAGTCTGGATGACCAGTTGGAGGCGCAGCAGGCACTGGTGACGGCGGCCGAGCAGGCGCAGACCCTGTCGCAGGCCCGTTATGACGCAGGGTTGGACAGCTTCCTGACACTGCTGGATGCGCGTCGTACCGCGTACAGCGCGCGGCAGTCGCTGGTCAGCACGCAGCTGGCACAGCAGTCCAACCAGGTGGCGCTGTACAAGGTGCTGGGCGGTGGTTGGCATGAGCGAGGGGTGTAGGGACACGCCATGCGTGTCCTCGGTGAACCCGGCACCGCGATGACACGCATGGCGTGTCACTACCGGTGTCAGGTCCGTTTCTTCTCCAGCGCCGTGCGCGCCGCCTGCGCCATCTGCTCATACTCGCGACGGATCTGCTCCAGCCGGTCCTCATCCAGCTCTTCCAGATCCAGCAGCTCATTGTTGGCCTCAGCCACCGCGCGGATCAGCTCATCCAGCTTGATCTGCACGGCTGCGGCATCCGCGTTCTGGGTGTGCTGGATGAGGAACACCATCAAAAAGGTAATGATGGTGGTGCCGGTATTGATGACCAGCTGCCAGGTGTCGTTGAACTGGAATACGGGACCGGTCACGCCCCAGATCACCACGATGGCAACGGCGGCCAGAAACGTCCACGGCCGCCCGGTTGCCCGCGCGGCCCTCTTCGCCACCGTGTTGAACAGATCACGCAGATTCATCGCTCGCACCACTGGCCAGAATGGCGGGCATCTTCAGCAGCGCAATGTGTAGGACCCGTGCAGCCGCGTTCAGACGCTGGCGGCCACCAGTCGCGGACGTTCGGCGCGATCACTACGGCTGCTCATGTACACGTGGTCCCAGACCTGGTCCACAAAAGCGCTCGCCTCAGCCTCGGTAAGGCGCGGCATGATCTGCAGTGCGTAGAACGTCTGGAAGGCCTCCATACGCTCTCTGTCGCTGTGCCGCGGATGCGAGATCAGCGAGTCGCAGGCGAATTTGATCCACGTGATGTACTGGCCGAACGATCTTTCTCCCATGAGACCGTCGGCATGACGCTGCCGCCAGTAGTTCACTTCGGCATCCACATTGATCACGGCAGGAACGGAAAACGGTGCTGAGGGCATGGTCGCGTCGATTCGGCAAAGGGAGAGGGGCGCGTGCCAAGCATGCGTAACGATCAGTGCATGCAACGTAACGGCGATGTGCAGCGCGCGTGGCGACATCGCGTTGACGCCGTCTGCACAGCGACGTCAACGCGGAATGCCCTTGTTTCCCAGCGGTTCGGCGGTACTACGCGTCTCTGAAGGATTCATGACTGCGTGCTTTCGGCTGCGACAAGATGTCGCAAGCTGCACGCCGACGCTTACTCGCCGATGTCTTCGTCCCACACTTCCGGATGCGCGGAGATGAATCCGCCGAGCAGGTCGATGCATTCCTGGTTCTGCAGGTCGATCACCTGCACACCGTTCTCACGCAGCCAGTCGATGCCGCCGCGGAAGGTGACCGACTCGCCGACCACCACGGTGCCGATGTTGAACTGGCGCACCAGCCCGCTGCAGTACCAGCACGGGGCCAGCGTGGTGACCATGATGGTATTGCGGTAGCCACGCTGGCGGCCGGCCTTGCGGAAGGCGTCGGTTTCGCCGTGCACCGACGGATCGCCTTCCTGGACGCGGCGGTTGTGGCCGCAGCCGAGCAGGCGGCCGTCGTTGTGGTACAGCGCCGCGCCGATCGGAATGCCGCCTTCAGCCAGGCCCTGGCGGGCTTCGGCGATGGCGGTCTGCAGCAGGGCGGCGTAGTCAGGCGTGGTGATCATGGCAATTCCTGTCCAAAGTGACCGCCATGATAGGCGGCACCGCCCGGGTTGGCTGCCCCGGGTGCCGCGAATGCCCCGGCAGTGCGATAATCGGGGCATGAGCGAATCCCCCTACAAGACTGGCACCACCCATTTCGGCTTCCGCGACGTTGCCGCCAAGGACAAGCAGAAGCTGGTGGGCGAAGTGTTCACCTCGGTCGCGCGCAACTACGACCTGATGAACGACCTGATGAGCATGGGCATCCACCGGGCGTGGAAGCGCTACTACGTGGCGACCGCGCATGTGAAGCCCGGCGACCGCGTGCTCGACCTGGCTGGCGGCACCGGCGATATCGCCGCGCTGATCAAGGAACGGGTAGGGGACGAAGGCGAAGTGGTGCTGGGCGACATCAATGCCGGCATGCTCTCGGTCGGCCGCGACCGCCTGACCAACCGCGGCCTGGTGTCGGGCCTGCAGTACGTGCAGTGCAACGCTGAGGCGCTGCCGTTCCCGGACAACAGTTTCGACCTGGTCACCATTGCCTTCGGCCTGCGCAACGTCACTGACAAGGACGCCGGCCTGCGCGAGATATACCGTGTGCTGAAGGTGGGCGGCCAGGCGCGGGTGCTGGAGTTCTCGGAAGTCACCGCCGACTGGTTCAAGCCGATCTACGACTTCCACTCGTTCAAGATCCTGCCCAAGCTGGGCCAGCTGTTCGCGCGCGACGCCGACAGCTACCAGTACCTGGCCGAGAGCATCCGCAAGCACCCGCCGCAGGAACAGCTCAAGACCATGATGGGCGAGGCCGGCTTTGCCCGCTGCCATTACAAGAACCTGACCGGGGGCATCGTCTCGATCCACTCCGGTTACAAGGTGTAACCGCCGTAGAGCGGGGCTTGCCCCGCTGCGTGAAAGGTCGTGCCGGGCAAGACCCGGCACTACGGTAGCCGGTGTGGCTTTCCGTATTCAGCTTGCGACAGGGGTAAACTGGCGGTTTCACCCAGACCGGTCCCGATTCATGCGATCCCCGTTCCTGTTGATTCCTCTGGCCGTTGCCCTGGCCGCCGGTTGCTCGAAAGAGCCGGCCGCGCCCACCGCTGCGCCCGCCGCCCAACCTGCCGCTGCCAACGCCGTGAAAGCTGAAAACCGCAACCATGACGAAAGCTCGTACGCCCAGCCGGACAAGGTCGTCATCAAGGACCTGGCGCTGGACCTGAAGCTGGACTTCGACAACAAGCAGATCGGTGGCACCGCCACCTATACGTTGGACTGGAAGGACAAGGCCGCCAAGCAGCTGGTGCTGGACACCCGCGAGCTGACCATTGAAAAGGTCGAGGCCGTCGGTGCCGATGGCAAGACCGCACCTTTGCAGTTCGCGCTGGCGGCCGCCGACAAAGTGTTCGGCAGCAAGCTGACCATCGAAACCCCGGAGCAGCCGGCCAAGGTCGCGATCACCTACCACACCGCCCCGACCGCCTCGGGCCTGCAGTGGCTGGAGCCGTCGATGACCGAGGGCAAGCAGCTGCCCTTCATGTTCAGCCAGTCGCAGGCCATCCACGCCCGCTCCTGGGTGCCGCTGCAGGACACCCCGAGCGTGCGCTTCACCTACAGCGCGCACGTGACCTCGCGTCCGGACGTGATGGTGCTGATGAGCGCCGACAACGATCCCAAGGCCGCGCGTGACGGTGACTACACCTTCAAGATGCCGCAGCCGATCCCGTCGTACCTGCTGGCCATCGCCGCGGGCGACCTGGTGTTCGAGCCGATCTCCGGCCGTTCCGGCGTGTGGGCTGAACCGACCATGGTCGGCAAGGCCGCCAAGGAATTCGAAGACACCGAGAAGATGATCGGTGCCGCAGAGAAGCTGTACGGCGAATACCGCTGGGGTCGCTACGACATGCTGGTGCTGCCGCCGTCGTTCCCGTTCGGCGGCATGGAAAACCCGCGCCTGACCTTCGCCACCCCGACCGTGATCGTCGGCGACAAGTCGCTGGTCTCGCTGGTCGCCCATGAACTGGCGCACAGCTGGTCGGGCAACCTGGTGACCAACTCCAGCTGGAAGGACATCTGGCTCAACGAAGGCTTCACCACCTACGTGCAGGGCCGCATCACCGAGGCGCTGTACGGCCAGGAAATGGCCGAGATGGAGCGGGAGATCGACCAGAACGACCTGCTGGCCGAGGTCAAGGACATGAGCCCGGCCGACCAGGCCCTGGCCCTGCCGCCGCTGACCGAGCGTGACCCGGACGAGGCGCTGAGCAACGTTGCCTACGTCAAGGGCTCGTGGTTCCTGCAGTTCCTGGAACAGCGCTTCGGCCGCGAAGTGTTCGATCCGTTCCTGCGCAGCTGGTTCGATGACCACGCCTTCCAGAGTGCCAACACCGACCAGTTCGTCGAGTACCTGAAGAAGAACCTGCTGTCGAAGAAGCCCGGCGCGGTGACCGATGCCGAGCTGAAGGCATGGCTGGACGAGCCGGGCATTCCGGCCTTCGCCACCAAGGCCCGTTCGCGCAACTTCACCATCGTCGACACCGCCCGCATCAGCTGGGAAGGCAGCAAGAAGCTGCCCAGCCCGCAGATCACCAGCGAGTGGGGCACCCAGGAATGGGTCCACTTCATCGACGGCATGGGCAAGACCCTGCCGGTTGAACAGCTGGCGGCGCTGGACCGTGCCTACCACTTCACCGGCACCGCCAACGGTGAAATCGCCATGCGCTGGTACCCGCTGGCCATCCGCAGCGGTTATGCCGAAGCCAATGAAGCTGCCGGCGCGTTCATCGAACGCGTGGGTCGTCGCAAGCTGATCCTGCCGATCTACGCCGAGCTGGTGAAGACGCCGGAAGGCCTGGCATTCGCCAAGGCCGCGTTCGAGAAGGCCAAGCCGGGCTACCACCCGATCACCACCGCGTCGGTACAGGACATGCTGGACAAGGCGTCGCCGGCTCCGGCAGCGGCTCCTGCACCGGCACCGTAACAACACCGGTAGCGCGCAAAAGAAGACGGCGGGGGAAACCCCGCCGTTTTTCGTTTCGGTACACTCCATCGACGTCTTGAATCCGGACCTGCCCATGAAAAAACTGATCCTCATCGCCGCCTGCACCTTGGCGCTGGCCGCCTGCACCGACCCGGAAAAGGAGCGCCAGGCCCAGGAAGCCGCGGCCGCAGCGGCCAAGGCCGCGAAGGAGGAGAAGGCTGAGGGCGTGGCCAAGCAGTACGACATGGCGGTGGCCGCTCAGGATTGGGAAAAGGCCCGCATTCACGGTGGCTCGCTGCTGGATATCTACAAGGACACCGACGTGGCCGCGCGCATCGAGCCGGGCTTCGCCGAGGTCAAGGCCAAGGCCGAGGCCGCGCGCGACCTGCGTCGCATGCAGGGCCTGTGGCAGTACAACACGGTGCCCGTGGGCACCAAGGGCAGTCAGATCTCCGCGTCGATCTACAGCAAGGAGCGGGTGGACGTGGACGGCAGCGGCCCCAAGCCGGTGCAACTGGTGTTCCGCGACCACCCCGAATGGAAGCGCCACGCCTACCTGGTGCTGCAGGCCGGTGATTTCCGGTGCCCGCAGTGCACGGTCAAGGTCACCGTGGACGACGGCAAGCCGGTCAACATGGCCGCCTGGCGGCCCAAGACCGACGAGGCCATCGCCATGTTCATCACCGACCAGAAGGCGCTGTGGAAGCTGGCCCGCAAGGGTAAGTCGATCAGCATCGAATTCCCGGTCAAGGCCGGCGGCACCCGTACGGCCGTCTTCGAAACCGGCGGCGTAGACGCCAGCCGCATGCCGGGGTGGTGGAATTGAGCGCACCAGGGTGGTTCCTGCTGGCCGCAGGGATGGTCGCGCTTGCGGCCCCCGGCCTGGCCCGCAGCGCCGACGGCGACGGCACGCCGTTCGCCGTGCACGGCGAGCAGCTGCAGGTGGCCGTGCCGTCAGGCTGGAAGCTGGCCTGGATGGCCGGCGACCGCAGCGGCAATGGCGATGTGATGCAGGAGTACATTCCGGCCGACCAGAACATCAAGAACTGGCGTGGCCAGTATCTGCTGGTCGGACGCGTTCCGCTGCCGCCGGCCGAGGTGTCAAAGGAGGTGGCTGCCATGGGCAAGACCTTGCCGCAGATGGTCTCGATGGTGAGCCAGCAGGAGGCCCGTAAGGCGTGTGGCGGCACCTTCACCGAGATCGAACCGTGGAGCGGCGCGGCCGCTGCGGGTGAGTCCACCATCTCCGGTGGTTTCTGCGATCGCTTCGGTCCCGCTGCGCCGTTCGGCGAAGGAGCCCTGATCGGCTATCTGCAGGGCAAGCAGTACGTGCACCGCATCGAGTACCACTGGCGACCCGCCAGCGAAGGCGAGCGCAACGCCCATCTCCCCACCCGCGTCCATCCCGCCCAGCAGCAGGCGTGGATCGACGCGATCAAGGCCACGCCGCTCTGCGGAACAGCGCAGGTCCCCTGCAAAACACCGTAGGGACACGCCATGCGTCTGGAGGAACAGCCCCCTTTTGTTAAGGGGGTGCGCCGACAGGCGCGGGGATAGGAGGAATGCTTCGGGGCCCACGATTCGCATCGCGAATCGTGGGCGAGCAATTGAAGCAGCAGCTTCGGTTACGCGTTAAGCGCGTAACCGAACTGCTGCTTGAATTGCTCGTTGAACTCGTCAAAGGTAAAGCGCTGGTTCTGCGTGCCCGGGTGCTCCACCTTCAGCGCGCCCATCAGGTTGCCCATGCGGCCGATGGTCAGCCAGTCGTAGCCCTTCTCGATGCCGTAGATCAGGCCGGCGCGGAACGCGTCGCCACAGCCGGTCGGGTCGACCACGCGGCGTTCGTGCGCCGGCGGAATGTCGTAGGTCTTTTCCGGGGTATGGATCACCGCGCCCTTCGGGCCACGGGTGGTGATGTAGGCCTTGACCCGGCTCACGATCTCTTTTTCGTCCCAGCCGGTGCGTTCCTGCAGCAGGTTCGACTCATAGTCGTTGACCACCACGTAGTCGGCCTGCTCGATGAAGGTGCGCAGCTCCGGGCCGTTGAACAGCGGCATGGCCTGGCCCGGGTCGAAGATGAACGGCACGCCGCCGGCGGAGAACTCCTCGGCGTTCTGGATCATGCCTTCGCGGCCGTCCGGGCCCACCAAGCCCAGGGTCACGCCCGGCACGTCCTTCACGTGGTTCTCGTACGAACGCATCATCGCGCCGGGATGGAAGGCGGTGATCTGGTTGTTGTCGTGGTCGGTGGTGATGAACGCCTGCGGGGTGAACAGCTCGTCGATCACCTTGACCCGGCTGAGGTCGATGCCCAGGCCCTGGAAGTACTCGCGGTACGGGCCGAAGTCCGAACCCACCGTGCCCATCGGGATCGGCGAACCGCCCAGCAGGTGCAGGTTGTAGGCAATGTTGCCGGCGCAGCCGCCGAACTCGCGGCGCATGCGCGGCACCAGGAACGACACGTTCAGGATGTGCACCTTGTCCGGCAGGATGTGATTCTTGAACTGGTCCGGGAACACCATGATGGTGTCGAAGGCAAGAGAACCACAGATCAAAGCGGACATCGAATAAGCCTATGCGAAAGGGGTCTGGGGGCCCGGCAGCCGGGCATCAAAACGGCGCCGTCCGGCACCCAATGGCGCAAAGGTTAACGGGTGAATGGCCTCAGGGCCAGAACCCCGGGTGACCCGGATCGGCTGAATGGCCGTGAAGACAAGCTTTCAGCCAGATTTCTCCTTGCTCGCGCACAGGCGGATTGCTAGGCTTGTCCACCTCGATTTCTGCCCATTTTTTCGCCATCCCGCGGCGGGCACGACACCCCTCAGGACTCCTTCCTCAGATGTTCAAGAAACTGCGTGGCATGTTCTCCAATGACCTGTCCATCGACCTGGGCACGGCCAACACCCTCATCTACGTGCGCGGGCAGGGGATCGTGCTGAACGAGCCGTCGGTCGTGGCCGTGCGCCAGGACCGCGCCATCGGCGGCACCCGTTCGGTCGCCGCGGTGGGTGCCGAGGCCAAGCAGATGCTGGGCCGTACCCCGGGCCACATCACCACCATCCGCCCGATGAAGGACGGCGTCATCGCCGATTTCACGTACACCGAGGCGATGCTCAAGCACTTCATCAAAAAGGTGCACAAGTCGCGCGTGCTGCGCCCGAGCCCGCGCGTGCTGGTCTGCGTGCCGGCCGGCTCGACCCAGGTCGAGCGCCGCGCGATCAAGGAATCGGCCGAAGAGGCCGGTGCCCGCGACGTGTTCCTGATCGAAGAACCCATGGCTGCGGCCATCGGTGCCGGCATGCCGGTGACCGAAGCACGCGGTTCGATGGTCATCGACATCGGCGGCGGCACCACCGAGGTCGCGGTGATCTCGCTGAACGGCATTGTCTATTCGGCCTCGGTCCGCATCGGTGGCGACCGCTTCGACGAGTCGATCACCAACTACGTGCGCCGCAACCACGGCATGCTGATCGGTGAAGCCACCGCCGAGCGCATCAAGGTCGAGCTGGGCTGCGCCTACCCGCAGGCCGAGGTCATCGAGATGGAAATCTCCGGCCGCAACCTCGCCGAGGGCGTGCCGAAGATGATCAAGATCAACTCCAACGAGGTGCTGGAAGCCCTGCACGAGCCGCTGTCGGGCATCGTCAGCGCGGTCAAGCTGGCGCTGGAGCAGACCCCGCCGGAGCTGTGCGCCGACGTCGCCGAGCGCGGCATCGTGCTCACCGGTGGCGGCGCGCTGCTGCGTGACCTGGACCGCCTGATCTCGGAGGAAACCGGCTTGCACGTGCAGGTGGCCGACGACCCGCTCACCTGCGTGGCACGTGGCGGTGGCCGCGCGCTGGAGCTGGTGGACATGCATGGCAATGAGTTCTTTGCGCCGGAATAAGCGGTTCCCACTGTGCCGCCTTATGCCGGACCTCCCGTAGCCTCCCGCCAGGGAGACGCCAGCAGCCCCCTGCGGTTGTTGGCCTACCTGGCCCTGGCCATCATCTTGATCGTGCTGGACGACCAGGCCGGCTGGCTGGCGCGCGCGCGCGCGCAGGCCAACGTGCTGGTGCAGCCGGTGTGGGCCCTGGCCGGGCTGCCCGGCCGCCTCGGCACCCAGGTCAAGGACAACGCCGCCAGCCACGGCCAGCTGGTCGCCGAGAACCGCGAGCTGCGCAATCAGCTGCTGATCGCCAATGCCCGCCTGACCCGCCTGCAGACCGCCGCGTTGGACAACGCCCAGCTGCGCGAGCTGCTCAACGTGGCCGAGCGCAGCGGCCTGGACGTGCAGCTGGCTCCGATCCTGGACATCGACCTGGATCCGGTGAAGCAGCGTCTGGTGCTGGCGGCTGGCAGCCGCGACGGCGTGCACATGGGCCAGGCCGTGATCGACGCCGGCGGGCTGATGGGGCAGGTGATCGCGACCACCGGAAGTACCGCCACCGTGCTGCTGCTGACCGACCCCGACCACGCCGTGCCGGTCACCGTGGCGCGCAATGGTGTGCGCCTGATCGTATACGGGCGGGGCGACAGCCTGGAGCTGCGCGATATTCCGCTCAGTGCCGGCGTGGAAGTGGGCGATGAGATCGTCACCTCGGGCCTTGGCGGTCGTTTCCCGGCCGGCTTCCCGGTCGGCAAAATCACCGCCCTGCGCCCTGACGACACCCACGCCTTCCTGGTCGGCTCGCTGGAACCGGCTGCCAAGCTCGACCGCGGCCGCGATGTGTTGTTGCTCAGGCCCGGTGCTGCGATCCGAATTCCGCCGAACCTGCGCCTCCCCACCGACGCGCCAGGCGGCCCCGCCGAACCGCCGATTGCGCCTGCGGTCGCGCCGCCTACCTCTCCGGAAGCAGCTTCGGTAACGCCTGCCGCTGCACCGCCGGTAGTGCCGGCAGCTGGCCGGCAACCCCAGGAACCCAACCGATGAGCCGCCTGCGCGACAAAGGCTGGGTCCTGCCGGTCAGCATCATCCTGGCGCTGCTGCTGGGCCTGCTGCCGCTGCCCGAACTGCTGCAACCGCTGCGCCCCTACTGGCTGGCGCTGGTGCTGGCGTACTGGGTGATCGAAGCCCCCGAACGCGTCGGCCTCGGCGTAGCCTTCAGCTGCGGCGTCATTGCCGACCTGCTGTACGGCGGCGTGCTGGGCGAACAGGCGCTGCGGCTGGTGATGCTGACCTTCATCCTGCAGCGGTTCCGCGCGCGCATCCGCTTTTTCCCGATGTCGCAGCAGATGCTGGCCATCGGCGGCCTGCTGTTCAATGACCGCATCGTCAGCGCCGTGGTCCACATCGCCGTGGGCGAACCGACCCTGCCGTGGTCGTACTGGTGGGCGCCGTTGCTGGGCATGGCGCTGTGGCCGCTGGCGTTCGTGCTGCTCGACGCCGTGCGCTTCGGACGTCGCGGGCGCTGACATGTACATGCGCCGTCCGGCCAAGAACCCGCACGCCGAAGCTGAGCAGTTCCGGCGCCGCGCCGCGCTGGGCTTCCTCGGCGTGCTGGTCTGCCTGCTCGGCCTGGGCGGCTGGTACTTCAAGCTGCAGGTGCTCGACCACGACGTCTACGCCACGCGCTCGGAAGCCAACCGCATCAAACCCCGGCCGGTGGTGCCCGGGCGCGGCATGATCTACGACCGCAACGGCCGCCTGCTGGCCGAGAACGTGCCCGCGTTCCGGCTCGACATTACCCCGGACAAGGTCAAGGACATGGACGCCACCCTGGCCGGGCTGGCGAAGATCCTGGATATCAGTCCGGAAGAGATCGAGACCTTCAACAAATCGCGCAAGGCGCGCCGCAGCTTCCTGCCGGTCACGCTGAAGCTGCGCGTCAGCGACGAAGAGATGGCCCGTTTCGCGGTCGACCGCTGGCGCTACCCCGGGGTCGAGCTGGAGCCCTACCTGACCCGTCGATACCCGTACGGCGACCTGTTCACCCACATCATCGGCTACGTCGGCCGGGTCGACGACAAAGACCTGGAGATGCTGGGCGAAGGCAACGCGGCGCTGACTCACATCGGCAAGTCCGGGCTGGAGCGCTATTACGAGCAGCAACTGCGCGGCAAGGTCGGCTACGAGCAGGTCGAAACCAATGTGCAGGGCCGCGCCATCCGCACCATCGGGCGGGTGGCCGCGCAGTCCGGCAGCGACCTGCGCCTGTCCATCGATGCCGACCTGCAGCGCGCCATGGTCGCCGCCTTTGGCGAATTCGAAGGCTCGGCGGTGGCGATGGATCCGCGCACCGGCGAGATCCTGGCCATGGTCAGCCTGCCGTCGTACGACCCCAACCTGTTCGTCAACGGCATCTCGCATGCCGACTTCAAGGCCCTGAACGAAAACCCCTCGCGGCCCCAGTTCAACCGCCTGGTGCTGGGCGGCGTGGCCCCCGGTTCCACGATCAAGCCGCTGATCGGCCTGGCCGGCCTGGACAGCGGCGTGCGCAAGCCGGAAGACAAGATTCTCTCCACCGGCATGTTTTACCTGCCCGGCACCTCGCGTGGCTGGGGTGATGCCAACCGTGGCGGACATGGCTGGACCGACCTGCGCAAGTCGATCACCCAGTCGGTCAACACGTATTACTACAAGCTTGCCCTGGACATGGGCATCGAGAAGTTCGATCACTACATGGGCTACTACGGTTTTGGCGAGCCGACCGGCATCGACCTGACCGGCGAGATCGGCGGCATCCTGCCGTCGCCGCAGAACAAGGCCAAATCGCGCAAAGAACGCTGGTACCCCGGTGACACGGTCAATGTGAGCATTGGCCAGGGCGACTGGAAGGTCACCCCGCTGCAGCTGGTGCACGGCGTCGGCGGCATTGCCGATGGCCAGCTGCGCACGCCGCATCTGGTGATGCAGACGCGCGAAGGTTTCGATGCCGACTGGGTGCCGATGGCCGCCGGCAAGAGCAAGCCGATCAGCCCTGTTGCCAGCAACCTGCAGGCGGTGCGCGAGGGCATGATGGGCACGATGCGTCCGGGCGGCAGTGGCGCACGCGCCGCAGCGGGCGCGCCGTACACGATTGCCGGCAAGACCGGCACCGCGCAGGTGATCAGTCGCCGCGGCACCGCAGCCGTGAACCCCAAGAGCCTGCCCATGCACCTGCGCCACCGTTCGCTGTTCGTCGGCTTCGCACCGGCCGAGAACCCGGTGATCGCGGTGGCCATCGCGGTGGAAGGCGGTGGTTATGGTGGCTCGGCGGCGGCTCCGATCGCGCGCAAGCTGTTCGACGCGTGGCTGCTTGGCAAAATGCCCGAGGGCATGGAGCCGCTGGACAGCGAGCGCGGCACCACCGCCATCGGCCTGACCGCCTTTGACGGTGGCGACAGCGCGGCGCGTGAGGCCGGTGACGTGGCCGCGCTCGCGCTGGAGATCCTGCCGGTGATGGTTGGCACACAGCTGCCGGTTGCACCGCCCCCGCCCGATCCCGGCGCGCCGTCGCCTGCTGCGGTGGTACCGACCCCGACCGCACCCGCACCGGAGCGCAGCCGATGAAAGAGTTTCTGCGCTGGGCGACCGACATGGTCGTGCGCTTTGTCAGCACCCTCGACTGGGTGCTGTGCCTGGCCCTGGGCAGTCTGATGCTGATTGGCCTGGCCGTGCTGAAGAGCGCGGGGGGCGACGGCCTGGTGTTCGCTCAGGGCGCGCGTTTTGTGGTGGGCCTGGGCGCGATGTGGGCGATCTCGCGGATATCGATCCTGCGCATCCGCTCGGCCACGCCGCTCATTTACGCCATTTCGATGATTCCGCTGTTGGCCGTGTTCGTGCTCGGCACCGGCAAGTACGGGCGACAGTGGCTGGACCTGAAGCTGTTCTACCTGCAGCCGGCCGAACTGCTCAAGGTCAGCCTTCCGATGATGGTGGCCTGGTACCTGCACCGCATGCCGCTGCCGCCGCGCTTCAACACCGTGCTGGTCAGCGCGGTGATCATCGGCGTGCCCACCGGCCTGGTGATGCTGCAGCCGGACTTCGGTACCGGCGTGCTGATCGCTGCCAGCGGTGCCTTCGTGCTGCTGCTGGCCGGCCTGCCGTGGTGGTGGGTCGGCGTGGCGGTCGGCGGCGTGGCCGCCGCGGCACCGGTGGCCTGGATATGGCTGCTGCGGCCCTATCAGAAAGACCGCATCATGATGTTCCTGGACCCGGAGAGCGACGCGCTCGGGGCCGGCTGGAACATCATCCAGAGCAAGATCGCGATCGGCTCGGGCGGCCTCGATGGCAAGGGCTGGGGGCAGGGCTCACAGTCGCACCTGAACTTCATTCCCGAACAGACCACCGATTTTGCGTTCTCCGTGCTCAGCGAGGAGTTCGGCTGGATCGGCGTCGCGGTGGTGCTGACCCTGTACCTCGTGGTTATCGGGCGCTGCCTGTGGATCGCCTCGCAGTCGCGTGATTCGTACTCCCGCCTGCTCGCCGGAGCCACCGGCCTGGCCTTCTTCGTCTATGTGCTGGTCAATGGCGGCATGATCTCCGGCCTGCTGCCGGTGGTGGGCGTGCCCATGCCCTTGATCAGCTACGGGGGCACCTCGGCGGTTTCGCTGCTGGCCGGCTTCGGCCTGGTCATGGCCGCACGCGCGCATCAACCGGTCCACGGCGGCTACAGCTAGCCGGAAACGCAGTGCTGGCGGCTTTCCGACAGTTACACAGCCTCGCGTCAAATCACTGCCTTTCCGGGCCTGTGATTTAGTGTGATTTGCGCAAAATTAACATTCGGCCCCGTTTGGACGCCTCCAAACCGTCGCTTTTGGTGCATGTCGCGTCAACAAAGTGGCAATAAAGTGCGATGAAGTGCACAAAAATGAATTCGCTTGATCCGGATCAATGGACATGTCGCAAATGGCACGCACAATGGCGGCCCGTTCAGCAGCCGCGCATCGAGCCAAGCGAAGCGCGAAGGGGAGCCGAACGGGATAGCAGTTGACTCAACCGATACAGGGGGTGAGACGTGCGCTGGGGAGTTGCACGTCGCGCCGGTATCAACCGGGTCGGTACGCCGGTTACGTCCGTTGGGGATGGGGACGTAGCCGGCGCACCTTATCGGCCGGAGGCCGGTAAGGTGAGCCGGACTACGTCCGCGCATTCTTCCTATCCCCCGCGGCGTTGCCGCGCCCCCCTTAACAAAGGGGGGCTCTTCACCAGACGGACCATGATGGCTCTATCGTTCGGATTGGCGATTGCCTGCATCCTGGGATGCTGACGTAGAGCCGGGCTTGCCCGGCTGACGGGGCAATGATCTACACGCTGGGTTCATGAATTGGCGGTTGTCTACGCAATTCGTTGGGATTCATGGTGTTAGGGGTTTTATTTCATCTTTGACCTGCTAACCTGCGGCGATGATTCGACGCACTCTGGCCTGCATGCTCACGCTCGGTTTGGTTGCCTGCGCGACCCAACCGTCTTCTCCGCCACCGCCGCCACAGGCGTCGGGTGCTCCCAATAAGCCGGGGGTGGGGCACAAAGGGCCGGCTGAAGCCGCGCCGGAAGCGGCGGCCGCTACCGCGCCGCCGGTGGATCTGACCCCGGTGCCGTTCGAAGTGGCCCGCGCCAACTTCGTGCGCGATACCGCCGCCCGCTACAACATTCCCGCTGCGCAGATCGAAGCCACCCTGGCCCAGGCACAAGTGCGCCAGCCGATCATCAACGCGATGTCGCGGCCGGCCGAGAGGGTCAAGCCGTGGAACGAATACCGGCCGATGTTCATCAGCCAGGCGCGGATCGACGGCGGGAAGAAGTTCCTCGCCCAGCACCGCGATGAGCTGATGCGCGTGCAGGAACGCACCGGCGTCCCGGCGGAAGTGATCGTGGCCATCATCGGCGTGGAAACCAGCTACGGGGCCAACACCGGCAGCTACCGCGTGCTCGATGCGCTGTACACGCTGGCCTTCAACTATCCGCGCAGCGGCGACCCGGCCAAGCTGGAGCGCGAGGTGCGCCGCGAACTGTACTTCCGCGATGAACTGTCGCGCCTGTTTGCACTCACCCGCGACGAACAGCTGGACATCACCGCGATCAAGGGTAGCTATGCCGGCGCGATGGGCATGGGTCAGTTCATGCCGTCGAGCTACCAGGACTTCGCCGTGGATGGCAACGGCGATGGCCGCCGCGATCTGTTCAACAGCTACGACGACGTGTTCTCGTCGATCGCCAACTACTTCGTCAAGAAGGGTGGATGGGTGCGTGGCGGTCCGGTCGCGGTGCAGGCCACCCTGACCCCGGGACGCGAATCCTTCGACCCCACCGACTGGACCCCGACCTGGACGCTGTCCGATCTGGCCCAGCGCGGCTACCAGCCCATCGGCAGCGTGCCGGCCGGTCTGACCGCCACCCCGGTCACGCTGGAAGCGAGCACCGGCAAGCAGTACTGGCTGGGCTTCCAGAACTACTACGCGATCACCCGTTACAACCTTTCCAAGATGTACGCGATGGCGGTGTATCAGCTGTCACAGGCCATCGCCGGTCAGGAGCTGCCGCCGGCATGAACACCTTCGCGCAGTGCAGGGGACTGATGGTCGGTGTGCTGGTACTGGCACTGGCCGCATGCAGCAGCGCACCGAAAAAGCCGGCCAGCGCCGGTGGCAGCGGCAAGAGCAGCGGCGCGCTGGTGCAGGGCAAGGGCGGCAGCAACCGGCCCAGCCATTGCCCAGAGGGCTCGCCCTACCAGGCGGCCACTGAAGATCCCAACACGCGCGGCAACTACCGTGCCGGCGGCCTGTACAAGCCCGGCGTCAATGACAGCACCCCCACGTACGTGCCGGACGTGGCCTGCATTCCCGAGCCGGACGTGGTCGATCTGCCGCGCTCGGCGGTGGGCAACAAGTCGCCCTACGTGGTGCTCGGCAAGCAGTACCAGGTGATGGACAAGACCAAGGGCTATGCCGAGAAGGGCACCGCCTCGTACTACGGCTCGAAATTCCACGGCCGCCTGACCTCCAACCGGGAGGTGTACGACATGTACGCCTTCACCGCCGCGCACAAAACCCTGCCGCTGCCCAGCTTTGCCCGGGTCACCAACCTGGACAATGGCGAGTCGGTGGTGGTGCGGGTGAATGACCGTGGCCCGTTCCATGACGGCCGGGTAATCGACCTCAGCTACGCCGCCGCCGTGCGCCTGGGCATCACCCAGCGCGGTACCGGCAACGTCGAAGTGCGCGCGTTACAGCCCGGGGAAGAGCCGCTGCTGGCAGCCAAACCGTCGCGCCGCGAGCAACGCGCGGCACAGGCTGCCACTGCCGCAGCGCCCGCACCGGCCCGGCCCAGCGACATGGACCGGCTGGTTGGCGCGTTGCCGGCGGCATCGCCGGCCACCGGCAATCGCCCGTCTGCGGCGACCCAGGCGGCCTCCCTGGATACCGGGCCGGTCAGTGTCAGCGAGCTGCCACCGGCTGCGCCGGTACGCCCGGCACCCGTGGTGGCGACCGCGCCTGCGGCCAACCCCACGCTGTCCCAGCAGATGGGCACCGTGCTGCTGCAGGTGGCCAGCTTCGCCAGCCGTGACAACGCGACGCGTGCACTGGGCCAGCTGTCCACCGCGGGCATTGTCGGGGCCAGCATCAGTGACATCGTCAGCGGCGGCCGCACCCTGTGGCGCCTGCGGGTTCCTGCATCCGACCATGCCAGCGCGGCGGAACTTGCCGGCCGCATCGTGGGTCTGGGCTTTGGCTCACCGCAGATCGTAAAAGAATGAATGGCCAGACCCGGCGCGCCTGACCGCGTGCCGGCAGTGCATGGGCCTACAATGGCCCGCCCCGTATCACCCCTTTGTCATCCCCCTTGGCGCCCCTGGAGCTTGTTGTCCGATGAAATTCCGCTTTGCCGCTGCCGCCCTGGCCACGACGCTGGTCGTGGGCATGGTTTCCGCCCAGACCCCGCAGCCCGTCCCCGCTCCCGCGCCGGCGGCCACCGCACCGGCCACTGTCGCGACGCCGCCGGCCCCGGTGCCCAGCGTGTCCAAGGCCTGGATCCTGATGGACTACGCCACCGGCCAGGTACTGGCAGGTGAGAACATCCATGCACAGCTCGCGCCCGCCAGCATCACCAAGGTGATGACCTCGTACGTGATCGCCGCCGAAGTGAAGAACGGCAAGGTGCGTCCGGACGACCAGGTGATGATGAGCGAACGTGCCTGGCGCGAAGGCGGTGCCGGCACCGATGGCAGCTACAGCGGCTTCCCGGTCAACCAGACCGCGCGTCTGGAAGACATGGAAAAGGGCATGGCGATCCAGTCCGGCAACGACGCCGCCATCGCGCTGGCCGAACACGTGGCGGGCAGCGAAGAAGCCTTCGCGTCGCTGATGAACAGCTATGCCGCCAAGATCGGCATGAAGGACTCGCACTTCGTCAACGCCCACGGCCTCAGCGCGCCGGGACACCAGACCACCGCTTACGACCTGGCACTGCTGGGCCGGGCGATGGTGCGTGACTACCCGGAAACCTATGCCTACAACAAGGTGAAGGAATTCACCGTGGGCAGCATCACCCAGCCCAACCGCAACCTGCTGCTGTGGCGCGACGCCAGCGTTGACGGCATCAAGACCGGCCACACCTCGGAAGCCGGCTACTGCCTGATGAGCTCGGCCCAGCGCGGTGACCAGCGCCTGATCGCCGTCGTGCTGGGCGGTGCTTCGGAGAAGCAGCGTGCCGATGACAGCCTCGCCCTGCTCAACTGGGGCTTCCGCTTCTTCGAAACCCACCGCATGTACGAGCCGGGCAAGGCCGTGGCCGAACACAAGGTGTGGAAGGGGCAGGCCGACAACGTGCAGCTGGGCGTGGCCCAGCCGCTGCTGGTGAGCGTGCCGCGCGGTCGCTACAACGATCTCAAGCCGACCATCGACGTGCCCAAGACCCTGGAAGCGCCGTTCACTGCGGGTCAGCCGATCGGCACGCTGAAGGTGACCCTGGACGGCAAGGTGGTGGCGGAAGCTCCGCTGGTGGCCGTGGCTGCGGTGGAAGAAGCTGGCTTCTTCAAGCGCCTGTGGCACAGCTTCCTGATGTGGTGGGAATCGGAGTAAGAAAAAGGCCCGCGATGCGGGCCTTTTTTGTAGGGACACGCCATGCGTGTCCGCGAACGTCCGGGTACCGCGAAGACGCGCATGGCGCGTCTCTACAGCGACCTGGAAATCGTAAACGACCCATAGATCGGCGACTGCTCCTGCCCATCAAACTCGCGGGTGCTGTGGTAGCGGGCAAGGGCGAACTTCCAGCGGTTGTACATGATCGCCAGGCCGTAACCGGCCTGGGCCACGAACGGACGCTTGTCCACGCTGTGGCTGTTGCGGAAGGTGTTGCCATCCAGGGTGATGTCGCGGATCACCCAGGCGGCGTCGGTGGTGGCAAACAGGTGGAATGACCAGCCGCTGGGCTTGCCGCCACGGGTCGGCGCGGTGTTTTCGCCGGCCGGGCGCAGCGGGGTGCTGCCGAAGTCGTCCGGTAGTTTCCAGCCAAAGCGTACTTCGCCGCCGCCATTGAGGTGGGTGGCCAGGTTGCCGACGGCACCGCCGTAGTGGCTGATCGCATCCCAGCCCCAGCCACCCAGATTCTCGCTGGCATCGGCCGGCCAGCGGCGCATGCGCTCGTGGGTCAGCATGATTACCGGCTCGTTGTGCAGCTGGTTGTCCCAGCCCTGGAATTTCTCGTCGCCCAGCGCGTCATGTACCGCGTCCTGGACCTCTTCGCCCAGCGCCCACGGTCCGACCACGCCCAGGGTCAGCTGGGTGGTCTGCAGGCGGTCGCCCCGCCGGGCGTTATAGCCGAAGCTGCCAACCAGCACGCCGGCGTAGGGGCGGTCGTCCTCGATCAGGTCCTTGCGGGTGAAGTCCTTCGGCGTGTAGATCGCCTGGCCGAAGCTGAAGATCATGTTCTGCTGCTCGAACTCGCCCGGAGCCAGCCGTTCCAGATGGCGGTTCACCCAGCGCGCCAGGCGCGGCAGGCAGGGGTCGTCGGTGTAGTCCACCAGGTTCGGCGACACCAGGGTGATCTGGGCCCCGTTGGTGTAGCCCTGGTCCTGGTCGGCCCCCCCGAACAGGTCGTTGTCGACGCGGAAGTTGACCTGGGGCGGGTGGTCGCGCATGGCGTCAGGACCACATTGTTCGGCCGCCCGTGCGACAGGCGCGGCCACGGCAAGCACACCGGCAAGCGCGGCCGGCAACGCAAAAGGCTTCAAACGCATGATTGATCCGCTGACTGAATTGGCTTCTTTTTATGCGCAGACAGCGTAGTGAAGACGTGAGGCGGCCTCAACGCCGCGCATGCACTGGACTGTGCTGTGAATGAAGCCGGATTTTCATGTCCGGTTGGGCGACGCTGTGCACATGATCCCGCCCTGCTTGGGTTTCGTCGTTTTCGTCCCCATAATCGCGCCATGGAAATCAAGTCTGACAACCCTGAACACGGCTTCCAGTTCCCCGGTCAGTTCGAGCTCAGCGCCATGGGCGCGGCCAACATCGGGCTGGAGCATGAACTTCCCCGCCTGCTGCAGGCCGCCGGCGTCGATGTGCTGAAAGAGCGCATCAGCTGGAAGACCTCGTCCAATGGCAAATACGTGTCCGTACGGCTGGTGTTCAAGGCCGACAGCCGCGAACAGTACGACAGCGCCCACGAGGCCCTGCGCGACCACCCGGAAGTGAAGTGGACGCTGTAAGCGACTGCTCCCTCGAAGCCGCTGCCCCCGGGCAGCGCGTCGCCCGCCCGGCCGTGGTGCGTGACCTGGGCCGCCAGCCCTACGCCCCGGTCTGGCATGCAATGCAGCGTTTCACCGATGCGCGCACCGACGACAGCGCTGACGAGCTGTGGGTGGTCGAGCACGATCCGGTCTTCACCCTGGGTCAGGCCGGCAAGGAAGAGCACGTGCTCGCCCCCGGCGACATTCCGGTGCTGCACGTCGACCGCGGCGGCCAGGTGACCTACCACGGCCCGGGCCAGATCGTGATCTACCCGCTGTTGCAGGTGCGCCGGCTGGGCATTGGCGTGCGCGATTACGTCTGCCGGATCGAACAGGCCATCATCGACACCCTGGACGAATGGAATATCGGCGCTGAACGACAGGACGGCGCGCCCGGCGTGTATGTGGCCGGGGCCAAGATCGCCGCACTGGGCATCCGCGTCCGTCGTGGCTGCACCTTCCACGGCCTGGCCTTCAACGTGGCCATGGACCTGGAGCCGTTCCGCCGCATCAACCCCTGTGGCTACCAAGGGCTGCAGGTGACCTCGGTGGTAGACTTGGGGGGACCGTCCGGCATGGCGGCCGTGAAGCCGGTACTGCTGGGCCATCTGGCCCGCCAGTTCGGCCTGGACCTCCAGCCCACCTCTGAACTGCCCGATCTGACTGACGCGGCCTGACCGCCGCCGACCAAGGCCATGACTGAAACCACCGCTCGCATCATTCCCCTGCAGGTTGTGCAGGGTGACACGCCGTCCGCCGCCCCGCTGCAGGCGGGCGTCAAACAGCTGGGCGGTGACAAGATCGGCCGCTCGCCGGTGCAGTTCGCCGACGCGCCGGTGCTGCGCAAGCCCTCCTGGATCCGCGTGCGCATTCCCTCGGGCAATGCCGTGCAGACCCTGAAGGCCAAGCTGCGCGAAAACCGCCTGGTCACGGTCTGCGAGGAAGCCAGCTGCCCGAACATCCACGAGTGCTTCAGCCACGGCACCGCCACCTTCATGATCCTGGGCGAGGTCTGCACCCGCCGCTGCTCGTTCTGCGACGTCGCCCACGGCCGGCCCAAGCCGCCGGACGCCGGCGAACCGGCCAGCCTGGCCCAGACCGTGGCCGACATGGGCCTGAAGTACGTCGTGGTCACCAGCGTCGACCGCGACGACCTGCGTGACGGCGGTGCCCAGCACTTCGCCGACTGCATCGGCGCGATCCGCGCCAAGTCGCCGAACACCCGCATTGAAGTGCTCACCCCGGACTTCCGTGGCAAGGGCCGCATGGAGCGCGCGCTGGACATCCTGGCGACCAACCCGCCGGACGTGTTCAACCACAACATCGAAACCGTGCCGGACCTGTACCGCAACGTACGCCCGGGCGCGGACTACCAGTGGTCGCTGACCCTGCTGAAGAACTTCAAGGCCCAGCACCCGGCCATCGCCACCAAGTCCGGCATCATGCTGGGCCTGGGCGAGGACATGGACCAGGTGCGCGCCACCATGCGTGACCTGCGTGCCCACGATGTGGACATGATCACCATCGGCCAGTACCTGCAGCCGACCGCCCACCACCACCCGGTGCTGCGCTACTGGACCCCCGAGGAATACAAGGCGCTGGAGGAGTACGGCTACGAGCTGGGCTTCAGCCACGTGGCCTCCGGCCCGATGGTGCGCTCCTCGTACCACGCCGACGTTCAGGCAAAAGGGGCAGGCGTCGCCTGAAGCTACCGCCGACCAACGGTCGGCGGCTACCCGGCAGGTATCGACCGTTGGTCGATACGGCGCATCGCCGTTCACAAATCGATACGGACCTCGGTTTAGGCTGGAAATCCGCCGCAACTTTCGGCACTGTCGTGTTGTCTGATCTGCACGCAGTCTCCCCCTTGGCAAGGTGCCATGAGCAAGTTGATGAAACTTAAAGTTCCCGCATTCCTGATGGCCCTGGCGCTGACCGCGCCGCTGGCCCTGGCCGCCTATGCCGATTCGCCGGCGCTGCCCTCGGCCGCCACCGCCGACCAGGCCACCACCTCCAAGCTGGTGTATGGCCTGCTTTCGGACAGCCGCTACGCCTACCGGCCGCGCGCGCTGGATGCCGCCACCTCCAAGGACGTGTTCAAGCGCTACCTGGAGTCGCTGGACGGCAGCAAGCAGTTCTTCACCCAGGCCGACATCGCCAAGTTCGCCCCGTTCGAGGCCAACATCGCCAATGCCATCCGTGGCGGCGAGCTCGAACCGGCCTTCCAGGTGTTCGCGGTGTACAAGCAGCGCGTGGGCGAGCGTGTCGGCTACGCGCGCAAGCTGCTCAAGCAGGATTTCGACTTCAGCAGTGACGAGCGCTTCGATTACGACCGCAAGGACGTGCCGTGGGCGGCCAGCACCGCCGAACTGGACGACCTGTGGCGCAAGTCGGTCAAGAACGACTGGCTGCGTCTGAAGCTGGCCGGCAAGCAGCCGGCCGACATCCGCAAGACGCTGGACAAGCGTTACGCCACGCTGGAAAAGTCGGTCAATGAACTGAAGGGCGAAGACGTCTTCCAGTTCTTCCTCAACGCCTACACCAGCGCGGTCGATCCGCACACCGATTACTTCACCCCGCGTACCGCCGAGAACTTCAACCAGGCGATGTCGCTGTCGCTGGAAGGCATCGGCGCGCAGCTGCAGCGCCAGGACGACATGGTGGTGATCCGCGAGATCATCGCCGGTGGTCCGGCTGCGGTGAACGGCACGCTCAAGCCCGGTGACCGCATCGTCGGCGTGGGCCAGGGCAAGTCTGGCCCGGTCGAAGACGTGATCGGCTGGCGCATTGACGACGTGGTCGCCAAGATCCGCGGCAAGAAGGACACCCAGGTGCGCCTGGAGTTCATCCCGGCCGAGGAAGGTGTCGACGGCAAGCACCACATGCTGGTGCTGACCCGCCAGAAGGTGCGTCTGGCCGAACAGGCCGCCAAGGGCGAAACCCTCACCATTCCCGGCAAGGAAGGCGAACCGGAGCGCAAGGTCGGCGTGATCAAGCTGCCCACCTTCTACCAGGACTTCGAAGGCCGCCGCCGCAACGCCACCGACTACGCCTCGGCCACCCGCGACGTGGCCAAGCTGCTGGCTGGCTTCAAGAACGACAAGCTCGACGGTGTGGTGCTGGACCTGCGCAACAACGGCGGTGGTTCGCTGGACGAAGCCATTGAACTCACCGGCCTGTTCATCGAGCAGGGCCCGGTGGTGCAGGTGCGTGAATCCGGCGGCCGCGTCACCGTCAACAACGACCGCAGCGAAGCGGTCGCGTGGGACGGTCCGCTGGCGGTGCTGATCAACCGTGGCTCGGCCTCGGCCTCGGAAATCTTCGCCGGTGCCATCCAGGACTACGGCCGTGGCCTGGTCATTGGTGAAACCACCTTCGGCAAGGGCACCGTGCAGAACATCGTCGATCTGGACCGTTGGCCCAGCGGTGAGACCCAGCGCTTCGGCCAGGTGAAGCTGACCATCGCCCAGTTCTTCCGCGTCAGCGGCAGCAGCACCCAGCACAAGGGCGTGGTCCCCGACCTGGCCTTCCCGGCCAGCGTGGACGCCACCGAGTACGGCGAAAGCACCTACGACAACGCCCTGCCGTGGACCCGCATCGCCGCCGTGCCGCACACCCAGTACGGCAACTTCGGCCCGCTGCTGCCCAAGCTGGAAACCCGCCATGCCGCGCGTATTGCCGCCGACAAGGAATTCCAGTGGTGGAACGAGGACGTGCAGCAGTTCCGCACCGAAGCCGCGAAGAAGTACATCTCGCTCAATGAAGGCGAGCGTCGTGCCGAGCGTGAGCGCCAGGAAAAGCAGCGCAAGGACCGCCAGGCCATCCGCAAGGAACTGGGCCTGGACCTGGACCCGCTGGCCGACGACAGTAATGACGACGGCCTGACCGGCAACGAGCGCGACATCGTGAAGGACGCCGCCCGTGAAAAGGCCGCTGAAAAACGCCCGGACCCGCTGCTGCGTGAATCGGCCTCGATTCTGGCCGATGCGGTGAACCTGCTGGCCGAGGACCGTCCGCTGTCGGCGCAGGTGCTGCCGCAGTCCACCGCCGCAGGCCGCTGGGCCGATTGATCACGGATCACGCACGACCAACGGTCGTGCGCTACCAGCCGGTAGGTCACGACCGTTGGTCGTGACCGGGGGTGAACCAACCGATAACGAAGGGCCGGCCATGCGCCGGCCCTTTGCTATTTAGACCCTGCGCATACGCCTGGCTCACTAAGCTGGGACGATCCCGTTATTGCAGGAGCGCCCATGCGGCTGTCCCACGCACTTCCGGCCGGCCTGCTGGCCGTGTCACTCAGCGCCTGCGGCGGACGCGCCGCCGACAGCACGCTGCTGCGCGAATCGTTCGACTCTGGCGATACCTATTCGCGCACCGTACCCGGTTCGCCGGCGACGGCGTGCGAAGCCGCGCGCCGCACCCTGCTCAGCCAGGGCTACGCGATTGCCCGCTACGGCAGCGATGCTGTTGAAGCCAACAAGAACTTCCAGCCGCGCGATGACGAGCACGAACAACTGGTACTGCGCATTTCCTGCGCGCCGCGCGGTGACGAGGCGCTGGTGTTCATCAGCGCGGTGCAGGACCGCTATGCGCTGAAAAAGAGCCCCACCTCGGCCAGTGTCGGTGTCGGGGCCTTGGGTTCGGTGTCGCTGCCGTTCGGCAGCAATGACGATTCGCTAGTGAAAGTGGCCAGCAGCACCGTGCAGGATGCGGACTTCTATCGCCGCTTCTTCGCGCGCCTGCAGCAGTACCTGCCGGCGGCCGCTGCCGGCACGCCGCCGCCGCCCACACCCGCTGAGGTGCCGTCAGACGCCATTCCGGCCACGCCGCCGGCCCCTCCGGCCCCCGCGGCGGTACCGACCCCGCCAGAGCCGGTCCCGGAGGCCACCCCCACCACTGACGTTCCTGCGCCGCAGGCCTGAACGGTCGCGCATCGCCGTGCAACGTCTGCGTCGGCTGCTCGTCACCGTGGCGCTGGGCACTATGGTGCCCGCAGCCTCGGCAGCCGACTGCACCGAAGCATTGCTGCATGAGCTGGGCTGGCAGATAGGATCCACCTCCACTTCGACACCCGAGGTGCACGGCGGCGCAGTCTGCGAGCGCGCTGGCCTGGACGAGGCGCGCGCTGCCGGCGACCTGCGGGTGCAGTTGCCGCAGCAGTGGAATGCGCCGCAACGGCAGGCCTTCCTGCAGACGCTGTTCGATGATCCGGCCACGGTGTGCGCCTATGCTTTTGAACTGGGCAAGGCGACGCACCGCGCTGCCACAAAACTGCAGGACAACCCCGGCTATCGCTTCTCCGCGCTGCAGCTGGGATGGATCGGCTTCGGTATCGGCGGTAGTCGTGCGCAAGGCTGGAAGGGCTTTCGAAGCTTCGGGCGCGGCTACCAGCCGGCAGGAAGAAACAGCACTGCGCTGGACGCCTTCTACAACGGCAACGTACGCAGCGAATGCGGGGTAGGGCGACAGGTGGCCCAACTGGCCACCCAGCGCGAGTTGTACGGCGACGCCGCCTTTGATGCGGAGTTCAGCCCCCGCGAGCTGTCCATCGGCACCTTCCTGAGCCTGCACGACACCGACAGCATCCTGCTCGGGCATCACGCCGGCACGTTCCTCGCCGACGGCAAGGCGGTGCGCACCTCGCAGCGCGGCCGCCAGGCCTTCGTCGGCGCACCGGGCTTCATCGAGCATGTATTCGACAAGACCTACCTGGACGACATCAACAACCAGGCTGAGAACTTCGTGATCGTCGATGTCAGCGCCGCCGCCGCGCAGGCGCTGCGCGAGCACGGTGGCTTCGCCCATTACGACCGCATCAACCGGCGCATCTGGGAGCTGGCCGCGCAGCTTCCCGGCCACAGCGCCCGCCGCTTCGAGCGGCTGCTGTTCGAGCGCGACGCGGGGCTGAGGCGGGCGCTGCCGGCCGCCCAGCAGCCAGTGCTTGCTGAACTGGACGCCTTGCTGGACGATCCGTTCTATCAGGGGTTCCTGATTTATGTGCACCCACGCGGTATACGTCCTGTGGGCTACCACGTGGTGCGCCTGCTCGACCGCAATCCGCGGACGCCATTCGCCTTCGAGCTGGGGCTGCACAATCTGCATACCACGCTGTACCGCCGTTGGATCGACGCCCGCCTGCGCCAGTGCGCGGCGGGGTCGGCATCGCATTCGCAACCCGAGCATAGGTGATTGATGGACATTGCAATGATTGGACTGGGGCGCATGGGCGCCAACATGGCCGAGCGCCTGCACCGCGGCGGCCACCGCGTGATCGGTGTGGACCCGGGCGAGGCGGCGCGCAACGCCGCCGCCGCACGCGGCTTCGAGGTCAGTGCCTCGCTGGCCGACGCGCTGGCCAAACTGCCGGTGCCGCGCGTGGTGTGGCTGATGGTGCCGGCCGGTGAGGTGGTCGACCAGACCCTGGCCGCGCTGGCTCCGCACCTGTCAGAGGGCGACGTGGTCATCGACGGCGGCAACTCGTACTACAAGGACAGCGTCCGCCGCTCCGCACAGCTGCTGCAGGACGACATCACCTACCTGGACTGCGGCACCAGCGGTGGCGTGTGGGGCCTGCAGGAGGGTTACAGCCTGATGATCGGCGGTGACAAAGCCACGGTCGAGCGCATCGGCGACATCTTCCGCACCCTGGCCCCGGCGGCCGATCGCGGTTGGTCGCATGTGGGCCCGAGCGGGGCAGGGCATTACTGCAAGATGATTCACAACGGCATCGAGTACGGCATGATGCAGGCGTATGCCGAAGGCTTCGCGCTGATGCAGCGCAAGGCCGAGTTCAATCTGGATCTGGCCGAAGTGGCACGCACCTGGCAGCACGGCAGCGTGGTGCGTTCCTGGCTGCTCGACCTGAGCGTGGAAGCGCTGGAAAAGAACCCGCAGCTGGACGGCATTGCGCCTTACGTTCCCGATTCCGGCGAAGGCCGCTGGACCGTCGCCGAGGCCATCGACCTCGATGTGTCCGCTCCGGTGATCACGCTCTCGCTGCTCGAGCGCCTGCGTTCACGCGAAGGCAATTCCTACAGCGACCGCATGCTGTCCGCCCTGCGCAACCAGTTCGGCGGCCACCAGATGAAAACCGACTGACCCGCGCATCCGGATGCACGGCGACACGCAAGGCGTGTCGCCTAAAAATCCACCCGCCGCCCGTCGGCCGAACTGCAAACCCCCGCCTCCAACAACCGCATCACCTGCATCGCCTGCGCCGCACTCACCGTGGCCTCCCCCTCACAACGCACCGCAGACGCAAACGCCGCATACAAACGCCGGTAATCCCCCACCTCACTATCCACCGTACTCCGGCTGACACGCCCCTCCGCATCCTGCCGCACCACAACCCCATGCACCGGGTCCACCCCATACCCCGGCGCACCCGGCGCAACCCCGGCACGCAGCTGCTCCTCCTGCACATCCAGCCCTTCCTTGAGGTAGCTGCCGCGCGTGCCATGCACCGCAAAGCGCGGTGCAGATGCACTCACCAAAGACCCCGCATGCACGATCGCGCGCATCCTCGGGTAATGCAGCACCGCATGGAAGTAGTCGTTACTCAAAGCCCCCTCGCGCTGCGAAACAATATCGGCGGTAATCGCCTGCGGCCAACCAAACAGCACCAGCATCTGATCAAGCAGATGCGGCCCCAGGTCCATCCACAAACCCGCACCCGGTACATCACTTTCGCGCCAGCGCTCGCGTACCTGTGGGCGGAAGCGATCAAAGTGCGAATGGCATTCTGAAATCCCGCCCAGCGTTCCATCGGCGATCAACCGCTGTAGGGTTAGAAAGTCCGCATCGAAACGCCGGTTCTGGAACACCGTCACCACACGATCCGCTTCGCGTGCCGCCGCGATCACGGCCTCGGCTTCGGCCACGCTCAATGCAAATGGCTTGTCCACCAGCACATGCTTGCCTGCACGCAGCGCCGCAATTGCCAACGGCGCATGCTGCGCATTCGGCGTGGCGATCACCACGGCATCGACCGCCGGGTCGGCAAGCAACGGCTCAACATCCGCATGAATGTGCACGTCGGTGAATCGCCGCATCAGCGTGTCGCGCTGCGAACTCACGATGCTGTGCAAGGCCAAACCGGGTGTGTGCTGCAGCAACGGCGCATGGAAAACGCTTCCAGCCAGCCCATAGCCAATCAAACCCACCTGCGTTGCCGTGTTCATCGGACTAACCCTGAGAATGTCGCCGCCATCGTAAACCCGGTTGGTGCGGTGCGGAAATATGAACCGTTCTGAATCAATTCCTACGATTCACGGCAGCGTTATTCCAAACCGACGTGGCTTCCACGCATGACCTCCCATAGTGGAATCACAAACACGGGAGACATCCGCATGACCAACAAGACCCGCAATCTGCTTGCCGCTTCGCTCGCCCTCGGTATGGTGTTCGCCAGCACTGCGGTGATGGCCAAGGACCCGCCGAAGACGGGTGACAAGGCCATGGACCACAGCGCCATGACCCATGCTGATACCCACGATTCCAACGAGCCGGTGTCTGACAGCTGGATCACCACCAAGGTGAAGGCAGACATGATGACCAGCAGCAACGTGCCGGGCACCAAAGTGGAAGTTGAAACAGTGAACGGCGTTGTTACCTTGAAGGGTAACGTGGCCACCAAGGCCGAGCACGACAAGGCGATCACCACCGCCAAGGGCATCAAGGGCGTGAAGAGTGTTGATGCCAGCATGCTGAAGGTGTCGGCGGCGGCGGCCAAGCGCTGATCCAACGCTGTAGCGATTCGATAGAAAGGGCGCGCCTGCGGGCGCGCCCTTTTCTAGTAAGGACCCGCCAAGCGTAGAGCCGGGCTTGCCCGGCTGCGGTTGGCTTCAGGAGCGCGATCATCCGATGGCTTCAGGTCCGTGGTTGGGTTGGCAGGGGAAGGGAAGGCGATCACCGGAGTAAAGAGTGTCGACATCAGCGGGGTTCGCAAGCCGTAGGCAGACAGTCACTCATGTGAGTGTGGCGGTGCCGCTCGGAACTTCCGCGCGTTGACGCCTACATAAGGGGGCGAAATCTACCATGCGACGGCGGGGGCTTGTTTCAGCGTTGCTTGCAAACAGGAGGTGTGAAATGAACAAGTCGCCGCGTACGCGCGAAGACGATTTCGCCGGACTCGTGGGTGGGGATCTTGGTGAAGCTCACGGCGCGGGAGGCCTTATTTACGTTGGAGGCCGCCCTGGTGGCACGGGAGAGGGCACGATCGGCGTGGGTACAGGCTTCACGATCGGAAGGGCACCTACGCCAAAGGCGGCGCGTGCACTTCCGAAGAACAAGAAGACCCAGAAGTGAGCGCCGACATCGCGCTGCCGATATTCAACTGACCACCGGTTTCCTCCATTGAAACCAAGGCGCGCCACCCGGCGCGCCTTTTTCTTTTCTTAATTTGTCCTGAATGGAGTCCCATTCACGTTGGTGTGGAGTATATTCACCGCTTCGCTTTCCACAGGGGTGGAAGGCAGGGGATGCGGGCACACTGACGAGGGGTTATGGCGCTGTGGTTCAGTGACGGTCTCAATACAGGGCAAGGCCCCGACGGCAGGAAGAGGAGCCTCCATGCCTCGTAACGGCCCGGTTCTGGGGCACCTGCGCATCCTGCTGGTGGAAGATTCCCCCGGCGACGCGGAACTGCTGAGCGGGCAGATTCTGGCCGCTGGTCTGGATGCCAGTTTCGAGCGCGCGGAAAGCGCGGCCGAGCTGCGCGAAGCGCTGGCGCGCAGCACCCCGGATATCGTCCTCTCGGACCTCAGCCTGCCGGGCTTTTCGGGCTTGGACGCGCTGCGCATCGTCCGCGACAGCCATCCGGACATGCCGTTCATCTTCGTCTCCGGCACCCTGGGTGAAGAGCCGGCGGTGGCCGCGCTACGCGAGGGGGCCAACGACTACATCATCAAGCACCAGCCGGCGCGCCTGCCGTCGGCGGTGGCACGAGCGGTACGCGATGCGCGCGGGGCGCTGGACCGCGCCCGGGTGGAGGCCGAGCTGATGCGCGCGCAGCGGCTGGAAAGCCTGTCGCTGCTGGCCGCCGGCCTCAGCCACGACCTGCGCAACATTCTGCAGCCGCTGCTGATCATGCCGGACCTGCTCAAGGCCCGTACCGACGATCCGCAGTTGCGACACTTGGCCGACGTGATCGCCGAGTGCGGGCGGCGCGGGCACGAGATGGCCGAGTCCATGCTGTCGTTTGTGCGTGGGTCACGCACGCCCAGCGAGCCGATCCGGATGGCCATGCTGTTCGAAGCGGTGGCGTTGCTGTTGCGCAGCAATCTGCCGCCGGAGGTTGAGCTGGAGCTGGAAGTGGCCGACCCGGATCTCACCGTGCATGCCAATTACACCGAGCTGCAGCAGGTGCTGTTGAACCTGGCCTTGAACGCCATTCAAGCGATGCCGGATGGCGGGAAGCTGACCCTGCTGGCGCAGGCCGACAGCGATGCTCAAGGCCTCTCGTGGCTGCGCATCGCGGTGTCAGACCAGGGCACTGGCATGAGCCAGGAAGTGCTGTCGAACCTGTTCAATCCGTTCTTCACCACCAAGCCCAACGGCACCGGACTGGGGCTGATGTCGTGCAAGCGCATCATTGAAGGTGCGCAGGGCAGGATCCAGGTGCAGAGCGCGCCGGGCGAGGGCACCCGTTTCGATCTGTTGCTGCCGGCGTATGAAGTGCCTGCCGACGCTCCGGTCGCCGAAGCGCCGGTGGCACCCGGCAGCGGCCAGTCCATTCTGGTGGTGGACGGCGAAGCCACGCGGCTGTCGCTGCTGGGCAATGCACTGTCCAGCCAAGGCTACCACCTGCAGTTGGCGTGCGATGGCGCGGCGGCGTTGCGCTGGATGCAGCAGGAGGCCATGCCGGCGCTGGTGATTGCCGATGCCGGTTCCAAACTGCTGTCGGCCAGTTCGCTACTGCGCGAAATGGCCGCGTTGGGTTATCACGGCCCGGTGCTGGTGTTGGAAAGCGAGGACGTGCCGGTACGGCGGGGGCGCTTCCCCGCAGGAATTCCTGTTCATGTGCTGCGCAAGCCGCTGGAGATGCAGCAGGTATTCCGTTCGGTGGCTGAGGCGTTGGGGTAACCACTCACGACCAACGGTCGTGAGCTACCCGATGATCGCGTGAATCTGTGGTCCGGTAGATCACGACCGTTGGTCGTGATCGCCTGATTCCCACGGAAACCTTGGCAACGCCGCCACCGCCTGCTCCAGCCGCCGCGACCAGTTGCCGTGAATATCCGCGTACAACGGGCTGTCGGCGGCCAGGCGCATGCGCTGGGTGATGTGCAGGTCGCCGGCGCGCAGCAGCACCAGGTCGAACGGCAGGCCCACCGAAAGATTGGAGCGCACGGTGGAATCCAGCGACACCACCGCCGTGCGCGCCGCATCGTCCAGGCGCGTGTGCGAACGGATGATGCGGTCCAGGATCGGCTTGCCGTACTTGGACTCGCCGATCTGCAGGAACGGGGTTTCCGGCGACGCGGCAATGGCGTTGCCCAGCGGGTAGATCATGTACAGGCCCGGTCGCTCGTTGCCGACCTGGCCGCCCAGGATCAGCGTGGCCTGGGTATTCACCCCGTCGTGGCCGTGCTCGGGGGTGTTGCTCTTGACCTGGCTGTCCACCAGCACCCGGCCCACGTATTCGGCCACCTCGAACAGGTAGCGGTAGCCGACAAGGCTTTCAGGACGCTGTTCCTCGGCATCGCGGCGCAGCCGCGACACCAGCAGCTGGGTGGTGGCGAGGTTGCCCGCCGCCATGAGTACGAACACGGCCTGGCCCGGAAACTCGAACTCGTGCAGCTTGCGGTGCACGCGGACATCGTCCAGGGAGGCGTTGGTCCGGGTATCGGCGGCGAAGACCAAGCCCTCGTCCACCTCGATGCCGACGCAATAGGTCATGACAACCCTCTATGATGTGCACCCCGATTCTATGCGGTGGCCGTGACGGCACCATGTGGATTCGCCCCACGTACGCTGAACACCATGACCACTGTGCTTCTGAGCCTGGGCAGCAACCTGCAGCCGCAACAGTATCTTCACGCCGCGGTGGAGGCCCTGCGCGCGCGGTTTGGCGCGATCAAGGTCTCGCCGGCCTACCGTACGGCGGCGGTGGGCTTTGACGGCCCCGCCTTCCTGAACAACGCCGTGGCGATCGAGACCGACGTCCCGCTCGAGGCACTGGATACGTGGCTTCACGCGCTGGAGGATGCCCATGGGCGCGACCGCAGCGGGCCGCGCTTCTCGGATCGCACCCTGGACATCGACGTGGTGTTCTACGGGGACCTGATCGTGGAAGGCCCGGGACACCTGCGCATTCCGCGCCCCGAGCTGAAGCATGCGTTTGTGATCAAGCCGTTGGCGGATATCGCGCCGGAATTTGTGGATCCGGTGAGTGGGTTGACCTTGGCGGCGCTGTGGCGGGCGCATGCGCAGTGGGATGAGGTGTTTGAGGTGGTGGAGTTGGTGCCGGCGGACGGCGGTCACGACCAACGGTCGTGACCTACCGGCGGATGCCGCGCCCGGAACCCGTTGAATGTGGCATGCCTCGGTAGGTATCGACCGTTGGTCGATACCGGGCTTACGACAGCTGCCGCCCCCCATCCACCCGCAACGTATGCCCGGTCACAAACGGCGCATCACTGGCCAGCCAGTACACCGCCTCGGCGATCTCCTCCACCGTGCCGATCCGCCCCAACGGCGTGCGCGCCAACAGTGCCTGGCGAGCGAAATCATCCTTGCCCTGTTCCGGCCACAGAATCGCGCCCGGGGCCACCGCGTTCACCCGCACCTTGGGGGCCAGCTCCAGCGCCAATGAGCGGGTGATCATCTCCAGCGCCGCCTTGGCCGCGCTGTACACCGCGTGGTCGCGCATCGGGTCGGTGCCGTGCAGGTCGGTCAGGTTGACGATGCAGCCCTGCTGGCGGCGCAGGTGCGGCGCGGCCGCCTGGGCCAGCAGCAGCGGCGCGCGGGCGTTCACTGCGAACAGGTCGTCCCAGTGCTCGGCGGTGATCTGGCCCAGCAGGGTGGGGTAGAAGTTGGAGGCATTGTTCACCAGCGCGTCCAGCCGCCCGAACTGGCCCACCGCCTGTTCCACCAGGTCGGGCAGGGCGGCGGTGTCGCGCAGGTCGGCCTGCAGCGCCAGCACGCTGCCCGGCCGCACCATGTCCAGGTCGAACGCGGCCTGCTGCAGTTCGGCGGTTGAGGTATTGGCATGCAGCACCACCGACCAGCCGCAGGCATGGAACTGGCGGGCAATGGCCGCGCCAATCCGGCGCGCGCTGCCGGTGATCAGCACCACGGGTGCGCTTTCGGTCATCGGGGGTCTCCCTGCTCGGCTATGCTGTGCATTGTCACCGCAATCGACCGCGCCATGCATTCTTCCCTGCCTCTTCCCGACTCCGACGCACTGGCCCACAGCGACCAGCTCAGCGAAGCGCTGCGCGCTGAAATCCTTGCCAATGGCGGGGTGATGCCGTTTTCGCGCTTCATGGAACTGAGTCTGTACGCGCCGGGCTGGGGCTATTACAGCGCCGGTGCCAGCAAGTTCGGCCCGGCCGGCGACTTCACCACCGCCCCGGAAATGGGCCCTCTGTTCACCGCCACGCTGGCCAATGCTGTGGCCCCGGTGATGCAGCAGCTGGGCCCGCAGGCGCGCTTCCTGGAACTGGGCGGCGGCAGCGGTGCATTTGCCGAGATCATGCTCAAGCGCCTGCTGGAGCTGGATGCGCTGCCCGAGCGCTACGCCATTCTGGAGCCCAGCGCCGACCTGCGTGAACGCCAGCGCGAGCGGCTGGAGAAGGCGCTGATTCCGCCGGTGTTCGCACTGGTGGAATGGCTGGACCGTCCGTTCGATGACGACTGGGACGGCATGGTGTTCGCCAATGAAGTGATTGACGCCCTGCCCACGCCGCGCTTCCTGGCCAAGGATGGCATGGTCCACGAGGAAACCGTGGAACTGGATGCCGAAGGGGCCTTCATGCGTGGCGCGCAGCCGGCCGATGCGCTGCTCAGCGCCGCCGTGCGCCATGTCGAGCGTTACCTCGGCCAGCCGTTTGCCGATGGCTACCGTTCCGAATTGCTGCCGCAGCTGCCGTACTGGATCCAGGCGGTGGCGGGTGGTCTGAAGCGCGGGGCCATGCTGTTTGTCGATTACGGCTACCCGCGCCACGAGTATTACCAGCCCGAGCGCGACGACGGCACGGTGCGTGCGTTCTATCGCCACCATGTGCACAACGACGTCTACAAGTGGCCGGGCCTGCAGGACATCACCGCCTCGGTGGATTTCACCGCCTTGGCCGAGGCCGGCACCGGTGCAGGGTTCGAGCTGGCCGGTTACTGCACCCAGTCCAGCTTCCTGCTCGGCAACGGGCTTGACCGGCTGCTGGCGCTGGCTGAAGAGCGTACCGATGAGGTCGGCAAGCTGCGTCTGCGCGATCAGGTGAAAAAGCTGACTCTGCCCACCGAGATGGGCGAGCGCTTCCAGGTGATGGGTTTCCAGCGTGACGTGAGCATGGATGCCTCGTTCCTGCTCGGCGATCTGACCTGGCGACTGTGAGATGACCATGACAGGGATGTTGAAGCCGCTGCGGCGGCCGCGGTTCTGGCTGGGGGTGTGGTGGCTGGCGGTGATCAGCGTGATCGTGGTCTGCCTGATTCCACCGCCGCCGCTGCCGGACCTGCCGAAGAACAGCGACAAGGTGGAGCATTTCCTGGCGTACTTCCTGCTGGCAGGGTCTGCTGTGCAGATCTATCGCACGCGTGCGGCGTTGTGGTTGGCTGCGGTCGGGTTGGTGTTGATGGGAATTGGAGTTGAGTTTGCGCAGGGGGCGTTGACGGATAATCGCAGTGCGGATCCGGCGGACGCGGTGGCTAATACGCTTGGGGTGATTGCTGGAATGGCGATCCGATTTACCCCGTTGCGGGATCTGCTGGTGCGGTTGAAGGGGTAATCGCACGCCGATTGGAGGCGCGCGGAATTCCCGCACCACTTGTACTGTGAGGTCGGGTAGGGTCGGTCGACAGACGACCGCCGACAACAATCATCACTGCCATAACGCATGACCATCGAACGCAGAGGCGCTTCTACGTTGGAGGTCATGCGTTACCGTGCGCACGATTGATGTCGGCCGTCGTCTGTCGACCGACGCTACCATTACGCGTTCAGCGCGCTCGGGGCGCCAGTGCGGAATCGATCTTGACTCCCGAACTGTCGACAGCTCCCGCCTGGGCTTGATTGATGGGATTGATGACCTCGTGGATCTGGTCATACAGGGCTTGGGATCGAACGGCACCTGTAACGCGAATGATGCGGCGAGTCGTTTCAACCTTCAGTGCAATGCAATCACCCGTCTGCCACCTTTCTATGAGCTGCTCTACAAGCATCTGTGAAAACCTTCGGCTGATCTCGCGATCTTGCAGCTCGCCGACGGTTGTGTCCTCTGACGGTTGGTAAGCCGGCTGGATGTCCAGTCCTTCGAAAGTGGTTGGCATATCAAGTCCCCGCTTACTATTGCGCGCGCCCCCGCACGCCGATGCTGCGCCCAGGGCGCGTTAATGACACGTGATCCATGCGGAAGGTGCGGTAGGGTCGGTCGATAGACGACCGCTGCTACCAGTCATCGCTGCTAAAACGCATGACCATCGAACGCAGGCGCGCTTCTACGTTCAAGGTCATGCGTTACCGCGCGGATCACCGTTATCGGCGGTCGTCTATCGACCGACCCTACCGGAGCATGGCGCGTTGGAGGCGGTCAGTTGAGTGCGATCCGGTCGTCAATGGGCATGGTGCCGCCAGACGCGCATGGCGCGTCTCTACAGGCTGCGGAACCAGGCGGCGAAGACTTCGTCGCCCATCCATGTGTTCTTGCGACACAGGTGTGTCATCAATGCTTCGACCTCCTCCGCGCGTGCGAAACGCTCGGCATCGCCGCTGCAGCGGGCGGAATCCAACTCCTGTTTGGCTTCGGCCAGAAATCGCGACAGGCGATCCTCAATCGCCCATACCGCCATTTCGATGCGCGGCAGGCGCGTGGTGGGTGCCACGCTCACTCCATGCAGGGCCATCTGCAGGCGCTCGATGTGATCTGGGTGGTTCTTCAGCGCGGAGCGTAGGCTGCGCGGCACCGGGGGAAGCGGCGGGCGTGGCCGCGTGGTTGCGGGGCGCGTGTAGCCGGGAAGAATATGACGAAAGCGCTTGATCACCATGTGCGCACCTCCTCGCAGCTGTGCGGCACGATGCGGCCTGCCGGTACCTGCGCGGTTTCAAGATCAAACCTGACCTGCAGGTTCATCCAGAACCACGGCGAAGTGTCGAAGTACTGGCCAAGACGGATCGCGGTGTCCGCGGTGATGGCGGCCTTGCGTGAGGCGATGGTGGCGATGCGGGAGTGGGAGACGCCAATGGCGCAGGCGAGGGCGCGACCGGAGAGCTTCAGTGGACGCATGAAGTCTTCGGTGAGGATGTCGCCGGGGTGTAGCGGTGGAAGCTGTTCGCTACGGGGTGAGGTCTTTGGGTTGTGGCGTTTTGCGCGCGGATGTGGCGAAGTGTTCATGGGAATCTCTGCGATGTACCGTTGGGGAGCGCACGCCTCGGGCGGTGTAAACGACGCGCACGAAATGCCTGAAAATCGGTAGGGTCGGTCGACAGACGACCGCCGATAACGGTAATCGGCACGGTAACGCATGACCGTTGACGGATAGGCGCGATCTAAACGCGCACGGGCGACCTGCCCGGGCACTGCGCCGGGGGATGTTGTTGTTCATGGTTGTTCTCGTTTACGTACGCGGTGCCCCGCACACGCGGGCATTGCGAACGATGCTGGCTTCATGCCGACGCGCATGGCGCGTCGCTACAGAAACCTATGCGCATGAGCAGGATTTCAACGTGGCGTACGCAGGTATTTGGCGATGATTCGCCGGCACCAGTGGTGGCTTCAGGTCGCGCAGGTGCGACGTCATCGTTCGCGGGTGTGTCTGGCCAGTGTGTCTGCATGGCATGCCTCCTGTGAGATGCGACCCCCGTCAGGGCGACGAGGGGTCGGGAGGTTAGAAACCGTAGAGTCAGCAAAAGCCGGCGGGCGTATTCCCCCCTTACGGGGGTGTTTTATTAGCCACCCTCCCGACGTAGGACACGACATCTCCCACGCAGGGCATCAACTGCTAACTCTTAGGAGTTTCTACGCTCCGGGGACAACACTGCAGCAGATGAGGGGCGGTGCACATCAGATAATTCCTACGCATCGTCGCGGCTGTGTGCTGGATGCGCAAATCGTGCGACGTAATTGGCGCGTGGCGATTTGCGGAAGAGTTGAATGCGTAGCGAGGTGTCGTGGATGACACCAGAAGATGGGTGGTTCCGATTTGGGGCGTGTGTTGTGAAGCGGATCGTTGGGTGGGTGGCGGTGGCGCGTGAACGGGCCGGAGGCGACATTTGGGCCCGGAGAGACGCGATTTCGGTTGGGGGTCCATGCGTTAAAGGACGTTGACCAATTCACGGCGATCGTCTGTCGACCGATCCCACCAAAGCGCAAGCAGCCCCATGGCGTCCAGGGTGCCGGCACATCGTTGTTCCCATGGCCGCCCAGCCGGGAGGGCGTGGGCGGCGGGTTGTTAGCGGCGCGATCAGCGCGGCAGCAAGGTGAGCTCGTCCAAGACCCACATCGTCGGGCGGGTGTCGCCGGTGAAGCGGACGCACAGGTTCTGTGTGCCGTTCAGCGAACGCGGCAGGGCGGCTTCCAGCGTGATGAAGCCGTCCGCATCGGGCTTGGCCGGCAGCGGCACCGTTGCCAGCGGCTTGCCATCGCACTGGCCGCTCAGGATGTCCATCTCGCCATGTGCGCTGCGTGCCTTCTCGAACCGGCGCTGCGGCTCGTCGTGGGCCAGCTGGAAGTAGTACGGAATGTTGCCTGCACGCACCCGCACCTTGCCGATGCCGTCCACATTCGCGTTCTGCCAGTACCAGCACGGGTTGAATATGTTCACGTTGAACACCGCGCGCGGGCCGTTCGCCGGACCATCATCTTCCAGTCGCAGCAGCAGCTTGCCCTCGGCCGGGCAGAGGTCCAGATGCTCGTCATTTCGGGTCAGCAGCGAGCTGGCCGTGATGTCGAAGCGGCTCGCCGCCTTCGCCAGCGCCTTGCCGTCGAAGAAGGTGGCTGCCTGCACGCCGACCGGCAGCGGCTGGGTCAGCGGAGCCGTGTAGCGCGGCGACTGCGCTGTCACCGGGCTGCCGTCCACGCTGTAACGGATCTCGTAGTTCAGCGGCGTGCGCAATGCCAACGTCGCCGTGCCTGCCTTGCGGTCGTCGGTGACATCCGCTTCCACCTCGAACGGCGTCTGTGCGTACGCAATGCCCATCGCCTGCCAGCGCTGCAGCTGGGTCGGCAGGCGGGCCAGGAAGTCGGCGAAGTCGCGGCGCTCGCGCGGCGACCAGCCGGTTTCCGCCACCGCTGCAAGGCGCGGGAGCAGGTTGTGCTGCAGGCGCGCATAGCTGCGCGTGTGCTCGGTGAACATGTTCGCCTGCAGGCCGAGGATGTGCTGCTGCTTGTCGCGCGCCAGCGCGTCCGGCACCGGCTCGAAACCGTACACCCGGCCCAGCGGCGTGCTCAGCGGGCGACCCGGCGGTTCGTTCTCCGAGTTCGTCTGCAGGTAGTCCATGTACATGTCGGTCACCGGCGACATGATCACGTCATGCCCCTCGCTGGCCGCCTTCAGGCCGCCCTCGGTGCCGCGCCACGACATCACCGTTGCTTCCGGCGGCAGGCCGCCTTCCAGAATCTCGTCCCAGCCGATCAAACGACGGTCGTGCTGTTCCAGGTACTTTTCCAGCCGCTTGATCAGGTGGGCCTGCATTTCATTCTCGTTGCCCGCACCCACTTCCTTCATCCGCGCCTGCACGCGCGCAGAGGCTTCCCACTGGTCCTTCACTGCCTCGTCGCCACCCACGTGGACGTACTTGGCCGGGAACAGTTCAATCACTTCCTCCAGCACGTTCTCCAGGAACTGGAACGTGCTTTCTTCCGTGTTGAACAGGTTCGGGAACACGCCCCATTCGCTGATCGGCTTCAGCGGCGTGTCAATCGTGCCCAGCTCCGGGTACGCCGCAATCGCTGCGGTGGCGTGGCCCGGTACGTCGATCTCCGGGATCACCTGGATGTGGCGGGCCGCTGCGTAAGCAATGACTTCGCGGATCTGGTCCTGCGTGTAGAAACCGCAGTACGGGCGCTCTGTGCCGGTGGCCGGGTCGCGGCCGCCATCCCCGGCCGGCAGACGGCAGCTGCCCACTTCGGTCAGCTTCGGGTAGCGCTTGATCTCCATGCGCCAGCCCTGGTCATCGGTCAGATGCCAGTGGAAGGTGTTGAGCTTCTGCTCGGCCATTGCGTCGAGCACGCGCTTGATCTCGTCCAGGCTCTGGAAATGGCGGGCCGAATCCAGCATCAGGCCGCGCCAGCTGAAGCGAGGTGCGTCGTCGATCTTCAGCGCGGGCAGCTGGCCGCTGGTGCCGCTGGTGAGCAGCTGCGAAAGGGTGGCCGCGCCGTAGAACAGGCCGGCTTCGGTGGCGGCCTGCACGGTGACTCCGCGCGCATCGCTGCGCAGCTGGTAGCCCTCCGTACCGGTCTTGAGGGTGGTGTCCAGCACCAGGCGGATGCCGTCCTTGCCGCGCGCCGACGATACGGTCAACGCAGGGCCGCCGCTGTTCTTCAGCTGCGTGGCGAACAGGCCGGCCACGCGCTGCGCGGCGTCGCCTTGGGCGTGCAACGGGGTGGCAGCAGTGACGGTGTAGCCCGCTCCCGCCAGTTTCTCCAGGTGCGCCGGTGCCGGCAGCAGCGGCAGTGAGCCGGGCAGGGCGCGCGGGCCTTCCGGGGCCTGGGCGTCGGTGGCGTGAGCCAGCGGGGCGAGAGAGAGTGCCAGTGCGAACGACAGCAGCGACAGCGAGGTACGACGGGTGCGGGTGTGCATCGGGTCATTCCTTTTGGTGCGGTTTTGATCTTACCTGTGAAAACGGGCCCGGAGGTCCGGGCCCGTTTTCGGGGTGCAGCGGGTTATGCGGCGATCAGTACTTGAAGCGGAAGTTCAGGTAGTACTGGCGGCCGTTGGAGTAGAACGAGGTCGGAATCGCCGCACTCTGGTAGTACTTGTAGGTCGGGTTGTTGAGGTTCAGGCCGTCCAGGCTGATGCTCAGCCAGTCGGTGGCCTTGAAGTTCAGCGACGCCGACAGCGTGCCGAAATCATCCTGGTAGTACGGGTTGGTACCGGACAGGCTGATCAGGAACGACGAACGGTGGGTGTAGCTGACGCGTGCGCCGAAGCGCTCGTTTTCGAAGTACGCGCCCACGTTGTAGGTGTTCTTCGAGGTGCCGAGCAGGTTGTGGGTTCCGTCCGACCAGGTGTGGTCGGTGTTGCCGTCAGCATAGGTGTAGTTGGCGTTGAAGCCGAAGTAGTCGCCAATCGGCTGTTCGTAGGCCACTTCCACACCGGTGACCTTGCCGTCGGCATTGATCGGGGTGGAGATGTCATACGTTTCCAGCTGGTTGGTCAGCTCGCTGTACAGCTGGCGCTTGACCACGTCGAAGGCAATGTAGTCCTTCATGTCCATGTGGTACGCACCGACCGACAGCAGGCCGCGCGGCATGAAGTACCACTCCAGGTTGGCGTCCAGGTTGGTCGACAGGGTGGGCTTCAGGTTCGGGTTGCCGCCGCCGCCGGTGCGGTTCAGGTCCGAACCCCACGAGGATGCGCCCAGTGCCGAGTAGTCCGGCAGGGTCTGGGTCTGCGAAGCAGCTACGCGCAGGACCAGGTCATCGTCCAGGTCGAACTTGATGTTGGCGCTAGGCAGTACGCGGTCGTGCTTGTTTTCGAACGCGGTGCGCTCCCACATGCCGAACAGGCTGCTCACATCAGCGTCGGCGGCGTTGGCCACGGCGTTGTAGCTGTTGATATCCTGCTTGATGTTCACATAGCGCAGGCCCACGTTACCGGCCCACCAGTCGCCGCTGAAGTTGGCCTGCACATAGCCGGCAAAGTTCTTTTCCTTCACCTTCCACTCGGCACCGTAGTTGTGACGACCGGTCGGGCCGTCATTGCCGGCCAGCCAGGTGGAGTTGTTGATGATGGCGGTCTTCAGCGCATCCGGGGTGTAGTACCAGATGTTGCGCGGGAAGGTGCCGCCCACATCGCCGGCGAAGCCGCTCGGGTAGTTGCCGGTGGCGCTGCCTTCCAGTGCGGCCCAGATGTCGCCCGGGGTGGCACCTTCCGGCGACAGTGCTTCGCGTTCGTGGTCGGCGAAGCGCACGCCGAAATCGATGGAGCTCAGGGTGCCGGCGCTGAAGTACTGGCTGAAGTCCAGGGTGGCCCAGTCTTCCTTGTCCTCGGCCTTCACCAGCTGGTTGCCCCAGGTGCCGAAGCTGGTCACGCCGTTCGGGCTGATGTCGCCGCCGATGTTCCAGTCCACAGGCGAACCCGCACCGTGGGTGGCCCAGCTGGCACCGCCGCCCTGGCCCAGGGTGACTTCAGCGATGAACTGGCGCGGGGTCTCGCCGGTGCCCTTGGTGGTACCGGCCTGGAACTTGGCATCCAGGGTGTCGTTGATCTGCCAGTCGGCATCAAAGGTGACGTAGCTGGTCTTGGCGGTGGCTTCGCGGTAGATCATGTCGTAGACACCGTAGTTGGTGCCCGGCACGCCGGCGTAGGTCGCGTTGGTCAGCACGCCGTCCACCACGGTGTAGCCCGGGTTCGGTGCCTGCGACTTGGCGAAGTTGCCGCCCCACAGCATGAAGTTGCGGTTGTAGTTGTTGGCTTCCAGCTCGGAGGTGAAGCCGCTCAACGACAGGTTAAGCGCATCGGTCGGCTTGAACTGGATGGTCAGCAGGCCGCCCTTGCGCTCGCGGGTCTGCTCGAACAGGGTCGAACCCAGCAGGCCAGGCACGCTGACGCCGATCAGGTCCGGATTGGTGGCGGCCACCGGATCGGTCGCGGCGATCTTGGTGAAGCCGCCCGGAATTTCCTGCGCTTCACGGCGCAGTTCGCGCTTCTGGTAGAACGCCTGCAGCAGTACGCCGAAGTTGCCTTCGTCGTTCTTGTAGTTGAACAGCGCCGAGTACTGCGGGTCGGTCGATTCAGCCTGGTCCGAACGCACCGCACCCACCGAGGCCTCAGCGCTGAACTGCTTGGAGAACTGCAGCGGGGTGCGGGTGATGATGTTGACGGTACCGGTGGTGCCACCGTCCTGCAGCTTGGCCTGCGAGGACTTGTTCACTTCCACCGAGCTGACCAGCTCGGACGGCAGCAGCGAGTAGCTGACGCTGCGGCCCACGTTGTTGCCCTGGCTGAGCACGAACCAGTCGGCCGAGCCGACGGTGTGGCCGTTGATCAGGGTCTGGGTCAGGCTGGGGCTGGTGCCGCGCAGGCTGACGCGGTCGGCTTCGTCGAAGCCGCCTTCGTCGGCGCTGGCCGAGCTGATGTTCACGCCGGGCAGGCGCTGCAGGGTATCGGCCACATTGTGCGCGGGCAGCTTGCCCACGTCTTCGGCGGTGACCACTTCCAGGCGGGCATTGGCCTCACGCTTGGTGTCCAGCGACTTTTCCATCGAGCCGCGGATACCGGTCACCTGGATGGTGTCCAGGTCGGTCGGGCTGGTCTGGGCGGCGTCCTGCGCGTGCGCGCTGAATGCGATACAGCTGAAGATGGCTGCCGAAAGCAGGCTCTTGCGGTGGTTCATGATGTCTCTCCTCATCAATCTATGTGCGCCAGCGACGGCGTGCGGTGTGCAGCTGTGGTGGTGGTTCGAACAGGCATTGCGTGGAGCGTGTTGCAGGTCCCGTGCGCCGTAAGGCGCGCTCAGGCGTTGCTGCGGCCGAGGTACCAGCTGGCGGCGCCGATGACGCCCAGTTGCCCGTGCTCGACCACCTTCACGGGAATGCGTTCCAGCGCCTCGCGCATCGGTCCTTTGTTGAGGTACCGGGCAACGAAGGTGCTGTTCAACAGGAATTCGCGGATCTGCGGCAGGATGCCGCCGGCCAGGTAGACGCCGCCGGACGCGCCGTACTGCAGGGCCATGTCGCCAATGGTGCTGCCGAGCAACCCGCAGAACACCTGCAGGCTTTCGCGCGCCATTGCATCGGTATTGGCCATGGCGGCGGCGGTGATCGCATCCGGGCTGGCCAGGGTGGAGGTCTGGTCGTTCAACGCGCACAGAGCGCGATACAGATTCATCAGCCCGGGTCCGGACAGCGCGTGCTCAACCGACACATGCGCGTGCTCGCGCTGCATCTGCCGCACGATCGCCATTTCCAGTTCGGTACTGACCGCCAGGGTCGGCTGGCCGGCTTCGGTGGCCAACACCACCGGGCCGTGCGCGGTGGGGATCCACACCGCCGCACCCAGGCCGGTGCCGGGGCCGACCACCAGGGTCGGGCCGCGCGGGGCGGTGGCCGGGCCGGTCAACTGCAGCACGCCGCTGGCATCGACCTGGGCGGCGGCGTAGGCCACGGCCTCGAAGTCGTTGACGATGAATACGTGGTCCAGGCCAACGTCCTGCTCGATGCGGCGAGCCGACAGCGGCCACGGCACGTTGGCGGTGATCACGGTGCCGTCCTCGCGCGCCACGCCGGCGGTGGCCACCACGCAGTGCGCGGGGCGCGGGCCGTCGGCCAGGAAGGTATCGAGGATGGCACTCAGGCCGGGGTACTCGGCGTTGCGGAACTTGCGGTACTCCAGCACCTGCACCGGATGGGCCGGGTCGGTGCTGGCCTGCACGCGGGCCACGCGCACATGGGTGCCGCCCACGTCGGCGGCCAGGAACGGCACCGGGGCAGGGGCGGCGGCACTGGCCGGTACGGCTGGGGCGGCTGCGGTCACACGGGCTCCCTTGAGGGTTCGTAACGACCAGGTAACAAACCCGGCGATTGAGGCGGAGTCTGTAATCGTTCTGACAACGATGTCAACGATAACCTCTCACTTTCGATTGTGCAGTGCAACGCCCGAGCCCTTGTGAAATCGATTACATGTGTGGCGTGTTGCGGCGCTTGTTGACAAACCTGGGTGCCCCGTCGAATAAATGTGACAACGTTGTTCCCAGCCACTCTTCCGACGCCGCCTTCGCGCACCGTCGATGCAGGAGCCCTTCCGATGTCTGCCGTGCCTGCCGCTTCCGCGCGTTCGAGCGTTACCACCTCGATCCTCATCATCGGGGTGTTGTTCTTCCTGATCGGCTTCTTCACCTGGCTCAACGGGCCGCTGATCACCTTCGTCAAGCTGGCCTTCGAGCTGGACGAGGTGGGCGCGTTCCTGGTGTTGATGGTGTTTTACCTGTCCTACTTCTTCCTGGCCCTGCCGGCCGCGTGGATCCTCAAGCGAACCGGCATGAAGAAGGGATTGAGCCTGAGCCTGCTGGTGATGGCGGTCGGCGCGGTGCTGTTCGCGCACTACGCACAGCAGCGCTGGTACCCGGGCGCGCTCAGCGGGCTGTTCGTCATCGGCAGTGGCCTCGCCCTGCTGCAGACCGCGGTGAACCCGTACATCAGCATTCTCGGCCCGATTGAAACCGCCGCGCGCCGCATCGCGCTGATGGGCATCTGCAACAAGATCGCCGGCATTCTGGCTCCGCTGCTGATCGGCTCGCTGGTGCTGCACGGCATCGGCGATCTGGCCGACCAGGTCGCCGCGGCCGACGCCGCCACCCGCGCCACCCTGCTGGACGGCTTTGCCAGCAAGATCCAGGCCCCGTACATGGGCATGGCCGGGCTGCTGGTGGTGCTGGCGGTGGCGGTGCTGTTTTCGCCGCTGCCGGAACTGAAGACCTCTGAAGCCAATGCCACCCCGCCGGCGGCACCGGGCACGCGTGAGCGCACCAGCATCTTCCAGTTCCCGCACCTGTGGCTGGGCGTAATGTGCCTGTTCGTCTACGTCGGCGTAGAGGTGATGGCCGGTGATGCGATCGGCACCTACGGGCATGGTTTCGACCTGCCGCTGGACCAGACCAAGCTGTTCACCTCGATCACCCTGGCGGCGATGCTGGCCGGTTACATTGTCGGCCTGCTGGTGATTCCGCACCTGGTCTCGCAGTCGAAGTACCTGAGCATTTCCGCCACGCTGGGCGTGCTGTTCTGCATTGGCGCGCTGTTCACCCACGGCTATGTGTCGGTGGGCTTCGTGGCCGCACTGGGCTTTGCCAACGCGATGATGTGGCCGGCGATCTTCCCGCTGGCGATCCGTGGGCTCGGGCGCTTCACCGAGACCGGCTCGGCGCTGCTGGTGATGGCCATCGCCGGAGGCGCGATCATTCCGCAGGCGTTCGCGGTGCTGAAGCAGCACTTCGACTTCCAATGGGTGTTCGCCGGGCTGATGGTGCCCTGCTACCTGTACATCCTGTTCTATTCGCTGCGCGGCTATCGGATTGGCCTGCCCCGCGACGCGGCCTGATCGGCGATCATGGACGCTCCACGGAACCCGCAGGAAACCCCAATGCGCAGAGCGACCATCAAGGATGTCGCCGAACGGGCCAAAGTGTCGTTGAAGACGGTATCCCGGGTCATCAACAATGAACCCTCGGTGATGCAGGCCACGCGTGCGCGCGTGCTGCGTGCCATTGCCGAGCTGGACTACGAACCGGATCCGGCCGCGCGCAATCTGCGCACTGGCACCACCCTGGTGGTGGGGCTGGTCTACGACAACCCGAACCCGTACCACATCATCGGGGTGCAGAACGGGGTGTTGGCGGCGTGCCGCGAAACCGGCTTCGGCCTGCAGATCCACCCGTGTGATTCCAGTTCACCGATGCTGGCCGAAGAACTGGCTGACTGGGTGCAGCGTTCGCGGCTGGCCGGGCTGGTGCTGACCGCGCCGATGTCCGAGCGCCGCGACCTGGTTGCCGCGCTCACTGCGCGTGGGATCAAGCTGGTGCGCATCATCGCCGCTACCGAAGACCCGGCCGACGGAGCCTGCGTGTTCGTGGACGACCGTGAAGCCGCCTATGAAATCACCGAACACCTGATCCAGCTCGGCCACCAGCGCATCGGTTTCCTGTGGGGCGGCACCTCGCACCGCTCCTCGGGCGAGCGCTACGCGGGCTACGAGGCGGCACTGAAGGACTACGGCATGACCGTGGACAAGCACCTGGTGGTGCCGGGCGACTACACCTTCGACGATGGCTTCCGTGGTGCGCGCCGGCTGTTGGCGCTGCGCGAGCCGCCCACCGCAATCTTCGGCTCCAATGACGAAATCGCCGCCGGCGTGCTGGCGGCGGCCAAGTCGGCCGGCATGAACGTGCCATATGACCTCTCCATTGCCGGATTCGAGGACAGCCCGTTCTCGCGCCAGTCGTGGCCGCCGCTGACCACCGCCAAACAGGCCACCGAAGACATCGCCCGCCACGCGGCGCGTCTGCTGATCGCGCAGCTGCGCAGTGACGCTTACGACGAAAATGCTTCGCCGCTGCACAACCAGGGCTTCGTGCCGCAACTGGTGGTGCGCGGTTCCACTGCCCCGATGCGCCCGGCCGGCGCACGGCCTCCCACGCCCGATATTCCCTGAGACCTGCATGTCACTGCCTGCTCCCCACGACACCCTGATGTTCCGCGAAGCCGCTGAAGCGGCCGACGTGATCGCCGCGCAGTTCGCGCGCAACCAGCAGGCGGTACAGACCCTGGCCGCCAGCCTGCGCGCGGCCCCGCCGCCGTTCGTGGTGACCTGTGCACGCGGCAGTTCCGACCACGCGGCCACCTATGCCAAGTACCTGCTGGAAACCCGGCTGGGGCTGGTGACTGCTTCGGCATCGCCGTCGGTGGGCTCGGTGTACGAAGCGCCGCTGCAGCTGCGTGGTGCGCTGTACATCGTGATCTCGCAGTCGGGCAAAAGCCCGGACCTGCTGCGCAACGCTGAAGCGGCGCGTGCCGCTGGTGCGCGTGTGGTGGCGCTGGTGAACGTGGAAGACTCGCCGCTGGCGCAGCTGGCTGAAACCGTGATTCCGCTGGGTGCGGGTGCCGAACGCAGCGTGGCTGCGACCAAGAGTTACCTGGCTTCGCTGTCGGCGATCCTGCAGCTGGTGGCGTACTGGAGCGATGACAAGGCGCTGGTTGCCGCGCTGGATGCGCTGCCGGCCGCCCTGCGCGAGGCTTGGAGCAGCGACTGGAGCGCGCTGACCGAAGGTCTGGTTCCGGCACATAACCTGTTCGTGATCAGCCGTGGGCTGGGCCTGGGTGCCGCCCAGGAAGCGGCACTGAAGTTCAAGGAAACCTGCGGCCTGCACGCCGAGGCGTACAGTTCGGCCGAGGTCAAGCACGGCCCGATGGCGCTGGTGGGCCCGGGCTTCCCGGTGTTGGCCTTTGCCCAGCCCGATGAAACCGGTGCCGGCACCCGCGCGGTGGCGGCCGAGTTTGCCAATCGCAACGCGCAGGTGTGGCTGGCCGCGCCCGATGGCGACCTGGCCCAGCCGCAGGCCCCGCACCCGGCGTGTGCGCCGCTGCTGGTGGTGCAGAGCTTCTACCGCGCGATCAACGCGTTGGCGCTGCGGCGCGGGCATAATCCAGATCTGCCGCCGCATCTGAACAAGGTTACGGAAACCGTTTGATGAAAACCGTACTGCGCAATGCCCGCATTCTGGCTGGCGATGAGTTCCGCGATGACCTGGCTGTGGTGATCGAAGACGGTGTGATCACCGCACTGGTCAGTGACGCCGCGCCGCAGCTGGGCAGCGCAGACGAACAGGTCGATCTGGGCGGTGGCTGGCTGCTGCCGGGTTTCATCGACGCGCAGGTCAACGGTGGCGGTGGCGTGCTGTTCAACAACACGCCCGATGTGGAAAGCCTGCGTACGCTGGCGGCCGCGCACCGGCGCTTTGGCACGACGGGTCTGCTGCCGACGCTGATCAGCGACGACGTCGAGGTGATGCGCACGGCGATTGCCGCGACCCGCGAAGCCATCGAGACCAAGGTGCCGGGTGTGCTCGGCATCCATCTGGAGGGGCCGTATATTGCCCCGGCGCGCAAAGGCACGCACAACCCGGACAAGTTCCGGGCGCCTGACGCAGATGAGATCGCAATGGCGGCGTCGCTGGACAACGGTGTGACCTTGCTGACCCTGGCCCCGGAGCGGGTGCCGCTGGAAAGCATCCGTGCGCTGGTTGAGCGCGGCGTGATTGTCGCGGCCGGACACACCGCAGCTACTTATGAAGAGGCGAGGGCGGGGCTGGACGCCGGCATCCGCGGCTTCACCCACCTGTACAACGCGATGTCGCCGCTCACCGGACGTGAGCCGGGCGCGGTGGGCGCGGCGCTGGAAGACCGCGACAGCTGGGTTGGCATCATTGCCGACGGCGTGCACGTGCATCCGGCCAGCCTGCGCGTGGCGCTGGCGGCCAAGCCGCGCGGCAAGGTGATGCTGGTCACCGACGCGATGCCGCCGGTGGGTGCGGACGACCCCAGCTATGAACTCTACGGTGAGGTGATCACCGCGGTGGACGGGGTGGTGCGCAATGCGGCCGGCTCGCTGGCGGGCTCCGCGCTGGACATGGCCACTGCGGTGCGCAATGCCGTGCAGCAGCTCGGCCTGCCGCTGGAAGAAGCCGCGCGCATGGCCGCACGTTATCCGGCGCAGTTCCTCAACCTGGATGACCGCCTGGGCGAAATTGCCGAAGGCTACCAGGCGGATCTGGTGCTGCTGGATGACGCGCTGCAGGTGCGCACGACCTGGATTGCCGGCCAGCGCGAGGACGCATGAACGCCCCCGCCACCTCGCGCATGGGCTCGATTGATGCCCTGCGCGGCTTGACCGTGGCGGCGATGCTGCTGGTCAACAATCCCGGCGATTGGGCGCACGTGTATGCGCCCCTGCTGCATGCCGACTGGCATGGCTTTACCCCAACCGACCTGATCTTCCCGCTGTTCCTGTTCATTGCCGGGGTCTCGCTGGCCTTCAGCGTGGAGCCGCGTGCGCAGGACGTATCGGTTCGCCCTGTGCTGCGCGCTGCGCTGTTGAAGCGTGCGTTGCGCATTCTGGTGGCGGGGCTGCTGCTGCATGTGCTGGCGTGGTGGCTGTTCGCGCTGCCGGCGTACCGGCCATGGGGTGTGCTGCAACGGATCGCATTGTGCGTGGGTGGGGTGGGGCTGCTGGCCATCTACCTGCGGCCGCGCGCGCAGTGGGCGGTGCTGACGGCGCTGCTGCTGGGATATGCGGCCATATTGCTGGCCGCCGACACGCTGGAACCGTGGCGCAACCCGGTCAGCCGACTGGACACCGCGCTGTTTGCGCCCTACCTGTACAAGTACAACCCGGTCACCGGGCTGGGCCACGACCCCGAAGGCCTGCTCAGCACGCTGGGTGCATTGGCGACCACGTTGCTGGGGCTGATCGCCGGCCGCTGGCTGCGTGCGGGAAGGCTGGGCCCACTGGCAGCGATGGGGGCGGGCTGCTTGGTGCTGGGCGTGGTTGCCGCATGTGTTCCTGGCGGGCTGCCCTTGAACAAGAACCTGTGGACGCCCACCTACGTACTGGTCACTGGCGGGCTCTCGGTTGCCGGCTTGTTGCTGGCGCATCAACTGGTGGACCGGCAGGGCTGGCCGGCACTGGGCCGGCGTTTTGGTGTGAATGCGATTGCGGCCTACCTCGGCTCGAGCGTGATGGCGCTGGTGATGATCGCCAGCGGCGCGTGGGCGGCCTGCAATGGCGGGCTGGTCGGCCTGATGCCGGCGCATCCCAGCCTGGCCTCGCTGCTGTGCGCTTCCGGCTTCGTTCTGTTCTGGTGGGGCGTGGTGGCGTGGCTGGACCACCGTCGCATCTACGTGAAGATTTAGCGCCCCGAGCCTCACAGTTCCTCCACCAGTCCATCACACAACGCCAGTAAAAGTACGCACCAGTGCTGCGTAGTTTTACTGCGGCACCGCGCGTCAGCCGTATTCCCACCTATGGAACAAGGATCGGGTTATGTGCTCCAGGATCGCGTTGCAGCGGCACCCGTTGGCCATCAGTACCGGCCACGCCCTTCGAATGGTCTGCAGTGCCGCCTTGATCGCCGCCAGCGCGCCGGTCTGGGCAGGCTGCGACAACAACAGCGCCCCCACCGCCGGCCAGACCGTCACCTGCACCCCCGGTGCGCCCAACCCGCAGACCACTCCCGTGGTGAGCGTGGTGGGGTCGGCCACGATCACCCTGAACGTGCAGTCCGGCGCACAGCTGGCGGTGCCCACCGGCGGCGCGGTGCTGTTCGACGGCGGTGGCGGACATGTGATCACCAACGACGGCACCATCAGCACCGCTGCGGGCATTGCGATCGTGTCCAACCAGGCCACCCGCGTGGTCAACCGCGGCACGATCAGCGGTACCACCGGAGCCATCATCACCGGGGCCGGGGCTGACCAGCTGGAGATGCTGGGCGGCACCATCACCGGTGCAGTACTGCAGGGCGGCGGCGACGACGTGGCCACCATACGCGACGGCACCATGACCAGCCTCGATCAGGGCGATGGGCAGGACGCGCTCAGCGTCAGCGGTGGCACCATCGCCGGCACGGTGCAGCAGGGGGCTGGCATCGACAGTTTCGTGATGACGGGCGGCACCATCGGTGCGCTGCTGCAGGGCGACGGACTGGATACGTTCCGGATGACCGGCGGACGTATCGTCGGCGCCTTCGATGACGGTGATTACGCTGAGATGACCGCAGGACGGATCGGTCGCGTCAACATGAAGCTGGAAGACAATACCTTCCTGATGTCCGGTGGAACCATTGATGGGAATCTGGTCACCGGGTTCGGCAACGACACGATCGTGCTGTCCGACGGTTACATCGGCGGCAACATCAGTGTGAGCGGCGGGGACGACAAGGTCACCATCACCGGTGGCACCGTGCGCGGAGAAATCCGGCTGAGTTTCGGCAATGACCGTCTGGACTGGGACGGTGGCGGTGTTGTGCACGGTCTCGTCGACTTTGGCGAGGGCGACGACATCGCGACGCTCACCAGCCTCAATGTGTCGCATCTGGGCGCGCTGCCCGGTTTCGATGCCGGGCTGGGCACCGACACGCTGGTGATGAATAACGTAAAGACGAACGGCGTGGCGCGGTTCTCCGGATGGGAGTCGGTGGCGCTGACCAACGACAGCCAGATGACGTTCGACGGGACATTGAAGCTGGGCGATACCGGCACAGGATCCGGCCGCCTGGACGTGGATGCCACCAGCGTCCTTTACGGGGGCGGTGGCAGCAACGGCATTGAGGCGTTCAACGCCGCATTGCCCGTCAATGTTGCCAGCGCAGGCCGGATCGACCTGAGCAACGGCGGAAGCAGCACCGGAGACCGCTTTACGATAGCGGGGAACTACGTCGGCAATGGCGGCGCGTTGTACCTGCAGACCGTACTGGGCGACGACAGTTCAGCCTCGGACCGGCTGGTGATCAGCAACGGCGTGGCCAGCGGCACGACCGGCATTGGCATCCTCAACGTGGGCGGGGCGGGTGCAGCCACCACGGCGGACGGCATTATGGTGGTGCAGGCGTTGAACGGTGGCAGTACCACGGCCAATGCCTTTGCGCTGTACAACCCGGTTGCGGCCGGCGCATTCGAGTATTTCCTGTTCAAAGGGGGCGTGAGCGCAGGCAGCGGCGAGAACTGGTACCTGCGTTCGACGCTGGTCAACGGAGGGGCCGCCGCCGCAGCGGCCCCGCCGCTCGGTCTGGGCTCGGTGACGCCGGCACCCCCCGCACCGGACGCGCTGGGTACGCCGCCGCCGGACCTGGCCCCACCCCCGTCACCAGACCTACCCGAGAATCCAGACCCGCTGGCCGCCGAACCGGCACCGCCCCCGGAACCGGCAGCACCACCGGACGTGCCTCCCGCTGCCGAAGAGCCGCCCCCGCCGGTGCCGACCATTGCAGCCGCCCTGCCTGGACCGTTGGCCGCACCGCCCACCCCGGGTGCGCGCCCAGCTGAGGGTGACATCATTCCCCTCTACCGCCTGGAAACCGGGCTCTATTCCGTGTTGCCGCCGCTGCTGCGCGAGATGGGTACGGCCAGCCTGGGTACGTTCCATGAGCGGCACGGTGAACAGCGCATTCTGGCTGGGCAGGGCGGGATCCGCGCCACGTGGGCGCGACTGGTTGGCCAAAGTCATCAGCAGCATTGGAAAGGCGACGCACACCCCGGTTTCGATGGCGATCTGGTGGGAATCCAGGCAGGACTGGATCTGTATGCCAATGCCGATGACAGCCATCGCGATCAGTTCGGGCTGTTCGTCGGTCGCACCCGTGCCCAGGGCAACGTCACTGGCCTTGCCATCGGTTGGGAGAATGTTGCCGTTGGCCGCACGCGTCTGGATGACAAGCATCTGGGCGCATACTGGACGAGTGTCGGCAGTGCGGGCGGTTACCTGGACGTGGTGGTGATGCAGAGCCGTTACGATGGCGACGCCACGTCGTCACGCGGATTGGGCATTGATTTTGAAGGTGATGGCACCACCGCATCGCTTGAAGTGGGAAAGCCGATGCTGCAGTTCGGCGAATCCGCCTGGTGGTTGGAGCCGCAGGCGCAGGTGATCTGGCAGCGCAGCTCGCTGGACGATGCACAGGACCGGGTGTCACCCCTGCGTTTCTCAAGTGACAACGCGTGGACCGGGCGACTGGGCGTGCGCTTGTCTGGAGACTATGACATTGCAGGCTACGGTTGGCAGCCTTACTTCAAACTCAATTACTGGCAGGTACTGGATGGCCAGGATCGCATCGACTTTGGTGGCGACGTGATCCGCAACGATCAGGATTCGCGCGCGCTGGAGATCGGGCTGGGCGTGGTGGCGCGCTTCAACGCCAACGTCAGTGCGTTTGCCGTGGCCGACTACACCCGCGATCTGGAAAGTGACGCACAGAAGGAGCGCAAGGTGATCGAAGGCAACATCGGGCTGCGCTACGACTTCTGACGCGCGGCTTTGATGGCCTGCACGCGGGCGCGCTTCAGCGCGTCGCCAATGGCCGGCCCTTTCAGATGAGTCAGGTCGAGGTCGCGCGTCTGCACCGCCAGCGCAGCAGCATGCACGCGCTTGAGCGTTTCGCCCTGCGGGTAGTCGCTGTCCTCAAAGCCAAGCCGGCCGCGCTTGTCGGCTTCGCAGCACAGTGCGATGCGGGCGACGCGTTCGGGTCGGCGGAACGCGTCGAAACGGCCCAGCAGTTCCAGAATCGTGGCGTCGCGCAGCTCGTCGATGCGGTGCACGTTGAGGTGGTCGCGGCACACCGCTTCAGCCAGTTGGCGGTGTTCCAGCGGCACTTTCAGTCGTTCGCAGAGCGCCTGCAGCGGCTCCAGACCCCGCTGCTCGTGCATCAGGTGGCGTGGCCACTCCGCTTCGGGGGTGAGCCCCTTGCCCAGGTCGTGGGTGAGCGCGGCGAAGCCGACCAGATCGTCGCCCGGTGCCAATTGCGCGGCCATGTCGCTGACCATTTCCTGGTGTACACCCGTATCCACTTCGGGGTGGAACTCCGCGCGCTGCGGCACGCCATACAGGGCTTCCAGTTCCGGCAGCACTGCACCCAGCGCGTTGGCCTCATGCAGGGTGCGCAGGAAGGCCGACGGCTGAGCGCAGGTGAGGGCGCGCCGCAGTTCCTGCCAGACCCGTTCGGGCACCAGGGCATCCAGTTCGCCGCTGGCGGCGATCTGGCGCATCAGGTCCATGGTTTCCGGAGCCACGGTAAAGCCCAGCGGTGCGAACCGCGCCATGAAGCGGGCCGCGCGCAGCACGCGCAGGGGGTCTTCGACGAAGGCGGGGCCGACATGACGCAACACGCGTTGTTCGATGTCACGCGTGCCGCCATACGGGTCCACCAGTGCACCGGTGGCTTCGTCGCAGGCGATGGCGTTGATGGTGAAATCGCGGCGCAGCAGATCGTCTTCCAGCGTCACCGATGGATCAGCGTCGACCACGAAACCGCGATAGCCACGGCCGGACTTGCGCTCGGTGCGGGCCAGTGCGTATTCCTCGCCCGTTTTCGGGTGCAGGAATACCGGGAAGTCCTTGCCCACGGCCTTGTAGCCCTGCGCCTCCATCTGCGCCTGGGTGGCACCGACCACGACCCAGTCGTGGTCGCCGGGCGTGCGATTGAGCAGGCGGTCACGCACCGCGCCGCCGACAAGATAGATCTTCATGCGGCCATTCTGCCCGAATCGCGCCGATGTGCCCTCAATCGGCGGCTTTTTCGGCGTTGGTCGGGCAGGTCAGCTGCTTGCGCTTGGCCTGCAGGCGGCCGTTCATGCGGTCGGTCACCGGCAGCGCGTTGCCGTTCAAGCGCCAGTCGTAGATCACGCTGAAGGCCAGGATGCGTGCCACGTACTCGCGGGTTTCCTTGTAGCTGATGGTCTCGATCCAGATGTCCGGGTCGAAGCCCGGGCGCTGCGACTGCCAGCGTGCGGTCGGGGTCGGGCCCGCGTTGTAGGCGGCAATGGTGACGTAGGGCAGGCCGTCGTACTTGTTCATCAGCTGGCGCAGATACGCGGTGCCCAGCGCGATGTTGGTGTCCGGGTCGTACAGGCTGGCCGCGCCGCCGTAGTTCACCAGCCCGATCGACTTGGCCACGCTGGCCCCGGTAGCAGGCAGCACCTGCATCAGGCCCATCGCATTGGCTGGCGAGCGTGCCTTCGGATTGAAGATGCTCTCGGCGCGGATCTCAGCGGCCACCCAGGCCGGGTCGATGGCATGCTTGGCCGATTCGCGGCGGATCGCCGCGTCGTGATGCAGCGGGAAGCGCAGGCTGTACAGGCGCTGCTCGTCCGGGGTCTTGCCCAGCGAGAACACCGCGCGGTCGAACCAGCCGTTGTCGCGTGCCACCTCCACCGCGATGCGGCGCTGGGTGGTGTCGAAGCGGCTGAGCGCGTCGTTCCACTCGGCCACGGCCCAGCCGTTGCGTTCGATCTTGAACAGCTCCATGGCGCGCACGATGGCCGGATCACGGGCGATGGCAGCCTGTGCCTGTGCGCTGTCGTTCGGCTCCAGCGGGCACAGGGTGTAGCTGTTCAAGCCCAGCTGGTCTGCGGCCAGGAAGCCGTGGAAGGTGGCCGAGCGCGCCGCTTCGCGGAACAGCGGTTGCGCTTCGGCGCGCTTGCCGGTCTTGTCCAGCATGCGCGCCTCGAAGTAACGCCAGCGCGAGTCGTTGCGCTGGGTCGGACCCATCTTGCGGATCGCGGTAAGCGCCGCCGGCCAGTCGCCGCGTGACAGCGCTTCGCGGGCGCGCCATTCGTGCAGGCGCTCGTCATAGGCCGAATCGGGCACGGCGTTGAGCCGACGTGCGGACTCAGGGCCATACGAAGCCACCGTCCACAACGCAATCTGGTAGCGCACCTGGGCCTGCTGGGCCGGGCTCAGCTGCAGCGCGTTGGCGTACTGCGGCAGCTGCTGCTCGGTGGCATCCGGGTCGGCCTTGGCCAGTTTGGCCAGGCCATCGGTGGCAATGCGCCGGCTACGCTCGTTGCGCGGCCAGTTCAGTGCGCTGGCGTTGGGCTTGTCGACGAAGGCTGCATAGGTGTTGGCCAGCGCCAGGTCGGCAGCCGGCAGCCCGCGCGCGGCGCTGCGCATCACCGCCGGCTGCTGCTCGTCGGCGGCGGCGTCGATGCGCGCCCAGCGCAGTTCCGCGCTCAGCCCCCCCTTGGCATCCAGTACCGCGAACACCGGGTCGCAGGCATCGGGCAACGACTTGCCGGTGCTCTTCCAGAGTGCCTGGGCATCGTTGACCCACTGGGCATCGGCCTTGCCGGTCGCCTGCAGGGCGTTGAGCCGCGCGCAGCGCAGACCGACGTTGTCGGTGGGGGCCCAGTTGGCCAGCAGGGTCGGCCAGTCCTGGCGGCGCGCTACCGCAGGCAGCCACACACTACGGAAGCTGCCGGCCACGGCTTGGCCGTCGTAGCGCTTCAGGAAGTCCTGGGCCTGTGCGCTGGTCACGCTGTCGATGTTGCGGCGCAGGTTCGCGTATTCCAGCCAGCCATACAGCGGGTGCTGGCTGAGGGTGCGGGCCTGCCCGGCATCGAACTGGCCGCGCTCGGCGTTGTCGATGGCGGCTTTGATCTGCGCGCGCTGCGCGTCCAGGTTCTGTGCGGCGGCCGGAAGGGAGCCGGCCAGGGCGACGGCGGCTGCGCTGAGCAGGAGCGGGGAAAGTCGATTCATGCGGAAAGGATAGCGGGCCGGGGTGAAGGCCGGCGTAGGTAAACCTACCGGTGGATGAACGTAACTTCAGCGCGCCCTGAACAGGTGACTGGCCCAGGCGTAATGTCGGGGACGCACGACCAACGGTCGTGCGCTACCGGGAATCCATATCGTTCGACAAAAGGGGATTTCACCATGGCATTCAGTGCAGCAGGCTCCACCTCTTCCGGCCCCTTGGCCGACATCAACGTCACCCCGCTGGTCGACGTCATGCTGGTGTTGTTGATCATCTTCATCGTGACCGCACCGATGATCGCCCGCCCGATCCCTGTCAATCTCCCGCAACGTACCGACATTGCGCCGCCCATCGAACCACCCCTGCCGATCGAGCTGCGGGTGGATGCCAGCAACCAGGTGTTCTGGAACGGGCAGGCGGTCGCCGTGTCTTCACTGCAGGCGCGCATGCAGGACGTCGCGCAGGCCAATGCTGGCAACGTGCCGGTACTGCGTATCGACACCAGCGCGGATGCCGAATACGACGTCATGGCCAAGGTGCTGGCAGCGGCGAGCAACACCCATTTGGACCGCATCACGTTCGTGAGGTAGAGGGCATTGCGTGGGCCGGCCAACGGCCGGCGCTACCGGGAGCCGACCATTGGTCGGCTCTTTTTTGTAAAGCCCGCGTGAAAGCGGGCTTTCATCACGCCTTCATCTTTACAGGTTGTTTACAAAGGAAGGGTTGGCCGACTCTAAGGGGGAGCAGGCCAGCACCAAAACCAACATTCCTTTGGAGAGAGAGCGAATGAACACCCTGCATCACCGCCCCTTGGCGGTTGCTGTCGCGTTGTGCCTGTTGGTTGTACCCGCGCTTGGCAGCGCCCAGGAATCACCCCGCCCCACCACCGAACTGGACCGGGTTGACGTCACCGGCACCCGCATCAAGCGCGCCGAAGTCGAAGGCCAGGTGCCGATCCAGACCCTCAGCCGCGAGCAGATCGAGCAGACCGGCCTGAACTCCATCGGTGAAGTGCTGCAGCAGCTGACCGGTTCCGGCTCGGCCCTGAATGCCAAGTTCAACTCTTCCGGCAACTTCGGCTTCCCCCCCGACGGCAGCGGCGTGGGTGCGGGTTCGGCCCAGGTTGACCTGCGTCACCTCGGGGCCAAGCGCACGCTGGTGCTGGTGGACGGCATCCGCTGGGTCAACGAGTCCTCCGCCTCCGGCGTGGGCGCGGCCACCGACCTCAACACCATCCCCCTGGCCATCGTCGAGCGCATCGAAGTGCTTGAAGACGGCGCATCCTCGCTGTACGGGTCTGACGCCATTGGTGGCGTGGTCAACATCATCACCCGTCGCGAGTTTGACGGCGGCCAGGTGACCGTGAATTACGGCGAGTACAGCAAGGGCGACGGCACCCAGAAGGGCGTTGACCTCGCCTGGGGCACCAGCGGCGACCGCTACAGCCTGTTCCTCGGTGCCAGCTGGACCAAGCAGGACCCGGTGTATGCCAGCACCCGTGAGCAGTCACGCGTGCCGATTCCCGGCACCGGACTGACCTTCGGCAGTTCGGCCACGCCCACCGGGCGTTTCATGTTCACCGATCCCAACACCGGCATCGCCTACAACATCACGCCTAACAGCGGGGTCACCAACCCCACCTTCAATGGCGTGGGCGGCTGTGATCGCACCGACGACTACCATTGCTTCGCCACCGCGGACCGCTTCAACTTCGCCGAGTACAACCTGCTGCTGACCCCGTCCGAGCGCAAGGGCCTCTTCGGTCAGTTCCGCTTTGACATCACCGACAACGTGCAGTGGTACATCAAGGCACTGGGCAACCGCCGCGAGTCGACCAACCAGGCCGCACCAGAACCGCTGTTCTTCGGGCCGGACGGTGCCACCGGCAACCCACTGGCTGACAACATCGTCATTTCCGCACTGAACCCGTACAACCCGTTCGGCTTCGACCTGGATTCGTCCAGCAACTTGAGCATGGTCGGCCGCCGCCCGGTTGAAGGCGGCGCGCGCGTGTTCGAGCAGGAAGTGAACACCCAGTACTTCGCTACCGGCCTGGTCGGCAATTTCGAGGCGGCCAGCCGCAGCTGGTACTGGGACGTCAACGGCATGTACAGCAAGAACAAGGCCGAGCAGACCAACTACGGCAGCTATGACATCTACAAGGTGAACATGGCGCTGGGCGACCCCGCTGTATGCGCGGCCACGCCGGGCTGCGTGCCGCTGAACATCTTCGGTGGCCCGGGCACGATCACCCCGGCGATGCTGCAGTGGATCCAGCCGGTGGTGCGTGACCGCAGCGAGAACGAGCTGAGCCTGTTCACCGCCAACCTCAGCAGCGACCTGTTCAACCTGCCGGCCGGCCCGGTGTCGTTCGCTACCGGCTACGAGTACCGCAAGTACGAAGGCTCCTACAACCCCGATCCGCTCACGGTGATCGGCCACTACAACGGCGTGCCCTCACTGCCGACCTCTGGTTCGTATGACGTCAACGAGGCCTACCTGGAGTTGAGCGTTCCGATCTTCGCCAACACCGAGATCGGCTCGAAGATGGACCTGAGCCTGGCCGGACGCTACTCGGACTACTCCACCTTTGGTGGCGAGTTCACGCCCAAGTACGGCCTGCGTTGGCAGGTGACCAACGACTTCGTGCTGCGCACCAGCTATGCGGAAGGCTTCCGTGCACCGTCCATCGGTGAGCTGTACGGCTCGGCGGCGCGTGCCGACCTGCAGCTGTTCGATCCCTGCTCGGTGGGCCTGGGCGGGACACCGCCGCGTGGCAGCGCGGCCAACTGCGCCGCGCTGGGTGTGCCGACCGGCTTCCAGCAAGCGAACTCGCAGATCTCGGTCACCACCGGTGGCAACCCCGAACTGGACCCGGAGCGTTCGCGCAGCTTCAGTGCCGGCTTCGTGTGGAGCCCGTGGTTCGGCAGCAACACCACATGGTCCGAGCGCTTCGATGTGGAAGTGACTTTCTATCGCCACCACATTGAAGGGGCGATCCAGGCCATCGACGCACAGACCCAGCTGGATCTGTGCGTGGACACGCTGGATTCGGTGTACTGCGATGGCATCAGCCGCGCCAGCACCGGCGCGGTCAGCGCCTTCAACAACCGCCTGACCAACCTCGGTTCGATCAAGACCGACGGCTGGGATGTGGACCTGTTCTGGACGCTGCCGCAGAGCGACATCGGCCAGTTCAAGATCGGCTGGCAGAACACGTTCGTGGGCCGCTATGAGGCGCTGGGTGCGGCCGGGCAACGGCAGCCGCAGGAACCGGGTATCGAGGTGGTGAACAGCTCGATTCCGGAATGGACCAGCAACGCAACGCTGGGCTGGAGCCTGGGCGCTTGGAATGCATCGTGGACAGTGCGGCACATTTCCGAGCTGAAGGAACAGTGCGGCGATGCGTCGACCTTCGACGTTTGCAGTGACCAGGCGGCAGGCACCAACACGTTGTCGGCCACCACGTATCACGACTTCCAGGTCGGCTATAAGATCGACTGGATGAAGGGGCTGCAGCTGAGTGCGGGTCTGAACAACGCCTTCGACAAGGATCCGCCGATCTGCCTGTCGTGCTCGTTGAACGGGTATGACGCGTCCACGTATGACATTCCGCGTGGGCGTTACTGGTACCTGCGCGCGGACCTGCGGTTCTGATGCAACGGGGCACCGGGCCATGCCCGGTGCCCCGCGTTTCACGCCTTCGGAAGCATCGCGTCCATTACGCGGTCGATGCTGAAACTGGCTGCACGCGCGCGCGGCGGAAACTCCTTGAAGCTCTCCAGCCACTGCGCAAGGATCGGCGGCGCTGCATAGAGCAGGAAGTTCTGCTCCATGAACCAGTCGTAGTACTTGATGCTGACTTCACCCCGTTCAAAAGGATCGGCGCGCAGGTCGAAGAATTTGGGAATGCGCATTTCCGACAGCGGCTCGCGCCACACATGGATGCCTTCGCTGCGCTGCTCGGAGAACACGACCTTCCAGCGTCCCAGACGCACTGCCATGCATTCGCCGTCGTCGCTCCAGTAGATGAAGCCCTGGCGCGGAGATTCCTCGGCCTTGCCCGAAAGGAACGGGACCAGGTTGTAGCCATCCAGGTGGACCTTGTAGGCGCGCCCGCCGATGTTGAAGCCTTTCTTGAGCTTTTCCACCAGTTCGGGTTCGCCATTGGCCGCGGCGAAGGTCGGGATGAAGTCCTGCAATGAGGCAATGTCATTGATCACGCGGCCGGGTTCAATCACGCCTGGCCAACGCATCACGCACGGCACGCGCCAGCCACCTTCCCAGTTGGTGTCTTTCTCGCCACGGAACGGGGTGGTGCCACCGTCGGGCCAGGTCATGACCTCCGCACCATTGTCGGTGGTGAACACCACAATGGTGTTGTCGGCGACCTTCAGTTCCTCCAGCTTGTCCAGCAGCTGACCCACATAGCCATCCAGCTCGACCATGCCGTCCGGATAAGTGCCCAGACCGGTCACTCCGACAGACGACGGCTTGAGGTGCGTGAAAACGTGCATGCGAGTGGGATTGAAGTAGCAGAACCACGGCTCGTTGGCGGTCGACTTGCGCGTGATGAAGTCCAGCGCCGATTCCAGAAACTCCTCATCCACGTTCTCCATGCGCTTGCGGGTGAGTGGGCCGGTGTTCTCGATCTGCTGCCGGCCGACCTTGCCGAACTGTTCTTCGACAGTGGCGTCGTCCTTGTCGATGGCCTTGCACTTGAGCACGCCGCGCGGACCGTACTTCTTGCGGAACGCAGGGTCCTTGGGATAGTTCGGATACTCAGGCTCTTCTTCGGCATTGAGGTGGTACAGGTTGCCGAAGAACTCATCGAACCCGTGCACGGTGGGCAGGTGTTCGTTGCGGTCGCCCAGGTGGTTCTTGCCGAACTGCCCGGTGGCATAGCCGAAGTGCTTCATGACCTCGCCGATGGAGGGGTCTTCAAAGCTGAGTCCCAGGGTGGCACCGGGCATCCCGACCTTGGTCAGCCCGGTCCGGATCGGCGACTGCCCGGTGATGAAAGCGGCGCGCCCGGCGGTGCAGCTCTGCTGCCCGTAGAAGTCGGTGAAATTGGCCCCCTCGCGCGCGATGCGGTCAATGTTGGGCGTGCGGTAACCCATCACGCCGTTGTTGTTGCAGCTGATGTTGAACCAGCCGATGTCATCGGCCATCACGAACAGAATGTTCGGTTTCTGGGCGGCCATGTGAATCATCCTGCGCGGGAAGGTCCGGGCAGGGTAGGGCGCGGGCATGCCGGAGGCATCCGAAGAAGTGCTGTCACCGGGACGGTAAGAATACCGGCCCGAAAATGCACAAGGCCGGGTAAGTCCCCGGCCTTGCGTAGTGCCGGGCTTGCCCGGCAACCATGTGGATCGTTCCGTAGTGCCGGGCCGTGCCCGGCAACCACGAATCAGAACGACCAGGTGAACGTGATCGAACCGTTACGCTCGTCGCCGTAGGCACCATAGCCATTCACCTGCGACAGGTACTTCTTGTCCAGCAGGTTGTTCAGATTGGCCTGCACGCTGAACTGGGGAGCCAGGCGGTAACGCACGAAGGCATTCACCAACGCATAGCCACCCTGTTCGATCTGGCCGTACGCCGGCACCGGGTAGTAGATGCGGTTCTGCCAGTTGGCACCACCACCGATGGTCAGGTCGGTCATCGACTGCGGGGTGTAGCTGGTGAACAGTTTGATCGCAGTCTGCGGCAGACGGGTGTTGATGTCGGTGCCGTTGATGTCCTTGGCCACGTAACGCGATGCACCGAAGCTGGCGTTCCAGCCCGGGGCCAGCTCACCGTTCACTTCCACTTCGAAGCCGCGGCTGACGGTGCCACGTGCGCCGATGTAGGCGAACTCATTCAAGCTGCCATTGACCGGAATGTTGGTGGCCTGACCGACGTTGTCCTGCTCGATGCGGAACACGGCGGCCGAGGCATTCAGGCGATCGTCGAACCACGCGGCCTTGACGCCGACTTCGTAGCTCTTGCCATCCACTGGATCCAGGAAACCGCCCTGCTGGTTCTTCAGCATCTGCGGCTGGAATATCTCGGTGTACGAACCGTAGGTGCTCCAGGTGTCATTGATCTCGTACACCAGGCCGGCATACGGGGTGGTGACCTTGTGCGAACGGTCCGCACCTTCACCTTCGCTCTTCCAATCGGTGTAGCGCGCGCCCAGGATCAGCTTCAGCGGCTCAGCCAGCGACAGGCGGGTCGCGGCGTAGGCGGCCTTCTGGGTGATGGTGCCCTCGCTGGCCAGCGCCAGGGGGTTCCAGTTCGGCTCGCTGATGTCGCCGTTCCAGTTCAGGTAGCTGGAGAACGGGTCCCAGGTCAGGCCCGCGCCATCGATCTGGTAGTCGCCGTAGTTGGCGTAGTCGCGCTTGTTGTAGCTCAGGCCACCCATGACTTCATGCTTCAGGCCGAACAGCTCGAACGCGCCACTGAAGTAGCCGTCCACCGCGCTGACCTTGCGCTCGGTGTTGTAGAAGCCCGCCGACGGCGAGATGCCGGCACCGGTGTTCTTGTCGAACAGCGAGGCACCGGTGACCCAGTCGTTGTAGGCCGGGTAGAACAGCTTGTCGTCGGCCTTGGTTTCGTCGTGGGTCGCGCCGATGCGGACCATCCAGTCCTCATTGAAGTCGTGCTCCAACGTGGCGAACGCGCGCTTGCTGGTGGTGTCCCAGTAGGTCCACTTGGCGGCCGAATTGAACGATTCGTCGTAACCGGTCGAGCTGCCGTCGGAGTACAGCATCGGGAAGCCGCCCCAGGTGGCACCGTTGGCGCGCTTCTGCTGGTAGTCGTAGCCCACGCTCAGCTGGGTGTCCGGGGTCAGGTCGGCGTCGATCACCGCATAGCCCAGCGTCTTGTGCTGGTCGTAGCGGTCCATCTGCGATTCGGTGTCCAGGTAGCTGCCGATCACGCGCGCGCGCACCGAGCCGCTCTTGTTCAGCGGGGTGGTCACGTCAACGGTGCTGCGGGTGCGGCCCCAGCTGCCCACGTTGACCGACACGCTGCCGGTCAGCTCGGCGCTGTCGGCGTGCTTGCGGATCAGGTTGACCGAGGCCGACGGGTTGCCCGCGCCGGTCAGCAGGCCGGTGGAGCCGCGCACGATTTCCACGCGGTCATAGATGGCCAGATCCAGGCCGGAATCGCCGTAGCTCCAGTTCTGCACCATCTGGGTCGGCAGGTTGTCGAACTGGTAGCTGTCGATGTAGAAGCCGCGCGCGTAGAACTCGGTGCGCTCGGTGTCGGACTGGGTGCTGCTCACGCCGGTGGTGTTGCTGAGGACGTCCAGGATGTCGTCGAGGTTCTGGTCCTCGATGCGCTGGTGGCTGATGATGCTGATCGACTGCGGAATCTCGCGCGGGGCGAGATTGAAGCGGGTGCCGGCCGAGGTGCGGCGAACCGAGAAGCCTTCCGCGCGCTCGCCCTTGACCACGATCTTGTCCAGGGTGGTGGCGTCGGTGCTGTCCTGGGCAAAGGCCGGGGCAGCAGCGAAGGTGGCCAGCGCGACCAGCAGCGCCTGCGGCAGGCGGTGGTGGGGCAGGCGGCGGGACAGCACAGCGGTGCGACGGGTCATCAGCGGTTCCTGGGCAGCGGCGCGCGCCAGGCAACTCTCCACGCTGAGCCAGGCGGTGCGCGAAATAGGTGGGGGCAGGTCGTGGCTGGGCCTTGAATCCAAAGCACCGGGCTCGCTACTGATCGCCGCCGCGCCTTCCTGGTGCGAACGGGATCACACTATGTTAATGCGAATCATTGTCAGGCGCAATGCGACACCCAGTCGCGCTTCTGGCCCGGTCTTAACATCCTGGGGGGCAGGATGGCGGGCATTCCACCGGCGGGAGCGCCCTGATGATTGCCAAGAACACGATCTGTCTCTGGTACGACGGCACCGCGCTGGACGCGGCCACTTTCTATGCAGCCACCTTCCCGGACAGCGCGGTCAACGCGGTACACCGCGCCCCGTCGGATTACCCGGCCGGCAAGGCGGGGGATGTGCTGACCGTGGATTTCACCGTGCTGGGCATTCCCTGCATCGGCTTGAACGGCGGGCCTGCGTTCAAGCACAGCGAGGCGTTCTCGTTCCAGGTCGCCACCGATGATCAGGCCGAGACTGACCGCTACTGGGATGCCATTGTCGGCAACGGTGGGCAGGAAAGTGCCTGTGGCTGGTGCCGCGACAAGTGGGGGCTGTCCTGGCAGATCACCCCGCGAGCGCTGACCGAGGCGTTTACCAGCAGCGATCCGGCGGTGGCCAAGCGCGCGTTCGAGGCGATGATGACAATGACGAAGATTGATGTGGCTGGCATCGAAGCGGCGGTAAAAGGCCCGTAGTGACACGCCATGCGTGTCACCGCGTGGTATCTGGCACCGCGATGACACGCATGGCGTGTCACTACGGCAGATCCGACACCAGATGTGGTCGAGCCACCCATTCGGCTCTATCCTCCCGCGATGTCGACCTCCCGCCACGCCTCCCTGCTTCCCGTTCTGGCCGTCCTGGGCTCCGTCACCGCACTCGCGGTCGGCACCTCGTTCGCCAAACAACTGTTTCCCTTGATCGGTGCCCAAGGCACCAGCGCGCTGCGCGTCGGCTTCTCCGCACTGGTCCTGCTGGCGGTATTCCGACCGTGGCGCTGGACCACCAGCCGCACCGATGGCGGCGCGATTCTGCGCTATGGCCTGACCCTCGGCGCGATGAACCTGCTGTTCTACATGGCCCTGCGTACGATCCCGTTCGGGATCGCGGTGGCGATTGAATTCTGCGGTCCGCTGGCGGTGGCGATGTGGTCATCGCGCCGGCCGATCGATTTTGTGTGGGTGGCTTGCGCGGTGGCCGGGCTGCTGCTGTTGCTGCCACTGGGTCACGGCGAGCCGCTGGACCCCACCGGGGTGATGTTCGCGCTGGGCGCGGCGGCGTGCTGGGCGATGTACATCATCTTCGGCAAGCGCGCCGGGCATCTGCCGGCCGGGCACACCGTGTCACTGGGCATGTGTGCTGCCGCGCTGGTGGTGGTGCCGGTCGGCGTGGCGCATGCGGGTGCGGCGTTGCTGGACCCGAGGATCCTGCTGTTCGGGCTCGGCGTGGCGATTGTCTCCAGCGCGATTCCGATGTGGCTGGAGATGATGGCGCTCAAGCGGCTGCCGAAGGAGACGTTCGGCATTCTGATCAGCATGGAGCCGGCGGTGGCCGCGTTGCTGGCGATGGGGTTGCTCGCCGAGCATCTGACCGCGCTGCAGTGGGCAGCGATTGGGTGCACGGTCATGGCGTCGGTGGGCAGCACGTTGACCGCAAAGCCGACGCAGATGCCGATCAATACCTGACCGCCGCGATGCCAGATCCAGGCGTTGCCTAGCGCACCACGTGCGCTGGCACTTCAATCTCCATCGCCAGCGCCAGGTGATCCGAATACGCCGCCGGTACCGCTTCTGCGCTGCGCTGCTGCAGATTGCTGCTCAGCAGGATATGGTCAATCGCCCGATCCGGCCGCCAGCTGGGGAAGGTCGGCACCGCGCAGCCCGGGGGCTGCAGGGTGGTCTTCTGGTACAGCGCCTGCATTTCCGGACGGTCGGCCAGGCAGTTGAAGTCGCCCATCAGCACGGCATTGGGATGGTCGCTCAACAGCTCGCCGATGAAAGCCAACTGCGACATCCGAGAATTCGTGCCCAGTGACAGGTGCGCCACGGCCACCAGCAGGCCTTCGTTGCCTTCGCCGAACTTGGCCAGCAACACGCCGCGCCCGCCAATGCGGCCGGGCAGGGCGTGGTCCTGGACTTCGACCGGCTCCAGCTTGCTGAGCAGGCCATTGGCACTGGAGGCCACCCCGCCCATGCGGCGGTTCGGCTGGTGGCTCCAGTAGTTGAAGCCGGCGCGCTCGGCCAGGTAGTGGGTCTGGTTGGTGAAGCCCGAGCGCAGGCTGCCGGGGTCGGCCTCCTGCAGGCCGACGATGTCATGACCACGGGCCAGCTGGGCAATTGCATCCAGGCTGGACCGTTTGCGTCCCGCCGGCAGCGCATGTGACCAGCTGCGGGTCACGTAGTCGCTGTACCGGCGGGTACTGGAGCCGGCCTGGATGTTGGCCGTCAGCAGACGCAGGGTCCGGGTGTTGGGGGTTGTCACCACGGTTTCTCTTGTTGCGTTCGAACTCAGCCGCCCTTGGCAGCGCGCTCGCGGGCGATCAGGTGGTCGGCAATGCGCAGCATGTCGTCAAAGCTCTTGCCCTTGACCAGGTACTTGCCATTGACGATGACCGACGGGGTGCCGGTGATCTCGCTGCGCTGCGCGAACTGCTTGGCCTTGTTGGTCTGGCCGTTGACCGAGAAGCCGTTCATTTCGGCCAGGAACTTCTTCGCGTCCACGCCGTGCTTGGCGTAGAAGGCGGCGATGTCTTCCACGGAATCACGACCGCGTTCGCCCTTCAGCTCCTGGGTGACGTGGATCGCGGCGTACAGCGCGTCGTGGGTCTTTTCTTCAACGCCCAGGTTCTGCGCAGCGTAGAAGGCCTTGGCGTAGTTGTCCCAGGTGCCGCCGAACATGGCCGGCACATAGACGAAGTTGACGTCGCTCGGCAGGCCGGCCTTCCACGCCGCGATCTTCGGCTGGAACGCATTGCAGGCCGGGCAGACGAAGCCGAAGATCTCGGCGACTTCAATCTTGCCGGTGGCCGGGGCGAACGGCGCGCCCGCTTTTAGTGCCACGTAGTCGGTGCCTTCCACCGGCTCCGGGCCGACCGGCTTGGACGCTGCCGGTGCCGCTGCCGGCGCGGTGGTCTCAGCCTGTGCGCCCGCTTCGGCCGCTGCGGTTTCCGCTGCTGCCGTCTCGCCGCTGGCCGCGGTGGTGTCCGGGGTGGCTTCCGCCGGGGCCTCGGTGGTGGCCGGGGCTGCCGGGGTGGCGGTGTTCTCGGTGCCGTCCTTGGCCTGGCAGGCGGCCAGGATCGGCAGCAGAGCCATCAGGGCGAGGGCGAAACGGGTCTTCATGGAAGCATCTCCAGCAATTGAGCAGGGGAAGGCCGGTGCGTCATGCGCCGGCCAGGGGGAAATGATGACACGCGGTCGGCGCACCGCCGCGTGCAGGAGGTGTGACGGTTCAGCGAGCCTTGCCGGCGCGTTCGCGGGCGATCAGGGCGCTGGCGATGCGCAGCTGGTCGTCGAAGGTATCACCGGTAACCAGGTACTTGCCGTTGACGATCATCGACGGCGTGCCGGGAATCTGGGTGCGGCGGGCGAAGGCGCGTGCAGCGGCCAGCTTCTGTTCCACCGCATCGCTCTTCAGCGCTGCGATGTACTTCTCCGGTTCAACGCCATACGCCTGGTAGAACGTCGCCAGTTCGTCCGGCGCGATGTTCTGCATCGGCAGCGAACCCTGCTCGTGCAGTGCCTTGAACATGGCCGCATGACTGCGCTGGGCCACGCCCATCTCTTCGGCGGCGTAGTAGGCACGGGCGAACGAATCCCACGGCCCGCCGAACGCGGCCGGCACCGGAGTGAAGCGGACGTCCTTGGGCAGCTTCTTCGCCCAGGCTTCCAGCTTCGGTTCGAAATGCGCGCAATGCGGGCAGGTATAGCCGAACACCTCCACTACTTCGATCTTGCCCGCAGCGGGGGCGAACGTGCCGGGCTGGGCCAGCACCTTGTAGTCGGTGCCTTCGACCAGCGGCGCGGCGGGGGTGGCCAGTGCGGCCAGCGGGGTCACAGCCAGCAGCAACAGCATCAGGCGCGGGATCAACGTCTTCAACATCCATCTCCATCGGAAAAAACAACGCCGGCCTGATGCCGGCGTGAAGGGGAACATACCCTGCCGAAGCGGCAGGCGCACCTGCCGTCGGTCGCGGGCGAACGGTTCAGGGCGCGCGGGCAGGCACGCCAGCGACGTCGTCGGCACGGTTGTGCAGCCCCTGCAGGTAGCTGCCCAGTGCCTGGATTTCCTGTTCGGTCAACGACTTGGCAATGCTGGCCATGATCTGGAAGTGGGCCTTGTCGGTTTCCTGGGTCACCCCGGCCTGGTACTCCTGCAGCCGGCGCGCCACATAACTGGCGTGCTGGCCGCCAATGTGCGGGTAGGCCGGGCCCGGATTACCGGCCCCGGTGGGCCCGTGGCAGGCCATGCAGGCCGGAATGCCGCGCTGGGCGTCGCCGCCGCGATAGAGCTGCTGGCCGATCTCGTAGAACTTCAGGCCCTTGTAGGGGCCTTCGGCGACCACGCCGTCGTCGGCGAGCCCGGCGCTGGCCTTCTGCGTGGAGAAAAAGGCACCAATGTCGCGCATGTCCTGCGGGGTGAGGTCCTGCACGAACGGCACCATCGCTGCCGCGGCACCGGAACTGCGCTGGCCGTTGGCGATCAGCGCGATCTGCTGGGCCACGTAGCGTTCGCTCTGGCCGGCAATGCTGGGGTACATCTCCACCGTGGAGTTGCCGTCGGCCGAATGACAGGCCGCACAGGCCGCGGCCTTGGTCTGGCCGGCCTTGGGGTCACCCCAGGTGGTCTTGCTGAAATCAACCTCGAGCGAGGCGGTCTTCACCGGCGCGTTGTCGGGCAACGGGGTGATCGAGGTCTGGGCGACCGCAACAGCGGCCAACAGCGATACAGCAACAGCGGAAACGGCAAGAACGCGAGCATGGCGCATGCGGAAGCTCCGTGTGGACCGGCCTGGCAGGTACAGGGTGCACCCGCGGGGATCGGCCGATTATCCATGCCGGTTTGCGCCGGGGTCAACGCGGCAGTGCGGCAAAAACCGCCCGGCAGCGGCGCATCCGGCCCGGACATGCGATCCTATGCACATGTCACTGCTCCTAGAACGCGCCCATTACCTGCTTTCGGCCCACAACATCCGGCAATTGCCGGACGACGTCGGGGCCGAAGTGGCTTTTGCCGGTCGCTCCAATGCTGGCAAGTCCAGCGCCCTCAATGCCCTGACCCGCCAGAACAGCCTGGCCCGGGTCTCCAAGACCCCCGGCCGCACCCAGCAGCTGGTGTTCTTCGAGGTCACCCCGGAGGCCAAGCTGGTCGATCTTCCCGGTTACGGCTATGCCAAGGTGCCGTTGGACCTGCAGGCGCATTGGCAGGCCTTCATCGACCAGTACTTCCGCACCCGCGAGGCCCTGCGCGGGCTGGTGGTGGTGATGGACATCCGTCACCCGCTGAAGGACTACGACCGGCAGATGCTGGGCTATGCCGTGCAGCGCGGCCTGCCGGCGCACGCGCTGCTGACCAAGGCCGACAAGCTCGGCCGTGGCCAGCAGGGCATTGCCCTGCAGAAGGTCCGCAAGGACCTGCAGTCCTCGTTCGGCGACACCGTGAGCGTGCAGACCTTCTCCGGCCCGGCCCGCCAGGGCGTGGACGAGGCGCGCGGCATCATCGGTGGCTGGCTGGGTTTGAACAAGCCGGCCCCCGAGGCCGCATGACCGTGACCGCCCGACCAACGGTCGGGCGCTACCACCGGTAGGTATCGACCGTTGGTCGATACCCTCGCAATCACCGCGCCGGCAACGGCGCGAATTCGCCCGGGACCCACGCGAAGGCGTCGCCTTCGTGTCGCACATGACCCAATCCCGGGAAGGGCAGGTGCGCACCCGCCACCCACCAGCCGTGGTCGGCCGCCTGCGTCATCATCGCGCGGCGGCTGGCAATCGCCGCAGTCCTGTCGCTATCAGCCTCATAGCTGGCCGTTGGCTGCGCGAACTGCACCGCGTGGAAGTGCACGATGTCGCCCCACACCAGCAGCTGCTGGCTGCCGCCGTCCAGCTGCCAGGACACATGGCCGGGGGTGTGGCCCTGGCTGTCCAGTGCGGTCACACCGGTAGGCAGTGCCTGCCCTGCGCTGAAGCGCCTGACCTTGCCGGCGGCGTCATACGGCGCGACGGCTTTGCGGGCCAGGGCGAAGGCGAAGCGCACCCCTTGCGGTGCGGTCGCCTCGCTGGCCGGGTTCAACCAATAGTCCGCGTCGGTTTGCGACAGCCACACCGTGGCGTTGGGGTAGGCCGCTTTGCCATTGGCATCGAGCAGGCCACACAGGTGGTCCGGGTGGGCGTGGGTCAGCAGCACATCGTCGACCTCGGCCGGGTCATAACCGGCCGCGCGTAGATTGCCCAGCACCTGGCCCAGGCCGGGACCGAAGCACTGTGCTGTGCCCGTATCGACCAGGGTCAGATGCCGGCCGCTTTGCACCAGATAGGCATTGACCGCGGTCTGCAGGCCCTTGCCGTCTTCGGGCACGTAGCGGTGATCGAGCAGGCGGGTCACCGCGCCGGGTTCAATGCCGACCAGTTCCTGCCGGCCCAGCGCCACGGTGCCATCGAACAGGGCCGTGACCTGCAAGGTGCCGATCTGCTGGTGGTAAACACCTGGCACCTGCTGTTCGACCACATGGCCTGTCGCAGCCTGTGCCACCCCCGCCAACAGTAGTGCCGGGCCATGCCCGGCAACAAAGCAGACCAACCCACGAATTGAAAAACCGGCCATGAAAGCCTCCTGGCAATGCGGCACCGCCGCGACAGCCCCATGCTGCCGGCATCCTTTCGCGTGATGCGCTCACAATGCCGCGCAAACTGCTCGCCGACCTCAGCTGTTGCCAATCTCCGCCGGGTCCAGTCCATAGCGGGCAGCGAAGCGCCGGTTGAAACTGCCCAGCGAGCGATACCCTACGCGCGCGGCCACCGTCTTCAGCGGCAGGCGGGTGGTGTAGAGCAGTTGCATGGCATAGGCCAGGCGCGCGTCGGCAATGAGTTCACGCACGCTCAGCTGCTCGCTGGCCAGGCGTCGGCGCAGGGTGGCCCCGCTCATGCCGAGGTGACTTTCAAAGTCATGCGACTGCCAGTCGCGCTCGGGCTGGGCAGCGATCAGATCACGCAGGCGTTCGCCCAGGCTCGGCTCCGGGGCCAGCAGCAGGCTGCCGTGGCCACCGCGGCAGAACGCCACGATCAAGGTAGCCAAGGCCAGCCGTGCTTCGGTGTAGTGGCCACGTTCCAGTGCCGCACGCCACTGTCGCAGGGTGTCGGCATGTGCATCCAGCGCCAGTTGTGCCAGCGGCAGGCCGGCAGCGGGCAGCGGTTCGTTCCAGAGCGTGCGCGCCGCGCTCAGCGCTTCACTGCACAGCGGCACAATCGCGCTCAGGTAAAGGCCGCTGGCCGGGTCGGGGATGTTGACCACATCGATACGGCAGCGCTGGGTGATCAGGAACAGATCGCCGGGCACGAAGGTCATTGACTGCTGCGCGGTACTGACCTGTTTGCGCCCCTGCAGCAGAATGGCGAACTGCGGCTGTGGAATCTCCACCGATGACGCGCCGTGTTCGCGCCGGGCGGTGATGCAGGCATAGCCCTCGGCACGCTGGCAGTCGGCCAGGGTGGCAATCTCGGCCAGCAGGCCGGGGTCGGGCAGGGTGGGAGTGAGTGCCATGCCCACAGTGTAGGCGGCCCGGCGCGGCCCGGGGCAGCGTCAAGGGGCATCCGGTGGAATGCAGCAACCCGCCACGGTGACACGATGCACGCGGGCACCACGATATAGTGCGCCCTTGCGATGCCGGGCCCCCAGCCCCACATCCCGTTCCCCCGCCCCGAATTCTGCGAGCCTGCCCTTGTCGAGCCCCAGCCACGTCGCCGAGACGCCGATCACCGACCGCAATGAACTGGTCGCCACGTTGGCCTCCGGCGAGAAGCCCAAGGCGCACTGGCGCATCGGCACCGAACACGAGAAGTTCGGCTTCCGCCTGGATGACCTGCGTCCGCCGACGTTCGACGGCGACCGCGGCATCGAGGCGCTGCTCAACGGGCTGACCCGCTTCAACTGGGAGCCCGTGCAGGAAGGCGGCCGCACCATCGCGCTGGTCCGTGACGGCGCATCGGTGACGCTGGAACCGGCAGGCCAGCTGGAGCTGTCTGGCGCGGCACTGGAAAGCATCCACCAGACCTGCGTGGAAACCGGCACCCACCTCAACGAGGTGGCACAGGTGGCGGCGGAACTGCAGTTGGGCTTCCTGGGCATGGGCTTCCAGCCGAAGTGGTCGCGTGCGGACATGCCGTGGATGCCGAAGGGCCGCTACCGGATCATGCGCGAGTACATGCCGAAGGTGGGCCAGCTGGGCCTGGACATGATGACCCGCACCTGCACGGTGCAGGTCAACCTGGATTACGCCACCGAAGCGGACATGGTGAAGAAGTTCCGCGTGTCGCTGGCGTTGCAGCCGATTGCCACGGCGCTGTTCGCCGATTCGCCGTTCACCGAGGGCAAGCCGAACGGTTACCTCAGCTACCGTTCGCACATCTGGACCGACACCGACGCCGACCGCACCGGCATGCTGGACTTCGTGTTCGAAGACGGTTTCGGTTACGAGCGCTATGTGGACTACCTGCTCGACGTGCCGATGTACTTCTCCTACCGCGATGGCGTCTATCACGATGCCAGTGGACAGAGCTTCCGCGACTTCATGCAGGGCAAGCTGCCGGTGCTGCCGGGTGCGCTGCCGACGCTGCGCGACTGGTCCGACCACATGACCACCGCGTTCCCGGAAGTGCGCCTGAAGAAGTACCTGGAAATGCGCGGTGCCGACGCCGGCCCGTGGAGCCGCCTGTGTGCGTTGCCGGCGTTCTGGGTGGGCCTGCTGTACGACGAGACTGCATTGGACGCGGCGTGGGATCTGGTCAAGGACTTCAGTCTGCTCGAGCGTCATGCGCTACGCGACGGCGTGCCGCGCCAGGCCATGAACCTGCCGTTCCGCAACGGCACCGTGCGCGACCTGGCCCGCGAGGCAGTGAAGATCGCAGTGGCCGGCCTGCAGCGCCGCGCCGCACGCAATGCCGACGGCCAGGATGAGAGCCATTTCCTCGACGTCCTGCAGGAAATCGTCGAGTCCGGCCTGACCCCGGCCGAACGCAAGCTGGCGCTGTACCACGGCGAGTGGAACCAGAACGTGGACCCGGTGTTCTCGCAGTTCGCGTACTGATTTGGTCTCTGCAACAAAAGCAGCGTTTTCATTGTTCAGTGTGGGGAGGCCATCGGGCAGCCCCGCTCCGAGACACGCCGCAAGTACGTCCATGTAGGCTACTCCACGGCATCCATGCCGTGGAGTGTCTCTCCGGGGGCTACCCGATGGCCTCCCCCGATGGATCGCGCAATGCGGATCGAATTGCAAAAAAAAGCCGGCCAATGGCCGGCTTTTTGCTGTTCTTAGGCTACCGACCAACTCTCTCGGGGTGGCGGGTGCGGGGGTACGGGACCGTTGAAAACATGGATGTTTTCGACGAGCCCCCATGGATGGGTTCACGGCGTGTCCCGTACCCCCGTGCCCGCCGCCCCAAGCACGTAGAACAGCAGACGAAGGCTTCTACGCCTTGCGCTTCATGCCGCCAATGTCGCCATATCGATCACGAAGCGATAACGCACGTCGTTCTTCGCCATGCGCGCCCAGGCTTCGTTGACGGTCTTGATGTCGATCACTTCCACGTCGCTGACGATGTTGTGTTCGGCACAGAAGTCCATCATTTCCTGGGTTTCGGCCATGCCGCCGATCGCCGAGCCGGTCACGTGCTTGCGGCCGAAGATCACGCTGGAGCCGTACAGCGGCGGGTCCAGTTCGGTGATCACGCCGACCAGGCACATGGTGGCGTCACGCTTGAGCAGCGACATGTACGGGTTGGTGTCGTGGCTGACCGGGATGGTGTTGAGCAGGAAATCGAAGCTGCCCGCGTGTGCCTTCATCTGCGCCGGGTCGCGCGAGACCAGGACTTCATCCGCGCCAAGACGCTTGGCGTCCGCACCCTTTTCCGGGGTGGTGGTGATCATCACCACGGTCGCACCCATCGCCTTGGCGAACTTCACGCCCATGTGGCCAAGGCCACCCAGACCGATCACGCCGACCTTCTGGCCGGGACCGACCTTCCAGTGACGCAGCGGCGAGTAGGTGGTGATGCCCGCACACAGCAGCGGTGCAGCGGCCTTCAGGTCGAGCTTTTCAGAGACCTTCACCACGAAGCGCTGTTCCACCACCACGTGGTCGGAATAGCCGCCGTAGGTCAGCTGGTCGGCGCCGCGTTCCTTGCTGTTGTAGGTGTAGGTCGGGCCCTTTTCGCAGTACTGCTCCAGGTCGTGTTCGCACGCATCGCAGTGACGGCACGAGTCGACCATGCACCCCACGCCGGCGAAATCGCCGACCTTGAAGCGGGTGACGTTTGCACCGACCTCGGTGACCCGGCCGATGATCTCGTGGCCCGGGACCATCGGGAACAGCGCGCCGCCCCAGTCGTCGCGGGCCTGGTGCAGGTCGGAGTGGCAGATGCCGCTGTAGAGGATCTGGATGCGCACGTCATCGGCACCGACCGCGCGGCGTTCGAAGGTGAACGGCACCAGCGGGGCCTGGTTGTCATGCACGGCATAGCCATGGGCAAGTGACATGGGGGTCTCCTGGGGTTTGTGGAAAGGCGCTTTACAATACCCCCGCACCCGGGCCACCGGGAGTCCCGATATCGGCATGTGTCATCAAGGCGGACTGCACAATCATGGCCACTGACAATCTCACCCACCTCGCCGCCTTTGCCGCCGTGGCCCGCCATCGCAGCTTCCGCAAGGCCGGGGCCGAGCTGACCCTGTCCACGTCGGCCGTGAGCTACGCGATCCGCGCGCTGGAGGAACGCCTGGGGGTGGGGCTGTTCCACCGCACCACCCGCAGCGTGGCGCTGACCGAGGCCGGCCAACGGCTGCTGGACCGGCTGCAGCCGGCACTGAACCAGGTGAGCGACGCGCTGGAAGAAATGAATCACTTCCGCGCCGCCCCGGCCGGGCTGCTGCGGATCAACGCGGCGCGCGCCGCCGTGCCGACCCAGCTGGGCCCGCGCCTGACCCGCTTTCTGCATGCCCACCCGGACGTGCGCCTGGAGCTAACCGAGAACGACGGTCTGGTCGACATCGTCTCCGAAGGGTTCGACGCCGGGGTGCGGCTACATGAGTTTGTGCCCGAGGACATGGTGGCAGTACCGCTGGGGCGGCCACTGCGCGGGATGATCGTGGCCTCGCCGGCGTATCTGGAACGCCACCCGGCTCCGCAGCATCCGCGCGACCTGCTGCAGCACGAGTGCATCCGCTTCCGGTTTGCCAGTGGGCATCTGTACAAGTGGCAGTTCGACCGCGACGGGCAGTCGCTGGAACTGGACGTGCAGGGCCGGCTGACCTTGAGTGAGCAGACCACGATCATCCGCGCCGTGCTGGATGGCTTCGGGCTGGCGTACGTGCTGGAAGACGCAGCCCGCCCCTGGCTCGATGCCGGCCAGATGCAGGCCGTGCTGGAGGAGTGGAGTGAACCGTTTCCCGGTTTCGTGCTGTACTACCCCCGCCAGCGGCAGATGTCCTCGGCCCTGCGCGCGTTCGTCGACATGCTTCACGAACCGGTGTGAGGGCGAAAGGAGATCGCATGCGCTACCTGAACTTCCTGTTGATTGGCCTGTTGGCCGTGTGCCTGCCTCGGATGGCCTCGGCCACGGCGCAGATCCCGGATCGGATCGAGATCGACGGCAAGACGCTGTCGCTGAACACGAACCCTTTGGCCTCGCATCTCGACAAGATCGGCTCGCGCTCGCCGGCAGAAGGCCAGTCCACGGCCAGCTGGCGCGGCTATGTGGCGCACTGGCGGATCGAGAACGGCGAACTGGTGCTGGCCGACGTGACCATCGACATCTATCAGCGAAACAGCGCTGAACCGGAGGTCAAGAGCGTGATGTCGACGATCTTCCCCGATGCATCATCACCGGTGGCCGCGCGGTGGTACACCGGTGCCCTGGTGATACCGGACGGTCGCATGACCGAGTACGTTCACATGGGCTATGGCTCCATGTACGACCACTACCAGCTGATCAAGGTCAAGGCAGGCAAGGTCACTGAACACCTCGCACTGGATGCCGAGGCGTTCGCTGCCTATAAAAAGAAGCAGTTCGATGCGTACCGGCAGACCCCTGACTATCAGCGGGAGCTGGCGAAGGCGCGCGAGCAGGGGTTGTCTGCGCAGCGGGCCGACGAATTCCTGCAAAGCTTCTACGCCGAGCAGTACCTGTCGAACTGACCGCGAGGCGCACGCTCATCCGTGCCTGCCGCCGAGCGTGGCGGTACCAAAGATCAGCTGCTGCGCCATCGGGCGGCCGATGAAGCGCTCCGGGAAGATCGGTGCAGGGGCGCTGACGGCTTGCAGGCGATGCAGCTGGTCGGTGCTCAGTGATACCGCGAGCGCGCCCAGATTGTCCTCGGCCTGTGCCAGCGTGCGCGCGCCGATGATCGGCGACACCACGCCAGCCTGTGCCAGTGTCCATGCCAGCGCCACCTGCGCGCGCGAAGCCCCCAGCTCGTCAGCAACGTTGCCGACCACGTCCGCAATCGCCAGCGAACGCGTGTTGAGGTGACCGATGGAGGCGATCACGCCCTTGCGGTCACCCGACACTTCCGCGCTGTTGTCATCGGACAGATCCGCGGTGCTGTACTTGCCGGTGAGAATGCCGCCGCCCAGCGGCGACCAAGGCAATACGCCGAGGCCCAACGCCTGCGCCATCGGCAGCAGCTCGTGTTCCACCGTGCGCTCGACCAGGCTGTACTCGATCTGCAGTGCCACCAGCGGCGACCAGCCGCGCAGGTCGGCCAGGGTCTGCATCTGCGCCACCCGCCACGCGGGGGTATTGCAGATGCCCAGGTACAGCAGCTTGCCGGCGCGGACGAGATCGTCCAGGGCGCGCATCACTTCCTCCGGCTGGGTGGTGAAATCCCAGGCGTGCACGTACATCAGGTCGATACGGTCGGTATCCAGCTGACGCAGGCTGGTATCCACCGAGCGCACCAGGTTGTAGCGGTGGTTGCCGCCGGAATTGATGTTGGCCGCATCGCGCGCCATGGTGTACTTCGTCGCCAGCACCAGCTGGTCGCGCTTGGCCTTGGCGAAGCGGCCCAGGATCTGTTCGGCTGCCCCGTTGGTGTAGTTCACCGAGGTGTCGATGAAGTTGCCGCCGCGATCCACGTAGGCATCAAAGATGCGGCGGGCCTCGCTTTCGTCCGCGCCCCAGCCCCAGTCAGCACCGAAGGTCATGGTGCCCAGCGACAGCGGCGAAACGCGCAGGCCGGAGCGGCCGAGCAGGCGGTAGTGGTCCAGTGATGTGGCGGTGTGCATGGCGCAGTTCCCATCGTCAGGTGATGGGGGACATTCTCGGCAGCCATCCACGGCAGGCGGTAGAACACCTCGCCGGCATGCTTGCACGATTGTCCAAAGGTGGTCGATGATGCGGACATGACCGCGCTGCTTACCTTCCGCGATGCCATTGCCCGCCATGCGCACGGTGACGGCACTTTCGCCACCGCGTTGCCGGGCGTGACCCTGATCCGCTGCGCCAGTCCGACGCTGCCGATGCCGGTGATCTACGAACCCACGGTGTGCTTCGTGGCGCAGGGCCGCAAGCGCGCGGCCTTGGGCGAACGGGTGTTTCACTACGATCCGGCCAGTTACCTGGTGGCCACGGTGGGGTTGCCGGTGATGGGCGCGGTGGTGGAGGCCAGCGAAGCCGCCCCGTACCTGTGCATGCAGCTGGATCTGGATCCGGCCCTGCTGGGTGAGCTGACGCTGCAGCATCCACGCCCGCTGCCCGCGGCGATGGATGACAGCGCCGGGCTGACGCTCGGTGCAATGACTTCCCCGCTGCTTGAGGCAGCGACCCGCTTGTTGAAGCTGCTCGACACGCCACAGGACATCGCCCCGCTGGCACCACTGGCGCTGCGCGAACTGCTCTACCGCCTGATCAGCAGCGAACACGGTGAAGTGTTCCACCTCATGGCGCGCACCGATACCCGCCAGGCACAGATCGCCCGCGCCATCCTGTGGTTGCGTGCGAACTATCGCGATGCCAGCCGCATCGAGATGCTGGCCGAGGTGGCGGGCATGAGCCGTTCCAGCTTTCACGCGCACTTCAAGGCGGTCACCGCCATGAGTCCACTGGATTTCCGTGGCCAGCTGCGCATGCAGGAAGCGCGTCGGCTGATGGTGGGCGAGGGCCTGGATGCCGCGACGGCGGGGCACCGGGTGGGCTATGACAGTCCTTCGCAGTTCAGCCGCGAGTACGCGCGCCTGTTTGGGCTGCCGCCGGCTCGCGACGCGCAGCGACTGCGTCAGCCCGATTGAGTGCTGCAAGGCGGCGTGGTAGCGTGCGCGCGGGCACAACGCCCGTCTGACAGGGATGTCCATGAACCGCGTGTTTGTTCTGCTGATGATTCTCAGCCTGCTGGGCGGCGTGCTGCACGCGAAGCGCACCTTCTTCCCGAGCCGTGCGCAGCAGGCCGAAGCGCTGATGGCCAATCCTATCCCGGCAACGCCTGCGGACCAGGTGACCGGCCCCGCCGTCGATGTTTACGGACGCACCGGTTGCGGCTTCACCCGCCGCATGCTGGCCGACCTGCAGAGCGATGGTATTCCGGTGCGCTACTACGACATCGATGTGCCGGCGATTGAGGCGCAGTTCGACAGCCGGTTCCGACACGCCGGGTTGCTGCGCAATGGCATGTATGAGTTGCCCGTGGTGGAAGTGGGCGGGCGCTCTTATGCACGTCCGTCGTCGGAATCGGTGGCATACCGGTTCCGCAATCGCTGATTGACTTTGGGCAGGTCCGTGCCGCCCACGCGGCGCACGTTGATTCGCCAGTCCCACGCCGCATCCGACAACGGCATGTGGCTCTCAACCTGCCCGCTCTTGATCAGTGCACGCAACCGCGCTGCGAAGAAGTGGTCACTCAGACCGTTGCGCCGTTCGCAGCGTGACATGGCATTGCCGGCCACGTAGTTGGCTGGCGTCCACTGATAGGGACAGCAGGTCAGCAGCAGCGCATCGTGCAGGTCGATCGGGCGGTAGCGAAGCGTGCCGTCGCCATCCAGGTGGCGTACGGGTTCTGGATGGGCGGCGATGGCGATGAATTCCCGTGCCAACGCCGCAGCTGTGGCTGAGCTCAAGGGTCGGGCAGATGGCGCGAAGCGCGCCAGCGCCTCAGGCGGATGCGCGGCCACTGATTCGAACCAGCCCTCGAATGCGGGAACCGATACCTGCCAGAGCATGGCGCGAGTTGCCTTCAGCATGTGGCAGGCCATTCGCAACAGGACATGATCCGACGCGTTTCCACTGATCCACAGGATTGCCCTGCCCGGAATCTGGAAGCGCGCCTTCAACGCAACCCAGCGTGCGAACGCGTCTTCGCCTGGCTCGAGATCATCGAACTCGCCGGCAGCGGAGGGTGGCGGCAAGTAGAGCGTACTCAGAAAGGCGTTGCGTTCGGCGGCGCTTCCCAGCGGGCCAACCGACAGCCAGTCGTTGAGCGCGAATACCTCGCCGGACATCTGGCCAGTGACGATGGCATGCCTGAGACAGGCCGCTGCGCTGTCGCCGTCGACGATATGAAGGTCCTGCATGTACCTGCCTCCGCCAGCGGTAAGCAGGATGTCTCCCTGCCGTCGATCCTACACCCGTCGTTAGGTATCGGCGATCTCGTCGTAGCCCCGGCCGAGGAACTGCAGCAGGCAGAAGCCATGCCCGAAGGGATCGGCCAATAGTGCGATCCGGCCCCAGGCATGGGTCGCCGGTGCCTGTTCCACCCGCGCCCCGGCGGCCACGGCCCGGTCCAGTGCGGCGTCCAGATCGTCAACCACCCAGTCCAGATGCACCGGCGTCCAGTGCTGACGGTAGTCGCGGCGATCCCGCACCTGCGGCGTGGCTGACGTGCCAGACGGCTTCACCAGCAGGTAGATGGGGGCAGGGCCGCCCAGCAGTTCCACACCATCGGCAGCGAACCGGCGGCCCGGGGTCAGCCCGAAGGCACGTGTGTAGAACGCCTCTGCCGAGGCCAGATTGTCCACGTCGATGTTGACCAGAAAATCCATCGCGCTCCTCACCCTGAAGTCTCTTGAATCGCGCCATTCAGCTGCCTACTATCGGCAACCAAGCATACAAGGGGGAGTGCAGGCATGGCGGCTGAACAGGAGCGACCGGACGCGTTTTTGCAGGCGATGGAAGCCCGGCGAAAGGATCCGTCATTGAAGGGCAAGGAGGGGCCGCTGGATTTTGCCAGCAGAGGTTACGGCCTGGTCGCGCTGGTGGCAGCGCTTGTTATATTCATCATGGACGTCTACCTGCCGCTGACGGACGCACGTGCAGGTGCCGAGCGCGTGGCCTATGACAGCAAGTTTGTCTTTCTTCTGCCGCTCTTCCTGCTGACTGGCATCACCTACACCGTGTTCGGCGGAAAGACCTCCCGGGTGCTGGGGCCTACTACCCGGCCCTCCTTGTGGGGATGGCTGTTCGTGCTGGCGGGGGCGGGTGCCGGGTTTGCTTTCGCGCACTACTTTGAGTCGTATCTGCGCACCCTGGGCTACGCGATCTAGGGAGGATGCTGAGTCGCTCGCAGTGTGGCAGAGTAGCGTCAGACATTACCCGCGACGCTTCAAGGAGAAGCAAAATGAACAGGATTATTCTGTCGTTGGCCCTCTGCCTGCTTGCAGGCACTGCCGTGGCCAGCAGTGTGGAGTTCGGCGGTCGGCTGGTGTCCAGCGGTGATACCGCAGGCAAGGTGAACCAGGTCGCCGGCAAGCCGGACCGGGTTGTCCAGCTGGAGAACCGGTTTGGTGCCAATACGGGTGAGCGCTGGGAGTACTACAAGTCCAGCAAGACCATTCTCATCACCTTCGAGGATGGCAAGGTGACCGGCATCCGCGAGATGTTCAACTGATAACGGCGCGATGCGTTTCCTGCTTGCCAGGCTGAACTCGCCCGTCGCGAAGCGGTGGGCAGCACTGCTTGGATTCGGAGTGCTGCTGCTGTTCGTGCTGAACCCCGAACTGCTGTCCGGGATTCTGCTGGTCGATATGATCGGCATCGATGTGTTCGTGCTGCTACTGGTCATCCAGTTTCGCCAGCATTGGGCGGCGTTTGATACCTGGGTGCTGCATCCGCTCTGCAGTCGGATACGGAGCCTGTTTACCGGGCATTGAGCGGAGCGTCGCCACTACCGGCGCGGAGTCGTTCGAGCCAACGAGGCTACTACCAGCAGCGCGCTGCCAATCGCGCAGGTCAGCAGCACGAAGGTGATCAGGTCCGCCTGGGTGGCACCCAGCTGATACGGCGGCAGCGTGCCTCCGCTGTTCATGATGGCCAGCGAACCGATCAGGCCACGGAAGGCGTACGACCCGGGAATCAGCGCAACCACGGCCGGAAACGCGAACGCGATCCATGGCGCGTGCATTACGCGCGCCATCCAGATCGCGATCTGTCCTGCTACCAGCGCCGCAGTGAACGTGCTCATTCCAAGGTCCAGCCCGGTGTACATCAGCGTGGACCGCAGTCCATGCGCCAGCGCGCCGCACACCACGATCGGCACGGTGGCCCGCAAAGGCGCATTGAACATCGCCGCAAACCCCCACGCGGCGGCCGCCGACATTGCAACGTCTTCCAGCAGCCCCAGTTGTACAGGTGGAGCGTAAGGAGTCACGGTGATGCCCGCCAGCGAGCCTGCCACGGCCAGCCCGGCCGCAATGCCCACCACCACACTGGACGCATCTGCCAGCCTGGAGATCGCAAGCGACGCCGCGCCTTGGACGAGGTCCCGAAAGCCGTTGAGCAGCGCAATGCCAGGCACCAACACCATGCCCATCGCCACCATCGCCAGCGAAGCATCTGCATGGGTGTCGTGCAGCAACAGCTTCGCCAACAGGCTGCTGACCAGCGCGGCAGAACCGGCGGCCAGCAGCGGGGCGAACCGGGCCGACAGCAGCCGGTGTTGGACCATTCTGTTGATGACCCCCGCCGGGAGCGCGGCGGCCACTACGCACCACTCCGCACCGAACAGGCGAGCGAGTGCGGCGGCGGTGATTCCAACACATAAAGTGACCCAGGTCGCAGGGTAGCGTTGTGGTCGTGACTCAATAGCGTCAAGGGCGGCGGACATATCGCGCGGGCAATGTGGTTCGCCTTCCATCCTGCGGGACAGTTCATCCAGCGCAAAAAGTCGATCAGCATCCATGCCGATCCCGGAGACGCGATGGCCGATCCGCGTGCGATAAGTGCCTCCGTCGTCAAGCATGATCAGCAGCCGCTCTCCGTTCACGAACAACGATGCGGTCATGTCCCATGTGGAGGCCAGTGAGCTGATGCGCTCCTGCACATGGCAGCTGTCCGACCCGGCGGCCAGCTGCAGCCTGGCAAGACGCAGCAGCACGCGCGCGGCATCGTCCATCTGACGTGTGCGCGGCTCAGTCATGCGGTTCCCCGATGCCCAGCACCGCCGCAGTGCGGGAACGGCTTGCGCGGCAGGCCTGCGCATCCTCGCGCAGATCAATGCCATAGCTGGGCAGGATCGCGCGCAGTTGCGGCAGCCAGGCCTGCTCGGTCAGTTGTTCGGTAAAACAGGTCCGCAGCACCTCTACCGCAATGGCGGCAGCGGTCGACGCACCGGGCGAAGCACCCAGAAGCGCCACCAGGCTTTTGTCGTCTGCCGCCACCAGTTCGGTGCCGAACCTCAATGCGCCGCCGTAGCCGGTCGGATTGGGCTTGATGATCTGGACGCGTTGCCCAGCTACTTCCAGCCGCCAGTCCTCAGGGCGGGCCTGGGGAAACAGCTGCTGCAGCACCTTGAACTGCGCGTGATGGGACTGGAGCACCTGCCCGAGCAGATATTCCTCCAGCCGCAGGTTGTGCCCGGCCACGTCCAACATCGGCAGCAGGTTGTCGGCCGACAGGGTGTCGAACAGGTCCAGCGCCGAACCATGCTTCAGCAGGCGGGTGGAAACGCCCGCATAAGGTCCGAACAGTAGCGAGGCCTTGCCCTCCACCATGCGCAGATCCAGATGGGGTACGGACATCGGCGGTGAACCCGATGCGGCCTTGCTGTAGACCTTGGCGGTGTGGCGCACGGCCAGCTCCGGCGCATCACAACGCAGCCAGACGCCGCTGACCGGGAATCCCGCATAGCCCCGGCCCTCGGGAATGTTGGACTTCTGAAGCAGCTTCAACGAAGCGCCGCCTGCGCCAAGAAATACGAACCGGGCGCGAATCGTGTCGTCGCGGCCGGTGCCGTCCCGCGTCGTGAGATGCCAGCCATCGTCCGTCCGGATGAGGTCGACGACTTCGGTGTCATAGCGCACTTCTGCGCCGCGGTGCTGCAGCCCCGCCATCAACTGATGGGTCAGTGCTCCGTAATCGACATCGGTCCCGCTGACCATGCGCGTGGCGGCCACTGTTTGGATCGGGTCACGCCCCTCCATTACCAGCGGCGCCCACTGTGCGATCACGGCAGGGTCCTCGCTGTACTCCATGCCGCGATAGCAGTGATGCCGCTGCATGGCCTCGAAGCGCACGCGCAGGAAAGCGACATTTTCCAGGCCGGTGACGAAGCTGATGTGCGGGCAGGGGTGCAGGAAGGAGCGTGGGTCGGTGATCGTGCCGTGCTGCACCAGGTAGGTCCACAGTTCGCGCGACACATCGAACTCGGTATTCACCTTCAAGGCTTCGTCGATGTCCACCGAGCCATCGTCGCGCTGCGGGGTGTAGTTAAGCTCGCAGTTGGCGGCATGGCCCGTGCCCGCGTTGTTCCAGGCCATAGAGCTTTCCTGCGCACAGTCCTGCAGTCGCTCGACCACGGCGATGCGCAGCTGGGGTGCCAGCAGTTGCAGCAACGTGGCGGTGGTCGCGCTCATGATGCCCGCACCCACCAGCACGACATCGAAGGAGTCATCGGCGAGACGGTTCATGACTGTTATCCCGCGCCGACGAAGTGCAGCGTCGCATTGGTGCTGTAGATGACGTAGGCGCGTCGCCACGGCGCGTCGTCCAGCAGCCGCCAACGGTGACCACTGCCACTGTGGTCCTGCGCGATCAGCACATCTCCGGGCTGGATGATGAAGGTTGCGCCTGAGTGCACTTCGAACTCGACCGTGCCGGAGAGCGTCAGCACAAACTGCGGAATCGGGTCCTGGTGCCAGTCGCCGGATGCCGGGGATGGTGTTTCCTGGAACGAGAGTTCCAGTGCGGCGATCGGCAGGCCGGAGGCCTTGCCGTGCTGGCCTGGGCCAAGCTGCAGCTGACCCTCTTCAAAATGGGAGTGGCCGTCAGCACCGGTCCACAGTCGAATGCATCGAATCATGGGTGAACTCCTGAACGGGTCAAAATGCGCAGGACGTCTGCCACGCTGCCGGGAAGGCCGACCAGATCGAAGGCGGTGATCGCGGCGGCACTGAGCCAGCCCAGTGCCAGCAGCAGGCGCGGCGTCGGCAAAGCCCCCATGTGGCGGCGGGTGCTGACGAAGTGCAGCAGCGGAAACATGGCGAACGGCAACTGCAGGGCGAGAACCACCTGGCTCAGGATCAGCAGGTCATTGACGCTGCTGTCGCCGCGCAGCCCGATGATCACCACCGCCGGTGCGATGGCCAGGGCGCGCGTGAGCATGCGGCGCTTCCAGGGATCAAGGTGCCAGCGGGTGAACCCTTCCATCACCACCTGGCCGGCCAGGGTGCCAGTCAACGTGCTGGACTGACCGGATGCCAGCAGGGCAATGGCAAACAGTGCGCTGGCCAGTGCCGAGCCCACCACCGGCGTGAAGGTCAGATAGGCGAGCTGAATCCAGTCGGTCTGGTCGCCCAGCACGTAGTGCTGGCCGCCGATGCTGATCTGCTGTTGCCCATGGAACACCTGTGCGGCCAGCACCAGGATGGCGGCGTTGACCAGGCAGGCCAGGCTCAGGGACACCACGGTGGCCCACGTGCTCATCCGCAGTGCCCGCTTCAGTGCAGCCGGACGCGGTGCGGCCGCCTGCGGATCTCCGCTGACCAGGGCCGAATGCAGGTACAGGTTGTGTGGCATCACCGTGGCACCGATGATGGCCACCGCAATGCTGGCCATGCCGGCGCTGGACAGGGTGGGGTGCACCACGGCCCTGCCCAGTTCCAGCAGGTCCGGCCGCGTGGCCGGCAGCACGAACAACTCCATGAAGAACGCGCCGGCGATGGTGGCTACCAGCACCAGCACCACGGCTTCGATCGCGCGCATGCCATGACGTTGCAGCAGAAGCAGCAGGAACACATCGCCAGCGGTCATCAGCACCGCCATCATCAGCGGCGTGCCGAACAGCAGGTTGATCGCCACTGCGGAGCCCAGCACTTCGGCCAGGTCGCAGGCACCGATGGCGATCTCGCACAGAAGCCACAACGGAACTGCACACCACGCCGGGTAGTGCTCGCGACAGGCCTGGGCCAGGTCGCGTCCGGACACCATGCCCAGCCGCGCCGCCAGCAACTGCAGCACCATCGCCATCGCGCTGGCCAGCACCACCACCCACAGCAGGTCGTAGTGATACAGCGCGCCGGCCTGCAGGTCGGTGGCCCAGTTGCCCGGGTCCATGTAGCCGACGCTGACCAGCAGTGCCGGCCCGGCGAAGGGCCGGCAGCGCCGCAGCAGTTCGACGATGCCGGTCGGACTGAACGCGAGGAGTGGCCGCTGCGGTAGTGTGAGCGGTTGTGACATGACCGTGGATCAGGCAGCCCCGGCCACGCGGCGGGCCAGCGCACGGCGCTCGATGCTGGCGGCGAACAGCGGGGTTTCGCGGCTGTTGTGGTCGCCGCCGTCGCGCTGGCGGGCCGCCGCGGCGTCTTCAAACGGGGTGCCGTGCACGGCGATGAAGTCCAGGAACTCCTGGGTCGGGTGGGCCACCACGCTGTTGGTGTATTCGCAGGTGTTGGCGTCGATCTTCTTCACGCTCAGGGTCCAGATCACCTGTACACGGGTGCGGCCATTGGGGGTGAAGGCATCGGACGTGGACACCATGCGGCACAGGCCGGGCGTCGCGACCTCTGCCACGTAGTGCTGGACCATCAGGGTCTTGCCGATCATTTCGACGTTGATCGACATGCGCTTGCCGTCGTCGGTGCTGGTGGTGCCGGCCGAAATGTGGTCCGGCGGGCAGCAGCGCTGGTATTCGGCTTCAGGCAGGTTGAACAGCCAGTCGGCAATGTCCACCTGTTCGATCGGCGCGTTGATGACCGCGCTGAAGGCGGACGAGGACAGCTGCTTGTCGGTGATGATGACGTCGGACATCGGGTGTCTCCTGTGGGGTGGGGGTGGCTTCACTATCGCGTTGCCACCTGGCCCAACGGAGCTATCTCTTGGTATGCGTGAACGGGGCTGTTTGCATACCAAGGTTTACCCGGGTGTATACTATCCCCCAGTATAGTTCCGGTCCGATCTGCCCATGCCCCATTCCCCCGAAGAGAAGAAAAAGGTGCTTGCCCGCGTGCGCCGCATCCGGGGCCAGTGCGATGCGCTGGATCGGGCGCTGGAAACCGGGGCTGACTGCGGCCCGGTGCTGCAGCAGATCGCCGCCATCCGCGGTGCGGTCAACGGGCTGATGTCCGAGGTGATGGAAGCGCACCTGCGCGAGGAGTTCGGCCAGCCTGCGCAGTCCGATGCGCAGCGTGCCGAACGCGTGCGCGACATGAGCGCGCTGATTCGTTCCTATCTGAAGTAAGCGCGGCACTGCCGCGCCGCTGTTCCCTCTTTTCCTGTTCTGGAGTGTTGGTGATGAAATCCCGTGCCGCTGTAGCGTTTGGTCCCGGTCAGCCGTTGAAGATCGTCGAGATCGATGTCGCCCCGCCGAAGAAGGGCGAAGTGCTGGTCAAAATCACGCACACCGGTGTGTGCCACACCGATGCCTTCACCCTGAGCGGCGATGACCCGGAAGGGCTGTTCCCGGCGGTGCTCGGCCACGAAGGTGCCGGCATCGTGGTCGAAGTGGGCGAGGGCGTCACCAGCGTGAAGCCGGGCGACCACGTCATTCCGCTGTACACCGCCGAATGCGGCGAGTGCCTGTTCTGTACCTCGGGCAAGACCAACCTGTGTGTCTCCGTGCGTGCCACCCAGGGCAAGGGCGTGATGCCCGACGGCACCACCCGCTTCAGCTACAACGGCGAACCGATCTACCACTACATGGGCTGCTCTACCTTCAGTGAGTACACCGTGGTGGCTGAGGTGTCGCTGGCGAAGATCAACCCGGAAGCCAACCCGGAGCACGTGTGCCTGCTGGGCTGCGGCGTCACCACCGGCATCGGCGCGGTGCACAACACCGCCAAGGTGCAGGAAGGCGACAGCGTGGCCGTGTTCGGCCTCGGCGGCATCGGTCTGGCGGTGATCCAGGGCGCGCGCCAGGCCAAGGCCGGCCGCATCATCGCCGTGGACACCAACCCGACCAAGTTCGACCTCGCCCAGCAGTTCGGGGCCACCGACTGCGTGAACCCGAAGGATCACGACAAGCCGATCCAGCAGGTCATCGTGGAAATGACCGGCTGGGGCGTGGACCACAGCTTCGAGTGCATCGGCAACACCCAGGTCATGCGCGCGGCGCTGGAATGCGCGCACCGGGGATGGGGGCAGTCGGTGATCATCGGCGTGGCCGGTGCCGGCCAGGAAATCTCCACCCGTCCGTTCCAGCTGGTCACCGGCCGCAAGTGGATGGGCACCGCGTTCGGCGGGGTCAAGGGCCGCAGCCAGTTGCCGGGCATGGTCGAAGATGCGATGAAGGGCACCATCGAGCTGGCTCCGTTCGTCACCCACACCATGGACCTGGAGCAGATCAACGACGCCTTCGAGCTGATGCATGAAGGCAAGTCGATCCGTTCGGTGGTGCACTACTGACATGGAACGCATTGAACATCGCGCCGCCTTCGGCGGCTGGCAGGACGTATACCGGCACCGTTCGCAGGTGCTGGGCTGCGACATGAACGTGGCGGTGTACCTGCCGCCCCAGGCCGCCACCCAGAAGCTGCCGGTGCTGTACTGGCTGAGCGGGCTCACCTGTACCGAGCAGAACTTCATCACCAAGGCCGGTGCGCAGCGCTACGCCGCCGAGCACGGCGTGATCATCGTGGCCCCGGACACCAGTCCGCGCGGTGACGACGTGGCCGATGCCGAGGGCTACGACCTCGGCAAAGGCGCGGGGTTCTATCTAAATGCCACCCAGGAACCGTGGGCGACGCACTACCGCATGTATGACTACATCGTGCAGGAGCTGCCGGCGTTGATCGAAGCGCACCTGCCGGCCTCTGATGCACGCAGTATCAGCGGTCATTCGATGGGTGGCCACGGTGCGCTGGTGATCGCGCTGCGCAACCCGGGGCGCTATCGCAGCGTCTCGGCGTTCTCGCCGATCGTCGCCCCCACGCGGGTGCCGTGGGGGCAGAAGGCGTTTGCCGCGTACCTGGGTGAGGATCGTGCCAGCTGGGCGCAGTGGGATGCCAGCGAACTGGTGGCCGTCGCCGAAGAAAAGCTGCCGCTGCTGGTGGACCAGGGCGGTGGTGATGAATTCCTCGACAGCCAACTGCAGCCGCAGTGGCTGCAGGCCGCGTGCACGGCAGCGGGCCATCCGCTGCAGCTGCGGATGCAGCCCGGGTATGACCACAGCTATTACTTCATCAGCAGCTTCATCGGCGAGCACATCGCATATCACGCCGAGGCGCTGAAGGCTTGATTCCCGCGGACGCGCATGGCGCGTCCCTACGCATCACCGGCACCCCGTAGCGACACGCCATGCGTGTCGTCGCGGTCCCGGTGATTGCAACCCCGCTTCAGTCGTCCATTGCCTCGGCCGCCTCACGGCCCTGCTGCCGGATCAACGCTTCCTCGCGCGCATCGTTGATGGCGTGGCGCACGCTGTCCAGGTCCACGTCCGATTCGTCGTGCACGAAGGTTCCAGTCAGCACGCTGTCCGGCAGCAGTTCGCCGGCCTCGAACAGCGCCCACATTTCCTCGCCGTACCAGGTGTCGAACAGCTCCGGTGCAGAACGCCCCAGATAGGCGGTGAGGTTGTTCACGTCGCGAAGCAGCATCGTGCGGGCGCTGTTGTTGCCGCCGGCGCTGACCACCTGCGGAAAGTCGATCACCACCGGACCGTCCGGCCCCACCAGCACGTTGTAGGGCGACAGGTCGCCGTGGATCAGGCCACAACACAGCATCAGCACCACCTGGCGCACCAGCACCTGATGGAAGGCGCGCGCCTGCTGGGCGCTCAGTTCCACTTCGCCCAGGCGCGCAGCGGAGTAGCCTTCGGCGTCGGTGACCAGCTCCATCACCAGCACGCCGTGGTAATAGCCGTAGGGCTCCGGTACCCGCACACCGGCGTCGCGCAGTTGGTACAGCGCGTCCACCTCGGTGTTCTTCCAGGCGGTTTCCTGCTGCTTTCGGCCGTACTTGCTGGACTTGGCCTGGGCACGGGCCTCACGGCTGCCGCGCACCTTGCGGCCTTCCTGGTACTGCACGCGCTGCTGGAAGCTGCGCTGGGCCATGTCCTTGTAGACCTTGGCGCAGCGCACGTCATCGCCGCTGCGCACTACGTACACGGCCGCTTCCTTGCCGCTCTTCAGCGGGCGCAGCACTTCATCGATAACGCCGTCGTCAATCAGCGCCTGCAGGCTTTCGGGGGTTCTCATGGGGTCATTTTCGCACAGCCGCCCCCCTCAGCACTGGATAGGGGTTCAACGCCTCCCCCTTCCACCACTGCTTCTCCGGCCCCAGCCGGTGAATCTCGAAATGCAGGTGCGGCGCGTCCGGGCTGGCATTACCAGTGCTCCCGACATACCCGATCACATCCCCGCGCTTGACCACCTGTTTTTCGGCCAGCCCATCGGCATACCGGTCCAGGTGCGCGTAGTAATAGCAGTACACCCCGTCCGGCTCGAACTGGTACACCGTCAGCCCACCGCGCTCACTTGTGAACAGCTTCTCGATGGTGCCATCAGCCACCGCCACCACCGGGGTGCCCGCCGCGGCCATGATGTCGATGGCGTCATGCACCCGCCCCTCACTGCGCGCATCGGTGAAGGTGTCCTGCAGTTGGCTCGGCAGCACCCCCTGCACCGGCACCAGCAGCCCCGGCGGAACCTCCCCGGTCGCGTCGGGTACCGCCGCAGGAGCTTTGGCCGCCGGGATTCCGGTAGTGCCGGCCGCTGGCCGGCTCCCCGATAAACCCTCCGCAGGCGCATCAACCGCCGCCGGCACGGACACGACCTCCGGCCCCACCCGCGAACCGCCCAGCAGCCACCACCCGGCGGCGCCGATCACCACACCCAACGCCAGCAGCCGCATCAAGGTCATATGCTCACTCCTGCATGATCACCGGCACCGACGCATCCACCGCGTCAGCCACCCGCAACGCATCCCAGTTGGTCATCCGCACGCAGCCGTGCGATTCGGTCTTGCCCACGTGCCCGGGCTCCGGCGTGCCATGCAGGCCGTAATGCGGCTTGGAGATATCGATCCAGACCGGCCCGACCGGATTGTTGGGCCCCGGCGGGATCGTCGCCTTGCGGTCGCCCTTCTTTGCATCCCAGAACAGCTTCGGGTTGTAGTGGAACGGCGGGTCGCGCGAGATCCCCAGAATCTTCCACTCGCCGATCGGCAGCGGGTCATGCTGGCTGCCCGAGGACACCGGAACCTGGGCATAGACTTTGCCCGCAGCGTCGTACAGGCGCAGCGTCGAATCGGACTTGTCGATCACCAGCTTCGCCGCCTTGGGCAAGGCGGCCGGCGCAATGTTCGGCACCTGGATCTGGCTGCCCGCCTTGCCCAGGTCCACACCGGGGTTCAGCGCCTGCAGCAGCTTCGGGTCGGCGTGGAAGCGCTCACCCAGGGCTTCGGCCACCGAGGCATACCCCAGCGCGTCGAGCTTGGCCTGGTCGGCCGGCTTCTTCGGCACCGGACGGAACGGACCGGCGACATCCTCGGCGGTCAGCGTATAGCGGGCCAGTACCGGTGTGGCGTCTGCCTGCAGCGCCTGCCAGGTGGCGTCATCCAGCTCGCCGGTCACCTTCAGGCCACGGGCGGCCTGGAAGCCAGCTACGGCGCGGCGCTGGTTGGAGCCGATCTCACCATCGATCTGGCCGGGCGAGAAGTTGGCCCGGTCCAGCAGTACCTGGGCGTGCAGGTTCGAACGCGTTCCCGTCTGCAAGGTCTCCGCTTCGGCAATCGGCGCGGGCAGCGCGGTGGGGGCAGGGGCCTGCGCGAGGGCAGGCGCACTGGTCGCGGCCAGCGCCAAGGCGAGCAGGGTCAGGGAAGCAGGGCGTTTCAGCAGCATCGGGCACTCCGTTTCACATCTGCCCCGACCATGCCGCATACGAGCGCACACGGTCCGTGAAATGGCGGTGCCGCGCTGGGCGGGCCGTCATGCAGATGATTACGTCGTGGGCGGGGTGTGAAGCACTTTGCACAGCCAGGCGCTAAGGTAGTGGCACACCGCTTCCAAGGGGGAGAGCAGGATGGCGTGGTTGGCGGCCGCGTTGTACATGCTGGCGCATGCGATGGCCCTGTGGCTGCCGGGCCATGCCACGCTGGCGTCATTCCTGTTTCTGATCGGTGCACCGGTGCTGGCCGCCGCAGCCTGCATCCGGCGCATGGTGCGCAGCTGGCACAGCGACGTGCGCATCGGCTGGCTGGCGCTGGCTGTCGGCATGCTGCTGTGGGCGGGGGGCATGGCGCTGAACATGTACCAGGAAGTGGCGCTCGGCCATGTCGATGCAATACCGGGCTTTGCCATGCTGTTGTACGTGCTGTACGGCGTGCCACTCACCTTTGCGATGGCACACCCGCGCCACGAACGCTGGTACCTGATCGCCATCGACGGTGCGCTGGCCCTGCTGCTGGGCTACCTGTTCTTCGTTCACACCTTTTCCTACGCCACGCCCAGCGATGCGCCGGATCCGGGCGTAGGCAGCCTGCGCCTGATGTTCGACATCGAGAACATCTTCATCGCGGTGTTCGCGCTGCTGCGCTATGTGACCAGCGAAGACGGCACCCGGCGCGGGTTGTTCCGCGCACTGACGGTGTTTGCCTGGGTGTATCTGGTGATGGCCGCCTACATCAACCACGTCGCCACCGACACCGGTTATGGCGCGCTGCCGGACCTGCTGATCGATCTCCCGTTCCTGCTGCTGGCCGTGCTGGCGTTCCAGCACGGCGAAGAGCCGGCCCGGCAGACGCCGCGCCGGCTGACCCTGGCGGTACGTGCCGGCGCGCCGCTGATCCTGCCGGCGGCGCTGCTGGTGGTGTCGGCCTTGTTGGTGGACCCGCATCCGCACCTGGCTGCGTTTGGCTTCATCTTTGCCACGCTCGGGGCGGGCCTGCGTGGCGTGGTGATGCAGGTGCGGGCCATGGAGGGCCGGGACCAGCTGGATCGGCTGGCGCGCGTGGACGCGCTGACCGGTGTGGCCAACCGGCGCGAGTTCGACCAGGTGCTGCTGGCCGAATGGAGCCGGGCGCGACGCAGCGGGCAGCCGCTCGCCCTGCTGATGATCGACATCGATCACTTCAAGCAGTTCAACGACCGCTTCGGCCATCCGATGGGGGATGCGTGTCTGCGCGCAGTGGCAAACACATTGAATCACTGCGCCACGCGTGGCACCGATGTGGTGGCGCGCTACGGCGGCGAAGAGTTTGCGGTGGTGGTGCCGGCCACGCCGCGTGCGGGCGTGCTGGCGCTGGCCGATACGCTGCGCGGCGCGGTGGAGCGCATCCGGCTGGCCTCACCGGACGGGGTGGGGCAGATCGGGGTGACGATCAGTGTAGGGGCTGTGGTGGTGGCGACGATGGAAGCAGCCGATCCCACGCCGTTGCTGAAAGCCGCCGATGCAGCGCTGTATGCGGCCAAACACGAGGGCCGCAACCGGGTGGTAGAAGGACAGGTGCCGTAGGGACACGCCATGCGTGTCCATGCCGGTCAAGGTTACGCACCCACCTCGCCGAAATACCACAGATCGCTGTACCACTCGTCGTACCCTTCAACTGCCGGATACTCGGCGGCAACGCCCCATTCGCCCACGCCGGGCGGCAACGTCAGGTTCCATTCGCGCGCCAAGCTACGCGGCTGCAGAGACCGCAGTCGGCCATGGTCGTAGGGACCGGGTACGGTGTGGCCGCGGTAGTAATCTTCATCGAGGTACAGGCATATCTCGCTGCCAAACATGTGTGGCAGGGTGATGAGGCACGTAACCCGCACGTGGGCGAGTTCAGCTGGCTTTGCCGCGATCAGGTGCGCGCAGGCATTGATCAAGTACTGCGCGCATTCCCGCTGCAATTGAGGATTGGTGGTCGGCGCTTCTACCAATCGCGACTCGACGGGAATCTTGTTGTTCCAGTAGCGGGGGTGTTCGGCAATCTCTTCCGCGGAGGGAAACCTTCCGGCGAACCCCTCCGACCAGCGCTGCAGGTAACGCAATCCACGCGGTGCAAACCGCAGCTTCCCTTGTCCGCGCTCGGCGGGTCGAAGTAATGCCTCGCGTCTGGCCTTGGCCGAGCGGCCCGGACTCATCGCCCTCATAACGGATCCCTGCCCGGTTCCGCAGCTTGGGCCACGTATCGCATGCGTGCATTGGGCAGCAATTGCCCGCGTAGCTCAACCACCTGCCGGTCTACCACTGCAAACCCATTCGAAGCAAAGAATTTTTCCGCGGCAAGGCTGACGTCGGCGGTGAGTTCGATGATGCCACGATGGGCCGCCTCACTCATCAGGTGCTGCATCAGTGAACGGCCAACGCCTTTACCAGTCCACCGGGGGTGAACGAAGAACAGGTCGATGTAGCCTGACTCCTGAAGGTCCGCGAATCCTGCGAGTTGATCGCCCACCACCACCACGAACGGATTCACGGATCGGATCCGCTCGGCCCACGCAGCGATGTCGTAGCTGTCTGGTGCCCAGGCCGCACACTGTTGCGGCGAGTAATGGCGAGAGGCCGTCTCATGCACGGCGGCATGGAACAACTGGTGAAGCTCGGCTTCTTCGCCGGTCCGGTAGGGACGGATCTGCATGGATGTCACGGGGCGAGGTCGGATGCTTTCCGCCGCTTGGCATAGATGATCAGTGGCCAGAAGGCGATCATTCCCAGGCAGAACACGGCACCCACGGCCTTGCCGAACAGCGTGGCGTTATCGTTGCGCAGGACGACATCCAGCAGCACCAGGCCGGTGATGATGGTCGGGCCGCCGAGGAAAAACAGCGCGAACAGCCGAAGGCGGCCGCTCACCGGGCTGTCGCTGCGCAGGGCTCCAACGACACTGACATCGCCAAAATGCACCTGCAGCGGGTCGGTGGTGGAACGGGCTGGTTCGGGCGTTGTCGGAGCCGGTGGAGCCACCGGTTGCTGGTAGTCCTGCTGCGGATTGGCAGGTTGCAGCAGATCGCCCAGATTGGTCTGGGCGATCAGGTCCTTGAGCTTGGGGTCCATCGTGCGGTCCGTGCGTGGTTGCACGGATTATTGCACGTCGCGCATTTCCCAATGATGGCCGGCCAGCAGGCGCAGGCGCTGCTTGAACACGTCGCTGTCGATCTTCGTATTGACGGTCAGGTTGATGCGCAGGTCCTTCTGTTCCCCGGTCACGGTGGCTTCGGGATCGGTCACGCCCCACTGCGGTTCCACCGCGTCCGGGTCGGGCTGCTTGGCCTTCCACTTTTCGAACAGGGCGGTGCTGCGCAGGGCGTCCTGCAGTTCCTCGGCGAAGCCACTGGCTCCGTGCGACTTGAACGACAGGTCCGGGTCACTGCCACGGGCCTTTTCCGGGTCCGGCAGGCTGATGGTGTACTTGACGACTGACGACATGGTGGTCTCCATTGAATGCGCGCAGACTGCCAGAAACCCGGTGCAACCGGCGTGCAGAACCGGTCAGCCGCTGAAGGTGTGCGGGCCGTCGGCAAAGCCGACCGTCACCGCGCCCTTGCCGACGTTGACCATGCCGGTCAGGCTCATCACCGACTCGAACAGCTGCACCCCGTGCGCCTCGCAGGTCTGGCCCAGCGCGGCGTAGCCGGGCAGGGCCCGCAGGTCTTCAAGCTCGCCGCCGTAGCTGACGCAGACGGTGGGGGTCATCAGCCCGGCCTTGACCCGCTGGCCGACGAAGTCGAACAGCTTCTGCACGGCGTTGTCGAAACCCTTGATCTTGGCCACCGGGCCGGTTTCGCCCCGGTAGCCATGCAGCACCGGCTTGATGTCCAGCGCGCTGCCCAGCGCGGCGCTGATCAGGCCGACGCTGCGGTCGCCCTTGTGGCGGGCGCGGGCGCGCATGTAGTACAGGTCGCGGGTGACCATGTAGCCGTGCACGTTATGCGCCAGGGTCTCCAGTTTTTCGCGGATCTGCTGCACGCTGGCCCCGCTGTCGCGCAGGCGCACCGCTTCCACTGCGGTCACGCCCTGGGCGGCGAACAGGTTCTGGGTGTCCAGCACGCGCAGCGCGAACGGCGAGTTGAAGCCCGCCGCCTGACGCACCGGCTTGTAGTCGTTGAGGATCGCGAAGCTGGCCTGCATCGCGTTGTCGTAGATCGGGCTGCGGGTCTTGGTGATCGTCATGCAGAACACATGGTCGTAGTCGATCACCAGCTTGCCCAGGAACAGATCGCGGATCTGCACCACGCTGAAGGGAATGGTTTCCGCCTCGGCCCCGTTCTCGGCCACGTGGGCGTGCAGGAAGCTCAGGGTGGCCTGCTCGTCGCGGTGGTCGGCAAGCACGGCTTCGCCAATGCGCACCGTGATCGGCAGCAGCACCAGGTTGTTCTTTTCAATGAAGTCCTGCGGCAGATCGCAGGCCGAGTCCACGACAATTCCGATGCGCATCCTGTTACCCCCTCCAGGCAGGTGTCGGTTCGAAAATGTGAAAGCTATCTCAAAATGGACTCACGTACCTGACCGGGGATTCACGCATTCGGATGTAATCGGTTACCGGATGCGCTGTTCTGCGTAGAGCCGGGCTTGCCCGGCTGCCGTTCCGCGTACAGCCGGGCAAGCCCGGCTCTACATTCACCACGAATACGCTCGCGGTTCGCTGCCAGCAGGAGCCGCGTACCGATCCCGCAGCTCGGTCTGCCGCGAACGCATCGGCACCGCCTTGCCGCCCAGCCACACCTGCTCGGCATAGTGCGCCACATCCAGCGGGTCGCCTTCCCACAGCACCAGGTCGGCCAGCTTGCCCGGCTCGATGCTGCCGATCCGGTCACCCACCCCCAGCACCTGTGCCGGTACCCGGGTCAGGCCGGCCAGGCCGTCCTGCCATGGCAGGCCATTGGCCACCGCATTGCCGGCCAGCTGGCGCATCTTGCGGGCGTTGTGCGAGGCGTCGTCGCGCTGGGCGAAGCTGACCTCCACGCCGGCCTTGCGCAGTCGCGCGGCGTTCTCCAGCGTGGCCCCCAGCTGGTCGAAACTGGTCGGCAGATTACCCAGCGCATCCACGAACACCGGTACGTTGGCCTGCGCCAGCTGCGGGGCGATCCGCCACGCTTCGGCACCGCCGGCAATGGCGATCTTCACCTTTTCGCGCGCGGCCCAGCGCAGCAGCTGGCGGATGTCGGCGGCACGGTCGACTTCGACCACCAGCCGGCCCTGGCCGGCCAGATAGCGCGCCAGCGTGGCGCGGCCCGCAGGCGTGAGCAGGGCATGCGGCGAATCGGCCGGGACCCGGCCGCGGGCTTCGCTGACCATCTGCTCCAGGAGCATCCACTGCGCCGCCCGCGAGCTGCCGGTGAGTTCAGCGCCCGAAGCACCCAGACGGATGTACAGCGCCAGCGGACCGATCGGATCGGCGCTGCCGTCCAGCCGCATCACGCCGCCCTGGCCGGCGATGAAGGATCCACCGGTGTTGGCTCCCAGCGCGGTGAAGCCGATGCCGTCCAGGCGTGCCACCGGAATCAGCACCGAGGCCGGGTTGTAGGCCAGGCTGACGTCGAACTCCGGCCGCAGCGGCTGGTCTTCCAGCTTCAGCGTGCTGTGCACGGTGGAGGACTCACCCGACACCTCGTCGATGCCGATATCGGTGATGCCGCCAAACAGGGCGGGGGTCAGCGGCTTACCCGCGGCCTCCACCACGCTTGCACCCGCCGGCGCGGTCAAGCCGGCACCGACGGCGCGGATCACGCCGCCCTGCACCAGCACGTCGGCATGTTCCAGCGTGCCGCGCGCGCTGGCGGTATGCACGGTGGCGTTGCGGATCAGCACGTCCTGGGCGAAGGCCGGCGCGCTGGCCAGCAGGGCGGCCAGCGCCGCAGTCAGGGCAAGTCGGCTCATGGGCGTGCCTCCTGACCGAGCATGAAGTCCGACAGCGGCTGCCGGCGTACATCCGCGCGGTCGTAAACCTGGTGGCCGTCGATGAAGACCTTCTCGGCCTGCGCATAGGAACTGAAGGGGCTGCCGTTCCACACCACCACGTCGCCCATCTTGCCCACCTCCAGGCTGCCGGTCTGCTGTTCCACACCCAGCGAACGGGCGGCGTTATGGGTCAGCCACATGATCGCGCGCTCCGGTGCGATCTGCATGCCGGCACGGCGTGCGTTGGCCATCACCTTGGCGGCTTCCTGGTTGAGTCGTTGGATGCCTTCGGGCGAATCGGAATGCACGATGGCGCAGCTGTTGGCCGGGCGATCCACCAGCGCGATGTTCTCCTGGATGCCGTCGAAAGCTTCCATCTTGAAGCCCCACCAGTCGGCCCACAGCGCGCCGCACACGCCTTCGGCGGCGAGGCGGTCGGCCAGCTTGTAGGCTTCCACGCCATGGTGGAAGGCGGCGATCTTGAAGCCGAACTCCTTGGACAGGTCCAGCATCGTCGCCATCTCGTCGGCGCGGTAGCAATGGATATGCACACGGATGTCACCGTTGATCGCACCCGCAAGCGTGTCCAGCTTCAGATCGCGCTTGCCGCCGGCATCACCCGCGCTGTCGCCTTTCTCGTCACCGCTGAACCAGCGCTTCTTCTTCACTTTCTTCGGGCTGTTCTTGGCCAGGTACTCGCTGGCGTCAATGAAGGCGGCGCGGTAGCCGGCCACATTGCCCATGCGGGTGCCCGGGGCCACGCCCTTGCCGCCGCCATACACGCGCTTGGGGTTCTCACCGCAGGCCATCTTCAGGCCCCACGGCGCGCCGGGGAACTTCATGGCCTGGTAGGTGGTGGCGGGCACGTTCTTCAAGGTGACGCCGCGCCCACCGACCAGATTGGCCGAGCCCGGCAGCACCTGCATCGAAGTGACACCGCCGGCCAATGCGGTCGCAAAGCCCGGATCCTGCGGCCACACGGAGTGCTCGGCCCAGACGTTGGCGGTAACCGGTGCGGTCATCTCGTTGCCGTCGCTGTGCGCGCCCACGCCGGGGCTGGGGTACACGCCCAGGTGGGAGTGCACGTCGATGATGCCCGGCGTCACCCATTTGCCGCTGGCATCCACCTGCACCGCATCCGCCGGAACCTGCAGCGCGCTGCCCACGGCAGCCACGCGGCCATCGCGCAGCAGCACGTCAGTCTTCTCCAGGCGCGCGCCGGTGCCGGTCAGCACGGTGGCATTGCGCAGAAGGACCGGGGCCGAGGCTATCGGCGCATAGGTGCTGGGGTAGGGATCCTGGGTAAACCGCGAAGCGGAGTTCGCCGCAGGCGCGGCCAGTGTCAACAGTGCCAGGCCCAGCCCGGCGCTCAAGTGCGTACGCATGTAGTCCCCGACGTGCATCAGTGCAGAAGGCGACGCTAGCCGCTTGGTGGGGGCATTGCCAAGTGCCATCTGGTGCGACACGTAGGGGATTTCCCTATGTTGGTTCCCGGCAATCGCCGTTATTGTGATGTCGTCCGCAATTGCGGGCACTGCCCGGCAGTACGCGCTGGGCGCTGCGCCACGCGCAGCCGCATGCCTCGGATTGGCATGTATTTCGCGCCGCGGCGACCGACATCCGTTCGGGGCCCGGTTTGATTCACACTCAAGGAAGTTGTTTTTGATGAACCCGTCTTCGAAGATCCGCAACACCCTCCGTCGTCCCTCTCCCAGTCTGCTTGCCTCCGCCATCACCGGTACCTTGCTGGCCGCGCTGGCGGTTCCCGCCATGGCTGCTACCTCGGCCGACACCGTGGCCGGTTACCAGCAGCAGCGCCTGCTGCAGCGCGCTGCCTTTGTTGAGCGTGGCGTCGCCGCGCCGGCAGCCGCCCGCTACCAGCCCGCTGCCGTGCCGGTCGACAATGGTCCGGTCAACGGCACGCCCGGCGACGCCGCCAGCTGGCGCAGCGCCGAGTTCAACGCCGACTGGGGCCTGGCCCGCATCAACGCCGATGCCGCCTATGCACGTGGCTTGAGTGGCCAGGGCATCCGCCTGGGCGTGTTCGACAGCGGCACCGGCCTGGATCACACGGAGTTCGCCGGAAAGGACCACCGTAGCATCCACCTGGCCGATCGCCTGGCCGATGGCAGTGCCTGCACCAACGTATCGATGCTGACGGGGGCTGATGCCTGCTTCAGCAGCGATGGCAATGATGTGGCCGTCGATGCACTGCTGCTCTACCTCGATCAGGCCGACACCGATCTCGTCAACGGTCTGGGTCTCTATGAGGGCCTGACCTACAACACCCACGGTACGCATGTTGCCGGCACCATCGCCGCCAACCGTGACGGCAACGGCACCCACGGCGTGGCGTATGGTGCCAACCTGACGGTCGCGCGGTTGTTCTTCAACAGCGCCAGCATCATCGAGCGTGATCCGGTCGAAGGGCTGGGCCAGTACGCGGTGGGCGGCGTGGGCCCATCCGACGCGGTGTTTGCCGATCTTTACGACCAGTTGAACGCGCAGCAGGTGCGTGCGGTCAATCACAGCTGGGGCTTCAGCAACGAGCCGACCACCACCGCGCAGCAGGACCTGTACTTCACCGATGCCGGCCTGGCCGACTACTTCTCCATCATCGCCGATGGCTCGCGCGCGGCCGGCCTGATCCAGGTGTGGGCAGCCGGTAACACCTACCCGGCCAACACCTCGCCGGAAGCGGCACCGATTGCCGGTGTGCACGCCTCGTTGCCGCGTGCCTACCAGGACATCGAGCCGTACTGGCTGAGCGTGGTCAACGTCGACCAGAACGATGTGCTGGCCGACAGTTCCATGCGTTGCGGCCCGACCGCCAACTGGTGCATTGCCGCACCGGGCACGGACATCAACTCCACCGTGTACGGCTCGGACTCCGCGCTCAATGGTTCGCTGGATGTCGTCAACGGTGAGGTCGTGTTCGATGTCACGAGCCGCATGCCGACCTATGCGTACGACACCATGACCGGCACCTCGATGGCGACCCCGCACGTCACCGGCGCGCTGGGCCTGCTGTTCGAGCGCTTCCCGTATCTGACCAGCGCGCAGGTGCGCGACGTTCTGCTGACCACTGCGACCGACCTCGGTGCCGAAGGCGTGGACGACGTCTACGGCTGGGGCCTGCTGAACCTGGCATCGGCCATCGAAGGCTACGGCCAGCTGCGCGTGGACACCGACGTGGTGATGAACCAGAAAGCCGGCGGCCTGAAGGTGTGGGAAGGCGACGCCTGGGACGACTGGACCAACGACATCGGCGGTCCCGGCCGCCTGACCAAGTCCGGTGCCGGCTGGCTGCGCCTGAGCGGTGACAACAGCTTCAACGGGGCCACCGTGCGCGAAGGCGTGCTGGAACTGGATGGCGTGAACACGCTCACCGGTTCGCTGGATGTGGCCGGCGGGCAGTTCCTGCTCAATGGCACCCTGCGCAACATGACCTTCAACAGCAGCGCTGGCAGCAGCGTGGTCAGCGCCAGCGGCGTGCTCGACAACACCAATCTGGCCATCAGCGGTGGCGTGGTGTCGTTCAACGGCGTGCAGACCGGGGGCAGCACCCTGGTCGGTGTCAACGGCACGTTGAAGGGCGTCGGCCGGTTGGGTGATACCCGCGTGGAAGGCACCATCGCCCCGGGCAATTCCATCGGCACCCTGACCATTGATGGCGACTACGTGCAGACCGCCACTGGTGTCTACCAGGCCGAACTCGCGCCTGGCAGCCGCAGCGACCAGCTGCACGTGACCGGCACCGCCAGCCTGGACGGTGCCCTGGTGGCACTGCCGGAAGCCGGCGTTTACTACCTGGGTGAGCAGTTCAACTTCCTGGTGGCCGATGGCGGCGTGAACGGACAGTTCGCCACCACCGACTTCTCGGCCTTCTCGCCGTTCCTGCAGTTCAGCCTGACCTACGACGCGCAGCGCATGCGCATCGACGTGACCCGCGGCAGCGCGTTGGCGTCGGCAGCGACCACCGCCAACCAGCTGGCCGTTGCCACGCAGATCGACGGTCTGGCGGTCACCCAGGGCCTGCCGCAGCCGCTGACCCAGCTGTTCCCCGAACAGGTCGGTGCGGCGCTGGACAGCCTGAGCGGCGAACTGCATGCGGCCACGCCGATGCTGCTGGTGGAAAGCAGCCGTTACCTGCGCGACGCCGCGCTGGGCCGTTCGCTGGCACAGCGCGCACCGGGCGACGCCGAGGGCGGCGCAACCGGAGCCTGGGTGCAGGCCATCGGCGGCAGCACGCGTCTGGATGGCGACACCAATGCGGCACGCACCGAAGGCAACAGCAACGGTCTGCTGGTCGGTGCCGATCACCAGTTCGGTGGCTGGCAGGTGGGCGCGCTGCTGGGCACCGGCCGCACTGACCTCAAGCAGGGTCAGGGCCGCCGGGCCAAGTCCGAAATCGACAACACCCACTTCGGCGCCTATGTCGGCCACCAGTGGGGCGGTTTCGGCCTGAAGGCCGGTCTGGGCTACTCCCGCCACGACGTGGACAGCCAGCGCAGCCTTGCCTTCGCCGGTTACCAGGACACGCTGTCGGCCAGCTACGACGCCACCACGCGTCAGCTCTTCATCGAGGGCGGCTACCGCTTCGGCGGCGTGCAGGGCGGGCTGGAGCCCTACCTGCAGGTGGCGCGCGTGGAAGTGGACGTGGACGGCATTGACGAGCAGGGCGGTGCCGCCGCGCTGAACGGGCAGGCCGCCGATACCCGCACCACGCTGGCGACCGCTGGCCTGCGCTTTGACCGTGGCCTGAAGGCCGCGGGGCAGCAGGATGCCTGGCTGCACGTCACGGGCGGTGTGGGCTACCGCAAGGCGTTTGGCGACCGCGAACAGGTGGCCGATCTGGCCCTGGCGGGCGGCGACGCCTTCCGGGTGACCGGTGCGGCCATCGCCGACAATGCGGTCGTGGCCGAACTGGGCCTTTCGGCCTGGCTGAGCCCGCGCCAGCAGCTGGAGCTGGGCTACGGTGGCCAGTTCGGCAGCGAAGGTCGCGATCACAGCATCAACGCGCGCTGGTCGCTGCAGTTCTGATCCGGCCCGTCCGGTAGGGGAAAGAAGGCGGCCCTGGCCGCCTTTTTTCTTGCCATTTTCCCCGCCAGCCGGACAATTGCCGCACATCATAAAAACAAGAAGAACGGGCAATGAAGAACAAACAGGAAATCGTGGAGAACTGGCTGCCGCGCTATACCGGCGTGGCCCTGGACCAGTTTGGCGAGCATGTGCTGCTGACCAACTTTGGTGGCTACCTGCACACCTTTTCAGAGCTGACCGGTGCGCCCATCGTGGGCCTGGACCGGCCGATGGCCAGCGTGACCCACGACGGCATCACCCTGATCAACTTCGGCATGGGCAGCCCCAATGCCGCCATCGTGATGGACCTGCTGTCAGCGGTGATGCCCAAGGCGGTGCTGTTCCTGGGCAAGTGTGGCGGGCTCAAGCGCAAGAACCAGCTGGGCGACCTGATCCTGCCGATCGCGGCGATCCGCGGCGAGGGCACCTCGAGCGATTACCTGCCGCCGGAAGTGCCGGCGCTGCCGGCGTTCGCGCTGCAGCGTGCGGTGTCCACCACGATCCGCGACCTGGGTCACGATTACTGGACCGGCACGGTGTACACCACCAACCGCCGGGTCTGGGAGCACGATGAGGCGTTCAAGGAAAAACTGCGCCAGATGCGCTGCATGGCCATCGACATGGAAACCGCCACCCTGTTCGCGGCCGGGTTTGCCAACCACATCCCCAGCGGGGCGCTGCTGCTGGTCTCGGACCAGCCGATGATCCCGGACGGGGTCAAAACCGAGGCCTCGGACGCCAAGGTCAGCTCCCAGTTCGTGCAGAACCATATCCAGATCGGCATCGAGGCGCTTAAGCTTATCCGGCGCAACGGCAAGTCGGTCCGCCACCTGCGCTTTGACGAATGATGCAGACAGCCAGGGCAGGCGTCACCGGGACGGCCTGCCTGCAGGGGTATGGAATGGACGTGGCGACGAAGGTAGTCGAATTCTGGACAAACGCGGGACCACAGAAGTGGTTCACGCGCGATGCTGCGTTCGACGCGCAGTTCCGCGAACTGTTCCTGGATGAGCACTACGCAGCGGCCAGGCGTGCGCGCGAGCATTGGCTGGTCAGCGCCGAAGGCGCCCTGGCGCTGATGATCCTGCTCGACCAGTTCCCGCGTAACTGCTTCCGCGATACGGCCCATTCCTACGCGACCGACGGGCTGGCGCGGCACTACGCGATGCGCGCGGTGGAAGAGGGCCTGGACCTGCAGCTGGTGCCGAAGCTGCGCGCCTTCATCTACCTGCCGTTCGAGCATTCCGAAGACCCGCAGGACCAGGAACGTTCGGTGGCGATGTTCGACGCGCTGGGCGACAAGGAATACCTGCAGTACGCCGAACTTCACCGCGACATCATCCGCCGTTTCGGCCGCTTCCCGCACCGCAACGCCGTGCTCGGCCGCATGCCGACGCCCGAGGAGCTGGACTATCTGGCCGAAGGTGGATTTTCCGGGTAAACACGCAAAAAAAACGCCGGCAATGCCGGCGTTTTCGTAGGTGACACGCCATGCGTGTCACGCAGCGCCAATCAATACTTCGGCACCGCGTTGTCCACCTCTTCCGACCACGCGTCGATGCCGCCGGTGATGTTGTGGACGTTGGTGAAGCCCTTGGCGCGGAACTGCTCGGCGGCCTGTGCGCTGCGGCCACCGCGGTGGCACAGGAAGGCCAGCGCAGTGTCCTTCGGCAGCGCTTCCAGACGCGCACGGTTGTCACCGTCGAAGGTCTCGAACGCCGTGTTGATCGAGGCAATCGCGCGCTCGTCGGCCGGGCGCACGTCCACCACCGTGATCGTGCCTGCGCGCAGACGGTCGTCTGCGTCACGCACGCTCAGTTCCTGCACCGGCTTCGGGGCGTTCGGGTTGTCGATCGCCAGGCCCTTGCCGCGGATGTCGTCCACCCAGTCAATGGTGATGCCTTCGGCGCGACGCGCGCTGGACACGTCAAACTGCACGCGCAGGCCGTTGGACTCGGCGGCGATGGCGTTGTCGTCGTGCGGCACCAGCTGGAAGTTCGGCTGGAAGCCAGCGTCGATGCTCAGCTGCAGCGAAGCGCCCGGCGCATCGGCCAGCGCACCACGCAGCATTTCCACTGCCGCCGGGGTCACCGTGATGCGCGGCGGGGTGCGGTCCGGCGCAGCCAGGCCCAGCACGCTGCTCAGTTCGCCGCTGCTGGCCATCTGCAGAATGATGTCGCTGCCGCCCACCAGTTCGCCTTCGATATACAGCTGCGGGATGGTCGGCCATTCGCCGTAGACCTTGATGCCTTCGCGGATTTCCGCGTCGGCCAGCACGTTGACGTGGGCAAACTCCACGCCCAGATCCTGCAGCGCGCCCACGGCCTTGGCCGAGAACCCGCACTGGGGCATGGTCGGCTGGCCCTTCATGAACAGCACGACGCGGTTGGCGTTGAGAATGGATTCGATGCGCGAGCGCAGGGCGGGATCAAGGGACATGACGGTAGGTCCGGGATATTCGAACCCGTCATTCTACGCGGCATGGCATCATGGGGCATGACCGTACCGGAAACGTTGCATCGCATTCCCCGCCGCCCGTGGCGCTGGCTGCCCTGGCTGGTGGCCTCCCAGCTGCTGGTGGTGCTGGCCTGGTGGAAGGCCGGCTGGCTGCTGGGCCTGCCCCTGATGGTGGCGTCGCACGCCCTGTTCATGGTGCCGGTGTTCCTGCCCAACAGCCGCTTCTACGCCCCGGTGCTCAGCCGCCTGCCCGGCACGGCTCCTCGGGTGTGGCTGACCATCGACGACGGCCCGTCGGACGAGACCCCAGCCGTGCTGGATCTGCTCGACCGCTACCAGGCCAAAGCCACCTTCTTCATGGTCGGCGAACGCGCCCTGGCCCGCCCTGACCTGGTTCACCGGGTACTCGCACGCGGGCATGACCTCGGCAACCACAGCCACAGCCACCCGCAGACCCGCTTCTGGCGGCTGGGTCCGGCCACCATGGGGGCGGAAATCAGCGCCTGCCAGCAGGCCCTGACCGAGGTGAGCGGCGCGCCGCCGCGCTGGTATCGCTCGGTGGTCGGCATGACCAACCCGTTCGTGGCCCCCGCCCTCAAGCGCCTGGGCCTGACCCGGGTGGGCTGGAGCGCGCGCGGCTTCGACGGTGTGAACTGCACCCCGCAGTCGGTGCTGGAACGCCTGCGTCCCGCCCTGCAGCCTGGTGCCATCGTGCTGCTGCACGAAGGGGCCGCGCACGGCCACAACCTGGCGATTATCGAGGCGGTGCTGCAGGAGCTGCAGGTGAAGGGGCTGCGGGCGGAACTGCCGGATGCGCCCGCTCCCATTGCTGATGCGCCCAGCTCCCCAGTGAGGCCTGCGCCCACAGCAGCGTGAGCGACAGCCCCAGCGCCAGCACCCCGGTGACGCGGCGGCGCTGGTGCTGCAACGCGCTGCCAATGCCCAGCAGCAGCGCCAGCACGCTCAGGCCCAGGCCAACAAACAGCAGCACGAGCAGTGCCACCGGCACCTGCTGCATGTCTTCGTAAGCGGGGCGGTGCGCCACCTGTGCGGTGACCGCGAACACCACCAGCGCGCACAGACTCACCACCAGTGCGGTGATGCCCAGCGCGGAATGTCGGGGGCCGGTCTGCATGCTCAACCGCGCGTGGCGGTGAACAGCCAGTTGTTGAACGGGGTGTTGCCGTATAGCGGGGTCATCTGCAGTTGCAGCCCGGCCGCTTCCAGCGGCGCACGCACACTGGCCGCGTCCGGATAATGGCGGGGGCGAGTGCCCATCCAGCCGACCAGATGCGCCAGCATGTCGGTGATGCGGGTGGTGCGGTCGCGTCCGCTGTTGTCGGCCAGCACCGTACGGATCACCAACCGACCGCCCGGTGCCACGCGCGCGGCAGCGTCGGTCAGCAGCTGCGGCTGGGCCTGGGCCGGCAGGTACTGCAGCACGTCGAGCAGCGCCACGCTGCCCTGGTGTGCCGGCAGTGCTGCACTGGCGTCCACCACGTCAAAGCCAGTGTCAGCCAAACCGGCGCGGCGGTCGGCGCGGACCGCGCGGGCGATCTTGTCGGCATCCACGTCCACGCCCAGGTAGGGCATGCTCTGGCCGTCCTGACGCAGCACATGCGCCAGCAGGCCCAGCCCGCAGCCGATGTCGAGCAGCGGTTGGGTGTCGCCGCGCAGGGCGGTCAGCACGCCCGGGAACAGCGGGTCGCTGCCGAGCTTGCCGCGCGTGTAGTAGTAATCGCGGCGGTTGCCGAAGCGCTGCGCCGGCATGAAGGCGTCAGCGATGCGGCGGGCCTGTTCCCTGGCCAGTGGTAGGGCGTCCGTGCTCAGGGGAGTACCTCATCGTTCAAGTGCCGGTACGCGACCGGATACGCCTGCTGGAACCAGTGGGTATACAGCGCGGCGGAAGGATGCAGGCCGTCGTCGGCCAGCATGGCCGCCTCGCCACCGCGTGCGCGGCTGACCGGTGCGGTGTCAATGAAGGCAACGTCGTGTTCGGCGCAGACGGCGGCTGCCGCCGCGTTGTAGCTGTCCAGCTCGCGCGCGATCTGCGCCACGTCACGCCCGGAACCGGCGGCAAACGGGGTCACGCCCCAATCCGGAATCGCCAGTACCAGCACCCGCTTCGCGCGCTGACCGGCGAAGCCAATCGCGCGTTCGAGCAGTGCGGTGAATTCGCTGCGGTACTCGTCAACCGAGCGCCCGCGATACTGGTTGTTCACCCCGATCAGCAGGGTGACCAGGTCAAACAGCCCTTGCGGTGCGGCCGCGTCAATGCCGGCGTCGAGCTCGTCGGTGGTCCAGCCGGTCGTGGCGATGATCTGCGGGTCCGCGATGTCCACACCGTTCGCGCGCAAGGCGGCGGCCAGCTGCATCGGCCAGCGGCCTTCGACCGCGACGCCCTCACCAATGGTGTACGAATCGCCCAGCGCCAGGTAACGCAGCGCCATCGTTCAGGCCACGCTGCGCGGCTTGAGTGGCACCACCTTGGTGTTGGCCTCGGCACGGCGCGCCAGGGCGCGGTCGATGCGGGCGAACACGTCGCGCATCACACTTGCTTCCGGCAGCAGGGTCACGCGGAAGTGGTGGCGGTAGGGCACGTTGAAGCTCGAGCCCGGCACCACCAGCACGCCTTCCTCGTTCATCAGTTCCAGCGCGAAGTCGTGGTCGTCGAAGGCTTTCGCCGCCGCACCCACCACTGCCGGGAAGGCGTACAGCGCGCCGGCCGGAGCCACCAGCGACAGGTGCTCGCTGGCGTTGCAGGCTTCAATCACGGCGCGGCGGGTTTCATACAGGCGGCCGCCTGGGGCGCACAGTTCGGAAACGGTGTCCGGTCCGTTCACCGCCGCGTCGATGGCGTACTGGCCCGGCACGTTCGCGCACAGGCGCAGCGCGCTCAGCAGGTCCATCGCCGCGCGGAACTCGCCCAGCTGTTCGGCGGCACCGGACAGCATCGCCCAGCCCACGCGCCAGCCGCAGGCGCGGTGCACCTTGCTCAGGCCGCTGAAGGTGATGCAGGGATGATCGCCGGCCAGCGGTGCCACCGGCTGGAACTGCGCGCCGTCGTAGAGGATCTGGTCGTAGATTTCATCGACCATCAGCAGCAGGTTGTGCTTGCGGGCGATCTCAACAATGCGCTCCAGCAGCTCGCGCGGGTAGCTTGCGCCACTGGGGTTGTTCGGATTGATCAGCACGATGGCGCGGGTGCGCGAAGACACCAGCGTTTCAATCTCGCTCGGGTCGGGCTGGAAGCCGTTCTCCGGGGCGCAGCGGTAATACACCGGGCGGCCGTCATTGAGGATGGTGGCGGCCGACCACAGCGGGTAGTCCGGCGAGGGCACCAGCACTTCATCGCCCGGGTTGAGCAGGGCGCGCAGCGACAGGTCGATCAGCTCGCTGACGCCATTGCCGATGAACACCCGGTCCGGGTGTGCGTCTGGCGCGCCGCGGCGGGCATACGCAGCGGCAATCGCCTCGCGTGCGACCGGCAGGCCCTGCTGGTGGGTATAGGGATCGGTGCGGCCCATGTCGTCGGCAATCGCGCGCTGCAGGTGTTCCGGCGCGCGGAAGCCGAAGTTGCCCGGGTTACCGATGTTCAGCTTGATCAGGGTGCGGCCCTGGGCTTCCAGCTCACGCGCTCGTCGTGCCAGTTCGCCCCGGATCTCGTAGCGGACTTCGGACAGGCGCTCGCGGGTGGCGAGCGGCTTCAGCGGTGGCGTTGACATGGCTGGGCCAGGTTGGGCATGGAAATCGCATGGTAGCGGAAATGGTGCGACGCAGGGCAAGCCCCTCCGGGGGGAAATCTTCAGCATTGGCGGGCAGTTGTCGGCCATGCCTCAAGGGTAGAATGCGCAGGATGACCGACCCGATCGATTACCGCGCCCTGCAGACCATTGGCTGGCCCTGGCCGGGGGCCCCTGAACTGCCTGCCTGGCAGGCCTTGTTCGAGGCGCACCCGCAGGCCCGCCCAGGCCGGGTGATCGAGCAGCACCGTACCGGTTACGTGGTAGCCGACGCCCCGGAAGCAGGCCTCAAGACCGAATCCCCGGCCGAATGGCAGCGCCCGCGCTTTCCCAGCCACGAGCGTGCTGCGGTCGGCGACTGGGTGCTGCTGGACGGCATCAAGATTGTCGCGCTGCTGCCCCGGCGCACCGCGATCAAGCGCGGCGCGGCCGGTGAGCATTACCACCAGCAGGTGATCGCGGCCAACATTGATACCGTGTTCATCGTCTGTGGGCTGGATGCGGACTTCAATCCGCGTCGCATCGAGCGCTACCTGCTGCTGGTCGGCGGTGGCGGTGCGCAGCCGGTCGTGGTGCTGACCAAGGCCGACCAGACTGAGTACAGCCAGGATGCGTTGGATGTGCTGGAGGAATTGGCTGCGCAGGATATTCCGCTGCTGGCGATCAATGGCAAGGACCCGGAAAGTGCCGGTGCGCTGCTGCCGTGGCTGGGCGCGGGCCAGACCGTGGTACTGGTCGGTTCGTCTGGAGCGGGCAAAAGCACGTTGACCAACACCCTGCTCGGCGAGCAGCGGATGAAGACCGCTGACGTGCGTGGCAATGATTCCAAGGGCCGCCACACCACGACCCACCGCGCACTGATGCCGTTGCCGGCCGGGGCCTGTCTGATCGACACCCCCGGCATGCGCGAACTCAAGCCCACCGGGGAAGAGGCGCTGAGCGAAAGCGGCTTTGCCGATGTCGAAGCACTGGCCGCGCAGTGCCGCTTCCGCGACTGTGCGCATCAGAGTGAGCCCGGCTGCGCCGTGCGTGCCGCCATTGACGCCGGTGAACTGGACGAAGAACGCCTGCTCAACTACTTCAAGCTGAAAGAAGAAGTGGCTGCCGCTGCCGCCAAGCTGGCCGTGCGCCAGGCTGAGACCGCTCAGGAGCGCGGCAAGGGCAGGGGCCAGCAGTTCCGCCCGGCCGGCAAGCCACGCCGTCGCTGATCAGCGGGCCCGGAACAACAGGTTGTACTTCAATCGCCGCGTCGCCCGCGCGGTGATCCGTTGCACGTCCGCATGCTGCGCATTGATCAGCACTACCGTCTCCTCCGGCACGATCACCGACGGCAACACCACCAGCGCCTGACCCTGCGCCAGATACCACGCCGAACCGGCCTCCACCGACACCACGCCATGCGGAATGGCATCCCACCCACTCGGCAGGGCATCGGCGCTTATGATCCGCCGCGCCGCCCATACATCGTCCGGCACGTCGATCTCGATCACATACTTGTTCAACGGCAAGCCGCTGTCATCGATGTGCGCAGCCGTTTCCAGCACCGCCATCGCCAGCGTGGGTGCGGCGTACACCACGGCCTGCCCTTGCTTGTTCCAGCGACCAGGTGAATAAGCAGCACCCACGCCACTCATGTCCTCCGGCCGCCAGGTAGGACCCGTCGAGCCAATCCGGGCCAGCTTCACTGATACGCACCGCTCTGGATGGCCCCCAGTACCCGCATCACCGAAGCGCGCCCGCTGGGCGTGTCCATGAGTTCCGCCGGTGCCAGCCCGCCCAGGGCGGGTTGCGGCCGCTGGATCCACTCGCCCACCCACTTCTGCACATCGAAGTTGCGCGCCTCGGCGTTGTCGGTTTCAGCCGCCAGCATGTCTTCGACCTTGTTGATGAGCTCCATCAGGCCGACCACCGACTGCCCGGGTGTGCCACCGAACAGCGCCTTGTCACGCATCTTCTTGGTGAAGGTGGCCTTGGGTATGCGCACGAACACCTGGAAATCGGCGCTGCTTTCAAACACGTCGTCGATCAGCCCCTTCACCACCAGATAGGGGACGCCCTCGCGTTCGATCCGGACGCGTTCTGTCAGCGGGGCGGTGCGCAACTGCACACGAAAGCTGTTGGCGGTAGAGGACATGGTGTGGCTCAATGTGGCTAAGTGTGTTCTGAATATAGGACAAAAATAGCCTTGCACAAGTGAAGCTGTCGCCTTTGCCCACCGAAGTCATTGATCCTGTTAATGTCCGCCCATGAACACCGCTCCGATCACCGCGGACCGTGACGTGGCCTACCACACCCAGCTGGATACGCAGCTGGTGGAGGCCGTGGGTGACATCAAGCTGCTGGGGCTGACCAGCTGGCCGGCCGCGCTGCAGGCCCCGTTCCTGGCGAGCGTGGCGCGTGGGCAGCCGGTGCTGCCGCAGGTGGACTATCCGAAGCTGGACTTTGGCGACACCCGGCAGGCGCTGGCAAAAATCAGCGACCGGTGCGACCCCAGCCATCCGCTGGGCCAGTACGTGCAACGCTCCGCGCAGAGCTGGGACCTGGCGGCCGGTCTACTGGAATCCTTGGGAACGGCGGCCGTCGATGGGTACTCCGTGCAGCTGTATGGCGCGCCGGAACAGCCGTTGCCCGGTCATGGGCCCAGCACACGTGAAGCGGCGCGCCATTTCATCCAGATCGCGCAGGAGCTCGACCACGAGCTGCTGGCTCCGGAAGAACAGGTGCCGGTGTCCGCCACCGCGCTGATGCTGCAGCTGCAGAGTGACCTGGACGCGTTCTTCGAGTCGCGCATCATCCAAGTGCAGCTGGATCCGGACCTGATTTCAAAGGCGGCCGCTGGGCCCACCCGCATCCGCCTGCGTACCAGTGCGCGCTTCAGCGCCTATGACCGCGCGCAGTTGTTCCACCATGAAGCGTTGGTGCATTCGCTGACCGCGCTGAACGGCCGCGAGCAGCCGCACCTGCCCAGCCTGGCATTGTCCTCACCCCGTGTGACCGCGACCCAGGAAGGGTTGGCCACGTTTGCCGAGCAGATCACCGGCAGCATCGATATCGAGCGGCTGAAGCGCATCAGCCTGCGCACCGAAGCGATTGCCATGGCCCGCGAAGGTGCTGATTTCATCCAGGTGTTCCGCTACTTCTGCGATGCCGGGCAGAACCACGAAGAGAGTTTCGCCTCAGCACAGCGGGTGTTCCGTGGGGTGCCCACGGTGGGGGGGGCGGCGTTTACCAAGGACACCGTGTATCTGCGCGGACTGGTGTCGGTGCACACGTTCTTCCGCCACATGCTGGCCGAAGACCGGCTGCAGATCTGCCGCTGGCTGTTTGCCGGCAAGATGTCGTTGACCGACGCGATTGAGTTCGCCCCCTTGTTCGAAGAGGGCATTCTGCGTCCACCGCGCTGGCTGCCGCATTGGGTCAGCCGCGCCAACGGGTTGGCGGGAATGCTGGCGTTTTCGCTGTTTGCCAATCGGATCCGCATGGACCAGTTGGCGGCGGAGTAGTGCGCTGCGCGCCGCCCGACCAACGGTCGGGCGCTACCGATGCGCGCGCCGATAACATTCCCCGGTAGGTACCGACCGTTGGTCGGTACGACTTAGAACATATGCAATCCGCCGTTCACCGCGTAATCCGCCCCGGTCACATACGCCGCATCATCCGACGCCAGCCACGCACACAGGCTGGCCACTTCCTCCGGCTTGCCCAAGCGGCGGATCGGCACCGAACCTGCCAACCGATCCAGCACATCCGGCGGGAAGCTGCTGATCGACTGGCTGGCGATGTATCCCGGCGAGATCGTGTTCACCGTCACTCCGCGCGTGGCCACTTCATTGGCCAGCGCCCGGCTGAACCCATGCATCGCCGCCTTGGCGGTGGCGAAGTTGACCTGCCCGATCTGGCCTTTGTGCGCGCTCACCGAGCCGATGTTGACGATGCGTCCCCAACCGCGCGCGGCCATGCCGTCGATTACCTGCTTGGTGATGTTGAACAGCGCATGCAGGTTCGAGCCCATCACCGCGTTCCAGTCGTCCTGGCTCATCTGCCGGAACAGCACGTCGCGACTGCCACCGGCATTGTTGACCAGCACGTCGATCTCGCCCACTTCGGCCTTGACCTTGGTGAAGGCGGCCACCGTGGACTGCCAGTCGGCGGCGTTGCCTTCGGAGGCGATGAAGTCGAAGCCCAGCTCGCGCTGCTCGCGCAACCAGGCAGCCTTGCGCGGTGAATTCGGGGCGCAGCCTGCGACCACGGTGTGGCCGTTGCGGGCCAGTTTCTGGCAGATGGCGGTGCCCACGCTGCCCATGCCACTGGTTACATATGCGATGCGAAGCGTCATGCGAATCTCCTGTCAGCAATCAGGAAGCAAAGGGATACAGGCCGCAGATCAGGCTGCCGACCATCAGCACCAGCGACACCATCACCGCCCATTTCAGGGTGAACTTCTGGTGGTCGGCAAAATCCACCTTGGCCAATCCGACCAGCAGGTAGGTCGACGGCACCAGCGGACTGAGCAGATGCACCGGCTGGCCGGCCAGTGAGGCGCGCGCCATTTCCACCGGGGTGATGCCGTAGTTGCCTGCCGCTTCGGACAGGATCGGCAGCACGCCAAAGTAGAACGCGTCGTTGGACATGAAGAAGGTGAACGGCATCGACGCAATCGCGGTGATCACCGCGAGGTACGGGCCCCAGGCATCCGGAATCACCGCCAGGAAACTGCGCGACATCGCCTCCACCATGCCGGTATTGTTGAGGATGCCGGTGAAGATGCCGGCGGCGAAGATCAGCGACACCACCGACAGCACGTTGCCGGCGTGGTTGACCACGCGGCGGCGCTGCTCGGCCAGGTTCGGGTAGTTGATCACCAGCGCAATGGCGAAGCCGACCATGAACAGCACCGGCATCGGCAGCACGCCCATCACCAGCGCCACCATCAGTGCCAAGGTCAGCGCGAAGTTCACCCACAGCAGCTTCGGTCGCTTGGTGTCCTCGGCGTCTTCAACGGTGGGCAGGGCGCCGTCATCCGACACGCTGGCATCCATCCAGGTGCCGCCGCTTGGCAGGGTGACCACACCCAGGCGACGACGCTCCTTCAGGCCCAGGTACCACGCCAGCAGCAGCACCGAGGCGCAGGCCAGCACCATGGCCGGAATCAGCGGCACGAACACATCGGCCGGGTCCACGTGCAGGGCAGTGGCCGCACGTGCGGTCGGGCCGCCCCACGGGGTGAGGTTCATCACGCCGCCGGCGAGGATGGTCACGCAGGTCATGTTCAGCGCGCTCATGCCCAGGCGCTGGTACAGCGGCAACATGGCCGACACCGTGATCATGTAGGTGGTCGAACCATCGCCATCCAGTGAGATCAGCATGGCCAGCGCAGCGGTGCCGAGCACGATCTTCATCGGGTCGCCTTTCACCAGGCGCAGGATGATCCGCACCAGCGGGTCAAACAGGCCGGCGTCGATCATCACGCCGAAGTACAGAATGGCGAACATCAGCATCACGCCGGTCGGCGCGATCTTCTTGATGCCATCCAGCATCATCTCGTCCAGCCCGGTGGCGAAGCCGCCAATCAGGGCGAAGATGATCGGAATGGTGATCAGTGCCACCAGCGGCGACATTCGCTTGCTCATGATCAAGTACATGAACGTAATGACCATGCCAAAGCCGAGGATGCTGAGCATCATCTGCGGACTCCTTGTAACGAGGGGTTAGAAATCGAACTGCAGGCGGCCGGTGACCGCGCGGGTGTGGTCAACCGTGGCGCCCGCAAGCTGGTCGCGGTTACGGCTGTCAATCAGGTTCAACATGAAGCGAAGGTTCGGGCGCATGTACCAGTTGCCGCCCAAGGTCCAGGCTTCGGTGCGGCCGTCGCGCAGGTCGGGCTGGCCGATCAGGTGCTGGTCGCCGCGCATCTGGTCGTAGCGCAGCGCCAGTTCGAAGGCACCGGCCTTGTGCTGGATGTTCTTCACCCGTGCAAAGCGCCCGGTCTTGCTGTCGTACGCGCGCGATTCGCCGGTGACGAACCAGCTGAGCATGCCGTAGCCGGCCAACACTTTGCCGCGCTGCAGGCCGTCGTCGAAGGACGCCCCGCTGAACTCGCCCTGCCAGGAGATCGGGCCGCGCACCTGCGCGTATTCCATCGACCACTTGTTGACGTCGGTGTCGCGACCGGCCGAAAAATCAACCAGGGTCAGGCGGCTGTTGTCGCTCAGGTGTCCGGCCGGGCGCGGACGGATCTTCAGGCCCGGCACGCCATTTCCGCCCGGGTTATCGTAGCGCTCGTGCGCCAGCGACAGGCCCAGGTGCAGCACGTCGCCTGCAGTGGCCCCGGGAGCCCAGGTCACACGGCCACCGGCCGCGCGGCCCTTCACCTGCCAGGCATCAATGCTCTCCAGACTGTAGGCGCTGGCCGCCCAGGTCATGTCGTTGCGGGCCGCCTGCCAGGACGCACCCAGCCGGTACAGCGGGGCCAGCGTGGTGCCGGCGTTGCCGCGTTCCAGGAAGCTGCCGTAGTTGGAGCCGGTGCGGTCATCCAGCGAGAAGTACTGCTTGAACTGGCCCACGGTGAGCTTGCCGCCGCTGAAGTCGCGGCTGACGTAGACGTCTTTGGCCTCAACACGGTCGCCGGAGAAGTCGGCTTCCAGCTTGTAGTCGACCACGAAGAACCTGCCGGACATATCCAGCCAGGCACGGCGGACCTCGGTGTCATCCTTGTTCGGGGTGCCGCGGCTGTCGTTGTCGAAGTCGGCGAAGTCAAGGTGCAGGCGGCCGCCAAAGGTGGCGGTGACCGGGCGGACGTCATCGGCCGTTTCGGCAGCCCACAGCGGAGCCATGGGAATCATCAGGGTGCAGGCGGCCAGCCCGCGCCAGCGCAGGAAATCAAGAGACATGCACCCTCCCAGGTACGTTGTAGGTCGAAACATCCGCACCGTGGGGGAGGTGGGATGGCGCAGCCTAGTACCGGGAAGCTGTCATCCACCTGTCAGCCATTGTTGCGGCGCAGCGTAACCACGGAAGGCCCGCTACGCGCTAGCATCTGGGCACCTTTGAACGTTCGTACCCGATGCGCATTCTGCTGGTGGAAGACAACCCGGACCTGGCCGACGCCATCGTCCGCCGCATGCGCCGCAGCGGCCACGCGGTGGACTGGCAGAACGACGGCCTCGCCGCCGCCAGCGTGCTGCGCTACCAGAGCTTCGACCTGGTGGTGCTGGATATCGGCCTGCCCAAGCTGGATGGCCTGCGCGTGCTGGCCGGCATGCGCGAGCGCGGCGATGCCACGCCGGTGTTGATGCTGACCGCGCGCGACGGCATTGAAGACCGCGTGCAGGCGCTCGACGTGGGCGCGGATGATTACCTGGGCAAGCCGTTCGATTTCCGCGAATTCGAGGCGCGCTGTCGCGTGCTGCTGCGGCGTGCGCGCGGGCAGGCCAGCGAAGTCGTGCAGATTGGCGGCTTCCAGTTCGACAACGCTTCGCACCGTGTGTCGCTGGATGGCACGCCGATTGAATTGCCCAACCGCGAGTTCCGCCTGCTGGAAATCCTGATGGGGCGGCTGGGGCAGGTCGTCGGCAAAGATGAAATCGCCAACGGCCTGTTCGGCTTCGACGATGAAGCCGGTCCCAATGCCATCGAGCTCTATGTGGGCCGTCTGCGTCGCAAGCTGGCCGATGCGCCGGTCCGCATCGTCACCGTGCGTGGTAGTGGCTACATGTTGGAAGCGGCGGAAGAGGGCAGCGATGGCAGCCGCTGAGGCCGCGCCCGGTTCCCTGCGCCGCACGCTCACGCTGTATCTGGGCGCGCTGCTGGCGGTGTTCGCGGTGGCGCTGCTGTTCGCCGCGCGCGACTACGGCCAGCGTGCCGCCAACCGTTCCTACGATCACCTGCTGGTGTCGTCCGCGCTGTCCATCATCGACTCGGTTGCGCTGGTGGAGGCGCAGTGGCAGGTGGATCTGCCGTACGCCTCGCTTGATCTGCTGTCGATGGCTCCGGAAGACCGCGTGTTCTACCGGGTGTTTGACGCCCACAACCAGACCGTGACCGGCTACGAGGACCTGCCTGCGCCGCCGCGTGAACCGACGGACCAGCCGCAGCTGTTCGATGCTCAGTACAGCGGTGAAACCGTGCGCTTCGTGGTGGTGTCGCGTCGTGTGTCCTCGCCATCCACCCAGGTGGAAGTGCGCGTGCAGGTCGGCCAGACCCGGCGCGCACGCGAGGCCTTGGCGCAGGACATGGTCAACCGCTCGCTGATCGCCATTGGCGTGCTTTCGCTGCTGTCGTTGGCGCTGGTTGCGTTCGGCGTGCACCGCGCGTTCCGGCCGCTGGTGAAAGTGGAGCGCGAGCTGTCACGCCGCGAGCCGTCCGACCTGAGTCCACTGGACGCACGCGTGCCGCGCGAAATGGACCAGATGGTGGCCGCACTGAACCGCTTCATGGGCCGGCTTTCCAGCAGCAACGAAACCCTGCGTGCGTTCATGGCTGAGGCTGCGCACCAGATGCGCACCCCGCTGGCCGCGCTGCGCGCGCAGGCGCAGCTGGCGCTGGACGACGACGACCCCGAGGACATGCGCCGCAGCCTGGTCGCCATCGAGCGCAATGCCACCCATATGAGCCGCCTGCTCAACCAGCTGCTCAGCGACGCCAGCGTCATTCATCGCTCCAACCTGCAGCGCTTCGCCCCGGTGGACCTGGTGGAAACGGTACATCAGGCCTTGCACGAAGCGCTGCCGCAGGCGGGTCCGGCCCCGCGTGTGCAGTTGGCGGTGGGCGTCACTGCCGCCAGCGTCAACGGTGATGCGCTGCTGCTGCGCGAGGCGATCAAGAACCTGATCGACAACGCGCTCAAGTACGGCGGCCCCGGCGACCTGCAGGTTGCGCTCACCGCCGACCGCAAGTGTTTCGTGCTCACCATTGCCGACCACGGCCCGGGCATTGCGCCCGCCGATGCCGAGCGCGTGTTCGAGCGTTTCGCGCGTGGCGAAGGCGCGGCCGCCGGTGGGGCAGGGCTGGGGCTGGCCATCGTCAAACGCGTGGTGGACAGCCACGGCGGCCATATCGACCTGAGCAACCGGCCCGGCGGTGGGCTGGTGGCTACGCTGACACTTCCCGGAAGAAACACATGAAGTTTCTGGTTTCCCTGTTGCTGGCTCTGTGCGCCGGCACCGCGCTGGCGGCCCCCGGCGACGTTCAACGTTTTCCTGCCAAAGGCCCGGTGCTGGCCCAGCTGCGCATCCACGGGTCCACCGACATCGAGGTGTTCGGCACCGTCATTGCCGACTACCAGCGCCTGTATCCCGGCACTGAGATCGTCTACGAAGACATCATCACCCAGGACATGTACGCGCGTTACTTGAACGAGCGTAACGGCCCCAACGGCCCGGACATGCTGATCAGCAGCGGCATGGACCTGCAGACCAAGCTGGTCAACGACGGCTATGCGCTCGCTCACCGCTCCGCGCAGACCGAGGCGCTGCCGGACTGGGCGCAATGGCGGCATGAAGCGTTCGGGATCAGTTACGAGCCGGTGGCCATGGTCTACAACACCCGTCAGCTGCCCAAGGCACGCGTACCCCATACCCGTCGCCAGCTGCTGGAACTGCTGCGCGCCCCGGACGCGCCGCTGGCCGGCAAGGTCGGTACTTACGACGTGCAGCGCAGCAGCGTCGGCTATCTGCTGGCCACCCAGGACACCCAGCGCGGCAGCATGGCTGGCGCATTGCTGGGCGCACTCGGCGACAACCAGGTGGAACTGGAGGAACGCACCGGCGTGCTGCTGGACGCGGTAAGCAGCGGCCGCCTGTCATTGGTGTACAACGTGCTCGGCTCCTATGCCCAGGCCCGCATTGATGCTGGCGAACCGCTGGGCATCATCGAACCCGAGGACTACACCCTCGTCGTGCTGCGCACCGCGATCATCCCGCGCAGCAGCCGCCACCCCGACGAAGCCCGCCGCTTCCTCGACTACGTGCTTTCGCCCCGCGGCCAGCAGGTGCTCTCCCGCGAAGCCCGCCTGATGCCGATCCTGCCCGCCCAGCGCCCCCAGCAACCCGGCGGCGCGCCCGAACGCAGCTACCGCCCCATCCAGCTCGGCCCCGGCCTGCTGGTCTACCTCGACGCCCTCAAACGCCGCCAGTTCCTCGACGCCTGGCGCGGCAGCATGCTCCCGCCAAACCCGTAATCCGCTTAGGAGAGTCAACTGTGGAGGGCTTTGGTGGCGTCGGTCGCAAGACGACGGCCAACGCCCATCGGCCCATTAACGCATGACCCCAAAACGAATCCGCGCTCTTGCCCGGCGGCAACCCAAATGCCCCCATCCCCGTACAATCCCCCCATGGATGCCCTGACCCTGCTAGTCGCCGACGACCACCCGCTCCTCCGTGCCGCCGTCGTCCACTCCCTGCACCAATCACTCCCCGGTGCACGGGTCATCGAAGTCGCCAGCGCCTCCGCCCTCGAAACCGCGCTCGACCAGAACCCCGAAATCGAACTGGTCCTACTCGACCTCACCATGCCCGGTGCCCGCGGCTTCTCCTCCCTGCTGCACGTACGCGGCTCACACCCGGACATCCCGGTGGTCATCGTGTCCTCCAACGACCACCCCCGCGTCATCCGCCGCGCCCAGCAGTTCGGTGCCGCCGGCTTCATTCCAAAATCCGCCCCGGCCGAAACTATCGGCCAAGCCGTGGAAGCCGTTCTCGACGGTGGCCTGTGGTTCCCTGCCATGGCCCCGGAGCGCAGCGAATCCGACGCCCTGCTCGCCGCACGCCTCGCCCAGCTCACCCCGCAGCAGTTCCGCGTGCTGCTGTGCCTCGCCGACGGCCTGCTCAACAAGCAGATCGCCTACGAACTGGGATTGGCCGAAAACACCGTGAAGGTGCACGTCACGGCCATCCTCAAAAAGCTCGAATGCCACAGCCGCACCCAGGCTGCTGTGCTGGTGAAGGCGCTGGAGCCGGAAGGTGATGCGGGTGCAGACCTGAAGTAGAGCCGGGCCGTGCCCGGCTACTCGCAGTGCACGTTGCCCTTGGTCGGACAACGGCTCACATTCCCAAGAAGCCCCTTAGAGGTTCGCCCTTTTTCCCACACACGGGCGAGCTGGCTATACCGAGCGTGAGAATATTTCCACCGCTGATCATGCAGGTGAATTCCTTGCCATCGGACGTCTTCAGATTGACGTACGTACTCGTGCCTTCCGTCCTGCGGCTGACAATCGTCAATTCGTCAGGCTGCAACCCCAGAGCTGCCGAGGTTTGAGATCTGATCTTGTCGTCGGAGAGCGTGTTTGTCTTTGAGGCCAGGGAAGAGCAGCCGCCGAGTGTCAAGGCAAGCGAAGCGGCGATACACAGCTGAAGTATGTTGCGCGAGAGGTTCATGAGCATCCAAGCGAAGTTGAGATTTGAGTAACGTGCCCACAAGCAGGCGCACTGACTCTACGGCCCTCAGAGCGCTTCGATCCATGAAGAAACTTGCAAGCAAAGCGGGACTGTCAGGAATTTTGTGTTCGGGCATAACATGTTGAAAAGGATCATGTATGCCACCCAAGAAAATGACCGCCAAGGCCGCTGCCCGTCAGCTGCCTACCCTGCCTGCCGAGCTCGTTGAGCAGCTTGCCAACGGAGCGACGACCGCGGGCGAGATCCTGGACATCACCACAGCCCTGAAAAAGGCCTTGATTGAGCGGGCACTGAAGGGCGAGCTGGGCCATCACCTGGGGTACCCACCCGGAAGCGAGCGACCGGAATCGACCGGCAATCAGCGAAATGGAACGTCCAGCAAAACCGTTCTGACTGAGGATGGCCCCCTGCGACTGGACGTTCCCCGGGACCGGGATGGCAGCTTCCAGCCCATCCTGATTCCCAAGCACGAGCGGCGTTTCACTGGTTTTGACGACAAGATCGTCGCGATGTACGCGCGCGGAATGAGCGTCCGCGACATCCGCGCGTTTCTGTCTGAACAGTATGGAACAGACGTGTCGGCGGACTTCATCAGCTCGGTGACCGACGAGGTTCTGGAAGAGATTTCGGCGTGGCAGACGCGTCCGCTGGAGCTGATGTATCCGGTGGTGTTCTTTGATGCCCTGCGCGTCAAGGTGCGTGACGAGGGCGTAGTGCGCAACAAAGCGATCTATCTGGCATTAGGCGTTCTACCTGATGGAAGTCGCGACATCCTGGGCATCTGGATCGAGAACACAGAAGGGGCCAAGTTCTGGATGAAGGTCTTCAACGACCTCAAGACGCGCGGCGTGGAGGACGTACTGATAGCGGTGACCGATGGCCTTAAAGGCATGCCCGAGGCGCTGGCGGCGGTCTACCCAGCGACCACTCTCCAGACCTGCATCGTGCATCTCATCCGCAACAGCTTGGACTACGCCGGCTGGAAGGATCGAAGGGCTCTCGCAGCCGAGCTGAAGCCCATCTACCAGGCCATCAATGCAGAGTCCGCCGAACAGGCCCTGGAAGCGCTGGAGGCCTCGCCGCTGGGCAAACGCTACCCCTCGGCGCCCCAGGCATGGCGACGGTCATGGGACCGCGTCATACCCTTCTTCGCGTTTCCACCTGAGATCCGTCGTGTCATCTACACCACCAACGCCATCGAGAGCGTTAATGCGCAGCTGCGGAAGGTCATCAAAACCCGAGGGCATTTTCCAACTGACGAGGCGGCGATCAAGCTGATCTGGCTGGGGCTGCGCAACATCACGGCCAACTGGGGAGGCACCAGCCACGGCTGGAAGAACGCGATGAACCAATTTGCCGTACTTTACGGGGACCGATTTATCCGGAGCCCGTACTAAGAAGCCGGGCTGTCACAGGGCAGCCCACGTCGCCCGAACACAAAAATACGGACACTCTCAGCAAAGCATGCGACGCGTTCAGTCAAGCCTCCATCTGGAAGTGCGCATGAGTGGTAGCGTCGGTCGCAAGACGACGGCCGATATCACCTGTCGGCCCAGTAACGCAGCGCACCCGACCACAGCCGCCACGACAAGCCGGACCCGCCGACCACCTCCCCTCATCCCCCACAGCGTGTCGACCGCGACCCGGTCCATTCGCGACTCCAACCACCACGCGTCACCGCATCGTTCCAAAGAGTGCACCACGTCACACATGGCGCATCGACCTCGCGATTCCGCGCCAGAACCGACATCGCATGTCGATACCTGCACATCATTGATGAGTTCAATCAGTATCTGCGGCGTCATCCGGCCGGGCAGTCAGCACTTTTGCACCCGTTGCTGCATGATGGCAGCGCGGAGCTTGAAAACTCTCTATCACAAAATCTCAGTCGTTTCGGCGAAGTCAAAATGATGGAGAAATCACTTATGTGCGATTGCAAGTCAGACGATTCAACGCAGAAGCAGTATGGGTTCGCCTGGGCTCCGCCAGAGACGATCAGGATCTCAAAGGTCAGGCTATCCTCTGGCCAGCTCCTTCCCGATAACGAGTCCATACCGTCGCTGCTGCTGCGTGGTATGTGGCTGGTTCAGTGGGGCTACCGCGCGGGATGCCGGGTGCGGGTGAGGGTCAACCACCGGCGCATTGTGTTGACGTTGATTGATCCGCCGAAACAGCGGACGCGCGGCCCGGGCATGGTTCGCCGCTGGGCGCAAGCCGCGATGCGCTGGGTCTGTGCCTGATGTAGGCGCTGAGCATGAAAGGCATTGACACGAACCGACCGCGCAACTGCTTAACCAAGTAGTGACGGGCCATGCCCGTCAGAAGCGCCGACTAAGACAATCCGGACGCGCGTTGGCGCGTCCGGCCTCAGGATCTGTCTGGCGCGGCGCTTCAGTCGTCCATCTCGTCCAGGAATTTGATGCCGTCGGCGGACTTGCCATCTACAAGTTCCTTCCTTCCAAGTCTGATCAGTGCAAGGAGCGCAAGTGCCTCCTTGCTGGTAGGTTGGACGGCTTTCAGCTGAGCATTCGTCCAGCCGAAGCCGTCACCCGCATATCGCGGGAAGACATGCAGATGGAAATGGCCCAGATCGTTGAACGCTCCATTGTTCTGCAACAGCGATACACCATCGCAGCCTAGCTTGTCCTTGAGCAGCTGTGCCATAGCCTTTGCTGTTGTGGCGATCTCGGCGAGCAGGTCATCGGGTAGGTCAGTGAGGTCAGCCAGATGCGCACGCGGACAAATCAGAATGTGGCCCGGGTTGATGGGCGCGTGGTCGAGGAAGCAGATGATGCGGTCGTTCTGGTGAATGATGTGGGCTGGGGATTGGCCTGTGGCTATGGCGCAGGCAATGCATGTATTGGTCATTGAATCTGGCCCTTGAGTTGGCTGGCTCCGCTCGCAGCCGGGCAAGCCCGGCTCTACGGGATTCCGGGCTTGCCATGATGGGAAGGTCCGGCGGCTTGTATGATCGAACGGCGATGACCCAGATGGTGTCGCGACATCGATGCCGGGGCCAGAGGCAGTTGCGACGATCTGTATGTCCTCGGCCATTGCGGCCCGGAACTCAATGACGGCGGAAACCAAGGATGATGCGTTTTCTTTCCAATCTGCTCTGGCGAAACAGAAAGCTCAACGAGCTCGAGGTGCTGATCCTCGATTCGGTGAGGTCGCGCCTGGATCCGGAGCTGCACGGGCTGTGGGACGAGCAGGTCTCATCCATCAACCGGGTGAATCGACTGCCGAAGGGTGTGGAGTCAGATTTTTACCGGATCAGGAGCGGGAAGCCGTTCCGCGATCCGGAGATCGCCTTTCCAGACTGTGCCGAAGAGCTGCTTCTGGCGACACTGACGTTGACGTTGTGCTCAAGGGTACTGACGGCGGAGGTCTGGCTTGTTGATGGGCAGGTTTTCTGCATTGAGTACTCTGGCGGTGCGGGGTACTTCGAGGAGGCGATGGGTGGTGAGCTGTGGTCGGGTCATGAGATTCGATGCGAGGTTCACGAGGAGCGTTTCCGATCGAGAGCAGCCGGGCAGAGCCCGGCTCTACGGCAATGAGGGTTCACGTTCCACGTGCGGACGCGCATGGCGCGTCCCTACAGGTGCGTCCCGTGTAGTGACGGGCCACGCCCGTCACGCCGCACCCGTATCACCCGCCCGGCCCGCGATGCCGCACCAGCAACTGCGTCATCAGCGCCCGCAGCGCAGGCGGCCTGACCGGCTTCGGCAAGAACCCCCAACCCTGTTCCGCCGCATGCGCCTTCAACGCATCATCGCGCTCAGCCGTCACCAGAATCACCGGCGGCCACGCCTGCCACAGCACGCATAGCTCTTCATACAGATCCGGCCCACGCCATTCGCCCATGCGCACATCAAGCAGCAGCAATTGCGGCACGTTGAACGCCGAGGCAATCTCCAGCGCGGCCTGCGGCCCATCGGCCAGCTCCACATTGCAGCCCCAGCGTTCCAGCAAGGCCCGGGTCGCGGCGCACACGCGCGGGTCGTCGTCGATGCTCCACACCCGGCACTGGCGCAGGGGGCTTTCATCGCCCGGGTCGGCAGGCGCAACCACCGGTACCGGCGTAACCACGGCTTCGGCCTTGCCCAGTGCCACGGTCACGCAGAACACGCTGCCTTTGCCGAGCGTAGAGCGCAGGCCTATGCGATGGCCCAGCAGCCGACCAATGCGCTCCACAATCGCCAGGCCCAACCCTGCACCACGTTCCTGTTCCACACCATCGTTGAGCCGGCGGAACTCTTCAAAGATCTCGCCTTGCAGGCTCTCCGGAATGCCCGGACCCTGGTCGTGCACTTCAATACGCAACTGGTCGCCATCACGGCGGCAGCCGATCAGCACTCGGCCACGCGGGGTATACCGCAGGGCATTGGACAGGAAGTTCTGCAGGATGCGGCGCAGCAGGGCTTCATCGCTGACCACCACTGCCGTGGTGTCCACCCACTCCAGCTTCAGTCCACGGCTCTGCGCGGCAATGCCGAACTCGCGGGCCAAGGTTTCCAGCAGCGGCGACAAGGCAAACGCGCGCACGTTGGTCTGCAGGGTGCCCGATTCCAAGCGCGAGATATCCAGCAGGCTGTTAAGAATCGCATCCTGCGCCGCCAGCGCGGCATCCACATGCTCACTCAGCTCGCGCGCATCGCCCTGCAGCTTTCCGCGCAGCACCGAAACGAACATGCGCGCCGCATTCAACGGCTGCAGCAGATCGTGCACGGCTGAAGCCACAAAGCGGGTCTTGTAGCGGTTCGCCCGCTCGGCCTCACGCCGCGCTTCGTCCAGATCACGGGTGCGCTCGGCCACGCGATGCTCCAGCGCATCAGCCAGTGAACGCAGTTCGCGTGCAGTGTTCTTGTAGGCTGTGATGTCGGCGTAGCTGGTGACGAAGCCGCCGTCCGGCAACGGGTTGCCGCGAATCTCCAGCACTGTGCCGTCGTCTTTCTCACTCTCGCGCATATGCGGGCGTCCGCTGCGCAGGTGGTTGAGGCGGCGTTCGATGGCTTCATCAATCGGTCCGGGACCGAGCAGGCCGCGCCGGGCATTGAAGCGGAAGATCTCCTCAATCGGGCGACCGACCTTCACCAGATCAGACGGGAAACGGAACAGTTCCAGATAGCGCGCATTCCACGCCACCAGCTTCTGTTCGTTGTCGATGACCACCACGCCCTGCGGCAGGTGGGCCAAGCTCCGACTCAACCCGCTATCCGCCTGCTGGGCCGCCTGCAGAATGCCGTCCTGCGCGGTGCGGAGTTCTTCGGCGTGCTGCTGCAGCACGCTTTCCAGTTCGCGGCGGCTGCGCTGGCGGTGCGCGGCCAGACGGCGGCGCTGCTGGATGAACAACGACAGGAAGCACAACGCCAGCCAGATGCCGCCAGCGGCCAGCGCGGTACTGCGTCCAACGGCACCGCTGGCGCTGGCGTCGTGCAGCAGGTGCAGCTTCCAGTTCGGGCCTTCCAGCGTATAGGTCTGCCACAGCATCGGGCGGGGCAGGGCGGGTTGCTCCACCCGGACCATGCGGCCGCCGTCGGCCAGCACGTCCAGGGTGCGGCTGCGCAGTGGCTGCAGCGAGCGGTCGGCGTACTGCCGGGTTGCCAGCATCTCAGCGCGCTCATTCGGGGCCAGCGGGCGCAGCAGGCGGTAACGCCATTCGTCGCCGTTGGCCAGGAACACCACGTCGTGGGCATCGCTGGCCATCACGATGTCGGTGCTCTGCAGCCATTCCTGCTCCAGTGCCCGCAGCTCGATTTTGATCGCGATCACGCCGATCGGTTTGCCGTCGGCATCGTAGATCGCCTGCGACAGGAAGTATCCCGGCACGGCCGTGGTCATGCCGATGCCGTAGAAGCGGCCGGTGCCCTTGGCCATGGCCTGCTGGTAGTACGGGCGATAGCTGTAGTCCTCGCCGACGTTGCTGGCCGGCTGGTCCCAGTTGCTGGCCGCTACGGCTACGCCGCGGTGATCAATGAGGGTCAGGGTGGAGGTGCGGGTGACGCTATTGGCGCGCTGTAGTTTCAGGTTCAGACGCTGGCGCTCGGCTTCGGTCAGCGGGCGGCTCAGCGAATCCTGCAGGTCCGGGTCCAGCGCCATCACCTGCGGCAGCGTGCCGAAACGGTCGATGCGCTGCTGCAGGGTCTGTGCATAGAGATCCAGCTGGCGGCGCACCTGGGCGCTCTCCGTGTCCAGTGCGCGCTGCTGGGCATAGCGACCGGCGACCAGGGCAGACAGCAGGGTGCCGCCGACCATGACCAGCAGGGTCAACAGCAGGGCACGTTTGCGGGAGGTGCTGTACATGCCGGAAGTTTACGCGGCGAACTGGCGGGTGCGCGTTGCGCGCACCCGCCGGGGTACATCAGAAATGCATCTGCGCGCGGACTTCAAACATCTCCGGCGTGGTGTGCACGCCACGACGGCTCGCATCAGCCTTCACATAGTTCGCCTGGAACTTGAAGTGGCTGGTGAGGTACCAGTTCGCGCCGATGGTCAGGTCGTGCTGGCGGCCGCCGAACACGTCGGCGTCGTCCAGGTCGATGCGGCTGTAACGGGCCAGCAGTTCCACCGCGCCGTAGGCATGGGCGGGCTTCACGTTGGCCACGGCACCGGCGTTGTACGGGCGCGATTCGCCGGTCAGGAAGTAGCTCACGGCGGCGTACTGGCCGTCACCGGTGTAATCCGGCTTGCCGTCGCGGGTGACGGTGGTCTGCAGGGCTTCGGCCTGCACCGAGAACGGGCCCTTGATCCAGATGCCTTCCAGACCGGTGCGCTTGATCTTGTCGGCGGTCACCAGGGCACCGGAGTCGACCAGGCGGATGTCGGTCAGGCCGGCTTCCGGGCGCGCGCGCAGGCGGGCGCTGGCTTCGTGGTGCACGTCACGGCCGTCGCGGTAACCGCGCGGGTTTTCTTCCGAGTAGGCCACGCCCAGGTGCAGCACGTCGCCGGCGGCCTTGAACGGGGTCCAGGCGGCGCGCACGGCCTGGGTGGTGCCGGGGTTGTCACCCTGCAGGTCCTTGCCACCGTAAGCGCCTACCTGCAGCAGGTACTGCGGGCGTTCCAGCACCCACTCGGCACCGGTGCGGCGGCCTTCGTAGAAGGCCTGCACGGGCAGCGCGGTTTCGACGAAGCTGCCGGCGCGCGAGGAGGTGTTGGCGTCCAGGCCGACCGGGGTCTTCATGTAGCCGAAGCGGAAGCGGCCCACGTCCTTGCCGAAGAACGCCTTGCTTTCAAAGCGCACGAACACGTCCAGCCAGGTGTCCGACTGGAAGTCGTAGTACACCATGGCGTCGTACACGCCCTTCTTCTTCAGGGTGGCACCGAATTCCTTGCGGCGCACGGCGTCGGCATCTTCAATGCCGCTGCTGTCGGAGAAGCGGTTCCAGTCGTAGGCAATGTTGCCGGTGGCGGCCAGTTCGGTGCCGTCGCTGAAGGCGACCTTGGTCGGCCAGTTGTCCCAGTCGTAGCCGGCAGCAGAGGCGGCCACAGGGGCGGAAAGAGCGGTCAGGGCAAGAAACAGGGGGGTCAGGCGCATGGGAATAAGTGTGCTTCTGGAAAAATATGGGCAGTACAACAACGGCCGCAAGCGGCAAAACTGTTGGGGCACTAGGCCCCGGCCGGCGCGGCAACCCGCCGCCGTGGGGGCGCGGTGCCGGGCCAGTGTAGGCACTGGCGGTAGCTGAACCGGGGGGTTAGTACCAATAGGTTATCTGCGTTCGGCGGCGCGGGGCGTAAAAAGTGCTCGCCCGATGCCGCCGTCCGCGGCCGGCATCCCTCGTGACACTGCCGGAGTTTCCCATGCACGTCCCCACCACAGCCCCCGTTGCGGCCAAGCCGCTGCCGTTCTACCGCCAGCTCTATTTCCAGGTGGTGGTGGCCATCGTCCTGGGTGCGATCCTCGGCCATTACGAGCCGGCCTTCGCTGAATCGCTGAAGCCGCTGGGCGATGCCTTCATCAAGCTGGTGAAGATGATCATCGCGCCGGTCATCTTCCTGACCATCGTCACCGGCATTGCCGGCATGACCCACCTGCGCACCGTGGGCCGGGTCTTCGCCAAGTCGATGACCTACTTCCTGTTCTTCTCCACCCTGGCCCTGATCGTGGGCATGATCGTGGCGCACGTGGTGCAGCCGGGCGCGGGGATGAACATCAACCCCGCCGACCTGGACCAGACCGCGGTCCACAGCTACGTGGAAAAGTCGCATGAGCTGACCCTCACCGGCTTCGTCATGGACATCATCCCGGCCACCCTGGTCAGCGCCTTCGTGGATGGCAACATCCTGCAGGTGCTGTTCGTGGCCGTGCTGTTCGGCATCGCGCTGGCCTTGACCGGCGAGAAGGGCCGTCCGGTGCTGACCTTCCTGGAAGCCCTGACCGCCCCGGTGTTCCGCCTGGTGCACATCCTGATGAAGGCGGCCCCGATCGGTGCTTTCGGTGCCATCGCCTTCACCATCGGCAAGTACGGCGTGGGTTCGCTGGTCAACCTGGCCTGGCTGGTGGGTTCGTTCTACATCACTTCGTTCCTGTTCGTGGCAGTGATTCTGGGCATCGTGTGCCGTCTGTGCGGCTTCTCGGTGTTCAAGCTGGCCCGTTACCTGAAGGCCGAGCTGCTGCTGGTGCTGGGCACTTCGTCCTCGGAATCGGCGCTGCCGTCGCTGATGGAGAAGATGGAAAAAGCCGGCTGCAGCAAGTCGGTGGTGGGCCTGGTGGTTCCGACCGGCTACTCGTTCAACCTGGACGGCACCAACATCTACATGACCCTGGCGGCGCTGTTCATCGCCCAGGCCACCAATACCGAACTGACCCTGGGCCACCAGATCGCCCTGCTGCTGGTCGCCATGCTCAGCTCCAAGGGCGCGGCCGGCGTCACCGGTGCCGGCTTCATCACCCTGGCCGCCACCCTGGCCGTGGTGCCGGAAGTGCCGGTGGCCGGCATGGCGCTGATTCTGGGCGTGGACCGCTTCATGAGCGAATGCCGCTCGCTGACCAACTTCATCGGCAATGCCGTGGCCACCGTGGTGGTGTCGCGCTGGGAAAACGCCCTGGACCGCGACCGCCTGGCCCTGGCGCTGGATGGCCGCGAAGCCGAGTTGCCGCCGCTGGTCACCGATGACGCTCCGGCTCCGCTGCCGGCTCCGGCCCGCTGATTACCCCCCGCAGGTGATGCGTTGCAGGGTTGCGCCGTTCCCCCCTTGGGCGGCGTAACCCTGCTTTTTTGTCATCTGCGGCCGGCATTCTGCGTTGGCATACGCCAGCGCACGGCCTGATCGATGTGCAGTCGCAGCACCCCCGCGACAGCCTGCCGACAGGTCTCATCCCGTCAACGGGGGTATGATCCCCTGTTCCTCTTGCCCATTCACGTCCACACACAGCGATGTCCAACGAAGACTTCAAGCAGGCCGCCCTCGATTACCACCGCATGTCGCCGCCGGGCAAGATCAAGGTCTCGGCGACCAAGCCGATGCTGACCCAGCGTGACCTGTCGTTGGCCTATTCGCCGGGCGTGGCGCATGCCTGCGAGGCCATCATGGCCGACCCGCAGCAGGCCAGCGAGCTCACCGCACGCGGCAATCTGGTCGCGGTCATTTCCAACGGCACCGCCGTGCTCGGCTTGGGCAACATTGGCCCGCTGGCCGGCAAGCCGGTGATGGAAGGCAAGGGCGTGCTGTTCCAGAAGTTCGCCGGCATCGATGTGTTCGACATCGAAATCAATGAGAACGACCCGGACAAGCTGGTCGACATCATTGCCTCGCTGGAGCCGACCTTCGGCGGCATCAATCTGGAAGACATCAAGGCTCCGGAGTGCTTCATCGTTGAGCGCAAGCTGCGCGAACGCATGAACATTCCGGTGTTCCACGATGACCAGCACGGCACCGCGATCATCGTGGGCGCGGCCGTGCTGAACGCCATGGTCGTCACCGGCAAGAAGATCGAAGACGTGAAGCTGGCCACCACCGGCATGGGCGCTGCAGGCATTTCCTGCGTGAACATGCTGGTGTCACTCGGTGTGAAGAAGGAAAACATCCTGGCCTTCGACCGCGAAGGCGTGATCCACACCGGTCGCACCGACCTGGACCCGGAAAAGGCCCGCTACGCGCGCGACACCGACAAGCGCACCCTGGCTGAAATCGTCGATGGCGCAGACATCTTCCTGGGCCTGTCGGCCCCGGGCATCCTCACCGCCGACATGGTCAAGACCATGGCGAAGGACCCGGTGATCTTCGCGCTGGCCAACCCGACCCCGGAAATCATGCCGGAAGTGGCGCGCAGCGTGCGCCCGGACGCCCTGATCGGCACCGGCCGTTCGGACTACCCGAACCAGATCAACAACGTGCTGTGCTTCCCGTACCTGTTCCGCGGTGCGCTGGACGTGGGCGCGACCGCGATCAACGAAGAAATGAAGATCGCCTGCGTGCACGCCATTGCGGCGATGGCACGCCGTGAGGCCAGCGACCTGGGTTCCGCTTACGGCGACACCCCGAGCTTCGGCCGTGATTACCTGATTCCGCGTCCGTTCGACCGCCGCCTGCTGGTGGAACTGTCCGCCGCCGTGGCCCAGGCCGCGATGGATTCTGGCGTGGCCACGCGTCCGGTGGCCGACATGGGCGCGTACCGCGAAAAGCTGGCGCAGTTCGTGTACCGCACCAGCCTGATGATGAAGCCGGTGTACGACCGTGCGCGCGCTGACAAGCAGCGCGTGGTGTACGCCGAAGGCGAAGAAGAAGTGGTGCTGCGCGCGGTGCAGAACGTGGTCGACGAAGGCATTGCCCGTCCGATCCTGATCGGCCGCCCGGACGTCATTGAATCGCGCATCGAACGCCTGGGCCTGCGCCTGAAGGCCGGCGAAGACTTCGACGTCACCAACATCAATGACGACCCGCGCTTCAATGACTACTGGCAGTACTACCACAGCCTGACCGGCCGTCGTGGTGTCACTGTGGCTGCCGCCAAGAACCTGATGCGCTCGCGCCCGACCCTGATCGCGGCGGTGATGGTGGCACGCGGTGAAGCCGATGCCATGCTGACCGGCGTGGTCGGCCGCTTCCACAAGAAGCTCGGTTATGTGCGCAGCGTGCTGCCGCTGGAGCCGAAGGTCACCTCGACCTCGGCGATGACCGGTGTGATCAACCAGCAGGGTGTGTTCTTCTTCGTGGACACCCACGTGCAGGAAGACCCCACTGCCGAACAGATCTGCGAGGCCACCCTGCAGGCGGCGTACCGCATGAAGCTGTTCGGGATCGAGCCGAAGGTGGCGCTGCTGTCGCACTCCAACTTCGGCAGCCACGATTCCAAGGACGCGCTGAAGATGCGTCAGGTGCGTTCGCTGCTGCTCAAGCGCAATCCGCGTCTGAACGTGGATGGCGAAATGCAGGGCGACACCGCGTGGGACGAAGCGCTGCGCCAGAAGCTGCTGCCGGACAGCACGCTGAAGGGCCGTGCCAACCTGTTCGTGCTGCCGAACCTGGAAGCGGCCAACATCGCCTACAACCTGGTGCGCGTGTTCACCGATGGTGTGGCGATTGGTCCGATTCTGATGGGCGTGGCCAAGCCGGTGCACATCCTGACCACCAGCGCGACCTCGCGCCGCATTCTGAACATGACCGCGATTGCGGCGGTGGATGCTCAAATCCGGAAACAGCTGGAAGAAGAAAAGAACGCCGGCAATTGATGGGCCGGTAGCTGACGACCGTTGGTCGTCAGGCGTTGAAAGGGATCGGTGCGAAGCACCGGTCCCTTTCGCTTTTCAGAGGTCTGCCGACCAACGGTCGGCAGCTACCGGGTAATGTCCCCGCAGCACAGCAGTAACCGCCCTGCAACGCGGCAGTGGCTCAATATGCCCACGTGGCCCGGCTTGGCGGCGCTTGAAAAAGCGCGGCCACCCCGGGCCCGACCAGGCCAGGCGATCCATGGGGCACCATTGCGATCAACGCGTCCTCACGCGCCCATGTGTCGCCGCGCCAATCGGGGCACCGCTTTGCATCATTAATGCGCTCCGGGTGCCAACAACTCCACCTCGGCCAACTCCGCACGTCCCTGCGCCTTGATCCGCAGCCGGTACTCGGCATATTTCCCCGGCTGCGCAATCTTGAACGGCCGCGTCTGCTGCGCCCACTGGAATGCCTCGCCCTTGCGCTGGTCCACTGTCTTCCAGCTGCCACCGGCCGCACGTGCCTCCAGCACCCACTCCGCCGCGCGGATCGAACTCTCACCGCTGGTCAGCGTGTACAGCGTGGCCTGGCCATCGGTCAGCCCGGTAAACGTCACCGTGCCGACATCCCCCATGCCCAGCGCGGAATCGGCATCGTTGTCGATCAGATCTGCGGCCACCGAACCATCGGCCAGCGTAGCCTTCGCACCACTGCCCAGCAGGTCATGCAGCCCCGCCGGTCGCTGACCCGGTGCAGTGAGCGAACGCGGCGCATCATCTGGGCCGGTGCCCCAGCGCGACGGCTGTGGCCCCATCTCGAAGTCCAGCGTGGCCCCGGCGGCAATGAGCTCATGCGGCACCCAGGTCTTCGTCCACGGCTTGCCGTTGATCTTCAGCGACTGCACGTAGCGGTTCTCACGCGAGTTGGCCGGTGCGTTCACGGTCAGCACCTTGCCGTCGCCCAGCTGCACGCGGGCCTGCTTGAACAGCGGCGAGCCGATCACATACTCCGGCGCGCCCATGCGCAGCGGGTAGATGCCCAGCGAGGCGAACAGGTACCACGCCGAGGTTTCGCCGTTGTCCTCGTCGCCCGGGTAGCCCTGGCCGATCTCGCTGCCCAGATACAGGCGCTCCAGAATGGTGCGCACATGGTCCTGGGTCTTCCACGGCTGCCCGGCGTACAGGTACATCCACGGAATGTGGTGCGCCGGCTGATTGCTGTGCGCATACATGCCCAGACGCACATCGCGCGCTTCGGTCATTTCATGGATCACGCCGCCGTAGGAGCCCACCAGTGACGTATCAGCGGTTTCCGGGGTGCTGAAGAACGCATCCAGCTTCTTGCCCAGTGCCTCGCGGCCGCCGTACAGCGCGGCGAGGCCTTCGCCGTCGTGCGGGGCGGTGAACGCAAACGTCCAGCCATTGGATTCGGTGTAGTCATGACCCCACACGCGCGGATCGTACTTCGCCGACTCCACCCGCCACGTTCCTTCTTCGGTACGGCCCTGGAAGAAGCCGGCGGCCGGGTCGAACAGGGTGGCGTAGGTGCCGGCGCGGTTGCGGAAGTAGTCGGCCTCGGTGCTGTAGCGCTCGCGCTCGGCGGCGCTGTCGGCCCGCTTGGCGAGCTCGGTGGCCATGTTGGCAATGCCGAAGTCGTTCAAGGCCCCTTCCATGGTCCACGACATGCCCTCATGGGTGTCGGTGCTGGCGTAGCCACGGAAGCTGGACTGGCGCATGCCCTTGCGGCCCACATGCCGGTCCGGCGGCACCACGCTGGCGTTGCGCAGCGCGGCCTGGTACGCCTCGGCGGCATCGAAGCCCTGGATGCCCTTCAGCCAGGCATCGGCGAAGGCCACATCGGAACTGGTGCCCACCATCAGGTCGGCATAGCCGGGCGAGGACCAGCGAGCCACCCAGCCACCGGCGCGGTACTGCTCCAGGAAGCCCTGCACCAGGGTGCCGGCGTCGTCCGGGGTGAACAGCGCATAGGCCGGCCAGGTGGTGCGGAAGGTGTCCCAGAAACCGTTGTTTACGTACACCTTGCCGTCGCGGATCGGGGCGAAGCTGCGGCTGGCGCTGGCATCGTCGCGGGCGTCCTCGCCGGCGCTGGCCTGGCTGGCGTAACGCCAGTCCGGTGCGGCCGCGGTGCCGACGTTCTCGTGCGCGGAGTTGGGGTACAGGTACAGGCGGTAGACGTTGGAGTACAGCGTGGTCTTCTCGTCGTCGCTGGCCGCACCGATGTCGAAGCGTCCCAGGCGCGCGTCCCAGGCATCCTGGGCACGACCGGCCACGCGCGCGATGTCATCGTCGCTGGCCAGTTCCAATGCCAGGTTGTGCCGCGCCTGCTCCAGCGAGATCAGCGATGTGGCGATGCGCATGTGCACCGTGCCTTCGGTGCCCGGATCGAACTTGACGTAGCCAGTCGGGCGGCCGGTCTTGATCGTCCCGCTGCTGCGCCAGGGGCGGTCGAAGCTGGCCACGATGAACATGCGCGTGGCCCCGTTGGACAGACCGCTGCGGGTGTCGGTGTAGCCGGTAAGGGTCTGCGTGGCAGGATCCAGGGTCAGCCCGCCGCGCGCGTCGACATTGTCGAACAGCAGGTTGGCATCGCTGCCCTTGGGGAAGTCGAAGCGGAACAGCGCGGCGTGGTCGGTGGGCGCGATGGTGGCGGCAATGCCGTTGTCGAAGCGCACGCCATAGCGGTGCGGGCGGGCTGTTTCGTTGTCGCGCGAGAAGGTGAGCGCGCGCTTGCTGCGGTCGGCTTCCGGCACGCCACGCGTGTTCGACGGCATCACCTGGAAGGTCTGGCGGTCGCCCATCCACGGGCTGGGCTCATGGCTCAGCGCCAGTGCCTGCAGGCGCGGCCGGTTGGCAGCGTCGTTCTGCTCGTTCCAGCGGTACAGCCAGCTGAGCGAGCCGGCATCGGTCACCGGGGTCCAGAAGTTGAAGCCATGCGGCACGGCGGTGGCCGGGAAGTTGTTGCCGCGCGAGAACGTGCCGTTGGACTGTGTGCCGCGGGTGGTGAGTACCCAGTCGGACGGGCGCTGCGCGCTGTTGCGGGCGCTGTCGCCCAGACGGATGTCGTCAATCCAGCCGGCGGTCGGGGCCTGTGCGGCGCTGTCCACCTCCAGTTCCACTGCCACCACGCGGCGACCGCGCAGGGCCGGGACGTCACCCAGACGCACCTGCTTGTGCGCCCACTGCTGCGGGTACAGCGTCTTCGAGTCGCCCTGTGCCTGCGCGCCCAGCGCCACGCCGTGGTGGTCGCGGGCGCTGCTGGCGGAAACCCGGCTGCCGTCATCCAGCACCAGGTCCAGCGAGACATAGGTGCTGGCCACGGTATCGCCGCCCACGATCTCCGGCAGCACCATCCAGCTCAGCGTGGTGTCGGCCCCAATGGTCACATCGGTGCTGAACAGCGCAGTGCGCGCGGACCCGCCGCTGCTGCGGTAACCCAGCGCACGCACGCCGCTGTAGCCGGCGTTGGACTTGGCGGCATAAGGCGTGGCCGGACCGTTGCCCACCTTCACCTGCAGACCGCCCGTAGCGGCCTTGGGTGCCGGCTGGCCAGCTTCAAACGAGGTGCTGAAGTCCTGCGCCAGAGCGGGCAGGGCGGTGGCGGCGCAGGCGAAGGCCAGCGCAAGCGGCAGCACGGCGTGGCGGGCGAGGGGACGGCGGGGCAGGGTCATGCAGGGTTCTCCCGGTGGGACAGGCAGCAGGGCAAAGCCCGCATCGGCGACCTGAGGCAGACGGCACCCATCCGGCCGCCAGCAGGCGGTCGGTGAAGCGGGGCCGGTCCGGTGGGGGTCGGGCCGTGCGATCGGGTTGTGATCGGAACGGGACCGATCCTGCAACACCCTGAGCCTCGCCGCAAGTGAAATTAGTTCGATCTAAACCCGGGAAAAACGCAAAACAGTGAAATCCGTACGGGCCCCGGTCCACGCCCTGATACGCCGGGGCGGCGGCCCTGGGTGCTAGAATCGCGGTCCTCGCACCTCCACTTCCGTATTCCGCCATGAGCCATACCGCCACTGCGCCCGCCAATGCCGAGAAGCGCTACACCGTGCACCGCAGCGAACTGCCGCTGAGCTGCCCGACGCCGGAAATGGCGCTGTGGAACTCGCACCCGCGCGTGTACCTGCCGATCGAAGACGAGCCCAACGGCGAAGCGCAGTGCCCGTACTGCGGTTCGGTGTTTGTGCTGGCCGACTGAGAAGGCTTCCCCGATCGTGCGCCGGTTGACCGTGGTGCAGCTGCTGCCGGCGCTGCACTCCGGCGGGGTGGAACGTTCCACTCTTGAAATTGCCGCCGCGCTGGTCGCGGCCGGGCACCGCGCCATCGTGGTGTCCGCCGGTGGCCGTCTGGTCGAGCCGCTGCTGGCCAGCGGCGCTGAACATCTCACCCTGGATATCGGCCGCAAGTCGCTGTGGACGCTGCGCCATGTACGCGCGCTGCGCGACCTGTTCGCGCAGACCGGGGCCGACATCGTGCATGCGCGCTCGCGCCTGCCGGCCTGGCTGGGCCTGTATGCGGTGCGCAACCTGCCGGCTGATCGTCGCCCGCATTGGGTGACCACGGTGCACGGACTGAACTCCCCGGGCCGCTACAGCGCGGTGATGACCAGTGGCGAGCGGGTCATCTGTGTGTCCAACACCGTGCGTGACTTCGTACGGCAGCACTATCCGTCGGTTGCCGCTGAACGCCTGCAGGTGATTCCGCGCGGCGTGGACATCGCCCAATTTCCGCGCGTGGGCCGGCAGGACCGGCGTGCGCGCCTGGCCGTGGCCGCGCAGCATCCGGCGCTGGACGGTGATGCGCCGCTGCTGCTGCTGCCGGGGCGCGGCACGCGCCTGAAGGGACATCACCATGCGCTGGCGCTGCTGGCCGGGCTGCATGCGGCGGGCGTACCGGCGCGGCTGTGGATGCCAGGCACGCGCGAACCCGGCCGCGAGCGTTATGTGGCCGAACTGGAGGCGCAGGCGCAGCGGCTGGGCGTGGCGCAGAACGTGCTGATGACGGCACCTACCTCGCGCATTGCTGAGGCCTATGCGGCCAGCGATCTGGTGCTGCAGCTGTCCGACAAACCGGAAGCTTTTGGCCGCACCGTGGTGGAAGCGGTGTCGGTGGGCCGACCTGTACTGGGCTGGAACCACGGCGGTGTTGGCGAACTGCTGACACAACTGCAACCCTCCGGCGCGGTACCCTTGGGCGATGCACCGGCGCTGCTGGCGCGCGCGCAGCAGTTGCTGGCGCAGCCGCCAGCGCTGCCGACGCGTATTCCGTTTACCCTGCAGGCCATGCAACGTGACACCCTCCAGCTCTATTCCCAACTCGCTGGCTGAGCCGCTGCGCGCACCGGGCTCCCCGGGCGCGCGCGCCGGGCGTTGGGCCCCGTGGTGGGTCATCGCCTTCGTCGCCCTGTGGCCGTTGCCCGGCATTGCCGAAACCGTGCTGGTGCTGGGCGCGCTGTACGCCGCCGTGCGCATGGTGCAGCTGCGTCTGCGAGGCAAGCAGCGCCTGCTGAGCAGCCCGGCGTGGGCGCTGACCAGCATCCTGTTCCTGGGCTACTGGTTGCCGCAGGCGTTTTCCGCTTTCGATGCGATTGACCCTTCCGAAGCGTGGCGCAAGACGGCTGCCGGCCTGCGCTATCTACCCTTCATGTGGCTGGTGGCCATCGCAGTCGCCACGCCGCAGCGGCGCGCGCTCACTCTCGGTGGCCTTGCGGTCATCACCGGCGTGTGGACCCTGGACGCACTGGCCCAGGCCGCGTTCGGCACCAGTCCATTGTTCTGGTCACTGGACCAGCTGAAGTGGGCGGTGAGCGGGCATGGGCTGTGCACGCCGGCCGAGGCCGCCGCTGCGGATCGACTCAGTGGTGTGCTGGGGCCGTGCAATCTGAAGTTCGGCCAGGTGCTGGCCAGCCTGTCGCCGTTCCTCCTGTTTGCCGCCGCACGCCGCCTGGGCACGTGGGGCTGGGTTGTGTCGGCTGCCGCCGTGGGCGTGGTGCTGGTGCTGGCCGGCTCGCGCGCCTCGTGGATCACGTTCGCGCTGGTGCTGGCGTTCTCGGGCTGGCGGCTGCTGGGTACGCGTGGCCTGCTGATCTGCGCGGCATTGGGAGGGGCGGTGGCGGTCGGGCTTTCGCTGGGTTCAACACAGGTGCGTGAGCGTATCGCGCGCACGGCGATGGCATGGGATGGCGAAAGCGATGGCGTGAACCAGGCCTTGTCCGGTCGCGCGCAGATCTGGGCCGCGGCGGGTTGCATGATCCAGGAGCACCCCATCAATGGCGTTGGCGCGCGCGGTTTCCGCGATGCGTATCCCGCCTGTCACCCATCACCACAGCAGCAGGATGTTTGGGGCGAGGGTCCCGCGTTGCACGCGCATCAGATTGTGCTGGAAATTCTGGCTGAAACCGGTGTGCTGGGATTGTTGTTGTGGCTGGCTGCTGCCGCACAGGCATGGCGTGCATGGCGGTTTGCGCCGTTGGCTGCCCGCGATCGCGCACGCCCGGCGGCGTTGGCGTTGGCGGTCACGGTGTTCCCGTTGAACACCCACCTCGCGTTCTATTCCACGTTCTGGGGTGGCCTCACCCTGCTGCTGGCCGCGCTGTACGCCGGCAGCCTGCTGGCGCGGGACGAAGAATCCTGATTGCCCGTGTAGCGACGCGCCATGCGCGTCAGCGGGACGCCCGGACGCGGTGGGATATGGACGCGCATGACTGGGATGTAGCGACGCGCCATGCGCGTCGGCGGGATGCCTGGGCACGGTGGATGCTCGGACACGCATGGCGTGTCCCTACACGCCAATCGCGCAATCACCGATACAGAAGGGGAGCCTGTTGCGCGACCTTGGTCCCATGTCCAGCTCAAGCCTGCAGCGGGGCCGACAGTCGGCCATCGGTGGCATCTACATTCTGACCACCGTGGTTCACTGCCGTCGGCCTCTGTTCGAACATTCCCGTAACGCAGAGATCGTGATCGAGACACTGCGCCACATGGAGCGCAGTGGCCGCAGTCGCACATACGCTTGGGTGGTGATGCCCGATCACGTGCACTGGGTGATGGAACTGAAGTCGGGGACGCTGGCCGGTTGCATGAACCTGTTCAAGTCACGCAGCAGTCGGTTGATGGGAGCCGGGCGGGTGTGGCAATCCGGGTATCACGACCATGCGTTGCGCAAGGAGGAATCGCTGGAGCATGTCGCGCGTTACATCGTCGGAAATCCTATACGCGCGGGTTTGACCCGAAACGCTGGCGAGTACCCCTACGCGTGGTGCTGCGGAGCCCTGTAGGGACACGCCATGCGTGTCCATCGAGATGCCGAGGTACCCCGCGGACGCGCATGGCGCGTCCCTACAGGGTTGCCATCCGTAGCCATTGGGGCGATATGCCTAGCCAGTCACGCCACCGGTGGCGGCAGCTGCGGCGTCACCAGGTCCACGGTGCGCTGCAACGCCCCACGCCCTGTGCTCACCAGCGTGCAGCCCGCACGCGCCATGTCCTCGCGTGCCTGCGGATCGCGCAGCAGCATCAGCAGGGCGACATACACACCTTCCACGTCGTCTGCGATCAACACGGCCCCTGCTTCACGCATGCGTCGCGAAATCTCCGAGAAGTTGTGCAGGTGCGGGCCGGTCACCGAGGCGGTGCCCATGGCGGCAGGCTCCAGCAGGTTGTGCCCGCCAATCGGTTGCAGGCTGCCGCCGACGAACGCTACATCGGCGCAGCTGTAGAACGACATCAGCTCACCCAGCGTATCGATCACGAACACGTCGGTGTCGGCCTGCGGCCACTGCTCCTGGCGGCGGGTGGCAACCTTCCAGCCCTGTTCGCGGGCCAATGCTTCCACGCGCGGGAAACGCTCCGGGTGGCGCGGTGCCCACAGCAACAGCAGATCGGGAATCTCGGCGCGTAGCCGGCGGTGCAGGTCCAGCGTTGCCTGTTCTTCGCCCTCATGGGTGCTGGCGGCGATCCACACCGGCCGCGCTGGCGGCACAGCCGCGTGGAAGTTCGCCATGAACTCACGCACATTCGGCGTGGCAATCTCGAACTTCAGGTTGCCCAACGCACGCACCTGCTCGGGTTCGGCACCCAGCTGGATGAAGCGCTCCGCGTCGTCCTGCGATTGCGCGGCCACGCAGGTCACCGTGCGCAACGCCCGTGCGATCAGCGGGGCCAGCAGCCGGTAGCCACGCAGCGAACGCGCCGACAGCCGCGCATTGAGGATGTACACCGGAATGCCGCGGTCGCGGCAGCCGAACAGCAGGTTCGGCCACAGCTCGGTTTCCAGGATCAGTGCCAGGCTGGGTTTGAAGTGGCCCAGGAAGCGACCGACGCTGCCGGGCACGTCGTAAGGCAGGTAGACGTGGTCGACCGCATCGCCCCACAGCGAGCGCACCCGCTCCGAGCCGGTGGGGGTGATGGTGGTGATCACCCAGCGGATGTCCGGGCGTTGTGCGCGCAGCGCATTGACCAGCGGGGCCGCCGCATTGACCTCACCCACCGACACCGCATGCAGCCACACCCGTGGGTGCAGGCTGGATTGCGGATAGGAGGCATAACGCTCGTCCCAGCGCTGGAAGTACTGGCGCACCCGGAAACCCCGCCACACCAGGTGGTACACGGTGATGGGCAGCAGTATGTACAGCACGGCCGAGTACAGGCCGCGCAGGATCCACTCAACAGGGCGATTACGCATGGGCAGAGGATACGGGAGCCGGCCCGGGAAAGACATGCGCCGCAGGCACGGGGCGCATCCATTAGAATCAGACCATGTCCGATAACGCTTCCACCGCGACCCGTCCGTCGCTGCGCAATCCCCGGCACTGGCCGATGTTCGCCTTCATGCTGGGGGCCTTCGCGGTCGCGCGGCTGCCCTGGGGCCTGCAACGGGCGCTGGGCCGGGGCGTGGGCACGGTGGCGTACCGGCTGGCCAGCAGCCGCCGCAAGGCGGCCGAAGTGAACCTCAAGCTGTGCTTCCCTGAACAGGACGAGGCCTGGCGGCAGCGCCTGCTGCGTGACAGCTTCGATGCATTGGGCGTGGGCATCTTCGAGTTCGCCCGCGCGTGGTGGGGCAGCATCGACAGCATCCGCCCCAAGGTGCAGATCGAAGGGTTGGAACACCTGCACCGCATGCAGGCCGAGGGCCGCGGCGTGCTGCTGGTGTCCGGGCACTTCATGACGCTGGAGATGTGCGGTCGCCTGCTGTGCGACCACGTCGATCTGTCCGGCATGTATCGCAAGCATCGCAACCCGGTGTACGAATGGGCCGTGAAGTTCGGCCGGCTGCGCTATGCCAAGGCGATGTACGCCAATGAGGATATCCGTGCCACCGTGCGGCATCTGAAGAAGGGCGGCTTCCTCTGGTATGCACCCGACCAGGACATGCGCGGCAAGGACACCGTGTTCGTGCCGTTCTTCGGCCACACCGCGTCCACCATCACCGCCACGCACCAGCTGGCACGCATGACCGGCTGTGCGGTGATCCCGTATTTCCACCGTCGCGAAGGCGGGAAGTACTTCCTGAAGATCGGCGCGCCGCTGGAGAATTTCCCCAGCGAAGACGTGGAAGCCGATACCGCGCGGGTGAATCAGGCGATTGAAGCGATGGTGCGTGAGGCACCGGATCAGTATCTGTGGATACACCGGCGCTTCAAGCGCCAGCCGGGTGGTCGCAGCACGTTTTACAAATGATGGGCACAAAAAAAGCCACCCTCTCGGGTGGCGTTTTCGTTCCAGCGTTACACCGCGATCAGTTGTTGACCGTGGTGCTCGGCGTGGCGGCCTGCTGGGTCAGCAGGCGGTTGATGTCCTGCAGTTCGGCGATGTCGAGCACGCCGACCGCCTGGCCCAGCTGCAGGCGACGCTGCAGGAAGGTGTAGCGGGCGTTGGCGTATTCCAGCTGCGCCGAGAACAGGATGCGCTGGTTCTGGATCACGTCCAGCACGGTGCGGGTACCCACTTCCAGGCCGACCTGCGAAGCGTCGTACGCGCTCTGCGCGGAGACCACGGCCAGACGACGTGCTTCCACCTCGCTGATGCCGGCCACCAGCGACTGGTAGGCGTTGCGGGTGTTGCGGTCGAGGGCGCGCTTCTGCTGCTCGTAGCCGTCCTGGGCGATGTCGCGCTGGGCCAGGGCCTGGCGCACGCCGGACTGGGTGGCACCGCCGGAGAAGATCGGCACGCTCAGGGTCAGGCCGATGCTGTTGGTGCGCTGGTCCGGGCTGAAGTTGCTGCCCGAACCCACCACGTCACCCCAGCTGGCCGACTTGCCGGCACTGGCACCCAGCGACAGGGTCGGGTAGTGCGCGCCGCGTGCGGCAGACACGGACGACTCGGCTGCGCTGACCTTCAGCTCCGAGGCCTTCAGCGCCGGATTCTGTTCCACCGCCTTGGTCACAAGTGCATCCACGGTGGCGTACTGGGCCGGCAGTTCCGGACGGAAATCTTCCGGCAGTGCCTTCAGGTCGGTGACCGGCTGGCCGGTCAATTCGGTCAGCGCCTGGTAGGCGTCGGCCAGGGTGTTCTGCGCAATGATCGTGTTGGCACGGGCCTGGTCGTACTGCGCGCGGGCTTCGTGCACGTCGGTGATCGGGGCCAGGCCCACTTCCAGGCGCTTGTCAGCGAAGTCGAACTGCTTCTTGGCAGCGGCTTCGTTGGTCTGCGCGGCCGACAGCGACTCGATGCCCACCAGCACGTTGAAGTACGCGGCCGAGGTGCGCACGATCAGATCGTCGTTGGCCGAATCCAGGGTGAAATCCGCCGCCTTGCTCAGCTCGCGCTGCGAACGCAGGTTCGAGAACTGGGTCCAGTTGAACAGGGTCTGCGAACCATCCACCGTGTAGTTGCGGCTCTTGGTGGTGAACGAGGTGGTGTCCACGTCGTGGTTCGGCGTGGTGCGGTTGCGACCCAGCGTAGCCTGGCCGTTGATCTGCGGCAGCAGCGCGGCGCGGGCCTGGACGGCACCTTCCTTGTCGAACAGACGGGTGGACTCTGCCGCGGCCAGCTGCGGATCGCCGTTGCGCGCCATTTCATAGACCTGCAGCAGGTCGGCGGCAGAGGCGGTCATCGGCAGCAGTGCGGCGGCCAGCGCAAGTGCGAGGGATCGGCGGATCATTGCGGCTTCCTTGGACTCAGAGTTGGAACTGGGGTGCCGGGGCGGCACCGCGCAGGTATTCAATATCGGTTTCAAACAGCGATTCGATGCTGCCATCGGCCTTCACCAGCACCGCTTCCATCACCGGCGAGGTACCGCGGATGACGAACAGACGACCACCCGGACGCAGCAGCGAGACGAAATGTGACGGGATGGTATCGACTGCCGCAGTCACCACGACGACATCAAAACGACGCTCGCTCGACCAGCTCAGGGCATCGGCGGTTTCAATGCGCACGTTGGTGCCCAGGCCGGTACGGTCGAGGTTGGCGCGCGCGCTGGTGGCCAGCTCCGGCTGGATCTCCAGGCTCAGCACTTCACGGGCCAGCGCGCCGATGCAGGCGCTGAGGTAGCCGCTGCCGGTGCCGATTTCCAGCACTTCGTCACCCGGCTGCAGATCCAGGGCCTGCAGGGTGCGGCCTTCAATCACCGGCTTCATCATCTTGTGGCCGAAACCGAGCGGCAGTTCCACGTCGGTGTAGGCCAGCTTCTGGTGCGCTTCAGCGACGAACGCCTCCCGCGGCAGTTTTGCCAGAACATCGAGCACACGGATGTCCAGCACGTCCCAGGGACGGATCTGCTGTTCAACCATCAGTTCGCGGGCGTGGGCGTAATCGATCGTCATGAGGTTCTAATCCAGCGCAGTGGGCCGGCCATTTTACCGGTGCCGGGAGCCGGCGGCGCGATCAAAGCATCGCTGCCGACATGTGGGAGACGCAGTGCCGGAAGTCACCGCGACCTCCGGTCCATTCAGGTTGTGAAAACGAGCCTAGGGGCGGGTAGCGTACGCCCTCAGGAAGAAGTCGACGCTGGCGTGCACATGGGCATCGGCATCGCACTCGGCCGGGGCCGGGCGCATGCCGCACATCATATGCGTATGCAGCTCGCCCTTGATCAGGGTGAAGAACTGCAGGGCCGCGGTCTGGAAGTCCGAAATCTCCAGTTCACCGGCGGCGGTACGGCCCCGCAGGAACTCGGCCAGGGCCGCGCTGGTGCGCTGCGGGCCGGCCACCCAGAACATCTCGCGGATACGGTCGTCGGTATCCGGGGCCATCATCACCCGCTGCACCGCGACCGCGGCCGGCGAGGTGATCATCGCGAAGAACGCCCGGCCAATGCCCAGCAGCTGTTCACGCAGCGGCCCTTCCGCATCCGTTACAAACAGGGCGTCGGGCAGCATTTCCATGCAGGTGGACTGCACAGCTTCGGTGAAAAGCGTCTCTTTGTCGCCGAAATGGCTGTAAACGGTCAGCTTGGACACACCGGCCTGGGCGGCAATGCTGTCCATGCTGACGCCGGTGTAGCCCTGCTCGACGAACAGCGCCTTGGCGGCGTCGAGGATCGCGGCCCGCTTGCCCAGGTCCTTCGGACGCCCGGGTCCGGCGGCCTTGGCAGAGGGCTTGGGCGGCGCAGAGGAAGTGGTCGGATCGGTCATTGATTGAATACTAGACCAATCGGTTCGATATTTATACTATACCGGTCGGTTCAATAATTTCGATGCCGATATAGAGTGTCTCGTCGGTGTCGTCTTCCCCCGGTTTCTTCAAGGTCCAGGACCTCATGAACAACATGCGATGGATGGGCGGTGGGCTGCTGGCGTTGATGCTGGCAGCGTGTGGCAAGCAGGACGCAGAGCCGGCAGCGCCGTTACCGGTGCTGGTGGTGCAGCCGGGCACGGTGGCCGGCCAGGAAGTGGCGGCCTATCCGGGTGAGGTGCATGCGCGCGAGGAAAGCACGCTGTCGTTCCAGGTCGGCGGGCACCTGATCCGCCGCCATGTCGATGCCGGCCAGCGCGTGCGCAAGGGCGATGTGCTGGCCGAACTGGACGTGTCCGACTATGCCGCCCAGGCCAGTGCCAGCCAGGCCCAGCTGGCCGCCGCCGAAGCCGACCTGGTGCGCGCCCGCGACGACCAGAAGCGCTACGCCAAGCTGGCCGAACAGCAGCTTGTCAGTCAGTCCACGCTGGATGCGCAGACCGCGGCGTTCAAGGCCGCGCAGGGCCAGGCCAATGCCGCCCGCGCCAACCTGGCCGTGGCCCGCAACCAGGCGGCGTATGCGCAGTTGCGCGCACCCGCCGACGGCGTGATCGCCAGCCGTCAGGCTGAAGCCGGGCAGGTGGTCAGTGCCGGCCAGACCATCTTCACCCTGGCCGCCGACGGCGGCCGCGAGGTGCTCATCGCGCTGCCGGAAAGCCATATCCGCGACTACAAGGTCGGCCAGGAGGTTCAGGTGGAACTGTGGAACACGCCGGGCCAGCTGCTGCCGGGTTCCATCCGCGAAATTGCACCGGCCGCCGATGCTCAGACCCGCACCTATGCGGCGCGGGTCAGCCTGGCCGAGGAAGCCTTGAAAGATGTGGAGCTGGGCCAGAGCGCACGCGTGTTCGCCGGCGCAGGCCGCAGCGGCATCCTGCAGCTGCCGCTGGGCGCAGTGCTGCGCGGGGCGGACGGCAAGGCCAGCGTGTGGGTGGTCAACCCGGCCAACGGCGCGCTGAAGGCGACCCCGGTGACGGTGGGCGCGTACGGACCGGATGCGGTGCCGGTGCTGAGCGGCGTGTCCGCGCAGGATTGGGTGGTGGCCGCCGGTGGGCATCTGCTGCGTGAAGGCCAGGTGGTGGCTCCGGTGGATCGCCAGAACCGTCCGCTGCTGAACCCGGCGGCGAAGCCGGCACCCGCTGCGGCCAAGGGGAACTGAGCCCGTGCGCCGCTTCAATCTTTCCGAATGGGCGCTGGGCAACCGGCCACTGGTGCTGTTCGCGATGCTCGCCTTCGCCATCATCGGTGCGTGGTCGTACAAGCACCTGGGGCAGTCCGAGGACCCGCCGTTCACCTTCAAGGTGATGGTGGTGCGCACGCAGTGGCCCGGTGCCACCGCCGAACAGGTCTCGCGCCAGGTGACCGAGCCGATCGAGAAGGCCCTGCTCAACACCGGGCAGTACGAGTTCATCCGCTCGTACTCTCGCCCCGGCGAGTCGCAGGTGATCTTCGCGGCCAAGGACAGCCTGCGCTCCAAGGCCATTCCGGACCTGTGGTACCAGGTACGCAAGCGGGTGGGCGACATCAAGCCGACCCTGCCGCGTGAGATTGTCGGGCCGTTCTTCAACGACGAATTTGGCGACACCTTCGGCAACATCTACGCACTGACCGGCGAAGGCTTCGATTACGCGGTGATGCGCGACTACGCCGACCGCATCCAGCTGGAGCTGCAGCGGGTGCCCGATGTGGGCAAGATCGAGCTGGAAGGTCTGCAGGACGAAAAGATCTGGATCGAACTGTCCAACACCAAGTTGGCCACGCTGGGTGTTTCCCTGCAGCAGGTGCAGCAGTCGCTGGCCGACCAGAACGTGATGGCGGCGACCAGCTTCTTTGAAACCCCCACCGACCGCGTGCAGCTGCGCGTGACCGGTCAGTTCCAGAGCGTGGACGACATCCGTCGTTTCCCGATCCAGGCCGGCGAACGCACGATCCACCTGGGCGATATCGCCGAGGTGAAGCGTGGCTTTGCCGACCCGGCGTCGCCGAAGATGCGCTTCATGGGCGAGGACGCCATCGGCATCGCGGTGGCGATGAAGGACGGCGGCGACATCCTCAAGCTTGGGTCCACGCTGGATGCCGAGTTCAAACGCCTGCAGAAGACCCTGCCGGTGGGCATGCAGCTGCGCAAGGTCTCCGACCAGCCGCATGCGGTGGAAGAATCGGTGGGCGAGTTCGTGCAGGTGCTCACCGAGGCCGTGGTGATCGTGCTGCTGGTCAGCTTTTTCTCGCTGGGCCTGCGTACGGGCCTGGTGGTGGGCGTGACCATTCCGCTGGTGCTGGCGATGACCTTCTTCGTCATGCATTACTTCGACATCGGCCTGCACAAGATATCGCTCGGCGCGCTGGTGCTGGCGCTGGGCCTGCTGGTGGACGATGCGATCATCGCGGTGGAGATGATGGCCACCAAGATGGAGCAGGGCTACGACCGCCTGCGCGCCGCCAGCTTCGCCTGGGAATCGACCGCGTTCCCGATGTTGACCGGCACGTTGATCACCGCCGCCGGCTTCCTGCCGATTGCCACCGCGGCGTCGAGCACGGGCGAATACACCCGTTCGCTGTTCCAGGTGGTGACCATCGCGCTGGTGGTGTCGTGGATTGCCGCCGTGCTGTTCATTCCGTACCTCGGCGACAAGATGCTGCCGGACCTGTTCAACCCGCAACCGCCGAGGCCCGACAGCCTGGCCGGGCGCTGGCTGGCGCGCCGTCAGGCGTGGGCGGACCGTCACCCGGCGCTGGGCCGCTTCATCGTGCCCAAGCAGCACGGGCACGACCACGATCCGTACCAGCGGCCGTTCTACACGCGCTTCCGCCGGTTCCTGGACATGTGCCTGCGTCATCGCTGGTGGGTGATTGCGGCGACCGCCGCGCTGTTCGTGTTCTCGCTGTTGATCTTCCGCTTCGTGCCGCAGCAGTTCTTCCCGGATTCGACCCGGCCGGAACTGATGGTGGACATCGAACTGGCCGAGGGCGCATCGCTGCAGGCGACCCAGGCACAGGCGAGCAAGCTGGAGAAGCTGCTGAAAGGCCGCGAGGGCATCCAGAACTATGTGGCCTACGTGGGCACCGGCTCCCCGCGCTTCTACCTGCCGCTGGACCAGCAACTGCCGGCGACCAACTTCTCGCAGTTCGTGGTGCTGACGGAGAACGCGGAAGCACGTGAAGCAACCCGCGACTGGCTGCTGAAAGAGGTCATTCCGCAGTTCCCGGACGTGCAGATGCGCGTGACCCGGCTGGAGAACGGGCCGCCGGTGGGCTACCCGGTGCAGCTGCGTGTTTCCGGCGAACACATCGCGCAGGTGCAGGCGATTGCGCGCAAGGTGGAAGCCAAGGTCCGCGAGAACCCGCACGTGATGAACGTCAACCTGGACTGGAGCGAGCCGAGCAAGGTGGTGCGGCTGGTGATCGACCAGGACCGTGCGCGCGCGCTGGGGGTGACCAGTGCGCAGGTGAGCCAGCTGCTGGGCACGTCGCTGTCGGGCACCAGCGTGAGCACCTACCGTGAGGGCAACCGCCTGATCGAGATGCTGCTGCGCGGGCCGGATAACGAGCGCATCCGGTTGGACATGCTGGGCAGCCTGGCGATTCCCACCCAGAGCGGCACCTCGGTGACGCTGTCACAGGTGGCGCGCCTGGAGTACGTGTTCGAGGACGGCATCATCTGGCACCGCAATCGTCTGCCGACGGTGACGGTGCGCGCGGACATCGGCGATGGCAGCCAGGCGCTGGACGTGGTGCAGCAGATCCTGCCGACGCTGGACGGCATCCGCGCGGAACTGCCGCACGGCTATCTGCTGGAGACGGGCGGCACAGTGGAGGATTCGGCACGCGGCCAGGATTCGATCAAGGCGGGCATGCCGCTGTTCCTGATCGTGGTGGCGACCTTGTTGATGCTGCAGCTGCGCAGCTTCTCGCGGGCGGCGATGGTGCTGGTGACGGCCCCGTTGGGGATCATCGGGGCAACCCTGTTCCTGCTGCTGTTCCGCGCACCATTCGGGTTCGTGGCGTTGCTGGGCACGATCGCGCTGGCGGGCATGATCATGCGCAACTCGGTGATCCTGATCGACCAGATCCAGCAGGATATCGATGCGGGGCATGACCGCTGGCACGCGATCATCGACGCCACGGTGCGCCGCTTCCGCCCGATCGTGCTGACCGCGCTGGCGGCGGTGCTGGCGATGATTCCGCTGTCGCGCAGCGCGTTCTACGGCTCGATGGCGATCTCGATCATGGGCGGCCTGATCGTCGGCACCGTGCTGACCCTGGTGTTCCTGCCAGCGCTGTACGCGGCCTGGTTCCGGGTGAAACCCAGCGAGGCGGAATGATGACGCGCCCAGGTCACGACCAACGGTCGTGACCTACCGGTAGGTACCGACCGTTGGTCGGTACCTCATGTCATCCCAATCGCGCCAACACGGCCTCGGTCGCCTGCGCAGTACTCACGGCCTGGCCCTTCGCAGCCAGATCCGCGGTAAACACCCCATCATCCAACGCCGCATGCACCGCGGCCTCAACCGCGGCCGCCTCTGCCTCCAACCCCAACGAATGCCGCAACAACATCGCGGCACTGAAAATGGTGGCGTACGGATTGGCAATGCCCTTGCCGGCGATATCCGGCGCAGACCCGTGAATCGGCTCGTAAATGCCCACGGCACCCGGCGCACCCAGCGACGCCGACGGCAACAACCCCAACGACCCGGCCAGCATCGAGGCCTCGTCGGTCAGAATGTCGCCGAACATGTTTTCGGTCACGATCACGTCGTACTCGCGCGGCTTGGCCAGCAGGTGCATGGCCATCGAATCCACCAGCTGGTGCTCCAGCGCAACATCCGGGAATTCTTCGCGGCCGATCCGCGCGGCGACATCGCGCCACAGGCGCGAGGTTTCCAGCACATTGGCCTTGTCCACCGAGGTGACCTTGCCGCGGCGCTGGCGGGCGAGGGTGAAGGCGCTGCGCAGCACGCGTTCGATCTCGGTGACGGTGTAACGGCACAGGTCGCTGGCGCTGTCGGCGTCGCGGGTCTTGTCGCCGAAATAGATGCCGCCGGTGAGTTCGCGCACTACCACGAAGTCCACGCCTTTGAGCAGCTCGGCCTTGATCGGAGAGGCACCGAGGGCGGCCTCATGGGTGCGCACCGGGCGCAGGTTGGCGTACAGGCCCAGCGCCTTGCGGATGGCCAGCAGGCCCTGCTCCGGACGCACCTTTGCATTCGGGTCCGACCACTTTGGTCCGCCGACCGCGCCGAGCAGCACGGCCTGGGCGGACTGGCAGGCGGCCAGGGTGCTGGCCGGCAGTGGCTCACCGTGACGGTCGATGGCAATGCCGCCGATGTCGTGCTCGCTGAAGGTGAAGCTGTGGTTGAAGCGCTCGGCAATGGACTTCAGAACGGCAACAGCGGCGGCGGCAACTTCCGGGCCGATGCCATCACCGGGCAGTACAACAATCTCAGCGTGCATGCTCACTCTCGTAACGTTCGATTTCAGGGACACGGCCCAACAGATACCCCAACTGGTCCACGCCTTCCAGCAGGCAGGTCTGCGAGAAGCCGTCCAGCGGGAAAGAGAAGACCCGGCCATCGGGGGTGCGCAGTTCGCGCGCGGCCACATCGATCGTCAGCTCGTCGTCGGGGCGTTGCATCAGCGACTGTACATCGGCTTCGGCGAGCACGATCGGCAGCAGACCATTCTTCAGCGAATTGCCGCGGAAGATGTCGGCGATCTCGCTGCTGACAATGGCGCGCAGACCGAGGTCGGTCAGCGCCCACGGCGCGTGCTCGCGCGAGGAGCCGCAGCCGAAGTTGCGCCCGGCCAGCAGGATGCTGCGGCCGGCATTGTGCGGCTGGTTGAACGGGAAGTCGGCGACCGGGCTGCCGTCGGCCTGCCAGCGCCAGTCATTGAAGGCATTGCGGCCGAGGCCGGCGCGTTCGGTGGTGGACAGGAACCGCGCCGGAATGATCTGGTCGGTGTCGATGTTGGTCTGGCGCAGCACCACGCTGGCCGAGGTCAGGGTACGGAAGCCGCTCATTACGCGACCTCCTGCGCGAACAGCTCGCGGGTATCGGCGACCTTGCCGTTCACAGCGGCCCAGGCGGCGGTCATCGGCGAGGCCAGCAGGGTGCGCGAACCGGGGCCCTGGCGACCTTCGAAGTTGCGGTTGCTGGTGCTCACCGCCAGCTGGCCGGGGGCGACCAGGTCGCCGTTCATGGCAATGCACATCGAGCAGCCGGGTTCGCGCCATTCCGCGCCAGCCTCGCGCACGATCACGTCGATGCCTTCGGCTTCGGCCTCGCGCTTGACGATCTCCGAGCCGGGCACCACCAGCATGCGCACGCCGCTGGCGACATGGCGACCGCGCAACACCTCTGCCACTTCACGCATGTCGCTCAGGCGGCCGTTGGTGCAGGAGCCGACGAAGACCACGTCGACCGGCGTGCCGGCGAGGGTCTGGCCGGCATGGAACTGCATGTAGTCCAGGCCCTTCTGGTCAGCCGCGTCGTTGGCGGCCGGGATCGGCCGGTCCACCGCCAGCGCGGTGCCGGGGTGGGTGCCCCAGGTCAAGGTGGGGCGGATGTCGGCGGCACTGATCTGCACTTCGCTGTCGAAGCGGGCGCCGACATCGCTGCGCAGCTGCGACCAGGCGGCCACGGCGGCGTCGAATTCGGCACCCTTCGGTCCACGCGGAGTGGCGGCGACCCAGTCGAAGGTGACCTGGTCGGGCGCGACCATGCCGGCGCGTGCGCCGGCCTCGATCGACATATTGCAAAGGGTCATGCGCTGTTCCATGTCCATCGCCTCGATGGTGCTGCCACGGAACTCCAGTACGTGACCGGTGCCACCGTTGACGCCGATCACGCCGATGATGTGCAGCACCACGTCCTTGGCTCCTACGCCGCGCGGCAGCGGGCCGTCCACGGTGATGGCCATGGTTTTCGCTTTCCGCTGCAGCAGGCACTGGGTGGCCAGCACATGGCCGACTTCACTGGTGCCGATGCCGAACGCCAATGAGCCGAATGCGCCGTGGGTGGAGGTGTGGCTGTCGCCGCAGACAATGGTCATGCCCGGCTGGGTGAAGCCCTGTTCCGGAGCGATCACATGCACGATGCCGCGGTTGGCCGACTGCATGTCGAACAGCTCGATGCCGTACTCGGCGCAGTTGCGCGCCAGGGTTTCCACCTGCGCCTCGGAGGCAGCGCTGGCGTACGGCAGGCTGCCGTCGCTGCGGGCCGGCAGGGTCGGGGTGGAGTGATCCATGGTGGCCTTGGTACGGTCCGGGCGACGCGGCGAGAGACCGCGCTCGCGCAGCTCGGTGAAGGCCTGCGGCGAGGTCACTTCATGGATCAGGTGCAGGTCGATGTACAGCACGGCGGGCGCGCTGTCCGATTCGGGTACGACCACGTGGGCGTCCCACAGTTTGTCGTACAGGGTGCGGGGTGCTGGGTTCATGGGCTCGTTCATCTGGAGCGTGGCCTTGCAGAAATTGGGGGTCAGGCAACAGCGGTGGCGGCGGGCTGTTCGGCCGTGGCCTGGCGCTGACGCAGCAGGCGGTTGGCCACGTCCAGCCAGGCCAGTGCCGAGGCCTCGATGATGTCACGGCTGGTGCCGGTGCCTTCGTACTCCACACCCTCATGGCGCACGCTCAGGTTGGCTTCGCCGCGCGCATCGGCGCCGATGCCCACGCTGTGCACGTGGTAGCTGTCCAGGTGCAGCTGCACGCCGGTCGCCGCCGACAGCGCCCCGAACAGCGCATCCACCGGGCCGTCGCCCTGCGCGGTTTCGGCCACGCGGTTTCCATCCGGGTCGGACAGTTCGACCAGCGCGTTGGCGCGGCTGCCGACATCGCTGATGGTCATCGAGGCCAGGCGGTAGCCGTTCTGGGTGCTGCTGCCCTGCATCAGCGCCTGCAGGTCGGCATCGGTCACCACCCGCTGCTGCTCGCACAGCGCCTTGAACTGCTCGAACACCAGCTTCAGCTCTTCCTCTTCCAGCCAGAAGCCCAGTGCACGCAGGCGGGCTTCCACGGCGGCGCGACCACTGTGTCGGCCCAGCACCATCTGCGAGTTCTCCCAGCCCACGTCTTCCGGACGCATGATCTCGTAGGTGCCACGGTGGCGCAGCATGCCGTGCTGGTGGATGCCGGATTCGTGCGCAAATGCGTTGGCACCCACAATCGCCTTGTTGCGTTGCACCGGCATCCCGACCAGACGCTGCAGCAGCTGCGAGGTGGACACGATGCGCGGGGTGTTGATGCGGGTGTCTTCTTCGTAGAAGGCGTTGCGGACCTTCAGCACCATCGCCAGCTCTTCCAGCGAGCAGTTGCCGGCGCGCTCGCCGATGCCATTGATGGTGCATTCCACCTGGCGGGCACCGCCTTCGATGGCGGCCAGCGAATTCGCCACGGCCAGGCCCAGGTCATTGTGACAGTGCGCGCTGAAGATGATGCGGTCGCTGTCCGGCACGCCGGCGATCACCCGCTGGAACATGCCGCGGATCTCTTCCGGGGTGGTGAAGCCGACCGTATCCGGCAGGTTGATGGTGGTGGCACCGGCGGCGGCGGCCACGCGAGCGACCTCGATCAGGAAGTCTTCTTCGGTGCGGGTCGCGTCTTCGGCGGAAAACTCGACATCGTCCACATAGCTGCGGGCCAGGCTGACGTGGCGGTGTACCGACTCCAGCACCTGCTCGCGGGTCATGCGCAGCTTGTGCTCGCGGTGCAGCGGGCTGGTCGACAGAAATACGTGCAGGCGCGCATTGGCGGCTGCTTCCAGCGCCTTGGCCGAGGTTTCGATGTCGGCCTGCAGGCAGCGCGACAGCACCGCCAGGGTCGGGCGACGCACTTCGCGGCCGATCAGTGCCATCGCGTCACGGTCGGACTGCGAGCTGGCCGGGAAGCCGGTTTCAATGACGTCCACGCCCAGTTCGTCCAGGGCGCGGGCCATCACCAGCTTCTGCTGCGGGCTCATGCTGCAGCCGGGCGATTGCTCGCCGTCGCGCAGGGTGGTGTCAAAAATTCGAATGCGGGGGGAGTTGGGCGTAGTCACCAGGAAGTCTCCTCGACGGGGGTGCCGGAATGGGTAGGAAGGGAAGAAGAAGGGGTGGGGGTCGGTAGCGCCGGCCGTTGGCCGGCCAACACGGTCTCGCGGTCCGACCCCGTCGATAGTCGGGGGCGCTCGGCGCTGCGCCGTCGCGGCTTGCGCGGCGCGCGCGGGCGCACGTCGCAAAGCAGTTGTGCGAGCACAGCTGCATCAATGTTGCCGCCGGACACCACCGCGCACTTGCGCTTGCCGGCCACGCGGCGGCCGGCGGCCAGCGCCAACGCACCGGCACCTTCGGCAATGACATGCTCTTCCAGTGCCAACCGCACCAGGGTTTCGCGCAGCTCGGCCTCGCGCACTATCACCACGTCATCCAGCAGCGCGCTGCACAGACGACGGGTCAGGAAACCAGGAATCTTTACTTTCACGCCGTCAGCCAGGGTGGCCACGGGGGCAATCTCGCGCACGTCGCCCCGGATGGCACGGGCCATGGAGTCCACGCCTTCGACCTGGGCCCCGACAATGCGCACGCCCTGGGATTTCAGCGCCAGTGCCACGCCCGAGGCCAGGCCACCGCCGCCAATCGGCACGATCACCACATCCGGCGCATGCGCGGCCAGTTCGATGCCCAGCGTGCCCTGGCCGGCGATCACGTCGGCATCGTCAAACGCAGACAGGAAGCGGTAGTCGTTCTGTTCGGCCAGCTGCCGGGCAAAGGCATACGCTTCGTCATAGCTGTTGCCATGCTGGCGGACCGTAGCCCCCCAGTGCGCAACGCCTGCGATCTTGGTCGCCGGCGCGCCATGCGGCATCACCGTGATCGCCGGAATATTCAGGCGATAGGCCGACCACGCCACGCCCTGCGCATGATTGCCGGCCGAGGCGCAGATCACCGGCCGCTCGTCGCCGCGCTCGCGCCCGGCCAGCAGCGCGTTCAACGCACCGCGCACCTTGTAGGAACCGGTGCGCTGCAGGTTCTCCAGCTTCAGCCAGGTACCAAACCGCTCGGCATAATGCAGCGGCGTAGGCGGCAGGAATCGACGCAGCCGCGCCTGCGCGGCCAGCACATCGGCGACGCTTACGTCGCCTACATCCGGTTCCTGCGGGGCGCGGCTAGCCCGCATTGCTCTCCCCCAGCGCACTGATCCGCACCGAAACACAGTCGTAGATCTTCTCGATCTGGCGGCACAGCGTTTCCGGCGGACGGCTGCCGTCCACCACCAGCTGCAGGTGCCAGCGGCCATCGTCGGCGGCATTGGGCGCGCCAGCGATCGCGCGCGGCGCAAAGCCGCGGCGTTCGGCCATGCCGATCACGCGCAGCAGCGCGCCCTCGGCGGGAACCAGCACCAGGTCAAGCCGGTATTGCATTGGGAATCTCCTGGGTCTGGTGAGCAGGGTTGCTGTCCAGCATGGTGCTGTTGGCATTGTTCGGCGGAACCAGCGGCCAGACATTGGCGCGGGCATCAATGGCCACGTGCAGCAGGGCCGGGCCCGGCTCGGCCAGCAGTGCGGCCAGGCCACCTTCGACGTCGTCGCGCGCTTCGATGCGGGTGGCCGGAATACCGAATACCTTGGCCAGCGCTGCGAAGTCGGGGTTGTCGGACAGGTCGATCTCGCTGTAACGCTCAGCGAAGAACAGTTCCTGCCACTGCCGCACCATGCCCAGCGAACTGTTGTCCAGCAGCACGATCTTCACCGGCAGCCGGCAGCGCGCAATGGTGGCCAGCTCCTGCACGTTCATCATGAAGCTGCCATCACCGGACACCAGCACCACGGTGCGGTCGGGGCAGGCGAACTGTGCCCCCATCGCCGCCGGCAGACCGAAGCCCATGGTGCCCAGCGCACCACTGGTCAGGTGATTGCGCGGGTGATTGAAACGACAGTGCTGGGCCACCCACATCTGATGCTGGCCGACATCGCAGGCGATGATCGCGTTGGCCGGTGCCACTTCGCTCAGGCGCTTCAGCAGGGCCGGGGCGTAGATATGGTTGCCCGGTGCATCGTAGCGGGCGGCGAAGCGTTCGCGGTTGCCCGCGCAGCGCTTGCGCCACGCCTGCTGGCTGGTCGGTGTGCTTTCCACGCCGGCGGTCAGCGTGCGCAGGGCGGTGCCGACATTGCCCGGGACGGCGACGTCAGCGCTGCGTAACTTGGAAATCTCATACGCGTCGGCGTCGATGTGGATCACGCGTGCGAACGGTGCGAACTCGGCCAGCTTGCCGGTGGCGCGATCGTCGAAGCGCGCACCGACCACGACCAGCAGGTCGCTTTCCTGCACCGCCATGTTGGCGGCGCGGGTGCCGTGCATGCCCAGCATGCCCAGGTAATGCGGATGCTGCGCCGGCAGCGCGCCCAGGCCGCGCAGGGTCAGCACGGTGGGAATGGCAGTGGTGTCGACGAAGGTGCGGAAGTCCTCGACCGCATCCCCCAGGGCGATGCCGCCGCCGCCATAGATCACCGGCTTCTCGGCCGCGGCAATGGCGGCCAACGCCTCGGCCAGGGCCTCGTTGCGCGGCGCTGCCGGCGGGTTCACCGTTTCGGGAACATGCACCGGCAGGTGGCTGGCATCGGCCACCTGCACGTCCTTGGGCAGATCGATCAGCACCGGGCCGGGACGGCCTTCGCGGGCAATGCGGAAAGCTTCGCGGACCACGCGCGGCAGGTCATCGACCGAGCGCACCAGCCAGCTGTGTTTGACGATCGGCAGGGTCAGGCCGAACACGTCCAGTTCCTGGAACGCGTCGGTGCCCAGCAGCGGGGTGGCGACCTGACCGGTGATGCAGACCATCGGCACCGAGTCGAGCATGGCGTCGGCAATGCCGGTAACCAGGTTGGACGCACCCGGGCCGGAGGTGGCCACGCACACGCCGACCTTGCCGCTGGCGCGGGCGTAGCCGTTGGCGGCCAGCGCCGCGCCCTGCTCATGGCGGACCAGAATGTGCTTGAGCCTGGAATCCACCAGGGCGTCGTAGAAGGGCATGATGGTGCCGCCCGGATAGCCGAACAGCGTGTCCACGCCTTCGGCTTCCAGGGCCTGCGTCAACCAGCGTGCGCCGTTGCGGGGCGCGCTGCTGTGTGCGGAGGTGTTCATGCGGGGAACCTTTCTGAAGCGGTGGGGGAAGCCGCGCGGTTACGCGGCTTGACTTTGCAACCAGACCATCTTGGCGCGCAGTTCCTTGCCTACCTTTTCAATCGGGTGTTCCAGATCGGCCTGCTTGAACTTGTTGTAGTTCGGCAGGCCCGCTTCGTACTCGGCGACCCAGTTCTTGGTGAAGGTACCGTCCTGGATGTCGGCCAGCACCGCCTTCATGCGCTCCTTGGTACCGGCATCGATCACCCGCGGGCCGCTCACGTAATCGCCGTACTGCGCGGTTTCGGAGATGAATTCCAGCATGCGGGTGATGCCGCCTTCGTAGAACAGGTCGACGATCAGCTTCAGTTCGTGCAGCACTTCGTAATAGGCGATTTCCGGCTGGTACCCGGCTTCCACCAGGGTTTCAAAGCCGGCCTGGACCAGCGCCGAGGCACCGCCGCACAGCACGGCCTGCTCGCCGAACAGATCGGTTTCGGTTTCTTCCTTGAAGGTGGTCTGGATCAGGTTGGCGCGTGCGCCGCCCAGGCCCGCCGCATAGGCCAGCGCATACTCGGCGGCCTTGCCGCTCTTGTCCTGGTACACCGCCCAGATGCACGGCACACCACGGCCGATCTCGTACTCGCGGCGCACCAGCGCGCCCGGGCCCTTGGGCGCAACCAGCACCACGTCCAGGTCTTCGCGCGGGGCGATCATGTTGAAGTGCACGTTCAAGCCGTGCGCGAACAGCAGCACTGCGCCCTGTTTCATGTTCGGGGCCAGCACCTCTTCGTAGAGCTTCTTCTGCACCATGTCCGGGGTCAGCACGGCAACCAGGTCGGCGTCCTTCACGGCCTCGGCCGGGGCCTTCACGGTAAAGCCGTCGGCCTGCGCCTTGACCTCGGTCGGACCGCCCGGACGCAGGCCAATCACCACGTCGAAGCCGGATTCACGCAGGTTCAGTGCGTGGGCGCGGCCCTGGCTGCCGTAGCCGACTACAGCGATCTTGATCTGGGGCAGGTCGTTGGTGCTCATCGGGGTGGTCCTTTGGGAGGGGGAAACAAAAACGAAGGGTTCTGAAACGAAAAAACCCGCGCCGGGACCGGTGCGGGTTTTGATGGATTGCTGGCAGTACTGCTTACACGCCGATCCGTCCCGCACCTGTGGGCTGGGTAATAAGTACGAGTACAAGGAGCGAACGGATCGAGGCCGCGCCAGGGCTGGCGTGCTCGATGGATTCGCGGATGGGCGTGTGGCGTCGCAACATGTGATCGAGAAAACCACAGCGGTTTTGGCGGTGTCAACCGTGGTGACGCAATTTCCAACAGTTTCGCCTGTATCCAGCGCAAACCCTTGTTGCGTAACGATGGTTGCGGGTGAAAGTGTTCCGGTGAATGCAGATTCAAGTATTGAAGGTGGGTTTCCGCGCGGATTTGGACGCATCGCGCGTTTCGTACATGACCATTGTCGGATGTGCGTACGGGCACGCTGCGGCGACTATTCAGGGGCAACCACCCTCAGGAATCTCTTGTGTCCCGACCTCTTGCCCGCGGCCTGTTGGCCGCTGCCCTGCTGTGCGCCCTGCCCACGTTGTCTACTGCCGCTGACCGCGTCACCGGCCGCGACTTCGCCACCCGTTCCGAAGTGATCGCCCCACATGCGATGGCCGCGACCTCGCAGCCCTTGGCGACCCAGATCGCGCTGGACGTGATGAAGGGCGGTGGCTCGGCCATGGACGCCGCCATTGCCGCCAATGCGGCGCTGGGGCTGATGGAGCCGACCGGCAATGGTATCGGCGGTGACCTGTTTGCGATCGTCTGGGACCCGAAGACGCAGAAGCTGTACGGCTACAACGGCTCGGGCCGCTCGCCGAAGTCGCTGACCTTGGCTGAGTTCCAGCGCCGTGGCCTGAAGGAGATTCCGGCGACCGGTCCGCTGCCGGTGTCGGTGCCGGGTGCGGTGGATGGCTGGTTCGCGCTGCACGAGCGCTTTGGCCGCAAGCCGATGGCCGAGAATCTCGCGCCGGCGATCCGCTACGCGCGCGAAGGCCATCCGGTGGCGGAAGTCATCGCCTATTACTGGGATCGCTCCGTGCCGCGCCTGTCGAAGTACCCGGGATTCGGCGAGCAGTTCACGATCAACGGGCATGCCCCGCGCAAGGGCGAGCTGTGGAAGAACCCGAACCTGGCCAACACGCTGGAGCAGATTGCCCAGGGCGGTCGCGACGCGTTCTACAAGGGGGATATCGCCCGCACCATCGGCAGCTACTTCAAGGCCAATGGTGGTTACCTGAGCTACGACGACATGGCCAGCCACCATGGCGAGTGGGTGGAGCCGGTCAGCAGCAATTACCGCGGCTACGACGTGTGGGAGCTGCCGCCGAACAGCCAGGGCATTGCCGCGCTGCAGATCCTCAATGTGCTGGAAGGCTACGATTTCTCGAAGATCGCCTTCGGCTCGCCTGAACATGTGCATCTGTTCACCGAGGCGAAGAAGCTGGCGTTTGCCGACCGCGCGCGCTTCTACACCGACCCGGCCTTCCACCCGGCGCCGGTGGCCAAGCTGGTGTCGAAAGAATATGCGGCCGAGCGTCGCAAGCTGATCTCGATGGACAAGGCGCTGAAGGAAGTGCAGCCGGGCACGCCGAAGCAGTTGCAGGAAGGTGACACCATCTACATGACGGTGGCCGACGCGGACGGCATGATGGTGTCGCTGATCCAGTCGAACTATCGCGGCATGGGCAGCGGCATGGCTCCGCCGGGGCTGGGCTTCATCCTGCAGGACCGCGGCGAGATGTTCGTGCTTCAGAAGGATCATCCGAACGGTTATGCACCGGGCAAACGTCCGTTCCAGACCATCATTCCGGGCTTCGTGACCAAGGATGGCAAGCCGTGGATGAGTTTCGGCGTGATGGGCGGTGCAATGCAGCCGCAGGGTCACGCGCAGATCGTGATGAACATGGTCGACTTCGGCATGAACCTGCAGGAAGCGGGTGACGCACCGCGCATCCAGCACGAAGGTTCCACCGAGCCGACCGGCCAGGCGACGGCAATGAGCGATGGCGGCGAGATCAACCTGGAAACCGGCTTCCCGTATGAAACCGTGCGCGCACTGATGCGCAAGGGCCACAAGGTCACCTTCGCCGACGGCCCGTACGGCGGCTACCAGGCCATCCTGCGCGACCCGGAAACCGGCGTGTACTACGGCGCGTCCGAAAGCCGCAAGGACGGTCAGGCTGCGGGGTACTGATCGACAGCGCGTACAGCAGCGTCTCGAATGCTACGTGCGGGAAGGGGCCGGATGCCCTCGCTCCGGGACACGCCGCAAGTACGTCCATGTAGGCTACTCCACGGCATCCATGCCGTGGAGTGTCCCTCCGGAGGACATCCGGCCCCTTCCCCGATGGATCGCGTGATGCGGACCCAAAAAACCCTCACGAATCCGCCCGCGCCGCCTCATCCCTCGTCTCTTCCTGCGCGGCAATCTCCCGCTCGATCCACGCATCCATCATCCGCCGTGCACGCTGCGCCCGGCGCCGCTGCAGGTTGTATTCCATATCCAACACGCGATACAGCGACACCATCACCAGCAGCATCAGGATTGCAAAGGGCAGGGCGCTGATGGTGATCATCCCCTGCAATGCATCCAGTCCACCTGCCAACAGAAGTGCGCCGGCAATCAGCGCGATGCACACACCCCAGGTCACCTTGCGCGACAACGGCGGGTCACCCGCCTCATCCGTGGACAACGTCGCCAGCACCAGCACCGCCGAGTCGGCCGACGTCACAAAGAAAATCATCAGTAGGATCAGCGCCACCACCGAGAGCACCGCGGGCATCGGCAGGCTGTCGAACATGGTGAACAACACGGTTTCATAGCCGTTGCTCAACGCCTGCGCCAGATCTACATGGCCGAATATCTGCGACCACAGTGCGGTGCCGCCGAACACCGAGAACCACAGGAAACCCAGAATGCTCGGCGCGATCACCACGCCCAGTACGAACTCGCGGATGCTGCGACCGAGCGACACGCGCGCGATGAACGATCCCACGAACGGAGCCCAGGCGATCCACCAGGCCCAGTAGAAGATGGTCCAGTCCGCCACCCAGGTGCTGCCGGAGAACGGCGACATGCGCAGGCTCATGGTCACCAGCTGGTTCAGATAGGAACCCACCGTGGTGGTGAAGGTATCGAAGATGAAACCGGTGGGCCCCAACACCAGCACCAGTGCCAGCAGTAGTGCCGCCAGCCCCAGGTTGATGTTGGACAGCCACTTGATGCCACGATGCACGCCGGTGGTGGTGGACGCCATGTACAGCACGAACGCCACCGCGATCACGGTCAACTGCACGGCGGGTGAGGCCTGGATGCCGAAGACGCGCTCCAGCCCGGCGGCGATCTGCACGGTGCCGAAGCCCAGCGTGGTGGCCACGCCAATCGCCGTTGCCACCACCGCCGCCACATCGACCACGGTGCCGATCCAGCCACGATGGTGTGCGCCTATCAGCGGCTGCAGCAGATCGCTGATGCGGCCGCGGCCATTACGGTTGAACTGGAACCACGCCATCGCCAGCCCGATCAGCGCATAGATTGCCCACGGATGCAGACCCCAGTGGAAGAACGCGTAGCGCATCGAGGCGCGCGCCGATTCCATGCTCTGCGGCGGCAAGCCCTCGGGCGGTTTGACGAAATGTGAGATCGGCTCGGCCGCACCCCAGAACACCAGGCCGATACCCATGCCGGCGGCAAACAGCATCGACATCCAGCTGGCGTTGGAGAACTCGGGTTCGGCATCCTCACCGCCAATGCGCAGCGAGCCGAGCCGTCCGAACGCCAGATACATGAGGAAGGACAGGGTGATGAACACGATCAGCAGATACAGCCAGCCGGCGCTCTTGATGATCTGCGCGACGCCGCCCTGCACCACGTCGTTGAAAGGACCGGGCAGGAGGCCGGCGAGCAGGACGAGGGCAAGCACCAGGGCGATGGAGATGCGGAACACCATGGCGGAATCTCCGTACAGAAGGCGAGCCGCCGTGTCCGGGCGGGCGCAGGCAGTCTAGCCAGCCCCACGTCAGCGGCCTGTTCACGCCGCCGGGCAGGTGTGGTCCAATACGCCCTGAAGCGGGGGTACCGCGGCCATCCGGCCACGGTTGAGACAGTCCCATCGAACCTGATCCGGCTCATACCGGCGTAGGGAAGCTTCGTATCTGCCGATGCATCGCGCCGTAGGGTCCCCGCACCCGAAGACCATCCGCGTTGCGTCGGCCGTGCGCCGCCGCTTCGTCCTTTCCGCGCATTCCCGCGCGGAAACAGATCCGGACGAGGCCCATGAACGCACAACCATCCCCCCTTCAGCAGCAGACCCAGGCGCTTTCCGAATCGGTCACCCAGCCGATCTCCGGCTCGCGCAAGGTCCACGTAGCCGGCTCGCGGCCGGACCTGCAGGTACCGATGCGCGAGATCGCGCAGGCCTGCACGCCCACGAGCTTTGGCGGCGGAGAGAACGCGCCACTCACGGTGTATGACACCTCCGGGCCATATACCGACCCGCACGCACATATCGACCTGTCCAGCGGACTGGCCGCGCTGCGCGCCGGCTGGGTGGCGGAGCGGGGCGACAGCGCGACGCTGGACCGGCTGAGCTCGGCCTTCGGCCAGTCGCGCGCGCTGGATGCGCGTCTGGACGCGGTGCGCTTCCCGGCCCGCACTACGCCGCGGCGCGCACTGCCCGGCATGAACGTCACCCAGATGCACTACGCGCGACGCGGCATCATCACGCCGGAAATGGAGTTTGTTGCCATCCGTGAGAACCAGCGGCTGGAAGCGGTGACCGATGCGGCGCTGCGCCGCCAGCATCCGGGGCAGTCATTCGGCGCGTCGCTGCCGCCGCGGATCACGCCGGAATTCGTACGCGAGGAGATCGCGCGTGGTCGTGCTGTTCTACCGTGCAACATCAACCATCCCGAACTCGAGCCAATGATCATCGGGCGCAACTTCCTGACCAAGGTCAATGCCAACATCGGCAACAGCGCGGTGTCTTCTGGTATTGCGGAGGAAGTAGAGAAGTTGGTATGGGCCATCCGCTGGGGCGCGGACACCGTGATGGACCTGTCCACTGGCAAGCACATCCACGAGACCCGCGAGTGGATCATCCGCAATTCGCCGGTGCCGATTGGTACGGTGCCGATCTACCAGGCACTGGAGAAGGTGGACGGCCGCGCCGAGGAACTGAACTGGGCGGTGTTCCGCGACACGCTGATCGAACAGGCCGAGCAGGGCGTGGACTACTTCACCATCCATGCCGGTGTGCTCAAGGATCTGGTGCCGCTCACCGCGCAGCGTGTGACCGGCATCGTGTCGCGCGGCGGTTCCATCATGGCCAGGTGGTGTCTGGCGCATCAGCGTGAGAACTTCCTGTACACGCACTTCGAAGAGATCTGCGAGATCATGAAGGCGTACGATGTCAGCTTCTCGCTCGGTGATGGCCTGCGCCCGGGCTGCCTTGCCGACGCCAATGACGCTGCCCAGTTCGGTGAGCTGGAAGCACTGGGTGAGCTGACAAGGATCGCCTGGAAACACGACGTGCAGACGATCATCGAAGGGCCAGGCCATGTGCCGATGCACCTGATCAGGGAAAACATGGACAAGCAGCTGCGCGAATGCGGTGAGGCCCCGTTCTACACACTGGGGCCGCTCACCACCGACATCGCGCCAGGTTACGACCACATCACCAGTGCGATTGGTGCGGCCATGATCGGCTGGTACGGCACCGCCATGCTCTGCTATGTGACACCCAAGGAACACCTCGGGCTACCCAACCGCGAGGACGTACGCGACGGCATGATGGCGTACAAGATCGCCGCCCACGCCGCCGATCTGGCCAAGGGTCACCCCGGTGCGCAGGTGCGCGACAACGCACTGAGCAAGGCGCGCTTTGAGTTCCGCTGGGAAGACCAGTTCAATCTGGGGCTGGACCCGGACAAGGCCCGCGAATTTCATGACGAGACCCTGCCCAAGGACGCGCACAAGGAGGCGCACTTCTGCTCCATGTGCGGGCCGCACTTCTGCTCGATGAAGATCAGCCAGGATGTGCGCGACCACGCGGCCGTCATGCCACCGGGGCTGGTTCCGGGCTAATCTCCGGCCCATACACACCGGGGCGGAGGGGCGATGGGCATTGCACGGACCACCAAATGGCTGGCCATCGCCCGCCGGCACCCCTCCGCCTGGCTGCTCGCCGTGCAGCTGCTCGGGGTGCTGCTGTATCCAGCCATGGACGAGTCCGGTGCCAGTCGCGCGCTGTTCGGTGCGTTCGGGATCGCCGTGTTGGGGCTGGCCCTGTGGGTCGTGCGGCGCAGCCCGCTCGGCATGTGGCTGGCGCTGCTGCTTGCCGTTCCATCGGTGATCTTCTCGGTCACCGGTGCGCTGCTGGGGCGACCTGCGCTGGTCACCACTGCACAGCTGCTGGAGTCGCTGCTGTACTTCTATACCGCCGGCAGCCTGATCGCCTACATGCTGCAGGACCATAAGGTGACCCGCGACGAGCTGTTCGCAGCCGGTGCCACCTTCACCTTGCTCGCGTGGGGTTTCGCTTTCGCATTTGCGGTCTGCCAGCAGTGGTTCCCTGGCAGCTTTCTCGCCACCAGCGAAAGCGAACTGCGCACCTGGATGGAGCTGCTTTATCTGAGCTTCAGCTTGTTGTCAGGGGTAGGCTTGAGTGACGTGGTGCCGGTACATCCGCAGGCGCGTGCACTGGTGATGCTGGAACAGTTCGCAGGCGTGATGTACGTAGCGCTGGTGGTCTCGCGGCTGGTCGGTTTGACCATGCTTCGGCGTGCACGAAGCTGAATCCACGTTAATAACAAACTGAATGCCACATAAAAATTTCGCGCCCGAAGGCGCGAATAGTGCAGCAAATTATGGATTTTCGTCGGCGAGAGAGAGCCTGATGTTGTCCGCACGCACAGGCGCAGTTAACCGGCATAGGCTAGTATTCGCGCCCTTCGGTGTATTTGCGTGATGCAGCTATGCCGTTTGCGGAATCTGGCGGTTCGTTGATCAGCACATGATTGAATGAAGGCTGCGTTCCTGTTGTCACAGTTGTTTTGCGTACTACTGGAATGATCAGCCCCGCGAGTGAGACAACCCCTGCCGATGTGATCCTGATCGGCGACTGCACGGTCACGCTGTCGCTGCGTGAAGTGGTCGTGCCCGGCGCGCGACGTCCGCGCCGTCTCACGCCGAAGGCGCTGGGCGTACTCAAGGCATTGATGCGGGTCCCTGGCGCAGTGGTCAGCCGCGACGAACTGTTCGCCGAGGTATGGCCGGATACGTTACCGACCAACGACGTGCTGACCCAGGCGGTCACCCAGCTGCGCAAGGCCTTCTCGGGTGATGACGAGGGTGGCACGGTCTACATCGAAACCATTGCCAAGACCGGCTATCGGCTGGTGCAGCCGGTCAGCGACGTGCTGCCGGTGGCGGCGGACGAAAGCGATGCTACGACGTCCGATGCGGCCCCGGCGTCGGCCTGGGTGCCGCGCCCGCGCAGCCTGTGGCGGCGCACCCGGCGCTATGTCTATCTGGCGATCGGCCTGGCGATGTTCATCGCAATGATGGTCATGGCTGCACTGCTCAGTCAGCGCAGCGCGCCGACGGCCAGCGGCGGCGTGCTGGAGGATGGCAGCCGCGTGGTCGGCAGCCCGCCGCGCCCGTACCGCCTGATCACTGCCACCGCGGGCTTTGAAACCTATCCCACGGTCTCCCCGGACGGTTCGCAGGTGGCCTACGAGGCCGAGAATGCGAACCAGGATGGCAGCAACATCCGCCTGCAGACCTCGGGCAACGCGCCCGCACGCCTGCTGACCGAGACCCCCGCCGGTCATGCCGACCGCTTCCCCAACTGGTCGCCGGATGGCCGTGAGATTGCCTTCGCGCGGTTTGGCCCGGCGGGCAGCTGCGAGGTGCTGCTGGCCAGCGCCACCGGCGGCGCAATCCGGCACCTGACCCGTTGCGACGGCACCGAGCTGCTGAGTTTTGACTGGACCCCGAACGGGCGCGGCATGGTGTTCGGCTCGATGGCGGGTCGCTATGCCCATCGCGGCATCCGTGTGCTGGATATCGCCAGCGGGCAATGGACGGCCCTGCAGTACCCCGTCGCTGCCGACAGCTTCGATTACGCGCCGCGCTTCTCGCCCGATGGGCGCTGGATCGTGTTCGTTCGCAACCCTCAGATCGGCGACCTATGGCGCATGCCCGCCACTGGCGGCACGCCGGAGCAGCTCACCAATGACCTGGCCGAGATCCGGGGCTGGGCGTGGCGCGGCGACAGCCGGCACATCGTGTTCGGGCGCCGCGTGGACAGCGAATCGCGCCTGTACGAACTGGATACCCAGACCCGCACGCTGCGCGATGTGGGCGTGGACGATGCCGAATCGCCTGCCTTGGCCCGGCACACCAACATGCTGGCGTTCGTGCACCGCCGACCGCAGTTTGGTCTGTTCCGCGTGCCGATCGCGAACGGCAAGCCGGGAACCCCGGAACGCCTGTTCCCGTCCAGCGGGCGCGATGCCCAGCCGATGCTGGCTCCGGACGGCAAGCAACTGGTGTTTACCTCGGATCGCTCCGGCAGCTTCGGCCTGTGGTGGGCCGACCTGACCCGGCCGGATTCGCTGCGGCCGGTGGATGGGCTGCGCCCGGAAACCCGTCAAGCCCCCGACTGGTCGCCCGACAGCACCCGCTTGCTGGTGTCGGGCCGCGATGCCCAGGCGCGGCCGGTGATCTACGAGGTGTCACCGCGCGACGAGCAGGTGGTGGCGCTACCAGTGCCGGTCGCGCAGCCGCTGCAGGCGTTGTACGCCGACGACAGCGACCATGTGCTGGTGGTCGAGCGCGACCGCGACGAGCAGCTGCGGCTTTCATTGTTCGACCGGCGTCCAACGCCGTGGCGATTGCTGGGGCAGATTGACGGCGTGTCACAGGCGCGCTTCGACCCGGCCGGGCAACGGGTGCTGTTCACCCGGCTGTCGGCCGGCGGCCTCTGGTCGGCCGACAGCCGGCTGACCCCGGACAGCATTCGCCAGGTCAGTGAAGACCGGCCCACCCGTTGGCGCTACCGCGCCTGGGCCGTGGCGCGTGATGGCAGCCTGGATTACCTGTCCAACCGCGCCGACTGCGCGACCGGCTTCGCCCGTATCACTGGCAATGGTCCAGGCAAGGAGTACTGCCTGGACCCCGACCGGCTGAGCACCAGCAACGGCTTCAGTGCGCAGCCCGATGGCAGCGCGCTGTACCTGCCGCTGGCGGTCGCCGATGGGGCCGATATCGGGGTGATGACACTGCCGGAAAGCCCCAGGCCGATGTTCCTCTCGGTTTCCAACCTGTTGTTCTGGAAGGGAAAGTAGCTTTCGTAGTTCTTTCGTGAGGGCGTCGTGACGATTTCGGATGAAACTCGTTGATCCTTCCTGACGCAAAGCGCCTGACTTGGCAAAACGGTGGCCCCGTAACGGCAAACCCCCGGTGCAGTCATGCGTCAGCTTTCCCTGGCCGATCGAGGCCAATCGCTCAACCTGGACAAGATCGTCGACGACGGTCCGCTGCCGACCTGCCTGGGCGTGGCCCGGCTGGGCAGCCTGCAGACCGCCGGCACCACCTTCACCGTGTGGATGCAGCTGCGTGGCAGCGCCTGGGTGGAATCGAAGGAAGGCAAGTTCCGTCTGCGCCAGCGTGAGTGGATCGCCTTCGAGAAGGAATCCAAGCCGATGATCCAGGCCGGCCGCGATGGCCTGTGCATCGGTCTCAGCCTGACTCCGGACGCACTGCGCGCGCTGGGTGAACTGGCCGACTGCAGCCTGTATGCCGGCCGCGGCAGCATGAGCCGCAGCGAAGTGCGCGTGGCCCTGCGCCTGTGGCGCGACGCCCTGGCCAGCGGCCAGCCGGCGCAGGCGCTGCGCCCGGTGCTGCTGCACCTGGCGTCGCTGCAGCGCGCGCTGGCCAATGGTGTGCAGCGTTGCCCGGGGCGCTCGCGCATCCGCAAGCGCCAGGTGTTCGGCCGCATGCAGCGCGCGCGCCTGTACCTGGAAGGCAACAGCCACCGCGTGGTGCGCATCGGCGAGCTGGCCGAGCTGACCAACTTCAGCAGCTGGTATCTGTCCAAGACCTTCCAGAGCCTGTACGAGGAAAGCCCGCAGTCGCTGTCGGCGCGGCTGCGCCTGGAGCGTGCCGCTGACCTGCTGCGTGATACCGACATGATGATCGGCGAAGTCGCTGCGGCCAGCGGTTTCGACAACTGCTGCAGCTTCGCACGCGCTTTCCGCGCGCGTTATGGCCAGTCCGCGTCCGGCTTTCGCGAGACCGGCGGAATTGTCCCGCCAAAGTCAGCAAAGTCTTCGGTGGCATCGCGCAAATAATTAACGGCAACGCAATCGTAACTTTCCGAGGCGGTTTAACACGCTACTAACGTACCTTGGAGAGAAGAATGAATTTCCGTACTCCCGCAGTGCGCCTCGGCCTGCTGCCGGCCGGCATTGCCCTGGCGCTCGCGCCGAGCTTTGCCTCGGCGCAGGAAGCTGCAGCGGGCACCACTGACCTGGATCGCATCTCGGTCACCGGCTCGCGTATTCGCGGTGCCAACATGGAGACCCAGCAGCCGATCCTGACGATGACCCGTGAATCCCTGGAAAAGCAGGGCTTCTCGAGCGTCGCCGACGTGCTGAACAACCTGACCTCGGCCGGCTCGCCGGCCATCTCGCGTTCGGACTCGCTGTCCTCGGGCGAAAACGTGGGCGGCTACTACGTCGACCTGCGCAACCTGGGCGCACAGCGCACCCTGGTCCTGATGAACGGCAAGCGCCTGGGCGCCACCACTGCCGGTTACCAGGATCTGGGCCAGATCCCGATGTCGGCCATCGAGCGCATTGAAGTCCTGAAGGACGGCGCTTCCTCGATCTACGGTTCCGACGCCATTGCCGGCGTGGTCAACGTGATCACCCGCAAGAACATCGACGGCGGCGAAGTCAACGTCTACTTCGGTCAGTACGACCAGGGCGACGGCGAAAACCAGCAGTACTCGATGACCCTGGGTGCTACCGGCGAACGCGGCAGCCTGACCCTGTCGGCCGAATACTCCAAGCAGGATCCGGTGTGGGCGAAGGATCGTTGGTTCAGCCGTGACGGCGGCAAGGGTCCGAATTCGACCACTGCTGACTGGAGCGCTGTCAGCCAGAACAGCACCTGGTGCGACCCGCGCGTGTGGGGCGACTGCAAGGCGCGTCCGCAGGGCCAGGCCCAGCCGGAGTGGAAGACCCTCAATGAAGGTGGCAACCCGAACAACCCGGCCGATTACCACCTGCTGACCCCGGCCGAGTACGCCAACTCGAACGAGCAGATGAGCGTGCTGACCGGTACCGAGCGCAAGTCGCTGTACGTCAACGGCACCTACGACTTCACCGACACCATCAGCCTGAACACCGACGTGCTCTACAACGAGCGCAACACGGATCAGCAGATTGCCGGTTACCCGTTCCAGTCCTCGTCGTTCAGCACCCCGCTGTCGGCTGACAGCGCCTTCAACCCGACCGCCGTCAATGGCGTGGGTGGCAGCGACGTGCAGTTCCGTCGTCGTCTGTGGGAAGTGCCGCGCACCACCGAAAGCCAGCTGAAGACCCTGCGCTTTGCGCCGACCGTCAGCGGCTACTTCGAGTTCGCTGGCAAGACCTTCGATTGGGACGTCGGCGCGCTGTGGAACCGCAACGAGTCGATCAAGTCCAATCACGGCGACATGAGCCTGATCGCCGCCGAGCAGGCGCTGGGCGCATCGTTCATCAACGCCAACGGCGTGGCACAGTGCGGTACCGCTGCCAACCCGGTCGCGCTGGGTGACTGCCGTCCGTGGAACCCGCTGCTGCCGTACGGCGTTGCCGGTGCCGGTTCGCTGGCTGACCAGGACCTGCAGGACTTCCTGTTCCCGGTCTACACCACCCGCGGCGTGACCAAGACCACCAGCTTCACCGCCAACCTGGCCGGTTCCATCGTGACCCTGCCGGCCGGCGACCTCGGCTTCGCCGTGGGCGTGGAGCACCGCAAGGAAGAAGGCAGCTACGTGCCGGACGCCTTCGCACAGTCGGGCATGTCCACCGGCCTGGGCCAGAAGCCGACCCGTGGTGAGTACGATCTGAACGAGGTCTACCTCGAACTGAACGTGCCGATCCTGGCCGACATGGCGTTCGCCAAGGAACTGACCCTGAACGTTGCCAGCCGTTATTCGGACTACAGCAACTTCGGTGGCACCACCAACAGCAAGTTCGGTCTGACCTGGCGTCCGATGGACGAGCTGCTGGTCCGCGGCACCTATGCCGAGGGCTTCCGCGCTCCGACCATCGCTGACCTGTACGGTGGCCTGAGCTCGAGCTTCGAGTCCTACATCGATCCGTGCGGCATCACCGCTCCGGGCAGCGTGGCAGGCAATGCCGCCTGCATCAACGGCGGCGCGCCGGCCAACTACACCCAGCTGGGTCAGGCCGGTGCCGTCTGCGGCACCCTGCCGTGCCAGTCGGGCGACCAGTTCATCTCGGGTGCGAACCCGGACCTGTCGCCGGAAACCTCCAAGAGCACGACCTTCGGTCTGGTCTGGAGCCCGCGCTGGGTGCAGGGTCTGGACGTCTCGCTGGACTGGTACCGCTACGAAATCAGCGACATGATCATCGACGACTCCGTCGATCGCATCCTGCGTGATTGCTACGTGCTGGGTAACACCGACCGTTGCAGCAGCGTGACCCGTGCCGCCGACGGCCACATCAGCGCCATCACCTACGGCACCGCCAACCTCGGCAAGATGGAAACCGAAGGTTACGACCTGGGCATCAAGTACCGTCTGCCGGAGCTGGCCATCGGTCAGTTCAACATCGACTGGCAGACCAGCTACCTGTCCAAGTACGACGAGCAGAACCAGAACTCTGCCGGCGACAACATCATGATGGGCATGGTCGGTCAGGATGCGCTGTTCCGCGTGCGTTCGAACTTCAACGTCAACTGGGCACTGGGTGACTTCTCGGTCAACTACACCGCCCGTTACTACTCGGGTCTGAACGAAGACTGCATCTCGATCGGCTGCACCGATCCGGATCGCTACGCGTACGGTGAGAAGGCTCCGCTCCGCAAGACCGGTGCCAACACCTTCCACGACCTGCAGGTCAGCTACAAGGCTCCGTGGGATGCCACCATCGCCCTGGGCGCGAACAACGTGTTCGACCACAAGGGTCCGCTGATGTACTCGCAGCAGAACTCGAGCTTCGCCTACTACGGCGGTTTCGATATCGGCCGCTTCCTGTACATGAAGTACACCCAGCGCTTCTGATCCTTTGAAGCTTTGGTAAGTTGAAAGAGAAGGGCGGGCCGCGAGGTCCGCCCTTTTTTCGTAGAGCCGGGCTTGCCCGGCTGCTCTTTGCGGACGCCACAAACAAAAAAAGCGCGCCTTGCGGCACGCCATTTTCAATCAAGGTGTACCCACCAACGGTCGGTACCTGCCCGCGTAATCGCTGATGAGTGCCGACCAACGGTCGGCACCTACCCGCCTGATCGCGGTGCGATTACGCTTCCGCCGCCACCAGGCCCATCAGGCCGTTGGCGTGGTCGCGCCACTGCGGCAGCTTGGCCAGCACGCCGGCACGCTGCAGGTATTCCTCGTCCACCGGGTCGCCGTTGACCAGCGCCAGCGCCACGTGCACCGCGCCGGTCACCCAGAAGCTGCGGGTGTTGGAGCGCTGCGGCTGCAGGTGGAAGGCCACCGCTTCGATGATCGGCATCGGCAGGCCCCACAGGCCCAGCAGGTAGGCACCGGCTTCGGCATGGCCCGGGCGCAGGTCGCCGTCGCTGGCCGGTTCGGTACGCTCATTGCGCACGCCCGGCAGCAGCAGGCCGATGTCGGCCAGCAGCGCCGCGGTGGCACCGAGTTCGGCGCTGGATTCAGGCAGCAGCTTGGCGGCCAGGCGCGAGGCCATCAGCGCGCGCTGCTGCAGCGAGTTGCGTTCGCCCACCGACAGCGGCGAGGCCGAGAACACCTCGCTGGCCAGCACCAGGTCGCGCAGGGTCGACAGCCCCAGACGGTTCACCGCCGAGCGCAGGTCGGAAATGGTGCGGCCGCTGTTGTAGAACGCCGAATTGGACAGCTGCAGCACCTTGGCGGCGATGGCCGGGTCGGCCGACACCAGCTTGGCGATGTCTGCGGTATCGGTGTCGTCGTCGTGTTCCAGCGCCTGGGTCAGGCTCAGGTACAGGTGCGGCGGCGACGGCAGCTTTTCGATCCGGCCAATGGCGCTGCGCAGGCGCTCGCTGTCCAGCAGTTCACGCAGTTCTTCCAGGCTGGTCAGTGCCTCCAGCAGCACTTCCGGGGCCAGCGGCAGCGGCAGGAAGCGATGTGCCACGCCGATCAGGCGGGCCGGCGGCGGGCGGTTGCCCTGGGGCGCTTCCACCAGCGCGATGCGGATGGTTTCCGGTCGCAGCGTGCGGATCTGGCCCAGCAGCGTGGTGGCGGTGAGGTCGGGCAGGGCCGGGCAGGCAATCACAGCGTCCACCGCCGTGGAGGCCACGATGCTCATGGCCGACTGGCCGTCGGCCGCGGTCACCGGCTGCCATTCTTCCCCAAGATCGGCAATGAATTCGGTCAGCTCAGCCGACAGGCTGGCTTCGTCCCCAACAAGCAGAATACGCACGACACAATCCCCTGATTGACCACGGTGAAACGCACCGTGGACGGTGTATCTGACGCAATGTACCTAATCCGGCGCAAATAGTGATGTGCCGCATGCAGAAAACGTGATGGCCATCGCTCCGGTGACGGACACCGGAGCGTGGCTGTTCAGGCTCAGGCCTGGCCGTCGAGGTAACGCTGGTGGGCCTCGATCAGGATCTGCTTGGCTTCGGCCGCGCCGCCCCAGCCATCCAGCTTGACCCACTTGCCCTTTTCCAGGTCCTTGTAGTGCTCGAAGAAGTGGCCGATGCGCTCCAGCCAGTGGCTGGACACCTGCTCGATGTCTTCCACGTGGGCGTAGCCGCTGAAGATCTTTGCGACCGGCACGGCCAGGATCTTCTCGTCACTGCCGGCTTCGTCGCTCATCTTCAGCACGCCAACCGGACGGCAACGCACCACCGAACCCGGAACCAGCGGCAGCGGCAGCACCACCAGCACGTCGGCCGGGTCGCCGTCGCCGCACAGGGTGCTCGGCACATAGCCGTAGTTGCAGGGGTAGCGCATCGGGGTGGAGAGGATGCGGTCGACGAAGATCGCGCCGGTTTCCTTGTCCACTTCGTACTTCACCGGCTCGGAATCCTTCGGGATCTCGATGATGACGTTGATTTCTTCCGGCGGGTTCTTGCCGGGCGAGACGAGTTCCAGACCCATGGTGTGCTCCGAGAGGGGGATGTTGGCGTAAGACCGCCCATTTTATGCCTTTGCCGGCCGCCGTGCAGGTAGGCCCCGGCCGACCCGCCGCTCCGGATTTTCCCGGGGCGCGAATTCGGCCTGCTCTGATCGCGCCGGGGCAGCCCGGGCGCGCACCCTGAGCGCGGGCGCACTGATGCGCCGGATGGCCAAGGAGCCTGTCATGACCCGATTCCACCACCCGCTGCTTGCTGTTGCTGCTGGCCTGCTGCTGTCCCCGCTGCTGGCGGGCCACGCCACGGCGGCCGAGGGCCACTCCGGTCCGGCGTTCGTCGACCTGGTCGACTACCCGACCTACTACGCCCAGGGGGCCGCGTTCCATGACCTGCGCCGGCGGCTGCGCGCCGGCTTCGACGATGTCTGCATGGACACCATCTGCGAGGGCGAATTCACCGACTACCAGGCCCTGAAAATGCGCTGTGCGGTGGAGACGGCCAGCGGCATGGTGACCGAGTGCCGCTGGGCGTTCGCCGCCAGCGAGCTGGAGGTGGACCCGACCAATGGGCGGGTGGGCGGCCAACAGCCGCGCTGGCTCTGCGCGCTGCCGATTCCGGCCGGCACCACGGTACCGGCGTTCTTCGCGGCGCTGGCGGGCCCGCGGGCCATCTTCCAGCAGCTGCCCGGGGCGTCGCAGTCCGTGTTTGAGTCGGTTTCCGAATGCCTGGGTGGGACGGGCGATCGCAGCCGCGCGGCAGAGTAGGGGCAGGCCGGTTAGCCTGTCGGCATGGATGCCTTGTTGACTGCTGCGGCGCGGAACCTGGCGGCTGGCGATGTACTGGCCGCCCTGGGCAAGGTGTCCCTGCGTTCGGACCCACCGGCGCTGGCGCTGCGCGGTATCGCCATGGCCCAGCTGGGCGAGCTGGCCCGTGCCCGCGTGCTGCTGCGGCAGGCACACGCGGCGTTTGCCCGCACCGAGGGAGTCGCCCGTGCCCGCTGCGTGGTCGCCGACGCCGAGATTGGATTGGCCCTGCGCGAGCTGAGCGGGTCATCCGCTGCGCTGCTGGCCGCTGCCCGACGGCTGGAGGCCGCGCAGGACAGCGCCAACGCGTTGCAGGCGTGGCTGATCCTTGCGCGACGGGCCCTGCTGCTGGGGCGCGGCGCGGACGCAACGGTCGCCTTGGACCGTGTGCAGGGCCAGCCACTGCCGCCCGCGTTGGCCGCCATGGCGGCGCTGACCCGGACCACGCTGGCGGCGCGGGCCCTGCAGATTCCCTTGGCGGAGCAGGCGTTGCAGGAGGCCACGCAGGCAGCGCAGCAGTCGGGCATCGCTGCCCTGCAGGAAGAGGTGTCGCAGGCCAGCGCCGAACTGCGCAAGCCTGCCGCGCGCTGCGCTGGGAAAGCGCTGGACCTGCAGCAGGTGCGCGTGCTGCTGGATGGGCCGCACTGTGTGGTGGACGGCTGCCGCCGAGGCGTGTGGAACGCCGGACGCTGGCAATCGCTGGCGCGCCGACCACTGCTCTTTACATTGCTGTGCGCGCTGGGGACGGCATGGCCCGAGGATCTGTCACGCGATGCGCTCATCGCGTCGGTGTTCTGCACCCGCCATGGAGATGACACCCATCGCGTACGCCTGCGGGTTGAGATCGGGCGGCTGCGGAAGCTGCTGCCTGAGGGCGTGACCGTGGCCAGCACGCGCGAAGGCTACCGGCTGGAGGTGGGTGAAGGCAGGCGCGTGTCGGTGCTGGATCCCCCCTTTGACGATGCATCCGCTACGGTGGCGGCACTGCTGTCTGACGGCGCGGGTTGGTCCAGCTCGGCATTGGCGTTGGCGCTGGGTATCAGCCAGCGCGGTGTGCAGCGGGCGCTGGCCGACCTGCAGGCGCAGGGGCGGGTACGCCCCAGCGGACAGGGCCGCACGCAACGCTGGCGAGCGATGCCGCTGACCGGATTCACGACGATCTTGTTACTCCCCAGGCTGCTGCCAGGGGACTAGTGTCCGCAGCAGGCCCCCATTCCGAGGGACCAGGAGCGATGCCATGAACCGTGCCACCCCATCCGCCACCGCCGTGCATGACGCTGAAGTGCTTCGCCAGTACGGCCCCTTCGACGGTGCCGACGCCATCCACGGCGTGAGCTTCGACGGTCAACAGGTGTGGGCCGCCACCGGCCCGGCGCTGGTGGCCTTCGACCCGGCCAGTGGTACCCCGGTGCGCTCGCTGCCGGTGCCCTGCGACGCCGGTACCGCCTTCGATGGCACCCACCTGTACCAGATTGCCGAAGCCCGCATCGACAAGATCGACCCGCACAGCGGCCAGGTGCTGGCCTCCATCCCTGCACCGGGCGGCGGCACCGATTCGGGCATGGCCTGGGCCGAAGGCTACCTGTGGGTGGGGCAGTACCGCGAGCGCCGCATCCACCAGGTCGACCCGGCCACCGGCCAGGTGCTGCGCGCCATCGCGTCCGACCGCTTCGTCACTGGCGTCACCTGGGTGGACGGTGAGCTCTGGCACGGCACCGACGACGGCGAACGCAGCGACATCCGCCGCATCGACCCGGCCAGTGGCGCGGTGCTGGAGCGGCTGGTGATGCCGGACGGCATGCATGTCAGCGGGCTGGAGTCGGATGGCGGGCAGGTGTTCTACGCTGGCGGCGGGCGCAGTGGCAAAGTGCGTGCGGTGCGTCGCCCGGGCGCTTAACGTGACGCATTCGCATTTGGACGCTACCATGCGGCATGTCTTCCAATGCCTCGACCCTGACCGAACTGCTGATCCGCGAACGGCCCGCGCTGCTGCGTCTGGTACAGCGGATCCTCGGCGGTGATGGCAGCGCCGAGGACGTGATCCAGTCGGTGTGGTTCAAGGCGCGCGGGGTCGGCAACGACCTCTGCATCGACAACCCGCGTGCCTACCTGTACCGGCTGGCCAGCAACCTGGCCACTGATCACGGCCGCGAGCGCACCCGGCGCGCGCGGCTGCTGGCCGAGCAGCATCTGTGGGGGCCCGACGAAGTGCTCTCCACGGAGGAGCAGGCCATGGCCCAGGACGAACTGCAGCGGGTGTTGGCAGCGGCCGAACACCTTCCCGAACCCACCCGCACCATTTTCCGTCTCAACCGCCTGCAGGGCCTGACCCAGGCGGAGATCGCACGGCGGCAGGGGGTGTCGGTCACCACCGTCGAGAACCATGTGCGCGCGGCGCTGCAGCGGCTGGCCTGGGCGCGGCAAGGGCGCTGAGCCGATGTCCCCTTGGGGAATGCGCCGGCGCAAACGTCATGAGACGAGAGCCCGCGTGCCGGCTACCATGCCGGATCGCGACTGACACCGCCGCTACTGCCAGCCATGCGCCCGCCCGAACCGACAGCCGCACCGCCGCTTGCCTCCGACCCGCCTGCCGAACAGGCGCGGGCCTGGATTGCGTGGCTGGCGTCCGGCGCGGTGGACGCGCCGCGGATGGAGGACTTCGAACGCTGGCTGGCGGTACCCGGGCACCGGCGTGCGTTTGAATACGAACGCCAGTTGTGGCGGGTGCTGGGGCCGCCTGCTGCGGAAGACACACACGCCGCTGCACGCCCGGGCCGCCGTCGCGCGCGCTGGGCGATGGCCGCCGCAGCTGCGCTGGCGCTGCTGTGGGTGTCGCCGGAAGCCTGGTTGCGCCTGCGCGCCGACCACCGTACCGACACCACGATTGCCACGGTGGCGTTGCCTGATGGCAGTGCGGCCGTGCTCGACGCCGATTCGGCCATTGCCGTGGACTACAGCGACAGCCAGCGCGCCGTGCGCCTGCTGCGCGGGCGGGTCTGGTTCAAGGTGGCTCCCGGTCATCCGCAGCCGTTCCGTGTGCTGGCCCAGGGCGGCGTGGTGGAAGACATCTCTACTGCGTTCGCGGTCACCACGGGTGCCGGCGGCGTGCACACCGAAGTGGAGCAGGGCCAGGTAAGAGTGGCCGCGCAGACCGACGCGGGATGGACCTACCTGTTGGCCGGACAGCGTGCCGGTTTTACCCGTGGCGGCGTGGTGCAGCGGCAGCCGGACCTGGCACCGGACCGCATCGCCGCCTGGCGCGAGGGCGAACTGCTGCTCGATGCCACGCCGGTGGCCGAAGCGGTCACGCAGATTGCGCGCTACCGCGACGGGGCCACCTTTGTGCAGGGCGATCTTTCCGCCTTGCCTGCGGTGAACGCCGCGCTGCGCGTGGACCAGCCTGAGCAGGCGCTGGACGCGCTGGCCGCGACAGCCGGATTGCAGCTGACCCGGTTGCCGCTGGGCGCGGTGATCGTGCGGGTGGGCACGCCGGCTGAAAAACCGGCGCAGTGAGCCCACCGCGCGCATCGGGCGCGATTCCCCTTGGGGAACCTGCATCGTCGTGCGTCTTACCTCCCGAACGTACCCGCCGCCGCCACGTACTTCGCAGCGCCCGCCCTTCCTGCGGGAATGCCGCCTGAGCGGCTTGTCTCATTTACAGGTTTCAACATGTCTCTTGTTTCCCGCCGGGGCCTGCGTCCGTCCCGACTCTGCAGTGCGTTGCTTGCCGCCGGCTTGATCACCACCGTGGCATACCCGGCTCTGGCGCAGTCGTCTGACACGTCCGCGTTGACCGCCACCCACCGCTTCGACATTCCGGCCCAGCCGCTCGCGGACGCGCTGCGCAGCTACATGCGCCAGTCCGGCGTGCAGGTGGCTTACCCGGCCGCGCTGGCCAATGGCATCACCTCGAACGCGGTCAACGCCGAGCTGGATGCGCAGTCGGCGCTTGCGCAGCTGTTGCTGGGCAGCGGGCTGGCTCCGCGTTCGGTTGGCGCAGGTGCGGTCACGCTCGAACGCGCACCGCAGGCCACCCGCACCGACGGCGTGACCGTGACCCAGCCGCTGCGCGTGGCCGGCGACACCCTGCCGGCCGGCAGTGCGCTGGACACGGCGCGCACGCTGGACACCTATCGCGCCACCGGTTCCAGCGTATACGTGCCGCGTGCCACCATCGAACGCTTCCGTGGCACTTCCACCGCCGATATCGTCAAGGGCGTGGTCGGCGTGACCGCCGGTGATCCGCGTACCGCCAATGCGCTGGATCTGAACATCCGCGGCATCCAGGGCCAGAGCCGCATTCCAGTGATCATCGATGGCGGCCAGTCCACCATGGATACCTACCGTGGCTACGCCGGGCAGTCGCAGCGCACCTACCTGGACCCGGACCTGATCAGCAGCTTCACCGTCACCAAGGGCCCCAGTCTCGGCGCGAATGCCTCTGGCGGCATTGGCGGCGTGGTGGAAATGGATACGCTGAAACTGGACGACGTGGTGCGCGAAGGCCAGGACAGCGGCCTGCGCGTGCGCAGCGGCATCTCCAGCGGCAGCGCGCGCGATCTGCCGGCCTATGAAGGCGAGCCGGGCACCAACCGCAACAGCCTGGGTGGGCAGTTCTTCAACATCGCCGGTGCGAAGCACTGGGACAGTTTCGACCTGGTGGCCGCCTACGCCTGGCGCGACACCGGCAATTACTACGCCGGCAAGCACGGTTATGACGATTTCCCGCAGACCCGGCGCACGCTGGCCCCGCTGAATCCGCCGAACACCGAAGTCTTCAACACCTCATCCAAGTCCAATTCGGTGCTGCTGAAAGGCACCTGGCGCATCGATGACGCGCAGACCCTGGAAATGGGCTACCGCAACTACAGCGGCCGCCAGGGCGAAATCATGGCCTCGCAGGTCATCCGCGTGAACCGCGACCGCGTGCCGCAGTGGGAGCCGGGCAGCGTGGACCTGGATGCCTACAACCTGCGTTACCGCTTCGCCCCGGGCAATGACGCCGTCGATCTGAAAGCCAACCTCTGGTACACCAATGCCGACAGCCTGATGTACAACGGGCTGACCGGCATCACCCCGTGGTACTTCGACCGTCGCACCGAGTGGTATGACGGCCCGACCTTCAATGAAAACCCGGGCTACAAGGACGCGTATCGCAACAGCATGAACCAGGAGCGGTTCGGCCTGGACGTGTCCAACACCACGCTGCTGCTGACCGACGCCGCCGGGTTGTTCACCTTCGACTACGGGCTGTCCTTCAGCAATGAGGACGTGGGCCCGGGCAAGAATGCGCCGATCATGTTCGATGACCTGATCAACAACCGCTTCCTGCGCAATGCGCAGCGCAAGGAGTACAGCGCGGTGGCCTCGATGCGCTGGCAGCCGGACGACCACTGGGACGTGCTGCTGGGCGGGCGCTTCAACCGTGTGAGCATCTACGACCGCAATCGCCTGGCCACGGTGACCGAGGAATCGGTGATCGGTGAGTACCGCTACACCCAGCTGCTCAACGGCAACCCGGCACTGCCGGCGTGGCGCGCCAAGCGCATTGCCATGCTCAACTGGTATCCGGATGCGAACGGGCAGTTCACCGAAGCCTCGCTGCTGGCCTCACCCTACGAAAAGGGCACCGTGGCCGACATCACCGGCTGGAACTTCCACGACAACCCGGACACCGAAGACCTTATCGTGCCCACCGCGTGGAGCTGGTCGCAGCCGATCAAGCGCACCGACAACGCCTTCATGCCGACCGCCAGCGTGACCTATCGTTTCAACGAGGACACCTTGGTGTACGTGAAGTACGCCGAAGGCGTGAAGCTGCCCAGTCTGTTTGAAAGCACGCTGGGCCTGTTCACCGCGGCCAAGCCGGTGGACGGCGAGCTAAAGCCCGAACGCGCCGCCACCTGGGAAGTGGGGGCGAGCACGGTGCTGCACGGGGTGTTCGCGGATGGCGACCATGCTGCATTCAAGCTGGCGTACTTCAACACCCGAATCGATGACCTGATCACCCGCGATTACCGCACGCTGTCGGCCGGATATATCCGCAACATCGACCGCTTCAAGGTGTCGGGGCTGGAATTCCAGAGCACCTACGACGCCGGCAAGGTGTTTGCCGACCTGTCAGGCCACTACTACTTCGAAGCCAAGACCTGCGCGCCGGACATCGCCGCCGAGCGCCGTGCCTATGGCGTGCAGCGCAAGATCGCCGAGCTGGCGGCGACCCCGGACTGCGTGGACGGTGGTTTCGAGGGGTCGTACAGCAACACCCAGAACCCGCCGAAGTACACGGTGAACTTCACCCTGGGCTCGCGCCTGTTCGACGAACGGTTGAGCTTCGGTACCCGCGTGGTGCACAACGCCGGTCCGATCAGCAAGCTGGACAAGGAATGGAACGTGGGGTTGTCGGCGATCCAGCAGCTGTATCAGCCAGCGACGATCGTGGACGTGTTTGCCAGCTGGCAGGCCAGTCAGAAACTGGCGCTGGACTTCAACGTGGACAACCTGACAGATCGGTATTACCTGGATCCGCTGGCGCTGGGTGTGATGCCCGCACCGGGGCGGGTGATGCGGTTGGCGTTGACGTACCGGTATTGAACCGGGGTGACGGGCCTGCCGTGACGGGCATGGCCCGTCACTACGCGGGGTGTCCTGTAGAGACGGGCTTGCCCGGCTGCGCGCGTTTCAGCGCGCCATCGCATCCGCGTGCAATGCCTCGTTGAGCTCATCCACGATGATCGCCCAGTCCGCATCCGACTTCAGCTGCTCGGACAGGAACTGGCGCTGGCCATCGTTCCAGAACGGTGCCTCGGCCACCGCCACGTCGGCCGGCAGCTGGTGCTTGAGAATGAACGCGGCAATGCCGTCCTTGCTCGCATCCAGCCCCAACTGCTCGAACAGGGTGGTCATGCGGGATTCTGTGGTGTCCATAGGGATGTCCTCGTGGGGCGGTCAGGCTGGCATTATCGACAACAGCAGGTGAGGATGGCATCGCCGGAATGGGGGAGCCGCCCGCTGTGCTGCAATTGGCTTTGGGGGTCGCGGCCCCTCGTACGTCCTAACCCAGGTAATGCCCACTCAGAATTGAACCGCATGCTTGCTTTCGACTCCCCCGACGCCACCCGCAGCCAGCGCCTCAAGGCCGCCACCCGTGACAGCCACGGCGCACTGGATGCGCGCATCATGGCCGGCGACATCTTCGCCAGCCGCGACCATTTCGCACGTTTCCTGCGTGTGCAGTACCGCTTCCACCGCGACGTGGACGCACTGTATGCCAGCACCGCGCTTGATGCGCTGTTGCCCGACCTGGCCGAGCGTCGCCGCCTGAACCAGGTCACCCAGGACCTGCAGGACCTGGAGCAGACACTTCCGGCAGCGCTGTCCGCGCCGTTGCCGTCCGACCTGCCGCTGGCTGCCGCGCTGGGCTGGCTGTACGTGGCCGAGGGCTCCAACCTGGGCGGTACCGTGCTGTACAAGATGGCGGCTAAACTGGGGCTGGATGCCGACTTCGGTGCCCGTCATCTTGCCGCGCATCCGGACGGGGCCGCGCGCCACTGGCGCGCGTTCACCGCCGCGCTGGACAGCGTGGCGCTGACCGCCGAACAGGAGCAGCAGGTGATCGACGCCGCCGACGCCGCGTTCCGCAGCGTGCATGGGCACGTGGAACAGGAATTCGGGCGATGAGGGAAAGGGGCCGCTGATGCGCTGGATGTGGTTCGCACTGGGCTGGGTGATGGTGGCGCTGGGCGTCATCGGCGCGCTGTTGCCGGTGATGCCAACCACCATCTTCCTGATTCTGGCGGTGGGCTGCTTCGCGCGTAGTTCGCCGAAGTTCGAACGCAAGCTGCTGGAGCACCCGAAGTACGGCCCGTCGCTGCGGGCCTGGCGTGAGCAGGGCGCGGTGAGCCGCAAAGGCAAGGCCTTTGCGGCGGGCGGCATGGCGTTCGGGTTCGTGATGTTCTGCTGGGGCGCGCGGCCGTCGTGGCCGTTGCTGTTGGGGGTGGGGGCGTTTTTCCTGGCCAGCGCGATTTACGTGCTGTCACGCCCCACACCCGTGCCGTAACCCCTACAACAACGGCACCATCAACAACGCCACGATGTTGATGATCTTGATCAACGGATTGATCGCCGGGCCGGCGGTGTCCTTGTACGGATCACCCACCGTATCGCCGGTCACCGCCGCCTTGTGCGCTTCGCTGCCCTTGCCGCCGAAGTGCCCATCCTCGATGTACTTCTTGGCGTTGTCCCAGGCTCCGCCGCCGGTGGTCATCGAAATGGCCACGAACAACCCGGTGACGATGGTGCCGATCAGCAGCCCGCCCAGCGCGCGTGGCCCCAGCAGCAGGCCCACCACCACCGGTACCGCCACTGGCAGCAGCGAAGGCACGATCATCTCGCGGATCGCCGAGCGGGTCAGCATGTCCACCGCCCGGTCGTACTGCGGCTTGCCGGTGCCCTGCATGATGCCGGCGATCTCGCGGAACTGGCGGCGCACTTCTTCCACCACCGCACCGGCGGCACGGCCGACCGCCTCCATCGCCATCGCGCCGAACAGGTAGGGGATCAGGCCACCAATCAGCAGGCCGATGATCACCGTGTGGTCGGACAGATCGAAGGTGAACACCTCGCCCGGGTGCGCCGCCTGCAGGTTGTGCGTGTAGTCGGCAAACAGCACCAGCGCGGCCAACGCCGCCGAGCCGATTGCATAGCCCTTGGTCACCGCCTTGGTGGTGTTGCCCACCGCATCCAGCGGGTCGGTGATGTCGCGGATTTCCGACGGCAGTTCCGCCATCTCGGCAATACCGCCGGCGTTGTCGGTGATCGGGCCGTAGGCGTCCAGCGCCACGATCATGCCCGCCATCGACAGCATCGAGGTGGCTGCAATCGCAATGCCGTACAGGCCGCCGTGCAGATGCGCCAGCCAGATGGCAGCACACACGGCGATCACCGGCAGCGCCGTGGATTTCATCGAAACCCCCAGCCCGGCGATGATGTTGGTGCCATGCCCGGTGGTCGAGGCCTGCGCCACGTGCTGCACCGGCTTGTACTGGGTGCCGGTGTAGTACTCGGTGATCCACACGATCAACCCGGTCAGAATCAGGCCGATCAGCGCGCAGATGTACAGGTTGAACGACCCGTGTGCGTTGTCCGGCATCAGCTGCTGGGTGATCGGGTAGAACGCTATCGCGGCCAGCACGCCGGACACGATCACGCCCTTGTACAGCGCGCCCATGATCGAGCCGCCGGGCTTCACCTTGACGAACAGCGCGCCAATGATGGACGCGATGATCGACACGCCGCCCAGCACCAACGGGTACAGGATCGCGTTGCGTCCAGCCTCGGCCAGCATCAGGCTGCCCAGCAGCATGGTGGCGATGACGGTGACCGCGTAGGTTTCAAACAGGTCGGCCGCCATGCCGGCGCAGTCGCCCACGTTGTCGCCGACGTTGTCGGCGATCACCGCCGGGTTGCGCGGGTCGTCCTCGGGAATGCCGGCTTCGACCTTGCCGACCAGATCCGCGCCGACGTCAGCCCCCTTGGTGAAGATGCCGCCGCCCAGCCGGGCGAAGATCGAGATCAGCGAGGAGCCGAACGCCAGTCCGACCAGTGCGTGCAGAGCCTGGTCCTGGGCCAGCCCCAACCGCAGCAGCAGCGCGTAGTAGCCGGCCACGCCCAACAGACCGAGGCCCACCACCAGCATGCCGGTGATCGCGCCGCCGCGGAACGCCACGTCCATCGCCGCGCTGAGGCCGTTGCGGGCCGCTTCGGCGGTGCGTACGTTGGCGCGCACCGACACGTTCATGCCGATGTAGCCGGCCGCACCGGACAGCACCGCGCCGATCGCAAAGCCGATCGCGGTGTACCAGCTGAGGAAGATGCCGACCAGCACGAACAGCACTGCGCCGGCGATGCCGATGGTCAGGTATTGACGGTTGAGGTAGGCGCGCGCGCCTTCCTGGATGGCGGCGGCGATTTCCTGCATGCGGGCATTGCCGGCGGGTTGCCGCAGGATCCAGCGCGCTGAAATGATGCCGAAGAGAATCGCGAGAATGGCGCAGAGCAGCGCCAGAGAAAGCCCGTAACGTTCCAGCATGTCCCCTCCCGGGTGATGGATTGGCATCCAGCGGATGGACGAACCTCACCACGTAAAGGGCACAACGGGCTGCAACGATGGACCAACCCGATCAGACCGTGCCCGGTCCTCCTGCGTGTGGCTTTGTTCAGCAATCCTGGTGCGGCTACGAGTATGCCCCACCTTCCCACCCCGTTCATCACTTTCCTGCCAGCCTCCGTCCATCCCAAGTCCCATCGGAGGCGTTCATGCTCCCGCGCTACCTTGTTCCGTTGGCCCTGCTGGCCACCACCTTCGCCGCATCCGCCGCCGATGCGCCCGAGATCAATCGCCCCACCGGCAGCCCGCAGGCCAACGGTGCCACCCACACCCTCCGTCAGATTCCCGAAGCCTGTGCGCGGCTGGAGGGCACCTTCAGCGGCGATGCCGCACAGCCGTATCGCTTCAATGTCGTGCGCACCAGCGAGCAATGCCAGCCGCGCTCGGGCTTCGTAGACTTTGACAAGGCGCAACCCAGCGCTGCCAAGGGCTGGAAGCTCAATGACGTGATCCGCGTGCCCAGCGCGGCCTGCCCCTCGCAGCAGGCGGTGGTCAGCGTGTGGCGGCTGCCGGTGGACAAGAAGCCCGAGCTGGACGGGCAGGGCCAGTCGCGGATCTACCTGGAAGATGCGAAGAAGCAGGCCGCCGCCGGCAAAACCGCGCAGGTGCCGATGTTTGCGGCAAAGGCGGAGGTGCAGGGAAAAGCCTGCCGGTAACCGCCCCCGCCACGCCGGACGTGATCGCAAACACCCCGTAGGGACGCGCCATGCGCGTCCACGAGGTGCCAGGTCGCGCGTCAGGCCTCGAACGCCGGCAATTTCTTCTTCACCGCCACATTTTTCAGCGTGACGTATTTCGGCAAACCATCCGCCCCATAGGGCAACGGCGCTTCACCCTTGATCAACGGCGACAGATACGCACGCGCCTTTTCGGTGATGCCGAAACCATCACGACGAATGAATCCGGCCGGCATCTTTTTCTCATGGTTGGCCACCTTGTGCAGCGGTGCCGGTTCGATCTTCCATCGATACGGTTTGTCGCTGCTGCGCACGATCACGGGCATCACCGCGTTGTGCCCCTTCAACGCGTACTGCACGGCCGCCTTGCCCACCGCCTGGGCCTGTTCCCAGTCGGTCTTCGAGGCAATGTGCCGTGCCGAACGCTGCAGGTAATCCGGCAGGGTCCAGTGCACCTTGTAGCCCAGCGCATCTTTCACCCGTCCAGCCAGCAGCGAGGCCACGCCACCCAGCTGCGAGTGCCCGAACGCGTCCTTGCCGCCGCCGGCATCGGCGACGAAGGTGCCATCCGCGGTCTGGATGCCTTCCGACGCCACCACCACGCAATGGCCCACGCGCTCCACCACCTGCTTCACCTTGGCCAGGAAGGCCGCCTCGTCATAGGCGCGCTCCGGGAGCAGGATGATGTGCGGGGCATCGTCAGGACCTTCACCGGCCAGCCCGGCCGCCGCGGCCAGCCAGCCCGCGTGCCGGCCCATGGCCTCGTAGACGAACACCTTGGTCGAGGTTTCCGCCATGGCCGCCACGTCCAGCGCCGCTTCGCGCACGGAGACGGCGGTGTACTTGGCCGCCGAACCGAAGCCCGGGCAGGTGTCGGTCACCGCCAGGTCGTTGTCGATGGTCTTGGGTACCCCGATGCAGGTCAGGTCGTAGTTGAACGCCTTGGCCAGCTGCGACACCTTCCATGCGGTGTCGGCGGAATCGTTGCCGCCGTTATAGAGGAACCAGCGCACGTCATGGGCCTGCAGCACCGCCAGCAGGCGCTCGTAGCGGGCCCGGTCGGCGTCCAGCGACTTCAGTTTGTAGCGGCAGGAGCCAAATGCCCCGCCCGGGGTGTGGGCCAGCGCAGCAATAGCCGCCGCCGATTCCTTCGAGGTGTCGATCAGCTCTTCGCGCAGCGCGCCCAGAATACCGTTGCGCGCGGCCAAGACCTTGATTCCCTTGGCTCTTGCGGTGCTGATCACCGCCGAGGCGGTGGCGTTGATGACGGCGGTGACGCCGCCGGACTGGGCGTACAGCAGGGTGCCTTTGGACATGGTGCGACCTTGGTCGGGGGAGGAGGACATTGCAGGGACATTACCCGGATGAGGTAAAGTGCGTGTATTGCGGTGCAGCGTGAACGTGGGCTTTCCCACGGCGCGCTTACCCTTCCTTTTTTACCAAGTTGGAGTCAGGTTGATGCGATTGGTTCTGTTGGGACCGCCCGGTTCGGGCAAGGGGACACAGGCGACGCGCCTGAAGGACAAGCTGGGCCTGGCCCATATTTCCACCGGCGACATGCTGCGCGCGGAAATTTCGGCGGGTTCGGAACTGGGCAAGCAGGCCAAGGCCGTGATGGACGCGGGTAATCTCGTTTCCGACGAGATTCTGCTGGGCATGCTGGAATCGCGCCTGTCCCAGGCCGATGTGGCCAAGGGCTTCATTCTCGACGGTTACCCGCGCAACGTGGCCCAGGCCAACGCGCTGGACGCCCTGCTGGCCAAGATCGGCCAGCCGCTGGATGCCGTGGTGCAGTTGGATGTGGCCACCGACCTGCTGGTGCAGCGCATTGCCGGCCGTGCCGCCGAACAGGGCCGCGCCGATGACAATCCGGAATCGGTGCGCAACCGTCTGAACGTCTATAACGAGCAGACCGCGCCGGTGGTGGACTTCTATGCCGGTCGCGGCACGCTGGAGCGTGTGGACGGCGTGGGTGAGCTGGACGAAGTGGAAGCGCGCATTCACAAGGCCATCAAGGCTTGATGCGACGGGGCGCTGCTTCGGCAGCGCCAACGTCCTACACCTGCACGCCCAGCTCGGGGAAGAGCCGGGCGTGCGGTGTAGAACCAGCGAGCGGGCTTGCTCAGGGCCCCACAACATGAGCCCCCCTGGGGATTGGCCTCTTGGGGAGTAGGACCGATGGGGGTATTGCGGCTGGCGACGTGAATTGTGTCCGTCTTCACAGTACAGCGGTATAGGGGATTCCCTGACACGAGTCAGAATTCCCTTACGCAGCCACCATCCGCGCTGATGATCGGCGACAATCGGCTGATGAGCACGATTCATATCCTTGGAATTGCCGGCACCTTCATGGGCGGCGTGGCCGCGCTGGCGCGGGAACTGGGCCATACGGTCCGTGGCAGCGACCAGGCGATCTACCCGCCGATGTCCACTCAGCTTGAACAGCTGGGCATCACCCTCGACCCCGGCTACCGCGCCGACAGCGTGGCCGCTGACTGCGACGAGGTGGTGATCGGCAATGCGCTTTCGCGTGGCAACCCGGCCGTGGAAGCGGTGCTGGATGCCGGCCAGCGCTACATTTCCGGGGCGCAGTGGCTGGCCGAGCAGGTGCTGCCGGGCCGCGACACCCTGGCCGTGGCCGGCACCCATGGCAAAACCACCACCACCACCATCTTGACCTGGCTGCTGCAGGCCGCCGGTCGCGAACCGGGCTTCCTGATTGGCGGCGTCGCTGAGGACTTCGGCGTGTCTGCCCGGGCCGGGCAGGGCCGGGAGTTCGTGGTCGAGGCCGACGAGTACGACACCGCCTTCTTCGACAAGCGCAGCAAGTTCGTGCATTACCGGCCGCTGGTGGCCATCCTGAACAACCTGGAGTATGACCACGCCGACATCTTCCCGGACGTGGCCGCAATCCAGCGCCAGTTCCACCATCTGGTGCGCACGGTGCCGGCGCGTGGCCGCCTGATCGTCAACGGTGAAGACGCCTATCTGGCCGAAGTGCTGGCGATGGGCTGCTGGACCCCGGTGGAGCGCTTCGGCTTCGACCCGGCGCTGGAGTGGCACGCCGAACTGGTGCATGCCGACGGCAGCGCCTTCATCGTCCACCACCGTGGCGTGGCCGTGGGCCAGGTGAACTGGCCGCTGCTGGGCCGGCACAATGTGCTCAACGGGCTGGCGGCACTGGCCGCCGCACATGCGGTGGGTGTGGATCCGGTCACCGTGATCCCCGCGCTGGCGCAGTTCCGCAGCGTGAAGCGCCGCCTGGAAGTGATCGGCAACGCTGGCGACATCACCGTGTACGACGATTTCGCCCATCATCCGACCGCCATCCGCACCACGCTGGAAGGGCTGCGCGCCAAGGTCGGCACCGCCCGCATCGTGGTGGCGATGGAGCCGCGCAGCAATTCCATGCGCCTGGGCGCGCACGCCGACGCGCTGGCTCCTTCGCTGGACGGGGCCGATGCGGTGGTGTTCCTGCACCGGCCGGAACTGGCCTGGGATGCCGCCAAGGTGATCGGTGCTGTGCAGGGTGAAGCCCATGCGGTGCCGGACACGGATGCGCTGCTGACGCAGTTGGGTGCTATCGCCCGACCCGGTGACCATGTGGTGTTCATGTCCAACGGCGGCTTCGACGGCGCACCGCGTCGCTTCCTGGCCCAGCTGCAGCAGGATTGAGCGGTATGAGCGAGATCACTACGCTGCCATTGTTTCCGCTGCATTCGGTGCTGCTGCCCGGTGCGTCGTTGACCCTGCGGGTGTTCGAGCCGCGTTATCTGGACATGGTGCGCGAATGCAGCCGCAATGGAACCGGCTTCGGCATCTGCCTGATCCTGCAGGGCGAGGAAGTGGGGGCTCCGGCGACGCCGGCCGCACACGGTGTGGAAGCGCGCATCGTCGATTTCGATGTGGGGCCGGACGGCATTCTGGTGCTGACCCTGCGCGGCTACGATCGCTTCCACGTGGAGCAGGTGCGCGTACGCGACAACGGTCTGATCGTGGCCGAGGTGCAGTGGGCCGAACCGGACAGCGACGACGAGCTGCGGCCCGAGCATGCGCTGCTGTCTACCGTGCTGGAACACATCATCGAGCAGGCCGGCAATCCGTATGCGCCCAAGGTGCCGATGCTGCTCGACCAGGCCGCCTGGGTCGGTTGGAAGCTGGCCGAGCTGATGCCGTTGGAGGAATCGCAGCGGCTGCAGTTATTGCAGCGCGATGATCCGCATCAGCGGCTGGATGATCTTCTGGGGTGGATTCCCTGAGCCCGTGTCACGACCAACGGTCGTGACACTACCGGTAGATCACGACCGTTGGTCGTGATCAGTGCGCACGCGCAACACCGGCGTCTTCGATTCCGGATGCTGTTCAACCGCATGCGGCAATCCGTCCACCGCCTCACGCACCGCATTCAACGACGGATCAATCCCGCGCATCGGGTGCCACATGCCGATCAGGCTGAAGTGCTGTTCGTAGCGCAGCGTCTGCGCACTGCCCAGCCACAGCGGCTGCTGCCCCGGCATCAACACCGCCTGCGCCGGCCACAGGCGCAGCGCATAGATTTCCTCGGGCGCATTCCCGGCCCGGATCATCAGCAGCGACTCCACCTTGGTGTCCAGCGTCGCCGGCAGCACCGGCACTTCTTCCGGCGCGGCGGATTTGTCCAGCATCAACAGCGCCTGTTCCCAGCCCGCCTGCGACTGCACATGCCAGCCCTGCGCCTCCAGGCGCTCGCGCAGCGGGTCCAACGGCCCAGCCACCTGCACGTCCAGCGGCCAGCGCTGGTCGTCATCGAATTCATTGCGGCGCGCCGGCTGGTCGCGCCAGCTGCCATCCCACCACGCCTGCACGGTCAGGGTGACCGGGGCCGGCTGCGCCGGTTCGAACCGCTCCAGCTTCACCGGGATGTTGCGCGGCCCGTACCACAGCGCCGTCACCGCGAAGGTGCCGTAGAACAGCCACGATACCGGCTTGACCCAGAACGAGCGGTTGAAGCGGCGGCGGTAGGCGATGCCCAGCACCAGCAGCCAGAAGATGCCGAACAACATGCCGCCGATCACGTCGCTGAGCCAATGCGCGCCCAGATAGATGCGGGCGAAGCCGATCAGGCTGACGATGATGCCCGACAGCAGGTAAGGCCATACCCGCGTGCGGCCGGGCAGCTCACGCCCGATCAGCACTGCGAAGAAACCGAAGGTGATGGTGGCCATGGTCACCGACACCGACGGGAAGCCGAAGCCACTGCTGGCATTCGGCGGGCGCACTACGTCCACGGTGGTACCCAGCAGTTCGGTCAGCGCGTAGCCGAACGCCAGCGCCGCCAGCCAGTGCCCGGCCGCCATCCAGCGCCGCCGCCAGATCAGATAGGCCATGCCCGCCGCCGTGGCCGGCATCAGCACCTGCCACGCGCCCAGCGAGGCCAGCGCCGCCATCGGGTAGTCGGCCAGCGGGTTGCGCAGCGCCAGCATGGCTTCGTGCACCGCCAGATCCAATGCCAGCGGCTCGCCGTGCGCCACCACCACCATCATTAGCGCGAACCAGCACCAGCCCAGCAACAGCAGCATCAGCGCCAGCATTGCCAGCGGCACCGATTCACGGCGGCTCGGGTCGAACACCGCCACCGAATAGCGGCCCAGCGTCGGGTGGCGCTGGTACCAGCGCAGCAACCCGGCCAGCCACGAATCCATGCGCGCAGCCGACCAGCGGTAGCCGTACAGCACGATCGCCCAGACCACGCCCAGCACCACGCCGACCAGCGCCAGCACCATCACCAGCCGGCCGGCCACGGCCGCCACTGCGTCATAGGCTTCGCCGAGCACCCAGCCCGGGGCCAGGAACAGCAGCGCCCAGCTGATGGCCGCGATGCTGCTGGCCTGCAGGTAGCGCGGGACCGGCATCTTCATCATGCCGGCAATGGCCGGCACGAACGGGCGGATCGCACCTACATAGCGGGCCACCAGGATGCTCTTGAACGCATTGCGGCGGAACATGATTTCGCCGCGGTCCAGCAGCTGCGGGTAACGGCTGAACGGCCAGATGCCGCGCAGCCGGTCACCCCAGCGGCGGCCGATCCAGTAACTCAACGCATCGCCCGCCAGCGCACCCAGCGCGGTGCAGGCCACTGCATACGGGCCGGAGATCTGGCCCAGGCCGATCAGCACACCCACCGCGAACAGCAACGGCAACGCCGGCACGATCGCGCCCAGAATGATGACCGCATCGCAGAAGGCGATGAGGAAGACGACCGCGCCGGCAAGCACGGGGTGAGCTGCGATCCACGCAAGCGTGGCATCGATCCATGAAGAGTCCATCGTCGGATTATAGGGGGCCAACACTGACTGGCTGCCACCGCTGTGCTCCGAAACGACGTCATCTGCCGGCAATGAACGTGAACCGCCTAGAATGGCGGCATGACGTCATCGCCGCCCACCGCCCCGCACGCCCTCAAGGCCGACAGCTTCGGCCGCATCCTGCTGATCGAGCAGGACGGCCAGCGCTTCGTGCGCCGTGACCTCGGGGCCACCCCCTGGTGGCTGCGCCTGCCCGCGTGGTGGTTGGCCCGCCGCGAAGCCCGCGCGCTGGCCCATCTGGACGGCATGCCCGACACCCCCCGGCTGCTGGCCTGGGACGGCCACTGGCTGGACCGCAGTTTCATGGAAGGCGACGCCATGTACCAGCGCCCCCCGCGCGGCGACCTGGCCTACTTCCGCGCCGCGCGCCGGCTGCTGCAGCAGGTGCACCGCCACGGCATCGCCCACAACGACCTGGCAAAGGAAGCCAACTGGCTGGTCCGCGAAGACGGCCGCCCGGCCTTGATCGACTTCCAGCTGGCCGTGATAGGTAACCCGCGCTCACGCTGGATGCGCCTGCTCGCCCGCGAAGACCTGCGCCACCTGCTCAAACACAAGCGCATGTATTGCCGTGAGTACCTCACTCCGGTGGAGAAGAGATTGCTCAAGCGTCACTCGTGGGTGCGCGATTTGTGGTTCCGCACCGGCAAGCCGGTGTACCGCTTCGTCACCCGCAAGATCCTGCACTGGGAAGACAACGAAGGTCAGGGGCCGAAGCCCTGAGAGGGCAAACCGTTGGATGCCGTCGCCGTCGCCGATGCCGCTACGAGATGCGTGACGCTTGATGCGCGATTCGGGGTGTGCGGTGCTTGATGGGAACGGGAACGGGATCCTGGGCGGGGACTTGGATGTTGGATCGGATGGGGACTTGGATGGGCTCGGTAGGGTCGCACGACAGTCGACCGCCGATAACGGCGATCACCCCATTAGGGCATGACCCAAAACGAAGGCGCGCTCGAGGATTCAAACAAGCCAATCGGCCTCGATGAAGGCATGGATTTCGTCGCGGTCCTGTATCGCCTCTGGCGTCCAGAACAGCTCCCTCATTCAGAGGCTTCAAGCTTACGGCGTGTTGCTCCCCGCTTGGCTGCGAACCTTGCTTTGACTTCGGCCGCTGGGATCAGATTGCCGGCGTTGGCCGAATCCAGGCCGATCTTCACTTGGCGGCGGAACGCGGCGTCATGCTTGGTGGCCTCCTTCTGTTGTTGCACGAACTTGCGCATCATGACGCTGCTCATATGTGTTACATGATTAGTGCACTGTAGCGCAGGGCTCCGGGTGTCGTGTCGCGTTATTCCACCGAGCATGACCTCGGAAATGTCGCTAATGTCGTGTTTCGTCGGCAAGCAGCGCAGCATCGGGATCTGTCGAATTCACGCACGTAGCGCGCATAATCCAGTTCTACATTCGCTCTTCGGCCCCTGCTATGACGAGCCTGCAAGGTAAAACCCTGTTCATCACCGGTGCCTCGCGCGGCATCGGCCTGGCCACCGCCCTGCGCGCCGCGCGCGAAGGGGCCAACGTGGCCATCGCGGCCAAATCGTCGGTCCCGAACCCCAAGCTGCCCGGCACCATCCACAGCGCTGCCGAAGCCGTGAACGCTGTGGGCGGCCAAGGGCTGGCCCTGAAGTGCGACATCCGCGAAGAAGACCAGGTGCATGCAGCAGTCGCCGCCACCGTCGACACCTTTGGCGGCATCGACATCCTGGTCAACAACGCCAGCGCGATCTGGCTGCGTGGCACGCTGGATACGCCGATGAAGCGCTTCGACCTGATGCAGCAGGTCAATTCACGTGGCAGCTTCCTGTGCGCGCAGGCCTGCTTGCCGCACCTGTTGCAGGCCGCCAACCCGCACATTCTCACCCTGGCTCCGCCGCCCAGCCTCAACCCGAAGTGGTGGGGCCCGCACACCGGCTACACCCTGGCCAAGATGGGCATGAGCTTCGTCACCTTGGGGCTGGCCGCCGAGTTCGGCCCGCAGGGCGTGGCGGTGAATGCACTGTGGCCGCGCACGGTCATCGCCACCGATGCGATCAACATGATTCCAGGCGTGGACGCCGCCGGTTGCCGTACGCCGCAGGTCATGGCGGATGCTGCGTATGCGGTGCTGACCCGCGAAGCGGCTGGCTTCCACGGCAACTTCCTGCTGGACGATGAAGTGTTGGCCGAAGCCGGTGTTACCGATCTCAGCGGGTATGCGGTGGATCCCTCGCGGCCGCTGCTGCCGGATCTGTTCCTGGATTGAGGCATGGGCCCCATCCGCTCTGTGCTGCTGGTCGTGATCGTGACCGCACTTGGCGTGTGGAGTTGCTACGCATTGCCGGGATGGACCGGCCTGTTGGTCGGCGGGGTAGTGCTGGCGTGTGCGTTGGCTGCAACCGTGGCGGCTCTCCTCGGGCGAGGGGCACGTGAACGCGCGACGCGGCTTTGGAGGGAGTTCTGCGATTCACTCTATGGGCTCTGAACCCTGCAGATGTGTCAGTTCCCGCTCAGGTCAATCATTCGGAGCTGAGCGGGAGCCGTCATCACAAGCCCGTGATGAAGGGCTTGTCGGCATCGACAGCTTTCTGCGCCAACGTGTTCTTGATCGTGAAGAAGTTCGTAGCGAAGTTCACCAACTGGTCGTGCGCCTGCGCAGATACCTCTTGCTTCTGCCGCGTCTGCTCGGCTTCGTGGTCAATACCTGCCAGCCTTGCACATGCAGGTGCATGGTATTCCTGCAAGCCGAAACTGATGTAGGCATTGGTGACGCCGTCCGGACCACGGTTCTCGTTTGAAGCGGGAGTGGTCGACGGTGCTTTGAAAGTGGTGGAGATGGAGGACGCGGGCGGAAGGCCGTTGGGAATCATGAGTGGGGTTACTCTGTGAGGAGCGCAGAAGCGTGGTGTAAATCGCCCTCCACGGCTTTCATGATTCGATCCCGACCTGTACCAACTGCTGCTCCCCACCTTCCTGTTTGCTAGAATCCCCTCTCTGGAAACGTTTTCAACACGGAGAGGTTGGATGAAGCATGCAGTACGCACGGCCACGATGGCCGTTTCGATCGCCCTGGCCCTGAGTGCCTGTGGCAACAAGTCGGCCGATCCGGCCAAGGCCGAGGCGGCGGCCGCCAGCGAACAGCTGGACGCGCAGGAAGCGCTGACCGTCAAGCTCAATGACTACATTGACTGCTACAACGCCATCGATTCGGACCAGCACCGGGGCATCGACAACTACCTGAGCTGGATCAAGGATCCGGAAGCGGGCCCGACCGGCAAGGAATCGCGTCCCATCGGCCCCCGGACGGTGGATGGCTACGGTCTGAAGAAGTGCGACGAGACGGTCAACCGCGCGCTGGCCGCCGAGCCGAAGCTGCCGGCGCTGGATGCCGCCGCCAAGAACTATCTGGCGCAGCTGCACGCACTGGAGCCGCTGGCCAAGGAAGCCAGCGACTACTACACCCGCGAAGACTATGAAGACGACAACTTCGCCAAGGGCAAGCAGCTGCATGCGCCGTTCATGGCGGCCTGGGGCGGGTTTGTCGACGCCAGCGAGACCTTCAGCGACGAGCTGGAAAAGCAGAACGACCAGGCCCAGCGTGAGCAGCTGGCCGCGCTGGAGAAGGCTGAAGGCCGCACGATGGAGTTCTATCGTCTGTCGCTGATGCTGGAAGCCAAAAGCCTGGTGGATTTCATGGGCGAGGATGGCTTTGACATCGCCGAAGGCGAAAAGCGCGTGGCGGCCTTCAATGCGTTGTCGGACGAGGCGCACGCCAAGGTCAAGCCGACGCAGGGCGACACCAAGTGGAGCACGTTCGAGATGTCGGCCGAAGCGTTCCGCCGCGAGAGCAAGGAACGCGTGGCCCGTGTGCGCGACAAGAAGCCTTACAGCAAGCTGGAAATCCAGTGGATGAACGACCCGACGCTGGCCCCAAGCGGTTCGTCGACCAAGCTGTTGGCGAAATACAACGATCTGGTCCAGCGCAGCAACCGGATGTAAACAGCGGTCCCAGGCGCGGCGGAACAACGACCGCCGCGCTTTACAGCGCAATCGACCTGCGCACGTAACAATTCGTAGGTACCACGCCATGCGTGGTACCCGCGCGCAGCGCGGCACAAGCGTCCGAAGGCGATGCAATACGGTGCCTGGACTTGGCCGACGTTTAGAGGCGGCCGAAGATGCGCGTCAGGCGTTCATGACGTCGGAGCGGAGAGCCGCCACGCAGGGCGTGGCTCTACGGTTTTGCGAAGGGGAGGGCGTCCGCCGGCCGGTCGGACGCGGGGCCTTACGCTACCGCCGACATCTGCCGGATCGGGTCTGCATGCACCTCGGTGAAATGCATCTGGTGAATCACGCCGTCCGGTCCATTCGGCATGACCGCATCCACGCGATCACGCGGGCCGACCAGGGCAACGGTGAGCAGGCCGCGACCGGCCTCGACGATCAGGCGATCGCCCACGTCCATGCCCATCTCACGCAGCCACGTGCCATGCAGGATGATGAAAGGAACGGGGTGGTGATTGAGCACCGGCGGCTGCAGGACGCTGTTGCAGCACTGGCAGCGTTGATACATCGGTTGGACTGCAGAGGTGTGGGCACTACGGTGCGGCCTGTTGGCCTTGCGCTTACTCATGCTAAGTCTCCAGCATCGGGGAATGCCCCTCGCCGGAAGGGCGAGGGGGTCGGGAGGTTAGCAACCGCTCGTTGATTAGACGGTGTGGCATATTTCCCCCTCACGAGGGTGTTGTATTAACCACCCTCCCGACTAAGGGACGCACAAAAATTTACTATCAACGAGCGGGTTGCTACACCCGGGGCGGACAATGCGCCGATCGCCTTCGAATGGATAGAGCCATTTCCGACGTGTTTTCGCCGTCATGCGGTTTCACTGACGGAATGACGTTTTCAGCCCGGGATTTTTGAGACTTGGTACGCAGAATGGGCGTTCTGGAATCCGTGATTGCACAGATTCCTATGCCGCGCGTTTTTCTGGTGGATGACGCAAATGCCAACCGGAGCTCCGCCGGGCGTGCGCCCGGCGAACAGCGCAATCGTCCTGCGCACGTAGCAATTCGTAGTGACGCGCCATGCGCGTCAACCGCGCGCAGCGCGGCGCAAGCATCCGAAGGCGGGGCAACACGGCGGCGGTGCGTGGCCGATGTTTAGAGCCAGCCGAAGAAACGCATCAGGCGTTCATGACCCCGGAACGAAGAGCGGACGGGCATGGCCCGTCCCTACGCGGGATGCCTGTAGCGACACGTCATGCGCGTCAACCGCGCGCAGCGCGGCGCAAGCATCCGAAGGCGGGGCAACACGGCGGCGGTGCGTGGCCGATGTTTAGAGCCAGCCGAAGAAACGCATCAGGCGTTCATGACCCCGGAACGAAGAGCGGACGGGCATGGCCCGTCCCCACACCCGATGGCCGAGCCCGTCCCACACGTGTCTCCACGCGGGAATTCATTGATTGAACACCTCAGGCAACTTCTCCCCACACCCCCGGCAATGCCGCGCATCCGTCTCATGCCCCTCCAGCCCGCAATGCGGGCACCCGCGCGCATCGCGCCGCGACGCCCGCTCGGCGTCGCGCATGGTGTTGGCGAGCTCGGCGGTATAGATCCCGGTAGGCACCGCAATGATGCTGTAACCAATCAGAATCAAAACAGAGGTCACAAACCGCCCCAGCACCGTCTGCGGCACGATGTCGCCAAATCCGACCGTGGCCATGGTCACCACCGCCCAGTACATCGCACTGGGAATGCTGGTGAAGCCATGATTCGGCCCCTCGATCACATACATCATGGTGCCGGCGATGATGGTGATGGTGATCACCGTGAACAGGAACAGCAGGATCTTGCGCCGGCTGCGCCACAGCGATTCCATCAGCACGCCGCTTTCTTCGATGTAGCGGGTCAGCTTGAGAATGCGGAACACGCGCAGGATGCGCAGCGCGCGCACCACCAGCAGGCTCTGTGCGCCAGGGATGAACAGCGACAGATAGGTGGGCAGGATCGAGGCCAGGTCGATGATGCCCCAGATGCTGAACGCATAGCGCAGGGGCCGCTTCACCACCACCAGCCGCAGCAGGTACTCGGCGGTGAACAGAATGGTGAAGCCCCATTCGACCACGTACAGCCAGCTGGCATGGGCCAGGTGGAAGCGCTGCACGCTGTCGAACATGACCACCAGCACGCTGGCGATGATGGCGTAGACCAGCAGCAGGTCGAAATTGCGCGAGGGCCGGGTGTCGTGGCGGTAGATGATGTCGAACCAGGTCCGGCGCCAGCCGGATTCGGTTGCGGGGTTGAGCTGGGGGGCACTGAAGGGTCGCATGCGGCGCATTGTGCCCCAGCCGGGGTAGGGGGAGAATGAGACCTTTCCCGGAACCCTTGACCGCCATGACCGCCGCTGCCACCGACCCGCTTCTGTCCCTGTCGCACTACTACCTGCCGGTGTACAAGCCGCGCCAGGTGGTGCTGGAACGCGGCCAGGGCGCGCGCGTATGGGACAACCACGGCCGCGAGTTCATCGACCTGGCCGCCGGCATCGCGGTGTGTGGCCTGGGCCATAACGACCCGGACCTGAAGGCCGCCCTGATCGAGCAGGCCGGCAAGCTGTGGCACACCAGCAACGTGTTCTACAGCGAGCCGCCGCTGCGCCTGGCCGAAGAGCTGGTCACCGCGTCGCGCTTCGCCGAGCGGGTGTTCCTGTGCAATTCCGGCGCGGAAGCCAATGAAGTGGCGATCAAGCTGGTGCGCAAGTGGGCGTCCTCGCAGGGCCGCCCGGCCGACAAGCGGGTCATCGTGACCTTCCGTGGCAGCTTCCACGGCCGCACCCTGGCCGCGGTGACCGCCACCGCCCAGCCGAAGTACCAGGAAGGCTACGAGCCGCTGCCCGGTGGTTTCCGCTACGTGGACTTCAACGACGAGGTACAGCTGGAAACGGCGATGGCCGCCGGCGACGTCGCCGCGGTGATGCTGGAGCCGATCCAGGGCGAGGGCGGCGTGATGCCGGCCAAGTCCGGCTTCCTGCAGCGCGTGCGCGAGCTGTGCGACCAGCACAACGCGCTGGTGGTGCTGGATGAAATCCAGGCCGGCATGGGCCGCACCGGCACCCTGTTCGCGCACTGGCAGGACGGCATCAAGCCGGACATCGTGACCCTGGCCAAGGCGCTGGGCGGCGGTTTCCCGATCGGCGCGATGCTGGCCGGCCCGAAGGTGGCCGAGGCGATGCAGTTCGGCGCACATGGCACCACCTTTGGTGGCAATCCGCTGGCCGCTGCAGTGGCCCGGGTCGCGCTGCGCAAGCTGTCGTCGCCGGAAATCGCGCATAACGTGGGCCGGCAGTCGCAGGCGCTGCGCGAGGGGCTGGGGAAGATCAACGACGAGTTCAAGGTGTTCAGCCAGGTGCGCGGTCGCGGCCTGATGCTGGGCGCGGTGCTGGACAAGGATTTTGCCGGGCAGGCGGGGCCGATTCTGGATCACGCCGCCGAGCATGGTCTGTTGACCTTGCAGGCCGGGCCCGATGTGCTTCGGTTCGTGCCGTCGTTGAACATCAGCGATGAGGAAGTGGCCGAGGGGTTGAAGCGGTTGCGGGCGGCGATCCAATCGTTCATCGCCACGCGCTGACCGTAGAGCCGGGCTTGCCCGGCTGCTTTTGGCGCACACCTGCGACACCCCGTCGCAGGTGCCATCGCAGCATGCTCTCTAGAATTCACGGTGTACCCGCAAGGAGATCACCGTGAAACTGCTCGCCCCCCTGTTCCTGGCCGCACTGGCCTTCGCCCCGTCCGCCTACGCCCGCGTCTGCGCGGTCAACGTGGACAGCACCGACCAGATGACCTTCACCCAGAAGGACATCAAAGTGGCCGGCGACTGCACCCAGGTGAAGCTGACCCTGCGCCACACCGGCAAGCTGGCGGCCACCGCGATGGGGCACAACTGGGTGCTGACCAAAACGGCGGATTACCAGCCGGTGGCGATGGCGGGGATGCGGATGAAGCTGGCCGACGCGTATGTGCCGAAGGGTGATGCGCGGGTGTTGGCGCATACGGCGGTAATTGGCGGTGGGCAGAGTACGTCGGTGACGTTCAGCACCGCGAAGCTGGTGAAGGGTGGGGATTACACGTTTTTCTGTTCGTTCCCCGGGCATTTCGCCATGATGAAAGGCCGTTTGATTTTCGGTTGAAAACCGAAAACCAAACGGCCGGGTAGGTAACGACCGTTGGTCGTTACCCGCGCGCCACCACAAACGCTTCACGCGCGGCCGCAATCGTGGCATCAATCACTGCATCATCGTGCGCACTCGACAGGAATCCGGCCTCATACGCCGACGGTGCCAGGAACACGCCACGCTCCAACATCGCATGGAAGAAGCGATTGAACGCCGCCGTATCGCACGCAGTCGCCTGCGCATACGTCTCCACCTTCTGATCAGTGAAGAACAGCCCGAACATCGCACCCACCTGATTGGTGGTCACCGCCACACCGGCTTCAGCGGCAGCGGCTTCCAGCCCCGCACACAAACGCGCGGTCGCGGCCGAGAGGCGCTCATGGAAGCCCGGCTCCTGCACCAGCTCCAGCATCGCCAAGCCCGCGGCCATCGCCACCGGATTGCCGCTGAGCGTGCCGGCCTGGTAGATCGGGCCGGCCGGGGCAATCTGCGACAGCAGGTCGCGACGGCCACCATAAGCCCCCACCGGCATGCCACCACCGATGATCTTGCCGAAGGTGGTCAGGTCCGGGGTGATGCCGTAGTGCGCCTGCGCACCGCCGAGGGCGACGCGGAAGCCGGTCATTACTTCGTCGAAGATCAGCAACGCGCCGTACTGGGTGCACAGCGCACGCAGGTGCTGCAGGTAGCCCTCGCGCGGCGGAATGCAGTTGGCATTGCCCACCACCGGTTCAATGATCAGGCCGGCAATGTGCTCGCCCTGTTCGGCGAACAGCGCGGTGGCGGCGTCGAAGTCGTTGTAGGGCAGGGTGAGGGTGAGTTCGCTCAGGCCGGCCGGCACGCCCGGTGAGGTCGGCACGCCCAGGGTCAGCATGCCGCTGCCGGCCTTGACCAGGAACGAGTCGCCATGGCCGTGGTAGCAGCCCTCGAACTTCACGATGCGGCTGCGGCCGGTCGCGCCGCGGGCAAGGCGGATCGCCGACAGCGTGGCCTCGGTGCCGGAGTTGACCATGCGCACCATTTCGCACGACGGCACCAGCCGGGTGATGGTTTCGGCCATGGTCACTTCGGCGGCGCACGGCGCACCGAACGACAGCCCGTTGTTGATCGCGTGCTTCACCGCCTGGCGCACCGCCGGGTGGTTGTGGCCGACGATCATGGGGCCCCAGGAACCGACGTAGTCGATGTACTGGTTGCCGTCCACGTCATACAGGTACGCACCATCGGCGCGCTCCACGAAGAACGGCTCGCCGCCGACTGACTTGAACGCGCGCACCGGCGAATTGACGCCGCCGGGCAGCAGCGCCTGGGCGCGGGTGAACAGGGCGTGGGAATTGTCGTGGTTCATGCGATGGGGTCCTGGAAACGGGCAAGGCAGGCGCGCAGGGCGGCGACCGGGTCGGGGGCGGCGAAGATGCCGCTGACCACGGCGACCAGGTCGGCCCCGGCGGCGATGATCGGGCCCACATTGTCCGGGGTCAGGCCGCCAATCGCCACCCGCGGCACACCCAGTGCGGCGCTTTGCCGCAGCAGGTCGACGCTGGCGCGGCTCTTGGTGACCTTGGTGGTGGTGGGGAAGAAGGCCCCAAAGGCCACGTAGCTGGCCCCGGCGGCGGCTCCGGCCTGGGCGCGCTCGAGGCTGTCGTAGCAGGAGGTGCCGATGATGGCCTGCGCGCCGAGCAGGGCGCGGGCGGCGGCGATGTCGCCGTCCTCCGCGCCCAGGTGCACACCGGCCGCGCCCACCTCCTGGGCCAGGGCGACGTCGTCGTTGATGATCAGCGGCACGCCGTGGGCGGCGCACAGCGGCTGCAGCGCCGCCGCCTGGGCCTGGCGCAGGGCGGGGCTGGCGGTCTTGTTGCGGTATTGCAGGCAGGTGGCACCGTTGGCCAGCAACGGCTCCACGCGGGCCAGCAGGCGCGCGGTGTCGCTTTCGTCGGGCGTGATCAGATAGACGCCACGCGGGGGCGTGGTCGGGGCAACAGGGGTGTTCATCAATGGCTACCAGCAGCGCGACGGGAGTGGGACAATGCCGGTCAACCGTACTGCCCAGCCCCTGATTATCCAATGAGCGACACTGCTGCCACCACCTTCCGCACCTGGATGTGCGTTGTCTGCGGTTTCATCTACAAGGAGGTTGATGGCCTGCCGGAAGAGGGCATTGCGCCCGGCACCGCGTGGGAAGACGTGCCCGATACCTGGACGTGCCCGGATTGTGGGGTGACCAAGGATGATTTTGAGATGGTTGAGATCGATTAATGCAACCGCGGCGCGCCCGCGCCTAACTCGATCAACTTCTCGCGCACCCATTGCGCATCACTGGCCTGCGCATTGCGCTTGAGATACAGCCCCAGGTCATGCCGCGCCCCGGCCAGATGGTCCAGCTGTAAGTAGGCCAAGCCCCGGTCGCGCAATGCGTCTTCCTGTTCCGGGGCCAGTTTCAGCAACCGATCGGCACTGCGTGCAGCGCGGTCCCATTCGCCGCGCTCGGCATACACGCCGTGCAGGTTGCGCAGCATCCGCATCAGAATGGCCCGGGTGGGTGCGGCGTCCAGAATCTGCGCCAGCACCTGGTCATCGGGTACTTCGCCGCCCAGGTGCGAACGCGCGCGTTCGCGCAGTTCGTCCACATCCAGCGGGCGGCCGCCGTTGAAGGGGTCCATCACCAGCATGCCGTCGTCCACCGGCAACCGCACCAGGAAGTGCCCGGGGAAGGAAACACCGTCCAGCGGAATACCCAACCGGCGCGCGACCTCCATCTGCACCAGGGCCAGCGAGATCGGGTTGCCCAGGCGGCGGTCCAGCACCTGGTTGAGGTAGCTGTTGCGCGGGTCGTAATACTCGCCGTGGTCGCCGCCGTAGCCCAGTTCATCGAACAGGTGCCGGTTCACCGCGGCAATCTTCAGCGGGAAGTGGTCCAGGGTGTCCACCTCGGTGCGCAGGTGGTCGGCGTGGCTCTGCACCAGGGCGTCGTACGCGGCCGGGTCCAGATCAGGGTATTCGTCGCGTGCGATCAGCAGGGCGGTGGGCAACAGCGGCAGCGCCTCGTCGTCCAGCTCGGCCAGGCTGTCCCACGCCGGCAATGTGATCTTCCCCTGCATGACCACAGACTGGCGACAAACGCGCCACGATTCAAGCGCCGCGCTGTGAAAACGCAACGCCGGGGCGGGCCCGGCGTGGCCGCGTTCAGTTGGATTCGATGCCCGGCCCGAAGGTCAGCAGCGCGCCATCCTGCAGGCCCAGCTTCTGCGCCTGGCCGGCGTTGAGCTCCAGCACGTACTTGGCCGGGCCGCTGCTGGGGTAGGGCGGGCAGCGGTCGCCGGCAGAGCACGGCGGCACGTCGCGCTGCTGGCTGACCAGTTTGCGCTCCGCGTCGAAGTACAGAATGTCCAGCGCGATGCGGGTGTTCTTCATCCAGTACGCCTGCAGTTCCTGACGGTCGTGGATGAACAGCATGCCGTGGTCCTCGGCCATCTGGTCGCGGAACATCAGCCCGCGCGCGCGGCTGGCGTCATCGGTGGCCAGCTCCACCTGGTAACGGGTACCGGCCAGTTCGACCCAATGGCGGGTACCGCTGCTGGCACAGGCGCTCAGCGAGACCAGCAGCAACAACGGCAACAACAGACGCAGCAACGACGAAGAGCGCATACCGGGTGTCCTCAGGGGGAAGTTACAGAACCTGCGGCGGCTCGCCGCCGACAATCACCACGTCCGCCGGGCGGCGCGCGAACAGGCCCACGCAGACCACGCCGGGCAGCTGGTTGAGGTCGCGCTCCAGCTTCACCGGGTCGGTGATCTGCAGGTGGTGGATATCCAGGATCTGGTTACCGTTGTCGGTCACCACGCCCTCGCGCCAGGCCGGCTGACCGCCGGTCATGTCCATGATCTGGCGGGCGACCAGGCTGCGCGCCATCGGAATCACTTCCACCGGCAGCGGGAACTTGCCCAGCACCGGCACCTGCTTGCTCGGGTCGACGATGCAGACGAACTGCTTGCTGGCTTCGGCAATGATCTTCTCGCGGGTCAGCGCGGCACCGCCGCCCTTGATCAGGCACTTGTTGACGTCGCATTCGTCGGCCCCGTCCACATAAAGCGACAGCGTGCCGGTGTGGTTGAGCTCCATCACCTCGATGCCGTGTTCCTTCAGCCGCGCGGTGCTCTGCTCGGAGCTGGACACGGCTCCCTTGATGCGGTGCTTGATGCGGGCCAGGCCGTCGATGAAGTAGGCCACGGTGGAACCGGTGCCGACCCCGACGATCATGCCGTCTTGAACGTATTCCAGGGCTTTTTCGGCGGCCAGGCGCTTGGCTTCGGACATGGGGCAGTACTCGTGAAAGACAGAAGGAAAGGGGTCAGTGCTTTTCCAGCGACAGCAGCAGCTTCCACTGCGCAGCGGTCACCGGCAGGATCGACAGCCGGTTGCCCCGCGCGATCAAGGGAAAACCCTCGCCCAGCGCGTCGGCGTGCAGCTTGATCTCGTCCAGCGAAATGGTGTCGCGCAGCTTGCGATCGAAGGCCACATCGACCAGCAGCCAGCGCGGTTCTTCGCGGGTGGCCTTGGGGTCGTAGTAATCCGACTTCGGGTCGAACTGGGTCTCGTCCGGGTAGGCTTCGGTGGCCACCGTGGCGGTGCCGACGATGCCGGGCACCTTGGTATTGGAGTGGTAGAACAGCACGCCGTCGCCGACCTTCATGCCGTCGCGCATGAAATTGCGCGCCTGGTAGTTGCGGACGCCGTTCCAGGGCTCCTGGCCCACGCGCTGCAGGTCATCGATGGAAAAGGCGTCCGGTTCGGACTTCATCAGCCAGTAGCGCTTGCGTGAGGTCATGCGGTGTCTATCGGGGAATGAACGTGGTGGTTTCGGTGCAGATCGCATCCACGCCGACGTCCCAGGCCTGCACCGGCAGGTCTTCGACCTGCTGGGCCGCGAAGCCGACGCCGACCAGCCACGGCGGAGCCGGGCGGGCCTGACGGAATGCGAAGCTGCGATCATACCAGCCGCCCCCCATGCCCAGCCGCCGGCACTGCGCGTCAAAGCCCACCAGCGGAGCGACCACCAGTGCCATCTGCTCGGCAGCCAGGGTGTCGCCGGCAGCCACATCGGGTTCGGGAATGCCGTAGCGGTTGGCGGTCAGCGGTTGGCCCGGCCGCCATGGCGCGAAGCGCAGCACCTCGCCGCTGAGCACGGGCAGGCAGTAGGTCAGGGCATCGGGCAGGCGCATCTGCCAGCGGTGCAGGGCGATTTCGCCATCCAGCGCCCAATAGCCGGCGACCGGTCCATGGGGGGGGGCGAAGGGCAGGGCGAACAGGGCATCGGCGAGCTGTTCGGCCGCTTCAATGCGCTGTGCGGCGGGAATGTCGCGGCGGCGTTGGCGCAGCTGCTGGCGCAGTGCGGAGCGCGGGTCGGTCATGCCAGGGTCCGGGCAGCGGTGCAGGGCGGCGGATAAAACAAGAGCGACGCTCCGGTGGAACGTCGCTCTTGCAGGAATACTGCATTCTCCGCGGTGACGATGCGTGCGAAACGACCTTGAACCCGGGGTTCAAGTGGGTACGCTGGGACTCCATCGGGCTTCCCGCTACAAGGCGGACCTGCACTCCCGGCGTCGTCGCGCACCCGTGGTCGTAATTAAGGGACAAGGCGAATGTTTGCACACGCCGTCGTTCACAGCAGAGAACGCGAGGCCATTATAGCCAACCCCACCGATTCGGGTACCCCCGTTCGTCGGTCGGATTGCAGGCCAATTCAGGCACCGTCGAATGCGCGATCCAAGCGCCGGTTCAGGTCGGAAAGCGTCTGCTGCAGCGCCGTGGCCTGCTGCGCGTGTTCATCGCGTAGCTGCTGCAGTTCATGGGCCAGATTCAGCGCGGCCAGCACGGCAATGCGATCGACGGCGGCCATGCGGTTGCTGCCGCGGATCTCGCGCATTTTTGCATCGAGCAGGCGCGCGGCGGCGGTGAGGCTTTCGCGTTCGTCCGCGCCCACACCCACGGTGTACTCACGATCCAGAATACGGACGCTGACCGGTTCGGACTGGCTCATGTGTGCTGCTCCAGGGATTTGAGCCGGGTGATCATCGCTTCCACCCGGGAGCGGGCCTGCTCGTTCTTGGCCAGCAGCTGCGAGCGCTCGTTGACCAGCTGCTCCTGCTGGTGGCGCAGGCTGCGGTTTTCCTCGGCCAGGCGCTGGTTGCGTTCCAGCAATGCCTCCACCCGGGCGGCAAAGGCCTGTAGCTGGGCGATGGCATCTGAAGGTTCCATGCCCGCACCATAGCGCAGGCGACGCCCCGGCCGCTACCTGTCCATTGCTACACTGCGAAGCTGCCAACCCGTAAGTGTGACCGAGCCCGAAATGACCGAACTTCCGACTGTCCAAGACGTAACCCAGGCAAGCCAGGCCCTGGGCCTGGGGGCCAGCGCGGCCGAGCTGCACGGCGGACTGTGCGGCTGGCTGTCGGCCGGCGGCGCGGCCGTGCGCGAATGGCCGGCCAAGGTGCTGGCCGACGACAGCCTGCCGGCGGCGCAGGAAGGGGACACCCTGGATGACCTGCTGACCGCGACCGTGGCCCAGCTGGAAGACCGTGATTTCGCCTTCGAGCTGCTGCTGACCGACGCCACCGACACCACCTCGCAGGCCGACGCGCTGTTCGCGTGGGCACGTGCCTTCCTGGGCGGTTTCGGGCTGGGCGCGGGCGGCAACCGCCCGGTGCTGTCTGAAGAAGGAGAAGAAGCGCTGACCGACCTGGCCAAGCTGGCCCAGGTGTCGGTGGAAGACTTCGAAAGCGGCAACGACGATGACGAAGATGCACTGGCCGAGATCGAGGAGTTCGTGCGCGTGGCGGTGCTGCTGCTGCACGGCGACTGCGTGATGGGCGCGCGTCACCGCCAGCGCCTGAACTGAGATGGATATCCAGCAGCTGACCGGAATCAGCGCGAGCGAATACAAGCACCGCCGCCAGCAGTTGATGGAGATGGCCGGCGACGACGCCATTCTGGTGCTGCCGGCCGCCTCCGAGCGGGTGCGCAGCCTGGACACGCACTATCCGTTCCGGCAGGACTCGGACTTCTGGTACCTGAGCGGCTTCCCGGAGCCGGATGCGGTGCTGGTGCTGATTCCCGGCCGCCGGCACGGCGAGGTGATCCTGTTCTGCCGCGAGCGCGACGCTGATCGCGAAGCCTGGGATGGCGCACGCGCCGGACAGGAAGGCGCGGTGACGGATTACGGCATGGACGATGCCTACCCGATCGATGACCTGGACGACATCCTGCCGGGGTTGCTGGAAGGCCGTTCGCGCGTTTACTACCACTTTGGCCGCGATGCAGACTTCGACCTGAAGCTGATCGGCTGGGTCAACCGGGTGCGCTCGCAGGTGCGGCATGGCGCGCAGCCGCCGCATGAATTCCTGGAACTGGGCCACCTGCTGCACGAGCAGCGGTTGTTCAAGTCGCCGGCGGAAGTGGCGCTGATGCAGCGTGCCGCACAGATCACCGTGCAGGCACACCGCACCGCGATGCGGGTGGCGCGCCCGGGCATGTTCGAATACGAACTGCAGGCCGACCTGGAACGCGACTTCCGCGCCAACGATGCGTGGCCGGCCTACGGCAGCATCGTCGGCGCGGGCGCGAACGCGTGCATCCTGCATTACCGCGGCAACAACGCGCGCAGCCACGACGGTGACCTGGTGTTGATTGATGCGGGCGCGGAGTTCCGTGGCTACGCCAGCGACATCACCCGAACGTTCCCGGTCAACGGTCGCTTCACCCCCGAGCAGCGTGCGATGCACGATCTGGTGGGCGCGGCGCAGGCGGCGGCACTGGCGCAGGCGCGCCCGGGCGTCGCGTACGAGGCGGGCCATCTGGCCGCAGTGCAGACCTTGACCGAAGGCCTGCTGCGACTGGGTCTGCTGAAGGGCACGTTGGAAGAGAACATCGCCCAGGGCCACTACCAGCGCTTCTACCGGCACAAGACCGGCCACTGGCTGGGCTTGGATGTGCACGACGTGGGTGATTACCGGCTGGCGGGCGACTCACGCCTGCTGGAGCCGGGCATGGTGTTCACCATCGAACCGGGTCTGTACGTGAGCGCGGATGACCAAAGCGTGGAGCCGCGCTGGCGCGGCATTGGCATCCGCACCGAGGACGACGTGCTGATCACCGACGACGGCCACCGCGTGCTGACCGAAGGCCTGGCACGCAGCGCCGATGAGATCGAAGCGGAGATGGCGGCTTCGCGCTGACCGCGTGATTGCACGATCTACGTAGAGCCGGGCTTGCCCGGCTGCTGTTGGATTCAGGCGAACAGCCGGTGGTCATCGGTTTCTGTGTTTGGGCGCACCAGGATGGGTTTGCGGGACACGCCGTGAATACATCCCTGTAGGCTCGTCAAAAACATCCATGTTTTTGACGGTCCCGCAAACCCACCCCGGCACGCCCCAGACAGTTTGCCGGTGGCCATGGAGGATCAAAAGCACGTAGTCCGCGGTGGCATCGGAAATGCCCTGGTGGGATCGGTCGACAGACGATCGCCGTGAAACGGAGAACATCCGGTAACGCATGACAATGGACAGGGACCGCCGTTGATCTTGATCTTCGGTGGCCACCGACGAACTGTCGATGGCGGTTCGGGATGGGCTGGAGGGGGCATGAGCCGCATGGATGCGGCGATTGAGCCTACAAGGACGTACTTGCGGCGTCCCCCGGAACGCCCGTCCCGCGCCGCCAAACCAGGGTCACGGTGAGCGCCGGCTGTTCGCCTGAATCCAACAGCAGCCGGGCAAGCCCGGCTCTACGTACATCGTGCAATCTGGCAATCAAGCAGTCAGGGAATCAGTCAGGCAACCATCAAGCCTCGGCGAACGCCGGGCGGGTGAGGTTGTCGGCGTCGCCTTCGGTGCACATCACTTCGTCTTCGATGCGGATGCCACCGTAGGGGCGGAAGAAGTCCACGCGGCTCCAGTCGATGCTGTCGCCGTGGCCGCGCTGCTTCACTTCGTCCAGCAGCATGTCGATGAAGTACACGCCCGGTTCGATCGTCACCACCATGCCCGGTTCCAGCGTGCGGGTCAGGCGCAGATAGGGGTGGCCCTGCGGGCGCTCGATGCGGCCGCCACGGTCGCTGGCCGCGAAGCCGGCCACGTCGTGCACCTGCAGGCCGATCAGATGACCCAGGCCGTGCGGGAAGAATGCCGCGCTCACGCCTGTTGCCAGCGCCGCTTCCGGCGACACCTTCAGCACGCCGAAGTCCTTCAGGATGCCCATCAGCGACAGATGCGCGTCCACGTGCAGCTGCTTGTAATCCACGCCCGCGCGCACGCCCGCGCACATCTGCTGCTGCGCCGCGTCCACCGCCGCGATCATCGCTTCGAATTCGTCGTGGCCCGACGCCGCGTAGGTACGGGTGATGTCACTGGCATAGCCGAGCGCGCTGGCACCAGCGTCGATCAGGAAGCTGCGCAGCGGCTGCGGCGCGGTCTTGCCCAGGTCGGTGTAATGCAGCACCGCCGCATGCTCGTTCAGGCCCACGATGTTGCCGTAGGGGAGCTCATTCGCATCCTGGCCCACCGCGCTGCAGTAAGCCATGTGGATCTCGAATTCGCTCGCCCCCGCGCGGAACGCCGCTTCCGCCGCGCGGTGGCCGCGCACGCCCAGCTGTTGCGCCTGGCGCATCAGGGCGATCTCGTACGGCGTCTTCACTGCACGATGCCAGTCCAGGTAGTGCAGCACTGCTTCCGGGTTGTTCGGCACGAACGCGCCCAGCGCGCTCTGCGGTTCGCCCAGAATCGCGCAGCGCGTCGCGTCGGCCGGCAGCAGTGCCGGCGCCTGCTCTGCAGTGCGAATGATCTCGATGTCGAAATGCTCCACCCACCAGCCACTGGGCGCGTCCGGCACCACGTGCCAGTAGTCGAACGGCTGGTGGAAAATCACCTTCGGGCGCTGCCCCGGGGTGTACACCAGCCAGCTGTTCGGCACCTTGGTCAGCGGCAGCCAGGCCTTGAAGTTCGGGTTCACCGCATACGGGTAATCGCGGTCGTCGAACATCTGGTAGTGCAGCGTGCCGCTGGGGATCACCAGGTGGTCAAATCCACCGCGCGCCAGCGCCTCGTCGGCGCGCTGGGCAAGCACGCGCACGTGATGGGAATACAGGGCGGCGAGGTCGGGCAGGGTCATTGCGGCAGCTCACAGGGCAGTGCGGATTGCAGCCCCTGATTTTGCCGCAATTGCGCCGGGTGTGCTGTGCAGGAACCGGCGCTCAGGTCGCCGAAGTCTCCTGCTCCACCCAGGCCCTCAGCAGTTCCCGGTGCTCCCTGCTCAGGGTGAGGAAGCGGAAGCCGGTCCAGAACTGGCCGGGTGCATTGCTTTCCTCGTGCCACAACAGGTGTGCGCCCACGTCCAGCGGCAACGGTTGACCACCGGGGCCAGGAATGGCGAAGCGGAACTGGAACAGCGCGTCGTCGTTCATCGGCACCGAGGCGATCATCAGCATGCCGGTTTCCGAAACGTTACCCAGCCGCCCTATGACGGCCTCGGCCATCATGTCGGTGACCGGAATCTGCTCGGTTACCTCGCGGCGACGTGCGCGGCGGGTGTTCTTGTCGTCGGTCATGCCGTTCCCTCCGCTGCCGTACCGCCGCCGCCGGCCAGCGAGCGCAGGGTGCGCAGCGTGGCCTGCCAGGCGCGGTCGATCAACCGGCTCTTGTCTTCATTGACGATGCGCGCCTGGCCGTGGGCCATCAATCGCGCCAGCCCGTCCAGTGAATGCTCGGCCACCTTCTGCCCGCGCGGGTTCACAAACAGCGCGTTGTCGGTGATCAGGCTGTACCAGGACAGGCGCTGGCGGCGCACGTCGCCCTGCTGGTTGGTGGTGAATTCAAACCAGGTGCCGAAAGGCAGCGTGCGCAGCTGCTTGTACAGTTCTTCTTCGGCGGCGCTGCGCGCCAGCGGGGCGGTCTTGCGCGGGTCATGCCCGTCGGACTGTTCGCCGAGCCGGCTGCGCGCACGCAGGCGCGCGGTCAGTTCGGTGCGCGAGCTGCTTTCGTCCTCGCCACCGGGCGTGGAAAGCCGGCGCGAAATGGCCGCGGCCTCGTCGTGGTGGTAGCCCACCTGCAGCAAGGCGGCTTCGACCTGCTGGCCGAGTTCGGCATCGGAATCGGCGCTGCCGGGAGCCTGGCAGGTGATCTCGGCAATGCGCGCGGTTTCCTGCGTGCGCTGCTGCCACTGCTCGGAACCTTCGCCGTTCCGCAGCAGGGTCAGGGTCAACACGTCCGACCAGGCCTGCTTCAGCAGCGACTGCACGAAGCGCGGCGGGGCGGCATCGGCACACAGCTGCTCGATGCTGGCCCCGGCCTGCTGCTTGGCGGATTCGAGGCGTTCCTTGCCGCGGGCCGCTTCCACATGGCGGCGCTCGGCCAGCTCGGCCTTGTGCGCCAGTGCGCGGAAGTGCTGCTGTATCTCGTCGTTGGCGGCCTCGAACACCGTCGCGTCGCCCTGGTAGTCGGTGACCACCTTGTCGACCGCACGGTCGAGCTTCTGCACCAGCTGCGGGTCGACATCTTCCTCGCCCAGCCAGTTCGCGCCGGCCTCGGCCACCGCGTTGAGCAGTTCACGCGCCGGGTGCTGGTCGCGGACGAAGAACGCCGGGTCGCTCAGCGCGGCGCGCGCGACCGGCACCTGCAGCCGGGTCAGCAGGTCCACCGCGGCGGCATCGGGCCGCACCTCGCGCTGGATCTGTCCGTACAGCATGTTCAGCAGGTCGAAGGTGTCGTTGTCCTTTACCGTCAGCGTGGCCTGCGGGCCGTGGTCGGCGCGCATCTGCGCCAGCAGGGCGTTGTGCAGGTCGGCCATGCTGCGGCGGGCGCTGGCGACCTGCGGCTGCAGCTTGGCCAGGGTGGCATGCAGGCTGGCGCTGGACAGCGCGTGGGCCGGCTCGGCGGGTGCTTCGCCGCCGGGCAGGGGGCCGGCAGCGACCGTGTCGGCCGCGCCGCCGTGCGCGTGGCGCGCTGCTTCCAGCAGTTGATGCAGTGCCGACAGTGCCGGCGCATTGAGGTCGGCTGCGCCGGCTCCGGGCGCGGGGCTGGCTGTGCCGCCCGCTGCGCCCGTTGGCGACGACGGCGCAGGTGCACCGATCACTTCCTCGGTCATCGCCGCCCAGCTGCCGGTGCTGGCCGAACCGCTCCAACCGGTCAGCGGGCGCGCCGCCGCGCCGCCGGCCTTGCGCCAGGCACCGGCCGGACCGCGCTCGGGGCCGGTGACGATGCGGCGGGTGGTGGCCGAACGGGCCAGGTAGGGCGTGTAGACCAGGCCGGGCAGGATGCCTTCGTGGGCCAGCAGGATGTTGGCGCGTTCCAGTAGTTCGCCGAGCCGCTCCAGCAGCTGGTGATCGAACACCCGGTACAGCGCCAGCTGGGTTTCCAGTCCCAGATCGAACTGTTCGCCCAGTTCGCGGGCGATCCGGCACAGCACGTAGGGGCCGAACGGCAGGTCCTCGACGTCGAACTCCGGGCCGGCGGCCAGCACGCCAAAGCGCTGGCCCAGCAACTGCAGCGCGCTGGCCGAGCGCTGCGCCTCGCGGCGCGTGATGTCGGCCAGCACGATGTCGCGGTCGATATCGGTGTCGGTGACCAGGGTGAGGGTGGTGGCGGTGACGGCAACGGGCGCGGCAGGCTCATGCCGCACACGGGGTTCGCGCAGTTTGGCCAGCGCCGTGCCCAGGGCATCCAGGAAGCGCGGCGCGAACTGCGCGTCCACTTCATGCAGGCGGCGCGACTGGGCCAGGATGTCCGCCTGGATCTGGCTGTTGCGCGCGCGCTCGGCGTCGCGGAACAGCTCGCGTTCCAGCTCAACGATGGTCAGCTTCAGCGGGTTGGCCAGGGTCTGGGCAGCCAGCGCATGCAGCGCGGCCAGCAGGCGGCGCACGCGTGGCGGTGCATCGACGCTGGCGAAGCGGCTGGTGTCGGGTGGCAATGGCGGTGCGGACGCAGACATCCGTTGTTGGTTCCGGCTCCCCTGTAGAGATACGGAATCTAACGTTTTCGCGGGTTTCCTGCCATAAGGGGTGTCCCGACGCATGGGGTTGCCGGCCAGCGGCCGGCAACCACGCAATCCCGCAATCACCGCGTCACGCCAAAAACAACTCCACCACATCATTGGTAAACCGCCGCCCCAGCTCGGTGGGCACCGCGCGTTCAGCGTCCAGCGTCATCCAGCCGCGTTCGACCGCAGTGCGCAGCGGCTCGGCGATCACCTGCCGCTCCAGCCCGGTCCGCGACTCGAAGTCCTTCAGCGCGAACCCTTCGTGCAGGCGCAGCAGGTTCAGCATGTACTCGAACGGCAGCCGCGCCGCATCGATCACGTCGTCGCCGCCAATCGAGGCGGCCGTGCCCGCGGTGTCCATGTAGGTCTGCGGATGCTTGTGCTTCCAGCGCCGCAGCACATGCTGTTCGGCTCCGGAGCTGATCTTGCCGTGCGCGCCGGCACCGATACCCAGGTAATCACCGAATCGCCAGTAATTCAGGTTGTGCGCGCTCTGCCGACCAGGGCGGGCGTAGGCGCTGACCTCGTACTGCGCATAGCCGGCGTCGGCGAGCATGCGCTGGCAGTGTTCCTGGATGTCCCACGCCGCATCGTCATCGGGAATGCCCTGCGGCGGGCGGGCGAAGAACACGGTGTTCGGTTCCAGGGTGAGCTGGTAGTGCGACACGTGGGTGGGCTGCAGGGCGAAGGCGCGTTCCAGGTCGTGCTCGGCCTGGGCCAGGGTCTGCTCCGGCAACGCATACATCAGGTCGATGTTGAAGTTGTCGTAGCCGGCGTCCTGGGCCAGCTTCACCGCGCGCTCGGCTTCGCCGCTGTCGTGGATGCGGCCCAGCCGCTTCAGCGCGTCGTCGTTGAAGGTCTGGATGCCGAAGCTGATCCGGTTCACCCCGGCCGCGCGGTAGCGGTCGAAGCGGCCGTGCTCGGCGGTGCCCGGGTTGGTTTCCAGGGTCACTTCCAGATTCGGGGCGAAGCGCAGGCGAGCTGAAGCCGCCTGCAGGAAGCGGTCGATCGCCTCGGGCGGGAACAGGCTGGGGGTGCCGCCGCCGAAGAACACGCTGTTCACCACCCGGCCCCAGACCAGCGGCAGGTCCTGGTCGAGGTCGCGGATCAGCGCGTCGATGTAGGCGTCAAAGGGCAGCTCGCCCTTGCCCGCATGCGAGTTGAAGTCGCAGTACGGGCATTTGCGCACGCACCAGGGCAGGTGCACGTACAAGGACAGCGGCGGTGGCACCAGCGACACGCCATGGTCGTGGTCGCAGTGTTCGCCCGGAAGATGGCAGTGATGGTCAGACATGATCGGTAGTGCCGGCCGCTGGCCGGCAATTCATTGAATTACGGTGGCCAGCTTCTGCTTCAACAACTGCAGCGCCTTGGCCCGATGGCTCATTGCGTTCTTCAGGTCCGGAGCCATTTCCGCCGCGGTCTGCTGCAGCACCGGGTCGAGGAACAGCGGGTTGTAGCCGAAGCCATGGCTGCCGCGCAGCTCATCAAGGATCTCGCCTTCCCAGCTGCCTTCGCAGATCAGCGGCTGCGGGTCGTTGGCATGCCGCAGCAGCACGATCACCGCGTGGAAGCGCGCGGTGCGGCGCTCAGCAGGCACATCACGCAGCGCCTCCAGCAGTTTGGCGTTGTTGGCCGCATCGTTGGTCGGGCTGCCGGCGTAGCGGGCGCTGTACAGGCCCGGGGCACCGTCCAGGGCGTCCACGATCAGGCCGGAGTCGTCAGCCAGGGCCGGCAGGCCGGTGCTGGCGCAGGCATGACGCGCCTTGATCAGTGCGTTCTCGACAAAGGTGAGGCCGGTCTCGGGCACGTCGCTGACGCCCAGGTCGCCCTGCGCCACGATCTGCAGCGGCAGGCCGGCCAGCATGGCCTGCAGTTCCTTCAGCTTGCCGGCGTTGCCGCTGGCCAGTACCAGTTTCATTGTTTCGGCTCCAGCAGGTCCCAGGTGTTGCCGTACAGGTCGCGGAACACCGCGACGGTGGCGTAGCTTTCTTCGCGCGGGGTTTCCAGAAACTCGACGCCGGCAGCGCTCATGGTGGCGTGATCGCGCCAGAAATCGTCGGTGTTCAGGAAGAAACCGACCCGGCCACCGGTCTGGTTGCCGATCCGCGACCGCTGTTCTTCGTTGCTGGCGCGGGCCAGCAGTAGCGCGGCGGCACTGCCGTCGGTCGGGCCGACCACCACCCAGCGCTTGCTGCCTTGGTCGATATCTTCCAGCAGGGCAAAGCCCAGCTTGCCCGTGTACCAGGCAATGGCCTCGTCGTAATCGGCCACCACCAGGGTGGTCAGGGCGATCCGGCGGTTCACGGCTGGGCCAGCGCGGCCTGCTGGGCCGCGAGCAGGTCGGTGCAGCCCTTTTCGGCCAGGGCCAGCAGCGCATCCAGTTCCTCGCGACGGAAGGCGTGGCCTTCGGCCGTGCCCTGCAGTTCGATGAAACCGCCGCCGTCGTTCATCACCACGTTCATGTCGGTGTCGCAGTCGCTGTCTTCGGCGTAATCCAGGTCCAGCACCGGGGTGCCGCGGTAAATGCCGACGGAAATGGCCGCGACCGCGCCGAAGATCGGGTTGCGCTTCAGTTCGCCCTTGCTGATCAGGTGATTCACCGCATCCACCAGCGCCACGTAGGCACCGGTGATGGCGGCGGTGCGGGTGCCGCCGTCGGCCTGCAACACGTCGCAGTCCAGGGTGATGGTGCGTTCGCCCAGGGCGCGGCGGTCGACGCAGGCGCGCAGCGAGCGGCCGATCAGGCGCTGGATTTCCAGGGTGCGGCCGCCCTGCTTGCCACGCGCGGCTTCGCGGTCGTTGCGGGTGTGGGTGGAGCGCGGCAGCATGCCGTATTCGGCCGTAACCCAGCCTTCGCCCTTGCCGCGCAGGAAGCCCGGCACGCGGTTCTCCACGCTGGCGGTGCACAGCACGCGGGTGTCGCCGAAGCTGACCAGTACCGAACCTTCGGCGTGGCGGGTGAAGGCGCGCTCGATGTGTACTTCGCGCAGCTGGTCGGCCTGGCGGCCGCTGGGACGGGAATCGGACATGAAAGGTTTCCGGTAGTACGTGGGATGCGGGTCCGCGCCCGGACCGGAGACCGGCGGGCGAGGAGGTCGGAAGAAGGCCTCTAGGGTACCATTCCCCCTTTGAGAGCATCGGAAACCCCGAATGATTCGAAGCATGACCGCCTATGCCGGCGGCGAGCGGGTGACCCCCTGGGGCACGCTTGGATGCGAGCTGCGCTCGGTCAACCACCGCTTCCTCGAGGTCGGCACGCGCCTGCCTGAAGAGCTGCGCGCGCTGGAACCGCAGCTGCGTGAGCGCATTGCTGCGCGCTTGAGCCGGGGCAAGCTGGACCTGGTGATGCGCCTGCGCGCGCCCGAGGCCGCCGCCAGCCTGCAGGTCAACGAAGTGCTGCTGGGCCAGCTGGGCGCGTTGGCGCACCGGCTGACCTCGGACTTCCCCAACCTGCAGGTCAGCTTCACCGAGCTGCTGCAGCTGCCGGGCGTGACCCAGGGCGAAGCCACCGATGCGCCGGCCCTGCAGACCGAGGCCCTGGCCCTGCTGGAGCAGGTGCTGGACGGGTTCGTTGCCGCGCGTGAGCGTGAAGGCGACAAGCTGGCCACCGCGATCAGCGAACGCGTTGACGCAATTGAACGCATTGCTGCCGAGGTCACCACCCTGATCCCGCAGATCCGCGACGGCCAGCGGGCCAAGCTGGCCGCGCGTCTGGCCGACCTGCCGCACCCGGTGGAGCCGGGCCGTGCCGAGCAGGAACTGGTGCTATGGCTGCAGAAGCTGGACGTGGATGAAGAACTGGACCGCCTGCGCAGCCATATCGTCGAGATCCGCCGCGTGCTCAAGCAGCGCGAGCCGGTGGGCCGCCGGCTGGATTTCCTGCTGCAGGAGTTCAACCGCGAAGCCAACACCCTGGGTTCCAAGTCGGTGGACAGCCGCACCTCCAACGCCGCGGTGGAACTGAAGGTGCTGATCGACCAGATCCGCGAACAGGTGCAGAACATCGAATGAGCCTCCAGCCCACGCCGGCCGGTGCCCCCGCACGCGGCACCCTGTATATCGTGGCCGCCCCGTCCGGGGCCGGCAAAAGCAGCATCGTCAACGCCACCCTGGCGCGTGACCCGCAGATCGCGCTGTCGATCTCGTTCACCTCGCGGGCGATGCGCCCGGGCGAGGTCAACGGCGAGCATTACCACTTTGTCAGCGCCGAGCAGTTCGAGAAGATGATCGCCGCCGGCGACTTCTTCGAGCACGCCTGGGTGCATGGCGACTGGAAGGGCACCGCCCGGCAATCGGTCGAGCCGCAGCTGGCGGCCGGCCAGGACGTGCTGCTGGAAATCGACTGGCAGGGCGCGCAGCAGGTCCGCCAGCTGGTGCCGGGCACGGTGACGGTGTTCATCCTGCCGCCGTCCAAGCAGGCCCTGCAGGACCGCATGCGCAAGCGCGGCCAGGACAGCGAGGCGGTGATCGCCCAGCGCCTGGGCGCGGCGCGTGAAGAGATGCTGCACTTCAACGACTTCGATTACGTCATCGTCAACGAGGTGTTCGACACCGCCGTGGACGAGCTGTGCGCCATTTTCACCGCCAGCCGGCTGCGTCGGGAGGCCCAGAAGGTCCGCCACGCCGGCCTGATCCAGGCCCTGCTGACCCAGGAGCCGGGCGCAACAGGTTGATTCATAAAGGGGCGCTGACCGCTTGGCTTGATTTTGTCCAGGCCCGCCCCTTACAATCCGTCCCCTTTCCCTCATTCGATTGAGCAGCCCGCACCGGCTGCCGGGAGCCCGCATGGCCCGCATCACCGTAGAAGATTGTCTGGAAGTCGTGAACAACCGTTTCGAGCTGGTCATGATGGCGTCCAAGCGCGCCCGTCAGCTGGCCAACGGCGTCCAGGCCACCCTGGACAACAGCGAAACCGAAGACAAGCCGACCGTGCTGGCGCTGCGTGAAATTGCCGCCCGCAAGATCGACAACGCCCTGATCGACGAAGTCGAGAAGGCCGAGCGCGAGCGTGCCGAACGCGAAGCGCTGGAATGGGCTGCCGCCGAAGTGGTTGCCGACGAAGACATGTCCAAGAACGACGACTGATCGATCCCGGTCCGTTTCGTTCCACGAACAGCCCGCCTTGTGCGGGCTGTTTGCGTTTTCAGGACTGTCAACAGTTTGCCGATATGCCGTTGCTGGAATAGTCTTCCAGCCATGAACCCAGGCCCCACTGCAAAGGTTGCCGCGTCCCCCGGCGCGGCCGTCCCCGACTACGTCCTCCAGCTTGAGCGCGCGGCGCATTACCTGCCGCCGGAACAGCTGCCGCTGCTGCGTCGTGCCTGGGAGGTGGGGGCGTCGGCGCATGCTGGGCAGACACGCAAATCCGGCGAACCGTACATCACCCACCCGGTGGCGGTGGCGCAGGTGCTGGCCGAGCTGGGCCTGGACGTGGAAGCGCTGATCGCGGCGATCCTGCACGACACCATCGAAGACACCCCGCTGACCCGCGAAGAACTGTCGGCCGAGTTCGGCGAGGCCGTGGCCGAGCTGGTCGACGGGGTCACCAAGCTGGACAAGCTGAAGTTCCGCGACCGCCAGGAAGCGGCGGCGGAAAGCTTCCGCAAGATGCTGCTGGCGATGTCGCGCGACCTGCGCGTGATCATGATCAAGCTGGCCGACCGCCTGCACAACATGCGCACGCTGGGCGCGCAGAGCAGCGAAGCGCGTGGCCGCATCGCCCGCGAGACGCTGGAGATCTACGCCCCCATCGCGCAGCGACTGGGCATGAGCCTGGTCAAGAGTGAACTGCAGAACCTCGGCTTCAAGGCGCTGTATCCCTGGCGCCATGCCATTCTGGAAAAGCACATCCGCAGCCAGCCGGTGGTGCGCCGCGAGGCGATGGCGCAGGTGGAGGTGCAGCTGTCGCAGCGGCTGGCCAAGGAAGGGCTGGAACATCGGCTGGTCAGCCGGATCAAAACCCCGTGGAGCATCTACAACAAGATGCGCGACGAGAACAAATCCTTCGACCAGGTCATGGATGTGTTCGGGTTCCGGCTGGTGGTGCGCAGCGTGCCCAACAGCTATCACGCGCTGGGCGCGGTGCATGCCACCTTCAAACCGCTGGACGGACGCTTCCGCGACTTCATCGCCATTCCCAAGGCCAACGGTTACCAATCGCTGCACACCGTGTTGTTCGGGCCCTATGGCTCGCCGATTGAAGTGCAGATCCGCACCGAGGAAATGGACCTGATCGCCGAGCGCGGCGTGGCCGCGCACTGGACCTATAAGTTCGGTGGCGACAGTCCCAACAGTGCACAGAGCCGGGCCCACGCCTGGATCGTGGAACTGATCGATTCGCAGCGCGCCGCCGGTTCGTCGCTGGAGTTCCTGGATAACGTGAAGGTCGACCTGTTCCCGGACGAGGTCTACCTGTTCACCCCCAAGGGCAAGATCCTGGCCTTGCCGCGCAATTCCACCGCGCTGGACTTCGCCTATGCGGTGCACACGGACGTCGGCAATACCGCCGTGGCCTCGCGCGTGGACAAGAAACTGGTGCCGCTGCGCACCAAGCTGGTCAGCGGGCAGACCGTGGAAGTGATCACCGCGCGCTCGGCCACGCCGAAGCCGCAGTGGCTGGAGTTCGTGGTGAGCAGCAAGGCGCGCACCGCCATCCGCCACCAGCTCAAGCAGCTGGAACACGAAGACGCCGTGCAGCTCGGTCACCGCATGCTGGACCGCGCGCTGGAAGCAATGGACAGCTCGCTCGAACGCCTGCCGAAGGGGCGCCTGGATGCGTTCCTGGCCGAGCACCGCTACCCGCGCCTGGAAGCCCTGCTGGCCGAGGTGGCGCTGGGCAACTGGATGCCCAACCAGGCCGCGCAGGCGCTGATGGCCTATGCCGAACTGCGCGGCGGCGCGCATTCCAAGCATTCGCAGGAAAAGATCCTGATCAACGGCAGCGAACGTGGCGTGGTCAGCTTCGCCAACTGCTGCCAGCCGATTCCCGGCGACGACATCATGGGCTACCACACCGCCGGCAAGGGCATCGTGGTGCACCGCATGGACTGTCCGAACCTGGCCGAGCTGCGCAAGTCGCCCGAACGCTGGGTGCCGATCGGCTGGGACACCACCGTGTCCGGCGATTACGACACCGCGCTGGTGGTGGAAGTGGAAAACGGCACCGGCGTGCTGGCCCAGCTGGCCGCGGCGATTGCGCAAAGCCATTCCAACATCGAACGGGTGGATTACCTGGATCGCGATTTCAATGCAGCGGTGCTGGCGTTCAACATCCAGGTCCGCGACCGCAACCACCTCGCCGAGGTCATGCGCAGATTGCGTCGGTTGTCGGTCGTCCAATCCGTCCGCCGCCAATAACGCCTGGTCCGGCACCGCGTTGACGCGCATGGCGCGTCAGTACGCCGGGACCACGTATACGTCGCGTAGTGACGCGCCATGCGCGTCAACGTGGACCGTGGTCGAAACCGATACAATTGGCGCTCTGTATTCCTGAAAACACCGGAGCACCCCATGTCCCGCCAGATCATCAACACCGAAAACGCCCCCGCCGCGATCGGTCCGTACTCGCAGGCCGTGCGCGCCGGCAACACCGTGTACTTCTCCGGCCAGATTCCGCTGGACCCGGCCACCGGCGACATCGTCGGCGTGGGTGACGTGGAAGCCCAGGCCCGCCGCGCCTTCGACAACCTCAAGGCGGTGGCCGAAGCCGCCGGCGGCTCGCTGGACCAGGTCGTGCGTCTGGGCCTGTACCTGACCGACCTGGCCGAGTTCGCCAAGGTCAACGCGGTGATGCAGGACTACTTCCAGGCTCCGTTCCCGGCCCGTTCCACCATCGAAGTCTCCGGCCTGCCCAAGGGCGCCAACTTCGAGGTCGACGCGGTGATGGTCATCGCCTGACCCTGACGTGGCACGCAAGGCAGCGGCAACTCCGGCCCTGGCACCGTCCGGCGAGGCATCGTTGTCGATGCTCGCCGGCGTCGGTCCGGCTGTGGCGGCCAAGCTGGCCGCCCGTGGTCTGCTGACGCTGCAGGACCTGTGGCTGCACCTGCCGCTGCGTTACGAAGACCGCACCGCGCTCACCCGCATCCAGGACCTGCGCAACGGCGTGCCGGCGCAGGTGGAGGGCCGGGTGGTGGCGGTGGAGCGTGGCATGCGCTTCCGGCCCATGCTGAAGGTGGCGGTTGAGGACGAAGGGCAGGGCACGCTGGTGCTGCGCTTTTTCCACTTCCGCCAGCAGCAGGTGGCGCAGTTCGCGAAAGGCACCCGGCTGCGCTGTTTCGGCACGCCCAAGGCAGGCCAGTTCGGGTTGGAGATCGTCCATCCCAGTTACCAGATCCTCGGCCAGCACGAAGAGGCCGCGCTGGGCGACAGCCTGGACCCGGTCTACCCGGCGGTGGAGGGCATCGGCCCGGCCACCCTGCGCAAGCTGATCGGTCAGACGCTGGATCGGTTGCCCGACGAAGCTACGCTGGAGCTGCTACCCGCCGGCTGGCTTGATGGCCTGGCGCTGCCTTCGCTGCGCAGCGCATTGCTCACCGTGCATCGCCCGCCGCCGGATGCGGATCTATCCGCATTGGCAGCCGGTCGTCATCCGGCACAGCGGCGGCTGGCCATCGAAGAGCTGCTGGCCCATCACCTCAGCCTGCGCCGCCAGCGCATGGCACTGCAGGCGCACCATGCGCCGTCGCTGCGTGGCAACGGCGCGCTGGTGGAGCAGCTGCGCAGCAGCCTGCCGTTCGCGCTGACCGGTGCGCAACAACGCGTGTTCGAGCAGATCCGCAAGGATCTGGCCAAGGCTCATCCGATGCTGCGTCTGGTACAGGGCGACGTGGGCTCCGGCAAAACCGTGGTGGCCGCACTGGCGGCAATGCTGGCGGTGGAGCGGGGCAAGCAGGTCGCGCTGGCCGCGCCCACCGAACTGCTGGCCGAGCAGCATCTGAACAATCTGCGCGGCTGGCTGGAGCCGCTCGGCGTGCGCACCGCGTGGCTGGCCGGCAAGGTTACTGGGAAGGCGCGTGCCAAGGTGCTGGCCGACGTCGCCTCGGGCGAGGCGCAGGTGGTGGTGGGAACGCATGCACTGATGCAGGAAGCGGTGGTGTTCGCCGACCTTGCCCTGGCCATCGTCGACGAGCAGCACCGATTCGGCGTGCACCAGCGGCTGGCGCTGCGCGACAAGGGGGCCGATGGACGCAGTGTGCCGCACCAGCTGGTGATGACCGCCACACCGATTCCGCGCACGCTGGCGATGTCCGAGTACGCCGACCTGGACGTGTCGGCGATTGACGAATTGCCGCCGGGACGCACGCCCGTGCAGACCGTCGCGCTGAACAATGATCGTCGTCCCGAATTGATCGAGCGCATCGCGCTGGCCTGCCAGGAAGGCCGTCAGGTCTACTGGGTGTGCACGCTGATCGAGGAAAGCGAAGAGCTGGATGCCACCCCGGCACAGGCCACCTTCGAGTCGCTGCAGGCGCTGCTGCCCGGCGTGCGCGTGGGGCTGGTGCACGGGCGCATGAAGGCGGCCGAAAAGCTGGCCACGATGGTCGCGTTCAAGGCCGGGCAGATCGATCTGCTGGTGGCCACCACCGTGATTGAAGTGGGTGTGGACGTGCCGAATGCCTCGCTGATGATCATCGAGAATGCCGAACGCCTGGGCCTGGCCCAGCTGCACCAGCTGCGTGGCCGGGTCGGGCGCGGCTCGGCGGTGTCGCGCTGCGTGCTGCTGTATCAGGCCCCACTGTCGCAGATGGCACGCGAGCGGCTGGAGACCATGCGCCAGACCAATGACGGCTTCCTGATTGCCGAGAAGGATCTGGAACTGCGCGGCCCCGGTGAACTGCTCGGCACCCGCCAGACCGGCCTGGCGGCGTTCCGCATGGCCGACCTGGCGCGAGACGCGGACATGTTGCCGGGCGTGCATGCGCTGGCCGAGCGGTTGTTGGCCGAGCAGCCGGTGGTGGCCGATCGAGTGGTACAGCGATGGATCGGCAGCGCGGTGAGATTCGCGTCCGCATAGCGGACGAATCACGACCAACGGTCGTGATCCACCGGTAGGTCACGACCGTTGGTCGTGACCCCCGATATCCCCTTCTTGTATTTGTCACGCCAGGGTGAGACAGTCCCTTGCCGCTAGAAAAGACGGCAATGATGACCAAGAAGATTCCGCTGTTGATCGACACCGATCCGGGTGTCGACGATGCCCTGGCCCTGTTGATGGCCTTTGCCGATGACCGCCACGACATCGTGGGTCTGACCATCGCCGCCGGCAATGTAGGCCTGGACCACACCGTCCGCAACGCCCTGAAGCTGTGTGAAGTGGCAGGCCGTGAAGACGTGCCCGTGTTCGCCGGTACCCCCGACCCGCTGATCCACCCCTCGGTGGATGCCGCCCACGTGCACGGTGCCGATGGCTTCGGCGATGTGAACCTGCCGCCGGCTGCACGCCAGGCCGAGGCCGAGCACGCCGCGCTGGCGATCCTGCGCCTGTCGCACCAGTACGCCGGCGAGCTGTTCCTGGTGGCACTGGGTCCGCTGACCAACCTGGCGCTGGCCCTGAAGCTGGACCCGACCCTGCCGCAGCGCGTGAAGCGCTTCCTGGTGATGGGCGGGGCGGTCACCTGCCACGGCAACATCACCCCGGCCGCCGAATTCAACATCGCCTTCGACCCGGAAGCGGCGCACGTGGTGTTCACCCAGTTCCCGCAGATCGAAGTGGCCGACTGGGAAGCCACCGTCGCCCACGGCCTGCTGCACAAGGATGTCGAGCAGTGGCTGGCAGCCGACACCGACAAGGCGCGCTTCTATGAGCTGATCTCGCGCCAGACCCGCCTGTGGTCGGAAGACAGCCGCGGTGAGCGCTGGTTCGCCGCCGATGCGCTGGCCATGGCCTGGGCGCTGCAGCCCGACGGCGCGCTGCGGGTCGAATCGCGCCCGCTGAACGTGGAACTGGCCGGGGTGCACACCCGCGGTGCTACCATTGTCGACTGGAACCGCCAGACCGGGCAGCCGGACAACACCCAGCTGCTGATGGCCTACGACCAGGGGCGCTTTGAAGCCCAGGTCCGGGCCGCGCTCGGGGTTTCCTGAAGGCCCATGCGGCCGTCTTCACATTGAGCGGACCTCCGGCTTGCCCCCAGGGCGGGCCGGCGGTTATAATGCCGCTCTTGCGTTTTCCCATTTCTTTTTTACGGTGTGCCTCATGAAGGACGATATCCATCCGAACTACCGTGACGTGGTCTTCCATGACGTCACCTCCGATTTCAAGATCCTGACCCGCTCGACCATGGGCACGAAGGAAACCATCAAGTGGGAAGACGGTAACGAATACCCGCTGGTCAAGGTGGAAATCTCCTCCGCCTCGCACCCGTTCTACACGGGCCAGCACAAGGTCATCGACACCAGCGGCCGCATCGACAAGTTCAACCGCCGTTTCGGCAAGAACTGATCTGCGCCGCGGGGTACGCCCTGCGTCCCCCACGAAAACAACGGTCGCTTCGGCGGCCGTTGTTTTTTTTTGCAACCCTGCTGGAATATGAACGTAGATTCATAAATTGCGCCGGGGCCCGGAACGCAGTGTCCGTATCGACCCCCTCAAGCCCTGTCGCACCTCGCTGCGCGGGCGTTTGCGCCCCCTCCATCTACGACTTCAGTCCTAGGGCGTGGGAAATGTTGCTGTGCGATAATGTCGTGATCCACAGCACAGGTTGTGGACTTCCTTCACGTGCCTGACCCATGCGCTTGGGCGGGCGCCTTCCCCTGAGGAGCGCACACAGTGTCCGATCTTGATCAGGTCACGCTCAACGCCGGCGACAAGTCGGTTGTTCTGCCCGTCATCAAACCCACGCTCGGTAACGATTGCGTCGATATCTCGAAGCTGACCAAGGAAACCGGTCTCTTCACTTACGACTCCGGTTTCACCGCCACCGCCAGCTGCAAGTCCGCCATCACCTATATCGACGGTGACAAGGGCGTGCTGCTGTACCGCGGCTACCCGATCGAACAGCTCTCGGAAAAGTCGAGCTACGTCGAAGTGGTCTACCTGCTGATCAATGGCGAGCGTCCGAGCGCCGAGCAGCTGAAGGCCTTCACCGACGAGCTGGCCGCTGAAGCCAACGTCGATGCCTCGATCAACGCCCTGATCGGCAGCTTCGACAAGGATGCCCACCCGATGGCCATCCTGGCCGCTGCGATCGCGCAGCTGTCGGCCAAGTACCACGCTTCGCTGGACCTGGCTGACGCCGAGCAGCGCCGCAAGGCCGCTGTGCGCCTGATCGCCAAGGTGCCGACCCTGTCGGCGCTGATCTACCGTCATGGCAAGGGCCTGCCGGCCAACAAGCCCGACACCTCGCTGGATTACGTCAGCCGCTTCCTGAAGCAGACCTTCGAATCGGCCGATGGCCAGTACGAACTGAACCAGGACGTGGTCAAGGCGCTCGACCTGCTGTTCATCCTGCACGCCGACCACGAACAGAACGCCTCGACCTCGACCGTGCGTCTGGTCGGTTCGACCGGTGCCAACCCGTATGCCTCGGTCGCCGCTGGCGTCACCGCGCTGTGGGGTCCGGCCCACGGCGGTGCAAACGAAGCCGTGCTGAAGATGCTGGAAGAGATCGGCTCGGCCGACAACGTGGAATCGGCCGTGCTGAAGGCCAAGGACAAGACCTCGGGCTTCCGCCTGATGGGCTTCGGCCACCGCGTGTACAAGAACTTCGATCCGCGCGCCAAGGTGATCGGTGAGATGACCAGCAAGGTCCTGACCCAGCTGGGCGTGCAGGATCCGCTGCTGGACGTGGCCGTGAAGCTGGAACAGGCCGCGCTGCAGGACGACTACTTCGTCGCCCGCAAGCTGTATCCGAACGTCGACTTCTACAGCGGCATCATCTACAAGGCGCTGCAGATCCCGACCGAAATGTTCACCGTCATGTTCGCCTTGGGCCGTACGTCCGGCTGGGTGGCACATTGGCTGGAACAGCAGGTCGACCCGGAAATGAAGATCGGCCGTCCGCGCCAGGTCTACACCGGCCACGACGTGCGCGACTACCAGGCCTGATCGCCCGGCAGCATCGCTCCAAAAAACGCCCCCGATTCCGGGGGCGTTTTTTTTGGCGCGAAATGCCTGCGCTCACGGGTGCCCGTGTTTGGGCCGGTCGGGATGGGTTTGCGGGACACGCCGTGAATACGTCCTTGTAGGCTCGTCAAAAACATCCATGTTTTTGACGGTCCCGCCAACCCATCCCGACCGGCCCCCGACAGATAACCGGTGACCACAGAACATCAAAAGCACGTGGCCCCGGTAGCGTCGGTCGACAGACGACGGCTCGGAAACAATCAACACCCGGTAACGCATGACCGCGAAACAACGTCGGCCGTTGCCATTGCCGTTGCCCTTCGTTCCGCCTTACGGAATGCATGAGGGGGAGGCCGACAGGTAGCCCCCGGAGGGACGCTCCAAAACATGGATGTTTTGGAGCAGCCCCCATGGATGGGTTCACGGCGTGTCCCGGAGCGGGGCTGCCTGTCGGCCTCCCCGCACGTAAAAGCCAAAACGCTGCACTTCGCGATATGAAGAACACACCATCGGATTGCTTGCGTTTCGCCCACACGCACCCGTGCTTTAGGAACGTTTGAATACGGCACGCGGCTCAACTTGCCGAACATGCGCGTCCACTTCTTCTGGAACGCCATGCATGAACCGCATCATCAAGCAGACCGTCGCCGCACTCGCCCTGTGCACCGCTGCCATCTCCGTGCACGCGGCCGAAGCACACGTCACCGTGTGGGCCAACGTTGACCCCACCTTGTCACTGCTCAAGGCCGATGGCAGCGCGCTGCCCGATGCAGTGCAACTGCCGTATCGCGCCGGGCAGGGGCTGAGCAGCTGGACCGAGCGCGTGCGCATCTTCTCCAACGACACCACGCTGGATGTCGATGTGCGGTTGGCCGAACCTGCCGTGCTGGTGCCACGCGTTGCCGCTGCGGGCGCGGTCGATGTGCCGTTGCGGGTCACCCTCAACGGGCGCGAACTCGGTGTGGCTCCGATTGATTTCACCGCCGATCAGTTGTTCCTGGGGGCCATTCCCGGTGCGTCCATCGAAATGCCGCTGACCGTTGCACAGGCGGTGCCCGGCCCGATCAGCGCGGCAGGTCTGTATGACGGCCCGGTCAGCCTGGTGCTGGCGCAGAAAGCCGGCAGCCTGTAAGTCGTCGGTGACGCGCCGGCCGCTGCTGGCCGGTGCGTCCATTCGTTGCCATGCGCATCTGCCTGCCCGTACTGCCGTTGCTTGGACTGACCCTGCTGCTGATTGCGCGGTCGGCGGCAGCGCAGCGCCTGCCTCCTGGATTCGAAGACCTCGCCGGCGGGCATGCCGAGCGTCTCGAAGTGCGTGCGTTCGGACGCTCTGCCGGATTGTGGCCGGTGTGGGTGACGCTGGATCACGTCCAGATCGAGCAGCCTGCGCAGGTGCTTGCCGCACTCGGCCTCACCGACGAAGCGCAGGCGGAGTTGCTGTCCGCGTTGACCGCGCCGTTGCCGCGCGACAGCCAGTTGGCCTGTCTGCATGCGCAGCCGCAGCCCGGTTGCGGCTGGCGCGCGCCGCCGGATGACGTGACTGCGGTGACCGCCATTTTTGATGAGGCTGAAAGCGTGCTGCTGTTGTTTCCTTCATCGCATTGGCTGCCGCAGGACGCGGCGCGCGCGCGTTTCCACCAGGCCGCCGAGCAGGCGCGCAATGCGCTGCTGTACCAGCAGACCCTGCATCTGAGCAGGAGTGAGCGCGAACTGGCCTTCAACCTGCACGGGCGCGCCGCCCAGGGCGTGGGCAGCGCCGGGCATCTGGGCGGTAGCTGGAACCATGCGCGCTGGCGCGCGGCCGGTAATGCGGTGCAGGCGCGCACCGATGTTGACGAGCTGTACTACCGGCACGATCTCGGCGCGAGCCACTACCTGCAGCTTGGCCGCATCGACCGTCGCAATCTGTCCAGTCCGCTTGGTGGCCAGTTCGGGTTGGGGCTGTTGCCGCTGGGGCGCATGCAGGGCATGCGTGCCGGTACCACCCTGGCCTACCTGGATACCGATGCACTGGGCGACGCGGTGCCGGTGAGCGTGCTGCTGGGGCGCGACGCGCGCGTCGACGTCTTCGACGGCGAACGCCTGCTGCAGACCTTCTACCTGCCGGCGGGGGCGAGCACGCTGGACACGCGCCTGTTTCCTCCCGGCAGCTACCTGCTGACCCTGCGCATCCATGAGGACGGCCGCTTCGTGCGTAGCGAAACCGTCCCGTTCCAACGCAGCAGCGGCACGTGGTACCCCGCGCTGCAATGGTTCGTGCAGGGCGGCCGGCAGCGCGAGCTGGGCCCATCGGGACATGGGTCCCCTGTGCTGCAGGCCGGGGTGCGGATTCCTCTGGCGGCCAGCACCAGTATTGGCCTGGGCGCGTCGCACTTTGATGGTGTTGCCGCACACGAACTGCGCGTGGGGCTGCGACGCGGCTGGGATGCGGTCGACCTGCATGCCGATCTTGGTCTGATCGCAGCCAGCGATGGCGGGCAGGGCGGGCAGGTGCAGCTGAGCGTGCGTCACCGGGTGGCCTGGAACCTCCATCACCAGCGCATGCGCGGCGATGCCTGCGCCCACCGAAGCAGCTCGGGCCGTGCAGGTTGCGTGGATGCGACCAGTGCCTCGGCGTCACTCCCGCTACTCGGCGGCAGCCTGCACCTGGGCTACACGCAGCGTCGCAGCGCGCTGCCGCTGAGCGAACCCGGCGAGTGGGGCGTCCCAGGCAGCACCCGCAGCCTGCAGGCCAACTACACCCGCACCCGGGCCTGGCGTGGCCTGAGTGTGGGCACGCGTGCAGGCGTCTGGCACCAGCGCAGCACCGACCGGCGGTTGGCCAGCGCGGACCGCGGCATGCAGTTCAGCATCAACCTCGCCCGGCTGGACAACGCAGGGGGCCGCGTGCGCCTGCAACGCGCAGGTGCCGAACTGCGGCAGCGCAGCGGCCACACGCCCGACCGTCAGCTGCGACTGGGGCAGACCTGGTGCCAGGGGCAGGACGACAGCGCCCGTGCGATCAGCACCGAGCTGAGCCTGCGGCCGGGCGATGCGCACCACGCGCTGGTCAGCGGCGACCTGCGCAGGCCGTGGGGGCGGGGTGGGGCGACCGCGGCGTACACCCGCACGGCAGGGCACACGGGTGCTTCCTGGAGCGCACACCACAGCACGGCGCTGGCCGTGTCCTCGCAGGGGCTCTACTGGGGAGCCGCCGACGGGGCCGATGCCGGGGTGGTGGTGGCGGTGGATGCCGAGGTCGATGCCGATCAGGCGCTGCATGGTCCTGCCGCCGAGGTGCAGGCCGGAGCTCGTGGTCAACTGACTGTGCGCGTCGGTGAGCGCCGCCTGTTGCCGGTCGATGGCTACCAGCGGCACCCGGTGCGTGTGCAGGACGCCAGCGCGGCGACGGCGGCTGCGCTGCGCGCATCAATCGACGCTACCGAACTGCAGCCGTTCCTGCTGCCGGGTCGGCTGATGCTGGTACCGGTGTCGGTGGCGGCCACCCATGCCTACCTGGGCAGTGCCCGCGACGAGGCCGGAAGCGTGCTGGCGGGTGCATCTATCCTCAACGCGGCGGTACCCGCACTGGGCCTTCAAGGCGAATTCCTGGCCGAGTTCGAGCAGCGTCATGCCACGCTGTATCTGCTGCAGGGTGAGCGTCTGCTGCAGTGTCCGCTGCAGGTGCGCGAACACCGCGCCGGACTGCGGCGGGTGGGGGCAGTGACCTGCACTCCTGTCACGGCGGTGCAACTGCCGGCGGCCATTGCGTCACAACCTCACGTACAGCGCCTGCTGTCGGCGGGCCGCCTCTCGACGGCAGGCAATGCAGCGGGAGCGCCATGAGCGGGCGCGCCGGAGTGCTGTTGCTGATGTTGCTGCTGCCTGCGTGGGCACTGGCCCAGCGCCCACCGGTCACCGTGCCGCCCGGTGGCATCACTACGGTCAGCCTGCAGCACGGCTTCGACCGGTCAGCACCGGAGCCGCTGCAGTTATGGGCACCGCGCACCGTGCTCGGCTATGACGAAGTCGCGCGCGGCTACGGCCGTTTGCATGTGACCTGCAGTGAAGATCCCGCACATGGGCGTTGCCCGCAGGCCGATACCGGACAGGGGCCGGTCGGCCCGGCCACGCTGCGCATGGACTTCCTCGAACAACGCAGTGGGCAGCGCATCACAGTGGGACTCATCGGCGCGCTGGAGCGGATCGAATGGGAGCGGACCTGCAGCGACGATTACTGGGACAAAGCGGTGTTTCCGCTGTGGACGTCCGCGAACCGCGACTGTCACATCGCACCGGCCGGCACGGCGGCAACGCTGCGCCTGGACAGCGCAGACATCGTCCAGCTGGTGGCCGGGCGCTGGCACGGCGAGCTGCATCTGGACCTGCGCCATGCGGGCGGGGCGCTGATCGGACGCGTGGTGTTCGTGCTGGCGATCACCGTCACCGATCATGCGCGGGCCACCCTGCACCTGCCCGCGTTCGGGGCGTCCAACGGGCGGGTGCAGCTGCCGCTCGACTATCGGCCGCACCCGTTGCCGGGCAGCATCGGTGGCAGTGCCACGCTGGATCTGTGCCTGTATGACGGCACCGGCGCGCACAGCCCGCGGCTGCTGCTGGGTGCCTACGACAGCGGACCGGTGCAATCGGAGCACTTCTCCATCTGGCACGACAGTGGCGGCAGCACGGAGCTGGGCCGCATCGATTACCAGCTGCGACTTCGTCATGGCGGGCGCGAGCTGGCCCTGGGCAACCGCGCAGAGGTGGCACTGGACGGCCTGGACAGCGCGCCGCTGCGGGCGGTGACCCTGCCGGGCCTGCCGTACCCGGTGTACTGCGTGCCGATGGTGATGACCCTGCATGTGCCGCGCGTGCCGGCAGCCAGCAAGCGCCATGGCCACTACCAGGGAGCCCTGGTGCTGCGCATGCGCCTGCCCACCCGACGACCCTGACCTCACTGGAGTGCTGATCATGCTGCTGCGTTGTCTGACCGCCCTGTGCCTGCTGCTGCCCGTGCAGGCGTACGCCAATCTGGATGTGCACCCCATGCGGATACACGTGGACGCCGGCAAAGCAGCCGGTGTGCGGGTGCACTCGCAGTCGGCGCTTCCGCAGTACATCCGGGCCACCGTCAAACGCGTGCTGCACCCCGGCACCGAACGCGAACACGAGGTCGATGAAGCGGCAGGCGAGGCGGCCGCCGTGGCGGTAATGCCCTCACGGTTCGCGTTGGCCGCTGGAGGCAGCCGTCTTGTGCGGGTGATCGCACTGGACCCGGTGGAGCAGGAAACCGCGTTGCGTGTCTACTTTGAAGCGGTGCCACCGCTGGAGGAAGCCGATGCGGCAGAAGCGCCGGGTGCCGCCAGCGCCACCATCGGCGTCAGCCTGGTCTGGGGAGTACTCGTCAATGTGCTGCCGCCACAGGGGCGTGCCGCTCTGGAGGTACAGGGCGACACCCTGCGCAACCTGGGCAGCCTGCGCCTGGGCGTGTTGAAGGTAGAGCAGTGCGTGGCGGGAGACTGCCAGGTGCACCCCGTCGAACGCAGCGTCTACCCGGGTGACCAGCTGCCATTGCCATTCCAGCCGCGCGCAGATGCGCGCGTGAACGTGTACTACCGGCTCAGCCGCGATGGCTATCGCGAGCATCAGCAGAGCCTGCGTCCGGAGCCGGCTGACAACGTTGCGCCGGTGACCGACTCCCCCGATCTGCATGAGGAAGCTGCATGAAGCTGATCATCCCGACCCTGAGCGCGCTGGTGCTGCTGTTCCATGCCGATACGGCCCACCCGGCGGCGAACGCTGACCCTGAGTTTGCCGAGCGGGCAGATGACGTTGCGGAGGCGCAATCCATGCCCTCTTCGACACTGCCTCAAGCGAGCGCCGGCGCGCTGGCAGGGGGACTGGCGCTGGGTGTGGGCGCAGCCAGCGCACTGCGTCGGGATCGGGGCACGGGTGCTGCGTCTACGCCGCAGGACATGTCACCCCAGGTCAGCGCCAACGGAACTCAGATTGCCCGCAACCGCGACGACATCGCAACGCTGCGCGAGGCGCTGGCAGGGGTGTTTCCCGAAGGCGATGATCTGCTGCGGTTTGCACCCGACCAGACCGTGCGGCTGCGCGGCGCGCGCCTCGTTGGCATGGGCGACGGGATGATCACACCGGACAGCCGAGAGGGCATCAATGGCGCGCAGCTGTATGCCACCCATGCGCGGATCCGGCCGCTCGAACATGCGGCGTTGTACGCCCGGGTCGGAGCCGATGCAGAGAGTCGACCAGCGCAGGCCGCACACCTGGGCAGTGCGTATGGCAGCGACGCGCGTGCGCAGGGCAATGGTTCGACGGCGTTGGGGGCGTACACCTGGGCACACGGCACCAATTCGGTGGCGATTGGCCGTGGGGCCTATGTGCAGCAGCACGCCGCCGATGGCTTTGCGCTGGGTGCACGGGCCAGAGTGTCGGCCGAGAACGGCCTGGCCATCGGGGCCTCCACCCAGGTATGGGAAGACGGCTACAACAGCGTGGCCATCGGCTATGGCTCGGTGGCCACGCAGCCGATGGAAGTGTCGGTGGGCGGGCAGGGCATGCGCCGGCGCATCGTGCATGTCATGCCCGGCACCGCACCCGACGACGTCGTGACGGTGCGTCAGCTCAACCGCCTTGCCGGTCTGCTGGGCGCGGGCGAGGTCGATGCAGCAGGGCAGCTCCAGAGTCATCACTACACCGTGCTCGGCGTGCGACACGACAGCGTGGCGGGCGCATTGACCCACCTCGATGAAGGCTTGCGCGGCACCCAGCAGGCACTGGAAAGCGCGACCAGCACGCTCAACCAGCGGATGGACGGATTGCGGGCGGCAGCACCCGACGAGGCAGGTGCGCGCGCGCCGGAAGCCGTTGTCGCCGACGTGGCTTCCGCCGCGCCGCGCGCGACGCCGTCACCGGATCCGCTCGAACTGCCGGTCGACGCACGTGCGGTGGAGGCGGCCGTGAACCGCTCAAATGCCTACACCGACCAGGCTGTTGTTGGCGTCGAGCACCGTCTGAACGAGCGTATCGAGCGTGTGGATCGACGGCTCAACCGGATGGCGGCGATGGGCGGCGCGCAGGCGGCGATGGCGATGAACACCGCAGGGTTGCCGACCTGGAACCGGCTTGGGGCCGGGGTGGGACATGCCGATGGCGAGTCGGCGTTGGCGGTGGGCTACCAGCGCGTGCTGGACCGACGCGCCGCCACCACCTTCAGCCTCAACGGGGCGTTCAGTACGGGCGGCGAGCGTACTCTGGCGATGGGCTTCGGCGTGGGCTGGTGACTCAGCCGTCGCCCAGCCAGCCGTCGATTTCCTCACTGGCGAGCAGGGTGCGCAGCTGGCTGGTGGAGGCACGACGCAGCGGTTTCTCATCTACTGCAGACAGTGGCGGCTGGCGCAGGGCGTCGAAGGGCAGAACAGCCATGTCGAAGGTCAGCCCTTCGGCACTGAACACCCACACCGGCACGTCCAGCGTGCGCTCGCGGTCCAGGCGCAGCCGGCGCATCCGCGATTCAGCCGGAATGCCGTGTTCTTCCAGGAAGTACTGCACCGCATCGGCGTGGTCGGTATGCAGCTGCAGCTGCACCGGACTGTGGTTGTCGGCGGTGCCGTCGAACACCGGTCCGCACAACCGTGGCGAGAACGCGTGCAGGAATTCCATCGCGCGCAGAGCAGCCTCACGTTTGGCGCGCAGCTGCTCGCCATGCCCCGCGCCGGCAAACAGGCGCTGGTACTCGCGCAGGGCGTCCTCGATCTCGGTGTTGCGCGGCAGCGAGGCATCGTCATGGATGCCGAGCCGGCTGGCGGCCTTGAGCTTGGCCTGGTGGTAATCGCGGATACCGCCCTCGACCATCAGCCGGGCGGCTTCATGGGCGAGCCGATGCCGGCGCTCGCGGGTCTGGCTGGCTGCATGCTGACGTGCACGATGCATGAGCGGTGCTCCCCTGTTACGACCTTGAGAGGACTTTACATGGTTGCTGTGACACTTGCGTAGAGCCAAGCCCTGCGTGGCTTCGCGGTGCCAGACGGAGGCGCAGCCACGCAGGGCGTGGCTCTACGGCACCAACAAAAAGCGCCGGGCAGGGCCCGGCGCAGCACGCGGTGTCCAACGTCGACGAAAACGACGATCAGAAGATGTCGAAGGCGGCGTCGTCGGCCTGCGGGATCTGGCTGTTGAAGTCGTATTCCTCGAGCTTCTCCATGTCCTCGACCTTGACCCACTCCGTGGCACCGTTCAGCGTGGCCTGGACCATGCCCTGCGGCGGTTCGTTCTGCATGATCGGGGTGTCCTTCAACGCCACGCGCATGTAGTCGATCCAGATCGGCAGTGCCGCGCGGCCGCCGTACTCGCGATAGCCCAGCGAACGGAAGTCGTCACGGCCCACCCATACGGTGGTCACGTAACGGCCACCGAAGCCGGAGAACCACGCGTCGCGGTGGTCGTTGGTCGAACCGGTCTTGCCGCCCACGTCCTCGCGGCCCAGCACCTTCGCCGCCGTGCCCGTACCGCGCTGGACCACGTCGCGCATCATCGACACCAGCTGGTAGGCCGTGCGTGCGTCAATCGCACGAGGAGCCACGCGGGCATCCGGATTGACCGGTGCCGCCGGCTCGGCCGGCTTCGGTGCCGCTGCGGTTGCAGGCGCGGTTGCGGAAGGTGCCGCACCAAAGTTGAAGCCGTCCACCACCTGGCTCACCGGTGCGCCGCTGCTGGTGCCGGCGCAGTCGCGGCAGGCCAGGGCCGGGTTTTCCTTGAACACCAGGTTGCCGTCGCGGTCGCTGACCTGGTCGATCAACCAGGTGTCCACCCGCGAGCCGCCGTTGGCGAACACGGCGTAGCCGCGTGCGATCGAAAGCGGGGTCAGCGACGCCGTGCCGAGCGACATCGACAGGTTCGGCGGCAGTTCGGCTTCGGCAAAGCCGAACTCGCTGATGTACTTGCGTGCGTAGTCCACGCCCATGCCATCCAGCAGGCGCACCGACACCAGGTTGCGCGACTGCACCAGCGCTTCGCGCAGCCGCATCGGGCCACGGAAGCCGCCGCCGTCGTTCTGCGGCTGCCAGGTCTTGCCACCGCGCTCGCGGAACACCACCGGGGCGTCCAGCACGATCGAGGCGGGGTTGAAGCCCTTGTCGAACGCCGCCGCGTACACAAACGGCTTGAAGCTCGAACCCGGCTGGCGGCGCGCCTGGGTGGCACGGTTGAACTTGTTGCCGGAGAAGCTGAAGCCGCCCACCAGTGCCTTCAAGGCACCGTTTTCAGCGTCCAGCGAGACCAGCGCTGACTGCCCGCGCGGAATCTGGTCCAGCAGCCACTCACCTTCCTTGGCACCGGCGCGCACGCGCACGATGTCGCCGCGCTGCACCAGCTTGGCCGGGGTCTTGTTGGTCCACTTCGCCGCCGAGGCGGGCAGGGTGATCTCGGTGCGGTTGGCCAGCACCACCGTGGCACTGCCATCGGCGGCGGTACCCGACACGATCGCCGGCAGCAGGCCCGATTGCGACGCCATCCAGCGCAGATGTGTCGCCAACGTGGCGGCATCGTCCCCGGCACCGAGCTGCACCTGCTTCTCCACGCCGTGCCAGCCATGGCGGTGGTCGTAGGTCAGCAGACCATCGCGCACGGCCAGATTGGCTGCGGTCTGCATCTCCGCATTGATGGTGGTGGTGACGTGGTAGCCCTTGTTGACCACGTCGCCGCCAAAGCGGGCAATCATTTCCTGGCGGACCAGCTCGGCCACGTAGGGCGCTTCCACCTGCACCGGCGGCTCATGCGCGCTGGCGTGCATCGGCACTGCCTTGGCCGCATCGGCCTCGGCCTGGGAGATGAAGCCCAAGTTGGCCATACGCTGCAGTACGTAATAGTCGCGGCGCTCGCGGGCGCGTTCCGGATTGCTGATCGGGTTGCCGCTGGACGGGAACTTGGGGATGCCGGCCAGCGAGGCCATTTCATCCAGGCTCAGGTCCTTCAGCTCCTTGCCGTAGTAGAACTGCGCCGCCGCGGCCACGCCGTAGGCGCGGTTGCCGAAGAAGCTCTTGTTCAGGTACAGCTCGAAGATCTCGTCCTTGCTCAGTTCCTGCTCGATCTTGCGCGCCAGCAGGATCTCGGCCAGCTTGCGGGTGTAGCTGTACTCGGAGCTGAGGAAGAACTGACGGGCCACCTGCTGGGTGATGGTCGACCCACCCGGCACGCGCTTGTCGTTGGTCGTGGCCAGCAGCCAGACCGCGCGGGCAATGCCCTTGTAGTCCACCCCTCCGTGCTCGTAGAAGCGGGCGTCCTCGGTGGCCAGGAAGGCCTGCTTCAGGCGCTCCGGGACGTCCTTCATGGTGATCGGGATGCGCCGGGACTCGCCAAACACGGCCATCAGCTGGCCGTCACTGGCGTAGACGTACATGGGCTCCTGCATCTCGATGTCGCGCAGGGCCTGAACGTCCGGCAATTTGGAGGAAATGGCGTAGTACAGGCCACCTGCGACGGCAGCGCCGATCAGTGCCAGGACCAGGAAGGCGACCAGCAACCAGCGCAGCCAGCGGCGAAAGCGTGTCATCAGTGACAGATTCCGATTGCGAATTTCGTGGCCGCAGAGTATAGATTACGCAAGGGAACGGCTGGGGTTGTTCCTGGGGAGCCAAGTCGAGAACCGTCTGGGGAGCCGTAAAACGTGTCGCAGTGCGCGTTTTGCAGCTTGGCGGTTGCGATTTGAAAAAAAAACGTTATTAATGCGCGGGCGCAGGTGTTGCGCTCAAGTGCCCGTCGGCAGGGGAGAAACCGTGGGGCTTATCCCAAAAAGCCAGACGCCGCTAATTGGCGTCGATATCAGTTCGACTGCGGTTAAGCTCTTGCAGCTTTCCCGCAGCGGTAACCGTTTCCGTGTGGAACATTACGCCGTGGAACCTCTTCCGCCGAATGCGGTGGTGGAGAAGAACATCGTGGAAGTGGAGGCCGTGGGTGAGGCCATCCGCCGCGCGGTGAACCGTTCAGGAACCAAAGCCAAGCACGCTGCGGCGGCGGTGGCCGGTTCGGCGGTCATCACCAAGCTCATCCCGATGCCCGCGGATCTGGACGAGAACGACATGGAAGCCCAGGTCGAGCTCGAAGCGGTCAACTACATCCCTTACCCGATCGAGGAAGTGAACCTCGACTTCGAGGTGCTGGGCGCGATTCCCAACAACCCGGAAATGGTCCAGGTGCTGTTGGCGGCTTCTCGCTCGGAGAACGTGGAGCTGCGCCAGTCGGCGCTGGAGCTGGGTGGTCTGACTGCCAAGGTGATGGACGTGGAGGCCTTCGCGGTCGAAAACGCCTTTGCACTGGTGGCCAGCGAACTGCCGGTCTCCAGTGACGGTGTGGTCGCCCTGGTGGACATTGGTGCCACCATGACCACGCTCAACGTCCTGCGTGGTGGGCGCAGCCTGTACAGCCGCGAACAGGTGTTCGGCGGCAAGCAGCTGACCGACGAGGTCATGCGCCGCTACGGGCTCACCTACGAGGAAGCCGGTCTGGCCAAGCGCCAGGGCGGTCTGCCGGAAAGCTACGAAGTGGAAGTGCTGGAGCCGTTCAAGGAAGCCACGGTCCAGCAGATCAGCCGCCTGCTGCAGTTCTTCTACGCAGGCAGTGAGTTCAACCGTGTCGACCACATCGTGCTGGCTGGCGGTTGTGCGGCACTGGCCGGTCTGCCGGAAATGGTGGAGGAACAGCTGGGCGTGGCCACGGTCGTGGCCAATCCGCTGGCACAGATGACGCTGGGTCCGAAGGTGCAGGCACATGCCCTGGCCCAGGACGCACCGGCGCTGATGATCGCCACCGGTCTGGCGCTGAGGAGCTTCGACTGATGGCAAGAATCAATCTATTGCCCTGGCGCGCCGAACGGCGCAAGCAACGCCAGCGCGAGTTCATGAGCATGTTGGGCTTCGCCGCCATTGGCGGCGTGCTGTTGTCGGCGCTGATCTGGTTCTATTACGACCGCCAGATCAGCGGGCAGGGCGAGCGCAATACCTTCCTGCAGGCCGAGATCGACAAGGTCAAGGCGCAGAACGAGGAAATCGAACGCCTGGACCGTCAGAAGGACCGTCTGCTGGCCCGCAAGCGCGTGATCGAGGAACTGCAGGCCAAGCGTTCGCAGATGGTGCACCTGTTCGACTCGCTGGTCCGGACCATTCCTGAAGGTGTGGTGCTGACTGCGGTGAAGCAGGAAGGCGACATCCTCACCCTGGGCGGCCGCACCCAGTCCAACGCCCGGGTCAGCGCCTACATGCGCAACCTGGAAAGTTCGGGCTGGATGACCAAGCCGGAACTGTCGGTGATCGAGGCCAAGAAGCCGGACGATGCGAAGGACAAGGCTCCGACGACCATTGCCGACATCGCCTCGCTGCCGTACGTGTTCGAGGTGAAGGTGACCCTGCCGGCCCAGAGCGAAGCCGTCGACGGCCTGGCTCCGGATGGCACCGTGGTACCTGCAACGGACGCCGCCGCCGATCCGGCCGCCGCGCCGGCACCAGGCGTGGCTCCGCTGGCACCTGCTCCGGCCGGAGCACAGCCTGCCGGAACACAGCCTGCCGCTGCGCCGGCTCCGTCGTCGGGCAGCCGCATTGTTCCCGCACCGGCCGCTGAACCCGCGCCGTCCAGCACGCCGCAGAAGGGGGCCGCATGAGCCAGAAGATCAACCTGAAAGAACTGGACTTCAACAACATCGGCAACTGGCCGCAGAAGGCGAAGATCGTGTTCTGCGCACTGCTGGCCATCGTCATCGTTGTGGTGAGCTGGTTTGCACTGATCAGCGGCAAGCGTGATGAGCTCGAAACGCTGGAACGCAAGGAAGTCTCGCTGCGCGCCGATTTCGAGAAGGAACAGGGCCGTGCGGTCAACCTGGAGCCGCTCAAGCAGCAGCTGGCCCAGATGGAGCAGGTGCTGCAGCAGATGCTGCGCCAGCTGCCCAGCAAGACCGAAATGCCTGACCTGATCATCGACATCTCGCAGACCGCGTTGTCCAGTGGTCTCAACAACGAGCTGTTCCAGCCTGGCGAGGAGATGACCAAGGAGTTCTACGCCGAGAAGCCGATTGCCTTGCGCATGGTGGGCAGTTACCACCAGTTCGGTGCCTTCGTCAGCGGCGTGGCTTCGCTGCCGCGCGTGGTCATCCTGACCATGCACGACATCAATCTCAAGCCCAAGGACCCCAAGACCGGCATCACCGCACGCACGGGTGCGCTGGAACTGTCGGGCACGGTCAAGACGTACCGCTATCTGGATGACGTTGAAATGGAAGCGCAGGAAAAGGCGGCCGCTGCTGCAGCGGCGAGTGCCAAGAAGTCCGGGGGTAAGAAATGACTCTGGCTACTACTGCACGCGTCAGTGGTCTGCTGTTGCTGGCGCTGCTCGCCGGGTGCGCCCGCGGCATCAGCAGCACGCCGGGCGACGCGCCCAACCTGGAAAAGTGGGTGGCCGACGTGCGTGCGCGTCCGGCCCCGCCGCTGGAGCCGCTGCCGGTCATGCAGCAGTTCGAAACCTTCGAGTACTCCGCGCAGGGCTTGCGCGATCCGTTCACCGATGCGTGGGCGCGTTCGCAGGACAACGCCGGCGGCCTCCGCCCTGATCCGAACCGCCGCAAGGAGCCGATGGAGGCCTTCCCGCTGGACGCGCTGGACATGGTCGGTACGCTCGGTGTGGGTGGGCAGCTGAGAGCCGTGGTGATGGCACCGGACAAGGTCACCTACAAGGTGTCGCCGGGCGCCTACATGGGGCAGAGCGACGGCCGCGTCACCGGGGTGTTTGAGGACCGGATCGAACTGGTTGAACTGGTGCCGGATGGCGCGGGTGGCTGGCTGGAACGGCCTGCTTCGCTCGCGCTTGAAGATCAATGAATGATTATGGGGATTGCACGATGACCTTTTCCAACGCCATGCTGCAGCGTCCCACCCGGCGCCCGAAGCTGATCCACATGTGCGCGCTGGGAGTCGCGCTCATGCTGGCCAATGGCACGCTGATGGCGGCAACGCCGGCAGCGACCACGCACGCCGCTACCGACGCCGCGCCGATCACGGCACCGGCTTCGCTGGCCGTGTCCAAGATCGACTTCAAGCGCGGTGAAGACGGCTCTGGCCGCCTGATCCTGCAGTTCGATGGCAACGGGGCCAACCCCGACCTTCGCAACCAGGGCAATGCCGTCGTCATTGACGTCGGCAATGCGACCCTGCCGGAAAGCCTGCAGAAGTCGATCAATGTGAGCGACTTTGCCACCCCGGTGCAGCGCATCGAACCGAAGCCTTACGGTGGCGGCACCCAGCTGGTGCTCAACACCAACAGCGCATTCGAGTCGCTGGCCTACCAGACCGGCAACGAGTACGTGGTTGAAATCAGCCCGCGCAAGGCTGTGGCGGCTACCGGTGCCATCAATGCCACCACCGTCACCCAGGCCGCTGCGGCGCTGGGTGCGCGTGGGTACAGCGGCAAGCCGGTGACCTTCAACTTCCAGGACGTGCCGGTGCGCACCGTGCTGCAGTTGATCGCCGAAGAGTCGAACCTGAACATCGTCGCGGCTGACAGCGTGCAGGGCAATGTGACCCTGCGCCTGGTCAACGTGCCGTGGGACCAGGCGCTGGATATCGTGCTGCGTGCAAAGGGCCTGGACAAGCGTCAGGACAACAAGGTGATCTGGGTCGCTCCGCAGCCCGAACTGGCCAAGTTCGAGCAGGACAAGGAAGACGCACGCATCGCGATCGAGAACCGCCAGGATCTGGTCACCGAATACGTGCAGATCAACTACCACAATGCGTCGGCCATCTTCAAAGCACTGACCGAGGCCAAGGGCATCGGCGGCAGCAATGGTGGCGGCAGCGGTGGCGGTCAGGGTGGCGCTGCGGAACAGGACAGCGGTTTCCTGTCCTCGCGTGGTCGCCTGGTCGCTGACGAACGCACCAACACGCTGATGATCAGCGACATTCCGAAGAAGATCGCCCGCATGCGCGAGCTGATCAACGTGATCGACCGCCCGGTCGACCAGGTGCTGATCGAAAGCCGTATCGTCATCGCCACCGATACGTTCGCGCGTGAACTGGGTGCCAAGTTCGGCATCTCCGGACGCCGCGACAATGTGTGGTTCGGTGGCGGCCTGACTCAGAACCACAACAACATTGATGACAACGCCGAAGCGCAGCGGGAGTACCAGGAAGCGCTTGCTGAGTATGCGGCGAACCCGACCGGTGCCGTGCCGGTCCCGCCGGGGCAGATTTTCAACACGCCTAACCTGCTGTTCAACAACGCAGTAGCTGCCGCCAGCAACCCGGGCTCGCTGGCACTGTCGATCCTCAACGCCGGTTACCTGCTGGACGTGGAGCTGTCGGCCATGCAGCAGGAGTCGCGTGGCGAGGTCATCTCCAACCCGCGTGTGGTTACCACCAACCAGCGTGAAGCGGTGATCAAGCAGGGTAAGGAAATCGGCTATGTGACCATCACCGGCGGTTCCGGTGGCCAGGCCGCCACGCCGAACGTGCAGTTCAAGGAAGTGCTGCTTGAGCTGAAGGTCACCCCCACCATCACCAACGACAACCGCGTGTTCCTGAACATGTCGGTCAAGAAGGATGAAGTGGAAAGCTACATCGTGCTGGACGGCTACGGCCAGGTTCCGACCATCAATCGCCGCGAAGTGAACACCGCGGTGCTGGTGGACGACGGTCAGACCGTGGTGATCGGTGGCGTGTACGAGTTCACCGACCGCAACAGCGTGAACAAGGTGCCGTTCCTGGGCGACGTGCCGTTCCTCGGCAACCTGTTCAAGAAGCGCAGCCGCAACAAGGACAAGGCTGAACTGCTGGTCTTCGTCACCCCGAAGGTCCTGCGCGTGGCCAAGACCAACTAAGCGGCTCGATCGGGTGTAGAGCCACGCCCTGCGTGGCTTCGACCCAGCCGGACTCCGTGCAGCCACGCAGGGCGTGGCTCTACGGTCAAGCAGATCCAGAATGGGCCGCCTCGTGCGGCCCATTCTGCGTTCAGGCAACCTTGATCCCGCTGCATCCTCAGTCCTGCGATGATGTGAGGGGAACCCGGCGCGTCCTCCGCCGGTCTGACGGATGCCATGAACCTGCCACCTCCGATGCCCGAGCTCGATACCACCGCTTCTTCGGCCGACACCGCTGCTGCCCCCGACCGTCTGCATGACGGCTTCCGCGCGCTGCGTGATGCGCTGTCCCGGGAAATCGTCGGCCAGCGCGAACTCGTTGACCGCCTGCTGACCGCTTTGTTGGCCGACGGCCATCTGCTGGTCGAGGGGGCCCCCGGGCTGGCCAAGACCACCGCCATCCGCGCGCTGGCAGCACGACTGGAAGCGGACTTTTCGCGCGTACAGTTCACCCCGGACCTGCTGCCGGCCGATCTGACCGGCACCGAGATCTGGCGTCCGCAGGAAGGCCGTTTCGAGTTCGTGCCCGGCCCGATCTTCCACCCCATCCTGCTGGCAGACGAAATCAATCGTGCACCTGCCAAGGTGCAATCAGCGCTGCTGGAAGCCATGGGCGAGCGTCAGGTCACCGTGGGCCGGCACACGTATGCGCTGCCGCCGCTGTTCCTGGTGATGGCCACGCAGAATCCGATCGAGCAGGAAGGCACCTTCCCACTGCCGGAAGCACAGCTGGATCGTTTCCTGATGCATGTCCGTATCGGTTACCCCGATGTGGACGCGGAAACCGAGATCCTTCGGCTGGCCCGCGAACGGGCACGCGACGCCCTCGGCCAACCGCCGCCGCCACCGGCGCGCATGCCGCTGGCCGACGTCTTCGCCGCGCGCCGCGCCGTGCTGGACCTGCACATGGCACCGGCGCTGGAGCGCTATCTGGTGGAGCTGGTGCTGGCCACGCGTGAACCCGCCCGCTACGACGCCGCACTGGCGCGCCGTATTGCCTGGGGTGCCAGTCCGCGTGGTTCCATCGCGCTGGAGCGGTGTGCCCGCGCCCGCGCCTGGCTGCAGGGCCGCGACTACGTCACCCCCGACGACATCCGCAGCGTCGCCCCGGACGTGCTGCGCCACCGCGTGCTGCCCAGCTATGAGGCCACCGCCGAGGGCTGGGATGGCGAGCGCCTGGTGGGCGAGGTCCTGGCCCGCGTGCCGGTACCCTGAGCGCATGCCTGCGCAGGAGGGCAACGGGCTGCAGCCAACGCTGGCCGAGCTGGTCGCGTTGCGCCGCAGTGCGCGCCGCCTGGCACCGCCGAAGCGTGGGCGGCACGGTCTGGCCGGCCAGGCTCCGTCGCCCCTGCGTGGGCGCGGGATGGAGTACGCTGAATCGCGCGAGTACGTGGCCGGCGACGATGCCCGCCATATCGACTGGCGGGTGACCGCGCGCACCGGGCGCGCGCACACCAAGCTGTTCCAGGCTGAGCGCGAACGCATGACGCTGCTCGTGGCCGATACCGATCCGGTGCTGTATTTCGGCACCCGGGTCCGCTTCAAATCCGTGCAGGCCGCGCGCGTTGGCGCGGTCGCCGCGTGGCTGGCGCAGCGCCAGGGCGACCGGCTCGCCGCGCTGCGTGGCAGCCATGTCACGCCCCCCATCGCGCCCGCAGGTGGCACGCGCGGGGTGCTGCGCGTGCTGGACGCATTGACCCGCTGGTACACAGCGCCCCCAACGGATGATGCCGGACTGGACCACGCACTCGGGCAGGCCGCGCGTCTGCTGCGGCCGGGCGCACGGGTGGTGGTGCTGGCCGACCCCACCCGCGCCGCGGACGTGCCAGCCTCGCGTTGGGCGGGGCTGGCGATGCACCACGACGTGCAGTTGATGCTGCTGGTGGACCCGCTGGAGCTGGCTCCGCCCAGCGGGCTGCTGCCGTTCCAGAGCCAGGGCCAGCCGGTGGCGCTGGACCTGGGCGACCCCGCCGTGCGCACGCACTGGGAGCAGCGCTTCGTCGAACCTTTGCAGGCGCTGCAGCAGACCCTGGGGGCCCGCCGCATCCGGGTCCAGGTGATCGCAAGTGATGATCCCAGTGATGCGTGGCTGGGCGCGGTTCCCACCGCGGTGGTTGCATGAGCGCTGCCACCGCATTGCAGCTGCGTGATGTGCACCTGCCGGCGGCACCGGGCTGGTGGCCCTTGCCGCCGGGCTGGTGGCTGGTCATCGGCGCGTGTGCACTGGTGGCATTGTTGGTGTGGGCCTGGCGTGCGCGTCGGCACCGCCTGCGACGGCGCTGGCAGCAGCACTTTGCGACCGCGTTGGCGGCCGCGACGACCCCGGCAGAGGAAGTGGCCACGATGGCCGAACTGCTGCGCCGCGCGGCACGGCTGCGCAAGCCTGGGGCGGAGCTGCTGCAGGGCGCTGAATGGCTGCAGTTCCTTGATGCGCCGGAAAGTCCGGCGTTCTCCTGCGGCGAAGGACGGCTACTGCTCGACGGCGGTTACCGCCGTGAGGTGGATGCGGCGGCCGTGGCGCGGCTGCGTCCACTGGCGCGCGACCGCTTTGTGCAGCTGATGACCGGCCTGCGCACATGATCGCCTTCGCGCTGCCCGCAGGTTTGTCCTGGCTCGATTCCCTGGCATGGCCCTGGCTGCTGCTGGCCTTGCCGTTGCCGTTGTTGATGCGTCTCCTGCCGGCACGCAATGACGCAGGTCCAGCCCTGCGCGTGCCCTATGCACCGGAATCACTGGCCGCGTTGGGCAGCGCTGGTGTGCGGCTGTCCGTGCTGCGGCCCGGACGCCTGCTGTTATGGCTGGCGTGGATCAGCCTGTGCGTCGCCGCGGCGCGACCGCAGCAGCTGGGCGAGCCGATCGTGCCACCACAGCAGGGCCGGCAACTGATGTTGGCGGTGGATTTCTCCGGCAGCATGAGCGAGCCGGACATGCAGCTGGGCACGCAGATCGTGCAGCGCATGCAGGCCGCCAAAGCGGTGCTGGCCGACTTCCTGGACCGGCGCGCGGGCGACCGGGTAGGCCTGCTGATCTTCGGCGACCGGGCCTATACGCTGACCCCGATCACCGCCGACCTGGCCACCGTGCGCACCCAGCTGACCGACAGCGAGCTGGGGCTGGCCGGCAACAACACCGCCATCGGCGATGCCATTGCGCTGGGTGTGAAGCGCCTGCGTGAGCAACCGGAGGGCCAGCGGGTACTGATTCTGCTCACTGACGGTGTCAACAACGCCGGCGTGCTGACGCCGTTGCGCGCGGCAGAGCTGGCCAAGGCCGAAGGCGTGCGGGTTTACACCATCGGGTTTGGCGGTGAAGGCGGCCTGCGCCTGTTCGGCGTGCAGATCGCCGCCGGCGAAGACCCGGTCGACGAAGCCACGCTGCAGAAGATCGCCGCGATGACCGGTGGCCGTGCGTTCCGCGCGCGCGACACTGACCAGCTGGCCGGCATCTATGCCGAGCTGGATCGGTTGGAGCCGATCGTGGCCCCGGGCGAAGCGGTGCGCCCGCGCATCGAGCGATACCCGTGGCCGCTCGGCGTAGCGGTACTGCTTGGCGCGTTGGCCTGGCTGCTGCCACGGCGGTGGCGCTGATGGACATGCTTGCGCACCTGCATTTCCTTCGCCCCGCCGCGCTGTGGGCCTTGCTGGCGCTGCCGCTGATCGCGCTGCTGTGGCACTGGCGTCGCCGCCGCGCCAGCGTCTGGCTGCACGCCGTCGATGCGCACCTGCTGCCGCACCTGCTGGTGCCGGGTGTGCGCCGGTCGTGGTGGGTACTGGTTCTGCTGCTGGCGGGGTGGACCCTGGCGGTGCTGGCCCTGGCCGGAACCAGCTGGCGTCAATCCGCGCAGCCGCTGTGGCAGACCCCGTCACCGCTGGTGGTCGCGCTGGACCTGTCCAGCCGGGTCCGCGCCAGTGACCTGCCACCGTCGCGGCTGCTGCAGGCGCGGGCCAAGCTGGCGACCCTGCTGCGTGAGCGCAGCGGCGGTGAAGTGGCGCTGCTGGTCTACGCCGACGACGCCTTCACCGTGGCTCCGCTGACCGCCGACCGCGCCAACGTGGCCCTGTATCTGGACGCATTGGATCCCAATGTGATGCCCCGCGATGGCCAGCAGGCGGCGCGTGCGCTGGATGCCGCCGTGCTGTTGCTGCAGCAGTCCGGCGCGAAACAGGGCGACATCCTGCTGATCACCGATCGCGCTGACGCGGTTGACCAGAGCGCCGCCGCACGCGCGCAGGCGCAGCAGATGCGGGTGTCCGTGCTGGGCCTGGGCACGCCGGACGGGGCCGCCTATCGCGGCGATGACGGACAGATCGCACGCGCGCAGCTGGACGAGCCCAGTCTTCGCGCGCTGGCAGGTGCCGGCGGTGGCAGCTATGCACGGCTGAGCGATGACGATGCCGACCTGCGTGCGCTGGACGTGTTGCGCCCGCGCGGTGACGGTGGTGACCCGCGCCCCGGGCAGTCGCGCTCCTGGCAGGATGAGGGATATTGGTTGTTGCTGCCGTTGATGGTGTTGTCGTTGTGGGCGTTCCGTCGGCGCGGCCTGGCGGTGGTGGTGCTGTGTGCCGTCTGCGGCCCGCTGCTGATGCCGGCCCCGGTACAGGCGGCCGAACGTGACTGGTGGCAGCGCGCCGACCAGCGCGACCAGCAGCGCCTGTCCACCGGCGTCGATGCTTACCGACAGGGGGATTTCGCCACCGCCCAGCAGCAGTTTGAACCGGTGCAGAGCGCAGAAGGGCGCTACAACCTCGGTAACGCGCTGGCCAGGCAAGGGCAGCTCGATGCCGCCATCGAAGCTTACGACCAGGCGTTGAAGCTGCAACCCGGCATGCCGGATGCGGTCGCCAACCGCGCGGCCGTCGACGCGGCCCGCAAGCGCAAACCGCCCGCCGGCGGACAGCAGGGCCAGCAACAGCAGCCGGGCCAGTCTTCGCAGTCGTCGCAGACCCCGCGACAACAGCAGCAACCGCAGCAGCAACAGCAACAGCAACAGCAACAGCAAAAACCTTCATCCAACGGGGCGCCGCCGCCTTCGCAGGAGAACAGCGGCCAATCCCAGGATCAAGGCCAGCCTGATCCGGCTGAGCAGGCGCGCGCGGACGCCGCGCAGCGCGAGCGTATGCGCCAGGCGCTGCAGCGTCAGTCCGGTCAGAGCGATCCCAGCCAGACACCGCCGCAGAAAGCGGCTGAAACCGCGCAGCAGCGCGAGCAGCGCCAGGCGGTGGAGGCCTGGATGCGACGCGTGCCCGACGATCCCGGCAGTTTGCTGCGGGCCAAGTTCCAGCGCGAAAACGAACGCAGGAGACAGGAAGGACGATGAGCGCCCTCTTCAAACGGTTGGCCTGTGCGGTGCCGCTGGGTGTGCTGCTGGCGTTGTGCGCTCCCGTGCAAGCGCAGATGCCGCCGGTGGATTCCAGCACGGCCCCACCGGTGCGCGGCAATGCGACCGCGTTTCTGGAAATGGAGGTGGATGACCGCGACCCCTACGTGCAGCAGAGTGTGGGCGTGGTGGTGCGGCTGTACTACGCCTCGCAGCTGTTGTCCGGCGAGCTGGGGCTGGACGCGCCCGACGGTGCATCGATGCAGCGGGTTGGCCAGGACCGCAGCCTGGTGCGCGAGGTCAACGGCCGCCGCTACAACCTGGTGGAGCGGCGCTACCTGCTGATTCCCGAACGCAGCGGCCCGCTGCTGCTGCCGGGGGCGCGCTTCGAAGGTCGTGCGGCCGGGGGCTTCTTCGATGAGATGTTCGGCGGCGGCAACGGCCGCCTCCGCGCCACCGCCCCGGACCAGCCGCTGCAGGTGCAGCCGCAGCCGGCCGCAGCGCCGCAGCCGTGGTTGCCGCTGCATGACCTGCGCCTGCGCTACACCGCCGCACCCACGCGGGCTCGCGCCGGAGAAGCGGTGACTGTCGTGGTCGAGGCCGTCGCGGACGGGGCCACCCGCGCGCAGTTCCCGGAGTTGCCGGAGATTGACGCCGGCGCCGATGCGCAGGTGTTCGCCGAACCGGCGCAGTACGACGAGAGCTTCAACGGCAGCACCCCGCAGCTGAAGCTGACGCGCCGCTATGCGATCGTCCCGCGCCAGCCCGGCACCTTGGTGGTGCCCGGCCTGCGCATGCCGTGGTGGGATGTGCGCAACGCCCAGGCGCAGACCGCCACGCTGCCGGACTTGACCCTCAACGTGGGGCAGGGCAGCAGCGCGGCTCCGGCCACCCCGCCGCCGCAGGACACCCGCGAGGCCCTGCCAGACGGCGAAAGCGGCACCGGATCGCCTGCGTTGCCGGCGGCCGCACCGGCCCGGCCCTGGGGCTGGATTGCCGCAGCGGGTGGGTTCGCGCTGTTGTGGCTGCTGACCCTGGCATGGGGGTGGCGTCGCCGCCGGCAGCCGGTGGCCAGCGCCACCACGCCCCCAGCTGGGACGCGGCGGGCACCCACGCTGGCGCAGCTGCGCCAGCATCTGGATACCGGCAGCCTGGACGAGGTGATCGCCACCTTGGCCGGCATGGGCGGGCTGCGCGGGCTGGACGACGTGCTGGCGGCGCTGGCTGAACCCGACCAACGCCAGGCCCTGCAGGCCATGCAGGCCGCGCGCTGGAGCCGGGACGGCGGGGGCGTGGCCGTGGCGCGGCAGGCCCTGCGCCGGGCCTTCCATGACGGACCGCACTGGCGGCATGTGGCGTCGACCGACCACACTAGGCTGGCACCCTTGTATCCCCCGGGCCGTTGAGGGGTGCCCGGCAGTCCCTGCCGGCTTTGCTAAGCTGTCCGATCACCATAGGAACACCGCTCGATGACTGAGGCCGCAACTCCCGGGCAGACGCCGCCCCGGCAGAAACTCCCCCTGCACTGGAAAATGTTCATCGGGTTCGGTCTGGGCCTGGTCCTGGGCCTGATCGTGCACGCCCTCGAGGGCAACATCGGTGGCCTGACCGAGGCCGCCCGCGCGGTGATGACCTATGTGACCACCCCGTTGTCGGGGCTGTTCCTCAATCTGATCTTCATGCTGATCGTGCCGCTGATCTTCTCGGCGCTGGTGATGGGCGTGTCGGAGATGGGCGACATCCGCGCCCTGGGCCGGATCGGCTGGAAGACCCTGGCCTACACCGTGGTGCTGTCCGGTGTGGCCGTGGGTATCGGCCTGGTGCTGGTCAACCTGCTCAAGCCCGGCGTCGGCGTGGACCCGGCCATGGCTGCGCAACTGCTGCACGAGAACGTCGAGCGCAGCCGCGAGATCGTCGCCAACATCGGCGAGCAGCCCAAGGGCATGGACATGCTGCTGTCGATCGTGCCGAGCAACGTGCTGGCTGCTGCCTCCAGCAATGGCGCGATTCTGTCGCTGATGTTCTTCGCGCTGATGTTCGGCATCGGCATGGTGCTGTCGCCGGAAGACAAGGTTGCCACCCTGCGCAAGGGCATCGAGGGCGTGTTCGAGATCTCGATGACCCTGATCAACCTGGTCATCCGCCTGGCTCCATACGCGGTGGCCTGCTTCATGTTCAACCTGGCCGCGATTTTCGGTTTCGACCTGCTGATCCGCCTCGGTGCGTATGTGGGCGTGGTGGTGCTGGCGCTGGGGCTGCACATGGTGGTCAGCTACGGCGTCGCCGTGTGGCTGTCCGGGCGCTCGCCGCTGGCCTTCTTCCGCGATACCCAGGAGGCCACGGTGATGGCCTTCTCCACCGCCTCCAGCAACGCCACCCTGCCGACCGCGCTGCGCGTGGCCGACCAGATGGGCCTGCCGCAGCGTGTCTCGCGCTTCGTGCTGACCGTGGGTGCCACCGCCAACCAGAACGGCACCGCGCTGTTTGAAGGTGTCACTGTGATCTTCCTGGCCCAGTTCTTCGGCGTGGAGCTCAGCATCACCCAGCAGCTGATGGTGATGGTGGTCTGCATCCTCGGCGGCATCGGAACGGCCGGTGTGCCGTCCGGCTCGCTGCCGGTGGTGGCGATGATCTGCGCCATGGTCGGCGTCGACCCGATGGGCATCGGCCTGATCCTGGGCGTGAACCACTTCCTGGACATGTGCCGCACCGCACTCAACGTGACCGGCGATCTGGCCCTGACCACCCTGGTGGCGAAGGGCGAAAAAGACGAGCCCCAGGCGCCCGACCCCGCCCATTCATAAGCCTGACCGCAGCCAAGCGCGAAAGCGCTTGAGCTGCGACAATAGGCCGCCCGCAATTGCGGGAGCCTCCTACCCCGACAGAACCATGACGCAGCCCACCCGCCGCCAGTTGGCCAACGCCATCCGCTTCCTTGCCGCTGATGCGGTCGAAACCGCCAAGTCCGGGCATCCCGGCATGCCGATGGGCATGGCCGATATCGCCGAAGTGCTCTGGAACGACTACCTCCGTCACAACCCCAACAACCCGAAGTGGTTCAACCGCGACCGCTTCGTGCTGTCCAATGGCCACGGCTCGATGCTGCAGTACGCGCTGCTGCACCTGAGCGGCTATGACCTGCCGATCGAGCAGCTCAAGCAATTCCGCCAGCTCGGCAGCAAGACTGCCGGCCATCCGGAACGCCACGAGACCCCCGGCGTGGAAACCACCACCGGTCCGCTCGGCCAGGGCCTGGCCAACGCGGTCGGCTTCGCGCTGGCGGAAAAGCTGCTGGCACAGCGCTACAACCGCCCCGAGCATGAAATCGTCGACCACCGCACCTGGGTGTTCCTGGGCGACGGCTGCCTGATGGAAGGCGTGTCCCACGAAGCCGCCTCGCTGGCCGGCACCTGGGGCCTGGGCAAACTGGTCTGCTTCTGGGACGACAATCACATCTCCATCGACGGCAACACCGAAGGCTGGTTCACCGACAACACCCCCGAGCGTTTCGAAGCCTATGGCTGGAACGTGGTGCGCGGCGTCGATGGCCACGACCCGGACAGCATCAAGGCGGCCATCGACAGCGCGCTGGCGCAGTTCGACAAGCCGACCCTGATCTGCTGCCGCACCACCATCGGTTTCGGTTCGCCGGGCAAGGCCGGCAAGGAATCCAGCCACGGTGCACCGCTGGGCAAGGATGAGCTGGAAGCCACCCGCAAGGCGCTGAACTGGAACTACGGTCCGTTCGAGATTCCGGAAGAAATCTACGCCGGCTGGCGCGCTGGCGGCACCGGCACTCTGCGCCAGGCCGAGTGGGAACAGCAGTTCGACAAGTACGCGGCGCAGTTCCCGGCCGAAGCTGAAGAGCTGACCCGCCGTTCGCGTGGCGAGCTGCCGGAAGACTTCCTGGCCAAGGCCGACGCCTATATTGCCCAGGTGCAGGCCGAAGGCCCGACCATCGCTTCGCGCAAGGCTTCGCAGCTGGCCATTGAAGCGTTCGCGCCGCTGCTGCCGGAACTGGTGGGTGGTTCGGCCGATCTGGCGCATTCGAACCTGACTCTGTGGAAGGCCAGCAAGTCGGTGGCCACCGACGACCCGAACGCCAACTACGTGTACTACGGCGTGCGCGAGTTCGGCATGACCGCGATTGCGAACGGTCTGGCCCTGCACGGCGGCTTCATTCCGTTCGACGCCACCTTCCTGGTGTTCAGCGATTACGCCCGTAACGGCGTGCGCATGAGCGCGCTGATTCCGGCGCACGCGATCCACGTCTACACCCACGACTCGATCGGCCTGGGCGAGGACGGCCCGACCCACCAGCCGGTGGAGCACCTGGCCTCGCTGCGTTACATCCCGAACAACGACGTGTGGCGTCCGTGCGACGCGGTGGAATCGGCGGTGAGCTGGAAGTCGGCGATCACCCGCCAGGACGGCCCGAGCTGCCTGGTGTTCAGCCGCCAGAACCTGCCGCACCAGCCGCGCAACGCGGAGCAGGTGGCGCAGATCGCCCGCGGCGGTTACGTGCTGGCCGAGGCCGAAGGCGGCGTGCCGGACGTGATCCTGATCGGCACCGGTTCGGAAGTGAGCCTGGCAGTTGCGGCCAAGGCCGAACTGGACGCGGCCGGCATCAAGACCCGCGTGGTGTCGATGCCGTCCACCGACGTGTTCGAACGCCAGGACGCCGGCTACCGTGAAGCGGTGCTGCCGAACGCGGTGCGCAACCGCGTGGCCGTTGAAGCCGGCGTGACCGGTTTCTGGCGCCAGTACGTGGGCCTGGACGGTGCGGTGGTCGGCATCGACACCTTCGGTGCCTCGGCCCCGGCGGATGCCCTGTACAAGCATTTCGGCATCACCACCGAACACGTGGTCGCCGCTGCCAAGGCACAGCTGGCCAACTGATCGTTGCCTGCATGAAACCCAACGGCGCTCACCGGCAACGGTGAGCGCCGTTTTTGTTTGGCTTGCCGTACTCGATTGACTACGTGTCGCCGGGCTTCGCCCGGCTGCTGTTGGTCTATGGCGAACAGCCGGTGTTCACGGCATCCCTGGTTTGGCGACTCGAGGCGGGCGTTCCGGGGGACGCTGCAAGTACGTCCATGTAAGCTCGATCGCCGCATCCATGCGGCTCACGCCCCCTCCAGCCCACCCCGAGCCGCCATCGACAGATGGTCGATGGCCAGGGAAGATCAAACGCACGTAGCCCCGGTGGGATCGGTCGACAGACGATCGCCGTGAAATCCCCAACATCCGGTAACGCATGACCCCAAATCGACATTGCCGTTGATCTGGCATTTTCCATGGCCACCGGCCAACTGTCTGGGGCGTGCCGGGGTGGGTTTGCGGGACCGTAGAAAACATGGATGTTTTCTACGAGCCCCCATGGATGGGTTTACGGCGTGTCCCGCAAACCCATCCTGGCACGCCAAAGCACGGAAACCGATGACCACCGGCTGTTCGCCTAAATCCAACAGCAGCCGGGCAAGCCCGGCTCTACGTCACGTTTGCAGCCGCACCGGGATACGCAGTCAAGCCGTCCGCGCCAACCCCAAGCGCACCAGCCGTGCTTCGATCTTCTCGCCGAGCGTCTGCGGTGCATCCAGCCCCATGCGCTGCAGATACACCACATCGCCATCGCCGGCGGGCTGGCGCAACGCCGCCAGCACCGTGCGCAGCTTGCCGCTGCGGGTGGTGGTGTTCTGCTTCAACCAACCCAGCGCCTTTACCAAGTGCTGCTCCACTTCGGTGAAATCACTGCCCAGCGGATAGTCCGGCAGTTCGCCGGAGTGACGGAACGGGGCCAGCGTCGCACTCACCGCCGCCGCGCTGTTGCGCTCACGCCATCGCGCCGGCGCCGTAAACGACGTCGCCAGCTTCTTCGATGCCTTCGCCGTCTGCAGCAGATTGTCCTGGAAACCAGCATCGGCAATCGCGGTCATGTTTACCACGCAATCCTCATCGGTCAGGTTGCGAAGATCCGCAATGCCGTACTCGTTGATATAGATGTCGCGCAGGTGCCGTGGAATGGTGGTATGCCCGTAGTTCCAGCGCACGTTCGACTGCAGACCGCGCGCATCCTCGCGTGTGGCCCGGAACATCAGTGCGCTGCGCGCTTCCGGCAGCGCATGCGCCATCGCCACGAAGTTGTACTGGCCGCCCACACCCGACACCACCCGCCCATCTTCCAGCGCGTCGGACGTGGCCGCGCCCAGCGCGGTGGCGATCATGCAGGAATTGAAGAACCGCGCATGGCGCCGCTGCAGGCGTTCCAGCGTCTCGTTGCCGCCATACAGTTGATTGATCTCGCTGATCCGGCGCATGCCGATCGCCCGGCACTCGTCTTCCGGCAGGTCGCGCAGCCACTGGTAGAAGTCCGGCGAGCCCAGGTAGAACGCGCCGTGCAGATACTCGCCTTCCGCCTCCAGCGTGGCGTGGTCGATGCTCAGCGTGCTGCCGTTCTCGATCCGCTGCATCAGCGACAGGTCGTCGTGCACCTTGCGCCGGATCACCCCGGTCTGCACCAGCCGGCGGAAGCCTTCGTTGAGCATTTCGCTGCAGCCGTACAGGCCCACCTCGAACGGCTCCAGCCCGCCACACTCCAGCACCGTGGGGTTCTGCTCCAGTTCCGGATCCAGCGCCCGCAGGATCTGCCGGTAGCGTGCGTTGTCAGTGTGGCGCAATACCAGCGCGTGGCTGATCGCATCCGCCAGCGTGCCGATGCCGATCTGCAGCGTGCCGCCGTCGCGTACCAGCGTGCTCGCGTACAGGCCAATGGCGTAATCCGCGTCGCTGACCGGCTGGCGCGGCAGCCCGAACAGGGCAGGGTAAGGCGGTGGTGGGGTGATCACCAGGTCGAAGAAGGTCACATCCACCGTCGCCGAGCCACCCAGGTAGGGCAGCTGCGGATCGATCTCGGCGATCAGCAGCGGGCGCGGCAGCCCGCGCGCGGCCATCGCGTCCAGCGTGTCCTGGGTGATGTCGTTGTTGCACGACAGCGACAAGCGGCGGTCGTCCGGACGCATCGCGACCTTCTGCACAATGGCGTGCGGCGCGCGCTGCGCCACCGCGTCGGCTGCATGCGTGTAGTTCAGGCTGGTGTAGCCACGCTGCGCCTGTGACGAGCCCAGCAGCGCGCCGGACTGCATGTAGAACTCTTCCACCTGCACATGCGCCGGCAGACGGTCACGCGCCACTGCGTCGGCATAGGCCAGGCGCGGGAAGTCCGCACCGAAGTGACGCTCGGCGAACGGGGCCATGAAGCGGCCTTCCAGTCCCCCCGAAGGCGGCTTCGGCGGGTTGAGCGACAACGCGGTGTACAGCTGCAACGGCCGCGATGCATCGCTTTCCACCCTCGCGTACAGCGCGTTGAGCAGACGGTGCGGCTTGCCCAGCGCCAACGGTGCCCCGATGCGCAGCGGGCCATCCACCCGTTGCAGCAGCCAATCGACGGCGGCGTCCAGGTCGGTGAGGTGATCGGTCATCCAGTGCAGTCCTGCCCAACGTGTAATTCTTTGAGATCGTGGCAGCGCGCCCATGAATCCGGTGTTGACGAGGGCTTGACATCAGGTCCGATTACGGGCGTAATCGAATTATCGATTACGGATGTAAATGATGAGCCAGATCAGCGAAGCCGAAGCGGTTGTCATGGAAGTGCTGTGGGCGCGGCATCCGCTTGGGGCCGATGACGTGGTGGCCGCGCTGGCCGACCGCGACTGGGCAGAGCCCACCATCAAGACACTGCTCAACCGCCTGCTCACCAAGGGCGCAATCAGCGCCAGCCGGGACGGTCGTCGTTACCTGTACTCACCGGTGCTGCAGCGCCAGAGCTGGGTGGCCGAGCAGAGCAGCGGCCTGGTGGACAAGCTGTTTGCGGGCCGGGTCGCCCCGCTGGTCGCGCATTTCAGCCAGCGCGGGGAGCTGAGCGCGCAGGACATCGCCGAACTGAAGAAGCTGATCCAGGAGCTGGACCATGACTGATCTGCTGCAGGGGTTGTTGCTTACCAGTGCATGGGGCTCGATTGCGGTGCTGCTGATCGCGATGGCGCGCCCACTGCTGAAACGGTTGGGCGGCGCTGCAGTGGTGTACCGGAGCTGGTGGATGCTGCCGTTGGCACTGCTGGCCCCGTTGCTGCCGGTGCCTGCAGTGGCCGTCATCGACGCCGCACCGGTGCGCGCATTCGGGAACGCGCTGACCACCCCGCTGCTACCGGCCGATGCACCGCTGTGGCCCGCGCTGCTGGTCGCCGTGTGGTTGGCGGGGGCATTGGGTGTAGCCGTACTGCAGATTCGCGCGCAACGCCGCTTCGTGCAGGCGATGGGGCCGCTGTCTCCACGTGCCGACGGCAGCTGGCAGGCCAGTGCGGACCCCGGGTTGCCGGCGCTGGTGGGCGTGATGGCCCCGCGCATCGTCGTCGGGCCGGACTTCGATCTGCGCTTCAGCGCGACCGAGCGTGATCTCGTCCTCCAGCACGAGCGCAGCCATCGCGCCCACCGCGATCACTGGGCCAACCTCGCCGTTGCCCTGCTGCGTTGCGTGTTCTGGTTCCATCCGCTGTTGCCGTGGGCGACGCGCCGCTTCCTGTGTGACCAGGAACTGGCCTGTGATGCGCGCACGGTGGATCCCCATCCGGCATTGCGCCGGCTCTATGCCAGCACGCTGCTCAAGGCGCAGCTGGTCCACCCGGTTGCGCCGATGGCCTGTCATTGGCGCAGCCAGCCGATGTTGAAGGAGCGAATTGCCATGTTGAAGCAGAACAAGCGGAAGGCGTTGCCGTGGGTATCTGGTCAGGTCGTGGTGGTGGGGCTGTGCGTTGGACTGTGCAGCATGGCGTGGGCCAGCCAGGGCGGTGCAGGAACACCCTCGATCGGCTTTGAAGCAGAGCCCGTCCCGGCCGGCAGCGCGGAAACCGTGGGGGCCCAGGTGGTCAACACCACGGCACCGAAGTACCCGGTCGCTGCCTTCGAGCAGGGCGTGTCGGGCAAGGTCGAACTGCGTGTCGAGGTGGGCGCGGACGGACGGGTCACCGATGTGCGCGTGCTGAGCGCAACACCGGCGGGTGTGTTCGAAGATGCGGCAGTGACCTCGGCACGTGCCTGGACGTTCAAGCCGGCCCTGCGCGAGGGGAAGCCGGTGGCCTCCGCACTGAAGATCCCGGTCACGTTCGAAATGAACGACGAGGCTCCCGCACCATGAGGTGGGGAGGGCTGCTGGCGGCACTGCTGTTCACCGGCTGTGCCAGCCAGCCCTCCATCACCACGGTGGACACGCGCAGCGAGAACGTCGACCACCGGCGGCTGGTGGCTGCGGCACCTGGTGGCGAGAGTGGCGCGGTGACGGCGTACGAACTGGGTGCCACCGAGGGCTATCGCATGCCGCAGTTGTATGGGGGGCCGCAGCCGGTGCTGGGCGAGCGGGATCCGCGTCGCGAGCTGGCTCCCACCCAGGTCTGTCTGCAGGTGGTGGTGAACGCTGAAGGCCGCGTCGAGCGCAGCGTGCTGCTCAATGACCGGCCGGAATGCCAGGCCGGTGCTGCGGCGGAGAACACGGTGCTGGTGCAGGCGGCGCAGGAAGCGGTGGCGCAGTGGCGTTTCACACCCGCTGCGGTGTGCCATTTCGCTGCGGGCCAGGTGCCGGAAGACCGCGGTGACTGCCGTGATGCCGCACGCGTCGAGCCGGTGGCGGTCAGCCTGCTGTATGCCTTTACCTTCGAGATCGTGAAGGGCCAGCAGATCGTGCGCCAGCACTGACCCACTGACGTAGAGCCGGGCAAGCCCGGCTCTACGCGCCGCCCTGGATATTGGCTTTCACTGACGGATGCATCAGCTTCGGCTCGGCCAAGGTGGCATCACGCGCCTGCCGCGTGGTAACAAACTCCGCCTCGCTCACCCCATCGCGTAGATGGATGTTGTGCGCGCGCTGCGCTCCGATGGTGGTTTCGTTGGCCACCTCGCGCCCGCCCGGACCGTAGTCATGGCAGATGAACACCCGGGTTGCATCGGGCAGCGCCAGCAGGCGCTGGATCGAACGGTACAGCAGCCCAGCGTCGCCACCGGGAAAATCGCAGCGCGCCGTGCCGCCATCCGGCATGAACAACGAGTCGCCCGTAAACAGCGCATCGCCGATCCGGTAGGCCACGCTGTCCGGCGTATGGCCCGGCACCGCAATCACCTCGGCATCGAGTTCGCCCAGCGCGAAGTGCTCGCTGTCGACGAACAGGTGGTCAAACGGCGCACCATTGGCGGGCACGTCCACGCCATAGCGCGGGGCAAACGTGCGCTGCACCTGGGTGATGCCTTCGCCCATCGCCAGCGTCGCCTGCGGCCATTGCTGCTTGAGCCGGCGGCCGGCGCTCACATGATCCGCATGCGCGTGGGTCTCCAGCAGCCAGCGCACCTGCAGCTCCTGTGCATCGATGTGGGCGCGCAGCGCCTGCAGCGGCGCTTCACCCGGCGCGTCGGTGTCGGGATCGTAATCCAGCACCGGGTCGATCACTGCCGCCTGCAGCGAGGCCGGGTCATGCACCACGTAGCTGAAGGTATGGCTGTCGGGGTGGAAGAAGGCGGCAACGTGCAGCGACATGATCAGATCCTCAGCGTTTCCCCAGCGTATCGTTGAGCAACACGGCGAGGCGTTCACCAGCCAGACGAAGTTCGCGCTCGGCGACCGGCAGGTAAGTGTCGGTATAGCCCGCCTCAAGCGTACGCTTCGGTGGGTAAACGCCAGGTGCAATGGCAATCCGGCAGCTGGCTTCAGCCCAGCTCACCGCATCGGCGGTGATGTTGGCGCGCTTGTTGAACTTCGGCTTCGGCAGCTTGTTCAGGCGCGCGGCATAGGCATCGTCATCCAGCTTGCGGGTGTTGAGCATGCCGCTGTCCCACAGCGAATGCAGGTTGGTGCCGCGACCGTTGTACTGCACCTGGAAGTCGTTGCCGCCCTTGTCGTGGCCATAACCGGCGTGCATCGGCTGATGGATGTCGCCGACGAAATGCACCACGAACTTCAGTGCCTGCGCGCGTTCGGCGTCGGACCGGCTGCGATCGCCGAGGATGGCGGTCTGCGCCTTCAGTGCTTCAACCACGCAGTTGCCGTTGCTGCATTGGGTTGCAGGCAGATAACGGCAATCGTCCTCGCCCATGTTGATGTAATGCCAGCGCGCCGAGCGCCGACCCAGGCCCGGGTCCTTGCCACGCAGTTCGTCGGCCCACGGGGCGACGCCGGCCAGGGTGGGTACCGGTTCGTTGGCGAGCAGGCGGTCGACCTCGGCGCGGGTGGCCGGGGTCAGGCGTGATTCGGCGACGCGCGCCACCAGGCGATGGCCTTGCGCGCCCCAGGCCAGGGCGTCGGTGGAAACAAACGTGAGAGCCAGGGCAACGGTGCTGGCACGGAGCAGGGAGGAGATTTTCATCGGCCCATTCTAGCGGGCGACGGTGCCGACGTTCTTGACTGCATCTGGCCAGCAGCAGAACAAAAAAGCCCCGGCCGAAGCCGGGGCAAATGCTTTGCTGCGAGGGGTGTTGCTCGGTTCGGTTCTGATCCGCCGATCAGAACTTGAAGACGTAGGCCACGCCGTACACCAGCGGGTCGATGTTGACGGTGCCGATCTTTTCGCCGTTCAACTTGACCTTGCTGTCGATGTCGATCCAGCGCACGTCAACGCGCAGCGAACCGTTCTCGGCAACCTTGAAGTCCAGGCCGGCGTGGGCGGCCAGGCCCCAGGAGTCTTCCAGCTTCAGGTCCGCGCCGGCCAGCGCACCGGTGGTCTCTTCGCTGAAGAAGGTGGTGTAGTTGACACCGGCACCGACGAACGGCGACACCTTGCCCTGGCTATTGAAGTGGTACTGCAGGGTGACCACCGGCGGCAGGTGCTTGGTGCTGCCGACGCGGCCCAGGCCGTTGATGTTGATGTCGTGCTTGAAGGGCAGGGCGGCCAGCACTTCAATGCCGAGGTTGTCGGCGATGAAGTATTCACCGGTGATGGTCGGCTTGATGTCGCTGTCGACATCGACTTCCAGGCCGCCGGCCAGGGTGCCGTTGTCGGACTTGGGGGCAACCTGGTGCACGCCGGCACTGATGGTCCAGTCGCCCTTGGACTGGGCCATGGCCGGGGCGGCGGCCAGCGACAGAGCGACGGCGAGGCTGGACAGCAGAAGGGTGGAGGTCTTGCGCATGAGGGTGTCTCGTTGCGGGGTGGAATGGGGCCAGTTTTCCCGGCCGTGCTTCACCCCGCCTTGATCCGGATCAATCCGGCCCGGCCGCTCAGCCGGCGGTCAGCCAGCTGCCCCGGGGCCGGGGCCGCCGGGGGGCAGGCTTTGCTAGAATGGCGTCCCTTTCCATCGGCGCCGCACCGTCGCGGCTGCAGGAGCTTGTGAACATGGCAATCAAGGTTGGCATCAACGGTTTCGGTCGCATCGGGCGCAACGTGCTGCGTTCGGCGGTGCTGAACTTCGGCAATGACATCGAAATCGTGGCCATCAACGATCTGCTGGAGCCCGATTACCTGGCCTACATGCTGAAGTACGACTCCGTGCACGGCCGCTTCAAGGCTGACGTGAGCGTGTCCTGCAGCGACCTGCTGGTGAACGGCAAGAAGATCCGCCTGACCCAGGAACGCGACCCGGCCAACCTGAAGTGGGACGAAGTGGGCGTGGACGTGGTGATCGAATCCACCGGCCTGTTCCTGACCAAGGAAACCGCGCAGAAGCACATCGATGCGGGCGCGAAGAAGGTGATCCTGTCGGCCCCGTCGAAGGACGACACGCCGATGTTCGTGTACGGTGTGAACGACAAGACCTACGCCGGCCAGGCGATCATATCGAACGCGTCGTGCACGACCAACTGCCTGGCCCCGCTGGCCAAGGTGATCAACGACAAGTGGGGCATCAAGCGCGGCCTGATGACCACCGTGCATGCTGCCACCGCCACCCAGAAGACCGTTGACGGCCCGTCCAACAAGGACTGGCGCGGCGGCCGCGGCATCCTGGAGAACATCATTCCTTCGTCGACCGGCGCAGCCAAGGCCGTGGGCGTGGTGATTCCGGAATTGAACAAGAAGCTGACCGGCATGAGCTTCCGCGTTCCGACCTCGGACGTGTCGGTGGTCGACCTGACCGTGGAACTGGAAAAGGAAGCCACCTACGCTGAAATCTGCGCCGAAGTGAAGGCACAGAGCGAAGGCGCGCTGAAGGGCATCCTGGGCTACACCGAAGACAAGGTGGTGGCCACCGATTTCCGCGGCGAAACCCACACCTCGGTGTTCGACGCCGAAGCCGGCATCGCGCTGGACGGCACCTTCGTCAAGCTGGTGTCGTGGTACGACAACGAATGGGGCTACTCCAACAAGTGCCTGGAAATGGCCAAGGTTGTGGCTGCAAAGTAATTCGCTTCGTCGGTAAGTCAAAAGCGGCGCGCTCCTGAAAAGGGGCGCGCCGTTTTACGTAGAGCCGGGCTCTGCCCGGCTGCGGTTGGATCTGGGCGAACAGCCGACGGTCATCGGTTTCCATGTTTGGGCGCGCCGGGGTGGGTTTGCGGGACACGCCGTGAACCCTTCCATGGGGGCTCGTAGAAAACATCCATGTTTTCTACGGTCCCGCAAACCCACCCCGGCACGCCCCAGACAGAGGGTCGGTGGCCATGGAAGATCAAAAGCCATGAACGGCGCCGGTGGAATCGGAAATGCCCCGGTGGGATCGGTCGACAGACGATCGCCGTGAAAAGGGCAACATCCGGTAACGCATGACAATGGACAGGGGCCGCCGTCGATCTTGATCTTCGATGGCCACCGATGAACTGTCGATGGCGGTTCGGGATGGGCTGGAGGGGGCGTGAGCCGCATGGATGCGGCGATCGAGCTTACATGGACGTACTTGCAGCGTCCCCCGGAACGCCCTTCCCGAGCCGCCAAACCAGGAAGCCGAAGACCACCGGCTGTTCGCCCAGATCCAACAGCAGCCGGGCAACGCCCGGCGATACGGAACCCGCGCAATCGCAGCCCGCCGCCCCGACCGGGCACCCTGCCCACCCCGGCACATCAGGTAGGATGACCCCGTGCCGCAGGTACCCACCCTCGGGGAAGGGTGCGGCGATTGATCGAGGATGACGTGGAATGGAAGCGTTGATTGTCCTGGCCGTGCTGGTCTTGCTGGCCATGCCCGTGCTGCTGGTGGTGGCCTTGGTAATGATTGGCGGCTTGCGCCGGCGCGTAGCCGCGCTGGAAGAGGCTCGCTATGCAGCGCAGGCTGCGGCCGCGCCCGAACCGCCAGTGGCCGAGCCGTGGCGTGACAGCGCCCCGGTTGCGTCGGAGATGCCGGTTGCGCCTGTGGCGCAGGCACCCGCACCCGAACCGATTCCCACGCCAGTACCTGTCGCCGCCCGCGCCGCACCCCCGCCGCTGCCGCCGCGCGCGCCGGTCACCCCGCCGGCACCTGCCGTCCCGCAGGGGCCGAACGTCATCGAACGCGCCATCGATACGGTCAAAGCCTGGTTCACCGAAGGCAACGTGCCGGTGAAGATCGGCATGCTGGTGCTGCTGGCCGGCGTCGCCGCATTGCTCAAGTACGCCAGTGACCAGGGCTGGCTCAATGCGCCCATCGAACTGCGCCTGGCCGGCATTGCCGCCGGTGCGCTGGGCCTGCTGGTGTTCGGCTGGGTGCAGCGCGAGCGCCGGCGGTTGTTCGCGCTGGCGCTGCAGGGGGGGGCGATTGGCATCCTGCTGCTTACCATCTTCGCCGCCTTCAAGCGCTATGGGCTGGTCGACCCTGGCATTGCCTTCGCACTGAGCGTGCTGCTGATCGCCGGCCTGGGCGTGCTGGCCGTGGTGCAGAACTCGCGCACTCTGGCTGTGCTTGGCATCCTGGCTGGCTTCATGGCCCCCATCTGGCTGTCCACCGGCAGTGGCAACCACGTGGCGCTGTTCTCGTATTACGCCGTGCTCAACGCCGCCATTCTCGCCATCGCCTGGTGGCGTCCGTGGCGCGTGCTCAACCTGCTCGGCTTCGCCTTCACCTTCGGTATCGGCACCTTCTGGGGCGTGCTGCAGTACGCGCCGGACAAGTTCGCCAGCACCGAACCGTTCCTGCTGCTGTTCTTTGCGTTCTACCTGATCATTCCGCTGCTGTACGCGCGCCGCCAGCCGGCGGAGAAACGCGACCTCATCGACGGCAGCCTGGTGTTTGGCACCCCGTTGATCGCGTTCCTGCTGCAGGCCGGCATGCTGCACGACGACCGCCTGCTGCTGGCGTTGTGCGCGCTGGCGCTGGCGGCGCTGTACGCCGGCCTGGGCTGGGCGCTGATCCGTCGCGAGCGCTACGCCGCACTGGGCCAGTGCCATGCGGTGCTGGCCGTGGGCTTTGCCACGTTGGCGGTGCCACTGGCGCTGTCGGCGCGGGCCACCGCCAGCATCTTCGCGCTGGAAGGGGCCGGGCTGGTCTGGCTGGGCCTGCGCCAGCAGCGTCTGCTGCCGCAGATCGCCGGTGCCCTGCTGCAACTGGGCGCGGCGTTCGCGTTCGTGGTCGGTGCCGATTACTGGCGCTTCGACGGCACCGCCGTGGCCAATCCGACCTTCATGAGCGGGCTGCTGCTGGCTGTGGCCGGTTTCGCTTCCGCTTGGAGCTATCGCCACGCCGACAAGGAAGCACCGGCCATCGTCTACTACCTGTGGGGCCTGCTGTGGTGGCTGGGGACCTTCAGCCACGAGATCGGCCGCTTCGTCGCGCGCAGCAGCGTACCCGACGCGATGCTGGTGCTGGTTGCGGTCACCGCCTGGCTCGCCGCCGAAATGCACCGTCGCCAGCCCGCCCGTGCGCTGGTGCTGACCACGCTGGCGATGCTGCTGTGCGCGTTCCCGGTCGCACTGTGGCAGGTGGACCTGCACCAGCAGCCATTCGCGGGCTACGGGGCGTTGGCCTGGGGGGTGTTTGCCGCGCTCGGCATCCGCAGCCTGTGGTGCCTGCGCGGCGGTCAGGGGCGTGCGGCGGTGGCCGCGCAGTTCATCTGGTGGCTGCTGTGGCCTACGGTGCTCACCCTCACCGCGAGCTGGCTGGCCGAGCGCTTTGAACTGGCCCAGGGCTGGACACTGGCGCTGGCGTTGTTGCCCTGGCTGCTGCTGGCAGCGGTGTCGCTGCAGCGTTGGCGCTGGCTGACCCTGCCGCTGGGCGAGCGCTTTGATCGCAGCCGCCACGCATTGCAGGGCACGGTGTTCATGGCGCTGGCATTCGCCTGGTGCTGTTACCTGTTCGTTGCGGGCGATGCCGCGCCGCTGCCATGGGTGCCGCTGCTCAACCCGCTGGAACTGACCCAGCTGGCAGTGCTGGCCCTGCTCGCGCGCTGGCTGTGGACCGGCCAGGCTCCGCAGGAGCTGCAGGCGCAGCGGATTCCCGTGCTGGCGGTGGCGGGCTTTGCTGCCCTGACCAGCATCACCCTGCATGCCGTGCACCACTGGGGCGGAGTCGAATGGAATGACCGGTTGTGGTCCTCCACGCTGGCCCAGACCAGCCTGACCGTGGTCTGGAGCGTGCTGGGCGTGATCAGCTGGGTGTGGGGTTCGCGGCGTGGCCAGCGCGCCTTGTGGCTGGTCGGTGCGGTGCTGATGGGCGTGGTGCTGGCCAAGCTGGTGCTGATCGACCGCCAGCATCTGGGCAACCTGCTTGGCATTGCGTCGTTCATCGCCTACGGCCTGTTGTGCACGGTCGTCGGCTACCTGGCTCCGGCTCCGCCGCGCGCCGCCGAATCTGCTGTGGAGAATGCACCGTGAATCGTGTCTGCCACGTCCTGACCGGACTATTTCTGTTGGCCGCGCCGCTGCTTGCGTTGGCCGATGACGCGCGCCAGGACTATCGCGAGCAGTGGCCGTTGCAGCTGTCTGCGCCGCAGGCGGGTGCGTACCGGCTCACGCTCGGCGAAGCCCAGTACCGCAGTGCGGTGTCGCCGCAGTTGAAGGACATCCAGGTCTTCAATGCACAGGGTCAGGCGTTGCCCGCTGCGCTGTTCAGTGCCGAGCAACCCGTGGCGCAGCTCACGCCGCTGCAGCCGTTGCCCTGGTTCGCGCTGCCTGTGCAGGGCAGTGCAGGCGGCGATGACCTGCAGTTGCTGACCGAGCGCAATACCGACGGCAGTGTGCGCCGCGTGGAAGCGCGTCTGGGACGCACCGGCACCAGCGCGCAGCCGGGTGGCTGGCTGGTGGATGCCAGCAAGCTGAACGCAGAACTGCAGGCGCTGCGGCTGGACTGGCAGTCCGGGCCGGCGGTGCAGTTGCGGGTGCGTGTGGACGTCAGCGACGACCTGCAGAACTGGCAGCTGATCAATGACGACGTTCCGCTGGTGGACCTTGCGCAGGACGGCAATCGCCTGCAGCAGCGCCGCATCTTCATCGGCCGCGAAGCAAAGTACATCCGCATCCTGCCCGCTTCCAACGGCACGCTGCCGGTACTGTCAGCCGTGCAGGCCGAACCGATGTCGACGCTGCAGGCCATCGACTGGCAATGGCGTACGTTGCCGGGCAAAGCCGGCGTACCGGGCGAGTTCGAGTACGTGCTCGACGGACGCTTCCCGGTCGCCCAGATTGATATCGCCACGGCCGATAACAGCGTGGTGCAGTGGACCCTGCTCAGCCGTGACGATCCCGCCCAGCCATGGCAGGTAAGAGCGGGGCCCTGGGTTGCCTACCAGCTGCAGGACAGCGCGCAGCGCCGGCAATCACAGGCACAGGCGCTGCCCGTGCCAACCCGTGACCGTTACTGGAAGCTCACCGCTGCCCAGGGGCAGCCGGCGCAGTCTCCCACGCTGAAGCTGGGCTACCAGCCAGAGACGCTGGTGTTCCTCAGCCAGGGCGAGCCCCCGTTCACGGTGGCGGCCGGCAGCGTGCGCGCGGCACGCACCGACGCGCCGGTGGGCACGGTGCTGGCGCAACTGCGCGAACAGCAGGGAGCGCAGTGGCAGCCCGCGCTGGCCAAGGTTCAGGGGCCTGCGCAGCCGCTCGGCGGCGACGCCGCGGTGCAGGCCGAACGCGACTGGAAGCGCTGGCTGCTGTGGGGGTTGCTGGTGCTGGGTGTGCTGATCGTAGGCGGGTTTGCGGTGACCTTGCTGCGTCAGAAGCCATCGGCGGTCCCGTGACGACCAACGGTCGTCACCTACCGGCTTCTTCCTACGGGTAGGTAACGACCGTTGGTCGTTACCCAATGGTTGTCATTGGCCGGTAGGTACCGACCGTTGGTCGGTACGCCTTCGTTACAATGGGCGCTGCGCGCCGTGCGCGGCGCCCTTTCCTTTTCCGACAAGAGCTGCTGCCCCATGTCCATCGTCCGCATGACCGACCTCGACCTTTCCGGCAAGCGTGTGCTGATCCGCCAGGACCTGAACGTGCCGATCGAGAACGGCCGCATCACCTCCGAACAGCGCATCACCGCGTCGCTGCCGACCCTGAAGCGGGCACTGGAGCAGGGCGCAGCGGTGATGGTCACTTCGCACCTGGGCCGTCCCAAGGAAGGCGTGTGGAGCGAAGCCGATTCGCTGGCCCCGGTAGCGCAGCGCCTGTCGGCCCTGCTGGGCGTCGATGTGCCGCTGGTCCGCGACTGGGTGGATGGCGTGGACGTGGCACCGGGTTCCATCGTGCTGCTGGAAAACTGCCGCATGAACGTGGGCGAGGGCAAGGACGATGAAGCGCTGTCGAAGAAGTACGCCGCATTGTGCGACGTGTTCGTGATGGACGCCTTCGGCACCGCGCACCGTGCGCAGGCCTCCACCCATGGCGTGATCCGTTTCGCCCCGGTGGCCGCCGGTGGCCCGCTGCTGATGGCCGAACTGGACGCGCTGGCCCAGGCCCTGCATGCGCCGGCACAGCCGTTGCTGGCCATCGTCGCTGGCAGCAAGGTCAGCACCAAGCTGGAGCTGCTGGCCAACCTGGTCGGCAAGGTCGACCAGCTGATCGTGGGTGGCGGCATCGCCAACACCTTCATCGCCGCCGCCGGCTACCCGGTGGGCAAGTCGCTGTACGAGCCGGACCTGCTGGATACCGCGAAGAAGATCGTGGCGGATGCCAAGGCTCGCGGCGCGGACATTCCGCTGCCGACCGACGTGGTGGTCGCCAAGCAGTTCCTGCCGGATGCACCGGCCTCGGTGAAGGCGGTCGGCGAGGTTGCCGAAGACGATCTGATCCTGGACATCGGCCCGCAGACTGCGCAGCACTACGCCGGGCTGATCGCCAAGGCCGGCACCGTGGTCTGGAACGGCCCGGTGGGCGTGTTCGAGTTTGAAGCCTTCAGCCATGGCACCGAAGCGCTGGCCAAGGCCATTGCCTCCTCGCCGGCGTTCTCCATTGCCGGTGGCGGCGACACCCTGGCTGCGGTCGACAAGTTCGAGATCGCCGACCAGGTCAGCTACATCTCCACCGGTGGCGGTGCGTTCCTGGAGTTCCTGGAAGGCAAGACCCTGCCGGCCGTGGCGGCGCTTGAAGCCCGGGGCAATTGATGTCGCTTTCGCATCCCGGCATGGTCGCAGCCCATGCCGGGCATGAATCCGACACCCTGTTCTTCGACCTCGACGGCACCCTGATCGACTCTGCGGTCGGCATCACCCAGTGCGTGGCACATGCGCTGACCCAGATGGGTCAGCCGGTGCCGCCGCAGGAGGAACTGCGGCGCTGGATCGGTCCGTCGCTGCGGACCAGCTTTTCACCGTTGTTCAATGATCCGGAAAAAGTGGAGCAGGCGGTCACGTACTACCGCGAGCGCTTCGACGTGGTCGGCTGGCGCGAGCACGAGGTCTACGCCGGCATCGGTCAGGTCGTGCAGGACCTGCATGCACGCGGCCATCGCCTGGCGATCGTGACCGCCAAGAACGAACCGCATGCGCGGCGCATCGTCGAGCATCTGCCATTCGGCAACTGCTTCGAGGACGTGATCGGCGCGACCATCGACGGCAGCCGCAGCGAGAAACCGCAGTTGGTGGCCGAGGCCCTGCGTCGGCTGCAATTGCCGGCGCAGCAGTGCTGGATGATCGGCGACCGGCGCATGGACATCGAGGGTGCGCGGCATCATCAGATGCGCAACGTTGGTGTGCTGTGGGGTTTCGGTGGTGCGGCGGAGCTGCAGGCGGCGGGTGCGCAGCACCTTGCGGCGGCACCGGACGCGCTGCTTTCATTGCTGGCCTGATTTCCGTACGCCGCCGCATGTCGCATGCTGGACGCGCGCTGTCCTGTCCCGGCCTTCGGGACTGTCCGTAGGACATCTGCGAAACCCAGCAGGCGCAAAGGTGTAAACGTATTCATGGGGCGTGAAGGGTGTGCTAATTTTGATCCTTTCCAGGGAGCCCTTTAACCATGATTGAGCGTCAGCGTCGCACCAAGATCCTCGCCACCCTCGGGCCGGCAACAGACAAGCCCGGCGTGCTGGAGGATCTGTTCCGCGCCGGCGTCAACGTGGTGCGGCTGAATTTCAGTCACGGCGACCCGTCCGGCCAGGCCAAGCGCGCCGCCGACGTACGTGCTGCTGCCGCGCGGGTGGGCGTGGAAGTGGGCATCCTGGCCGACCTGCCGGGTCCGAAGATCCGCATCGAGCGCTTCGCCGAAGGCAAGATCACGCTGAAGGCCGGTGACCGTTTCGACCTGGTCGCCTCGCCGGATGCACCGGCCGGTGACACCACCCAGGTGGGCGTTAGCTACCTGGGCCTGCCGCAGGACGTGGGTCCGGGCGACGTGCTGCTGCTCGACGACGGTCTGATGCAGCTGCAGGTGGTGGAAGTGCAGGGCGAACGCATCATCAACACCGTGCTCAACGACGGCGTGCTGTCCGACCGCAAGGGTCTGAACAAGCAGGGCGGTGGCCTGTCGCTGGGCGCGCTGACCGAACGCGACAAGGAACTGATCGGCATCGTCGCCAAGATCGGCGTGGACTTCATCGCCGTCTCGTTCTGCCGCAACGCGCAGGACATGAACGATGCGCGTGCCATCGCCCAGCAGCACGGCTGCGATGCGGCGCTGGTGTCGAAGATCGAGCGCACTGAAGCCATCGAGAATCTGGAAGAGATCGTCGATGCCAGCGACGTGGTGATGGTGGCGCGTGGCGACCTGGGCGTGGAAATTGGCGACGCCGAGCTGCCGGGCCTGCAGAAGAAGATCATCAAGGCCTCGCTGGCGCAGAACAAGGTGGTGATTACCGCCACGCAGATGCTGCAGTCGATGGTCGAAAGCCCGATTCCGACCCGCGCCGAAGTGCTGGACGTCGCCAACTCGGTGATCGACGGTACCGACGCGGTGATGCTGTCGGCCGAAACCGCAGCCGGTGCGTACCCGGTCAAGGCGGTCGAAGCAATGGCGCGCATCTGCCTGGGTGCAGAGCGTCAGTTCCAGACCGAAACCGACTTCGGTGCCTCGCCGCGCAATCTGGAGCGTGCTGACCAGGCCATCGCCATGGCCACCATGTTCCTGTCCCAGCACGTGGGCGTACGCGCCATCGTGGCGATGACCGAATCCGGTGGCACCGCGCGCTACCTGTCGCGCTTCCGTGCCTCGGCCCCGGTGTTTGCGGTGACCCGCCACGACGGCGCACGCCGGCAGATGGCGCTGATGCGCGACGTGTTCCCGATCAACTTCGACAGCCGCGGCCTGACCCCGCGTGAAGCGGCGCGCGGCAGCATCCGCCTGCTGGTGGAAGCGGATCGCCTGCAGGCAGGCGACCGCGTGGTGTTCACCAGCGGCGAGCACATGGAAACCCACGGTGCGACCAACACCCTTCGCCTGCTGGAAGTGGGCGAAGACGGCCGCGCCAGCGGCCTGGGCGACCTGTAACGGTTCGATTGCGTTTATGGGGTTGCCGGCCACCGGCCGGCACTACCCGCCGCATGCAACCCGGATGTAGAGCCGCGCTTGACCGGCTGATGCAACGGTAGAGCCGGGCCATGCCCGGCTGAAAGCGTTTCCAGACTCCGTGGACAGCCAGTTCAGGGAAGGGCGGGTCTATAATTGCGGTTTTCCCGCACCCGCCACAGGAAATACATGAGCATCGAACAGCTGGCTGAAACCGCCCAGGCCATGGTCGCCCCCGGCAAGGGCATCATCGCCATCGACGAATCCACCGGTACCATCGCCAAGCGCTTTGCCAGCGTGGGCATCGAGAACACCGAAGAGAACCGTCGCGCCTACCGCGAGCTGCTGCTGACCACGCCGAAGCTCAACGAGCACATTTCCGGCGCGATCCTGTACGACGAAACCATCCGCCAGTCGACCAAGGACGGCGTGCCGTTCGCCAAGTACATGGCCGACCACGGCATGATTCCGGGCATCAAGGTCGACAAGGGTGCACATCCGCTGGCCGGCTGCCCGGGCGAGCTGGTCACCGAAGGTCTGGATGGCCTGCGCGAGCGCCTGCAGGAGTACTACAAGCTGGGTGCGCGTTTCGCCAAGTGGCGCGCGGTGATCAACATCGGCGAAAGCATCCCGTCGGGCACCTGCATCGAGTCCAACGCCCACGCGCTGGCCCGCTATGCAGCGCTGTGCCAGGAATGTGGCCTGGTGCCGATGGTCGAGCCGGAAGTGATCATGGACGGCGATCACGACATCGAAACCTGCTACGAAGTGACCGAAGCCACGCTGCGTTCGCTGTTCGACGCGCTGTACCAGCAGAACGTGCTGCTGGAAGGCACCATCCTGAAGGCCTCGATGGTCATCTCGGGCAAGGGTTGCGAAGAGCAGGCCGACGTGGAAGAAGTGGCTGAGTCCACCGTGATGTGCCTGAAGAGCACCGTGCCGGCGATCCTGCCGGGCGTGGTGTTCCTGTCGGGCGGCCAGGGCGACGAGCAGTCGACCGCGCACCTGAACGCAATGAACCAGATGGGCAACCTGCCGTGGCCGCTGAGCTTCTCCTACGGCCGCGCCATGCAGCAGGCTGCACTGAAGCTGTGGGCCAAGGACATGAAGGCCAACTACGCCGCCGCACAGAAGACCGTGTTCGAGCGTGCCAAGGAAAACGGCCAGGCCGCCCTGGGCAAGTGGAACGGCTGATCCACGCCTGACCCGCTGAAGTAGCAAAGAATCCGGTGCCGGCCCGTCCAGCACCGGATTTTTTGTGCGCGAAATGCCCTCGGCTGACGGCATTCCTGGTTTGGATCCGTACGTAGAGCCGGGCTTGCCCGGCTGCCGTTTGCGCATTACCCACAACACCCGACCACATCTGTCACGATCCGAATCTCGCACTCCGAACGGATTCCCCATGCGCCCCTGGCTGATCGCTGCGCTCCTGCTTCCATCAATGCCGGCATTGGCCTCAAATGACCGCGCCGTAGACATCCTTCACTACGACGTCGCACTGGTCCCCGACATTGCGGGCGAGCGCGTAACCGGACAGATGTCGATAACCCTGAAGGCCACCGACAAAGACGTCACCGCAGTGGTCCTCGACAGCGGCGAACTGAACGTCACCTCGGTCGCCCACAACAACCGTGCCTTGGCCTTCAATCAACACGACGGCCGCCTGCGCATCACCCTGGACCAACCCGCGCCCACGGACGCACCGACCACGCTGCAACTCCACTATGAGGGCGCACCTCCATTCGGTCTCGAGTTCGCCCCGGACCGCGACGAGGTCTACACCGTCTTCTCCACCAGCCAATGGATGCCGTCGGTGGATGCCCCCGACGAACGGGCAACCCTCACGCTGTCGTTGACCCTGCCGCCAGAACTGAAGGCCGCAGGCACGGGCCGCGCGCTGCCATCGCGCACGCTGCCGGACGGACGGGTAGAGCACCGCTGGATGCTGGCGTCGCCGATGCCGGCCTACGTGTACGGCTTGGCCGCAGGGCGTTATCAGCAGGCCACCGTGCCGTACGGCAAGAACACGCTGCATCTGCTCTCGGTGAACCGATCACCACAACAGCTGAAACAGATCTTCGCCCGCACCGGCGACATGCTCGATTTCTTCGCCGACAAGGCAGGGTTGCCCTTTCAAGGCGACTACAGCCAGGTACTGGTGGCACGCACCATCGGCCAGGAAATGGCCGGGGTTTCAGTGATGTCCGAGGCGTACGGTGCCGAGGTACTCGGTGACCCGGATCAGATCGCGCTGATCGCGCACGAAGTGGCGCACCAGTGGTGGGGCAACCGGGTGACGTGTGCGGGTTGGGAGCACTTCTGGCTCAACGAGGGAATGGCCAACTTCATGACCGCTGCGTACCTGCAGCATGCGCAGGGCGAGGCGGCGTACCAGGCGAAGATCAAGGCGTGGCGCGAGCGGGTGGAGTCATTGCGCGCGAAAGGCGCAGACCGCCCGCTGGTGTACCCGGACTGGAACGCGCCGACCGCGGATGATCGAGCGGTGGTGTACCAGAAGGGGGCGTATGTGCTGCATCTGCTGCGTGCGGAACTGGGGGAGGAGGCATTCTGGCGTGGGATTCGTGCCTATACGCAGGGGAATGATGGGCGTTCGGTGGTGACTGCTGATTTCCAGCGTGCGATGGAGAAGGCCGCCGGGCGCTCGTTGCAGCCGTTCTTCAGTGAGTGGGTGTATCCGTGAATGGATACACCCGTAGAGCCACGCCCTGCGTGGCTGCTTTTCGTCCGGCACCGCGAAGCCACGCATGGCGTGGCTCTACAGCCACCCCATAGGGTCGCCCCTGTTACGGTGCGGTGGCTGGCATCGCCATGCCCATCCCTGTCAGCGGTAACGGCCCGGTCACGTCCACTGGCTGCCCCAGCGCGGCCAAGGCCGACTGATACGCCTTGAACGTGGCGGCGTTGTAGGCCACCAGGATGATCCGCTGCGGTTCCCGGTGCGAGCGCTGCCAGGCCAGCGTCTCGGTGGCGGCAATGTGCGCGGCCTGGTGCAGCGGATAACCGAATACGCCGCAACTGATGGCGGGGAAGGCAATGGAATGCAGGCCCAGGCTTTCGGCCAGCTGCAGTGACTTCCAGTAGCAGTTGGCCAGCAGTTCCGGCTCGGCGCGGGTGCCGTCGTTCCAGACCGGGCCGACCGTGTGCAGCACGTGTCGGGCCGGCAGGTTGTACGCGGCCGTGGCACGCACTTCGCCGGTGGGGCAGCGCACGCCCGGGCGCAGTTCTGGCAGCGCGGCGCATTCGGCCAGCAGCTGGGGGCCTGCAGCCCGATGGATTGCACCGTCCACCCCACCCCCGCCAAGCAGGGATTCGTTGGCCGCATTGACGATCGCATCCACTTCCAGGGTCGTGATGTCGCCCTGCCACACTTCGATCTTCATGCGTGCCGCTCCTTTTGATGCCGGGCCGTACTGGGGGGATTGCTGCCTGGCTTCACGGTAACCGGCGGCAGGTAGAGACTGCGTCATTGCCGTCTCAGGCCGTGCGACCCGGCCCCGGAAACCAGAACGCCCACCGTGAAGGTGGGCGTGGGGGGTAGAGCGGGGCTTGCCCCGCTGCTTTACATGGTCGGCGCGTCAGCGGGGCAAGCCCCGCTCTACGGTGTACCCGCCAACCACTCGTCATCCGAGCCTTCATTGATGTCGGCGAACAGCGGCGTGGAGAAATAGCGCTCGCCGGTATCCGGCAGCATCGCCAGCAACACACTCCCGGGTTCAGCCTTGGCCGCCACGTCCAGCGCACTGGCCACCGTGGCCCCGGCCGAGATACCCACGAAGATGCCTTCCTCGGCCGCCAGCCGGCGCGAGGTCTCAATCGCACGGGCATCATCGATGTTCAGCAACTGGTCGTACACCTCGCGGTTGAGCACGTCCGGCACGAAGTCCGGGGTCCAGCCCTGGATCTTGTGCGGCTTCCACTCGGCCCCGCCCAGCAGCGCCGCGCCTTCGGGCTCGGTGGCGATGATCCGGGTTTCCGGGCGGGCCACCTTCAGCACTTCGCCCACGCCGGTCAGCGTGCCGCCGGTGCCCCAGCCGGTCACGAAGTAGTCCAGGCGCTTGCCGGCGAAGTCACGCAGGATCTCCGCCGCGGTCGTGTTGCGGTGGTAGGCCGGATTGGCCGGGTTGGTGAACTGGCTGGCCAGGAACCAGCCATGTTCCTCGGCGAGCTCCTTCGCACGGCGCACCATGCCCGAGCCGCGCTCGGCCGCCGGGGTCAGGATCACCTTGGCCCCGTAGGCGCGCATCAGTTTGCGGCGCTCGATCGAGAAGGTTTCCACCATGGTGGCAACGAACTTATAGCCGCGTGCCGCAGCCACCATCGCCAAGGCCACGCCGGTGTTGCCGGAGGTCGCTTCCACGATGGTGTCGCCGGGCTTGAGCAGGCCACGCGCTTCGGCGTCCAGGATGATGGCCAGGGCCAGGCGGTCCTTGACCGAACCGCCGGGATTGAACGACTCGACTTTGGCATACAGGGTGACGTGCTCGGGGGCGATCCGGTTCAGGCGCACCACCGGGGTGTTGCCAACGGTGTCCAGGATCGAGTTGTACAGGGCCATGGGATGCTCCACAGTAAACGTAAGGGGGCCGGGCGGCTCAGCGCTGACCGTAGCGCCGGCATATGACCGCGCGAAATGACCTGATTACCTTCATAAACAACGTTTGGTTATAAGCTGGTGACGGCAACTGTCTTACAGTCATGCCGTCCCTTTCCCTGCCTGCGGCACGCCCATGACGCTGACCCAACTCCGTTACCTGGTCGCCATCGCCGACGCCGAGCTCAACATCACCCTGGCCGCCTCGCGGGTGCATGCCACCCAGCCGGGCCTGTCCAAGCAGCTGAAACAGCTGGAGGACGAGCTGGGGTTCCTGTTGTTTGTACGTAAAGGACGCAGCCTGGAGGCCGTGACCCCGGCCGGGGTGGAGGTGATCGGTCGCGCCCGCGCGGTGCTGGCCGAAGCCAACAACATCCGGACCTACGCTGCCAACCAGCGCCGCGAAAGCCAGGGCCAGTTGATTCTGACCACCACCCACACCCAGGCCCGCTTCGTGCTGCCGCCGGCGGTGGCGCGGATCAAGCAGGCCTACCCACAGGTCAGCGTGCACCTGCAGCAGGCGGCCGAGAGCGACGCGCTGGACCTGCTGAGCCAGGGCGATGCCGATATCGCCATCATCTCCACCGCCGGAGCCGAACCCACCGCCGGGCTGGCCATTCCGCTGTACCGCTGGCGGCGGCTGGTGCTGGTGCCACGTGGGCATGCGCTGGACCGCCCCGGTGCTGCGCCCGACCTGAATGCGCTGGCCGGGCAGCCGCTGATCAGCTACGAGTCGTCCACGCGGGGCAGTTCGTCACTGCAGCGCGCGTTCGCAGCGTCTGGACTGACCCCGGACATCGCGTTGACCGCGCTGGATGCGGACCTGATCAAGACCTATGTGCGCACCGGTCTGGGTGTGGGCCTGCTGGCGGAAATGGCGGTCAATGCCAGCGATGAAGACCTGCGCGCATGGCCCGCCCCGGCTCCGATTGATGAATGCATTGCCTGGGCGGTGTTGCCGCGCGACCGGGTGCTGCGTGATTACGCGCTGGAGCTGGTACACGTGCTGGCCCCGCAGATCGACACCCGCGACCTGCGCCGGGTGATTGATGGGAACCAGGAGGCGAACTGGCCGGTGCCGCCTACGTGGGAATCTCTTACCCAGACGATTACAGTCTGACGAGGGCCGGCCGTTGGCCGGCCCAGGCGGTGCGTGACACCCTGCGACGCTTGGTCGCACGCGGCGTTCGGCCGCATCCCGGTCGCTACAATTCCCCGGTGAACCGCCGTCGCCGTCCCTACGCCTTCCTGCTGCAGCTCGCCTTCGTGGCGACGCTGCTGATGGCGCTGGCTCCGCTGCTGAGCCGCTGGCAGCAGGCGCACGGTGATCCGCTGATGCTGATGCCCGGCGGCATGGCGCATGTCATGCCTGCCTTGCCCGACGCCGATTCACCGCCCCCGATGCACGACCACGCGGCCATGCATCACGGTGCATCGCATGCCATGCCGCATCACGCGCATCACGCGATGCCGGCCGAACCCGCGCCGCCATTGGACCCCCACGCCGGGCATGGTGAGGCCTGCGAATACTGCATGATGGCGTCACGGCTGATGCCGTGGCTGGCGGTCCTCCTGGTGCTGCTGCCGGCCTTGCCGCGCATCGCCCCCCCGGTGCTGCGCACCGTCGCCACGCCACGCAGCCTGCGCTGGCCCGCCCACGCCGCCCGCGGCCCTCCACTGAACGCCTGAACACCGCCCACTGATTTTTCTGCTGCGCGCTGCCACACCGGCGGCGTGCAGTTCCGCGTGTTCCTGGAGTTCCAACATGACGTTTGCTTCCCGCACCCCGGGCGCACTGACGCGCCTGTCTGTCTGCCTGTCCCTGGCGTTGATCGCCCCCGCGCTGCACGCTGCCGATCGCGACGACGCCCGCACCCTCGATACCCTGGTGGTCACCGCCGCCGCGCCGTCGTCACCGCTGCAGTGGGTCACCGACCCCCGTCTGCCGCGCCAACCGGTGCCGGCCAGTGACGGAGCCGACTACCTCAAGACCGTTCCCGGCTTCTCCGCCATACGCAACGGCGGCACCAATGGCGACCCGGTGCTGCGCGGCATGTTCGGTTCGCGCCTGAACATCGTCAGCAATGAAGGCAACCTGATCGGTGCCTGCCCCTCGCGCATGGACAACCCCTTGTCCTACATCGCGCCAGAAACCTTTGATCGCCTCACCATCATCAAGGGGCCGCAGAGCGTCCGCTGGGGTGCCGGTGCGTCCGCCGGCACCGTGCGTTTCGAGCGCGACACCCCGCGCTTCGACGCCCCCGGCATCGACCTCGACGCCAGTGCCCTGGTCGGCTCGCGCAACCGCAACGACCAGGTCCTCGACCTCACCGCCGGTGCTTCGCAGGGCTATGTGCGGGTCAACGGCAACCGCTCCGAAGCCGATGACTACAAAGACGGCAACGGTGATGTCGTGCCCTCGAAATGGCGCAAATGGAACAGCGACGTCGCCATCGGCTGGACCCCCGACGCCGACACCGTGCTGGAGCTGTCCGCCGGCACCGGCGATGCCATCGCCCGCTATGCCGGACGTGGCATGGACGGCGCGGCGTTCAAGCGCACCAGCTACGCCGCCCGCTTCGAGAAGGACAATCTGCCGGGCGCATGGGACAAGGTGCTCGCCAACGTCTACTACAACGACGCCGACCACCTGATGGACAACTACACCCTGCGCGAGCCGAACATGGCCAGCAGCATGCCCATGCCAATGGCGGCAAATGTCGATCGCCGCACTACCGGCGGCCGCGTCGCCGCCGAATGGCGCTGGCAGAACGTTGCCGTTGTCGCCGGCGTTGATGCCCAGGACAGCCGTCACCGCAGCCGCAGCGGCATGGGTCGCAACACCTACCGCCAGCAGCCGTGGAGCGTCGACGCCCGCTTTGAACAACGCGGTGTCTTCAGTGAAATCACCCTCCGCGAAGGCACGGCCCAGCGCTGGGTCGGCGGTCTGCGTATGGACCGTGCCGAGGTCACCGATGAGCGCCGCAGCGGCGGCATGATGGGCATGCCCAATCCCACCTCGGGCCAGACCCGTCGCGAAGATCTCGGCAGCGGCTTCTTCCGCTGGGAGCGCGATCTCAGCAGTGCACTCACCGCGTATGCCGGCGTTGGCCACAGCGAACGCATGCCGGATTACTGGGAGCTGTTCTCGCCCGACAGCGGCCCCGATGGCAGCATCAACGCGTTCAGCAGCATCCAGCCGGAAAAGACTACCCAGCTCGACCTCGGCCTGCAGTACCGAACGGACCGCCTCAACGCCTGGGTCTCCGCCTATGCCGGCCGCATCCAGGACTACATCCTGTTTACCTACCGCGCCGGCGGCATGATGGGCAGCAGCAGCCAAGCCAGCAACATTGACGCCCGCATCGCCGGTGCCGAAGCCGGTGCCGAACTGCAGGTCGGGCAGGGCTGGAAGCTCGGCAGCACCCTGGCCTACGCCTGGGGCGAGAACCGCAGCGACGGCACAGCATTGCCGCAGATGCCGCCGCTGGAAGCGAGGCTGACCGCCAACTGGGAGGGCGCGCGCTGGAGTGCCGGGGCGTTGGTTCGTGCGGTCACGCATCAGCATCGCGTGGCAACGGGGCAGGGCAATGTGGTGGCCCAGGATCTGGGGCCTAGCGCCGGGTTTGCGACGTTTGCGTTGAATGCGGCGTACCGGTTCAACGACAGCCTCTCGGTCAGTGCCGGCGTCGACAATGTGTTTGACCGCGCTTACAGCGAGCATCTGAATCTGGCCGGGAGCGCGGATTTTGGTTTTCCGGCGGATCCGGTGCGGATCAACGAGCCGGGCCGGACGGCGTGGTTGAAGGTGAATTACCGGTATTGAGATCTGGCCGGGGCCGTAGGGACACGCCATGCGTGTCCTCATGGACCCCGGCCACGGCCGCACACGCATGGCGTGTCCCTACGCAGCCTCCCGCACGGAACAACCAAGACGCCGCCGTTAGCGACCAACCCGAGGCAAAGCGACACGCACTGACACACGCCGATACACGCCCCGCATAGCCCAGCACGAAAGGGGTTTCCGGTGTCACCGCGCGGACGTGAAGGCCCCGGTAAACGCTTGGCACATATGCCCTCACGGCTCGGCCGCTACACTCGGCCGTCGTAGAATCTTTGGGGTTGTTCTGCATGTTGGTACGCATCACCGCGCGCATCGCCGCTGGCCTGGGTCTGGCCCTTCTGGCCGCCTGTGGCAGCAAGGACGAGGCCGCTCGCCGGCAGGCTGAACAGGTCCCGGTGACCACCCAGGTGGTGCAGACCTCCGCGTGGAACGACACCCTGCAGGCCCTCGGCACCGCCAAGGCCCGCGAATCCGTCACCGTGACCGCCAAGGTCAGCGAGATCATCGAGAAGGTTCACTTCGAAAGTGGCCAGCAGGTCGCCGCCGGCACCCCCCTCGTCACCCTGCGTGGCCAGGCCCAGGAAGCCGCGCTCGTCCAGGCCCAGGCCACCTTTGCCGAAGCCGACCAACTGTACAAGCGCCAGCGCGAACTCGCCGCCCAGCAGCTCGTCGCCAGCGCCACCCTCGATACCCAGCGCGCCATCCGCGATGCCGCCGAGGCTCGCGTGTTGGAAATGAAGTCCGACATCGGCGACCGCCGCGTCCGTGCCCCCTTCGCCGGCGTGCTCGGCATCCGCCAGGTCAGCGAAGGCTCGCTGGTCACCCCCACCACCGTCATCGCCACCCTCGACGACATCGAACGCATGCACGTCGACTTCCAGGTGCCCGAAGCCGAACTCGCCTCGCTGGGCAAGGGCGATAAGGTCACCGCCACCAGCGTCGCCTATCCCGGCCGCACCTTTGAAGGCGAAGTTGCCACCATCGACACCCGTGTCGATCCCGGTACCCGCGCCGTCACCGTGCGCGCCGACTTCATCAACGCCGACCACGCGCTGCGCCCCGGCATGCTGCTGGATGTGCGCATGTTCCGCCCCGAGCGCCAGGCGCTGGTCATCCCCGAAATCGCCGTCGTCCAGGTAGGCCGCGAGTCCTTCGTCTATCGCGTGAAAGCCGATCAGAGCGTCGAACGCGTCGACGTGGTCAGCGGCGCGCGCCGCGCCGGTGTGGTTGAAATCCGCGAAGGCGTGAAGGCGGGCGACCGCATCGTCGTTGACGGTACCGGCAAGCTGCGCCCCGGCCTAAAGGTCAACGACACCCCCGCCGCCGGGCCGACATCGGCTCCCGCGGCTGACCCGTCCGCCACTCCGACGCAGCCGCCCGCACAGAAGGCCACCGCACCGGTGGACAGCGCCGGATGAAGCTCTCCAACATCTCCATCCAGCGGCCGGTGTTCGCCGTGGTGATGAGCCTGCTGCTGGTGGTGCTCGGCATCATGTCGTTCACCCGCCTCACCCTGCGCGAACTGCCTGCCATCGACCCGCCGATCGTCTCGGTCTCGGTCGACTACACGGGCGCTTCGGCCGCCGTCATTGAAAGCCGCATCACCCAGGTCCTCGAAGACGCCCTGGCCGGCATCGAAGGCATCGACACCATCAACGCGCGCAGCTCCAACGGCCGCTCCCAGGTCAGCATCGAATTCACCTCCAACCGGGATATCGAAGCGGCCGCCAACGACGTGCGCGATGCGGTCAGCCGCGTGGCCGACCGCATGCCCGAAGAGGCACGCCCACCGGAAATCGCCAAGGTCGAGAGTGACGCAGATCCCATCATCTGGTTCAACATGACCTCCTCCAGCATGAACACGCTGGAGCTGAGCGATTACGCAGACCGCTACGTGGTGGATCGTTTCTCCAGCCTTGACGGCGTGGCCCAGGTCCGCATCGGCGGCCGCCAGCGCTACGCCATGCGCGTGTGGCTGGACCGCGACCAGCTGGCCGCGCGCGGCTTCACCGTCGGTGATGTTGAAACCGCGCTGCGCAACGAGAACGTCGAGCTGCCCGCCGGCCGCCTGGAATCCACCGACCGCGACTTCACCCTGCGCGTGGAGCGCAACTACGTGAAGCCGGAAGACTTCGCCACCATTCCGCTCGGCAAGGGCGCGGACGGCTATGTCGTGCGCATGGGCGACGTGGCCAAGATCGAGCTGGCCTCGTCGGAGCGACGCGCCTACTACCGCAGCAACGGCGAACCCGGCATCGGCCTGGGCATCGTCAAGACTTCCACCGCCAACTCGCTGGACGTGGCCCGTACCGCACGCGCCGAGGCCGAGCGGGTAGGGCAGACCTTGCCCGATGGCACCCATATCTTCGTCGCCTTCGACAACACCACCTTCATTGAAGCCGCGGTGGATCGCGTCTACGCCACCCTGGTCGAAGCAATGCTGCTGGTGCTGGTGGTGATCTGGCTGTTCCTGGGCAGTTTCCGCGCGGCGCTGATTCCGGCGGTGACCGTACCGGTCTGTCTGGTTGCCGCGTTCATCGCGCTGTACGCCTTTGGCTTCTCGATCAACCTGCTGACCCTGCTGGCGCTGGTGCTGTGTATCGGCCTGGTGGTCGACGATGCCATTGTGGTGGTGGAAAACGTGCAGCGCCGCATCGACCTCGGCGAACCGCCGCTGGTCGCGTCCAAGCGCGGTACCGCGCAGGTGGCGTTCGCGGTGATCGCGACCACCGCGGTGCTGGTGGCGGTGTTCCTGCCGGTGGGCTTCCTGGAGGGCAACACCGGCCGTCTGTTCCGCGAACTGGCGGTCGCGTTGGCCGCGGCGGTGGCGTTGTCGGCGTTCGTGTCGCTGACCCTGACCCCGATGATGGCCTCCAAGCTGCTCAAGCCGCATACCGGCCGGGCCCCGAAGGGCCTGCATGGCTTCATCAACCGCAACCTGGACCGCGTCTCGGCCAGTTACGGCCGCTTCCTCGATGCGCATGTGGGCCGCACCTGGATCTACATCGTGGTGATGATCCTGTCGCTGGCGGCCAGCGCGCTGCTGTTGAAAGTGCTGCCGTCCGAGTTGGCCCCGGCAGAAGACCGTGGCTCGTTCCAGATCATGATCGACGGCCCGGAAGGGGCGGGCTATGACTACACCGTCGGCCAGGTGCAGCAGGTCGAGCAGATCGTCAGCGGCTTCGTTGGCGACGACAAACCGATTGTCCGCGCCAACCCACGCGTGCCCGGCGGCTTCGGGGCCAGCGAGGAAATGCACACCGGCCGCATCAGCGTGTTCCTGCAGCCGTGGCGCGAACGTGACACCAACACCATGGACGTGGCGGCCGACCTGCAGAAACATCTGGATGTGATGCGCGGCGTGCGCGTGCGCACCCAGGTCGGCGGTGGGCTGGTGCGCAGTGGCGGGCAGCCCTTCCAGATCGTGCTGGGTGGCCCGGAATACGCCGAAATCGCCCAGTGGCGCGACCGCATGCTGGCGCGCATGGCCGACAATCCCGGCCTGGTCGGGCCGGACTCGGATTACAAGGAGACCCGCCCGCAGATGCGGGTCAACATCGACCGCCAGCGTGCGGCGGATCTGGGCGTGTCGGTCACTGCGATCGGGTCGGCGCTGGAAACCATGATGGGCTCGCGCCGGGTCACCACCTTCGTCGACAACGGTGAGGAGTACGACGTGCTGGTCCAGGCCGGTCGCGAAGGCCGCACCACCCCGGACGATCTGGCCGCGATCCGCGTGCGCGCCAGCAGTGGCGAACTGGTACCGCTGTCCAACCTGGTCACCCTCAGTGAAGTGGCCGAGGCCGGCAACCTGAACCGCTTCAACCGCCTGCGCTCGATCACCATCAGCGCAGGTCTGGCCCCGGGCTACCCGCTGGGCGAAGCCATCGCCTGGGCGCAGCAGACCGCCCGCGAGGAACTGCCGCAGCACGCCCAGATCGACTGGAAGGGCGAATCGCGTGAATACCAGAACGCCGGCAGCGCGGTACTGCTGACCTTCGCCATGGCTCTGCTGGTGGTGTTCCTGGTGCTGGCGGCGCAGTTTGAGAGCTTCATCCACCCGCTGGTGATCATGCTCACCGTGCCGCTGGGCGTGCTCGGGGCCTTGCTGGGGCTGTATGTCAGTGGCGGCACGATCAACCTGTTCAGCCAGATCGGCATCGTCATGCTGGTCGGCCTGGCGGCCAAGAACGGCATTCTGATCGTCGAATTCGCCAACCAGTTGCGCGATGAAGGCCGCGACGTGCACCGGGCCATCGTCGAATCCTCCATGGTCCGCCTGCGGCCGATCCTGATGACCTCCATCGCCACCGTGGTGGGTGCGATCCCGCTGGTGGTCGCCGGCGGCCCGGGTTCAGCCAGTCGCGGCACCATCGGCATCGTGGTGATCTTCGGCGTCACCGTGTCCACGTTCCTGTCGTTGTTCGTGGTCCCGGCGTTCTACGCCGTGCTGGCCCCGTACACCCGCTCGCCCGAAGCCGTGGCCCGCGAGCTGGAGAAGCAGGAAGCGGAAACCCCGTCCGTAGGCGGTCACGCCTAACCTGAACGGTGCCAACCAACGGTTGGCACCTACCGGTGGGGCCTCCAATCAGCGAGAATCAAGGCGGTCCCTTCCAGCCGACGGGACGCCCTTTATTTTCCGCCGACTGGAGAGAGCGCGTGGAAGCAGCCGTACATTTCATCAATGGCATCATCTGGAGCAAGGCACTCATCGCCGTGTGCCTGCTCGCGGGGCTGTACTTCAGCCTGCGCACCCGCTTCATGCAGCTCCGCGGTTTCGCGGAAATGTGCCGCCTCACCGTGAAGGGCGAAAAGTCTGACGCCGGTGTCTCCTCGTTCCAGGCGCTGGCCATGTCGATGGCCGGGCGCATGGGCATCGGCAACATCGCCGGCGTGGCCACCGCCATCGCCTTCGGCGGTCCCGGTGCCATCTTCTGGATGTGGATCATGGGCTTCCTCGGCGCGTCCACGTCGTACGTGGAATGCACCCTGGCGCAGATCTACAAGACCAAGGACGCCGAAGGGCGCTACCGAGGCGGTCCGGCGTACTACATTGAAAAGGCCATGGGTCTGAAGTGGTATGCCATGGCGTTCGCCATCGCCACCATCATCGCGGCCGGTTTCCTGATGCCGGGCGTGCAGGCCAATGCCATCGCCGACAGCATCATTAATGCCTGCCGCGGCGGCGCGCTGTGTGGGCCGCTCGATGGCCAGGCGTTCGGCATGGAATCGGTGGCCGCGCTCAAGCTCGGCATCGGCATCGTGGTGGCCCTGCTGCTGGCGGTGGTGATCTTCGGCGGCGTCAAGCGCATCGCCAACTTCGCCGAAATCGTGGTGCCGTTCATGGCTGCCGGCTTCATCCTGATGGCCCTCGCCATCATGATCATCAACTACGAGCGCGTGCCGGAAATGTTCGGCATCATCTTCAACAGCGCGTTCGGTACCCACGCCGCCTTTGGCGCGATGATGGGCCTGGCGATTGAATGGGGCGTCAAGCGCGGCATCTACGCCAACGAAGCCGGCCAGGGCTCGGGCCCGCACGCCGCTGCGGCGTCGGAAGTCTCGCACCCGGCCAAGCAGGGTTACGTGCAGGCCTTCGCGATCTACTTCGACACCATGATGGTGTGCACCGCCACCGCCTTCCTGATTCTGGCCAGCGGCACCTACAACGTGTACTCGCCGGTGGAAGGCGCAGCGCCGATCTTCCAGGGCCTGGCCGGTATTCCGGAAGGTGCGGGCTACGCCCAGGCCGGTGTGGAAGCCGTGCTGCCGGGTTGGGGCGCGTCGTTCGTGTCGATGGCGATCTTCTTCTTCGCCTTCACCACCATCATGGCGTACTACTACATGGCCGAGACCAATCTCAGCTATGTGAACCACAACAAGCATCGCCCGCTGACCGTCCTGCTGCTGCGTCTGGGCATCATCGGCATGGTGATCTTCGGTGCCTTCCACAACGCCACCCTGGCCTGGGGCCTGGGCGATATCGGCGTGGGCCTGATGGCCTGGCTGAACATCATTGCCATCTTCATCATCCAGAAGCCGGCGATGCTGGCCCTGCGCGACTACGAACGGCAGAAGAAGCTGGGCCTGGACCCGATCTTCGACCCGGATGCGCTGGGCATCAAGAACGCCGACTTCTGGCGTCAACGCAAGCTGGAGCTGTCCCGTAGTGAATGATCCCTGGAAAAACGCACGCCGTCCGTCGGCGCGTCCGCCGCGCGCCACCCCGCTGCCCCCGCGTGAGGGCGGCGGGCACGGCGGTGGTCATGGCACGCCGCCCGGGCGTGGCAACGATGAGCTGCGCCTGTACGGCCTGAATGCCGTGCTGGCCCTGTTCGAGCGACGCCCGCAGGCGCTGCGCAAGCTGTACCTGGCCGAAGCGATGATTCCGCGCCTGCAGCCGCTGCTGAAATGGTGCGTGGCCAACCGCGTCGGCTATCGCGTGGTGGAAGAGGGCGACCTGAACAAGCTCGCTGCCACCACCCATCACGAAGGCGTGGTGGCCGACGTGCTGCGTGCGCCGATGCTGGAACTGGCGAACTGGCTGGACGGCCTGCCGGCCGACAAGCCGGTGTTGGCCCTGTGGCTGGACGGGGTGGGCAACCCGCACAACTTCGGTGCCATTCTGCGTTCGGCCGCGCACTTCGGCGTGGCCGGTCTGCTGCTGCCGCCGGGGGCCACGCTGGCGCTGTCCGGGGCCGCCGCGCGTGTTGCAGAAGGCGGTGCGGAAGCGGTGCCGCTGGTGCGTCTGCCCGAACTGCCGCAGGCGATGGCGCAGCTGCGCCAGGCCGGTTTCGGTCTGGCGGCCACGCTGGTCGAAGGAGGCGACAACCTGTTCGCCAGCACGCTGCCGGCGCGGCTGGTGTATGTGATGGGTGCTGAGGGCGAGGGCATGGACCGCGACCTGGCGCAGGACTGCGACCTGCAGGTGTCCATTCCCGGTAGCGGTGCGGTGGAAAGCCTCAATGTGGCCTCGGCGACGGCGGTGCTGCTGTCGCACTGGTATTCGCAGGTAGGCGACGCTCGGAAGGCGTCGCGCTGATCAGATTGACCGGGGTGGCGCAGCTGCGCTGCCCCGCGTGGTGTGACCAACTGCTGCCATTCAGCAGTGACTACAGGCGATTCGGAGTTTTCGGATGGTGGCGCGACTGTTGAATGCGCCACTCTGAGCAGCGGTACTGTATTGCGTAGGTGAGGAGAGACACCCACGCAGTGCGGCACCGTTGTCCGGAACACGGACCGTCCGTGTCGCTCACCGCGTGGGGTGTGACGAATCCCGGTAGCCCGGTCGCTCTGCGACCGGGCTTTTTTTTGTGCCCGACACCCGTAGTGACACGCCATGCGTGTCTGCTTTCACCCAAATGCGACAACCATTGTCGCAAACAACACCAACTTGCCCACAAAGTTCACAGAACCCCCAACTTTGAACATTTAATGATTTTTCAACGCGACAGCGCCCGGCAGATTGCAGCTTCCAACACCACAGGAAGCACCCATGTCGCGACTGATCCCCCTGGCCCTGGCCACCCTGATGTTCGTTCCGGCCATGGCCTCGGCCAGCGGCCGCACCCTTGACGGCGTCAACTTCACCGGCCCGCTGATCACCCCGAATCCGGCCGGCATGCCCAAGGGCAACGCCTACGTCGAGCCCTATCTCATTCGCACCGACAGCGACCGCTACTACGATGGCGAAGGCCGTCGCCATGACAGCCCCGACAGCAGCGCCTGGTTGATGGTGCTGCCGATCGCCTACGGTCTGGGCGAGCGTGTCACCGCCCAGGTCAACCTCAGCGCGGCACGCGTGGAGGCCGCCGGCGAACGCAGCCGTGGTTTCCGCGCCGGCGATACCACCGCCATGGTCCAGTACGCACTGCAGAAGTCCAACGAAGACGGCACCCGCCCGGCCATCTCGCTGTCGGTCACCCAGCGCTATGCCACCGGCAGCTATGACCGCATCGGCGGCAATCCGCTCAATGCCCAGGGTGACGGTGTGCAGCGCACCAGCTTCGGCCTCGGCATGCAGCAGGTCGTCTGGATGCCCAACGATCGACCGCTGCGCTGGCGCGCCCAGCTCACCGCCAGCCCGGCTCCGGCACGTGTCGCCCTGAACGACAACAGCGTGTACGGCACTCCGGATGGCTTCCGCGGCAACTATGCCCCCGGCTCGCTGCTGGGCGTTTCCGCCGCCGCCGAGTACAGCTTCAGCTCGCGCTGGGTGGGCGTGTTCGAAGTGGCCGCCAGCCGCCAGTCCGACCGCCGCCTGAGCGGCTATGCGCCCGGCGCGGACGGCAACGCACAGCGCGTTGAACTGCGTCTGCCGGCGACCCGCGTGGTCAGTCTGGCCCCTGCGGTGGAGTACCACTTCTCGCCGAACGTCGGGCTGATCGCCGGCGTCGAGTTCAGCGTGGCCGGCCGCAACACCGGCAGCTACATCAGCCCGCAGATCGCGCTGGGCATGTTCTTCTGACCGCAGGAGGTTCCTTGAACATTGAAGCCATTGTCACCTACGTCGTAGGCGTGGTCTGGAGCCCCGTGCTGGTCGCTCTGTGTCTGCTGGTCGGCCTGTACTTCAGCCTCCGTACGCGCTTCATCCAGTTGCGGGCGCTGCCGGACATGCTGCGCCTGATGACCCAGGGGCGCAGCTCCGGTTCGGGCGTGTCCTCGTTCCAGGCGCTCAGCATGTCCCTCTCCAGCCGGGTGGGCGTGGGCAACATTGCCGGCGTGGCCATGGCCATCGCCTACGGTGGGCCGGGGGCGATCTTCTGGATGTGGCTGGTGGCCTTCCTCGGTGCCGCCAGCGCATTTGTCGAATCGACCCTGGCGCAGATTTACAAGGAGCGCGACAGCAATGGCATGTTCCGCGGCGGCCCGGCCTACTACATCGAGCGCGGGCTGGGTAAGCGCTGGTACGCCGTGTTGTTCGCCCTCAGCACGCTGGTGGCATGCGGGCTGTTCCTGCCCGGCACCCAGTCCAATGCCATTGTCAGCGCAGTGGACGAAGCGTGGGCCATTCCGGGCTGGGTGACTGCAGCGGTGATCGGCAGCGGTGTGGCCCTGGTGCTGTTCGGCGGCGTGCGCCGGATCGCCCAGGTCACGCAGGTGGTGGTGCCGGTGATGGCGGTCGGCTATCTGCTGGTGGCGGGCATCGTCATGGTGCTCAACGTCGACGCGGTTCCAGAGATGTTCGTGATGATCCTGCGCAGCGCGTTCGGCACTGACGCCGCGTTCGGCGCGATGATCGGCACGGCCATCCAGTGGGGCGTGCGTCGCGGCGTGCTGTCCAACGAGGCGGGCATGGGCAGTGGTGCCCATCCTGCGGCGGCCGCAGACGTGTCACATCCGGTCAAGCAGGGTCTGGTGCAGGCGTTCTCGGTGTACATCGACACCATGGTGGTGTGCAGTGCCACCGCGTTCCTGATCCTCTCCACCGGTGCGTACAACGTCTACGACCCGCTGTCGCAGACGGGGCAGTTCATCGTCTCCAACGTTGGCGCACTGGAAGCCGGGCCGCGTTATGTGCAGCAGGCAGTGGAATCGGCGCTGCCCGGGTTTGGTCGTTCGTTCATTGCGTTGGCCATCCTGCCGTTCGCGTTCACCACCATCCTGGCGCTTTACTACACCGCCGAGACAAACCTGGTGTACCTGAGCCGCAACCGGCCGCCGCCGAAGCTGCTGGCCGCGTTCCGGATCGCCTTCCTGGCCGCGATGAGCTATTCGGCGCTGAACACCGCGACCGTGGCGTGGACGCTGGGCGACATCGGCGTCGGCATGATGTGCTGGCTGAACATCATCGCGTTGCTGCTGCTGCAGAAGCCGGCATTGGCGGCTCTGCGCGATTACGAAGCAACACGGGGTAGTGGAAAAGACCCGGTGTACCGCCCGGAAGTGCCGACCCGGGCGGCCCCCGATGTATGGGGAACCGCCCGGTCGTGATCGGTCATTCGTTCGGCGGCGTGGTCGGCTTGGCCTCGCTGCCGAACGAACCCTCGGCCTCGGCGGACAGGTACGCGAACACCGTGTAGGCGGCGACGTTCTGTGCCAGCGCGGCCGGATCGATCTTGTCGAGCGTGTCGTCGGCGGTGTGGTGCAGGTGGAAGTAGTCGCTGCCGTCCTGCGCCAGCCACGCCCAGGCACCGCCCTTGGCGGCGAGCGGGCCGATATCCGGGCCCGGGCCACCCTTGTCGGCCACGTACTCGATACCCAACGGCTTCATCACTTCGGCAATCTGGCGGGTCGCTTCGCGCGAACCTTCCGGGTTCGGCGAACCGGTGTTGAACGCATAGATACGACCGGCACCGAAGTCGCTCTCGGCCGACACCTGGTGCAGGGCAATGTCCTTGGCGTGTGCTTCGGCGTACGCCTTGCCGCCATACAGACCCTGTTCTTCGTTGGCGAAGGCCACCACGCGGATGGTGCGCTTGGGAGCCTGCTTGAGCTGGCCGATCAGGTGGCCGGCGGCCATGGTGATGGCCACGCCTGCGCCGTCATCGACCGCGCCGGTGCCCAGGTCCCATGAATCCAGATGCCCGCCGATCACCACTACTTCCTTGGGCAGGCTGCGCCCGGTGATCTCGCCGATGACGTTGTACGAAGTGGCCTTGCCGTCCCAACCGCAATCCAGGTCGAGCTTGATGCGGGTGGTGCCCAGCGCGACCAGACGCGCCAACTGGTTGGCATCGGGCACCGACAGCGCGGCCGCCGGCACCGGGGTCAGGCCCTCGTCGAAGCGGGTGATACCGGTGTGCGGCACGCGGTGCGAATCCGTACCGGCCGAGCGCATCACAAAGCCCACCGCACCCTTGCGGATGGCTTCAGACGGACCCTTGCTACGCACTGCGCCGCCCTTGCCGTAGTCGCGGCCATCGCGGTACGCGGTCATCTGGTAGTCGACGAAGGCGATCTTGCCCTTCAGCGAACCCTCCGGTGCGGCCTGCAGCGCGGCCAAATCGGCAAAGCGCACCACCTCGGCTTCCACCGAGCCGCCCGGGCTGCCGCCCAGTGCAGTGATCGCCAGCGGCTGGGCATGCTTGCCGACCACCTGCGCACTTTCACTGCGGCGTTCCCACTTCGGGAACTCCACCGGTTCAGTCCAGACCTTGTCGAAGCCCAGCGCCTTGAACTTGGCCACCGCCCAGGCCACGGCGCGCGCGTCGGCTTCACTGCCGGCAATACGCGGGCCGATCTCGGTGGTCAGCGATTCCACCACCTTCCAGCCGGTGTCGTCCTTCAGTGCCTGCTCGCGCAGCTGCGCCGCGGTACCCAGCGAGGCCGGCGGCAGCGTGGTGGTCGAAGGGGCGGCGAAGGCCGGCGAGGCCAGCAGTGCGAGGGTGGAGGCGATGGCAAGAACGCGGCGACGCATGGACGAACTCCACAAAACGGGGCGGAAGCGTCCGAGAGTAGCAGCATCGTCCCGCCGCACATGGGCGGGAGGTCATGGTTCGGGAAGATGCTGTTTTCCAATTCCGGCGTGGCGACCAACGGTGCGCCACCTACCGGTAGGTGCGCACCGTTGGTGCGCACACCTTATTTCCTGAGGTTGTCGCGGATCTCGCGCAGCAGCAGGATTTCTTCCTTCGGTGCCGCCGGAGCCGCTTCCTTCTTCTTGGCCAGGCGGTTGATGACCTTCACCACCATGAAGATCGCAAACGCCACGATGATGAACTGGACCAGCGTGTTGAGGAAATCGCCGTAGCCGATCACCACGGCGGGAATCTCCGTGCCGTCCGCCGCCACCCGGGCCGGCGACAACGTCCAGGCCAGTTCCGAGAAGTCCACCCGGCCGATCAGGTAGCCCAGCGGCGGCATGATGATCTTGTCGACCAGCGCCGTGACGATCTTGCCGAACGCGGCACCAATCACGACACCGACCGCCAGGTCGATGACGTTGCCACGCATGGCAAATTCCTTGAACTCAGTCAGCATCCCCATGGGCTTCTCCTGTAGTCGTGCTTTCAAAAGGCAAGGCAGGGTAACCCAGCCGATGTCATCCGCCGATGATGCCGTGGCGCTCGGCCACGTTTTCCAGGCGCGCGCTGAAGCGATCTCCCGGCTTCAATGCGGCGACGCCACTGGGCGTGCCCATGAACACCAGGTCGCCGGCGCGCAGGGCCCACAGCTTGGACAGCTCGTGCAGAATCTCCGGCACGTTCCAGATCATCTGGTCCAGCAGCGACTGCTGGCGCACCTCGCCGTTGATTTCCAACGACAGGTTCAACGCGGCCAGATCGCCCACTTCACCGGCCGGCACCAGTTCGCTCACCGGTGCGGAGTAGTCGAAGCCCTTCGCGGTGTCCCACGGATGGCCCTTGGCCTTGGCCGCCGCCTGCAGGTCGCGGCGGGTCAGGTCCAGGCCCACACCGTAACCGAACACCAGTGCTTCGGCCTGGTCGACCGGCAGTTCGCCCGCCGGCGCATCACGGCCAATCGCCACCACCAGCTCCACTTCGTGGTGCAGGTCCTGGGTCGCGGGCGGGTAGGGGATCACGTCGTCATGGCCGACCACGATCGCGTCGGCCGGCTTGGCAAAGAACATCGGGCGACCGCGGTCATCTGCCGCTGGCACCGCCGCTCCCATTTCGCGCGCATGGTCGGCGAAGTTGCGGCCCACGCAGTAGATCCGACGCACCGGGAAGGTGCTGCCGCCGGCAACCGGAATACGGGGCGTTTCAGGAGTGGGGATTACATCGGTCATGCGCGCGTGTCCTGTTGCAGGGGTTCACGCGATGGTATGGCGGACCGCCGGTCCGCAACAACCTCAAACCGCCAATGGCCTCAACGCGACAACGGCAACGCCTGCTTGCGCACCACGCGGTACTCGCCTTCCACGATCTTCGGGTCGCCCGCACGCGCCGCCGCCTTGCGGCTGGCCAGCAGCTTCCAGGCCACGCCGGCAATGATCATTGCCGCGCCCACGAACACACCCACGAACACCAGCGCGGCCAGAATGGCCAGACCCAACAGGCCCACCGCAACGCGCACCAACGGATGGCGCGGCTTGCGCGGCGCGAACAGGGTGCGGAACTGGTTGAACTGGAATCGGATCATGGCGGTCATTCGGCTGAAGTCAGCAGGTGGTCAGTATCCGAGGTCACTTGGCGGCATGAGTGAAAAATACGTTAAGTGCGACAATCTGGCATTTTAAATCAATGGCTTGCGTTCATTTTCCGGCCAGCTGACGGTCAGGCATGCGACAATTCCGGCCTCGCTCACCGCTGTGAAATGCCATGTCCACTGCCGAATCGTCGTCGCCCTTGATTGCCGTGGACGCCATCGCTGACGGTGCCTTCGCCGAAGTCGAGGTGTGCCTGGACGGCGACTACGAATCGGCCGTGCTGTATCGGCAGGGCGGCAGCGTGCGCGGCTGGCTCAACATCTGCCCGCATGCGGGCCGTCGGCTGGACTGGGCCCCGGGCCAGTTTCTGAAAAGCCGCGAAGGGCATCTGGTGTGCGCCGCACATGGGGCGTCGTTCTCGCTGGAAGATGGCGAGTGCGTGGCCGGGCCGTGCAAGGGTGATGCGCTGCGTACGGTGGCGTTGCAGGTGCGCGACGGCCAGGTCTACCTGGCCTAGAACATCAAATTGATCATCAACACGACCACCGCCGTGTAGATCAACGACAACGGCGCGCCCACCCGCCACAGCTCGCGCGGGGTGTAATTGGCCGGGCCGGTGATCATCGAAATCACCGGGTTCGACGCGGTCATCAGGTTGTTGGACGCCGACAGCGCCACGATCAACGCGAACGCGGTCGGGTTGCCACCCGCCGCCAGTGCCAGGTTGACCGCAATGGGCACCATCACAATGGTTGCCCCCACATGGCTGATCACCAACGAGAACAGCGTGGTCAGCAGCGCCAGCGCGATTTCCAGCGTCCACACCGGAATGCCGGTCGGCAGGCGGTCAATGGTGTGCCCGGCCACCCAGGCCGCCGCACCGCTGCTGTCCATCGCCCAGCCCAGCGGAATCAGCCCGGCCATCATGAAGATGGTCTTCCAGTTGATCGAGGCGTACGCCTCGTCCATGCGCAGCACGCCGGTCAGCAGCATGCCGGCCACCCCGGTCATCAGGGTCAGCGCGACCGGCAGCTTGGAGGTGAGTGCGATCAGGATGGTGATCGCGAAGATGGTCATCGCAATCTTGAACTTGTGTGGCCGCTGCTCGCCCTTGGGGTAGTCGGTCACGACCACGAAGTCGCGACTCTTCGCAGCCTGCGCCAGGTCGGTCCAGATGCTGTGGAACACCAGCATGTCGCCGGCGCGCAGCGGGACGTTGCGCACGTCCTCGCGGATGACCTGCTTGTCGCGGTTGATCGCCAGCAGGCTGATCCCGCGCTGCTTGCGCAGCCGCAACTGTGAGGCGCTCTTGCCGATCACTTCCGAGGTGGGCGGCACCACCGCCTCGGAGATGCCGGCACGGCTGGGGTTGAACAGGTCGCCCAGATGCTTCAGCCGCGAGGACATGCGCAGGAACTGGTTCTGCGCGAAATCGCTGACCTGCTGGCGGCTGCCCATCACCCCGAGCACGCTGCCCACCCAGATGCGCATCTCCGCCGGCGGAGCCAGCCGGGTGTCGTTGCCGGTTTTCAGTGCCAGCATCAGCGGCGCGTCGTGCACCGTTTCCGCCTCGCCCAGGGTCATGCCGACCAGTGGGCTTTCCGCGCTGACCACCAGCTCGAACACGTCGCCCTCAATGCCGTAGGTCTTGGCAAAGTAGCTCTCGGTGCGTGCCGGAGTGACGCCGTCGTTGGCCAGGGTTTCCTCTTCCACCAGCTTGCGGTCGCCGAAGAAGCGGAAGTACAGCAGCGATGCCACCAGCAGCGCCAGGCCGATCGGCAGCGGCGCGAACATGCGCAGCGGTTCGATGGTGGCCAGGCCCGAAGGCAGGTTGTTGTTGGCCGAGGCCAACAGATCGTTGAGCAGAATCAGCGGCGAGTTGCCGACCATGGTCAGCGCGCCGCCCATCACGATGGCGGCGGCAATCGGCAGCAGCAGCCGCTGCAGGGTCAGCCCGGTGCGCGCCGCCAGCCGCGACGCCACCGGCAGGTACAGTGCCATCACCGACGGGTTCTGCATGAAGGACGAGTTCAGGCCGGCAATGGCCGTGGTCATCATCAGCAGCCGCGTTTCCACCCCGTGCCCGCGTCGCAGCAGCCACGCCGCCAACCGGTTCAAGGCGCCGGTGCGGTCCAGGCCGGCACCCAGAATGGTGGTGGCGATGATGCTCATCACGGCGTTACCCGAGAAACCGCCGAAGATTTCCTCCGGCGCGATCAGGCCCGTGACACCCAGCACCACCAGCACCACCAGCGCCACCACGTCGGCGCGGATGCGCTCGAACAGGAACATCGCCATCGTGAAGCCAACCAGCCCGAGCACGAGCTTCATGTCGTTGGTCAGCGTCAGCGCGGTTTCCATGGCGGGGCGGTCCTTGCCTCAGGTCAGGTGCGGTCGTACAGCAGGTCCCACACACCGTGGCCGAGTTTCTGGCCGCGGGTCTCGAAGTGGGTCTGGGGCCGCCACTCCGGGCGCTCCACCTGCCCGCGAGGGCCAGCCCGGTTGACCAGCCCTTCGGTAGCCTCCAGCACTTCCCACATCTGTTCTGCGTAGTCTTCCCAGTCGGTGGCGCAGTGCAGGCGGCCGCCCGGGCGCAGCTTGCGCACCAGCAACGCCGCGAACGCCGGCTGCAGCAGGCGGCGCTTGTTGTGGCGCTTCTTGTGCCACGGGTCCGGGAAGTAGATGCGCACTTCATCCAGCGCACCGTCGGCGATTTCCTTCTCAAGCACTTCCACGGCATCGTGGTGGTACAGGCGCACGTGGTCGGCGTTGTCGTCGGCCAGTGCGTTCAGCAGCCGGCCCACGCCCGGGGCGTGCACTTCAATGCCGATGTAGTCGCGGCTGGGATCCTGCTGGGCGGCGAAGCGCAGCGCCGCGCCGTTGCCGAAGCCGATTTCCAGCACCTTGTGCGCATCGCGGCCGAAGGTGGCGTTCAGATCGCGCGGTTCACCGGTGAAGTCCAGGCCGAAGCGCGGCCAGCGCTCGTCGAACGCGCGCTGCTGGGCCGGGGTGAAGCGGCCCTGGCGCAGCACGAAGCTGCGGATCTCGCGGCGGCCTTCGCTCACCGTGAACGGCTTGGGCGGAGCCTTGGCACCGCTGCTCGAGAACGGGTCGGTCATCAGCCGATCACTCCTTCCACCGGAGAAGACGCACTGGCATAACGCTTGCGCGGAATGCGCCCGGCCAGGAAGGCTTCACGGCCCGCTTCGACGGCCTTGCGCATCGCGCTGGCCATCAGCACCGGATTGCGCGCACCGGCAATGGCGGTGTTCATCAAGACGCCGTCGCAGCCCAGCTCCATTGCAATGGCGGCGTCGGACGCCGTGCCCACGCCAGCGTCGACAATGATCGCCACCTTGGCGTTCTCGATGATTTCCAGCAGGTTGTACTTGTTCTGGATGCCCAGCCCCGAGCCGATCGGCGCGGCCAGCGGCATCACCGCCACGCAGCCGATCTCCTCCAGGCGCTTGGCCAGGATCGGGTCATCGGAGGTGTAGACCATGACCTCGAAGCCGTCCTTGACCAGCTGCTCGGCGGCTTTCAAGGTCTGCACCACGTCCGGATACAGGGTCTTCTGGTCGCCCAGCACTTCCAGCTTGGTCAGGTTGTGGCCGTCCAGCAGTTCGCGTGCCAGGCGGCAGGTGCGTACCGCGTCTTCAGCGGTGTAGCAGCCGGCGGTGTTGGGCAGGATGGTGTAGCGGTCTGGCGGCAGCACATCCAGCAGGTTCGGCTCGCCCGGGTTCTGGCCGATGTTGGTGCGGCGGATGGCCACCGTGACGATCTGGGCCGCGGCCGCCTCGGTGGCGATGCGCGTTTCTTCCAGGTCCTTGAACTTGCCGGTTCCGGTCAGCAGCCGGGACGTATAGGTCTTGCCGGCAATCACCAGCGAATCGGGGGAGGCATGAGCAGTCATGCGCGCAATTATCGCCCAAGCCACCCGGTTCTGTCCGGTTGCGTTGAACCGTCAACCGCCGCCCAAGGCGTGCACGATCTCCACCACATCCCCATCCGCCAGCGCATGACTCCCATGCAGACTCCGGGTCACGATCTCGCCATTCACCTCCACCGCCACCCGGCGCTGGGTCAACTGTTCCAGATCCAGCAGCTGCTGGACGGTGGTGCTTTGCGGAAGCTGGCGGGGTGCGCCGTTGAGCTGGATGTTCATGACGCCATTGTCCCCTAAACGTCACGCTTCCGCGTACCCTTGCCGCCCCCGTCGGCGGCCGCAAAGCCCTGCGTTAGCGAGCTCCTGCTGGATTCCCACAGGTGCCATGCCGCAATGCAGCGTGTAACAGCCGGGGTGCAGTAGGACCATGGCACCGTGCGCCGGCGTACGTCGGCCGTTTCCACCCCCAAGGAGTGTTACATGCAGTTGAGCAAGCGTCCCCTGCGTTCTCTGATGGCCGTTGCCATCGCCCTGGCTGCCATGCCGGCGATGGCCCAGTCCCCGTATTCCAAGACCGTGTTCATCGGCGACAGCCTGACTGACCAGGGTTACTTCCGTCCGTTACTGCCGGCCTCCGTGCAGCCGGTCACCGGTCAGTTCACCACCAACCCGGGCTGGGTGTGGGCCCAGTACGTGGCCGACTACTACGGCACCAACGCCACTGCGCATGGCAACGGCCAGAACGGTGACAACTACGCCATCGGTGGTGCCCGCGTTGGCGTGGACACCACCCAGGTGCTGGCGGCTGGTACCCCGGCCATCCCGGTGTACTCGCTGAAGACCCAGACCCAGCAATACCTGCAGGCCAATGGCGGCAAGGCCGATGCCAATGCCCTGTATACCGTGTGGGGCGGGGCCAATGACCTGTTCGCCATCCAGGCCGGCGCACCGCTGCAGGCCACTCTCGGCGCAGCAGTGACCGACCAGGTCGGCATCGTCGGCACCCTGAAGGCCGCCGGCGCGCAGTACATCGTGGTGCCGACCCTGCCGGACATCGGCCTGACCCCGGCCGCCCGCGCCGGCGGCGCGGTGGGCATGGCGCAGGGCACCGCACTGGCCAAGGCCTACAACGACGCCCTGTTCGCCGGCCTGAAGAGCGCCGGCCTGCAGGTGATTCCGGTGGATACCTTCCACATCCTGCAGGAAATCGTCGCCAGCCCGGCCACCTACGGCTTCGTCAACGTCACCAGCCCGGCCTGCACCACGGCCTCGTCGCTGACCTGCAACCCGACCGCCTACGTCAATCCGAACGCGGCCAACAACTACGTGTTCGCTGACGGCGTGCACCCGACCACCGCGACCCACCAGATGCTGGGGCAGTACACCCTGTCCATCCTGGAAGCACCGCGCAACCAGCAGATCCTGACCCATTCGGCACAGACCATCGGTCGCTCGCGCGCGGACCAGGTCAGCCTGCATGTGGGCGGCCGTCCGGCCGACGGCATGAGCTGGTGGGGCGGCGTGCGTGGCGACATGCAGCGCTACGACCACGCCGACCTGTACGACGGCCTGGCTCCGGCCGGCCTGTTCGGTATGGATTGGGCGAAGGACGGCATGGTGCTCGGCGGCTTCGCCGGCTACGGCCGCATGGACGCCGACTTCGGCAACAGCAAGGGTGATTTCACCCAGTCTGACACCACCCTGGGTCTGTTCGCCGGCTGGTACGGCGACAAGGTGTGGGTGAACGGTCAGGTCAGCTACAGCTGGCTTGATTACGACGTCACCCGTCGCGTCCAGCTGGGCCCGGCCGAGCGTACCCACACCGGCAAGCCGGAAGGTAGCAACCTCACCGCCGCGCTGAACGCCGGTTATGAGTTCGGCACCGAAGGCGGTCTGCGCCACGGCCCGATCGCCTCGGTGATCTGGCAGAAGGTCAAGCTGGATGCGTACACCGAGTCCAACCTCAGTGCCACCGCGCTGGGCTACGGCAACCAGGACGTGGACTCCACCGTGGGTCGCCTGGGCTGGCAGATGCGTTTCGACGGCGGCAGCGTCAAGCCGTACGCCCAGATCACCTGGGACCACGAGTTCGAGGACGGCCAGCAGGCCAGCGCCTGGCTGCAGACCATGCCGGACGTGGGCATGTACAAGGTGCCCGGCCTGGAGTTCGACGAGGACTACGTGACCGCCATCATGGGCGTGCGCATGGAGATGTTCGGCCTGAACAGCAACATCGGCATCAGCACCACGGCCGCGCAGAACAGCGCCCGTGACGCCACGATCTTCGCGCAGTTCAGCGGCAGCTTCTGATCCACGCAGGTCGCGCACGACCGTTGGTCGTGTGATGCGCAACGGGCGGCCTGGTGCCGCCCGTTGCCTTTTGGGACCCCGGGCGCATAGAATTCCCCGGCACCAAGCGGGTGTAGCTCAATGGTAGAGCTGTAGCTTCCCAAGCTACTGACGAGGGTTCGATTCCCTTCACCCGCTCCACGGTTTGCAGGGCAAACCATGGAGCGTGGCGGCATGCCACCAGATCCCCGCGCCTGTCGGCGCGCCCCCTTGACTGAAGGGGGCTGTCATTTCGATTCCTATTCCCGGCACTGCACTCGCCTGATCGCTCTATCGACAGAGCGGTGTTGTCGCATCTCCCTCTGGCGTCGCGCATTGATGGTGACCATTCTTTGCGGTGGCGGAATGACCTATATGCAGGTCGCTGCCAATCCACATGGTCTAACGGTGAGAGAGGGGGGGCATGGGTAGATTCGTTGCAGCTCTGCAGGAAGTGCTTGCCAGCATGGGTAATGCATTCCAGTGGTATCCCACGGGGCGTATCGATCAGTACGTCAAACGTCAATCGGTTGAAGAGCGAATGCACCGGAATTTCGCCCGCGTTGGGGCGCGCTTGGAGGCCGCAATGGGAAAGGTCAGGGATGAACAGCGGAGGGCGGAAGGGCGGAGCTTGGACTAAGGCAACCCGTCACCAAGCTCCCGCTAGTTGATTGTTGGCGTCTCGTTGACCGTCAGTGCATGTCGTTCTCACTCTGTGGCGTGCAGCATGTCAGCTTCGACCTGAAGACTTTCGCCTGGAGTTTCTAATGACCGCTGCGGACCACAAAAGCATCCTTGAACAGGCCAACGCGGCTGTTCGCGCTGGCGACAACGAAGGCTTCCTTGCGCACTGCACGGACGACATCCGCTGGACCACGGTGGGCGAGGGCACCCTGCAGGGCAAGCAGGCGGTCCGAGAGTGGATGAAAGAGGGCTATGCGGTGCCACCGCAGTTCGAGGTGCGGCACATGGTCGCGGAGGGTGATCACGTGGTGGCCATCGGCACGATCATGGGCGATGGGCCTAATGGCGCACCCGCGGATTTTGCCTATAGCGACGTCTGGCAGTTCCGCGACGGAAAGATGTGTGCGCTCGATGCGTTCGTCGTGCAGCCGGCACATGATCAAGGCCGCTGAGCCGTCATCCGCCGGTACCGGATCACGCGCTATGCTGCGCGCTTTCCCCTTCCGCGCACCCCGATGAAGCTCGCCATCCTCTCCCGCAACAGCAAGCTGTACTCCACGCGGCGGTTGGTGGAGGCGGCACGGTCGCGCGGGCACACCGTACGGGTGCTCGACCCGCTGCGCTGCTACATGCGCATTGCCGCCGACGGTTTCACCATGCACTACAAGGGGCGGCCGATCACCGGCGTGGACGCAGTGATTCCGCGCATTGGCGCGTCCATCACCCGCTACGGTACCGCCGTGCTGCGCCAGTTCGAGATGATGGGAGCGGTCACGCCCAATCCGTCCGACGCCATCCTGCGCGCGCGTGACAAGTTGCGCGCGCACCAGATCCTGGCGTCCAAGGGCATCGACATGCCGGTGACCGTGTTTGGTGACAACCCTGACGACACCGTGGACCTGCTGTCGATGCTGGGCCCGCCGCCGCACGTGGTGAAGCTCAACGAGGGCACCCAGGGCAGGGGGGTGATCCTGACCGAGAAGGCCAGCGCCTCGCGCGGGATCGTCGAGGCCCTGCGCGGGCTGTACGCCAACTTCCTGATGCAGGAGTTCATCGGCGAAGCCCAAGGAGCCGACCTGCGCTGCCTGGTGGTGGGCGACCAGGTGGTCGGGGCGATGCGTCGGCAGGCCCAGGAAGGGGATTTCCGCTCCAACCTGCACGCCGGCGGCAGTGCCGATGCCGTCAAAGCCACCCGCGCCGAGCAGCAGGTGGCCATCCGCTCGGCCCGCGCGCTGGGGCTGGGGGTGGCTGGGGTGGACCTGATCCGCTCCGACCGCGGCCCGCTGGTGCTGGAGGTGAACTCCACCCCGGGGCTGGAAGGCATCGAGGGCATCTGCCAGGGTGACCTGGCCGGGCGCATCATCGACCACGTGGCGGCCCAGGTGGTTGCCAAAAAGGCCAATAAATCAAAGGCTTGAAAAAATTTCGCGAAGGCTGGCCGGTTTTAACATGGGTTTAATCGCCCCCGGCGTAGTCTTCAACGGACCGCAGCTCTGCCCTCCTCAGCAGAAAACGGTAATCGGGAATGACTTCAGGCCCAGGCGGCTTCCGTCTGGGCCTTTTTCTTCCCTGAGCTGCTTAGGCCAAAACTCACTTGCTGCGTCTTCGCGTCCGGCATACATTCGGCATTCTGTTCATCTAACTAGGGATTGGTTGTAATGAAGCGAATGATTCTGGCTGCCGGGACCGCAGCCCTGATGCTGGTGGTGGGCGCGGCGCAGGCCGCAGACGGCGACACCGTGTTTGAACGCGGCAAGCCGCTGATCGCGCAGATCGACCGGATCGAGCTGCAGCTCAACGACGGCGAAACCTACTCTGAACTGGCCCCCGAGAAGCGTAGTGAGGTCCGCGAGACGCTGGCGCGTCTGCGTGCCATCACCGAACGCTATCCCGACCAGGCCTCGGTGCCCGAGGGCGTCAAGGTGGAGCAATTCAACGATCAGGCCCGTGTGAACGTGCTCTTGACCAAGGCGCGCGAAGATAGCCGTATGGTCTGCAAGCGGGAGAAGTCCACCGGCTCCAACCGCACCACGACCCAGTGCATGACCGTTGCCCAGCGTGAACGCGCCAAGGCCAAGGCTGAGAAAGACATGAGCAACGCGCAGCGCACGGGTCATTCCCTTCTGTAAGAGGTCACATGCGAATTCTTGTAATTGAAGACAACAGCGACATCGCTGCCAACCTGGGCGACTACCTCGAAGACCGCGGCCACACCGTGGACTTCGCCGCCGATGGCGTGACCGGCCTTCACCTGGCGGTGGTGCACGAGTTTGACGCGATCGTCCTGGACCTCAATCTGCCGGGGATGGACGGCATCGAAGTCTGCCGCAAGCTTCGCAATGAAGCGCGCAAGCAGACCCCGGTGCTGATGCTCACCGCACGGGATTCGCTGGACAACAAGCTGGCCGGCTTCGACTCCGGTGCCGACGATTACCTGATCAAGCCGTTCGCGCTGCAGGAAGTGGAAGTGCGTCTGAACGCCCTGTCGCGTCGCGGCAAGGGCGTGCAGACCCGGGTGCTGGAAACCGGCGACCTGGAATACAACCTGGACACCCTGGAGGTTCGCCGCCAGGGCAAGCTGCTGCAGCTCAACCCCACCGCGCTGAAGATTCTGCAGGCGCTGATGGAAGCGGCCCCGGCCGTGGTGACCCGCCAGGAACTGGAAACCCGCGTGTGGGGCGAAGAACTGCCCGATTCCGATTCGTTGCGCGTGCACATCCACGGTCTGCGCGCGGTGGTGGACAAGCCGTTTGAAGTGCCGCTGATCCAGACCCGCCATGGCATCGGATACCGCATCGCCGCGCCGGAAGTCTGATTCAATGCCGGCCACAGGGGGCCGTCGCCGCGCGCCATATCGGCGCCGGCTGCGCAGTCGCATCATCGTCTCGTTCGTGCTGTTGGGCTTCTGCCTGACCACGCTGTTTGCGTTCGCCACCAACTGGGCGCGGGCCCGGGTGGAGAACCAGTTGGTCGAGGATGTGATGAATCGGAACATCGACGAATATGCGCGTCGATTCCAGTTCGACCCCTCGCGCAGCCCCGACCTGCCGGTGCAGCAGATCCGCGCATTCGTGTACACGCCGGACAAGTTTGACCGGGTGCGCGAGGAGCGCCCCGAGTGGGCCGAGCTGCCCAACGGCAACCACAACGTGACGGGCCTCGAGGAGAACGGGAAGGCGTTCTCCTACAAGCTGGCCGTGCGCAAGACTCCCGAGGCGTGGTTCTTCCTCGCCTATGACATGACCGAGAGCATCCGCGTAGAGCAGCAGCTCAAGCGCGCGCTGTTCATTTCGGTACTGGTGTTCAGCGTGCTCTCCCTGGTGCTGGGCTGGTGGTCGGCGTCCAAGGTGATGAAGCCCGTCTCGGACCTGGCCGCACGCCTGCGCGCCTATCGCGGCGGCACCAGTGACCCCGAGCCGCTGGCTCCGCGCTTCCCCGACGACGAGGTCGGGCAGCTGGCGCAGGCGCTGGACGACTATTCCGCGCGCCTCACCGAGGTGGTGCAGCGCGACCGCGAGTTCAACGCCGACGTCAGCCATGAGCTGCGCACCCCGTTGGCGGTGATCCGCGGGGCGACTGAGCTGCTGCTCACCCGCCCGGATCTCGACCCCAAGGTGCTGCAGCGCCTGCAGCGCATCCAGCGTGCCGAACAGCAGTGCACCGACCTGATCGGCTCGCTACTGCTGCTGTCGCGCAACGAGCGCGGGCAGGGCAACAGCAACGTCTGGCGTGTCGCCGAGCAGCTGCTGGAAGCCCACCGTGCCCAGTTGGGCGGCAAGCCGCTGGAGCTGATGCTGGAAGGCGACCGCGAGCTGGTGGTGGACGCCCCCGAATCCGCGCTCTCGGTGGCGCTGGGCAACCTGATCGGCAACGCGGTGAAGTATTCGCAGGAAGGTTCGGTGCGGGTCAACGTGACCGGCGATCAGGTCGAAGTGACCGACAGCGGCCCCGGCCTCAGCGCCGAAGATGCCGCCAAGTTGTTCCAACGCGGTTACCGCGGCACCCATGCCGGCCATTCGCAGGGCGGCGGGATTGGCCTCTCCATCGTCAGCCGCCTGTGCGACCTGTACGGCTGGCAGGTGAGCGTGCGCCCCGGCGAAACGCGCGGCGTAGTCGCCACCCTGAAGTTCTCACCGGCGGCCTGATCGATCCGTCATTTGGTCGATCGGCCGTAGAGCCACGCCCTGCGTGGCTTCGCGGGCCCAAACGTAGTCGCGTAGTGACGCGCCATGCGCGTCAACGCGCAATCCCAGCCAACCCCCGATAAACCCCATCCAACCGCACCACCTCGGCCTCCAGCGCCTGAGGGTGCCCATCATTCACCACCACATCATCCGCCAGCGCAATCCTTGCTTCCCGGCTAGCCTGCGCCGCAATCATCCGATCCGCCAGCTCCGCCGTAACCCCATCGCGCAGCATCAGCCGCGCATGCTGCACCGCCACCGGCGCATCCACCACCAGAATGCGGTTCAACCACGGGTACTGCTCCCGCCCCCCAGCCTCGGTCAACAGCGGAATCGCCGCCACCGCATACGGCCCAGGCGCAGCCTCACAGATCTCACGCAGCATCTGCCGGATCGCCGGGTGGGTAATCGCCTCCAGCGCCTGCCGCTCCTGCGGCGAGGCAAAGATCCGCTCGCGCAGGGCAGGGCGGTCCAGCTGGCCATCCGCCAGCAACATACCCGCCCCGAAATGCGCAACGATGCGCCGCAGCCCCTCGCTACCGGGGACCACCACCGCGCGGGCCGCCACATCAGCGTCGGCCACGGTAACGCCCAGGGCCTCGAATCGCCGGCTGACCTCACTTTTGCCGGCGGCGACGCCGCCGGTCAACCCAATCACGAACCGGCTCATCGGCAGGTCCTCAGCGCAGGCCGGACATTCTCATATAGCCGTCAATCAACGGCTCGCCCCACATGAACACAATCCAGCCGGCAATCGCCAGGTAAGGTCCGAACGGAATCGGCGTGGCCTTGTCGCGGCCGCGGGCATACAGCCACACCGAGCCAACAATGGCCCCGACCACCGACGACAGCAGGATGATCGGCAGGATGCCCTTCAACCCGCACCAGGCCCCCAACGCCGCCAGCAGCTTGAAGTCGCCGTGGCCCATGCCTTCCTTGCCGGTAATCTGCTTGAACAGCCACCACACCGACCACAGCGACAGGTAGCCCACCAGGGCCCCCAGCAGGGCCGGTTTGGCCGGCATGTACAGGTTGTCCACGCTGGCGATCAGCCCCAGCCACATCAAGGGCAGGGTGAGCTGGTCGGGCAGCAGCTGGGTGCGCAGGTCAATGCCGGACAGGGCCACCAGGAAGCAGCTGAGCACAATTGCCCCGAAGCCCTGCCAGCCAAAGCCGAACTGCCACACGCTGGCCACCACCAACAGGCAGGTGACCAGCTCCACCAGCGGATACTGGATGGAGATGGGTGCATGGCAATGCCGGCACTTGCCGCGCAGGGCCAGCCAGCTGAACAGCGGAATGTTCTCGAACCAGCTCAGCTTGTGCTTGCAGTGCGGGCAGTGTGACGGTTCCACCACAATGCCCGGCGGTGGCGGCTCGTAGATGTCTTCCTCTTCCAGCACCTCGCGGGCGTCACGACGCCACTGCCAGTCCAGCCGCTTGGGCAGACGCAGGATGACAACGTTCAGGAAACTGCCAATCAGCAGTCCCAGTCCGGCCGCGGCGGGATAGCCGAGGCCGGGGTGCTGGTCAAGAAATGCCATTGTTACCTTTTAGCCGACGACGGCACCGAGTTTGAAGATGGGCAGGTACATGCCGATGACCATGCCACCGACAATGGTACCAATGAACACCATGATCATCGGTTCCAGCAGGCTGCTCAAGGCATCCACGGCGTTGTTCACTTCCTGCTCGTAGTACTCGGCCACCTTGAACAGCATGGTGTCCAGGGCACCGGCTTCTTCACCGATGGCGGTCATCTGCACCACCATGTGCGGGAACAGATTCACCTGCTTCATCGCCATGTTGACCGGGTAGCCCACCGAGACGTCGTCACGCATGCGCAGCACGGCTTCTTCGTAGACCTTGTTGCCTGTGGCACCAGCCACGATGCCCAGGGCTTCCACCAGCGGCACACCGGCCTTGAAGGTCACTGCCGTGGTACGGGCGAAGCGGGCGATGGAGCTGTTGTTCATGATGGCCCCGATCACCGGCACCTTCAGGATCAATCGATCCATCGTGTGCTGCAGCTTGGGCGATCGTTTGTAGGTGAAGATAAAGCCGAAGATCGCACCGCCGACGATCAGCCCCATCAGCCACCAGTACGACACCATGAACCTGGATAGGTTCACGATCATCTGGGTGAAGGCCGGCAGTTCCGCGCCGAAGCCCGCAAACACCTGTTCGAACTGCGGCACCACGAAGATCAGCAGGATGCAGCTCACCAGAATGGCGACCACGATCACCATCGCGGGGTAGAACATGGCCTTCTTGATCTTGCCCTTCAGGGCTTCCATGTTCTCTTTGTACGTGGCCACCGTGTCGAGCACGGTTTCCAGCACACCGGCACCTTCGCCGGCCCGCACAAGATTCCGATACAGCTCGTCGAACTGCACAGGGTGCTTGCTGATGGCCTCATAGAGGGACGAGCCGCCCTCTATGTCGGTGCGGATGCCATCCACCATCTTCTTCATGCGCGGGTTCTTATGCCCGCTGCCGATGATTTCCAGGGCGCTCACAATGGGCACGCCGGACTTCATCATGGTCGCCATCTGCCGACTGAAGAACGCAATATCCTTTGCATTCACAGGCTTACCGGCTGAGCCGAACAGTGGCTTCGGCTTCTGCTTCACCACCTGGGGATTGATCCCCTGGCGGCGAAGCTCCGCACGCAGCAGATTGGCATTCTTGGCCACCTGCTCCCCTTTCATCTTTACGCCCCGCTTGTCGGTCCCCTCCCAGACAAACGGTTGCATCTCCGAGGTGCTACGCGCCACGGGCTCTTTCTTGATTGCACTACGGCTAACGGACATACACAGGGCTCCCCAGCCGCGCCATCCCCAGGCGGGCTTCTCAGCCGAATGGTAGCCGGTTCCGGGTCGGAGTGGCATCCCCGCCGGGGTGCCAATCCGTGACCTGGGTCGTGGACCGGCGCCGTCACAAGGTGACGCAGGGCGTCACAATGCCGGTTCTGTCGCAAATTGCTGCGACGGGGGTTCCATTCCTGAAGATTGCTGCCATCATTGCGCCGGGGAAATGCTGGGGAGCATCGCCAAGCACTTGGCACGCAACCTGCTATCAACCACCCGCAGGAACTGGCCCTGCTCAACCGCACCAGCGGTCAGGCCTGATTCCGGTGTCCGTTTTTTACCTACCTCTAGGGGATGTACAAATGAAGAAGCAGCAGGGCTTTACCCTCATCGAACTGATGATCGTCGTCGCGATCATCGCCATCCTGGCCGCCATCGCACTGCCGGCTTACCAGGACTACACCGTCCGTTCGCGCGTTGCTGAAGGCATGGGTCTGGTCTCGGCTGCCAAGGTCAGCGTGGTTGAGAACGCTGCCAACGGCAATGATTTTGACAGCGGCTACACCCCGCCGGAAGCTACCGATAGCACCGAGTCTGTCATTATCGAAGGGGCCAGCGGCCAGATCACGCTGACCACCACCGCTCGCGCTGGCGGCGGTACCATCATCTTCGTTCCGACCCCGGCTCTGACCGTTGGCGAGCCGCCGGCTACGAACATCACCTGGGCTTGCACCACCGGTTCGCTGGAAGCCAAGTACCGCCCGGCTGAATGCCGCGGCTAATAGCTGGCGTTTTGTAGCTTAAGAAACCCCGCACATGCGGGGTTTTTTTTGCGGTAGGTTAGGCTATAGGTCTGAAGAACGTACCGGGGAATCCATCAATGAACGCCATCGTCACCGCCAATCTTGTCGGCATCACCGGGATCGCCCGCCGTCTCGTTCAAGATGGCGTGCTTGAGGAGGCCGCTGCGCGCGATGCGATGGCCAAAGCGGCGGCGGCAAAGCAGCCGCTGCCCCAGTACTTCGCCGAGAAGAAGCTGGTGACGGCGGCGCAGCTGGCTGCAGCCAATGCGCTGGAGTTCGGTATGCCCTTGCTGGACGTGGGTGTGTTCGACAGTGCGCAAAGCGCGATCAGCTTGGTCAGCGAGGAGCTGCTGCGTAAGCATCACGTGCTGCCGCTGTTCAAACGCGGCGGCAAGTTGTTTGTGGGTACCAGCGATCCGACCCATTCGCTTGATGAGATCAAGTTCCACACCAACTTGGTGGTTGAGCCGATTCTGGTTGACGAAGAGCAGATCAAGCGCACGCTGGAGCAGTGGCAGTCCAAGCACGACAACCTGGGTGGGGCGTTGGGTGGTGGTGACGATGAAATGGGGGACTTGGATGTCACCACGGGCGACGAGGATGGCGGTAGCACTGATACGGGTGTGGACGCCAAGGGTGACGACACTCCTGTCGTGAAGTTCGTCAATAAGGTGCTGGTCGATGCCATTCGTAAGGGGGCTTCGGACATCCACTTTGAGCCATACGAAGACGACTACCGCGTACGCTTCCGTATTGATGGCCTGCTCAAGAACGTGGCGAAGGCCCCGGTCAAGCTCAATCAGCGCATTGCCGCTCGTTTGAAGGTCATGTCCCAGCTGGATATTGCTGAAAAACGCGTGCCGCAGGATGGACGCATCAAGCTCAACCTGTCCAAGACCAAGCAGATCGACTTCCGCGTAAGCACGCTGCCCACGCTGTTTGGCGAAAAGATCGTGCTGCGTATTCTGGATGGTAGCGCGGCCAAGCTGGGCATCGACAAGCTTGGCTACGAGCCGGAGCAGCAGCGTCTGTTCCTGGAAGCCATCCATAAGCCCTACGGTATGGTGCTGGTCACCGGTCCCACCGGTTCGGGTAAGACGGTGTCGCTGTACACCGCGCTGGGCATCCTCAACGACGAAACCCGCAACATCTCCACTGCCGAAGATCCGGTGGAAATCCGTCTGCCCGGCGTGAACCAGGTGCAGCAGAACAACAAGCGCGGCATGACCTTCGCCGCCGCGCTGCGCTCGTTCTTGCGTCAGGATCCGGACATCATCATGGTCGGCGAAATCCGAGATCTGGAAACGGCTGAAATTGCAGTCAAGGCGGCGCAGACCGGTCACATGGTGCTGTCCACCCTGCATACCAATGACGCGCCGCAGACCATCGCCCGACTGATGAACATGGGCATCGCGCCGTTCAACATCACCAGCTCGGTCACCTTGGTCATCGCCCAGCGTCTGGCCCGCCGCTTGTGCGGCAACTGCAAGCGGCCGGCAAACCTGCCGGACCATGCATTGCTCGCCGAGGGCTTTACCCAGGCTCAGCTCGATGCCGGTATTACCCTGTACGAACCCGTGGGTTGCGAGGAGTGCACCGAGGGCTATAAGGGTCGTACGGGTATCTACCAGGTGATGCCGATGAGCGAGGAGATCTCGGTGATCGTGCTGGCCGGTGGTAACGCCATCCAGATTGCCGAGGCGGCGCAGAAGGCGGGGATCAATGACCTGCGTCAGTCGGCCCTGGTCAAGGCTGCTGCGGGTACTACCAGCCTGGCCGAAATCAATCGTGTGACCAAAGACTGATCAACACCGCTTACTTGGCACGAAACCTGCTTAGCTGTTTTCTCATTACTGGGGATGACAGGCGGAACGGGCGTGAAAAGCATTAAGGGGTTCACCCTGATCGAATTGATGATCGTCGTGGCGATCATCGCCATCCTGGCCGCCATCGCGTTGCCGGCATATCAGGACTACACGGTCAGAGCAAGGGTCACCGAGGCGCTGTTCCTGGCCTCATCGGCCAAGGTGACAATCGGCGAGAACATCAACAACCGCAATGCGTTGGATGCGACAGCTTGTAGAGGTGTGGAGAACATGACCACGGCAACGCAAAATGTCGTGTCCATGGAATGCGCGGGCGATGGGGTCTTGACCATCATCACCACCGACAAGGCTGGTGCTGTGACGCTGCTGCTTCGCCCCAGCTACGTGCCCAACGATGCCATTCGCTGGCAATGCGTAAGAACTGCAGGCGAGAACAGCCACGTACCGGCCCAATGCCGTACTTGATAGGGTGCCAGGCCGTCGGCTTGGCACCCGACCCCTGCACTATTTGATGCTGAAAAGGTACATGTTCACCGCGCCGACGCCGGTCGACTCATCCGCGTAGATGATGGTGAGGGGAATCGGGTCGCCGGCGTTGCAGGTCCATGGGGCGGGTGCTGTCTTCAAGACCGTGGCCACACCGCTCGCCGCCACTGACATGCATCCCTTCGGTCGATAGATCAGTTTGGACGATCCGGTGACGTCTTTTGCCTTGCCATTTGGGGTGATGAGCTTGACCTTCAACTGGAAAGATGAGCCCTGAGCGACCTTGGTCGGTTTGATGCCGGGCGCGGTGCCAGCGCCGAACTGCGACAGGTTTCCTGAGGCCATTGAAAGCTCCCACTCCCCGACCAGCTCACCTTGAGGCGTTGATACCTTCAGGCTCGAGGTGGGGCGGCCGTCGTCCTGGGCGGATGCTCCAGGCGCGACAGCGAGCAGCGTCAATATTGTTGCGGTCAGGCGTCGCATAACTCTCCTTGGGTGGATTGTCGATCCATTGATGGGGTGATCGGTCTCGTCCGGTATGCAATGTGGAGGGGGCGAGTGGACGGTGCACGAACAACGTTCGTATTTCAATGGCACCGGAGCCTTTTTGTGAGGCGGGTTGCATACCGGTAGATCGGCGCATGGCATCATTCGCGCGAGCGTGCTCCAGCATGCAACGGAATGCGGCACCGGGAACCGCCGCCTTAAAGGTTTAGGTATGCGATCTGCTGTGGCGGGTGTTGTTGGGCGGTGCTGGGTCAGAGTGATGCCGCGCCGCGTACCTCTTTCAGCGCTGCGCGCCATGGTCCTGCTATTGGGTATTTTGGCGACGACTTTGACTGCCTGGGCCCAAGCTCCCCAGGTTTGGACCGCAGAGCCCATTTCCGATAGAACCTTCCCCAGTGAGCCTGCGGCCTTAGCCGCCGTCAGGGCGCTGGGTGGGAAGTACATTCGTGCGGAAGTCGTGCAATCGGTGACGGTTTCGTCTACCGGTAATCGGGTGATTTATCGGTACGGCGCGCGGCCGCGCCCTCCGGAAACTGGTGAGTGGAGTTACTACGGCAACGGCGTGGATCCTGCACCCGTGTCCTCGGCTGAAGCGGCGGCTGCTAGTGCTCTTGCGAACTTTCAGCTGAAGTATCCCATGTGTGGCTTCCAGTCTATCGAGGTCGAGCGGGACTGGTACCTATCTAGCAGCGCTTTGGGAGTGCCAAAACAGTACGACCGGGTCCTGAGAATGAAGGCCACTGATACTAGTCAGTGCAGCCCGGTATGGACCGTTTATCACTGGAAGGTTCGCACCGTGGAGTGTCCTGCGTATATGGGGTGGAACGGAGCCGAATGCGCCGCTCAGGGTATTGCGAACATTTGGTCATCAACCATCCCTTGCGACCAATGCGACCTGCGTGGCAACCCCGTCAGCGTCGTAAGTGGCAGCAAGGTCCAGCGCGAAAACGACTTCTCACTTGGTTGGCTCGACTTCTATCGCACCCTGAACTCCTCATACCAAACGCAGGGGGGGATTGGTCGTTATTGGACGCACAATCTCAGCATGCGGTTGTACGGCGCAGGTACCGCCTACGCCGTGGTGGCCTACCCCAGTGGAAGCCTGATGAGCTTCTCTGGCGACGAGGCAGTGGACGGCTCAGGTGCCACTCTTCGCAGCGCCGGTGGGGGCGAATACGACCTCTACCTTGAAGACGGCCGCTATCGCTTCAACGTCAGCGGCCGCCTTTCCCGCATTGAGCGCTACGCCGGCGACACGTTGAGCATCGAGTTCGACGGCAAGCTGCGCATCTCCCGCGTTGTTCACTCCAGCGGCAGAATCGTCGAGTTTGGTTACGACGGCACCTCGGCCATCGGCGAATCCGAGCTGGCCTACATCAAGGACCTGGACGGTCCACTGGTCACCTATGCCTACGACGATGAGTTCAGGATACGGAGCGCCACCTATCGCGACGGTACATCGCGTCGCTACCTGTACGAACATCCCAAGTACCGCTTCGCTTTGACGGGCATTGAAGACGAAACCGGCAACCGTTACGCCACCTACGCCTACAACGCGGATGGCCTGGCCGTCTCTTCCGAACATGCAGGCTCAGCCCAGAAAGCCACCTTCAGCTATCTTGCTGACGGCAGCACTACATACATCAACGCGCTGGGCTCAGTCGAGAAGGTGACCTTCACCGCAGCACAGCCTTACCGCAAGATCGCCTCCATCACCACGGAGGCGGGCACCGAGTCGTGGACCTATGCACCTAGAACCGGGACCGGAAGTGACTTTCGCCGGCGCGTGCAGTCGCACACCAGCCGGTCCGGTAGCGTGGACACGTATACCTACCAGACCCTGGCAGACCCGGTGTACGGTACGGTTTCGATCAAGCGCAAAGCCGAAGCCAGCAACCGCCCGGAAACCCGTACCACCGAAGTCTGGAAGCAACGCGACATCAATCAGATGGTGAAGCAGGTCAGCCCGTCCCGCACGGTCACATGGCTGCGAAACCCCCGCGGCCAAATCACCCAGGAAACCACCCAAACCCCGGCCGGCGAAAGCCGCACCACCACACAAACCTACTGCGAAGCCGTAAACGCACAAGCAGGCTGCCCAGTCCTCGGTCTCCTACTGTCCACAGACGGCCCCATGCACGGTACGGACGACACCGTGCGCTATACCTATTACCCGGAGGACGCACCCGGCTGCGCCACCAGCGACGCCGCCTGTACCTACCGGAAGGGCGACCTCTGGAAGACGATCCAGCCACTCGGTCACGTGACCGAGGTACTGGCCTACGACGGCGCTGGCCGCCCGCACATGGTGATGGACGCCAACGGCGTGGTCACCGAGTACCAGTACACCCCGCGCGGCTGGATGGCCACGGCCACGGTGCGCGGCACCGACGATGCCTCCGGCACATACGACCGCGTCACCACCATGGAGTACCTGCCTACCGGTCAGCTTAGCAAGGCCACTGCTCCGGATGGCACTGTGGTCACCTACACCTACGATGCCGCCCAGCGCCTCACCGCCATCGGCGACGGTGCTGGCAACCGCATCGAGTACACGCTGGATGCGGCCGGCAACCGGGTGCAGGAGGAGTACAAGGGGGCAGGCGGTGAGGTGAAGCGCACGCTGTCGCGCGTGTACAACCGCCTGAGCCAGCTGGTGACCTCGGCCGATGGCCTCGCCAACCCCACCGACTTCACCTACGACGCCGAAGGCAACGTGAACTCGGTGGTCGATGCGCTTGGCCGCGTCTCCCGCCGCGAGCATGATGCCTTCGGCCGCCTGACCCGTCAGGTAGACGACGAAGGCGGCATCGCCGCCACCGTCGCGATGGCCTATGACAGCGACGACAACCAGACCCAGGTCATCGACCCCAAGCAGCTGCCCACCACCTACGCCTACAACGGCTTTGGTGACCTGCTGCAGCAGGTCAGCCCGGACACCGGCACCACCACCTTCACGGTGGACGCCGCCGGCAACCGCACCACCCGCACCGACGCGCGCGGCGTCACTGCCACCTACCAGTACGATGTGCTGGGCCGCGTTACCCACATCCGCTATCCGGATCCCACGCTGGACGTGGCCTACACCTACGACATTGCCCCGGCGGTGTGCGCGGCGAACGAGCAGTTCAGCCGGGGCAGGGTGGGCACGGTGATCCATGCCGGCGGCAGCACCCAGTACTGTCGTGATCGCTTCGGCCAGCTCACCCGCAAGGTGCAGACGGTCAATGGCGTAGCCACCACCGTGCGCTATGGCTACACCGCCGGCGGCCGTCTGGCCACGCTGACCTACCCGGACGGCACCGTGGCCGACTACCTGCGCGACAGCCTGGGCCGCATCAGCGAGGTGGGCGTCACCCGCTCGGGGCAGGCCCGGCAGGTGGTGGTGACCAATGTGACCTATGCGCCATTTGGCCCGGCAACGGGCTGGACCTATGGGAACGGGCGGACCCTGCAGCGGCCGGTGGATCAGGACTACCGGACCATTGCGGTGCACGACCCGGCACCGGGCGGGTTGTCGGTGGGGTATGGGTATGACGCGGTGGGTGGGATTACTGAGCTGACCAATGGGGATGGCACGGAGGTGCTGGCGCAGTACAGCTATGACGCGCTTGGGAGGCTTACGCAGACCAAGGATGGGGCTACTGGGACCCCTATTGAAACCTACGAATACGACGATACGGGTAATCGGACGGCGTTGACGACGAATGCTGGAACGGAGGTTTACACGTACGCGCCAGGCAGTCACCGCCTCACCGAAGTGGCTGGAAACCCTCGAAGCTACGACGCTGCAGGAAATACCTTGGAAGTGGGAACAAAAAGTCTCGAGTATGGTGACTCGAATCGCCTCGGTGTGGTCAAGATCGGAGGTGTGGTTGCGGAGGCCTACGGCTACAACGATCGCGGTGAGCGTGTGCGCAGAGTCTCCGAGGAGGGCGATGCGCAGTACTCCGTGTACGACGAAGCAGGGCAATGGCTGGGCAACTACAGCTCAACCGGTCGCGTTTGGCAGCAGGCGGTATGGTTGGATCAGTATCCGGTGGCGATCTTGCCTGCGCAGGACGGCCATCAGGCGCAACTGACGTTCATTCAAGTTGACCATCTTGGTACGCCGCGCGTTGCCATTGACTCAGCTAGAGATGTCTCGGTGTGGGCTTGGAGCAGCAAGGGTGAAGCGTTTGGCGATCAAGCTCCAAGCGCGGATACTGATGGAGACGGCGTTGAGTATCAACTGAATCTGCGATTCCCAGGGCAGCAGTACACCGCTGCAACCGAGCTGAACTACAACTATCTCCGCGATTACGACCCGGCGGTAGGGCGCTACATCCAGAGTGACCCAATTGGCTTGGCAGGCGGGCTGTCCACGTACCTCTACTCTGGTGCCTCCCCTGTTGAGTCAATAGACCCGCTCGGACTGAGAGATGTCGATCTGGGGAGCGGGTACAAGGGTAGAGTCGATCTGTACAATAAGAGCAACGGCGTTGGATTCGAAATCCATGTATATGATCGCCGAGGTAACGAGGTTGGCGTGTATGGACCGAACGGCTGGTTCAATAAGCACGGCAAGAAGGCTGCGGATGTACGTGTTCCCGCCGGGGTGGAGGCTCAATGCGAGGTCGTGGCAACGGATTACCGGCGGCGAATTGGTGACAGCTTGAGCCCTGCAATGAAGAGGTCAATGAAGATGAAGAAGCTACTTGGCTGGCTACCGTTCTGGGGGCCGGTTATCGACACCGCAACCACCCCAAGCGATCGGCGAGTCTGCGATCCAATGCCCAATTACCCGGGGTGCGAAAGCCTATGATCAAGTTTCAAAGACTGCGCGAGAATGAGTGGGGTGCATGGGAATTCGATGAGTATCTGGACTACATCGAGTCGGTATCTCACTTGATGCCAGAGCATCTTGGACAATTCGCGGGCTCATACAGTAGCTATGAGCTGACGAGTTCAAATACCTTGCATGATTCGAGAATGGTGACACTCTCGCTATCCAAAGAGGTGGGCGATGACGGTGTGACAAGTGTGGCGCGTATGGATGTCGTCCTGCTCCACCAGTCTCACGAGAAGCACGTGTTGCTGAGCTACAGCGGCATCATTGGATATTCAGCCTTCGAGACGGAAATTCTTGATCGGGTGCGGGGTGTAGATGTGCTTCTTCATGAATTCTCCCTGCTTGAGGGGCGAGGCTACCGACACGCTGTCCTGTTCGAAAATGGAGGAGGGTATGTGGTCGATTTCCTCCATTTCGAAGTGAAGTATCGTGAGCTTCAGGCCGGTTGAGAGTGTCGATTGAGACAGGGTGGGCGGCCGGGCCCAGCCTGATGTTCTGTGAGGGTGGTTCCATATCTATGGCTCCGCCCGTGGCATCATTCGCGCGAGCGAGCGCCAGCGCGCAACGGAACGCGGCACCGGGAACCGCCGCCTTAAAGGGATTTGGGTATGCGATTTGTAGCGGCGGACGGCGTCGGGCACTGTTTGGCCAACAGGAAATCACGTACTTCATTGATGTCCGAATGGGCGATCCGGCGGCTCACCACTGCCTTCGCTTCGATGGCGCTACTGTGCGTCTCCATGGCGGGTGCCATGGCGAGCTGCATAGAGGACGTTGTCCCAAACTCCCCAGGAAGTACTACTCACTTCGTACACAAGGGCTACTGCTCCACGAAGGAGGAAGCTCTGGCGCAGTGCGTAGCTCTGGCCACCGCCCATGGTTATCCGGCCACATACTGCAACATTGGTGGGTCAGCCAACCCGAATGCCCAGGGCGCTGCGGGTGGAGGATGGTTCCAGGAGCAGAAGGATGGGGCGGTCTTGCCATTTCATCTTTCAGTCGTTGATTTCGGTGGTGCGGAATCGCTTCCCCCAAGGCTCGGAATGGGTGCGCCTACATGCGGAGAACATTGTGTCGGCGATCCCATAAATACTCTGAGTGGCAATAAGTTCGAAACGACACGGGTGGTCGAGGGTGCCGCGAACGGGCTTCTGAATCTTGAGCTTACCTACAATTCACTGCAGGATTCTGCCTATGTCGGTGAGCCTGCCGGAGTTTTTGGTAAGAACAGATCCTTTAGCTTTGGGAGTGCCATTGTTGTGCCATCGGCGTGGCTTGGAGAGGCTGTATACGTCACCAGGCCGGACGGTAAAGCGCTAAAGTTCAGCAAGGTCGGAGGCGTATGGGTTGCTGATCCTGGAAGAAGGGATAGGTTGAATCGTACCGATGAAGGTTGGGAGCTAACTCTTCCCGATGGCGCGACCGAAAAGTACCGGGCTGATGGCAGGCTGACCGGCAGGGCGGACGGTGCGGGAAGGTCGGTACTCCTTTCGTATTCACCATCTGGCATTCTCGAATCAGTAGTTGACGATCAGGGGCGGCGACTTTCCTTCGCCTACAACCAGGCAAAGCTGGTTGAAAAGGTTGTGATCTCCACAGGAAGTGAGACCAAGTTTGAATACTCGGGTGGGCTCCTCAGTGCGGTAATTCACGCAGATGGAAATCGGATCGTCTACAAGTACAAAGAATCCGGATACGCCAATCAGAATGCAGGAGCTGGCGCGCTAACGGGCGTCATAGATGAGCTCGGTAACCGCTTTTCCTCTACTTGGTACGACGCTAAGGGAAAGGCTTACAAGACAGACCTCGCGAACGGCGTCTCGGCGTTTGAGGTTTCCTACACCCGCGAGAACGACAAGCTGGTTTCAACTACGGTCTTCCCGAGTGGGGCTAGTCGTCGCGCCGTAGCTCGCATTAGCGGTGGTGCATTGGAATCCTCGTCATTTGTTGACACGTGTGATGGCTGCCTTCCTAAGTCGTCAACCTATGCACTCATGCAGGGATTTCTTTCTTCCAAGTCTGTTTCTGGGGTCGTGACCGAGTTCGAAAGGGAGCTGGTTGATGGTCCTGTTGACGGTATTGCCCTAGGGGCTGTCTGGATAGATCGCAAGACCGAAGCGAGCAACCGCCCTGAAGCTCGCACCACCGAAGTCTGGCGACGCCGCGACACCAACCAGATCGTGAAGCGCGTCAGCAGTGCCCGTACGCAGACCTGGCTGTACAACGCCCGCGGCCAAGTCACCCAGGAAACCACCCAAACCCCGGCCGGCGAAACCCGCACCACCACCTACACCTACTGCGAAGCCGTAGACGCCCAAGTCGGTTGCCCGGTCCTCGGCCTCCTGCTGTCCACAGACGGCCCCATGCCCGGCACAGACGACACCGTGCGTTACACCTATTACCCGGAAGACGCCCCCGGCTGCGCCACCAGCGACGCCGCCTGCACCCACCGCAAGGGCGACCTCTGGAAGACCATCCAGCCTCTGGGTCAGGTGACTGAGGTGCTGGCCTATGACGGCGCGGGCCGTCCGCACATGGTGATGGACGCCAACGGCGTGGTCACCGAGTATCAGTACACGCCACGCGGCTGGATGGCCTCGGCCACGGTGCGCGGCGACGACGATGCCAGTGGCACCGAGGACCGCATCACCACCATGGAGTACCTGCCCACCGGTCAGCTCAGCAAGGTCACCGCACCGGATGGCACCGTGGTGACCTACACCTACGATGCCGCCCATCGCCTCACCGCCATCGGCGATGGCGCAGGTAACCGCATCGAGTACACGCTGGATGCGGCCGGTAACCGTGTGCAGGAGGAGTACAAGGGAGCCAGTGGTGAGGTGAAGCGCACGCTGTCGCGCGTGTACAACCGCCTGAGCCAGCTGGTGACTTCGGCGGATGGCCTCGCCAATCCCACCGACTTCACCTACGACGCCGAGGGCAACGTGAACTCGGTGATCGACGCGCTCGGCCACGTCTCCCGCCGCGAGCATGATGCGTTCGGTCGCCTGACCCGTCAGGTGGACGACGAAGGCGGCATCGCCGCCACCGTCGCGATGGCCTATGACAGCGACGACAACCAGACCCAGGTCATCGACCCCAAGCAGCTGCCCACCACGTACGCCTACAACGGCTTCGGTGATCTGCTGCAGCAGGTGAGCCCGGACACCGGCGCCACCACCTTCACGGTGGACGCCGCCGGCAACCGCACCACCCGCACTGACGCGCGTGGAGTCACGGCCACCTACCAATACGACGTGCTGGGCCGTGTCACGCACATCAGCTATCCGGATCCCACGCTGGACGTGGCCTACACCTACGACATCGCCCCGGCGGTGTGCGCGGCGAACGAGCAGTTCAGCCGGGGCAGGGTGGGCACGGTGATCCATGCCGGCGGCAGCACCCAGTACTGCCATGACCGATTCGGCCAGCTCACCCGCAAGGTGCAGACGGTCAATGGCGTAGCCACCACCGTGCGCTATGGCTACACCGCCGGTGGCCGGCTGGCGACGCTGACCTACCCGGACGGCACCGTGGCCGACTACCTGCGCGACAGCCTGGGCCGCATCAGCGAGGTAGGTGTCGCTCGCCCGGGGCAGGCCCGGCAGGTGGTGGTGACCAATGTGACCTATGCGCCGTTTGGCCCAGCGACAGGCTGGACGTATGGGAATGGGCGGACCCTGCAGCGGCCGGTGGATCAGGACTACCGGACCATTGCGGTGCACGGCCCGGCACCGGGCGGGTTGTCGGTGGGGTATGGGTATGACGCGGTGGGTGGGATTACTGAGCTGACCAATGGCGATGGCACGGAAGTGCTGGCGCAGTACAGCTATGACGCGCTGGGGCGGCTTACGCAGACGAAGGATGGAGCTACTGGGACGCCGATTGAGACGTATAGCTACGATGCGACAGGAAACCGTACCGAGCTGATCACGAATGCTGGCACCCAAGTGTATAGCTACCCAGCCAATAGTCATCGCCTCGCGGACCTGAATGGTGAGGCAAGAGACTACGATGAGGCCGGCAATGTGCTGAGCATCGCTGGTCGCAATCTAGAGTATGGCGACTCCGGTCGAATGAGCTCCGCGAAGCAGGGTGGGGTCGCGCTTGAAAGCTATTTTTACAATCACAAGGGCGAGCGGGTTGAGCGAACGCAGGCTGCGAACGAAGCCATTTACACGGTGTATGACGAAGCCGGTCATTGGCTTGGCGACTACAACTCAGTCGCTCACTCGAGTCAGCAGGCGATCTGGCTGGATGACTTCCCTGTTGGACTGATCGGCGACGTCTCGGAGGCAGTACCAGCGCTGGTCCATATCCAGCCGGATCATCTGGCAACCCCGCGGGCGGTGATTGATCCGGCTCGAGACGTCACAATCTGGGAGTGGAATAGCAAGGGCGAGGCGTTCGGGGGGCAGCAACCTAGCAACGACCCAGACAGGGACGGAACTGAGTACCAACTGTGGCTAAGGCTCCCAGGCCAACAAGCGTCGGACGCAACCGGTCTGTTCTACAACTATCAGCGTGAGTATGAGGGGGCGACTGGTCGCTACACTCAAAGCGATCCAATCGGGCTCGACGGCGGCTGGAGCACTTACTCCTACGTTGGGGCATCACCAATCAATTTCTCTGATCCATACGGGTTGGTGAAGAAACAAGAGTGCATTGCGCTTGCTGAAATTGCCGGCGCGTACTGCGGTACTGTAGGAGGAGCCTATCTTGGCGGGTCTGCAGGTGCCCTTGGCGGCGGCGCTGCATGTAGCCCAACGGGCCCGGGGGCATTGGCTTGTGCTGGTGCTGGCGGTCTATCGGGAGCCGCTGCTGGTGGAGTGCTGGGTGGACTAGTCGGGCAGAAGGCGGGAAGGATGGCCGGAGAGGCCATGTGCCCCGATGACGATGATCCGTGTGACAAAAAACTGGATAGCGCGACGCTGAAAAGGGCAGGGATAGACGGCCATGGAACCAAGCACGATTGGCTGGGTACAAATAAGAACATTTCAAAGTACGACCTCTGTGGCTGTAAGGACGGTAGGGTAGTGGTCAAGCCACGAGGCTGCAGAGGTCCAATTGTTGTGGAGACCACCTACAGATGGAAGTAGACGTTCCTGAGATTTCTGCCGGCATCATTGGGCTACACCCCGATACCGGTCAGGAAGCCGTGTTGGCAGATTCCTCTAGCGATGAAAACACCCTGGAGAACCTCGAAGCTTCGATCAGGCGCGTTGCCGAGAGCGTGAAGAGTGATCTCGGCGACGTAGCGGAAGCATGGCATCCCCGTCTCGCGGTGAGGGTATGGAGCCGTGAGGGGCTAAGGCCTTGTCTTAATCTATCAGCAGATACGATCAGACTGATTGCCTCCATATCGGCATGTTTGGACTTTGCCCCGAACCAGAGAAATGAGTACGAAGATGGAGCGCATGGGCAAGACGAGCCCGTCTTGGGCAATGAGAGCCAATCTCCAGAGCTGGTAGTACTTTTCATCGGAGACTCTCCAGAAACTGGATCCGAGTCGGTAATTGCAAAGGTAGTCTGCCAGCACTACAGCCTTGAAAGCTTGCAGGCGTGCATTTCGGAGTCGGTCGCACTCGCGCAGATCGAGTTGGGAGTGGAGGCTTCACTCTGGAATCCTCAGGTTGGAGTTCGCCTCTCCAGTGATCGGGCCATTTCTCCGGCATTGTGCATATCTGCGGGTCTTGTTCAGCAGATCGCCTCATGTGGGGCATCCCTCGATTTCGATCCATATGTGTGACTGAGCATGCTCAAGCATTGCCGATCAAAGGCCGGAGATGCATGGAAATTCGGGGCGGGAGTGCCGTTGGGGGCGCATTACTCTGTTAGGAGTTCAGAGAGGGTGCGTAACATGCAAAGAATGTGTTTTGGCTGCGATAAGGCGTTCAAGTGAAAGTAGCAGCAATACTCCGTACTCTAGTGGCGTGTCTGTCATTGACCTTTTGCTCTTTCACTTCAGCGGCAGATGACCGGCCTGCGTGCGTTGAGCGAAGCTCGGACGGACCGTGGTATGCCGTAGGCGCTGAGACCCCGCGCGAGGCTGAACTGACTTCTGCATTCAAGGCTGGCGGCGAGACGCGTTTGCGAGCTTTGCTTGGCCCACCCTTCAGATCTTCAGGATCCGAATTGATCTGGATATATGAGAGGCGGCGAGAGTACTCTTACAGGTCCTGCGACCCTCCAAAAGTCAAGACGGAGTACGATCAGTTGCTCAGCATTCTCAGGTTGCAGAAGCGCGGCCAGAGGCCAGTATGCATGGTGGAGATGCGAGAATTTATGGGGGCAACAACCGTATCAAGGGAGGAGGCGCTTGATCTGCCGCCTCCCCCGTTGTCAGATCGACCCAGGGAGTGTGGTACGTAAGGTCGGACTGATCAGTACGAGGCAGGCAATGACGTCGGTGGTTTCCCGAAATACTGGCAGCACGGCACACGCTATTTCAACAGCCCAGAGCGCACGTGCGAGAATTCAAAGTGAGTCGATTAAAAGCTTGGCTGCCAGTTAACGCTGTCTTGCTCATCGCGACTGCAATCGCCGGTTGGATGGAGGAGCAGGTTCCTGGCCAGTCCGGACATCCTGGCGGCCTAAAGGACGCCGCATTACTGATAGTTGCAGTGGCCAGCGGAGTGGTAGCAGTGAGTGCAATGGCATACATGCTGTCCGCAGAACGGACCAAGCGAGAGCGCCCCTCGCTTCGCCGGTGTCCTTTCAGTTTTCGCGATCCGATGCAGATGATTTATATCGGAAGCCTGGTGATTCTCTCGCAGGGTATAGGCATGGCACTGGCTGGGCCGCCGCTGGCGACTGGGGCACTCTTACCTCTTTGCTTCGGAACTGGTGGGCTTGCTGGAAGCTATCTCGCGAGCCGGGCCTTTGTTCGGGTGAATGCTACGGGAGGTTCCAATGGAGAGGCTGACTAAGCGGCAGGCAGCGCGCAAAGCGGCGCATGAGTGTCTGCGGGGGCCTGGCCGGTCTAGGAACCCACGTACCATCAATTGCGGGTGTGAGCCGTAATCATATGTTCGAACTAGTTCCGTACGTCGTTTACATCCTGTTCGCGGCAATATTGAGTCGATCAATTGTCGTTCTAGTAGCTCGGTGTCAGTCACAGAAGTCGCCCGGCGAGGAAGCGCTCGCGAAGCTGCCCATCCTTCCCTACAGGGACGTCTCTGTGCAGGTGGATGCAATTCAGGCTTGCTATTTGGCTATGCGGGACGGAGGGGTATGGCGACCGGCCGGTGCTCTCGCCCTTCTTCACGTATCGCTATGGGTGGCACTTGTGGGTGTATTCCTGCTTATGGCGATTGTTGAGATTGCGAACTTCGACTGGACGCATGCTTGACTTAAAAAGCTCGGATACGACCAAAGGCTGGCGCTGCCGGGCGCATCGACATGATCGTGGCCCATGCAATTCTTCCTCATTCTTCTGAACGAAAATATGGCTGGTCACTTGGAAGGATCACCAACTGGACTGATTCGGGCTGCGCTCCTGGTGTTGCCGTTGGTCGCATGTTCGCAGGAGGATGTTAAGTGTGGCGGGGTCGAGCAGAGGGAGTACTCTCAATCCGAACTCGCTCTTCTGGAAGTCGCCAGGAAAGAGTCGCTTTCCTACTGTGGGCTGCCAAGGGTGGGCTGCGAATTCTCCGTGTACAAGACCCGGGCGGGAACCACCGTGCGGGTCTCCAGGCTTTCCCCAAGTGGAGGTCAGTGTATCGGAGCGATAGGTGATGAGAAATTCTACAGCTTTAACGACGCCGGACATCTGGTTCAGGTTATTGATGGCCTGTAGGATCAGCGACGATGACCACTATCGATCAGCGTACTGATAATGAGGAGGCGTTGACGCCACCCGAGGCTCGGGCTCTTGTCATTGCGTTCAATCCAGCCACTCATGAGGCGATCGAGGTGGCCAGGGTCGCTAGGGCCGAGTTCACAGATGAGAGCGTCGTAGGTGCCATCCTCGAAGCTCTGGACATGGCTGGTGACGCGATTGGGCTGGAAGAACTCCCGCTGTGGAAGCCACAGATTGATCTGTGGTTGTGGAGTGACAAAGGTCAGAGGGCGGCCATGCATCTTCCTCGTGAGGTGATTCACAGGGTGGCAGCGGCGAATGCGTCGCTCGACATCGATCCATACATGTGTGAGCCAGGGGAGGGGTGAGTATGAAGATGGAATCAAGGAAGACCATGGATGAGCTCCTACAGCCATTCCGCGAGATGGCAATGTTTGAAGATTGCGAGCTGACCTCACCGGAGAGTACCTGCCCCTGGGGCGATGCGCCCGTGCATGTGGCGGCCTTTGATAACGACGTTGAGACGCTTCGAGCATTCCTGCCGTTCGTCCGTGACCTGAACATCAAGGGAGAACTTCAACTAACCCCGCTGCATAGCGCCATCCTCAACGGCTCAGTGGAGGCGGCGGAAATACTGATCGCGGCAGGTGCGGACGTTGAATGCATGAACCATCTGGATGAGAATGCGCTGACGATGATGGCTGGGAAGCCTGCGTTCATCGCCATGGCTCGTAAACATGGGCTGCACGTTTCGGCAAGGGACGAAGGGGAATATTCGTGATTGCAGGGAAGGCCTTCGATGATGTCGTCTTCCATGACGGTATCGTCCATGTCATTGCCGTATCCGTCCTTCGGCGATCCTGTGAGATCGATCTTTGCCTTGGGGGCTGGGAGAGAGGGAAGCCGCGTCTGACATCGCGTTTCGCCCTTGGCGATATGGACTCTTTCTTCGCTCGCTTTGATTTCCCTGAGTTGGCCGACAATGCGTGGGCAGGCAATGTGCAGGATGGCTCCGTAGAAGCATCCAAGCGACGGCTGAGCATGCACCTGGTGGGTGGAATGCTGGAGGCGGTCGCGGAAGATATCGAGCTGCGCGCCCCGTCCGAGGATGAGGCTCCGGCATCGATTCCGATGGTGGTAGACGCTGGCGGGAAGCCTCAGTCTCTTGAGGGAGTGGATCTGGACAGGTCGGATCTCGAGGCGATTGAATTCTCCCCTGTGACCAATACGTGTCGTCTGGACATGCAGGTTCGTACTTCAGAGAGCATGCTTGATCGTGCGCCAGTCACGATCCTGATCGAAGGCGTGAGGTCCTGTATCAGCAAGATGGACATAGCCGCGCTGAATGTGGAGCATCGTTTCGGGAACGTCATCGGAGGTCACTTTGACACCAGTCGGGGCCTGCTGAGGTTGCACCTGGAGAAGAGCTTTATCGAGATCGTGGGAACCGATGCATGGCTGGTCTGGCGATGAATGGATTGCCCAGCCAACTCACGGAGCAGTTCGAGGAAGCTAACGAACAGGTGGGGTCTGAGGCCGCCTTGGCCCTGCTATCCCCTGGGCTTGCCATCGGTGATCCGGAGGCGCTGTACCTTCGCGCGCACATCCTTGTCGCCGATGATTCTGAGGAAAGTTCTCTCTGCCTGCTCCAGGAGTCGGCGTCCAAGGGCTACCTTCCCGCCGTCTTTCAGATGGGAATGAACTACCTGTTCGGCGACTGGGGTGTTGAACGCGATGAGCCGGCGGCTGCGGTTTGCTTTGCCCAGGCTTCAGCGGGCGGGTACGCTCCCGCCCACTACGAGTATGGGCTGGCGCTGCTTCACGGTAAGGGCATCGAGTGCGATGTGGCCAAGGCCATGGAGTTGATCAATGCAGCAGCCGAGGCGGGGAATGAGTACGCCCTGGAGTTTCTGAGCAGTAGAGGCGCGTGAGGCTGCGAAAGCAGGTGGCGACCGGGGAACCAGTAGGAGGCGGACGGTGAACTATGCGGATGGTCAGGAAGTTCTGCTCGGTGATGCCGTGGATCTTGGTGGCGGTTCGGTTGGCCGTGTGGTTGCCGTGTTGGATACGCAGCGTTTTTCGGAGCGGTACCCTGCGGAAGATTGGAGCTACCTTAAAGACGGTGCTCTGCTCGAAGCCCCAACGTTCGGGCTTGTTCATTGCACCGAAGGCGGTCATGACTTCACTTTGATGGGGCGCGCAGGTTAGTTGGGCGAGAGGCTGACGAGGTTCCAGAATTGCCGAATGAAAAGGGAGCGTTTTCATGGTGACGGTAAAGGAAAAGCCATACGTTATGGTTCGTCTGTTGATGAACAATGAGAGTTTGGTCCTGCTCATGCTGATAAGTTCCAGGCCATGACCGCCGTATGGCGAGGTGTGCCGATTGCGGTCGGCCTTTTTGCTCTCGGTCTGGGGCATCGGCGTTACTATTTGAACTGTTGCTTCCGTACGCCGTCGTGTGGGTGGGGCTATGCGGCACAGACGCCGGCGGCCACCTTTGCTCGCTAGCTGCATTCATGGCCAACTATTGGTGGCTGCTTCTGCTGCCTTGGCTTGCCGTTCTGCTGTGGGTGTCAGTCTGGGTCGCACGCCGAGCAGTTGGTCGGATGCGCTGCACTTGAATTGCTTGGGTGACGTCGCGAACTGATGGGCACGTCGATGAAGGAACGCTAGATGGAGCATTACTCGAATCTCATTAGCCTGCTGAAGGCGCTGAACGTCAGCTACGAACGTGACGATGCAGCGCCCAACACCGGGTATGTGAAGTATCGGGGCGACGAGCGCGTTTATATGGAGTGGGTGCCGCGACGGTTATCTGACATCACCCATAGTGGGCTCCTTGATCCCGGATTCGGTTCGGGTCCCATCGATTTCCCGGACCTGGACTACATAGAGGTTAGGCTGAAGGACTGGGTGGCTGACAAGCCCGGAGGCGGGCGAAGGGACTTCTTTGATTTGATGAGGTTGGTGGAAAGTGACGCCGAATTGGAATTCAGAGACGGGTGTGTTGCATGGAGACGAAGATGAGCATGTCGCTCGCAGATTTGTTCGGAGACTACGGCCAGCTTCCCGAGTACTCAGGAATAGCGCTTGCTGATGTCGATCAGATCAGCCTATTCGGAGATCGGCCCATCAACGTGGCTGCTACCCGTGGGAGCATTGCGGAAATGGAGACGCTGCTTTCCGCCCGAGCCGACCTCAATAGTCGCGGGGAGCACGGATACACGCCCTTGCACAATGCGGTGGAGCAAGGGGCGAAAGAGGCGGTTGAGTGGCTGATCTTGAACGGAGCGAATAGGTTCGCCATCAACGACTGGGGAATGAGTCCGTCGGACTTGGCCGCCGCGCTGGGTGAGAGTGTGATTGGGGAGCTGTTGAAGTGATGGCAGGGCTGACTGCGCTGGGTGGGTGGCGGTAGATGGCTGTTCGTTGGCTGATCAGGCGATTGCGCTTGGGGTTCTGAGACAATCGACGCGATCGCGCGCCTTTGAAACTGGCAGAATAGGCTCTAGAAGCTGATTGAAGAAAGCACGAACGAACCATTGCTACCTGCCTGCATGGGTGTTTGATGCAGCCTACGGCGGCATCCCCGGCATCCCCGGCATGCCTCGAGGATACTGAATTGCTTCATGATTCCGACGAAACAGATGATGTCATCTTCCTACTCTCAACCGACTGGTTCACGTCTTGGATCGTCTCCATGGATCAATGGCGGGGCGGACAGACATCAATCGAGCACACTAAGAACGTCGCCAGGCGCGCCGCGTCGGGAATTCTTTCAGGAGCCGCTGACTACTATCACGTGGATCTGTCGCCGGCCAGAAAGGCGGCGAGCTTTGATCGGTTCATGAAAGAGCTGAGCCCGGGCTTGGATGAGCGGCAGGCGCGGGATCTCGATAGGTTGCTGAGCTCGATAACTGGCGACTCGCTACTCTCCCGGGAGCAGCGGTGGGCCCTCAAAGCAGTGCTCGTTCGTGAGGTATCCCGCGGCTTCGGGTCCGATGCTCGTTCTGCGCTGGGTGAGGGGGTCGTGATCGAAGTTATGAGAACTTTGGAGCTGCTCGGTGTCGGCGAGATTCCATTCCAGCCTGATAGCTGGTGGGACGTTGAACTGGATGGTAAGTTTGGTGGGCTAGCCGGACGGCTCGGGGACTACGCGAGCTCGGCCCATGCTCCCAGTGTTCTCTTGAAGGCAGTGGCCGGTGCCACTCGCCGACTGGAGTACAGTCCGCTTGACATGGAGCTTCTCGCTAATTGGTGGGCAGATGCTACTCAGGAGTTCTCCATGTATGTCGACCCCACGCTCGCCGCTTTGCTGGCGACGCGGCAGGCTCCGGATCAGCCCGCAGTGAGGCGATTCCATGAATGACGAACTAGGGTGTTCCAAGTCGCTTGTCACCACTTGGATTGAGCTTCAGTCGCTCGCTCCTGATGACCCATCGCGTCTGAAATGCGAATGGGCGGCAGTAGAGTTGAACATGCTTTGTTTGGAGAATCCAGGCGAGGCATGGAGTGTGGTCAAGGAAGTCTTCGAGTCTAGCGAGGATCCATGGGTTTTTGAGAATCTTGGCGCTGGGCCACTGGAGACGCTGCTTTCAATGCATGGCGAAAGCACACTCGAGGAAGTGAGGATCTATTTGCGCCAGCGACCTGGCTTCCTGAAGGTGCTGGCCCATGTTTGGACGCATGCACTACCCCCGGATGTCGCGGAACAAGTGTTCCGTCTTAATTGCGGGCGGTGATGGAGGGGGGGGGGCTGTTGGGGCGATGCGCGGATGCACGCTGTGGCCCCCTCCAAAATCGGTCGAAGCCACGCATGGCGTGGCTCTACGGGCGTTCGGGGGCTTGCGCATGGGGTGCCCGCAGATGCGCAGCTCCGGTGCTGCTACTTCTTTTCGGGCGGCGGCGGTGGATTCGGGGGAGGGGCAGGTCTGGGGACCTGCGGAGGCGGGGGATTGGATGTGTCGAAGTATGATCGGCGCGAAGGTTTGGGATCTTTATTGCTCACCGGTGGGCGGTTGTTCGCCCTCAGCATGCGGTCTGCTTCCAAAACGCTTTCCATCAGTTCGGCGAAAAGGGCGTCGTCCTCGCTTTTCAATTCCAGTTCTTAATGAAGGTTGGCGGCGTCAAGTTCTGGCTTCGTGTTGCGTTGTTCGCGTCATTCTGGGAACAGGGGCGGCGTTACGCGCCGCCCGTCCTCCGTTTCGTCTCCAACGTGCGCTGTCAGTTCGCACTGTCACGCCCTACCAGCGCCGGACTTTTCTGTAGATCTTGACCGCCTCCTGATCCTTAGGTGGCGGGTCCGCATGGAAGCGGAAGCCGCGCCATTCGGGGTACAGGTACAGCCGCATTCCGGTGTCGATGCCCAGGTCTCGCATCCACAGGCCCCGTGTCTTGAAGCAGGGAACGGTGGGGCAGCCGGGGTAGGTCTTCAGGCCGTCGTGGTGCAGGGCATTCACGATCACGCTCTTGGGTGGTCGCCAGAAGCGTCGGCGGAACTCTTTTTGTTCTTCGGTCAGGTCGTCCCAGTCTTCTGGTTCGTCGTTCATGGTGTGTCTCCGCTGTTGAACCTCTCCCGCCGGGATGGCGGGAGAGTCGGGAGGGTAAGAACCGTTAGAGGAACCGGCGCGACGTATTTCCGCGAGGGTGTTTTATTTCGTCGCCCTCCCGACACAAGTCGTCCAACATGTAATTCCTCTAGGAGTTCTTACGCTCCTAGACACACCATGCGACAGATCCAAGGTTAGCGGAGCGCGGTTGTTTTTTGCGGCGTGCTTCGGTGTGCGGCGATGCAAAACGATTTGTGTCGTAAGTGGGCCGGATGCATGGAAAAGTGTGATGGGTGCCGTGTTTGTGAGCGTTGGGTGTGTCGTTTTTGGTGTTGGAAATTTTGTTTGGTTGGGGTGTTGGGTGGGGTGGGTGGTGTGTCGGTTTTGGCGCTGATGGCGCTTGGGGAGGGGGTGTTGGTTGGTGCCGGAAGAGCAGCCGGGCAAGCCCGGCTCTACGCGCAGGTTGGGATGGTTTGTGTATCGCGTCGGTTGGGGCGATTGCGTAGCGCGCAGGTTGGGGTGATTGCGTACGTCGGGGTTTGGGCGAAGCGGCGCTGTGGCGGGGCTTCTGTGAGGCGGTGCGCGCTTGGTGGTGGGCGCGGTTACCTTTTGCATCCCGCGCGTTGTGCCTGTGGTGCTGATGCGCATCCCTTTGGAGATGGCCGATGCCTACGTATGTTGCTTATCCGAGTTCGCTGGAGGTGTTCTTTGGAACTGTGGAGAGCGTGGCGGTTTGTGCGCGAGATCGGGAAGTGGTGATTGAAGCTGTGCCTGCGCGGGGTGGTCGGCGGCGTGCGGTGCGGATGGTTGTTGCTGAGGTGCTGGATGGGGAGGAGGCTGGTGCGGTGTAGCGACGCGCCATGCGCGTCGGGCGGGGTGTGCGCGGAGAGGCGACACGCATGGCGTGTCGCTACGGGCGATTATTTGAATTTGGAGCTCAAGCGGCCGGAAGGGGGTAGGATTCGGGCCGCGTACAGGATCTTGACGTCGTCTTCTGGCGTCATGCTGCCGTAGACGTATGCAAGCTCCTCTTCAATGCTCTTGAAATAAGCGTACATCGTTGGCTTCACCCTGGTTGGGCGACGTGGGCTTCCCTTGGCCCACTTGCGGGTGCTCATCTTTACTGCGGGCTTTTTGGTTGCCATGGCTGTTCCTTTGGTGATCGAGCCTATGCGCGCCTGCGAGGTTTGGGTGTGGTTGCACACAGTGCGGCGAATCGTTCCTTGGCTGCGGTCAGCTCTGCGGCACTCAACATACGTTCGCCCGGTGGCACGAACCAGCCTTTGATGCAGTTGAAGTCGCGTAGCGCTATCTGTGTATGGCTGTCGCGATGGAAGCCAGAGTTCGGGGCGATTTCGACGCCTTGTCGGAATGAGCCTCGCACGGCTTGATAGAAGCCAACGTTTCCCAGCTTCGCATTCTTCCGATGCAGGAATGAGAACACGGCGCGGTCCAATCCTCGTAGAAGGATCTCTGCATCGTGGTGGCTCGCCTTCCTGTTAATGGGCGGGGACTCATCATTGAGCAGAAAGCCGGCTTGCATATGGAGGTAGGCGTCTTCAAACTCCAGCCGCCCGGCGTTGGTCGTCATGTCGAGGCAGCTCTGTACACTGAACAGGCAGCCCACAACCGCTGGTGTGGCAATCGGGCGTGCGGTGAGTCGACGTTCTGGCTGAGCTGCTGCAGCGTGAGCGAAAGACCTGGCGCGCTCTTCATCGCCTTCGAACATGTAGAAGCCAGGGCCGAGCCAGTCGTACTGATTGGTGCTTTCCTGCGGCTGCAGATCGCCAGACACCAAGCCATCCCGTACCGTTACGTCACAGCCGTGATAGCCGACTATCAGATGCCCGTCGATCATTTGTACTCGGGGCTCAAACGGCCGGAGGGCGTCAGAATTCCGGCTTCGAAGAGGATCTCGAGGGATTCTTCCGGCGTCATGTTGCCGTAGATGTACTTAAGCCGCTCTTCGATGCTGTTGAAGTGCAGGGTGTATGTGGGTTCTGGCTTTTTGAGGTTTTGCGTGGCGGATTGCGCGCGCTTTACGGTGGTCGTCTTGCGGGCGGCTTTCTTGACTGGGGTCTTTGGGGTAGTCATGTTCGGATCTTTCGTCCAGGGTGTGAGTTGTCCACAGGTGCGCGCGTTGGAGGGGGCCACGCGGAAAGCCGACACGCATGGCGTGTCGCTACGGTGAGGCACTACTTGTACTCGGGGCTCAGGCGACCTTCGGGTGTCAGGATCCCGGCTTCGTGGAGGATCTCGAGCGATTCCTGCGGGGTCATGTTTCCGTACAGGTACTTGAGGCGCTCTTCGGTGGTCTCAAATGTCTTGAACGGGTTGGGGCGATCTACGGCCGTTTTGTGGGCGGCGTTCTTGACTGGGGTCTTTGGGGTAGTCATGGCCGGATCGTATGTCCGGCGTTTCGGTTGTCTATAGATGTGCGTGCGAATCGTTGAAGGCGACTCGATGGAGTCTGCTGGAACCGTTGGTGTGCTTGGGGTTCGGTGCCGCATGGGCCGGCCAACGGCCGGCGCTACCGGGTGTCGGTTTTGGCGGGGTGTTTGGTTGGGGGCGCGCGTTGTCGGGGTGTGCGCGGAGAGCCGACACGCATGGCGTGTCGCTACGGGAGCGTTTGATCGTGTAGAGACCCGCCATGCGCGTCAATGCGGTGGTTCGGCATGGTCGAAGCCACGCAGGGCGTGGCTCTACGGAAGCGTTCGATCGTTGGTACGTGTGGAGCGTTCGATTGTTGGTACGTGTGGAGCGTTCGATCGTTGGTACGTGTCGAGCCTGGGGTCAATCCATTCCCAGCTTTTTCAACTTGTAACGCAGCGCACGGAACGTAATGCCCAGCTGCGCGGCGGTGCGCGTCTTGTTCCAGCGATTCTCTTCCAGCGCCTTCTGGATCGCGGTGCGCTCCATCTGCTCGATGTACGAGGGCAGGGCACCGTTGCCGGCGGGTAAGTCCACCACGGCTTCTTCCTGCACCGTGGCCGCCGTGTTCACACCGGTTTGGCGCGTCGCACCGGGCTGGGGTAAGCGCAGGTCGCTGGCGCTGATGGTGTCGCCTTCGGCAAGAGCCAGGGCGCGCTCCAGAATGTTTTCCAGTTCGCGCACGTTGCCGGGGAAGTGGTACAGCCCCATGGCGTCCAGCGCCGAAGGGGCCAGCAGCGGGGTGGGGCGGCCGTGCGTGCGGGCCAGCCTTGCCAGGATGGAGGCGGCCAGCTGCGGCAGGTCGCTGCTGCGTTCGCGCAGCGGCGGCACGCGCAGTTCAATCACGTTGATGCGGTAATACAGGTCATGGCGGAAGCGGCTTTCTTCCACCAGCTGGCCCAGGTCTTTATGGGTGGCCGACAGAATGCGCACGTCCACCGGAACCTCGGTGGCCGCGCCCACCGGGCGGATCGACTTTTCCTGGATGGCGCGCAGCAGCTTCACCTGCATCTGCAGGGGCAGCTCGGCCACTTCGTCCAGGAACAGGGTGCCGCCGTGCGCGGCCTGGAACAGGCCGGGCTTGTCGGCGTGCGCGCCGCTGAAGCTGCCCTTCTTGTGGCCGAAAAACTCGCTTTCCATCAGCTCGGAGGGAATGGCACCGCAGTTCACCGGCACGAAGGTGCCGGCGGCACGCGCGCTCTGCGCGTGGATGGTGCGGGCCACCAGTTCCTTGCCCACGCCGGATTCGCCCAGGATGTACACGGGGGCCTGGCTGCGGGCGACCTTTTCAATGGTGGTGCGCAGCGCGTCCATCGCGGCCGAGTCGCCCAGCAGGCGGGTGGTCTGCTCGCTGGTCAGCGGCGGCGGCGCGGGGCGCTCGCTGTTGTTCAACTCCAGCGCGTGCTTCACCAGCCCGCGCAGCACTGAAATATCCACCGGCTTGCTGACGAAGTCGAAGGCACCGGCCTTCAACGCTTCCACCGCCAGGTCCATGCTGCCGAAGGCGGTGATCATCGCCACCGGGGTGCGCGGGTAGTGCTGGGCAATCTCGGTCACCAGCTCGATGCCGTTGCCGTCGGGCAGCCGCATGTCGGTGATGCACAGGTCGTACGGGTTGCTGGCCAGCAGCTCACGGGCCTCGGCGAGATTGGCCGCCGTGCTGATCCGCAGGCCCATGCGGCCCAGGGTCAGTACCAGCAGTTCGCGAATGTCGCGTTCGTCGTCGACAACGAGGGCGCTGCGGTTTTCGTTCATAGGAGTGAAGATAGCCGAGGAGTGTCACTAACGACAAATGTTTGACAGTTGCTGACCACTTTTAACGATTGGAACAGCCGACGGTGTCATTCCGGCAACATGGTGTGCGGGCCGGGCAGGATCAGCCGGAAGCAGGCTCCGCCGGCCGGCACGGACACGTACTCCAGGCGCGCCTGGTTGGCCCGGCACAGCTCGCGGGCGATGTACAGGCCCAGCCCGGTGCCATGCTCGGAGGTGGTGAAGAACGGGCGGAACAGCTGGCTGGCCACCTTTTCAGGAATGCCGGGGCCGCGGTCCATCACGTCGATCACCGCCGAACGCTCCATGCGCGCCACGCGCAGCCGCACCCGCGCCGGTTCCTGGCCGGTGCGGCCGTACTTCAGGGCGTTGTGCACCAGGGCGGTCAGAATCTGGTGCAGGTGGCGCGGGTCGATCAGGCCATGCACCGACGACTCGGTGATGATCGGCTCCACGCTGTCCGTTTCCAGCGTGAGGCTCTGCTTGTAGTCCAGCACGAAGCGGCGCACGAAGGCGGCCAGGTCCAGGTTTTCCGGGTTGGCGCGCTCGCGCCGCGCCAGGCCGAGCACGCTTTCCACAATGCCGTTGGTGCGCTGGCACTGCTGGTGGATGATCTGCAGCAGGCGTCGGTCGGTGTCGGTGATGACGGTGGACTCTTCCAGCAGCTGGGCGGCGTAGTTGATCGCCGCCAGTGGATTGCGGATCTCGTGCGCCAGGCTGGCCGAGAACCGGCCCATGGCCGAGAGCGTCAACGACTCGGCGCGCCGCGAAACCACGCTGGAGTCGTCCAGGAACACCAGGGTGAGGTCGCTGCCGGCCAGCAGGCGGGCGAAGCGCGGCTGCACCTCGGGCTGGTCGGGGGACAGCTGCAACGGGGTTTCCTCGTTGTTCCAGCCGTTGCGCCAGCGCTGCAGGCGGCGCAGCAGGTCGGGGGCGGCGCTGGCCAGTTCCAGCTTGCCGCTGCCGCTGTTGCCGTCGTTGTCGCCGATCAGGGTGCTGGCGGCTTCGTTGGCCAGGGTGATGCGGTTGCTGCCGTCCACCACCAGCACGCCGGTGCGCATGCGGCGGATGATCAGTTCGTTGATCTCGAACAGGTTGGCCACCTCCTCGCCGCGCTGGTTGGCCAGCTGCTGGTTGCGGCGGGCACGGCTGCCGACCTGGTAGCTGACGAAGGCCACGGCGAGGTAGCTGGTGATGAACATGGCCAGCTCGGCCAGGGTGCGGTTGGGGTCGCCGCTCTCCAGCAGGTTCCAGACGTACTCGCCGGCGGTGGCCACGGCGGCGGCCAGGGCCAGGCTGAAGCCCAGCGACAGCGGCAGCAGGGTGGCGGCCGCAGCGATGTTGAACAGCAGGGCCATGGACAGGCCGGCGCTGGCACCGGGCAGGGCATGCGCCAGCAAAGCGGTGGCGAGGATGTCCACGGCCACGCTGCCCACCACGATGGGGCGCAGCCAGCGCTCGTTGCGGCCGGCCAGCAGAATCAGCACCGCGACGCACAGGTAGGCGATGCTGACCACTGCGGCCAGCTCGGGGTGGCTGGACTCACCGACCAGTTTGGCCAGCGGGCTGAATACGAGCGCGGCGATGACCGCGGTAATCAGCACGCGGTACAGGGCAAAGAAGTACAGCTCCCGCTTCGGCAAGGATTCGATGCGGTCGATCAGTGAAGCGCTGGGTGACACGCCGGAACTCCCCTTCTGGCTGGGGTCCAGTGTAGAGGGTGAGGGGGCAATCGCGCGCGGAACGTCACCGCCCGGGGAACCCCGCCGGCCCCGGCGCAATCGCAACTGTCTGAAAAATCGCCGGAATCGTCCCGGAAGCGGCCAATCTGGTCTCCTGTCTTTGCGCCGTCGCCTTCGCTCGTCCACAATAGTGGGCCCGCCGCGGTCCCCAGCCGGCGCCCTGTCGAGGGAGCCCGGAAGCGCGTGCGGTCGTTCCTATTCCCACGGTGACGCATGAATTTCCACGAATACCAGTCAAAACAGCTGCTTGCCGAGTACGGCATCCCGGTTCCGGCCGGCAAGGTCGCTGCCACCCCGGACGAAGCGGTCGAAGCGGCGAACTCCCTGGGCCAGGGCCCCTGGATGGTGAAGGCCCAGATCCACGCTGGCGGTCGCGGTAAGGCTGGCGGCGTCAAGTTCTGCAAGACCACCGATGACGTCAAGGCCGCTGCGGCCAAGATGCTCGGCACCAAGATGGCCACCTACCAGACCGCAGGCGTTGAACTGCCGGTCAACCTGGTGCTGGTGACCACCGCCGGTGAGATCGTCAAGGAGCTGTACCTGTCGGTGCTGGTCGACCGTGGCACCAAGACCATCACCTACATCGCTTCTTCGGAAGGCGGCGTGGAGATCGAGCAGGTTGCTGCTGAAACCCCGGAACTGATCCACTCGCTCAACGTCGACTTCGTTGAAGGCGTGCAGGGTTACCACGGCCGCGATTTCGGCTTCAAGCTGGGCCTGACCGCCAAGCAGGCCGGCCAGTTCGCCAGCATCATGGTGAACCTGTACAAGCTGTTCAATGAAAAGGACCTGGCCCTGGTTGAAATCAACCCGCTGGCCATCCTGGACGACGGCAACCTGTATGCGCTGGACGGCAAGTTCGACAGCGACGACAACGCCGCATTCCGTCAGAAGGCCCTGGTCGCCATGCGCGACAAGACGCAGGAAGACGAAACCGAAGTGACCGCTTCGGAGCTGGACATCAACTACGTCACCATGGACGGCAACATCGGCTGCATGGTCAACGGCGCCGGTCTGGCCATGGCCACCATGGACGTCATCAAGCTCAACGGCGGCGAGCCGGCGAACTTCCTCGACGTGGGCGGCGGTGCCAACAAGCAGCGCGTCATTGAAGCCTTCAAGCTGATCCTGTCCTCGGACAAGGTGGAAGGCATCTTCGTCAACATCTTCGGCGGCATCGTCCGTTGCGACATGATTGCCGAAGGCATCATCGCCGCAGTGAAGGAAGTGGGCGTCAAGGTGCCGGTCGTGGTGCGCCTGGAAGGCACCAACGTGGAAGAAGGCAAGCAGCTGCTGCGTGACAGCGGCATGGCCATCATCCCGGCTGACAACATCAACGACGGCGCCAAGAAGGTCGTTGAAGCTGTCAAGAACGCCGCCTGATCCGACACCGAAGGAAACATCATGTCTGTTTTGATTAACAAGAACACCAAGGTGATCGTGCAGGGCTTCACCGGCCAGCAGGGCACCTTCCACGCCACCCAGATGATCGAGTACGGCACCCAGGTTGTGGGCGGCGTGACCCCGGGCAAGGGCGGCACCACCCATATCGACCTGCCGGTGTTCAACACCGTGGCCGATGCCGTGCAGAGTACCGGTGCCAATGCATCGGTCATCTACGTGCCGCCGCCGTACGCAGCCGATGCCATCCTGGAAGCTGCGGCTGCCGGCATCAAGGTCATCGTGTGCATCACCGAAGGCATTCCGGTGCTGGACATGCTGCGCGTGAAGAACGTGCTGACCCGTTCGCATCCGGACACCGTGCTGATCGGGCCGAACTGCCCCGGCGTGATCACCCCGGGCGAGTGCAAGATCGGCATCATGCCGGGCCACATCCACAAGCCGGGCAAGATCGGCATCGTGTCGCGTTCGGGCACCCTGACCTATGAAGCGGTCAAGCAGACCACGGAAGTGGGTCTGGGCCAGTCCACCTGCATCGGCATCGGTGGTGACCCGATCAACGGCCTGAACTTCGTCGACTGCCTGAAGCTGTTCAACGAAGACCCGCAGACCGAAGGCATCATCATGGTCGGCGAAATCGGCGGCGACGCTGAAGAAGCCGGTGCGGAATACATCAAGAACCACGTGAAGAAGCCGGTTGTGGGCTTCATCGCCGGTGCCTCGGCTCCGGCCGGCAAGCGCATGGGCCATGCCGGTGCGATCGCCTCGGGCGGCAAGGGCACCGCGGAAGGCAAGTTTGCCGCCATGGAAGCTGCTGGCGTCGTCACCGTGCGTTCGCCGGGCGACCTGGGCGCTGCCATCGCCAAGCTGGTCAAGTAAGACGCAACGCGTCTTACGGTGGTAGGTGCCGACCGTTGGTCGGCACTTAACGGTGGTTGGTGCCGGTCGGCACTTGGCCGCCTGCAAACGCCGCCTTCGGGCGGCGTTTTTGTTTGCGGCCTTCGGCGCTGCGCGCCGCCGCACGACCAACGGTCGTGCGCTACCGGGTTCATGATCCCGTTTGCCGGGCAATCCCCAGCGCTACAATAGGCCATTGCACCCAAATGGCACGGCCTCATGACCTCGATCCGCATCGCGATGGCGCAGTTTGATTTCCCGGTCGGGGCCGTCGCCCAGAACACCGACAATATTGTCGCGATGATCGCCGAGGCGCGCGACGAGTTCGGGGCCGAACTGGTGGTGTTCCCGGAACTGGCGATCAGCGGCTACCCGCCGGAAGACCTGCTGCTGCGCCCGGGCTTCCTGTACGACTGCGAACAGGCACTCAAGCGCATCGCCGCCAGCGTGCAGGGCATCACCGCCGTGGTCGGCTGGCCGCAAAGCGCCGGCACCGTGGTCTACAACGCCGCCAGCGTGCTGCAGAACGGCAAGTTGCTGCACACCTACCGCAAGCGCGAACTGCCCAATTACGCCGTGTTCGACGAGCGCCGTTACTTCGACGTCGACCCGGACGGCGGCAGCTGCGTGTTTGAACTCAAGGGCGTGCCGGTGGGCGTGCTGGTCTGCGAGGACCTGTGGTTCCCCGAGCCGCTGGCCGATACCGTGCGCGAAGGCGCACAGCTGGTGGTGGTGCCCAATGCCTCGCCGTACGAGCGCGGCAAGCACGCGCAGCGCGATGCTCTGCTGGCTGAGCGCACCCGTGAAAGCGGCGCGGCGCTGGCGTACGTCAACATGGTCGGCGGCCAGGATGCGCTGGTGTTCGACGGCGCGTCCGTGGTCGCCAATGGCGACGGTACCGTGCACCCGGCGGCGGCCGCGTTCACCGACCAGTGGCTGGTGGTGGATTACGACGCCGAGACCCGCAGCTTCCTGCCGCGTGAGTGGATGGATGACGGCGACGAAAGCATGGACGCGCTGGCCTGGCGCGCGGTTACCCGCGGCATCCAGGACTACTGCCGCAAGAACGGTTTCAAGAAGGTCTGGCTGGGGCTGAGCGGCGGCATCGACTCGGCCTTGGTACTGGCCATGGCGGTGGACGCGCTGGGCGCGGACAACGTCACTGCGGTGCGCCTGCCGTCGCGCTACACCGCGGGCATGTCCAACGACCTGGCCGCCGAGCAGTGCCGCGCGCTGGGGGTGAAGCTGGAAGCGGTGTCGATCGAGCCGGTGTTCGAGGGGCTGATGAACGCGCTGGCCCCAATGTTCGAAGGCCAGCCGGTGGATGTCACCGAGGAAAATCTGCAGTCGCGCGCGCGCGGGGTGATTCTGATGGCGCTGTCGAACAAGTTCGGCGGGCTGCTGCTCACCACCGGCAACAAAAGCGAATATGCGGTGGGTTACGCCACCATCTACGGCGACATGTGCGGTGGCTATGCACCGCTGAAGGATCTGTACAAGACGGAAGTGTTCGGTTTGTCGAAGTGGCGCAACACCGTGGGCGGTGCCCCGGTGATTCCGCCGGCGGTGATCAGCCGTCCGCCCTCGGCGGAGCTGCGCGCCAACCAGACCGACCAGGATTCGCTGCCCGCGTATGACGTGCTGGACGGCATTCTGTACCGCTATGTGGACCAGGAGCAGTCACGCGAGGAGATCGTCGCGGCCGGGTACTCGCCGGAGGTGGTGGACCGCGTGCTGCGCCTGGTGCGCACCAGTGAGTGGAAGCGCCATCAGGCCGCACCGGGCCCGAAGGTGTCGCGGCGTGCGTTCGGGCGCGAGCGGCGCTATCCGATCAGCAACGGGTACAAGGGCTGAGCCGATTGGGATGTAGGTGACGCGCATGGCGCGTCACTACGACAATTTCGGGTGGGGTAGGGTCGGTCGATAGACGACCGCCGTTAGCCTTTCAACACCCGATAAGGGACTGTCAGGAATTTTGTGTTCGGGCATAACATGTTGAAAAGGATCATGTATGCCACCCAAGAAAATGACCGCCAAGGCCGCTGCCCGTCAGCTGCCTACCCTGCCTGCCGAGCTCGTTGAGCAGCTTGCCAACGGAGCGACGACCGCGGGCGAGATCCTGGACATCACCACAGCCCTGAAAAAGGCCTTGATTGAGCGGGCACTGAAGGGCGAGCTGGGCCATCACCTGGGGTACCCACCCGGAAGCGAGCGACCGGAATCGACCGGCAATCAGCGAAATGGAACGTCCAGCAAAACCGTTCTGACTGAGGATGGCCCCCTGCGACTGGACGTTCCCCGGGACCGGGATGGCAGCTTCCAGCCCATCCTGATTCCCAAGCACGAGCGGCGTTTCACTGGTTTTGACGACAAGATCGTCGCGATGTACGCGCGCGGAATGAGCGTCCGCGACATCCGCGCGTTTCTGTCTGAACAGTATGGAACAGACGTGTCGGCGGACTTCATCAGCTCGGTGACCGACGAGGTTCTGGAAGAGATTTCGGCGTGGCAGACGCGTCCGCTGGAGCTGATGTATCCGGTGGTGTTCTTTGATGCCCTGCGCGTCAAGGTGCGTGACGAGGGCGTAGTGCGCAACAAAGCGATCTATCTGGCATTAGGCGTTCTACCTGATGGAAGTCGCGACATCCTGGGCATCTGGATCGAGAACACAGAAGGGGCCAAGTTCTGGATGAAGGTCTTCAACGACCTCAAGACGCGCGGCGTGGAGGACGTACTGATAGCGGTGACCGATGGCCTTAAAGGCATGCCCGAGGCGCTGGCGGCGGTCTACCCAGCGACCACTCTCCAGACCTGCATCGTGCATCTCATCCGCAACAGCTTGGACTACGCCGGCTGGAAGGATCGAAGGGCTCTCGCAGCCGAGCTGAAGCCCATCTACCAGGCCATCAATGCAGAGTCCGCCGAACAGGCCCTGGAAGCGCTGGAGGCCTCGCCGCTGGGCAAACGCTACCCCTCGGCGCCCCAGGCATGGCGACGGTCATGGGACCGCGTCATACCCTTCTTCGCGTTTCCACCTGAGATCCGTCGTGTCATCTACACCACCAACGCCATCGAGAGCGTTAATGCGCAGCTGCGGAAGGTCATCAAAACCCGAGGGCATTTTCCAACTGACGAGGCGGCGATCAAGCTGATCTGGCTGGGGCTGCGCAACATCACGGCCAACTGGGGAGGCACCAGCCACGGCTGGAAGAACGCGATGAACCAATTTGCCGTACTTTACGGGGACCGATTTATCCGGAGCCCGTACTAAGAAGCCGGGCTGTCACAGGGCAGCCCACGTCGCCCGAACACAAAAATACGGACACTCTCCCCGATAACGAGTGACCTTCAACGAAGAGGCTGCTCACTCTTGCCGACCGCTCATTTTTTGAAAGCCACAACGCAGAGTGAGCAGTCCAATCGACGGTCCCCTCCGTCGTGGTCACTCCCCATGAAGATCCTGCCATTTCGCTCCACCACCATAGACAAGTACCGAGACGATCTCGCAACCGCCTTGGGTCGCAAATCGGGCAACAGAACAATTTCAAACGAGTCCTTCGAAAAACTCGCTTACATCGCCAATGAGCGTTTTGGCTTTGGTCTTGGTGGCGTCTTCACCGGTCCCCTGGGTAGTGCACCGGTGCTGAGGTCCCACTCTTGCCAATTGCAGATCGAAAGGCTGCGTAACCTTCTCACTGACCAAAGATTGCAGTTCCGTGAAGGAACGTGCCTGGATACGCACCTGCGCGATGTTCTGGATCGACTGCCCCAGCTGCAGCCGCGCACGAACCAACGCGAGATGCAGGCGGCGCACGGTCAGAATTTCTCAGGCGGCGCAGGTAAACCCTCTCAAGTGATGCCACGCGAACCGAAGCCGGACTATCACCGTGTCACTTTTGGTCCCGGCCAGGTGAAGCTCTTCCATGACCATCCAGATGAAGTGCGGAAGAGTTACGAGGCCAAATCAGCGGCGGCCCAGCTCATTCAGTTCATGGAGGATGGTCTGGGGATCGGCTACAGCGAGGGGGAATGCGCGCGGCTCTGGGATGCAGCGATGAATGTCGCGCACCTGAAGTCCGATGCGGAGGTGATGGTGGAAAAGACCATCAGGCGAGCGGCCAGGAAAGGCGAGGATGGAGAGCTCCCCCCCATTGAGATGCTTGCGAAGCTGATCAGACGGCACGGAGGTGTGGAGCGATTGACACCGCGCGATCATTGAGCGTTCGCGCCTGAAACAACAAGGGGCCCTTGCGGGCCCCTTCTCATTTCGATGACTTCAATGCGTTACCGGGCGTGGACCGGTTCACGGCAGTCGTCTGTCGACCGACTCTACCCTGCCCGCCGTTCCGTAGCGACGCGCCATGCGCGTCAATGCCATCCCACGGGTGATGTGATTCCGCATAAACAAAAGGCCCCTTGCGGGGCCGTTTGTTTACTTCCGTTCCATCTGCGCGTTGCGCTGGCCGGTGCTGGCGGACTTCTCGCCGGCGAACGGGTTCAGCTTGCGGATCATCCACGGGTACTTCGGCCAGTCGCCCTGCAGCCAGGGGTGGTTGGGCTGGTTCAGCTCAAGCACGCGACGGGCGTCGTCGGCCAGGGTCTTGTTGCCCAGGTGGGTGTAGGCCTCGCCCAGTGCGGCCACGGCGTCGTACTGGAAGGCGCTCTGCGGGTAGGTTTCCAGCAGGTAGTTGGCGCGGCCGGCGGCGGACACGTAGGCCTCGCGGCGCAGGTAGTACAGGGCGTTGTCCAGCTCGTGCTGGGCGAACACGTCGCGCAGCACCAGCATGCGGCTGCGGGCGTCGGCGGCGTAACGGCTGTTCGGGTAGCGCTCGACCACGATATTGAAGTCGGCGTAGGCCTGGCGCGGGGTCGAAAGATCGCGGCGGCTCGGGTCCAGCGACCATACGCGGCGCAGGAAGACCGTATTGCGGTTGCTGTTGGACAGGCCGCGCAGGTAGTACATGTACGCGATGTTGCGGTGGGTCGGGTAGGTACGGATGAAGCGGTCGATGCTGGACACCGCGTCTTCGTGCTTGCCGGCCTTGTACTGGGCATAGGCGGTTTCGATCATCGCCTGCTCGGTGTACGGGCCGTACGGGTACTGGGCCACCAGGCGGCGGAAGGAGGTTTCAGCCCCGCTCCAGTTGCCCTTCTGCATCAGGCCGTGGCTCTTGTCGTACAGGGTTTCGACGGGCGTGCCTTCATCCGGGTTGTCGCCCTTGGCACCACGGTGGCAGCCGGTGGAAACGAGGGCCAGGACCACCAGCAGGGCGGCGGTACGGACGGGCGCGGACAGCAGGGACGAGCGTCGGATCATGAGGTCAGGGCGGGACGCGGCTGGAATACGAAGGGTCGATGATAGCCTAGTGGCCTGTCCAGCGACTGAAACAGGTCGTCCGGACCTCAAATTTGTCCTTTTGAAGCGTGTAGCCATGTCTGAAAACCTCGAAACTGAATCCGAATCGCCCCGTCAGGCGATCGTCCCCGACAGCGCAGCCGGTCGTCGCTTTGACGCCGTACTGGCCGAATTGTTCCCCGAGTTCTCGCGCTCCAAGCTGAGCGAGTGGATCAAATCCGGTGATGTCCTGCTGAACGGCGAGCCGGCGCGCGGGCGCGACCCGGTGCGCGGCGGCGAGGTGGCCAGCCTGACCGTGGTGCTGGACACCCAGACCCACGCCGAGCCGGAAGACATCCCGCTGGACATCCTGTACGAGGACGAGCACGTCTTCGTGATCAACAAGCCGGTGGGTCTGGTGGTGCACCCGGGTGCGGGCAATCCGTCCGGCACCCTGGTCAATGCGCTGCTGTTCCGCGACCCGGGCCTGGCCGTGCTGCCGCGCGCGGGCATCGTGCACCGCCTGGACAAGGACACCAGCGGGGTCATGGTGGTGGCGCGCACCCTGCAGGCGCAGACCGCGCTGATCGAGCAGCTGGCGGCCCGCGACGTGCACCGCCAGTACGTGGCGGTGGTGGTCGGCGCGCTGGTGTCGGGCGGTACCGCCGATGCGCCGATCGAGCGCCACCCGCGCGACCGCATCCGCATGGCGGTGCGTGAGGACGGCAAGGAGGCGGTCACCCACTATCGTCTGCGTGAGCGTTTCCGCGCGCACACCGCGCTGGAATGCCGCCTGGAAACCGGGCGCACGCACCAGATCCGCGTGCACATGGCACACCTGAAGCACGCCATCGTCGGCGACCCGCTGTACGGCGGTGCGCTGAAGCTGCCGAAGGGAGCCAGCGACGAGCTGGTGGCCCAGCTGCGCGGCTTCAAGCGCCAGGCGCTGCATGCGGAAACCCTGGAGTTCGCCCACCCGATCACCGGTGAGCCGGTGCGCAACAGCGCGCCGCTGCCGGCCGACATGGTGGCGCTGCTGGACGCGCTGCGCGACGACACCCGCCACCACGCCGAACTGGAACGCGGGCGGCGCTGATGCAGCCCACGGTTCCGGTACTGCCGGCCGACTGGCCCGCGCCCCCCGGGGTGCGGGCGGTCACCACGCTGCGCTACGGCGCAGGCGGTTCGCTGCCACCGTTCGACCAGTTCAACATGGGCAACCGCTACGCCGCCGATGGGGATGACCCGGCGCAGGTGCAGCGCAACCGCGACCTGCTGGTGCCCGGCCTGGCGTTGCCGTCCGCCCCGCACTGGCTACGCCAGGTGCACGGCACGGGGGTGCTGCGTTTCGATGCCCCGCCCACTGCGCAGGGCGTGGACGTGGAGCCCACCGCCGATGCCGCGGTGACCTCGGTGCCGGGCGTGGTGCTGGCGATCCTGACCGCCGACTGCCTGCCGGTGGCGTTTGCCGCACGCGATGGCAGCGAGGTCGGCGCGGCCCATGCCGGTTGGCGCGGGCTGGCCGACGGCATGCTGGAGGCCACCGTGGCGGCGATGCGCACGCCGGCGTCGGGACTGCAGGCGTGGCTGGGGCCGGCTGCCGGGCCCGCGCATTACGAGGTGGGTGAGGATGTGTATCGCGCGTTCGTGGATATCGACGAAGGGGCGGTGAGTGCGTTTGACGCCACCCGTCCTGGGCACTGGAAGGTCGATCTGTACGCGCTGGCGCGCCGGCGGCTGCAGGCGGCGGGGCTGGAGGCCGACGCGATCAGTGGCGGTCAGTACTGCAGCATTGCCGAACCGCAGCGGTTCTATTCGCACCGGCGTGACCGGCGCACCGGGCGGATGGCCACGTTGGTGTGGATGGCCCCGTAACCCCGGAGGACAGGTTGGGCACCGCGAGGACACGCATGGCGTGTCCCTACAGGTAGCCCGACCCACCCAACCCGGTCGACCCCCAACCCGGGCGACCAAGGATCGTAGTGACACGCCATGCGTGTCAAAGCCATGATCCTGCGCACGCACATGCGCCATGCGTGTCCCCCCAGCCCGCCCGTCACTGCAACACGGTGTACACAATCCGCCGGTTGCGCTCGCGACCGGCTTCCATGCGGTTGTCGGCCACCGGATGGTCTTCTCCGTAACCTCGCGGCACCAGCACGCTGGACGGCACGCCCAGGGCGCGCAGCTCGGCGACCACCGCTTCGGCGCGCTGCTGGCTCAGCCGCAGGTTGGCGTCCGACCCGCCCAGGCTGTCGGTGTGGCTGCCGACCTCCAGCCGCAGCTGCGATCCGGCGGCGCGGATCGCCAGCGCACTGGCGCGCAGTGTGTCCATGCTGTCGGCGCGCAGCACCGGCGACTTATGCTCAAACCGCACGATCCCCTTGTTCAGCGCCTTGGCCAGCTGCGGCGGGTCATGCGCTTCCGGCAGCTGCGCCAGCGCCACCCGGCCGCGGTCCCACAGGCCGGTGACCGGCAGGTGCCCGAATGCCCGCCGCAGCACATCGGAGACCGCCACCCGCTCCGCTTCCGGCAGGCGGCCCAGATCGGCATTCACCGCATCGCCGCTGAACGACAGCGCCAGCCCCGGGTGGTCCAGCGAAGGCAGCACCGCGATCAGCCGATCCAGCCAGCGCGGTGACTGGGTCTGCGGATCACGCTGGATGTCCCCGCCGACCCGGGCCTGGCCGTACTGGGCCAGCAGCGCGGTCCATACCCGGCGGCGGTCCGCTTCGCTGGGCAGGCGACCGCGCACGTCCACGCCGGTGTCTTTGACCACCAGGGTCAGGCGCGGCATCTGGTGACGTTCTGCGGCGGCCACGGCCGCGACCTGGGCCATCGTGCCGGCCGGCGCGCGGGTTTTCTGGTGGATCCATCCCGTCAGGCACAGCAGCGCGCCGGCCACCACTACCCACAGGGCTCCGCGTAAGGCACCGCCACGCAGCGAACGCGGCGGTGCCGTCACCACCTGCGGCACCCGGGCGGGGACAGGCGCAACGGCCGCCTCCGCCGCCTCACGCTCCAGCACGTCGATCAGGCCCGGCAGCAGGTCGGCCGCCACCACCGCGAACATGCCGGTCGGAAACGCGGCAAGCCGTGCCATCTCCACCAGTTGGGCGCGCCCGACGATGCGTTCGAACTGGCTGGCCAGCAGGCGGTGCGGTGGCGCACCGGCCGGGAACTCGTGGCCCAGTCCGGCCTGCTCGAAGCGCTGGCGCAGTCCCTCCACGCCCCCCGGCAGGCTGCGGATGTAGTCGACCAGCACTTCCACCAGGCGGCGTGCACGATGGCCCAGTCCCATGTGCAGGGCGGTGTCTTCAATGAAAGGGTCGAGCAATGACATCAATCAGGTTCCCGGTTGCATCGCCCCGTGCGGCATGCAGGGGCTCTGCGACGTCAATGTGGGAACCGCTCGTCAACGCGAAATGAAAGTTTGTCGTGAAAAAGATTGCGAATTGGCAGCAGATGCCGGTCATTTAGGCCGACTATCGCGGTTGGACGTCGCAACCGCGTGGGTTGCGACATCCCGGGTGGGTCAAAAGCGACATAGGAGTGGGCGGCCCTACAAATAGCGAATGGTGCAGTTCAAGCGTCGTTTTCGGGTTGAAAGCGACACCCGCTGCGCGCCCGATTCTGTCGCAATCATCCAAATTCGAGCTGTTCCAGATAGCGTTGACGCCACTGGTTGATGTCGTTGGCGCGCAGGTGGTCCATCATCGCGTTCCAGCGCTCCTTGCGCTTGTGCAGCGGCATGGTCGCGGCCGTGGCGATGGCATCGGCGACGCCGTCCAGGTCGTGCGGGTTCACCAGCAGCGCCTGCTTGAGCTCGTCGGCGGCACCGGCCAGCAGTGACAGCACCAGCACGCCGGGGTCGTCCGGGTCCTGCGAGGCCACGTACTCCTTGGCGACCAGGTTCATGCCATCGCGCAGCGGCGTCACCAGCCCGACCGCGGCGGCGCGGTAGAAGCCGGTCAGCGTGGCATGCGCGAAGTTCTGGTTCACATAGCGCAACGGCGTCCAGTCCGGTTCGGCATAGCCCCCGTTGATGTGGCCGGCGGTCTGTTCCAGCTGGCTGCGCAGCTGCCGGTACTCGGTCACATCGCCCCGCGAGACCGGAGCGATCTGCAGATAGGTCAGGCTGCCGCGCTGGTCGGGGTGTCGCTGCAGATAGCGTTCAAAGCCCAGGAAACGCTCGGGCAGGCCCTTAGAATAGTCCAGCCGGTCCACGCCAATCGCCAACTGTCGGTCGCGCAGGCTGTTGCGCAGATCACGCACGGCCGGTTTGCTGGCCCCGGCCCTGGCCAGCCGCTCGATCTGGGCGGTATCGATGCCGATCGGGAACGCCGCCGCGCGGAACTGGCGTCCGCCCGGTGCCTGCAGCAGCCCGCCATCCACCACCTGGCCGCCGCCGAACAGGCGCACATAGGACTGGAAGCGGTCGGCGTCGCGCTGGGTCTGGAAGCCAACCAGATCGTAGGCGTAGAGGCTGGAGAACAACCGCAGGTGGTCGGGCATGGCCTGCAGCAGGTCGGCCGAGGGCATGGGCACGTGCAGGAAGAAGCCGATGCGGCAGCCAATGCCGCGCTCGCGCAGCAGCGCGCCTAACGGAATCAGGTGGTAGTCGTGGATCCACACCACGTCGTCTTCGCGCAGCAGCGGGGCCAGCTTCTCGGCAAACAACGCGTTGACCCGGCGATAGGTCTCGCGGGTGGCGCGGTCGTAGTCCACCAGATCCAGGCGGAAATGCAGCAGGGGCCACAGTGTGCGGTTGGCGAAGCCGTTGTAGTAGCCGTCCACGTCACGCTTGTTGAGGTCCAGCGTCACGTAGCGGATGTCGCCTTCGGTCTGTTCATGCACGGCACCGCTGGCTTCCTTGACCGACTTGCCGCTCCAGCCGAACCACAGCCCACCGCGCTCCTGCAGCGCGGCCTGCAGGCCCACCGCCAGCCCACCGGAGATCGATTGCCCGGGCACCGCCACCCGGTTGGAGACCACCACCAGCCGGCTCATGAGGCTTCCTGCCAGCTGCGCGACAGTCGCATCGCGGCGGTGATCAGGCCCACGTGCGAATAGGTCTGGGGGAAGTTGCCCCAGGCCTCGCCATTGTCGAAGGCCAGGTCTTCGGACAGCAGGCCCAGATGATTGCGGCGCTCCAGCAGCATCTCGAACATCTCGCGGGCCTCGTCGAGGCGACCGATTGCGGCCAGCGCATCGATGTACCAGAACGTGCAGATGGTGAAGCTGGTTTCCGGCTCGCCGAAGTCATCCGGGGCCACGTAGCGGTACAGTGCGTTGCCGTGCTTGAGGTCGCGGCCGATGGCATCCACGGTAGCGACGAAGCGGGCATCGTCGGCCTCGATGAAGCCGATGTCCGCCAGCAGCAGCAACGACGCATCCAGCCGATGCCCGCCGAAGGTGTCGGTGAAATGGCCGAGGTCCTCGCTCCAGGCCTCGCGCAGGATGCGTGCATGCATGACGTTGGCGCGGTCGCGCCAGTACGTTGCGCGTTCGTCCAGCTTCAGGCGCACCGCGATCTTGCACAGGCGATCGCACGCGGCCCAGCACATCGCGCTGGTGTAGGTGTGCACCTCCGTGCGGCCCCGGAACTCCCACAGCCCGGCATCGGGCACGTCGTGCAGCGCGAACGCCTGTTCGCCCAGCGGTTCCAGCCGCGCGAAGGTGTGGGTGTCACCCGGGTCCTGCAGGCGCTGGTCGAAGAACAGCTGGGTCGAGGCCAGCACCACGCTGCCGTAGACATCGTGCTGGCGCTGCACCCAGGCCAGGTTGCCCCGACGCACCGGGCCCATGCCGCGGTAGCCGTCCAGCGTGGCCACTTCGTGTTCATCCAGCTTGGCCTCGAAGCCAATGCCGTACAGCGGCTGCAGGCTGCCGTCGGCGGTAGCCAGGTTGAAGATGTAGCCCAGGAACTGCTCCATGGTGCGGGTCGCACCCAGGCGGTTGAGCGCACGCACCACGAACGCCGCATCGCGCAGCCAGCAGTAGCGGTAGTCCCAGTTGCGGATGCTGCCCGGCGCTTCCGGAATGGAGGTGGTCATGGCGGCGATGATCGCGCCGCTGTCTTCGTACTGGCACAGTTTCAGGGTGATGGCGCTGCGGATCACCGCGTCCTGCCATTCCAGTGGAATGGACAGGTAACGCACCCATTCTCGCCAGTAGTCGCGGGTGCGCTGGAAGGCTTCCTGCACATAGCCGCTGATCGAGCGGGTCAGGGTTTCATCCACGCCCAGCACCAGGTGCACGGGGTGGTTGAGCACGAACGGCAGCTGGTCGCGGACGAAGCGCAGCGGCACGTCGGTGGTCAGGCGCAGCACGTGGTCAGGCAGCACCCAGCGGATGTGGTTGCTGCCCCAGGTGGCGTCGGGCACGTCCGCACCCCAGTTGGCCAGCGGACGGGCGCGCACGATGATGCGCGGGCTGCCCTTGAGCGGGCGTACCTGGCGGATCAGGCTGACCGGTCGGTAGAAACGGTCGTTGTTTCGCCAGCGTGGCGCGAAGTCGATGATCTCCAGCGCGCCACCGTGTTTGTCATACAGCACGGTGCGCAGAATGGCGGTGTTGGTCAGGTACTGCTGCTCGCTGCCGGTCATGTCTTCCAGCTCGATGGCGAAATCGCCACCTTCCTGGGCGTTGGGCTGCAGCAGCGCGCAGAACGTAGGGTCGCCGTCGAAGGTCGGCAGGCAGCTCCAGACGACGCGGCCGTGGCGGTCAATCAGCGCACCGAAACTGCCGTTGCCGACCACGCCCAGGTCAAGATTGGGTTCACTCATGCGGGGGATTTCCAGTTTCAGTAAGCGTTCTCGCGCAGCCAGCCATGCACGTTGCGGATCTGCGGCAGGGCGAACACCGCTGCGCTGGGTTCGCGCGCACCCACCAGCACGCTCCAGCCGTGCAGGGTGTTGGCGGCATCGAAGCCATATTCGTCGGTGAGGTCGTCGCCCAGGAATACCGGCACGCGCCCGCGGAACGGGGTGTGCTGCATCAGCTGGCGGATGGCGCGGCCCTTGTCGCTGCCCACGGGCACGAACTCGACCACATGGTCGCCCGGTTGCAGGCGATAGCCGCTGTGTCCACGGATGTGGCGTTCAGCAAATTGCTGCACCTCGGTGCCGGCGTGCGGCGCGCCGCGCCAGTGCAGGGCCAGGCTGCGGCCCTTGTCTTCCACCAGCACGCCAGGATGGCCGTGCGCGAAGCGCATCGCCTGCTGGTGTACGGCGTGCAGCCAGGTGCTGGTGTTGCTGTCGTCGGCCGCATCATGCGCGGGCGGATCGAGCGTGGGATGGGTGCGCAGTTCGTGGCCATGCAGGCCGGCGGCGGGCAGTCGCAGCGGAGCGAACAGCGTATCCAGCTGCTCCAGCGGTCGGCCGCTGATCAGCGCGACCGCGCCTTCGAGCCGGTCACTGATGCGTCCGATCGCCTCGCGTACCTCGGGCAGCAGGCGCACTGCCTCGGGGTCGTCGGCAAATTCGATCAGGGTGCCGTCCACGTCCAGGAACAGCGCGCAGGCATCGTCCAGCAGTGGCGGCGGCGGACGTTGGGGGAAGTCGTTGGCCATGGAAGCCAACATGCCAGCGCGGATGTGATTGTCGGGTAATGACAACCACATCCCGATGGCGTCCGGTTGCCGCGGGTTCACGGCGCGTTGCGCCGCCGCCCGACCAACGGTCGGGCGCTACCGGATCATCGGTAGGTGACGACCGTTGGTCGTCACCGGGGATCAGAACGTATACCGCACGCGCCCGTAATAATAGGCACCATTGCTGCCAATCGGCGACAACACGTCATACGGCAGGTTGCCGAAGTAATAGATGTCCTCGTTGGACAGGTCCGAGTAATTGTCGGTCAGGTTCTGACCACCCAGCGCCACGCTCCACTGCGGGGTGATCTTGAACTCCACTTCCGCGTCCAGCTGCCATTCCGCGCCATAGGTCTGGCGCGGAATGTAACCGTCACCGAAGTTGAACACCCGCGTGGCGCTGCCGTAGCGGGTCAAGCGGCTGTTGAGCGCCCAGCGGTCATTGTTCCATGCCGCCGCCAGCGAACCGCGCGTACGCGGGGTGGCATCGGTCAGCGTGTTGGTTTCCTCCAGGCCAAACAGCACGTAGTCCGGGTCGAGTGCAAGCAGGTTGGCCGGCGTGGCCAGCACGTTCTTCAGCGTGGTCTTGTTGTAGGCGTAGGTGCCGGTCAGCACCAGCTCACCGCCGCCCAGCGACTGCCGCCAGTTGCTCACCAGTTCCGCGCCGCGGGTGCGGGTGTCGGCGGCATTGACGAAGAAGCTGGCGCTCTGCAGACCCGCCACGCCGAACTGCTGCTGCACGTAGTCGGTCAGTGCATCACCGGTGATGCTTTCCGACAGCGCAATGCGGTCATCGATATCGATCTGGTAGAAGTCCAGCGACACATCGAAGTGGTCACCGATGCGGCTGGTGAAGCCCAGGCTGGTGTTGATCGACTTTTCCGGCTTCAGGTCGGTGGCACCCAGGCCACGGGCAATCGGGTTGTTCACCGACAGGGTGCGGCCCTGCACCAGCTGGCCGGCAGCGTTGTACCCGGTGGAGGTGGATTCATAGCCGATCTGTGCCAGTGACGGCGCGCGGAAGTTGTTGGAGATGGCACCGCGCAGCGCGAACGCCGGGGTGAACTCATAACGCAGGCCCAACTTGCCGGTCAGCTCGCCGCCGTAGTCGTCGCTGTGCTCATAGCGTGCGGCCAGGTCGCTGGAGAAGTGGTCACCGAAGGTGCTGGACAGGCTGGCGTACGCGCTGGCGACATCGCGCGAGAGCGAGGTGGCATCCTGCGGGGTCAAGCCTCCGCCGGCCTGCGAACCGGTCGGGCGGTCGGTGTACGGGCCCGCGGCGTAGCTGGCTGCATCGCCCGGACGGGTCTGGTAGTGGTCGCGGCGCGCTTCCAGGCCCAGGCCCAGGCTGTGGCTGTTGTTGCCCTGGGTGAACACCCGGCCCAGGTCGAAGTTGCCCACGGTCAGTTCATTGCGGTAGTCGCCGGTCTTGAACGTGGTCGGGCTGGTCGGGCCCAGCGAGGCGTTGAGCGAATTGCGCAGGCGGTAGGTGAAGGTGTTGAAGCCGTAGTCCAGGCTGGCGTCGTAGTTCCATTCGCCCCATTGGCCCTTCGCGCCGGCCACGGCCTGCACGTCACGGTTCTCGCCTTCCGAAATCGGGCGGTAGCCGTTCGGATAGACCTCTGTCCAGTTGGCATCGCTGTCGGGGTAGCGGAAGTAGTTCGCGCCTTCACTGTCGCGCTGGTTGAAGGTGCTGAAGAAGTAGAACTTCGAGGTCTCACCGAACGGCAGTTCGCTGTTGATCCAGGCGTTCAGATCCTTGGTCTTGCCATCGCCCAGCACGTAGTTGCGCTGGCCCTGCAGGGCAAGGTTGGTGTCGCTCTGGTCCCACGGCGGAATCTGGTCGAAGCCGGCGCGGTTGGTGCCTTCGCGGTTCTTAAGTTCCAGACCCACACGCAGGAAGCCGCCGTTGTCACCGAGCCCGGTGCCGACCTTGGCGCTGAAGAAGCTGGTCTGGCCGTCGGTAATGGTGCGGTCAATCGGCTTCAGGTCGGTGTGGTGCGCGCCGAAGCTGGCTTCAATCGCACCGCCTTCGGGCGCGTTGTCGAGGATCACATTGATGACCCCGGCCACCGCATCGGAACCATACAGCGCGCCGGCACCGTCGCGCAGCACTTCGATGCGCGAGATCGCGCTGACCGGAATCGAGTTGAAGTCCACCGGCGTGGTGCCCTTGCCGATCTTGCTGTCGGTATTGACCAGCGCGCTGGTGTGGCGGCGCTTGCCGTTCACCAGCACCAGTACCTGGTCGGGCGAAAGACCGCGCAGCTGCGCGGCGCGCACATGGTCGGCACCACCGGAGTTGGACTGGCGCGGGAAGTTGAACGACGGCAGCAGGGTCTGCAGGGCGCTGCCGAGTTCGCCGTTGACCACGCCGGCCTTGCGGATGTCCTCAGCGGTGAGCACGTCCACCGGTGAGGTGGATTCCAGCACGGTGCGGTCAATGGCGCGGGTACCGGTGACGATCACCGTGTCCAGCGTGGTGGCCGAAGCCGGCGCGTCCTGCGCGTGAAGGTCCTGGGCCAGCAGGGGAGCGGGAAGGACCAGGGCAATGGCAAGGCCAAGGCGTGACGCGGACGGGCGGGACATGCGAACTCCAGCAGAACGACGGGGGCAGGGAGGATCCGGATAGTTACATTTACATCCATCCGGATGAAGCGATATATTATCCCCGCGTGATGCTGCACCGCAAGGTCGCGGGGGGCCATGCTCGTTATGACCATGCGTTATGACTGAATTCCACGGCGTAGGGACACGCCATGCGTGTCCGCCGTACCCTCCCAAAGCCCCCTGTTCCGGAATGCCCATGAAAGCCCATGTTCTGCTGCTCGCCCTCATCCTCACCGCCGCCGGCTGCGCAACCACATCGGGCCCGACGACCCGGCCGGCGGAACCCGCGGCCGTCACCGCTACCCTGCAGGGCGACGCCGCACGTCCCGACGCCGCCGCAGGCTGGGTGCGCAGCGAGCTGTACTTCGGCGTGGGCGAAGAGAGCGGGGCATCCGAGCGCAAGCAGACCGATGCGATCACCGAAACGCAGTGGCGCGAGTTCCTCGACAAGCAGGTCACGCCGCGCTTCCCTGATGGCCTGACCGTGTTCGATGCCTACGGCCAGTGGCTGTTCCGTGGCGCGAAAGAACCCAACCGCCTGCGCACCAAGGTGCTGGTGGTGCTGCATGAGAACACCCCGCAGCGTCGCGCCGACATCGAGGCGATCCGGCTGGCGTGGAAGCAGGCCACGGGACACCAGAGTGTGCTGTGGGCGCAGCAGGCGGTGGAAGTTTCGTTTTAACAGAGACATACATTGGTATGAACCGGCGTTTTCTCGCACGCCGGTGTCACCTGCACAGGACTAGGCTGCAGCTTCCCCCGGAACTGTGGAAGCCCTGTCATGAGCAAGCGCGTTGCCGAAATTGTCGTTGAAACCCTGCAGGCGGCCGGTGTGCGCCACTGTTACGGGATCGTCGGCGACACCCTCAATCACGTCACCGATGCCATCCATCGCAGCGACATCGACTGGGTGCACGTGCGCCATGAAGAGGTGGCTGCGTTTGCCGCCGGGGCCGATTCGCTGATCAGCGGGCAGCTGACCGCCTGCGCAGGCTCCTGCGGTCCGGGCAGCCTGCATTTCATCAACGGCATTTTCGAAAGCAACCGCAACCGCGCGCCGCTGGTGCTGATTGCCAGCCAGATCGTCACCGCCGAACTGGGCATGGAGTTCCCGCAGGAAGTGGACTTCAAGGCGGTGTATGCCAGCTGCAGCGTGTTCTGCGAGCAGGTGCACAGCCCGGAACAGGCGCGCCGCGTGGTGGCGTTGGCCTGCCAGGCGGCGATCAGCCGCCGCGGCGTGGCGGTGGTGATCCTGCCCGCCGACATCAGCGAGGCCGAGGTGAAGCACGACGTGCCGTTCGGCGTGCATTTCACCCAGCCCGTGCTGCGCCCCAGCGACGAGGAGCTGCAGCGGATCGCAGGTCTGATTGCCGAAGGAAAGCGGATCGGCATCTACGCCGGCGCAGGCTGCGAGCACGCGCATGACGCGCTGGTGGCGTTGGGTGAGCGGCTGCAGGCTCCCATCGCGCACACGTCGCGGGCCAAGGACTTCGTGGAGTACGACAACCCGTACAACATGGGCATGACCGGCATCTTCGGCATCGAATCCGGCTTCCACACCCTGATGGCCTGCGACACTCTGTTGCTGCTGGGAGCCGATTTCGCCTGGGGCCAGTACTACCCGGACAAGGCCACGCTGATCCAGGTGGACCGTGATGGCAGCCACCTGGGTCGCCGCCATCCGGTGCAGCTGGGCGTGGTCGGCGACATCGGCCCGACCCTGGAGGCGCTGCTGCCGTTGCTGCCGCCACGTGAGGACCGCAGTTTCCTGGACGAATGCATCGAGCGCCGTGACAAGGCTTTGGCCACGCGCGCTGAAGAAGAACAGCCGGGCGAGGGCACGCTGATCCACCCGCAGCACCTGACCGCGCTGATTGACCGGCATGCCAACGACGATGCGCTGTTCACTGCCGACGGTGGTTCGCCGATGGTGTGGATTCTGCGCCACATCCGCGCCAACGGTCGCCGCCGCACCCTGACAAGCCTGCTGCACGGCACGATGGCCAACGCCATGCCGCAGGCCTTGGGACTGCAGAAGGCATTCCCGGGCCGCCAGGTGATCTCGCTTTCCGGCGACGGCGGCATTGCCATGCTGCTGGGGGACCTGCTCACTGCGGTGCAGGAGAACCTGCCGATCAAAGTGGTGGTCTACAACAACAGCTCGCTGAACTTCGTAGAGCTGGAGCAGAAGGTGGAAGGGCTGCTGGACAACTACACCGATCTGAAGAACCCCGATTTCGGCCGCCTGGCCGAGGTGATCGGCTTCTACGGCCGTACCGTGACCCGCAGCGAGGACCTGGAGCAGGCGGTGCAGGACGTGCTGGCCCACCCGGGACCGGCGCTGCTGGACGTCCACACCAGCCCCACCGAGCTGGTGATGCCGCCGCAGGTGGAGGCCAGGCAGGTGGCCGGCACCGCGCTGTATGCGGTCAAGGCGGTGCTGAGCGGGCGGGTAAGGGATGTGCGGGATCTGCTGGCGAACAATTTCCTCAATAAACCCTGAAGGTCACGACCAACGGTCGTGACCTACCGGGGAGACCCACGACGGTAGGTACCGACCGTTGGTCGGTACGCCGGCCAACGGCCGGCGCTACCCGGTGTTCCACGGGCGTACCTGTTGTTGACGGCAACGAAGCCCTACCATCGGTTACCCCCCATCGCGTCCTCCTCCCGCATGTCCGCATCCCCCTCCGTCTCCGGACGTCCGCGCTGGTTCGTTGCCGGCGATTTCAACGGCTTCTTCGGTCTGGTGGTCGACAACCTGTCGATCCTGGGCTTCATCGCCATGGCGCTGGTGGGCATCTTCCAGTTCCCGGCCGACGTGGTGTTCGGGCGCATGTTCCCGGGCACCGCTTTCGGCGTGCTGGTAGGCAACGTGCTGTACACCTGGATGGCACGGCGTCTGGCCGCACGCACGGGGCGCGATGATGTGACCGCCATGCCGCTGGGGCTGGATGCACCGACCAGCATCGGCATGGCGCTGCTGGTGCTGGGCCCGGCGTTCCTGGCGTTCAAGGCGCAGGGGCTGGCCCCGCATGACGCGGCCATCGCCACCTGGCAGCTGGGCATGGCCTCGCTGGTGATCATGGGCGTGCTGAAGATCATCCTGTCGTTCTTCGGTGAGGCGGTGACCCGCGCGCTGCCGCGTGCCTCGCTGCTGGGCTCGATTGCCGGCATCGCCATCGTGCTGATGGGGTTCCTGCCGCTGCTGGAAACCCTGCGTTCGCCGGTGGTGGGCTTTGTCACCCTGGGCCTGCTGCTGTACGTGCTGGTGGCCAAGCGCAAGCTGCCGATCCGCGCCCCGGGCGTGCTGGTGGCCTTCATCTTCGGCACCGTGCTGTATTACGGGCTGGGCCTGGCGGGTCTGGGCGCGCCGGGCTTCAAGGTGCCGGAATGGACGCCGCCGCAGGTGGTGCTGCCGTGGCCGACGCTGGGCTTCATCGAGGGCCTGCCCACCGCCATGACCTATCTGCCGCTGCTGCTGCCGTTCGGGCTGCTGATGGTGGTGGGCGGCATCAACGTATCAGAAAGCGCGCGCGCGGCAGGCGATGACTACCGCACCCGCGACATCCTGCTGGTGGAAGCCGTGGCCACGCTGGTGGCGGGTCTGTGCGGTGGTGTGGCGCAGACCACCCCTTACATCGGCCAGCCGGCCTACAAGCACATGGGCGCGCGCAGTGGCTACACGCTGCTCACCGGCCTGTTCGTCGGCATCGGCGGCATGCTGGGAGTGATCTCCGGGCTGGTGCAGTGGCTGCCGCTGGCGGTGCTGGCCCCGATCATTGTGTACGTCGCCATCGACATCACCACCCAGGCTTTCCAGGCCACGCCGCGCGAGCATGCCGGCGCGATGGTGCTCGGCTTCCTGCCTTCAGTGGCGTACCTGCTGGCGATCAAGGCCCCGGGCTGGATCGCGCCGGAGCAACTGGTGGCCATGACCACCACCCTGGATGGTCACGGCCTGCCGGAACTGGCGGTGATCTTCACCTTGGGCAACGGTTTCATCATCACCTCGATGCTGTGGATCGCCGCCGTGGTGGCGATGATCGACGGCAAGCTGCTGCGCGCGTCCGGCATTCTGCTGGTGGCCGCCGCGCTGACGCTGTTCGGGCTGATCCACTCGGTGGACCCGCGCGGCGGTATTTACCTGCCGTGGGCGCTGGAAGGGTTGCCGAAGCTGATCAGCTGGCAGTTCACCGGGGCGTATGTGGGCTTGGCGGCGTTGCTGGCGTTGCTGTCCTTGCAGAAGAGCGATCACGACCAACGGTCGTGATCTACCGGGCGCTGATCGATGCGGCGCACGGTCGTCATGTACCGTGCGATGACGGATGCGGCGAAGGGTAGGTCACGACCGTTGGTCGTGACCGCAATCACGCATCCCCATCCAACTCCGGGTAATACCGGAAAATTCCGTTGGTGTTGAACGCCAGCCGCCGCTCCGAGGCCAGATACGCCGCCACGTTCGGCCGCCGCAGCACCCGGTCATGCAGCGCATGCAGCAACGGCAGCTCGCCGCGCAGCGCCTGCATGCGGCGCGGAAACATGTAGGTCAGTCCGCTGACCAGCTGGAACAGCGACAGATCCACATACGAATGCTCGCGGAGGGGATGCAGGCCGCCGTTCGCTTCCAGCACCTGTTCGAACCAGCCCAGAAACTTCGGCATCCGCTCGGCGCGCATCGAGGCCGCGCGTGCCTTGGCAGCGTCCTTCTGGTCTTCGTAATACTTCGAGCCGGCAATCGGGTGGTGCGTGTCGTGCACCTCGGCGACCAGGTCGGCGATGGTCAACTGCAGTTGCAGGGCCTGCACGCGCCGCGACGCGGCCTCGGGCACCAGCTGCAGCTCCGGGCCGAGGTGATCGAGGATCGCCGCGACCTGCGCGATCACCTGCCGCCCGCTGACCAGGAAGGGCGGGGCAAACGGCTGCAACCCCTCCTTGCTTCCCTCCAGGAAGGGGGTCATCACCTCGTCGCCGTGCTCACGTGCCATGTCGGTATAGGACGCGCCGGCGTCTTCCAGCGCAAGGCGGATGAACTCGCCGCGGCCCTGGATCCCGGTCCAGTAGTAAAGCTGGTAGTGCATGCGGGGGCTCCTTCAGGGGGTTTCCAGCTTCCCGTCGCCGTCCGAAAGCCGCTGTGAGCGTGGTGTCCCCACCGTGGCAATACGTCCCTCAGCCGAGTGTGAATAGGGTCACAAACGATGAGGGCGTCCGCTTGTCGCTGACTTGAATCACTTTGCGGCAACCGCATATCCGGTACATCTGATACGGCCGGCGACGCTGGCCACGACCTTGAAGAGGATCCCCCATGCGAATGGACAAGCTCACCTCGCGTTTCCAGCAGGCGCTGGCCGACGCGCAGTCGCTGGCCGTGGGCCGCGACCACTCCATCCTTGAACCCGTGCACGTGTTCACCGCGCTGCTCGACCAGCAGGGCGGCAGCACGCGCCCGCTGCTGTCGCAGGCCGGCGTCAACGTGCCGGTGCTGCGCGAGCGCCTGACCGAGGCGCTGGACGCGCTGCCCAAGGTGACCGGCCAGGCCGGCAACCTGTCGATGGGCAACGACCTGAACCGCCTGCTCAACGCCACCGACAAGCTGGCCCAGCAGCATGGCGATGCCTTCATTGCCAGCGAGTGGTTCGTGCTGGCCGCGCTGGAAGACAGCGGCACCCTGGGCATGGCCCTGCGCGCCGCCGGGGCCGACAAGGCCCGCGTAACCGCGGCCATCGACAAGATCCGCGGCGGTGAAAGCGTGCAGTCGGAAAACGCCGAAGACCAGCGCCAGGCGCTGGAGAAGTACACCATCGACCTGACCGCGCGTGCCGAGAGCGGCAAGCTCGATCCGGTGATCGGCCGTGACGAGGAGATCCGCCGCACCATCCAGGTGCTGCAGCGCCGGACCAAGAACAACCCGGTGCTGATCGGCGAACCCGGCGTGGGCAAGACCGCGATTGTGGAAGGTCTGGCCCAGCGCATCATCAACGACGAAGTGCCCGAAGGCCTGCGCGGCAAGCGTGTGCTGTCGCTGGACATGGGCGCGCTGATCGCGGGGGCCAAGTTCCGTGGTGAGTTCGAAGAACGACTGAAGGGCGTGCTCAACGACCTGGCCAAGAGCGAAGGCCAGATCATTCTGTTCATCGATGAGCTGCACACCATGGTCGGTGCGGGCAAGGCGGACGGCGCGATGGACGCCGGCAACATGCTCAAGCCGGCGCTGGCCCGTGGCGAACTGCATTGCGTGGGTGCGACCACGCTGGACGAGTACCGCAAGTACATCGAAAAGGACGCCGCGCTGGAACGCCGTTTCCAGAAGGTGTTCGTGGGCGAGCCCAGCGTCGAAGACACCATCGCCATCCTGCGTGGGTTGAAAGAAAAGTACGCGGTGCACCACGGCGTGGAGATCACCGACCCGGCGATTGTGGCGGCCGCGACGCTGTCGCACCGCTACATTGCCGACCGCCAGCTGCCGGACAAGGCCATCGACCTGATGGACGAGGCCGCGTCGCGCATCCGCATGGAGATCGACTCCAAGCCGGAAGAACTGGACCGCTTGGAGCGTCGCCTGATCCAGCTGAAGATCCAGCGCGAGATGCTGAAGAAGGAAAAGGACGACGCCTCGCGCCAGCGTCTGGCGGATCTGGAAACCGACATCGACGCCCTGGAGCGGGAGTTCTCCGACCTGGATGAAATCTGGAAGTCGGAGAAGGCCGCCCTGCAGGGCACCACCAAGATCAAGGAACAGATCGAGCAGGTGAAGCTGGAACTGGAATCGGCCCAGCGCCGCCAGGACTTCGGCCGCATGAGCGAGCTGCAGTATGGGCAGTTGCCGCAACTAGAGAAGCAGCTGGCCGCCGCGCAGGAAGCGGAGGCCACCGAGTTCAAGCTGGTGCAGGACCGGGTGACCGCCGAGGAAATCGCCGAGGTGGTCTCACGCTGGACCGGCATTCCGGTCAACCGCATGCTGGAAGGTGAGCGCGAGAAGCTGCTGCGCATGGAAGATGTGCTGCACGAACGCGTAGTCGGCCAGGAAGAGGCGATCAAGGTCGTCTCCGACGCAGTGCGCCGCTCGCGCGCGGGTCTGTCCGACCCGAACCGTCCGAGCGGCTCGTTCCTGTTCCTCGGCCCCACCGGTGTAGGCAAGACCGAGCTGTGCAAGTCGCTGGCCGAATTCCTGTTCGACAGCAGCGACGCCATGATCCGCATCGACATGAGCGAGTTCATGGAGAAGCACAGCGTGGCGCGCCTGATCGGTGCGCCCCCGGGCTACGTGGGCTACGAGGAAGGTGGCTACCTCACCGAGGCGGTGCGCCGTCGCCCGTATTCGCTGATTCTGCTGGATGAGGTGGAGAAGGCACACACCGATGTGTTCAACATCCTGCTGCAGGTGCTGGACGACGGTCGCCTGACCGATGGCCAGGGCCGCACAGTGGACTTCCGCAACACCGTCATCGTGATGACCTCCAACCTGGGCTCGCATCAGATCCAGGACATGAGCAGCGACGACAGCCCGGAGGCCTACACGCAGATGAAGGCCGCCGTGATGGGCGTGGTACAGGCGCACTTCCGTCCGGAGTTCATCAACCGGCTGGATGACATCGTGGTGTTCCACCCGCTGGACAAGGCGCAGATCAAGCAGATCGCGCGCATCCAGATGCACGGCCTGGAAAAGCGGCTGGCCGAACGGGGCCTGCGCATCGAGGTCAGCGATGACGCGTTCGGCTTGCTGGGCAATGTGGGCTTCGATCCGATCTATGGCGCACGTCCGCTCAAGCGTGCGATACAGGCGCAGCTTGAGAACCCGCTGGCGCAGCGCATTCTGTCGGGCGATTTCGCTACCGGGGATGTGATCAAGGTGGACGCCGCCGACGGCAAGCTGATCTTCGCCAAAGGCTGATGCCATGTAGAGCCGGGCTTGCCCGGCTGTGCTCTGCGCAGCGGGGCAGAGCCCCGCTCTACATCAGTCTCAACGCGGCACGAACTTCACCGCACCGCGATAGTCCGGCCAGGCAATCGAGCTCCGGCCGCGCAGGCTGATGGCGCTGGGCACCTGCTTCTTGTCGGTGTCCTCAAATGAGACATCCGGTGCGGTGATGCTGGCCAGGAATGTGGGAATGAACGGCTTGGTCGCGTCCTCGTCCGGAATCACCGGGGCAACGCGGATACCCGTGGTCTTGCCGGCTTCGATAGTCACGGTGCGGATCTTGCTGTTGACGAAAGCTGCACGGTGCATCAGGCGTTCGATGCTGTAGCTTTGGCGCGGCTCCAAGCCCACCACGGTCACCGCGTAGGTCCCGGCGGGCAGCTGCAAGGAGTGGCTGAATCCATAGCGTGTGGTGAAGCCATAATCCAGGTCCACAAAGCGTGGCTCGACCTGCACCAGAACGATTTCCTTGCCATGCAGGCCCCAGGTGATGCCGCCATAGCGGACATCCTCCTGCTGATCGGTACTCAACGTGACTTCCGACGCGAGTCGTTCAACCTGAAGATTCAGGGTGCCGCTCCCGGTGGAAACATCGGCCTTGGCCATGAAACTGCCGAACAGCAGCAGGCCTGCAAGGGTGGTGCGTACGGCAGAGTGCATGGTCGATCCTTGATGTGGGCAGGAACCCCCTGTTCCTGCTCCGTGCCGAGTATGCCTGCGCGGCCTACAGGTAGGCTACTTGCTGTTCGCCAGAACGTGCCATCGCGCTCCCGGGCGGGCAGTCAAACGCCGCGGCATAGGCCGGCAGGTTGGAGGCGGCGACATCCGTGCGCGGTGCCCCAAAGCTGTGCGGATTGGCGGCCAGTTCCAGGCGCAGCCGCTGTGGTGTCTGCAGTTGGCGGTTGGTATGCGCCCAACTGATGAAGAAGCGCTGCTCGCGGCTGAGCCCGTCGATCATCGGGTCTGACGCCGCGCCGCTCTGCTCCCGCAGTGCCTCCAGCGCCAGCATCAGACCGCCCAGATCAGCCATGTTCTCGTTCGCGGTCAGCGTGCCGTTGACCGCCAGGCCTTCGATGCGCTGCTGGTCGTACTGCAGCGCCAGGCGGCGCGACAGGTCCTGGTAGCGCGCACGGTCGTCCTCCGTCCACCAGTGCTGCAGTTGGCCGTTGAGCGCGAACTGGCTGGTTTCGGCCGAGAACGCATGGCTCATTTCATGGCCGATGATCACCCCGATGGCCCCGTAATTGAGCGCGTGATCGGCTTCGGGATCGAAGATGGGCGGCTGCAGGAGCCCGGCCGGGAAGCCCATGTCGTTGTTCATCACGTCAAAGTACGCGTTCACCGAATGAGCGCTGATCCGCCAGCGCTGGGCGTCCAGCGGCTGCCCGATCCGTGCCAGATCCAACCGCTGCTGGAACGTCCGCAGCAGCCGCAGGTTGCGCAGATAGCCGCAGCGCTCGGTGCGCAGTTCCGACCAGTCCGGCCATTGGTCGGGATGACCAATGCGCGGGTTGAGCAGGTCGGCCTTGGCCTGCGCGGTGACCCGGGTGTCCGGGTCCAGCCACAGCGCGGTCGCCAGCCGCCGCTTCAACACCGTGCGCATCTGCTCGACCATCTGGCTGATCCGGCCACGAACCTCCGCAGGGAAGTGTGCGCCGACGTAAGCCTCGCCCAACGCGTCCCCCGCGTACGCATCGATGCTGCCCAGCACCCGCTGCCAGCGCGGTGCCAGGGTCTGGTTCACACCGAGCAGGCGCTGTTGGAAGTCATGCATGGTCTGCACGAAGCGGTCATCCAGATGGGGGCTGGCCGTATCCAGGCAGTGGAAGCGCAGGTAGGTGCGCCAGGTGGCCACGTCGGTGTCGGACAGTGCCGCGCTCACTTCACGGTGGAAGCCGGGCGTGGCCAAAGAAAACCTGATGGAAGGATCCGCGCCCAGTGACTCGAACAATCCGCTCCAACGGAAGTTCGGGGTGAGCACGTCGGCCTCTGCGGCGCGCATGGGATTGTAGGTTTCGGCGAGATTGTCGCGCAGTTCCGCCCGCGAAGTGGATGCGGTGGCCAGACGCTGCTCGAGTGCGAACACGGCGACCGCGTCGTTGTGCGCCTGGTCCGCAGGTGTGCCCGACAGTTCCAGTAGTGCGGCAATGTACGCGCGGTAGTCACGGTGCAGCGCGGCCTGTCGTGCGGACAGGTAGTGCGCGGCCGACGGTAAGCCCAGCCCGCCTTGATAGGCATAGGCGATCTGCGTGCTGCGATTGCCCATGTCCGGTTCGACCACCACACCAAACACCGGATTGCGGCCTTTCAGGGTGAGCAGGTACAGGTGCTTTTCGATGTCCTGCGGCGAGGTCAGTGCGTCAATGGCGGCCAGCTCGCCACGCAGTGGGCGCAGGCGGTCGCTGTTGATGTGGCTTTCGTCCATGCCACTGGTCCACAGGTCGGCGACCACCCGTTGCGCGGGCGTGGGCGCGGGCAGCGTCGCCAGCTGCTCGGCCAGTGCCCGCTGTTGGGTGCGCCCGCGATGCTCCAGCGCGTTGGAGATATGCCAGCGGCTCTGGTTGTCGGCCAGCGCGGTAGTGTTCGCCCAGCGACCGTTGACGTGGTCGTACAGCGACACGCAGGGATCACGTGCGGAATCCAGTTGGGTGGCACGGAAACCCAGCGTGATGGGGGCGTCCAGCGATGCGCTCTGATTGCGCAGCTGATGCGCCGCTTCGGAACCTCGTGCCGCTGCCGAGAGCGCCGCAATGCAGGGATCCCCGGCATGCTGACTCCGCGCCTGCCAGCCGATCCACGCGCCCGCCGTCAGGCTGCCCACGGCGACCAGACTGGCACCCATCAGCATCTGTGGGCAGCTTGCCGGGCGCGCCAGACACCCTGCCGCTGCAGTGCTGGCGGCCTGCAGCGGCACGTCGAGATTGACCGCGGTGTAGCCGCTGCCCGGCGTGCTGGCTTGCGCGCCCGGCAGCATCGTGCCCAGCAGCAGGCCGACGGTGACGGCCTGGGCAACATTGCGAACGTGCAGTACCGGCAGATGCCCTCCAGGGTGCTGCGCCTGCCCATGCGCCTGCGGCGGCTGGCGGCCGCGTAGCGCGCGTTCGAACTGTCCTTGAACCCTGCGTTGCTGGCTTACGATTTCGGTGCGCATGGTGCAGGCCGGTCAGGCGGCCGGCTGGCGCAGCCAGACCTGTGCGGCAGCATGCACGGTATCCACCACGCGCAGCGCGGTGCGGGCATCGACCTGGTCCGGCTGGTCTTCCGCGCTGTTGGGTACGCGCATCGCGCGTGGCAGGCCTACCGCGCCAAAGTCATTGCGCGCGTTGCGCCAGGCATCCAGCTGGCGGCGGAAGGCCCGCTGTTCCTGCGGTTCAAGCTGTCGCGCGTTGTACTCCGGGTAGTGGGCCCAGTCGACCGCAGCTTCGGCGGCCAGCATGTGCTCGCGGGCCTCGAAGAAGCGTATGTCGTGTTCCATCTCGCCGGCGGTGGTCTGGGTGACGCCCAGTGCGGCGACGCCTTCGCGCTGCAGGGCGACCTGGTCCGACGGCAGCCGCCAGGCCGCTGTGTCGGGCAAGCGCAATCCGAAGCGAGGCGCAGCCGCACGCATCTGCTCGGCGAAACTGGATTCCAGCGCGGTCACGGCGCGTGCGCTGCGCTGCTCGGGGAAGTCAAGTGCCTCGCTGACCAGTGCATGGCGATCGGTACCGCTGAGCGCCAGTGCGTTGCCCCAGCCCAGACGATCCAGGTTCACCGCCAGATCCGGACAGGTGCCGTCGACCAGACACTGCTGCACGAAGGCCTTGGCTCCGATCATGCCGCGCTGCTGCAGGTCGGTGATCAGCACCTGAACCCTTGCGCCGGCTGGCAGGCCCTCGTCGCGGAAACGACGTAGCAGGGCGAGCACCGCTGCCACGCCCGAGGCGTTTTCCCACGCACCGCTGGAGCGCGACGCAATGCCCGCGACGTCGCCGTGCGCCATCAGGATCAAAGTGCGTTCGGCGGGACCGGGGCCAGCCAGTTCCAGCCACAGATTGCGGCCGTTGTGCAGGCCGGGCTCGCCCATGTCGGTGGTGGCGTTGATCAGGAAGGCCTGTTCCTGCAGCTGCCAGCCGTCCTGTTCGAACCGATCACAGATGGCAGCCCTGCGCGCCTGGTTGATGTGGCGCTCATAGGCCGGGTCGAAACGGCGGCCGAGACGATTCAATGCCGCGTGCTGCTTGGCGTCCAGCGTGGCCTGGCTGATCTGCTCCACGTCCAGTTGCATCTGCAGTTGCTCGGCGTGGTCCAGTCCACCCAGCAGCTCGGCCGCCTGCACCATCCAGTCCAGGGCAGGAATCTGTGCCTGCGCACCGGGCGGCCAGCTGGCTGCATCGGGCTCTGGCAGTGCGGGCAGCTGTGATTCCGACATCAGGCACTGCAGGGCGCGCTGCTGGACGGCGGGCAGGCGTGCCAGCACGTCGTGGATGCGCGGTGTGGCGCACGCCTCGCCACCCTGGCATTCGCGCACGATCTCCAGCACGTCGGTCTGCGCCTGCGGTGGCAGCAGGGCCAGTACCTCGTCGGCGTGCAGCGCTTGCGGTGACCTCTGCGCTTCCTCGGCCGGAGCGGGAGCGGAGTCCATCGCGGTGAGTCGGCCCAGCCCGAAACCGGTCATCGCGCTGCCCAGCATGCTGATGCCCATGCCCACGCCGGTGGTCAGCACCGCCCGACCGCACTGCCGAGGCTGCACCACGCACACCCCCAGCGCGCCGTTCCCCAGCGTGTGCAGCGAACCGGACAGGGCCGAGGGGGCGGGTGCGTCCTGCTCCATCAACATCCGATAGTCGGGGGCCCCGGGCAGCGCCTGCACGCCACCCGGCACGCCTTGCACTGCTGCGGGGAGCGCAGGTCGCGCCAGCCGCAGAGCGGGCCCAATCATCTGCAGGCAGGCGAACAGCTGCAGCGCGTTGCGCACCTGTAGCGGTGTCGGGCGCGGGCCGAAGCGACCCAGTGCGTTGTGATGTTGACCGGGCTGTACACCACCGGTTTTGCGCTCGAACGTGCCTTGGCTGCGACGTACTGCATCTACATGGGAGATACGCATGGTGACCTCATCAGGTTGGAAGAAGTGCGACGCGCATACGCTGCCGACCGGGCTGGCGCAGGGACATCGGAATCTGCGTAAAAAAAGTGCGCGCCTTGAAGGAAGGGTGTCTGGGCGGCGTATGACAGCGGACAACTCTGTCGTAGCCGGCCTTTTTGCAGCCGGCCGCGAGCGGTGGAATCGCTAAGCACCGCCGCGCGCCGCAGGCAGCGCCAGCCACGCGTCGACTGTGCGACGCACCACATCAAGCGTGGCCAGCGCTTGGCGGATATCCACGTGCTCGGGTTGATCAGCCGCGGTGTGGATGCGCCGCTGGCGGTGCGATTGCGGTAGTGCCTGGTATTCCAGTGCGGCGGTGTCGGACGCCTGGATGTCGCACTCCATGGCAACCGATTCGGTCTGGTTCAAGGTGCCTGCAAGGTAGGCGTCATACCGGCTGGGGCTGAGTCGTGATTCGGCTTGCAGATAGCGGGCGCGTGCGACCTGCAGTGCTCGCTCGGGCGCGACATCGGCTGCGTCCATTCCGCTCAGACCCAGCGCGGCCAGCCCGGCGCGCTGGAAGGCCACATGGTCGGACTGCAGCGTCCAGCCGGGTGTGGCGTGCACCTGCATGCCGACGTCAGCGGCCGCCGCGCGCAGCAGTTGCTCCAGCTGTGCCTCGGCAGGCGTTACGGAGGCCGTGCCGTTGGCGAGAAGCGAATCACCATCCCCGAACCACGCATGGTCTGTCGAGCCGGAGACGCTGATCCCATCGCCGTAGCCAAGAATGTTCAAGTTAAGTGCAACATCCGGGCAACCCGCGGCGGCCAGACAATCGCGGACGTAGGCTTTCGCCCCCTTCAATCCCGCTTCCTCCTTGTCGGTGACCAGCAGTTGCACGCGCGTGCCGTCCGGCAGTCCGGTGTGTTCCAGGTGACGTGCCAGGGCCAGCAGCAGGCCGACCCCGACGCCATTGTCGAGACTGCCGGTGGAGCCGATCTCGGCACCGGCGACGTCGCCATGGGCCAGCACCATCAAGGTGCGCTGCACCGGCTCGCGACCGCACAGCGTGACCCGCAGGTTCTGCCCGCTGGTGCGGTAGGGATGGCTGAACAGCGTGTGCGTGGTGAGGTTGAAGGGTAGTCTCTCCACCGCAAACCCCTCGCTTTCAAACTGCTGGGCGATGCTGTCCTGCCGCGCACGGTTGGTCGCTTCGCGCTTGGCGACAATGCTGCCCGGCTGGGCCTGGGCAGTGCGGGTGGCGTCGGCAATGGCGGCGATGTCCAGCTCCAGCGCGGCCCGCTCGGCGCTGATCTGCGTGCCCAGCAGTTCCGCCAGCCCGCCCATCCAGTCCATGCCCATCGGAATGGCCAGTGCGTGGGCACCGGGGGGCCAGTGCGCAGCGGGCGGAACCTGCTGGACTCCCCGGTTGCCTACGTTGTGTAGTGAGGGCCGCAAATGACCGGTTGCCCGCGGCACCGCACCGGATTCAGTCGTGGTGCCGCCGGGCATGCGCAGCTGGGACAATGCCGCGCTGAGCAGCAGACCGGCCACAACGCAGTCATACCGGTTGCGGATGTGCAGCGGACCGCGCCCGTTCAGTCCGTGGGACAGGCGTTGCGAAGATGCAGTCGCCGGTTGACGCTGCGCCATCCGGGTGTGGAAGCGGCCTTGAACACGGGCGGCGTTGGCGATGTCCTGGGGCATGAAGCGGCATCCTTCTGGAAAGAGAAGGTGCAGCCTGTGTGCCGGTGAAGGCGTTGCCTATCGGAGTGATTGCGAAAATTTCGCAGCGCTTACCCGGTCACACTACCGGCAGGTGTTTGCCCAGCGTGCGGTAGGGCGGGGTGGCCATGACCATTTCCGCCAGGGAATACGCCAGTTCGCGTTCGGCCATCACCGTGCCATCGGCACCGTGCTCCAGCAGGTGCTTCACTTCCGCGTCGCTGTGGGCGCGTGCCAGCAGGGTCAGGCCCGGGTTGAGCGCACGCAGCTTGGCCAGGGTTTCACCCGCTTCCAGCGGCTGCGGAATCGCCAGCACGGCGATCTTGGCGCGTTCCGGGTGGGCTTCGGCCAGTACTTTGTCGGAAGCGGCACTGCCACGGATGCCGGGCAGGCCGGCAGCGTGCGCCTCGGCGACGTGCTCCTTGTTGTCGTCAATGACCAGCACCGGCACGCCGCGTTCGCGCAGCACCTGGGCCAGCGCGCTGCCCACCCGGCCATAGCCGATCACGATGGCATGGTCGTGCAGGTCCAGCGACGGGCCGGGCGGCAGTTCGGTTTCCACCGCCTGCGGCATCGTTTCCTGGTGCTTGGCCAGCCAACGATCGAGCAGGCCGAACACCACCGGGTTGAGCATGATCGAGATCAGCGCACCGGCCAGCACCAGGGCCTGCCCGGTGGGCGGCAGAATCTGCAGGCTGACGCCGAGGCCGGCGATGATGAAGGCGAACTCGCCGATCTGCGCCAGGCTGGCGGAGATGGTCAGCGCGGTGCCATTGGGGTGGCCGAACGCGCGCACGATGAAGAACGCAGCGGCGGACTTGCCGAACATGATGATGGCGGCGGTGGCCAGCACCTGCCACGGGTGCTCGATCAGGATGGCGGGGTTGAACAGCATGCCGACCGAGACGAAGAACAGCACCGCGAAGGCGTCGCGCAGCGGCAGCGAATCGTTGGCGGCCTTGTGGCTGAGTTCGGATTCATTGAGCAGCATGCCGGCGAAGAACGCGCCCAGCGCGAACGAGACACCGAACAGCATGGCCGAGCCGAATGCCACGCCCAGTGCAATGGCCAGCACGGAGAGGGTGAACAGCTCACGCGAGCCGGTGCCGGCAATACGCTCGAGTATCCAGGGAATCACCCGGCGGCCGACCACCAGCATCACGGCGACGAACAGGCCCAGCTGCACGAAGGTCCAGCCGATGCTGGCGAGCACGCTGCCGAGGGTGTGGGTCTGGTTGGCGGCATCGGGGCCGAACACGCCGGCCAGCACGGGCATCATCACCAGGGCGAGCACACAGGCCAGGTCTTCGACGATCAGCCAGCCGACGGCGATCTTGCCGCGCTGGGTTTCCAGCAGGCGGCGTTCTTCCATGGCGCGCAGCAGCACGACGGTACTGGCGGTGGCGAGCGAGAAGCCGAACACGACCCCATGCAGGGTTTCCCAGCCCATCAACCACGCGAGGCCCCAGCCGAGCAGGGTGGCGACCAGAATCTGGCCGATGGCCCCAGGAATGGCGATGGCTTTCACGGCCATCAGGTCTTTCAGCGAGAAATGCAGGCCAACCCCGAACATCAGCAGCATCACGCCGAGCTCGGCGAGCTGGTTGGCCAGGGCCTGGTCGGCGACAAAGCCGGGGGTGAATGGCCCTACACAGATGCCCGCAACCAGATAACCGACCAGCGGAGACAAACGCAGCTTGTTGGCCAGCGCGCCAAAGATGAAGGCGAGCCCCAGGCCAACGGCAACGATGTTGATCAGGTCGGCGTCATGGTGCATCGGGACTCGCAGAAATGGGGGATACCCCGATTTTCACCGATGCAGCCCCATCCGGCAAATTCGGAACGCGTGCATTGACGTAGAGCCGGGCTTGCCCGGCTGCTGTTGGCTCCATGCGACCAACCCTCGATTGCCGGTCTACGTGCTTGGGGCCGACGGGTGGGGGGTACGGAAGATCAACTGCGGTCCTGGCTCCACACCCATCACTCACACCCGCCGCCGAACCACCTCAATTCCCATCTCACGTGCCTCGTGCTCCGCCGCCAGCGTCGCATCCAGGTCCTGCAGCTTCTGCAGCGAGTCCTCAGCCGGCTCACGCAAGGCACCCGGTACGCTCATGTACGCACGCCGGTGCGACGCCTCACCCAGCATTCCCTGCACGATGAACACGTTCTGCGATTCCGGTGTCGCATCGGTGGGTCGACCAGCAGAACGTGATCGATCTGGCTGAAGCCGGTGGATCGCGCCAGATGCGCCAGACTGGCCGCCATCCGCTCGCTCGCCGCATCTGGCTCCCGGCCCAGGCTGGCATCCAAGCGATGGACGCCGTCAATGGCCTGCTGGTGCAGCCGCTCGGAGATATCACTCAGTGATCGTGCGCTGGAGGGTTCCTGCGGGGCCTCCAGCGGAGTATTCGGGCGCGTCGGGCTGGAGGGCTGAAGCCGCTCCGCGTTGCGGATGACATCGATCAGTTCCCTGGGGGTGTCGGTGAGTACGAACTCGCTGGCCTCCAGTTTCTGGCCTGTGACCTTGTGCAGCGTATCTGTGGCCCACGATGCGCAGGTGTTGGTGTAACCCCACTCGACGTTCTCACTCAATGCAGCTTCGAGATGGTGAACCTGCTCCTCGTTCAGCGCAAAGTAGCGGGAAGCGTCAGGCCGGAAGCGGGCCTCCATGCCCACACGAATGTCCGAGCCAGCCCCGTTATCCGGTGTGAGTGGGTGGTTGTCGGGCCAAAGGCCATAGAACTGGGTTTGGCCATTGCGGGAGACGGTCAACCAGGCGTGACCATCAATGAACTGATTGAATGATCCTTGGGTGCGTGGATCTATCTGGCTGTGGATTCCGAGCACTGCTTTGTCGGTCATCGGAATCCCTTATGGAAAGATCTGATCTTCCCCGTCAGCGAAGATCATCACGACGCGAGGGGCGAGTAGCGGGATGTTCTGCAGCGCGGGCCGGGGAGGACCAGGCTCGATATGGCGGCGAAGCATGGTGTCGCACATCGTATTGATCCGGCATCGATCAATGACGACCTTCATCGTGTCGCCTTGCACGATGTAGCTGATGCCTCCCGCATAGAACATGCTTTCGGCGGGCTCCTCGAACTGTATCTGCAGCGTGTACTCCGACACTTGGGTCGCGATGACCGGCTCAAGACTGGATCTGGAATAGCTGGGTTTCACCTGATCTCCTGTGCAGCCGGCCAAGGCGAGCGCCATCGCTGTGGCGAGTGCGCAGGCAGTGGCGTGACGTGCGTTGACATGGAACGTCATGGGGCAACTCCGTGATGCATGCGCGGATCATGGCGGGATGCCACTCAGGCGAGGTCAGGCGCGACATGGGATGACGTTTGCTGTTCGTCAGCGATGGGCCGCCGGTAATGGCGGCCTCCCGTGGCGATTGCGCGGGGTGGGGATCATGGGGACGCGCATGGCGCGTCGCTACGTAGTTCTTTGGCTACGTCGTCGGCCGCCTTTTTGATGGCTTTGCTCACTGCCAGCGGTTCGGTTGCGTGGGGAATCCTGACGACGCGCCGCATGAACATGCGGATGGCTTCGGAGGGCGAGTACTGCCCTTGTGTCACCACCGACTTGAAGTGGCGGCGCAGGTCATCTTCCACTTTCGCCCGGACCCATTTCGGCTTCTGCATGTAAACCTCCAGAACGCGTTGACCCCTGCCAGGACGGCGAGGGGTCGGGAGGTTAGAAACCGCGGCTTGAAAGCAACAAACAATGACGGCGGGCGTATTTCCCCCAAACGGGGGTGTTGTATTAGCCACCCTCCCGACGCAGGACATGAGCAGTTCCAGCGCAGGACAAAATACTGCTTTCAAGACCGGAGTTTCTACGCTCCCGGGGCCACTCTGCTGGAATGCCGTGATGGAAAAAACAGGCAATTGCGAAAGAATCGTGGCGATTTCTTGGCGCGTCAGCAAATCGTGTGACGTGACTGGCGCATGTGGCAGGCGAGAGGTTTGGTGCGCGGGAGGCGGGTGTCGGGGCGCGATGTCGGAATCGGCCGGAGGTTGATGTTGCGAAGTGTGACGTGCGTTGAGGTTTGCGCCGAGGGGTGTGTCTAAGGGCGGGTCGTGTGCGTCATTGGCGCGCGTTTCGATCCGGGGTTCATGCGTTAAAGCGTGTTGGTGGTTTCACGGCGATCGTCTTTCGACCGATCCCACCAGAGCAGGTCAGAGCACCGACAGGAGCAGTGAACCGACAGGGGCAGTGAACCGACAGGGCCAGTGAACCGACAGGGCCAGTGCACTGAGAGGGCCGGTGCACCGACAGATGATGGATTGGTTTTGATTTCCCATGGCCACCGACAATTTGTCGTGGCGGGTCGGGGTGGGCTGGAGGGGGCATGAGCCGCATGGATGCGGCGACTGAGCCTACAAGGACGTACTTGCGGCGTCCCCCGGAACGCCCATCCCGAGCCGCCGAGCCAGAGAGCCCGTGGGCACCGGCTGTTCGCCAAAAGCCAACAGCAGCCGGGCAAGCCCAGCTCTACGGATCCTGTGCAATCAGGCATACCGGTCGCATGCAATCAGGCATACCGGTCGCATGCAATCAGGCATACCGGTCGCATGCAATCAGGCATACCGATCGCATGCAGAGGCCGGTCGGTCGCGTGCAATCAAGCGATACCGACCGGCAGCGGGGGCATCACCACTTGTAGGTGATGCGCCCGTATACGTAGGCACCGTTGAAACCGTACGGCGAGTAGTTGCTGTACGGCAGCATGCCCCAGGTGGAGTTCTGCAGGTCCACCGTGCGGTCCGGGTATTCGTCCAGGATGTTGTCCGCACCCAGGGTCAACGCCCAGTTCGCGCTCGGCTTGTAGCTCACCGATGCATCCAGCACCCACGAGTCGCCGTAGGTCTGGTCGCGCGTCGGCGTGGCCGAGTTGCGTACCGTGAACTCACCATAGCGCGTCGCCGCCAGACTCAGGTCCCAGTGGTCCGAGCGCCACGTGCCGCTCAGAATCGTCTTGTCGCGCGGGTAGCTGTCTTCAATGCGGCCCACCTCGTCACGTCCGATCAGCGACTGGGTCAGCCCCAGCGTGCCGAACACCGCCGGCGAAGCGATGTACTTCTTCACCTCGGTCTCGTTGTAGCTGTATGCCGCCGTCAGCTCCAGCGAGCTCGCGCTGAATGGCACCGTGTAGCTTGCCACCGCATCCACGCCGCGCGTGCGCGTGTCCACCCCGTTGGTGAAGTACGAGAACGCCGTCACCCCCGGCAGCCCCAGACCCGCCAGCAGACTGTTGGTCGCCGCGTTGGTGGTGATGTTCGTCGACAGAATGATGCGGTCGTCGATGTCGATCTGGTACGCATCCACCGTCAGGTACAGCCGGTCCACCGGCTGCAGCACCAGGCCCAGGCTGTACGACGTCGAACTTTCCGCCTTCAGCGGGCTCGCCCCCAGTGCCTGCGCCGCCGCGCTGGTGGTCGGGAAGGTGCCGCGTTCCACGAACGCCCCGTTGACGATCGTGCTGGTCACCGCCTGGTAGCTCTGCTGCGCCAGCGACGGCGCACGGAAGCCGCTCGAGGCCGTCGCGCGCAGCGCCACCTTGTCGGTGAATGCATAGCGCGCCGACAGCTTGCCCGAGAACTTGTCGCCGAAGTCCGAGTAATCCTCGTAACGACCCGTTGCACCGGCCGAGAACTTGTCGGTGAAGTCCGCTTCCAGCCCCGCATACACCGCGTAGTTGTGGCGATCCGCATCCACCGCGTTGAGCGGCGTGAAACCGCCGAAGCCCTGCGCACCCGTGCCGGTGTACGAGTTCGGTTCGCCCGCGCCCTGTTCCCAGGTCTCGCGGCGGTACTCGCCGCCGAACGACAACGTCACCGGGTAGGCCAGACCCCAGTCCAGGGTCTTGGTGATGTCCACATTGCCGATGTCCTGCGCGTACTTCAGCTCGCCCGCATAGAACGAACGCGGGCTGTTCACGCCCAGCGCATAGTTGATCGTGTTGCGGGTGTGGAAATCGATGGTGTTCTCACCATGGTTGTAGCTCACATCCCAGGTCCAGCCGCTTTCGGTGCTGCCCTTCAGCCCGGCCACCACCGAACGGTCCTTGGAGTACTGGTTGATCTGCGGCACGAAGCCGTCAGGATAGGTCTGCGCCAGCAGCGCGCCTTGCCCGCTGTTGTTGCGCGAACGGTAGAACGCGAACGAGGTGATGTCGCGGTTGCTGGCCAGCACCGTCGCGTAGGCCGACAGGCGGTCGCTGAACTGGAAGCTGGCATTGGCCGACGCTGCCGTGGCGTCCACCTGCGGGTCGCCGACCACGAAGGTGGTCTGGCCGATGTCCGGGAAGTTGCCCGTGTTCGGCGTGGTGCCCTGGTAAGGCCCGGCGCGGTTGCTTTCGTCCTGCTGCAGGATCTGTCCGGCCACATGCAGCTTGCCGCGGCCATCGGCAAAGCCGACCCCAGCGTCGCCGGACAGCTGGTAGCGGTTGCCGTCGCCGGCCGAGTACTGGCCGGCGTCCAGCGCCAGGCTGCCGCCGCTGTCCGCACCCTTCAGCACGATGTTGATCACCCCGGCGATCGCATCCGAGCCGTACTGGGCGGACGCGCCGTCACGCAGCACTTCGACCCGCTCGATGGCGGCAATCGGAATCGCATTGATGTCCACCGCCGACGAGCCGCGGCCGATGCTGCCGTTGACGTTGATCTGCGCCGAGGTGTGGCGGCGCTTGCCGTTGACCAGCACCAGCACCTGGTCCGGGGACAGCCCGCGCAGCTGCGCCGGGCGGATGCCGCTGGTGCCGTCGGTCAGGGCCGGGCGCGGGAAATTCAGCGAGGGCAGGGCACGGGCGAGGGCGGTGGCCAGTTCGGTGGTACCCGTGGACTGAAGGGCCTCGGGGGTGATGATGTCGATCGGCGACTGCGACTCGGCCACCGTACGGTCGGCGACGCGGGTACCGGTGACGATCACCGTGTCCAGGGTGCTGGGGGAGGCGGCCGGCGCGGTCTGGGCGCTGGCGGAGAGGGCGGAAGCGCCGAGCACGACGGCAACGGCGGCGGCGAGCGTGGTCTTGCGGTTCATTGAATACGGGCCATTAACGTAGCTGAACAGGTTCCCGGTGCGGGCGCGGACGGTTCCGTGGGAGAGAACGACACCGCCGCGCGCAGACCGGGGCGCGTCAAGTATTCGTTAACGCTAGAATTGCGTCGCAGGAAAGGTGCTTACCAGCACATTCCATTCCGTTATATGGACCCCCTTGATGATCTCCCTTCGTAACTTCGCCTTGCGCCGCGGCGAGCGGCTGCTGTTGTCCAACGTCGACCTGACCCTGCATGCGGGCTACCGCGTGGGCGTGGTGGGCCGCAACGGGGCCGGCAAGTCCAGCCTGTTCGCGGCCGTGCAGGGCGAGCTGGAAGCCGACAAGGGCGACGTCGACTTGCCCGGCAAGATCCGTATTGCCAGCGTGGCCCAGGAAACCCCGGCGCTCCCGGACCCCGCGCTGTCGTTCGTGCTGGAAGGCGACACCGAAGTGGCCGCCGTGCTGCGCGAGGAAGCCGAGGCGACCGCGCGCGAAGACTGGGAGGCGGTGGCCAACGCGCACCAGAAGATGGCCGAAGTGGGTGCCTACGACGCCGAGGCGCGTGCCGGCAAGCTGCTGCACGGCCTGGGCTTCCCCTCCGACACCCACACCCGCGCGGTCGGCGAGTTCTCCGGTGGCTGGCGGGCGCGCCTGAACCTGGCGCGCGCACTGATGATGCCCAGCGACCTGCTGCTGCTCGACGAACCGACCAACCACCTGGATCTGGACGCGGTGTTCTGGCTGGAACAGTGGCTGCTGAAGTACCCGGGCACCCTGCTGCTGATCTCGCATGACCGCGAGTTCCTCGACAACGTGGCCACCCACACCCTGCACCTGCACGGCGGCAGCGCCAAGCTGTACACCGGCGGCTACACCGACTTCGAGCGCCAGCGTGCCGAGCAGTTGCGCCAGCAGCAGATCGCGCATGAGAAGGAACAGGCCGAGCGCGCCCATCTGCAGAGCTTCATTGACCGCTTCAAGGCGTTGGCCAGCAAGGCCACCCAGGCACAGAGCCGGATGAAGCGCCTGGCCAAGCTGACCGGCACCGAGGCGGTGCGCATGGAGCGCGAATTCCGCATTGAATTCGCTCCGCCGACCAAGCTGCCGTTCTCGCTGATCCGTCTGAACGACGTGGAAGCGGGTTACGGCAAGGACGCGGTGATCCTGCACAACGTCGGCTTTGGCTTGGAAGCCGGTCAGCGCATCGGCCTGCTCGGCCCGAACGGTGCCGGTAAGACCACCCTGGTCAAGACCCTGGTCGGCGAACTGGCCCCGGTGGCCGGCGAACGCGCTGCGCACCCGGATCTGCGGATTGGTTACTTCGCCCAGCACACGGTGGAATCGCTGCACGAAGGGCAGTCACCGATGGACCACTTCCGCGAAATTTCGCCGGACGGCAACAACCAGTCGTTCCGCGATTTCCTCGGCAAGTGGAACTTCGCCGGTGATCGCGCGTTTGAATCAGTGGACGGCTTCTCCGGCGGCGAGCGCGCGCGCCTGGCGCTGGCGATGATTGCCTGGCAGCAGCCCAATGTGCTGCTGCTCGACGAACCGACCAACCATCTGGATCTGGAAATGCGCGAGGCCTTGGCCGAAGCGCTGTCCACGTTCGAGGGCGCGATCGTGATGGTTTCGCATGACCGCCATCTGATCGGCCTGGTCTGCGACACGTTCTGGCGTGTGGCGGATGGCGTGGTGGAACCGTTCGATGGCGATCTGGACGAATACGCGGCGTGGCTGCGCTCGCGCCCAGCCGCGCAGGGCACCAAGCAGAAGATGGCTGCGGCCGCGCCGGACCCGGTGCCGCCGACCCCGCCGATGCCGGCGCGCAAGGCCGGCAACCCGGTCAAGCTGGCCGCGGCCGAAGCCAAGGTCAACGAACTGGAAGGCAAGCTGGCCGAGCTGGATCGTCAGCTGGCTGATCCGGCCATCTACGCCGACGCCACCCGCATGGCCGTGCTGGGGCGTGACCGTGAAGCGACCGCGCAGCAGCTGGAGAAGGCCGAGGCCGCGTGGATGGAGTTGATGGCCTGATCCATGGACACGCATGGCGGTTTGCGTGCGCAGGATCATGGCTTTGACACGCATGGCGTGTCACTACGATCCTTGGTCGGGCGACCTGTAGGGACACGCCATGCGTGTCCTCGGGTTGCCGGTTCGTCCGTAGAGCCACGCCCTGCGTGGCTGCGCGGTGCCGAACAGGGTCGAAGCCACGCAGGGCGTGGCTCTACGACACCAGCCATTCGCGGAATCTGCGCGCCGCCTCGCTCTCCGCCCGCGACCGCAACCGCGTCAACCAGTACCGCCCCAACTCCACGGTCTGCGTAAACGGCTGCACCAGCCGCCCTTCCGCCAGATCCTGTTCGAACATCCGCAACGGCAGCAGTGCGACCCCGGCACCGCCCGCTGCCGCCGCGGCCAACGTCAGCGACGAATCAAACACCGGCCCACGCGCCTCCACGGCTGCCGCGCCGGCGGCCTGCAGCCAGCGCGCCCATTCGTCGGCACGGTAGGAACGCAGCAACGACACCTGAACCAGATCGCGCGCTTCACGCAGTTCCCGTGCCAACGCCGGCGCGCACACCGGCGCAAATGGCGCATCCAGCACGGGCGTGCACGCCTGTCCCTGCCAGTCGCCGTCGCCGAAACGGATCGCCAGATCCAACCCTTCGCCCGCCAGATCAATCCGGTTGTTGTGGGTCTGCAGGCGCAGTTCGATATCGGGATGCCGGGAATTGAAATCCGCCAGCCGTGGCAGCAGCCAGCCGGTGGCGAACGTGCCGACCACACCCACGCTCAGCACTTCGCGGTAGCGCCCGCCGGCAACGCCACCGAGCCCGCTGCTGATGCGGTCGAACGCCTCGTTGAGCACCGGGTACAACCGCGCCCCTTCCTCGGTCAGCGCCACCCCTCGCGGCAGGCGGTGGAACAGCACCACGCCCAGGCGATCTTCCAGCCCCCGGATCTGGTGGCTCAGCGCCGCCTGGCTGACGCACAACTCCAGCGCCGCCCGGGTGAAGTTCAGGTGGCGGGCAGCGGCCTCGAAGGCGCGCAGGGCGTTGAGCGGGAGCTGGGGGCGGAGCATGCGGAGCCGTGAGCGAGGTTGATGGCAGATGGTAGCTGGTGCCGCTGATGTATCAATAAATCTTATGGCTCTTCTTCAAATTTCGCGCTGGTTGCCAAGGGGGCGATTGGGGATAGTGCGTTGCCGGCCCGGTAGTGCCGGCCGCTGGCCGGCAACTCGACCCAGCCAGGTAGTACCGGCCGCTGGCCGGCAACCAAACCCCGCCAAGGAGACCCAGCATGCTCGCCCGCCGCCAGTTCCTGCAGTTCACCGCCGCCGCCATGGCGGCCACCGTTGCCAGCCAGGCCCTGGCCAAAACGCCGCCGATGGCCGCAGGTCCCCAGCCCCAGGCCATCGACTTCGCAGCCCTGGAAAAGGCCAGCGGCGGTCGCCTCGGCGTCACCCTGCTCAATACAGCCACCGGCAAGCGGGTAGGCCACCGCCAGGACGAACGCTTCCCGATGTGCAGCACCTTCAAGTTCGTGCTGGCATCCACCGTGCTGCACCACGCAGACCGTGGCACGCTGTCGCTGGATCGCCGCCTGCCAGTGCGCGCGCAGGACATGCTGTCGCACGCCCCGGTGACCAAGCGCCACGTCGGCAACGACCTGACCGTACGCGACCTGTGCCGCGCCACCATGGTGACCAGTGACAATCCGGCGGCGAACCTGCTGCTGGGTGTAGTGGGCGGTCCAGCCGGCGTGACCGCGTTCCTGCGTGCCAATGGCGATGCGGTGACCCGCAACGACCGGCTGGAGCCGGAGATGAACGAGTTTGCGCCCGGCGACCCGCGCGATACCACCAGCCCGGCGGCCATGGCCGCCAGCCTGCAGCGCTTCGTGCTCGGGGATGTCTTGAAGCCCGCCTCGCGGCTGCAACTGGCGGACTGGCTGATCGACAACGAAACCGGCGATGCACGGTTGCGTGCCGGTCTGTCGAAGGCGTGGCGGGTGGGTGACAAGACCGGCAGCAACGGCGAAGACACCACCAATGACATCGCGATCCTGTGGCCACTGGCCGGCGGCACGCCGTGGGTGCTGACCACCTACCTGCAGGGCGCGACGGTGGACGACGCCGGCCGCAACGATGTGCTGCGGCAGGCGGCCGTCATTGCCGAACGTTTGATCGGCGGGGCAAACAATCAGGTCGCGTCCGTTCCCCGCACCGCGTCCAGAAACTCACGCCCCCAACGGTCTACGTCGTAATACTCCACGCTGCCGAACAACTGGCGCATGCGTCCGCCGGCTTCTTCCTCCGGCATCGACAACGCCTGCAGCAACCCGGCGGTCAGATCAGCCGGGTCATGTGGATTGGTCAGCACCGCGCCCTTCAGCTCCGCGGCCGCCCCAGCGAACTCACTCAGCACCAGCACGCCGTTGCTGCCCTCAATGCCGTGCGTGGCCACGAACTCCTTGGCAACCAGATTCAGCCCATCGCGCAGCGGGGTGATCCACATCACCTGCGCCGCCGCGTAATGCGCGACCACCTCTTCAAACAGCAGCGCCTGCGCGAAGAAGCGCACCGGGGTCCAGTCCAGGCGCGAGAAGCGCCCGTTGATGCGCCCGACCGCCTGCTCGATCTGGTTCTGCAGGGTGCGGTACACGGTCATCTCGCGCGCGGCAGGCACGCACACCATCAGCAGGGTCACCTTGCCCTGGCGGTCCGGATGCTGCTCCAGCAGGCGCTCGAACGCTTCCAGCTTGGCCAGCGTGCCCTTGGTGTAGTCCAGGCGCTCCACCGACAACACCAGCTTGCGCGCGCCGATCTCCCGGCGCAGCTTGAAGATGTCGTTGCGTACCGAAGGTTTGGCCAGCACGTTGTGGATGCGGCGCAGGTCGGTACCCACCGGATGCGCGCCCAGCGCGACCTCGCGGTCGCCCACGCGCAGTCGGGTGGTCATGGTGTCCAGGCCCACCGCACAGCCATAGGTGAGGAAGCGCGGTGCGCAGCTTTCCCAGGCCAGGCGTTCGGCGGGCATCGCGCCCCGCACCACGTCGACGAAGTTCTCCACCTGACGCGGAATATGGAAGCCGATGTAATCGCAGCTCAGCAGGCTGCCGATGATCTCGCGCCGCCACGGCACCACGTTGAACACGTCGGCCGAGGGGAAGTAGGTGTGATGGAAGAAGGCAATCTTCAGGTCCGGGCGCAGCTCGCGCAACGTGGCCGGCACCATCCACAGGTTGTAGTCGTGGATCCACACCGTCGCTCCGTGTGCGGCTTCCGCAGCGGTGGCTTCGGCGAAGCGGCGGTTCACCTTCAGGAACACCTGCCAGTCGTCCTCGCGGAAGCGCGCGCGCTCCCAGAACACGTGCAGCATCGGCCAGAACGCTTCCTTGGAAAAGCGCTTGTAGAAGATGTCCACTTCCTGACGGGTCAGCGGCACCCGCGCGGCGGTGAGCGTGGGGTAGCGTTCTGCATCAACGGTGACATGGGTCTGGAACGGACCGCGTTTCGGGTCATCAATGCCCCAGGCCACCCAGGAGCCCTTCTGGCCGCCCTCAAAGAAACTCAGCAGCGACGGGATGATGCCGTTGGGCGAGCGCGGTGGGCGCTGCACCAGGGTGTCGCCCTCCATGACCTCGTCGAACGGCATGCGGTGGTAGACCATGACCAGGTCGGAGCCTTCGGCGCGCGCAGTGGCTGGCGGCTTCCAGAATGCGTCGTCGGCGGCCAGAAGACCAAAGTGCTCGATCGCTTCCAGAATGCCGCCGCAGCCCGGCGCAGTGGCGTGGTAGGTGTTGTCCAGCGCAGCGGTGGCGTCGGTCAATGCGGGCTCGGATTCGCCCACGCACACGCCGCGGAAACCAGAGGTGTACATCGACAGGTCGTTGAGGGTGTCGCCGGCCACCAGAATGCGCTCGCGCGGCAGGTCCAGCAGGCGCGCCAGCGCGGCCAGGGTGCGCCCCTTGTCGGTATCCGGCGGCAGGATGTCCAGGTAGCGGTCAGCCGAGTACAGCACGTCGCAGCCCAGCGCCTGCGCGGCGGCCTGGATCTGGCTGCGTAACGGAGCCAGCGTGGCCGGGTCGCAGAAGTACGAACAGCGCCGCTCCTGCGGTACGTCCTGGCGCTGCAGGGCGGTGAACGGGCGCATCGCCGCGGCCACGACCTGTTCGCCGGGCCAGTGTGCGTCGATCATCGATTGCAGGGGTTGCAGCGGCTGCAGGGTGCGGCCATCGACCACGGTTGCGCCAACGTCGCAGACCACGTAGTCGGGGCGGGGAATGGCGGGGTCGGAGAGCAGCGGCATCACTGCTTCCAGGCCGCGGCCGGTGATGAAGATGAGCGCGATATCGGGGTGCTGGTCGACCAGCCGGTACAGGCGGTGACGTGCGGCGGCGTCGCCGGCGAGAAAGGTGCCATCCAGATCGGTGGCCAGAATGAGTTGCGGGGCCGATGCGGCCGGGGTGTTGCGGGTTGATGAGGGATTGGCGGGTGTGGATACAGTCAATGCACTTCCTTATTGGAGTTGAAAGAAGAAGGGGTGTCAGGCGCAGGTTCGGCGTCGGTTTCCGGCATCAGTTCCAGCGCGGCCGGGGTGGTGCGCAGCATCGGGCGGAACAGCACCGGGTGCGTGCGCAGGCGCGAGAAACTGAGCAGGCGCGCGGTGGCGAACAATGCCAGCAGCATCAGCGCCACCGCGAAGTACAGCGGCAATGCCGCCGGCCCGAACCGCTGCATGGCCACGCCGGCGATGGCCGGGCCCAATGCCGCACCGACGCCATGCACCAGCAGCAGGCTGGAGCAGCCCGACAGCAGGTCCTCGCGCGGCAGGTAGTCCAGCATGTGCGCCACCGCGAACGGATACAGCGAAAACGCCAGCCCGCCGTACACGAAGATCAAGCCGAACAGCAGGTGGGTCTGCAGCTGGATCATCGGCAGCGACATCAGCACCGCCAGGCCGGCAGCGACCAGGCTCAGTGCGACCAGCCCGGTGCGGCGGTCATGGCCGTCGCTGATCCGGCCCAGCGGCCATTGCAGCAACGCACCGCCGGCAATCGCGGTCAGCATGAAGCGGGCCACGCCGTCCTCGTTCAGCCCGACCTGGCCCGCATACACCGGCAGCAGGCCCCAGAACGCGCCCATGGCCAGCCCCGACAGTGCGGCGGCAACGCTGGCCACCGGGGCCATGGCATACAGGCGGCTGAGTTTGAGGCGCGGCACCGACGGCACCTCCGGTTGCCGCAGCCGCGTCGCCGTGACCGGCAGCATGGCCGCGCAGACCAGCATCGCAATCAGCATGAACATCGACGTTGCCGCAGCATTGCCGAGCATCAGCAGGATCTGCCCCAGCGCCAGCGCCGACAGGTTCACCACCATGTACAGCGAGAACGCACGGCCCCGTTGTTGCGGGTCGGGCTCGGCGTTGAGCCAGCTTTCGATCACCGTGTACAGGCCCACCAGGGCGATGCCGGTGATGACACGCAGCAGGCCCCACGCCCAGGCGTTCACCCACAGCGGGTGCAGCAGCACCGCAATGGCGGCGAGGGCGGCGAAGAAGGCGAACGCGCGGATATGGCCAATGCGGCCAATGAGCGAAGGCGCGACGAACGTGCCCAGGAAGAAACCGGCGAAATAGCCGGACATCACCAGACCCAGCGTGCCAGCACCAAAGCCAGCCTGGGCTCCGCTCACCGCCAGCAGGGTGCCCAGAAGCCCGCTGCCCGTAAGGAGCAGCGCTACGCCTGTGAGCAGGGCGGTCAGCCGCAACACGCGTGCGACCTTCGTGGGGAAGGCGAACCGGTCACGACAAGGACCATAACACAGCGGGGATGAAGCCCTGGTTGCAGCGCGCTGACATCGGCGACGTTGCATTTGCGCTGCACAGCGCTGCGGGCTAGGGTGTTGGCATGAATGTCATCAAACTTCTTCCGTTGACGGGCGCGCTGCTGCTGGCGGCGTGCAATGGCCAGCGTGACAACGTTGCGCACGATGTGTCGCAGGCCCCGGCTGACGCGTTCATGGCGGCCGTGGCGGCGCATTGCGGTGAGGCCTTTGAAGGCCGCATTGCGGTGAATGAGCCGAAGACGGACGCGCCTGATCCGTTCGATGGCAAACGCCTGGTCATGCATGTGCGCGGTTGTGAAGATTCGGCGCACGAGCTGCGCATTCCGTTCCATGTCGGGGACGATCACTCGCGCACGTGGGTGCTGACCCGCACCGAAAACGGGCTGCGCCTGAAGCACGATCACCGGCATGAAGATGGCAGCCCGGATGCGGTGACGATGTACGGCGGCGACAGCAAGCCGCCGGGTACGGCGCAGCGGCAGGCTTTTCCGGTGGATTCCGATTCGGTGGCGATGTTCCGCAAGGACAACATGGCGGTCTCCACCACCAACACCTGGGCAATGGAGATCGAGCCGGACCAGCGGTTCGTCTATGAGCTGACCCGTCCGGATGGCCGCCGCTTCCAGGTGGTGTTCGACCTCAGCAAGCCGGTGGCGCTGCCACCGGCTCCCTGGGGCGGTTGAGGCGTGCCGACCAACGGTCGGCACCTACCGGTCAATGTCCCGCCATCCGGTAGCGCCCGACCGTTGGTCGGGCGGGGAACCGTCAGCGCACCCCGAAGCGCGCCCGGCAGCCGTTGCTGACCCAGATGCTGCTGCCGCGATAGCCCCAGCTGCGGCCCTGCACGCAGGGGCTGCCGGACAGCTGCTCGATCAGCACCGGGCGGCCCTGGCGGCCGTCCCAGGCGCAGGTCTGGGTGCGGTTGCCGGTGCTGCTGCAGGTGACGCTGTAGTTGCTGCCACCACCACCGCCCCAGCCGCCGCGCCCCTGCACGAACTCGGCCCGGCAGCCGCCGCTGACCCACACCGAACCATTGCGCGAGCCCCAGTTGCTGCCCTCCACGCAGCGGGTGTTGGACAGCTGGCGTGACAGCCGCGCGCTGGACCAGCCGGTGGGGCAGCTGCGCTGGCGGTTGTCGTTGCTTTCACAGCGGATCACGCTGGTGTGGCCGGGGTTGGTGCCGGTCCAGCCGCCCCCGCCGCCGTTCCAGCCGCCGTTGCCGCGCAGCGAGGTGGCGATGTCCTGTTTGATGCGGGAAAAGCCCCAGTTGGAGCGGTTCACCTGGTCCAGATAGAAGCGCATCTGGTCGTCCGGAATGCGGCGACCGCCGGATTGTTCGGCGTATTCCTGGGAAATGACCCGCTGCTGGTCGTTGACGGACAGGGTTCGCAGGTTCTCGGGCGCATAGGCCCGGGTATTGACCTGGGCCTGCAGGGCCGGAGCGGCGCAGGCCAGCAGGACGGTGAGACAGACCACGAGACAACGTTTCATGACGCTTTCCCCTTGCGGTCGGTGGTGCGCGGACTATGGTCCGGCCCCTATTAAGGGGGCGTGTAAGGCGGTTCACTGTTCAGGATTTGCCCCGGCCGGGGCGCTGGCCGCAGAATAACGGGCTGACCGGTGCCAACAGGCCCGGCAATCTCCTGCGGAGCTTTTACCCCCATGCGTACCCACTTCTGCGGCCTGGTCGACGAGACCCTGATTGGCCAGACTGTCACCCTCGCCGGCTGGACCGACGTTGCCCGTAATCTGGGCGGCGTGTGCTTCATCGATCTGCGCGATCATGAAGGCATCGTGCAGGTGACGGTGGAGCCGGAAAACGCAGAGGTGTTCAAGGTCGCGGCCAGCCTGGGCTACGAGGACGTGCTGCAGGTGGAAGGCGTGGTGCGCATGCGCCATGCCGTAAACGACAAGATCCGCAGCGGCCAGGTGGAGATCGTCGCCACCCGCATCACCGTGCTGAACAAGGCCGAGCCGCTGCCGTTCCACGCGCATGAAAACCCGGGCGAGGAAACCCGCCTGAAGTACCGCTATCTGGACCTGCGCCGCCCGGAAATGCAGCGCATGCAGCGCACCCGCATCAAGCTGGTGCAGGCGCTGCGCCGCCATCTGGACGAGAAGGGCTTCCAGGACATCGAAACCCCGATCCTGACCAAGGCCACCCCGGAAGGCGCGCGCGACTTCCTGGTGCCGGCACGCATGCACCCGGGCGAGTTCTATGCACTGCCGCAGAGCCCGCAGCTGTTCAAGCAGATCCTGATGGTGGCCGGCTTCGACCGCTACTACCAGATCGCGCGCTGCTTCCGCGACGAGGCCCTGCGTGCCGACCGCCAGCTGGAATTCACCCAGCTGGACATGGAATTCGCCTTCGTGCGCGAGCGCGACGTGCAGGACTTCGTGGAAAACATGATCCGCGCCATCTTCAAGGAAGTGGTGGATGTGGAGCTGGCCGCCAGCTTCCCGCGCATGACCTGGGCCGAGGCCATGCGCCGTTACGGCTCGGACAAGCCGGACCTGCGCATCGCGCTGGAACTGGTGGACGTGGCGGAGCTGGTCAAGGGCAGCGAGTTCCCGGTGTTCACCGCCGCTGCCGCTGATCCGGACGGCCGCGTGGCCGCGCTGCGCATCCCGGGCGGGGCCAGCCTGTCGCGCAAGCAGATTGATGAGTACGCCGCCCACGCCGCCAAGTACGGTGCCAAGGGCCTGGCCTACATCAAGATCGCCGAGAACGGCGAAGTCAGCTCGCCGATCGCCAAGTTCTTCAGCGAAGAAGCCTTCGCTGCGCTGTTGGCCCACGTCGGTGCCGGCAATGGCGACATCGTGTTCTTCGGTGCGGGTGGTTACAACAAGGTGTCCGACTTCATGGGTGCGCTGCGCCTGAAGGCCGGCAAGGACTTTGGTCTGGTTGCGGCCGGCTGGGCTCCGCTGTGGGTCACCGACTTCCCGATGTTCGAGTTCGACGACGAAGCCCAGCGCTACGTCGCCCTGCATCACCCCTTCACCGCGCCGGCCGTGGATGACATCGACGACCTGCGTGCCAACGCCAAGACCGCGGTCTCGCGTGGCTACGACATGGTGCTCAACGGCAACGAGATCGGTGGCGGTTCGATCCGTATCCACCGTCCGGACATGCAGAGCGCGGTGTTCGAACTGCTGGGCATTGGCGCGGAAGAAGCCGAAGCCAAGTTCGGCTTCCTGCTCGACGCGCTGCGCTACGGCGCACCGCCGCACGGTGGCATCGCCTTCGGCATCGACCGTATTGCCGCACTGATGGCCGGCACCGAGTCGATCCGCGACGTCATCCCGTTCCCGAAGACCACCAGCGCGCAGTGCCTGATGACCGGTGCCCCGTCGCCGATCCCGGACGAGCAGCTGGCCGAAGTGCACATCCAGGTCCGCCCGCGTAAAGCCTGACACGTTCCCCGGTAGTGCCGGCCGCTGGCCGGCAACCCCAGACATCACAACCACACAAGGAAACCCAGCAATGACCGAAGCATCCTTCAATCTGGAATGGGAAAAGCTGGGCAACGTCGGTTCCGACGCCAACCTGGTTACCGAGCGCGCCCGCGTCTTCGGCGGCTGGCTGGTCCGCGTGGGCACCAGCCCCGCCGCGATGGCGCTGACCTTCGTGGTCGACGGCGAAGGCCGCTGGGACGGTGAAGACTTCGGCGTCGAAGACTACGAGGACGAAGAAGAAGACGACCTCGACGAAGACGAAGAGGAAGACGAGGAAGAGTACGAGGACGAAGAGGAAGAAGACGGCGAAGAAGAAGACGCCGCCACCGACGGAGCCAAGGCCTGAGGCCTGGCCTGATCGTCCCCGTGTACACCATCCGCCGCGCCGGCCCGGACGATGCACCGACCCTGTCGGTGCTGGCCGCGCGCACCTTCGTGGAAACCTTTGGTCACCTGTATCCGCCGCAGGATCTGCAGAATTTTCTGGACGAAGCCTACGCGGAGGACCGCCAGCGGGTGATCCTCTCGCACCCGGACTACGCGGTCTGGTTGCTGGAAAAGGACGGTGTGGCCGTCGGCCACGCCGCCGCCGGCCCGTGCGGCCTGCCGCATGACGATGTGAAGCCCGGCGACGGCGAGCTCAAGCGGCTGTACCTGATCAAGGATGAGCAGAGCTGCGGCTGGGGCAGCCGCCTGCTGGAAACCGCGCTGGCCTGGCTGGAACGCGACGGTCCGCGCACCCTGTGGCTGGGGGTGTGGTCGGAGAACTTCGGCGCGCAGCGCTTCTACGCCCGCTACGGATTCAGCAAGGTCGGCACCTACGAATTCCCGGTCGGGCAGGTGCGCGACCTGGAGTTCATCCTGCGGCGCGTACCCTGATCGCATGACTCCCTCTGTGTTGCTGCTGCACGGCATCTGGAATGCCCGCGCCTGGGTTGGGCCGTTGGCCTGGCGGCTGCGCGCGCGCGGCTTCCGCGTGGACACGTTTGGCTATTCCAGCGTGTTCGGCGGACCGGAGGTGGCGGTGCCGCAATTGCTCAAGCGCCTGCAGGGCAGTGAGCCGATATCGCTGGTGGGGCACAGCCTGGGCGGACTGGTCGCCCTGGAAGCCCTGCGCCAGCAGCCCGACCTGCCGGTCTCCCGCGTGGTCTGCCTGGGCTCGCCGCTGCGCGGATCAGGCACCGCCCGCTCGCTGGCCGACCATGGCTGGGCGATGGCACTGGGGCGGAGTGGCGAACTCCTGCTCGATGGCCTGCCGGCCTGGGAGGGCAAGGCACAGGTGGGGCTGATCGCCGGCTCGGTGCCGCACGGCCTGGGCAGTCTGCTCGGGGCCATCGGCGAGGCGTCCGATGGCACCGTGGCGCTGGATGAAACCCGTCTGCCCGGCCTGGCCGACCACTGCGTGGTGGCCGCCAGCCACAGCGGGCTGGTGTTCTCGCCGGAGGCCGCGCGCCAGACCGCCGCCTTCCTGCGCGACGGCCGGTTCCGCCACGATCCGGCCGCCCACGCGGCCTGAACAAGGCCGGCTAACACGTTCGCAGCGCCTGATCGGGTAGAATCCGCGCCCTGTTCCTGACTTCATGCACGGAAACACCCATGGGTAGAGGCCCCTCCATCGAAGCCCGCAAGAATGCGTCTGACGCAAAGCGCGGCAAGATTTTCACCAAGATCATCCGCGAGATCGGCGTGGCCGCGCGCGGCGGTGGAGGCGACCCCAACAACAACCCGCGTCTGCGCGTGGCGATGGACAAGGGCCTGGCTGCGAACATGTCCAAGGACGTGATCGAGCGCGCCATCAAGAAGGCCACCGGTGAGCTGGAAGGCGTGGTGTACGAGGAAGTGCGCTACGAGGGCTATGCCCCCGGCGGCGTGGCGGTGATCGTGGACTGCCTGACCGACAACCGCGTGCGCACCGTCGCCGATGTCCGCCATGCCTTCAGCAAGTGTGGCGGCAACATGGGCACCGACGGCTCGGTGGCCTTCATGTTCAAGCGCCTGGGCGTGCTCAGCTTCGCCCCCGGCGCGAACGAAGAAGCCATCACCGAGGCGGCCATCGAGGCCGGTGCGGATGACATCGTGGTGTACCCCGATGACGGCTCGATCGACGTGGTAACGGCATCGGACGCCTTCCAGGCGGTCAAGGACGCCATGACGGCGGCCGGCCACGTGCCGGACCATGCCGAGATCACCTTCCGCGCCGACAACGACATCAAGGTCGAGGGCGACACCGCCCTGCAGGTCAAGAAGATGCTGGACATGCTGGAAGACCTGGACGACGTCCAGGACGTGTACTCCAACGCCGATCTCGGCGCGGACGCCTACGCCTGACGGCGTAGTCCCCCATGGTCCGGATCCTCGGCATCGACCCCGGTTCGCAGCGGACCGGGGTGGGCATCATTGATGTCGACCCCACCGGCAAGGTGGTGCATGTGCACCACCTGCCGCTGGTGCTGCTGGGTGCCGATGACTTCCCCCAGCGCATGAAGCTGCTGGTGCAGGGGCTGTCGGCACTGGTCGACGAGTACCGCCCGCACGAGGTGGCCATCGAAAAGGTGTTCATGGCCCGCAACCCCGATTCTGCCCTCAAGCTCGGCCAGGCCCGTGGCGCGGCGATTTCGGCGGTGGTCATGCGCGACCTGCCGGTGCACGAGTACGCGGCCAGCGAGATCAAGCTGGCGGTGGTCGGGCGGGGCGGGGCGGAAAAGCAACAGGTCCAACACATGGTCGGGCTTATGCTGAACCTGAAAACCAAGCTGCAGGCCGACGCCGCCGACGCGTTGGCGGTGGCCATCACCCATGCCCACGTAAGGGCGACGGCGCAGCGCCTGGGGGTCAATGCCCGCCAGGCCTGGAGCCGGAAATGAGGACAACTGCATGATTGGTCGTCTGCGCGGGATCCTGGCCTACAAGGCACCGCCGTGGCTGCTGCTGGACGTCAATGGCGTCGGCTATGAACTGGAAGCGCCGATGAGCACCTTCTACGACCTGCCCGACCTGGGCCGGGAAGTGGTGCTGTTCACCCATTACGCGCAGAAGGAAGACAGCGTTTCGCTGTACGGCTTCCTGCGCGAGGGCGAGCGCCGGTTGTTCCGCGACGTGCAGAAGGTCAGCGGCATCGGGGCCAAGATCGCGCTGGCGGTGCTGTCGGCGGTGAGCGTGGACGAGTTCGCGCGCATGGTGCAGGCGGGCGACGTCACCGCATTGACCCGCATCCCTGGCATCGGCAAGAAGACTGCCGAGCGCATGGTGCTGGAGTTGCGCGACCGCGCGGCCAACTTCAGCGGTGGCGGTGCGCCGATATCCGGTGCGATCGGACCCGACCCGGTGTCCGAGGCCACCGTGGCCCTGCAGCAGCTGGGCTACAAACCGGCCGAAGCGGCGCGCATGGCGCGCGACGCCAACGCCGACGGCGACGATGTCGCCACTGTGATCCGCAAGGCCCTGCAGGCCGCGCTGCGCTGAGGCGCGGCTCTCCCTTTCCAGAAAAGACGCCAGACCGGAGTCCCATGTCCAGCACTTCCCATCAGCACGACAGCGCGCACGCGGGCCACGGGCATGCCCCGCCAGGCAGCGGCATGGCGCTGATGATCGGTGCCATCGGCGTGGTGTTCGGCGACATCGGGACCAGCCCGCTGTACACCCTGAAGGAAGCCTTCTCCGAGCACTACGGGCTGGTGGGCAACCATGACACCGTGCTCGGCGTGCTGTCGCTGGCGTTCTGGGCGCTGATGCTGGTGGTGACGCTCAAGTACGTGACCATCATCATGCGCGCCGACAACGACGGCGAAGGCGGAATCATGGCCTTGATGGCCCTGACCCAGCGCACCATGCGCAACGGCTCGCGTTCGGCGTATGTGGTCGGGATCCTCGGCATCTTCGGGGCGTCGCTGTTCTTCGGCGACGGGGTCATCACCCCTGCCATTTCGGTGCTGGGCGCGGTGGAAGGCCTGGAGGTGGCCGCGCCGGGCCTGCATGCGTTCATCGTACCGATCACCGTGGTGGTGCTGTTGATGGTGTTTGCCGCGCAGCGCTTCGGCACCGAGAAGATCGGCAAGGCGTTCGGACCGATCACCTCGGTGTGGTTCATCTCATTGGCGGCGATCGGCCTGTACAACATCGTCGACGCACCGGAAGTGCTCAAGGCCTTCAACCCCTACTGGGCGGTGCGCTTCTTCATGGACCACAGCTGGCACGGCATCTTCATCCTCGGCGCAGTGGTGCTGGCGGTGACCGGTGGCGAGGCGCTGTATGCCGATATGGGCCACTTCGGGGCCAAGCCCATCCGCCACGCCTGGTACTTCTTCGTGCTGCCATGCCTGGTGCTGAACTACCTGGGGCAGGGCGCGCTGGTGCTGAACCACCCCGAGGCGGTGAAGAACCCGTTCTTCGAGGCGGTGCCGGACTGGGCGCTGTATCCGATGATCATCCTGGCCACCATGGCCGCGGTGATCGCCTCGCAGTCGGTGATCACCGGCGCGTTCTCGGTCTCGCGCCAGGCCATGCAGCTGGGCTACATCCCGCGCATGCGCATCACCCACACCTCGCACGACACCATCGGCCAGATCTACATTCCCGGCATCAACTGGGGCATTGCGGTGATGGTGATCGGGCTGGTGCTGGCCTTCCGCAGTTCGTCCAACCTGGCCGTGGCCTACGGCATTTCGGTGTCGGCCACCATGCTGATCGACACCCTGCTGCTGGCGCTGGTGGCGCGCGCGCTGTGGCCGCGCACGCGCTACTGGATCATTCCGCTGTGCGTGGTGTTCTTCATCATTGACCTGGGCTTTGTGATCGCCAACGGGGCCAAGCTGCTGCAGGGCGCGTGGTTCCCGGTGGTGCTGGGCATCGTGCTGTTCACCATGATGCGCACCTGGCGGCGCGGCCGTGAGCTGCTGCGCGACGAGATCCGCAAGGACGGTATCCGTCTGGACACCTTCCTGCCCGGGCTGATGCTGGCCCCGCCGGTGCGGGTGCCGGGCACGGCGGTGTTCCTCACCGCCGACCCGAGCGTGGCCCCGCATGCGTTGATGCATAACCTCAAGCACAACAAGGTGCTGCACGAACGCAACGTGTTCCTGCACGTGGAGACGCTGCCGATTCCGTATGCGATGGAGGGGCAGCGGCTGAAGATCGAGTCGGTGGGCGACGAGTTCTACCGGGTGTTCGTGCGTTTCGGCTTCATGGAAACCCCGGACGTGCCGCTGGCGCTGATGCGCTCGTGCGACCACGGCGGCATCTACTTCGACCCGATGGACACCACCTTCTTCGCCAGCCGCGAGACCATCGTGGCCACCGCCAACCGCGGCATGCCGATCTGGCGCGACAAGCTGTTCGCGCTGATGCACCGCAATGCCGCCCCGGCCACCGGGTTCTTCCGGATTCCGGGCAACCGGTTGGTGGAGCTGGGCGCGCAGGTCGAGATCTGACGCGGCGACCGACCAGCGGTCGGCCGCTACCGGACATTTTTGCCATCTCTGGTAGGTGACGACCGTTGGTCGTCACCCGTTTTGCCGCATAATCGCGGGATGACTGACGACCGCATCATCGGTGCCGGCGCGACCCGCGAGGACGACAGCACCGACGCCAGCATCCGCCCCAAGCGCATGGCCGATTACCTCGGCCAGGCCCCCGTGCGCGAGCAGCTGTCGATCTACATCGAAGCGGCCAAGGCACGCAGCGAAGCGCTCGACCACGTACTGATCTTCGGCCCGCCCGGGCTCGGCAAGACCACCCTGAGCCACGTGATCGCCAACGAGCTGGGCGTCGCCCTGCGGGTGACCTCCGGCCCGGTGATCGAGAAGGCCGGTGACCTGGCCGCGCTGCTGACAAACCTGCAGCCGCACGACGTGCTGTTCGTGGACGAAATCCACCGCCTGTCGCCAGTGGTCGAGGAAGTGCTGTATCCGGCGATGGAAGACTTCCAGATTGACATCATGATCGGTGAGGGGCCCGCCGCCCGCTCGATCAAGATCGACCTGCCGCCGTTCACCCTGATCGGGGCCACCACCCGCGCCGGCCTGCTGACCGCGCCGCTGCGCGACCGCTTCGGCATCGTGCACCGGCTGGAGTTCTACACCCCGGAGGAACTGACCCGGATCGTGCGCCGCTCGGCCACCATCCTGGGCATCGACTGCACCGCGGAAGGGGCCGCCGAGATCGCGCGGCGTTCGCGCGGCACCCCGCGCATCGCCAACCGGCTGCTGCGGCGGGTGCGCGATTATGCGCAGGTCAAGGCGGGCGGGCATATTGATCAAGAGGTGGCGCAGGCCGCCATGCAGATGCTCAAGGTCGACCCGGAAGGCTTCGACGACCTCGACCGGCGCATGCTCAAGACCCTGATCGATTACTTCGACGGCGGCCCGGTGGGCGTGGAATCCATGGCCGCGGCGCTGTCGGAAGAGCGGGGCACGCTGGAAGACGTGGTCGAACCCTATCTGATCCAGCAGGGCTTCCTGGTGCGCACCGCGCGCGGCCGCATGGCCACGCACAAGGCCTACCGGCACATGGGGCTGAAGCCGAAGAACCCGCCGGCCGACCTGTTCGCCGAGGTGCCCGATGGTGGTTGATCCCCGGTTCAGTTGGCCGACACGCATTTATTGGGAAGATACGGACGCAGGTGGCGTGGTCTACCACGCCCGCTACGTGGCCTTCATGGAGCGGGCACGGACCGAATGGATGCGCGCGCTGGGCTTCGGCCAGGAGCGCACCCGCATCGAGCACGGGCTGGTGTTTGCCGTGCGTTCGATGAGCATGGATTTCCTGAAGCCGGCGCGGCTGGACGACGCGCTGGCGGTAAGTGCCCGGCTGGTGCAGTGCAAGCGCGCCAGCATGGTGTTCAGCCAGGCAGTGTGTCGCGGCGATGAAACGCTGCTGACCGCCCAGGTGAAGATCGCGGCATTGGACGCCTCCACATTCAAACCACGTGGCATGGACGATGTTCTGCATGCCGCGTTGAAACCCTACGAATTTCCAGAATCCGCATACTGAGGAACACCGGATGATCGCAATGCTCCTGGCCCTGCAGGCCACCGTGGTCGAGGCACTGCCGCAGGAAGTAACCAGCGCTGCGTCGCAGGCTGTTGCGCAGAACGCGCACGGCGGCATCAACTATTTCGAGCTGATGACCAAGGCCAGCTACCCGGTGATCTTCATCGTGCTGCTGCTGCTGGCCGGCTCGTTCATCAGCTGGATCATCATCTTCCGCAAAGCCCGTGTGTTCAGTGCGGCCAACCGCCAGGCCGATGAGTTCGAAGGCCGCTTCTGGTCCGGTGCCGATCTGGGCAAGCTGTACACCGCCGCCACCGACCGCAACCGCAAGGTCGGCGGTCTGGAAGCCATTTTCGAGTCCGGTTTCCGTGAATTCACCCGTCTGCGCGAAGGCCGCCGGCTGGATGCCCGCGCACAGCTGGAAGGGGCGCAGCGCGCCATGCGCACCACCTATACCCGCGAAGTGGACCAGCTGGAGCGCAACCTGGAACTGCTGGCCAACATCGGTTCGACCGCGCCGTACGTCGGCCTGGTGGGTACCGTGTTCGGCATCATGGTGACCATGCACGACATGATCAACAGCGGCGAGCAGGCCGGTATCGCCTCGGTCGCACCGGGCATCTCCGAAGCGCTGTTCGCCACCGCGATCGGCCTGTTCGTGGCGATTCCGGCGGTGTGGGCCTACAACCGCTTCACCACCCGGGTCGAGCGCCTGTCGGTGCGGTTTGAAACCTTCGCCGATGAGTTCAGCTCGATCCTGCAGCGCCAGACCTCGAACGACGCCTGAGCGCGGCAGACAGGAGCTCCGATATGACCGCTGCCATCGGCCGCCGCAAGCGCCGCAAGCTCAAATCTGAAATCAACGTCGTTCCCTACATCGACGTCATGCTGGTGCTGCTGATCATTTTCATGGTCACCGCGCCGCTGCTCACCCTCAGCTTCGATGTGGACCTGCCCAGTTCGCAGGCCAAGGCGCTGGAAAGCAAACAAGACCCGGTGGTTGTCTCGGTACGCCTGGACGGCCAGCTCAGCCTCAAGCTGCCTGACGCCAAGCAGCCGGAGCCGGTGGATGCCACCCAGCTGCAGGCACAGCTCGGCGCGCTCATCAGCCAGGACAAGAATCTGCGCGTGATCGTGGCCGCCGACAAGGCTGTCGCCTATGAAAAAGTCGTGGACGCGATGAACGTGATCAAACGCGCCAACGTGGAGAAGGTGGGTCTGGCGACCGATGCAAACTAACGTTCTGCCGCCGCCGCGTTCCCCCGAAGACGACTGGGCGTTGCCGGTCGTCCTGGCGGTTGCCGTGCACCTGCTGGTGGCCCTGGTGCTGATTGCCGGCTGGTTGTGGTCGCCTGACCGCAACACCGAGGCCGCAGTGGGCGATCCCGCGTTGGAAGCCAGCATGACCCTGACCGCGTCGGAAGCCGCCGCAGCCCGTCAGGCGCTGCGCGCATCGGAAAAACTGCCCGACCTGCCCGAGCCGGTGGCGCAGCCGACCCCGGTGGAAGAAGACACCGTGCCGCCTCCGCAGCCGCTGCCCGAACCGCGTCCGCAGGATGCGCTGAGCCCGCAGCAGCAACAGGCGCAGGAACGTATCGCCCAGCCCGACAAGGTCGACCAGGCTGCGGTCAACGCGATGGCGATCTCGGCAGAGAAGGAAAAGCAGGAGCAGGAAGCCAAGCGTCGCCAGGAACAGATTGACTTGACCGAGCGCGAACGCCAGAAAGAGGCCGAGCAGAAGGCACGGCTGGCCAAGCAGCAGGAAGCCGAGCAGCAGAAGAAGCTGGCCGAGCAGGCGCAGAAAGCCAACGATGCCAAGGCGGAAGCGGAGCGGCAGAAGAAGATTGCCGAGATCCGCAGCCGTCGCGAAGCGGCCGAGAAGGAAGCCAAGCTGGCCGAGCAGAAGCTGCGCCAGGTCACGGCGGCGCGTGCGGCGTCCGGTGCCTCCACCAGCGGTTCCGCCGGTGCTGCGCAGCCCTCCGCGGGCGGTGGCGGTACCAGCGACGACCTGTCGGCCAAGTACGCCGCCGCGATCCAGCAGAAGGTGCTGGCACAGTGGCAGCGACCGGATTCGGTACCATTGGGGCAGAGGTGCCAGATTGCGATCACCCAGATTCCGGGCGGTACTGTGATCCAGGCCAAGGTCAGCTCCAGCTGTCCGTTCGATGAGGCCGGCAAGCGCTCAATCGAGGCCGCCGTGCTCAATGCCCAGCCGCTGCCGTACCGCGGGTTCGAGTCGGTGTTTACTCGAACGGTCAATTTCACCTTCACCGCCCAGGATCGTTGATATCCGATGAGGACGATTGGCAAATGGATGCTGGCGGGCCTGATCGCCGGAATCAGTCCGGCTTCCCTGGCCTCTACGGACCTGGAAGCGGAGTATGTGGCGGCGATCCATTCGCGCGTGCTGGGGAACTGGACCCTTCCGGCGACGCTGAAGCCCGGGTCGCGCTGCGAGGTCAAGGTTGTGCAACTGCCGGGCGGGGCGATCGCCAGCGCGACCGTCACGGCGGACTGCGAGTTCGACGAGGCGGGGAAAGCGTCCATCGAAGCCGCCGTGCTGCGTGCGCAGCCGCTGCCGTACCGCGGATTTGAGTCCGTCTTCCAGCGTTGGATGATGCTGAAGTTCCAAGCACCGCTGCGCTGACGATGCGGATCTGGACGCCTGTTTCTGTTAACGGCATGTGATCAAATCGCCGCTGACCACTCGGATTTCACACCCGGTTGGTTCATGATTGCGAAACTGTTCACCGCACTGCTGTTATCCCTCGTAATTGGTTTTCTCTTACTGAGCGCTCAATGAAGAAGATGCCTCGCTGGTTTGCCGTGTTTGCGGCTCTACTGCTGCCCTTCGCCGCCGTCGCGCAACAGCGCGGTCTGGATATCGACATCATCGGCGGCAACGCCTCGGCCACGCCGATCACCGTGGCCCCCATGCCCTACCAGGGGTCGGCTGCAGCCCCGGAGACCGACGTCGCCGCTGTGGTCCGCGCTGACCTGGAGCGTTCCGGCCAGTTCCGCAACCTGCCGGTCGAGCAGATCCTGGAAAAGCCCACCCGCGGCGGCGAGATCAATTTCGCCACCTGGCGCGCGCTGAAGCAGAACTACATCGTGGTCGGCCGCGTGCTGGATGCCGGTGCCGGCGCGTACCGCGTGGAGTATGAGCTGTACGACGTGCCCAAGGGTGAGCGCCTGCTGGGCCTGGCCATGACCGCGCGCAGCACCGCGATGCGTGACGTGGCCCACCAGATGGCCGACGCCATCTACGAGAAGATCACCGGCGTGCGTGGGGCCTTCTGGACCCGTATTGCCTACGTCACCGCCAGCGGCAAGGGCGCAGCCATGCGCTATGCGCTGATGGTGGCTGATTCGGACGGCTACAACCCGCAGACCATCGTGCGTTCGGCCGAACCGCTGCTGTCGCCGTCGTGGAGCCCGGACGGCAACCGCCTGGCCTATGTCAGCTTCGAGCGGGGCAATTCGGCGATCTACATCCAGAACATCACCACCGGTGCCCGTGAGCTGATCACCAGCTTCCGCGGCATCAACAGTGCTCCGTCGTTCTCGCCGGACGGCCGCCGCCTGGCCCTGTCGCTGTCGCGCAGCGGCAACCCGGAAATCTACGTCATGGACCTGGGCAGCAAGCAGCTGACCCAGCTCACCAACCACTTCGCCATCGACACCGAGCCGACCTGGAGCGCCGACGGCAGCAGCATCTACTTCACCTCCGACCGGGGTGGACGCCCGCAGATCTACCAGGTGGCCTCCAGTGGCGGCAGCGCCTCGCGGGTCACCTTCCAGGGCAACTACAACGCCACGCCGGGCGTCTCCTATGACGGCAAAAAGATCGTCATGGCCCAGGGCAGCGGCAACACCTACAAGATCGCGATGATGGACAGCAGCCTGGGCTCCCCGCGCTGGAGCACCCTGTCCGTCGGGTCGCTCGACGAATCGCCGAGCTTCGCGCCCAACGCAAGCATGGTGTTGTACGCCGCCCGCGAGGGTGGACGTGGGGTTTTGTATGCAGTTTCGGCCGACGGGCGCGTGCGCCAGCGGTTGGTACTGGCGGACGGCGACGTTCGTGAGCCTTCTTGGTCGCCATACCGTACAAAGCGCTAACAGAGTGTTAAGATTCGCCCGTATTCATCCCCTCATCCGGCTTTAGCCCTCAAAGGTATTCTATGAACAAGTCCACCCGCGTTCTGCTTGTCTCCCTGCTGTCTGTGGCCGTCCTGGCCGGCTGTTCCAAGAAGGTGAAGGAAGAGGCTCCGGCCCCGGTCGACACCGGCTCCACCACCCAGCCGACCGGCCCGTCGACCTCCGGCCTGTACGGCCCGGGCGACCTGGACACCGACGCCTGCCTGCGCCAGCGCGTGGTGTACTTCGACCTGGACAAGGAAGAAGTGAAGTCGGAATTCCAGGCCATCATGGCTTGCCACGCCAAGTACCTGCGTGACCGTCCGTCCTCGCGCATCACCCTGCAGGGTCACACCGACGAACGCGGTTCGCGCGCTTACAACCAGGCCCTGGGTGAGCGTCGTAGCGCCGCCGTGAACTCGGCTCTGCAGGCCAACGGTGGCTCGGCTTCGCAGCTGACCGACGTGTCCTACGGTGAAGAGCGTCCGGTCTGCACCGAGTCGAACGAGTCCTGCTGGTCGCAGAACCGTCGCGTCGAAATCGTCTACACCGCGCAGTAAGTCATGCGCATCGGCATCAAACTGATGCTGGTCGTTGCGGCAGCCCTCGTGGCTGCCGCACCGGCGCAGGCCCAGCGGCAGAGCCTGGCCGACCGCGTTGGCGCGCTCGAGCAGCAGATGTACAACAACAGCTCCAACCAGGACCTGTTGAACCAGATCAATGCCCTGCGCCAGCAGGTGCAGCAGCTGCAGAGCACGGTTGAACAGCTCCAGCACGACAACGCCCAGCAGAAACAATCCGCCCAGGATCAGTACCTGGACCTCGACGGTCGTCTGAATCGTCTGGAAGGCGGCGCTGCACCGGCACTTCCGGCCGTCCCGGCTGCGAACGCCCCGGCCGCTGCCAAGCCCGCCGCGCCGAAACCGCCTGTGGTCGCCACCGAGCGACCCCCGTCCGTGCACGGCGATGCCGGTGCCCTGGCCGCCAGCGGCGACGAGCGCACCATGTACAACGTGGCCTTTGACTCGCTCAAGGCCGGCAAGTACGACGAATCGGCGCAGATGTTCCTGAGCTTCCTGGAGCTCTACCCGAACGGCGTCTACACCCCCAACGCGCTGTACTGGCTGGGTGAAAGCTACTACGCCATCCGCAATTTCCCGCAGGCGGAGGCGCAGTTCCGCGACCTTATCGCCCGCTATCCGACCCACGACAAGGCGTCGGGCGGTCTGCTCAAGATCGGCCTGTCGCAGTATGGCGAAGGCAAGGTCGACGAGGCCCAGGCGACCCTGGAGCAGGTGGTCAGCACCTACCCAGGCTCGGACGCCGCCCGTACCGCGCAGGACCGCCTGCAGTCGATCCGGCTGGGCCAGCAGATCCGCTGACGCCCCCACCGGCCCAGGCCGGTATAATGTTGGATTGAATGATGGCCGGGCTTTGCCCGGCCGCGCCCGTTTCCGAAGTCTTCTGCTCATGAACGCCACCTCGTCCGCCGCCGCCGCCGCGCTTCCCAGCGACATCGTGCAGTCGCCCCTGCCCAGGCTGAAGATCACCGAGATCTTCACCTCCCTGCAGGGCGAAGCCGATGCTGCCGGCTGGCCGAGCGTGTTCGTGCGCCTGACCGGCTGCCCGCTGCGCTGCACCTACTGCGATACCGCCTATGCCTTCCACGGCGGCACCTGGTGGGATATCGACGATATCGTCGCCGAGGTGCGGGCCCAGGGCGTCCAGCACGTCTGCGTGACCGGCGGTGAACCGCTGGCGCAGAAGCGCTGCCTGATCCTGCTGGAGAAGCTCTGCGAGGCCGGCCTGGACGTCTCGTTGGAGACCTCCGGCGCGCTCGACGTCAGCGGGGTAGACCCGCGGGTGTCGCGGGTGGTGGACCTGAAGACCCCGGACTCCGGCGAAATGGCCCGCAATCGGCTGGAGAACCTGCCGCTGCTGACCCGTCGCGACCAGATCAAGTTCGTGCTGTGCAGCCGGGAAGACTACGAATGGGCGCGCGGCATGGTTCTCGAGCACGCGCTCAATGAGCGCAGCATGGTGCTGTTCTCGCCCAGCAAGGGCCAGGTCACGCCGCGCCAGCTGGCCGACTGGATCGTGGAAGACCGCCTTCCGGTCCGCTTCCAGATGCAGCTGCACAAGATTCTCTGGGACGACGAGCCAGGGCGTTGAGCCCGTTCGCGGTCCCTAGAAGTATCCCGGCGCGGGACAGCGTGCTGGTCCCCACAACCCACCGGATGTATTTCATGAAGAACGCAGTCGTGCTTCTTTCCGGCGGCATGGATTCCGCCGCCGTCATCGCCATCGCCCGTGAGCAGGGCTTCGCCGTACACGCCCTGAGCGTGCGCTATGGCCAGCGCCATACCTCGGAGCTGGACGCGGCCGCCAACGTGGCCAAGGCCCTGGGCGTGGTCGCACACAAGACCGTCAACGTGGACCTGCGCAGCATCGGCGGTTCGGCCCTGACCGATGATATCGACGTGCCCGAAGCGGGCGGCGAGGGCATTCCTGTTACCTATGTGCCGGCGCGCAATACCATCATGCTGTCGGTGGCGTTGGGCTGGGCCGAGGTTCTCGGTGCCAGCGACATCTTCTGCGGCGTCAACGCGGTGGACTATTCCGGCTACCCGGACTGCCGCCCGGAGTTCATCCAGGCCTTCCAGACGCTGGCGAACCTGGCCACCAAGGCCGGCGTGGAAGGGGCGGGCATCCAGGTACACGCGCCCCTGCAGTTCCTGAGCAAGGCCGACATTGTGCGCGAAGGCGTGCGCCTGGGCGTGGATTTTGGCCTGACCGTGTCCTGCTACAACGCCGACGAGCAGGGCCGGGCGTGCGGTCACTGCGACGCCTGCCGCCTGCGCGCGCAGGGCTTTGCCGACGCCGGCGTGGCCGACCCCACCCGCTACGTCTGAGCCCGGATTCACCGGGCGGGTGTGACAGGCCGCCAAAGTGGGTTAGAATGCGCACCCCCGGCGCAATGCCAGGGGCAGCAATGGGCCGTTAGCTCAGTCGGTAGAGCAGAAGACTTTTAATCTTTTGGTCGAAGGTTCGAATCCTTCACGGCCCACCAGTTGCTTCAATGATTCAAGGCGCTCATCGAGCGCCTTTTTCATGCCGGATACATCTGGTCATGACCATGGCCGTGCTGCGTCAGAAGCGGCACATGCCTTCGCATCGCCTGTCGACAAAGGCTGCAGAGGTCCGTTCGAGGGCGTCGCGCTGCTCCTGTTGCAGGCGTGGGGCAGCTGATCGGATCTGCTCCAGAATGGCGTCGCGCTGGTCGAGGTCCAACGCGCTGGCGAACGAAGCCGAATTGGCCTCGAAGGCCTCCAAAACCGCTGCATGGATCAAGGGGAAATCGCCATCGATCGCGCTCAGCGTCCGTATTGCGTTTTCCAGTTGCCCCATGACCGCCTTGCGTGCAATTTTGCCTTGCAGCTTGTCCTGAGCGGTTACCTCCTCAGGCTTCTGATCCGATGCATAGCGTCCGAGCACGCCAGCAATCGGGGCCGTGCAGCGCAGCATGAAGGAATCCAGGACAGCAAACTTAGCCTCGTGCCGATGCCGGTTCTGGATGACGCGCTGATTCATGCGCTCGACATAAGCGGCTGCGCGCTCCTGACCGATCTCAGGCTGTGGCAGGTCCAGCGTCAACAGCTGGATTGCGGCCTCGGATGCTCTTGAACAGATGCCCATCAGTTGACTTACATCCTCAGGGCCATACTCAGGCTCTTCCAGCAACCGCCTGTGGTCAGCGATGATCTCGACCAGATCGGTGGCATCTTTGCTGTCCAGCAACCCGGGGGTCTTCTTATGAGTAGCCTCGAACACCAGCATCTTGAGCTCCAGCAGCGCCATCTGCTGCTCGGATTCTCTGGCGCTCATGTCCTGGATCATTGTTGCCGACAGTGCGCTGCCAGAAGCGACAAGTAGCATCAGCCCGCAGGCACGTGTAATCAGATTGACCTGCGCTGCCATTGGCCGGACGCTCCATGTCGGGAAAGGTAAAAGCGTACGTGTGCGTCGCCCACACCCGCAAGTGTGTGGGGCGTCGAATTCAAAGCGTGACGCCCATCAGCAAGCTGCAACATGAGCGAAGGCGCGGCACTTTCGCCGTCGCCTTCTGGCTACAATCGCTTCATCCCGGTAGGTCCCGGGCGCTGATAAGTGCTCCACAGTGAAGATTCTTCTGACAGGAAGTTCAGGCCGGGTCGGGCGCGCCATCTTTGGTGCACTGGCCGCGCGCCATGATGTGGTCGGGATCGACCGCACTCCCTTTGCGACCACCCGCCACGTCGGCGATGTCACCGATCCCCACGTGCTGGCGACTGCGCTGGAAGGCGTGGATGCGGTCATCCACGCGGCCGCGTTGCATGCCCCGCATGTGCCGTTGCACAGCGAGAGCGAATTCAAGCGAATCAATGTAGATGGCACGCTGGCCCTTGCCCGTTTGTCACGCGAGGCGGGCGTCCGGCGGTTGGTGTTTACCAGTACGACGGCGTTGTACGGACATGCCATTGCGCCGGGGCAGTGCACCTGGGTGGACGAGCAGACAGTGCCGCAACCCCGCACCGTGTATCACCGCTCCAAGCTGGCCGCCGAACAGGGGCTGGAAGACATGGCGGAAGAAGGCTTCCAGGTGCGGGTGATCCGCATGTCGCGCTGTTTCCCGGAAACGCCGGACCGCATGTTGCTGTATCGCCTGCATCGCGGCGTGGACGTGCGCGACGTGGCAGATGCGCATGTGGCGGCGCTCGGCAACGGTGGGCCAGCGTTCCAGCGCTATATCGCCAGCGGGAGCACCCCGTTCCTGCGCGCGGACTGCGAGGCGCTGGTGACACATCCGCGCGAGGTGCTGGCGCTGCGCTGCCCACAGTGGCTGGCCGAGTACGACCGACGTGGCTGGGCGCTGCCGGTGATTGACCGCATTCATGATGCATCGGCGGCGCGGGAGGGGTTGGGCTGGGTCAGTCGGCGCGGGCCGGAGGCAGTGCTGGAGCAGTTGGCCGTGGGCAGTATTGAAGTGCTGCCGGAGAAGCGGCGCGCCGCCGTAGAGCCGGGCTTGCCCGGCTGAACGTATCCGTGCGTCGCAGCCGGGCAAGCCCGGCTCTACAAGGGCGAAGGTGCCATTGCGGCCGCCCAGCCGGGCAAGCCCGGCTCTACGTGGTATGGACGTGGGGTGGGGCAGACTGGGGCCTCTCAACAGGGTGCTGGAGCTCCCATGAAACGTCCTCTTCTGCTCGGCCTGGCTGCACTGGCGTTGGCGGCATGCTCCAAACCCGAACCCACGCCGACTGAATCGCCGGCGCAGCCACCCGTGGCGGCGGAACCGACGGCTCCGGCCGTGCCTGCACCCACGCCTGCACCAACGCAAGGCCCATCCTTCGACTGTAACCAGGCCAGTTCCGACGCCGAAACCCAGGTCTGCAACGATGCGGAACTGTCCGCGCTGGATCGGCGGCTCGCTGAGCTTTACAAGGCTGCGCAGACCAGCCCGGACGAGTTGGATATCGCCGCAGAGCAGCGCGGCTGGATCAAGGGACGTGATGCGTGTTGGCAGGCGGTGGATGCCCGGCGCTGCCTGGTCGAGGCCTACCAGACGCGCATTGTCGAACTGCAGATCGCGACCTCGCCCGGCCCGGCACCCTTGCCGGTGAACTTCGTCTGCGAGGGCAGCGAGAAGCCGCTGGCGGTGACCTACTACAACGAGATCGAGCCGAAGGCCGCGTTGATCCGGCTGGGGCAGGACCAGGCGATCGCGTTCCTGGCTCCTGCTGCCAGCGGCGCGCGCTACACCCGCGAGGGCGTGGAGTTCTGGGAACACCAGGGCGAGGTCACGCTGGCCTTCTATGGCACCCGGTTGAGCTGCCGCAAGCCGACGTAGAGCCACGCCCTGCGTGGCTGCATTAACGGAATTCGCCCGACACCGCGAAGCCACGCAGGGCGAGGCTCTACGCGGGAGAGCGAGACCGCGGTTGAGGGCTGCGGAATCAGGCCGCCAGGGGCGGCTGAAGCGTATCGCGGATGGCGTCCAGCAGTTCACTCATGCTGTACGGCTTGGGCAGGAAGCGCATGCTCGCCGTCAACTGCGGCAATACCTGTGCCGGTTGCAGTCCGGAGGTCACCAGCACAGGCAACCCAGGCTGGTACTCCTGGATGAGATGGGCCGCTTCCAATCCGCTTACGCCGCCGAGGCAGACATCGGTGAACACCAGGTCGTAGCGCTCGCCGGCGCGCAGCAGCCCCAGCGCGGCCTCGGCGGTGCTGACCGCCGCCACCTCGCAGGCCTGGCTTTCCAGGGTGATCCGGCTCAGTTCACGGGTGTCCTCGCTGTCTTCAACCAGCAGGATTCGGGGGACGGGGTGGTGCTTGGACAGCAACATGGAACGGGTTTCCTGCAGGTCGGTGGTCAAAAGGCGCGCAAGTATCGCCGCTGCGCCAGTGAGGAAATCGTGCAGGACACCTCATTACGTTGTCGTTACGCGGCCGGCAGCCGTTGTCCACCGGTCAGCTGCGGACAGGTAGAGTCAGGGATTGAACAGATATTGAATACAGGAGTGCACCCATGCAGTGTCCCGTCTGCACCACCCAGGCGCTGGTGATGTCCGAGCGCCAGGGCATCGAAATTGATTACTGCCCACAGTGCCGCGGGGTCTGGCTGGACCGGGGCGAGCTGGACAAGATCATCGAGCGTTCGGCTGCTGCAAGCGCACCGGCACCGGTGCGTGCCGCTCCCCCGCCGCCGCCGCCGGAAGTGCGGCATCGCGATACCCGCCATCTGGGCCAGCAGCATTACGGCGATCAGCACGGCGGATACCGGAAGAAGAAGAAAGAAAGCTTCCTGTCCGATATTTTCGATTTCTGAGGGTAGTGCCGGCCGCTGGCCGGCACCCCATCATTCCTAGAACCACACCCGCACACCGGCGACCCACCGTGTATCACGCAGGTGTTCGCCGGCCGCGCGGTGGTAATCGGCGGTGTCGCCAAACACGCGCTCATGGCTGATGCCGATGTACGGCGCAAAGCGCCGGTTGAACTCGTAGCGCAGGCGCAGGCCGGCTTCCACCTTGTTCAGACCGCTGCCAATGCCGCGCTCCGGCTCGTCCTTGGCGGCGACCGTCGCCTCCACCAGCGGCTGCAGGATCAGCCGGTTGGTCAGCAGCAGTTCGTACTCGACTTCAGCTGTGGCCATCACCTGGCCACCTTCGCCCACATAGGCCGTTGCCGAGGTCTCGAACTTGTACGGGGCCAGCCCCTGTATGCCGAACGCGGCCCAGGTGCGTGACTCGGCCGGGCGGAAGTCCTGCTTCACCCCGACCAGGACGTCCCACCACGGCGACACGCTACGCCCGTACAGCACCTCCAGGTCGGCGGCGTCAGTGCGGCCACCGCTGCGCTCGCCCTCGCTGCGCAGCCACAGGCGATTGAGATTGCTGCCGACCCAGCCGCTGGCTTCCCAGGCCTGGCCGCTGCCGTACTTCCCGTCCCAACCCTCCAGGCGGTTGATCAGCAGCAGGCTGTGGATGTCCGGCGCATGCTCCATCGCGCCGTGGTCAATCGGCGGAAACGCCGCAGCACGGTCCGCATCGGTAACCGCCGGGATCGGCTCACGTGGCAGATCTGTCGTGGGGGTGCCGTGGTCCATGGCAGCATGATCCATGCTCGAGTGATCCATCTTCGAATGATTCATCTTCGAGTGATCCATGCCCGCCTGTGACTGCGCCCACGCAGGCGAAACGATCATCAGCAGGGCGACGCTGAGGCTGCAGCGAGTGAGAGTCCGGCTCATTCTTCGATCCTCACTTCGCGCATCATGCCCGCTTCCATGTGGTACAGCAGGTGGCAGTGGTAGGCCCAGCGGCCGAGCGCGTCGGCCCGCACGCGATAGCTGCGGCGGGTGCCGGGCGGCATGTCGATGGTGTGCTTGCGCAACTGGAAGTCGCCATTGGCATTCTCCAGGTCGCTCCATACTCCATGCAGATGAATCGGGTGCTGCATCATGGTGTCGTTGACCAGCACGATGCGCATGCGCTCGCCGTAGTTCAGGCGCAAGGGTTCGGCGCTGGCAAAGGGAATGCCATCGAACGACCAGCTGAACTTCTCCATGTGCCCGGTCAGGTGCAGCTCGACCTCGCGGCCAGGTTCGCGTCCATCGGGATCCTCGAACAGGCTGTGCATCGCACCGTAGGTCAGAACCGTTCGCCCGTTGTCGCGCAGGCCGATGCCTGGATCGTCCAGCTTCGGATCGGTGGCGTTGCTGCGCATGTCGATCAGCGGATTGTTGTCCTCGCTGGGGGCATGACGCGGGGCCTTGCTGTCCGCGCCGCCGTGCCCAGCGTGCCCCATGTGCGCGCCGCAGCCGCCTTCCATGCCCTTCATCGCATGCGTGCCGTGGTCCATGCCGGGGCCCATGTCATGTCCCATGTCACTCATGGTCAGCAGCGGTCGTGCATCACGCGCAGGAATGGGAGCCTGCAGGCCGTGGCGCACCGCCAACGTGCCGGCAGCGTAGCCGGTGCGGCCCATGTCCTGGCAGAACACGGTGTAGGCATCCTGACCGCTGGGTTCGACGATCACATCGAAGGTTTCAGCCGGTGCGATGCGGAACTCATCCACACTCACCGGGTGGATGTACTGCCCGTCGGCGGCGACCACGGTCATCTTCAAACCGGGGATGCGCACGTCGAAGTAGGTCATCGAGCCGCCATTGATGAAGCGCAGCAGCACCTTCTCGCCACTGCGGAACAGGCCGGTCCAGTTGCCGGCCGGGGCGGTGCCGTTGAGCAGGTAGGTATAGGTGTGAGCGTTGATGTCGGAGATGTCGGTGGGGGTCATGCGCATGCGCCCCCACATGCCGCGATCCGCGGTGGCCGCCGCCCAGCCATCCCGGCGCACATCGCGCAGGAAGTCGGGCAGGGTGCGCTTGTAGTAGTTGTCGTGTTCGGCAAGCTTCTTCATGCGCCGGAACAGCGCACCCGGATCCATGTCGGTCCAGTCCGACAGCAGCATCACGTGCTCGCGGTCATACCGGTACGGAGCTGGCTGCAACGGGTCGACGATCAGCGCGCCGTACAGGCCGGCCTGTTCCTGGAACATGGAATGGCTGTGGTACCAGTAGGTGCCGGACTGCTTGAGGGTGAAGCGGTAGTCGTAGGCTTCGCCGGGGGCGATGCCGTTGAAGCTCAGGCCGGGCACCCCGTCCATGTTGGCCGGCAGCAGAATGCCGTGCCAGTGGATCGAGGTTGGGTGGCCCTGCAACGCGTTGGCTACGCGCACGTGCACGGTGTCACCTTCGCGCCAGCGCAGAATGGGCGCGGGCAGGCTGCCGTTGACGGTAATGGCCGGACGGGTGCGGCCGGTGAAGTTGGCCAGCGATTCGCCGATGTTCAGCTGAAACGCGGTGCCGGTGAGTACCTGGGGGGCGGTGGCCGCAGCCGGGCGGGCCGCCAGCACGCGGTTGGGCAGCATGGCCGAGAGGCCGCCGACAACGCCACCCGCGGCCAGTCCTTGTACGAACAGACGGCGCGAAGGCAGTGCCGGCGTGCCGGCACCGGTGGAACGGGGAGAACGCATGGAAACTCCAGATCGGTTCTGAATGGCACGCGCAGGTGCCACAACAACGCACGCACAAGGCGGCGTCCAGTCACGCAGAAGACTGCGGCAGGGCGATCAGGCGATGGGAGGCCGCGTGATGCGGTCCAGCGGCGGCGGCGGTAATGCGGCACCGGACTCGCGCAGCGGTGCCTGCGCCAGCGGCATCGGCGTGGGCAGCCACAGCACCTGGGCAGTCAGGCTGGGCTGTTGGGCGCAGTTGCGCAGGCAGTCCTTGAGCCGGCACTGATCGCCGTCATGGGGTTTCTGGGCATCATGACCGGGCGTGTGCGCCTGGGCCGGCACTGCGTCATGTCCGCCATGCGCCGTTGCAGCCTCGCTGTGACAAGGCGGCGCACCGGGGGCGGTCGCCACGGTGGGCAGCAGGGCCAGCGCCATGGGCGCGGCCATGCCGATGTTCAGCCCGTTGAACAACAGGCTGAGCATCAGAACCACGCGCAGGAGCAGGCCACCGGGCGACATGAACGGCATCTTGGCAGCAAACCGGGACGGGCGCACCTGCGCCTGAACGCGGGATTCAACTCTGGACCTGTGTCCGACAGGTGCCATCAGCCTTCCTCGCGCACAATCTCGATCAGCCGGTTGCCGTAGCGGGCGAGCTTGCTGCCGCCGATGCCGCCGACCCGGCCCAGCGCGTCGATGCTCGTCGGACGCTGCTCGGCGATATTGCGCAGGGTGCTGTCGTGGAAAATCACGAACGCGGGGACGTTCTGTTCGCGTGCCAGCTCGGCACGCAGGCTGCGCAGGGCGTTGAACAGCGCGAGGTCCTGCGGCAGCACCGACAGGCCGGTGCGCTGGCCGCTGCGGTCGCGTTCGCGGCTGGGAGCCTGGTCGCGGCGCATCATCACCTTGCGCCGGCCGGTCAGCACGTCGCGGCTGGCATCGGTGAGGCGCAACCCACCGTAGGCCTCGCTGTCCACTTCCAGCAGGCTGGCGGCGACCAGCTGGCGGAATACGCTGCGCCAGGTGCGCGCGTCGAGGTCATTGCCGATGCCGTAGGTGCTGAGCTGATTGTGGCCGAACTGGCGGATTTTCTCGTTGTCGCCACCGCGCAGGATATCGATCAGGTGACCGACGCCGAAGCGCTGGCCACTGCGGTAGACGCAGCTGAGGGCCTTCTGCGCGGCAATGGTGGCGTCCCAGGCGTCCGGCGGCTGCAGGCAGTTGTCGCAGTTGCCGCAGGGCTTGGGATAGGTTTCGCCAAACCCGGCCAGCAGGACCTGGCGGCGGCATTGCATGGATTCGCAATAGCCCAGCAGGTGGTCGAGCTTGGCGCGTTCCAGGTTCTTGCGCTCTTCACCGGCCTCGGACTGCTCGATCATCTGCTTGAGCAGCACGACATCACCCAAGCCGTAACACAGCCAGGCATTGGCGGCCTCGCCGTCACGGCCGGCGCGGCCGGTTTCCTGGTAGTAGCCCTCCATCGACTTGGGCAGGTCGGTATGGGCGACAAACCGCACGTCGGGCTTGTCGATGCCCATGCCGAAGGCGATGGTGGCGCACATGATGATGCCGTCTTCGCGCAGGAAGCGGCGCTGGTTCTCGGCGCGCACTTCGGCGGGCAGGCCGGCATGGTAGGGCAGGGCGTTCATGCCCTGGGCGCAGAGGAACTCGGCGGTCTCCTCGACCTTGCGCCGCGACATGCAATAGACAATGCCGGCTTCGTCGCGGTGCCCGCGCAGGAAGTCGAGCAGCTGGCGCTTGGCGTTGTCTTTCTGGACGACGGTATAGCGGATGTTGGGGCGATCAAATGAACTGACGAAGTGCTGGGCACCGGTCAGGTCCAACCGTTCAGCGATCTCTCGCTGGGTGGGCGGATCGGCCGTGGCGGTGAGCGCGATCCGCGGCACCTGCGGCCAGCGCTCGTGCAGCACGGTGAGCTGGCGATACTCGGGCCGGAAGTCATGCCCCCACTGGGAGACGCAATGGGCCTCGTCGATGGCAAACAGCGCGATGCGGCTGCGGGCGAGCAGGGACAGGAAGCGGCCGGTGAGCAGGCGCTCCGGAGCTACATACAGCAGTTCCAGCTCACCGGACAGCAGCTCGCGTTCAACCCGGGCGGCGGTTTCGCCATCCAGCGTGGAATTCAGGTATTCGGCCCGTACGCCCAGCTGGCGCAGGGCTTCGACCTGGTCCTGCATCAGCGCGATGAGCGGCGAAATGACAATGCCGGTACCGTCACGCAGCAGCGAAGGCACCTGGTAGCACAGCGACTTGCCGCCACCGGTGGGCATGAGCACCAGCGCATCATTACCGGCCGCGACATGTTCAACGATCGCCTGCTGCGGACCGCGGAAATCGTCGTAGCCAAAGACGCGGTTGAGCAGGTCGTGCGCGGGACGGGAGGACATCCGGCTAGTTTACCGGTTCCTTGGCTCTCTTCCCTGTCCGCCTTTGCCCCATGTCCCCGTCGGTGACATGCTCTACGTGTCGCCGGGCTCTGCCCGGCTGCTGTTGGATTTGTGCGAACAGCCCTCGGTTCACGGCATCCCTGGGTTGGCGGATCGGGATGGGCGTTCCGGGGGACGGCGCAAGTACGTCCTTGTAGCCTCGATCGCCGCATCCATGCGGCTCACGCCCCCTCCAGCCCACCCCGACCCGCCCCGACAGCTGGTCGGTGGCCAAGGAAGATCAAAATCACCCGTCTGCAAGAAAACAGGCACCCGTAGGTGCCTGCTTTTCGCCCTTGATCTTTCCGGCCGTCCATCCAGATGTTTTGGGAGCAGGGCCAATAGCCCCTCCCGGGACCGTTGAAAACATGGATGTTTTCGACGAGCCCCCATGGATGGGTTCACGGCGTGTCCCGGGAGGGGCTATTGGCCCTGCTCCAGCACGCACCAGTGAATAGCTGGAACCGAGGCCTTACTGCAGGAGCGAACGCAGCATCCAGGCGTACTTTTCGTGGGTCTGCAGGCGCTGGGTCATCAGGTCTTCGGTGGGGGCGTCGTCGGCGTCGTCGGCGACGTCCAGGACGTGACGGGCGGTACGGCAGACGGCCTCGTTCGCGGCGACCAACTGGCGTACCATTTCACGCCAGTCGGCGCTGTCGCTCAGGCCCGGTTCCTCGGCGATGGAGGTCAGGGCGGCGAATTCGCGGTACGAACCCGGGGCGTTGAAGCCCAGGGCGCGGATGCGCTCGGCCACGTCGTCCAGGGCCGCCCACTGCTCGGTGTACTGGGTCTCGAACATGGTGTGCAGCGAGTTGAACATCGACCCGGTCACGTTCCAGTGGAAGTTGTGGGTCTTCAGGTAGAGCGTGAACGCATCAGCCTGGAAACGGGCCAGACCGTCGGCGATCTTCTTGCGATCGCCCTCCTTGATCCCGATATCGATGTTGGGGGCCGACGGAGCCGCTGCGGCCAGCTTCTGCTTGCCGGTCTTCGGTTTTGCCGGGGTCTTGGTCTTTGCCATGGGGGATGTCCTCCTGGTGGATGGGATGGCCTTCACAATAAATCAGACTAACCTTTCAGTCGTACTTTCGTTTTCTATCAATTCGATTCATGGCAGCTATCAACAAACCCGACGCCTCCGCGCTGCGCCAGCAGCAGTCCGCCATTGACGGGGCCATGAGCCGTGATCGTGGCCGTCTGCTCGGGTTGCTGTCGCGCCTGCGCGGCAAGCCCGATGACGCCGGCCTGACAACCGCCTTCGAGCAGGCCCTGCAGGCCTCGGTCCAGCGCCGCCAGGCGCGGGCGCTCAGCCAGCCGGCGATCAGTCTGGATGACAGCCTGCCGATTGCGCGTGAAGCCGAACGCATCACCGCGCTCATCCGCGATCATCAGGTCGTGGTCATCGCCGGTGAAACCGGGTCGGGCAAGACCACCCAGCTGCCCAAGCTGTGCCTGGCCGCGGGTCGCGGCGTGGCCGGCATGATCGGCTGCACCCAGCCGCGACGGATTGCCGCACGTGCCGTGGCCACCCGCGTCGCGCAGGAACTGCAGTCCGAACTGGGAACCACGGTAGGTTATCAGGTGCGCTTCACCGACCGGGTCGGGGATGACACCCGCATCAAGTTCATGACCGACGGCATCCTGCTGGCCGAGATCAGCAGCGATCGCTGGCTGTCGCAGTACGACACCCTGATCGTTGACGAAGCGCACGAGCGCAGTCTCAACATCGACTTCCTGCTCGGCTATCTCAAACAGTTGCTGAAGAAGCGGCCCGACCTGAAGCTGATCGTGACCTCGGCCACCATCGACACCTCCCGCTTTGCCCAGCATTTCGATGATGCACCGGTGATCAGCGTGGAAGGGCGGACCTTCCCGGTAGAGGTGCGCTATCGCCCGCTCGAAGGCGAGGGCACCGGTGCGGAAGAGGGGGGGCGCGACGGTGAACGCACGGTCAACGATGCCCTGGTGGCGGCGGTGGATGAAATTACCCGCAGCGACCCGCGCGGCGACATTCTGGTCTTCTTTCCCGGTGAGCGCGAGATCCGCGATGCGCACCAGGCCCTGGAGCGGCGCAAGTACCGGGAAACCGAGGTGCTGCCGCTGTATGCCCGGCTGTCGGTCAAAGACCAGGACATGGTGTTCAATCCGGGTAGCCGGCGGCGCATCGTGCTGGCCACCAACGTGGCCGAGACCTCGCTGACCGTGCCGCGCATCCGCTACGTGATCGACCCCGGCCTGGCCCGGGTCAAGCGCTATAGTCCGCGCCAGAAGCTGGATCGCCTGCACATCGAGGCGGTCTCGCAGGCCAGCGCCAACCAGCGCAAGGGGCGCTGCGGGCGTGTCTCTGAAGGCGTGTGCTATCGCCTGTATTCCGAAGCAGACTTCCTCTCGCGCGCGGAATTCACCGATCCCGAAATCCGCCGCTCCAGCCTCGCCGGCGTGATTCTGCGCATGTTGCAGCTGGGCCTGGGCCGGATCGAGGATTTCCCGTTCCTGGAAGCGCCGGACGAGCGTGCCATTGCCGACGGGTGGCAACAGCTGGGCGAGCTGGGGGCCATTGATGATCAACGCAGGCTGACCCCGATCGGCCGCCAGATGGCGCGCCTGCCGGTGGACGTCAAGCTGGCGCGGATGCTGGTGGCCGCGCAGGCACAGGGCTGTTTGCGTCCGATGCTGGTGATTGCCGCGTTCCTGGGCATCCAGGACCCGCGCGAACGCCCGCCCGAGGCGCGCGCGGCCGCTGACAATGCCCACGCGCTGTTCGCCGACGGCCGCTCGGAATTCGTCGGTGTGCTGCGGCTCTGGGAGGGCTATCGACAGGCCCACGAAGACCTCACCCAGTCCAAGCTGCGCGGCTGGTGCGAGCGGCATTTCCTGGGCTTCCTGCGCATGCGCGAGTGGCGCGAGCTGCATCGGCAGTTGCGCGTGCTGTGCGAGGAGCTGGGCTGGAACGAAGAACCGGTCGACAGCATGCTGGCTCCGCTGCTGGCCGGTTCCACCGCGCCTGCTCCGGCGCGCGATGACGAGGCCAAGGCCAAGGCCACGCGCGGACAGCTGCATCGCGCTGCCCGCTTGGCTCGCGAAGGCAGGGCGGGGGCTTCGGCACCGTCTGCGCCGACAGCAGCCGGGCAGAGCCCGGCTCTACAGCAGGCGCAGCCGGACACGCAACGCGACGTGCGCGGCGGCTTCAGCGAGCGCACCCGCGCGGCGGCCTACCAGACCCTGCACCGTGCGCTGATCGCGGGCTTGCCGACACAGATTGGCCATCGCAGTGACAAGGGCGACTTCCTGGCCCCGCGCCAGCGTCGCTTCCTGCCGTTCCCCGGCTCGGCCATGGCAAAGAAGCCGGCCCCCTGGCTGCTGGCCGCCACGCTGCTCGACACCCAGAAGGTGTGGGGTCTGACCCTGGCGGCGATCGAGCCGGACTGGGTGATTGCCGAACTGCCGCATCTGCTGCTGCGCAAGCACTTCGACCCGCACTGGTCGCGGGCCCAAGGGCAGGTGCTGGCGTCCGAGCAGATCAGTCTGTTCGGGCTGGTGCTGGCTCCGAAGAAGCCGGTGCACTACGGGCGCATCGCGGCAGGCGAGGCGCACGACATCTTCGTGCGGCAGGCGCTGGTGACCGGCGAGATCAACACCCGCGCAAGCGTGATCACCGACAACCTGAAGGTGCTGGAGCAGGCGCGCGAGGAAGAGGCCAAGCTGCGCCGTGCCGGTATCGTCGCCGACGAGGATTGGCAGGCGCGCTGGTATCTGGACCGCATTCCGGCGCAGATTCATTCGGCCACCGGTCTGGACACCTGGTGGAAGGGGCTTCCGCCCGAGCAGCGGCATGCGCTGGCATGGTCGTTGACCGATCTGCTGCCGGGCGAGGGCAGTGACGCCGAGCGTTATCCGAAGTACCTGCCGCTGGGCGACGCGCGGCTGGCATTGCACTACCGCTTCGAGCCCGGCAGCGAGGACGACGGCGTCAGCCTCGATGTGCCGCTGCACCTGCTCAACGCACTGGATCCCGCACGGCTGTCGTGGCTGGCCCCGGGCTTTGTTGCGGACAAGGCATCGGCGCTGATCCGTGGGCTGCCCAAGGCGATGCGGCGCAACTACGTGCCGGCTCCGGATTTCGGACGCGCCTTTGCTGAAGCCTATGCGCAGCCGACGGCCGACGACCTGCGCGGCGAGCTGGCGCGGTTCCTGTCGCGCGCCACCGGCGCAACGGTCGCAGCGACGGATTTCGACGATGCCGCGCTGGAGCCGCACCTGCGGATGAACCTGCGCCTGTATGACGCGCAGGGCAAGCTGCTGGCCACGTCGCGCGACCTGGACGCGCTGCGTGCTCGTTTCGGCGAGCGTGCCGGTGATGCCTTTGCCGCCCGTGCGGGTCGTGCGTTGGCGGCCGAGGGGCTGCGCGAATTTCCCTCCACGCCGATCCCGCTGCAGGTGCCGGGTGAGGCCGGCGTACCTGCCTATCCGGCACTGGTGGACGCCGGCGAGACGGCTTCGCTGCGCATTTTTGCCGACCGAAATGAAGCGGCCGAACAGCATCCACGCGGCGTGCGTCGGTTGTTGGAGATCGCGCTGTCCGACAAGGCCAAGCTGGCACGAAAGCAGTTGCCGGTACCGCCGAAGACCGGCCTGCTGTACGCGGCCATTGAGTCGCAGGAGCGTCTGCGCGGCGACCTGGTCGATGCCGCGTTGAACGCGGTGCTGGCCGAGGGCCTGGGCGAGATCCGCGACCCGTCCGCCTTCGCCCTGCGTCGCGACGCTGCCGGACGCGCGCTGTTCGGTGAAGCCATGGCGCGGTTGAAGCTGGCCGAATCGATCCTGGCGCACGTGGCGGAGCTCAAGCCACTGCTGGAAGCACCGTTGATGGGCTGGGCACGCGGCAATCTGGATGACATGGAGCACCAATTGGCCGCGCTGGTTCACCCGGGCTTCCTGCGTGATACCCCCGCTGACGCGCTGGCCAACTACCCGCGCTACCTGCGCGCAATGATCCTGCGCAGCGAGCGCGCCAAGCGCGACCCGCCGCGCGACCAGGCCCGCATGCTGGAACTGCGTCCATTCCTGGATGCGCTGGACGAGGCGCAGGCGCGCGGCCTTCGCGGTCGCGCGCAGTGGCAGGCGCTGCGCTGGGATCTGGAAGAGCTGCGGGTGTCGTTGTTTGCCCAGGAGCTGGGTGCGAAGACCGGCATTTCAGCCAAGAAGCTGGCCCAGCGGGTTGCGGCGCTGCGCCAAGGGTGATGTCCACCCTTGGCCGCGCCTGCAGTGCGTCACTTGACGCGCTGCACTTTCGCCTTCGTGTTCACACCCTTGAGCTGCAGATACCACACGCCCATGACGCCCGGGCTGATCGAAACCTCCGGATCGGTCCGGCGCACGCCGGCCAGGGTGACGTCGTCGGTCTGCTCCCATTCCTGCTTGTTGGCCAGTACATAGCGGCGGCCCTTGCCGAACCCGCGGAATTCGCCCTGGAGGGTGCTGACGATCGGCTCCTTGCTGCCGAAATCGAAGAAGCCGCGGTTCTTGACGATGACTTCCTGGCGGCCCTCTTCGCGTGCTTCTTCGCGGACTTCCTCGCGCACCTGTTCGCGCACGCCGGCAGTGACGGCGGCCACTTTGCCCTGCAGCCATCCGTTCAGCGCGGCCAGCTCGGCTGCGCTCAGCTTGTCCAGCCCCGCTGCCTTGAACTCGGCGGGTGTCATCTGCTGCTGCAGATCGCCTTCGACCACGCGCTGGGCCAGGGCCGGCGACGCAAGGCCCAACAGAATGGCCGCACTGGCCAACATCCTCAAACGGGAAAAGCGCATGGCAGGTCTCCAGGATTTGCCCGGATTGTACCGTGGCGTGTCCGCCGTCAGCTCATGCACCTGTTTTGATTGTCCGGCAACGGAGGGGGCGCTAGTGTAGAGGCCTCTGTCCCACCTGCACGATGCTGTGAACCGCGCTTCTGCCCCCGGCCTGGATGCCTTGTTGAACCGACCGTCGATGGCGTCGCTGTCGACGCCCCTGCGCGATGCGCTGCTGCAACGCTGGCATGAGGAAGGTACCGATCACGCCCAGCAGGCCAGCTGGCCGGTGCTGGTCGATACCATGGACGCGCTGGCCTTGTTGTCGGCCGACGACAGCGCGCTGGTGGCTGGGCTGCTGTTCGACCTGCCCGGCTTGCGTGCGGGCCTGGAAGCATTGCCCCTGGGAACGCTCAAGACCGCGGTGCTGGGCCTGCTCGAGGGCCTGGACGCGGCCGACCAGGTCTGGGCGCTGCACGCCGGACGCGAGGCCGGCCGCAACAGCGAAGGATTGCGTCGCCTGCTGCTGTCGATCATCCACGATCTGCGGGTGGTGCCGATCCTGCTGGCGCGACAGCTGGCGCGCATGCGTGCCGCCGACCGCCTGCCCGAAGAAGAGCGCCGCGCGCTGGCCCAGCTCACGCGCGATATCCATGCGCCGCTGGCCAACCGCTTGGGCATCTGGCAGTTGAAATGGGAACTGGAAGATCTCGCGTTCCGCCACCTGGAGCCGGACACCTACCGGCGCATCGCACGCGAGGTCGATGAGACCCGGCTGGCCCGCGAGCGCTACGTGGATACGGTAAAGAAGACCCTGTCGCGCGAGCTGGTCGCGCAGGGCATAGAGGCCGATGTCAGCGGGCGTCCCAAGCATATCTACAGCATCTGGCGGAAGATGCAGAAGAAGCGGCTGGCCTTCGACCAGCTGTATGACATCCGCGCGGTGCGGGTGATGGTCAAGGACGTGGCAGCCTGTTATGCCGCGCTGGGCGTGGTGCATTCGCTGTGGGTGCCGGTGCCCAGTGAGTTCGACGATTACATCGCGCGCCCCAAGGCGAACGACTATCGCTCGCTGCATACCGCGGTGATCGGCCCGGAAGGGCGCACCATTGAAGTGCAGATCCGCACCCACGATATGCATGCCCAGGCAGAGCTGGGCGTGGCCGCGCACTGGCGTTACAAGGAAGGCAGCAAGGGCGCAGAGAAGGCCTTCGACCGCAAGATCACCTGGATGCGCCAGTTGCTGGAGCATTCCCAGGACGGGCAGGGCGGTGAGCTGGCCGGTGCGCTGGATGCTGAGCTGACCGAGGACCGGGTCTATGCGCTCAGCCCCAAGGACGAGGTGATGGACCTGCCACAAGGGGCCACGCCGCTGGATTTCGCCTACCACGTACACACCATGGTGGGGCATCGCTGCCGCGGTGCGAAGGTCAATGGCCGCATCGTGCCGTTGACCTACCGCCTGCGCAGTGGTGACCGGGTGGAGATCCTGACCGGCAAGGAAGCCGATCCGCGCCGCGACTGGCTGCTGGTGGCCAATGGGTACCTGGCCAGCAACCGGTCGCGCGAAAAGGTGCGTGGCTGGTTCCACAAGCTGGACCGGGCCCGCAACGTGCAGGCCGGTCGTGAGCTGCTGGACCGCGAACTGAAGCGGCTGGGCCTGCAGCACGCTGATCTGGCGGTGGCCGCGAAGAAGTTCCACGCGGACAGTGTCGACGACCTGTACATTCAGGTGGCGCTGGGCGACACCGGTCCGCATCAGGTCAGTCGGGCGCTGCTGGAGGCTGAACGCGCGGCGACCCAGCCGGCAACGCCGTCACTGCCGCGACCCACCGCGCGGCGTGAAAACCTGGGCAAATCCAAATTCACCGTACAGGGCGTGGGCAACCTGCTGGTGCAGTTGGCGCGCTGCTGCCAGCCGGTCGCCGGTGAACCCATCGTGGGGTATCTCACCCGCAGCCGCGGCGTGACCGTGCACCGTACCGACTGCGCCGCGCTGGCACGGCTGCAGGCTGCCAGCCCGCAGCGGATTCTGCCGGTGGAGTGGGGGCAGGCCGGCGGTGGTTACGAGGTGGACGTGGTGGTCAACGCGGTGGATCGCCGCTGGCTGCTGAAGGACATCACCAATCTGATCGCGCAGGAAGACGCGTATGTGCTCGACATTCACAGTGACAACGTCCGCAACAGCGGCCGTGCGCATCTGCGGCTGCGGCTGAAGGTGAGCGATTACGGGCAGTTGGCCACCCTGCTGGGCAAGCTGGATGCCCTGCCCGGCGTCAACGACGTGCGGCGTCTAGGCTGAACTCACGTGACCAGCGCTAGGCTCAACGGATGAGCCGCCAAGCTCCCGCACCGCATGAGGATGCCGCCCATGCTGCCCTGCGTCGGGTCCGCCGCGAGGGGCGATGGTGGCGCGTGCAGGCCTGGCATGCGCGGCGCGTATGGCGCTGGGCACTGCTGGTGGCCGCAACGTTGTTCCTGTTGCTGGTGGCATTTCGCGCACCGCTGGCCAACTGGTTCTGGAACGAGCCGCAGATCGAGCAGTTGCTGGATCGTGGCGACCGTGCGTTGGCGGCGGGTCATCTCAGCGCAGTTGATGGCAACGGGGCCCGCGAGTGGTACCAGGCGGCTCTGGCACTGGACGGTGATCGGCCGCAGGCGCGGGAAGGTCTGGCGCGCACCGGACAGGCGGCACTGGCACAGGCGCGCCGTGCGCTGCAGGCGGACGACCTGGACGGCGCGCAGCGCGGTCTGGAACTGGCGCGCGAACTGCAGGTGCCGCAACGCGATGCCGATGCCGTTGCTGACGCGCTTCGCGTGCGACAGCAGTCCGGTGCAGGGTTCGGAGTCCTGCTCGGGCGCGCCGAAGCGGCACTGCAGGCTCAGCGCCTGGATGGCAGCGATGACAGCGCGCTGCCCTTGTTCCAGCAGGTGCTGGCGCTGGCACCCAATCATCTGCGGGCATTGGAAGGGCGCGAGGATGCGCTGACTGAATTGCTGCTCCAGGCGCGCAGTGCGGCGGCGCAAGGCGACGTGGCCCGCGCTGCACCGCTGGTGCGGCGCGCGCGGGTGTTTGATGCCGGGCATGTGGACCTGCCAGCGACCGAAGCGGCACTCAACAGCGCGTTGGAGCGCCGCCTGCAGTTGGGACAGCAGGCGTTGAAAGCGCGACGCTGGGATACCGCTGCCAATCATTTCAAGGCCGTGATCGCGGCGCGTCCGGATGAGCCGATGGCTCAGCAGGGACTGCTGCAGGTGGGCGATGCGTGGTTGACCGAGGCCAATCGTCTGGCCGGCGATTTCCGTTTCGCAGAGGCCGAACAGATGCTGGGCCGGGCCGAAGCGACAGGCGTCTCCGCGCGCGCGCTGCAGGGTGCGCGGCAGTCGTTGAACCAAGCCCGTCAAGCGGAAAAGGCCCTCGCAACCCCGCGTGCCCCACGCGCACGCCGCGAACAGGAACTGAAGGAACTCCTGCAGCGTTTCGAACTGGCCCAGGCCCAGGGGCGCTTCCTGACCCCGCCGGGCAACAGTGCCTACGATGCGCTGCGGGCGGCGCAGGCACTGGCACCGCAGGATGCGCGGGTGCATGACGCGGCCCGTCAACTGCTGCCGGCCAGTCGAAACTGCTTTGAGGACCGCCTGCGTGAAAACCGGGTTCAGGCGGCGGGTGCCTGCCTGGGGGCGTGGCAGGCATTGTCGCCGGAGGACGGAGCGGCGGCCGCCGCACGTCAGCGGCTGGCGCAGCGCTGGCTGGCGGTCGGCAGTGAGCGGCTGGGGCGAGGCGATGTCGCTTTTGCCCGTGCGGCACTGCAGGCCGCCACTGAACTGGGCAGCAATCCGGCAAGTCCCGAGCATCTGGCGCTTGAGCAGCGATTGCAGGATGTGGAAGGGCTGCGCTGAAGGGAGTGCTGCCGCTCGGGTATATTACGCCGTCATTTCACACAGGCTGCGGCATGACCGTCCTTGTTTCCGGCGCGACCAGTCAGATCGGTCGCTATCTGTTGCCTCGTCTGTTGCAGGCGGGTATTCCGGTGCTGGCCGTGAGTCGACAGCCGCAGCCGTCGCAGCCCGGAGTGGAGTGGTGGACCGGCGATCTGGGTGACGCCCTGTCGTCGTTTCAAGGTCAGACCTGGCAGGCCATTGTCAGCTTCACATCGATGGAGGGCTGGTTGCCGTGGCTGGCGGCACAGGATTCGGCACCCGCGCCGCGGATCATCGCCACCAGTTCCATGAGCGTGGTCACCAAGGAGTCGTCGGCACAGAGCGACGAACAGGCCGTGGTGGCATGGTTGCGCAGAGGTGAAACGGGTCTGACCACGCAGGCCGAGCGCCTAGGCATGCAGTGGACCATCCTGCGCCCCACTCTGATCTATGGCGCGGGAATCGATAAAAGCCTGACGCCGATTGTCGCGCGGGCCCGTCGCGCGCGCCTGTTCCCGATTCCGATGGCGCACGGCATGCGCCAGCCGGTGCATGCAGACGACATCGCCCAGGCCGTGGTGGCGGCGCTGCACACCGATGCGACGGCAGGCAAGGTCGTTGAAATCGGTGGCGGAGAGCGTCTGCACTATGCAGAGATGTTCAGGCGTGTCCACGCCAGCATGGCGGAACGGACCTTGCCGGTCCCTCTGCCGCAAGCGCTGCTGCGCCTGTTGGCCGCTGCTGTACCGAGGGCACGCGGTCCAGTTTCCCGGCTGCAACAGGATCTGATCGCAGATAATGGCCCCTTGCGGGCGCTGCTCGGTATCCATCCGCGGCCTTTCCAGCCGGATGCAGGCGCGTGGGTGCCGCTGTCCCGCAACGAGGCATTGGCGCGGATCGAGGCTGCAGCTTCGTGATCGGGACCGGCCTTCCAGCAACGGGGCGGACATCTGCGGAACGAATCGGCGTCGCCTTGTGTACCTACAACGGCGCTGAATATCTCCAGGCACAGTTGGACAGCATTCTGGCGCAGACCGTACCGGTCGACGAGATCGTGGTCGGGGACGACGGATCGAGCGACACCACCCTTTCCATTCTCGAACGGTTCCGCATCGATGCGGCATCGCGCGGAATCCGGGTCGAGATCATCGAGAATGTGCGCAACCTGGGCTATGTCCAGAATTTCTCCGAAACGTTGCTGCGCTGCACGGCGGACATCCTGTTCCTGAGCGATCAGGATGACGTGTGGCACGCGGATCGGGTGCAGGTACTGGTGGAACGGTTTGACGCGGAGACGGGGCTTTTGATGCTTCACGGAGACGCGCGCCTGGTGGACAGGACGGGGCAGCCACTGGGCTCGACGCTGTTGGAGGTTCTTGGCGTTCATCCGGCCGAACTGTCTCTGGAGCGTTCAGGCCGGTTGCTGGACGCGGTTCTTGTACGCAACTTCGTTACCGGGGCGACGTGTGCGCTCAGGCGCGGCCTGCTCCAATCCGGATTGCCGGTGCCCCGGTACTGGAGCCATGACGAGTGGTTGGCCGTCGTCGCCTCGCTGGCGCGCGGATTGGACGTGCATCGCCCTGCCACCATCGACTACCGGCAGCATGGCGGCAATCAGATCGGGGCCACCCGTCGTTCGCTGCTTTCGCAACTACGCGGGTTGGTGCTGTTCGATCCGGAGGCCCGCAGCCGTACTGCCGAACGGTTGGCGAGCGCGGTGGCCGTGCTGGACGCCCAGCACGAAGCGATTGCGCCGGCACCATTTAGGGGTCTCGCAGCACTCACCTGGCGGATGGCGTGGTCGCGTCTGGCGCTGTACCGACGGGCCGACGTGAGAACCCGCTGGATCGTGGGCGACGCGCCTCGTCTTGTGGGGCGTCTGGCCAACGCCTGCCTGGCCGGTGCCGGCTGGCGCGGGGCGGCGGCGGCCTGCCGTGGGGCATGGGCGGGCCTGCGGGGTCACGGTTTACCTGATTGAACTGCGGCGAAACGGCGAATGGCCGCGACTCTGCCGCCGTGGCCACTGGGGTAGACTCGACGAAGTTTATTCTTCGAAAATCCCGTGCCCCCACGTTACGATTCCGACGACACCGACGCGTTTGACGACGACACCGAAAGCCGCTGGCCGCGCTGGCGCAGCCGGCTCATCACGGCAGGCATTGCGGCTTTCGCGCTGGCACTGGGATTTCTGATCCCTTACACCGTCTACCTGAACAAGCAGGTGACGCAGCGATTCGGTGAACTGCGCTGGCAGATCCCCACGCGGGTGTACGCGCGCCCCTTGGTGCTGGCCCCGGGCGTGGCGATGGACACGCAGACCCTGAAAACCGAACTGGCGGCCGCGGCATACCGCGACGACGGCACCGGTAAATCGCCGGCCACGTTCAGCCAGGACGGCGGGCGCTTCGTCATTTCCAGCCGTGGCTACAACGACGTGGACGGCCCGGTGGCTCCGCGCCGGGTCGAGCTCACCGTGTCCGGCGGGCAGATCGCCTCGCTGCGCGACGCCGGCAACCGGAAGGCGCTGAAGGCCGCCCGTCTGGACCCGGCGCGTATTGCCACGCTGTACGGCCAGAAGCAGGAAGAGCGTCGCCTCGTGCGCCTGGAGGAAACCCCGGAACTGCTGGTGACCGGTCTGCAGGCGGTGGAGGACAAGGACTTCAACCGTCACCACGGCATCGACCTGAGCGGCATCGTCCGGGCCGTATGGGTGACCGTGCGCTCGGGCGGACAGAGCCGGCAGGGCGCGTCCACCCTGACCCAGCAGCTGGCCCGCAGCGGGTTGCTCGGCATCGGCAAGGAACAGACCGTCACCCGCAAGTTCAATGAAGTGCTTTACGCGCTCATCATGGAGGCGCGCTACGACAAGCGCACCATCCTGGAGGCCTATCTCAACCAGGTCTATCTGGGCCAGCGCGGCAGCCAGGCGATCCACGGCATGTCCTCCGGTGCCGAATTCTGGTTCGGACGCGACCTGTCCTCGCTCAACACCGAACACATCGCGCTGCTGATCGGGCTGGTCAAGGGGCCGTCGTACTACGACCCGCGCCGCAACCCGGAGCGCGCGCTGGATCGCCGCAACTTCGTGCTCGGCAAACTGCACGAGAACGGCCTGATCGACCAGGCCGAGCTGGAGCGTGCGCTGAAGGCTCCGCTGGGCGTGGCGAAGGTGCCGGGCCTGATCGCGGCCAACCGTTTCCCGGCCTATGTTGATCTGGTGCGTCGCCAGTTGGGGCACGATTACCCCGAGTCGGTACTGCAGGGGGCCGGCCTGAGCGTGATGACCGGCATGTCGCCGTCGGCGCAGGCCTATGCCGAAGGCTCGGTCACCAAGACGATCAAGTCGCTTGAAAACAAGCGTCGCCCGGAACTGCAGGCCGGTCTGGTGCTCACCGATGTGCATAACGGTGATGTGCTGGCCGTGGTCGGCAGCCGCGATGTGGCCGAGCCCGGCTTCAACCGGGCCATCGAGGCCCAGCGCCCGGTCGGCTCGCTGCTCAAGCCGTTCGTGTACCTGCTGGCGCTTGCCCAGCCGGACAAATACTCGCTGGCAACCTTCGTCGATGACTCACCGGTCACCGTGCAGCTCAGCCGCGGCAAGCGCTGGACGCCGGGCAACGCGGACAACCGCAGCCACGGCACGGTGCGCCTGATCGATGCGCTGGCCAATTCCTACAACCAGGCCACGGTGCGGGTGGGCATGCAGGTCGGCCCCGAACGGGTCACCCAGCTGATCCACGTCCTGGCGGGCTTGAAGGCCGAGAGTAATCCCTCGGTGATTCTGGGTTCGACCGACCAGAGCCCGTACGCGATGGCGCAGCTTTATCAGTTCCTGGCGTCGGGCGGCGAAATCCAGCCGCTGCACGCGGTGCGCGGCGTGCTGGATCCGCAGGGCAAGCTGCTCAAGCGTTACGACAAGACCCCGGCCCCGGCCCAGGAGGGCGACTCGATTGCCGCCAACCTGATCAGCATCGGTCTGCAGCAGGTGGTCTCCAGTGGCACCGCGCAGCGCCTCAATGCCGACGGGCTGGGTCGCCTGCAGCCGGCTGGCAAGACCGGCACGTCCAACGATGGACGCGACAGCTGGTATGCCGGCTACACCGGCGACCATCTGGCCGTGGTCTGGATGGGCAACGATCAGAACGAACAGACCGGTCTGTTTGGTGCCACCGGCGCGATGCGGGTGTGGTCGGGCATCTTCAGCCGATTGCCCACCGCGCCGTTGAAGGTGAACAACAAGGGACTGGACTGGCAGCCGGTGGAAGCCGGTGGCATGGCCGCCACCGACGACGCCTGCCCGGGCGCGCGCCGGTTCCCGTTCGTGGTGGGGTATGCGCCGAACTACGCCCCCTGCGCACCGCCCAGCGCGTTGCCGGAAGGCGAGGGCGAGGGACAGGGCGAAGGCGGTGGCTGGCGCAGCTGGTTCGGCCTGGACAAGAAACCCGAGCCGGCTGCAGAGCCGGCTTCCGCCGCTCCAGCGGCCACTCCCCCGGCTCGTTGAGTCGTTTTTGAGGTCGCTGCGCATGAACCGTCTCCCGCTTCTTGTTTTCGCTTCCGCTTCCGCACTGATCCTCGCCGGTTGCGTGTCTTCCACCGCCCCGGTCAAGCCGGTGGACACCACATCACCAGCGCAACGCCTGGCGGCGGTGGACGCCGCTGCCGGCAAGGACGACACCGAGCTGGACGTGCAACCGCTGCGCGACGGCGCTGTGGAAGACCTGCGCGTGGTCGCGCAGGGTAAACGCCAGGCCGGTGATCTGGCCGGTGCGGCACAGGCGCTGGACCAGGCCCTGCAGGTGTCCGAAGGCGACCCGGCGGTGCTGCAGGAGCGCGCCGAGGTGGCGTTGTTGCAGGCCGATTGGGCGCAGGCCGAAATGCTGGCGCACAAAGCGGTGGAGCTGGGTTCGAAGACCGGTCCGCTGTGCCGTCGTCACTGGGCGACGATCGAGCAGTCGCGCCTGGCGCGGGGTGAGCAGGAAAATGCCGTTTCCGCCCACGCCCAGATCGAAGGCTGCACGGTGCCCGGCATCAAGCGGTATTGACCCCCGTACAATGGCGGCATGATCGGTCTTGCCCATGCCAGCCGCGATGCGCTCAGCGAGGGCGGCGCGCTTGCCAGCCACCTGGATGCCTTTGTCGCCCGCCCCGCGCAGCTGCGACTGACCGCCGCCATCGCCGACGCGTTCGAACAGCGTGACGTGCTGCTGGCCGAAGCCGGTACCGGCACCGGCAAGACCTTTGCCTATCTCGTGCCGGCCTTGCTGTCGGGGCTGAAGATCATCATCTCCACCGGTACCCGGGCGCTGCAGGACCAGCTTTACCATCGCGATCTGCCGCGCGTGCGTGCGGCGTTGGGTGTAGGCCACAGCAGTGCGCTGCTGAAAGGGCGCGCCAACTACCTGTGCCGCTATCGCCTGCAGCAGGCACGCGGCGAGCCGCGTTTCAGCAATCTGGAGCAGGTGGCCCAGTTTCAGCGCATCCTGGCATGGTCGGGGCGCACCCAGCACGGCGACATGGCCGAACTGGATGCCTTGCCGGAAGATTCGCCGCTGCTCCCGCTGGTGACCTCCACGGTGGATAACTGCCTCGGCACCGACTGCCCGTTCTGGTCGGACTGCTTCGTGGTGCAGGCGCGGCAACGGGCGCAGGCCGCCGATGTGGTGGTGGTCAACCATCACCTGCTGCTGGCCGACCTGGCATTGAAGCAGGAAGGCTTCGGCGAGATCCTGCCGGGCGCGCAGGCGTTTGTGATCGACGAGGCCCACCAGTTGCCGGAGCTGGCCGCCAACTTCTTTGGTGAGGGCTTCGGCATGCGGCCGTGGCAGGAGCTGGCCCGCGACTGCCTGGCCGAAAGTCGCAGCGTGGCCGGCGCACAGGCCGCGTTGCAGGGGCCGGCGGGCACCCTTGAGCAGACCCTGCGCGAACTGCGCACGGCGATGGAAGGCCTGCCCGGGCGCGGCACCCAGTGGCGGGCGTTGGCGGTACCGCAGGTGCGCGACGGTTTCGATGCCGCGATGAGCGCTCTGGTGGGCCTGCGCGATGTGCTGGACGGCGTACGCGAGGCCTCGCCTGGATTGGATGCCTGCCGCGCGCGCGCGGTGGAGGCGGTGTCGCGCCTTTCACGTTGGTTGGGCGAGGACGCGCCGCTGCTGGATTTCGAAGCCGATCCGGCCCCACCGCCAGACAGTGGGGACGTGCTCTGGTACGAGCTCACCCCGCGCGGCTTCCGCTGCCAGCGCACGCCGATGGATGTGTCCGGGCCGTTGCGCGAACATCGCCAGCGTTCCATGGCCGCCTGGGTGTTCACCTCCGCGACGCTGACGGTGGATGGTCACTTCGAGCACATCGCCCAGCGCCTGGGTCTGGAAGACCCGATTACGCTGCTGCAGCCCAGCCCGTTCGATTGGGAACGACAGGCCCTGTGTTACCTGCCCACCGGCTTGCCGGACCCGGCCGCGCGCGGCTTTGGCACCGCGCTGATCGCGGCGCTGACCCCCGTGCTGCAGGCCTCGGAGGGGCGCGCATTCCTGTTGTTCGCCTCGCATCGCGCGCTGCGCGAGGCGGCCGAGGCGCTGCGCGACGGCCCGTGGCCGCTGTTCGTACAGGGTGAGGCACCGCGCGCCACGCTGCTGCAACGGTTCCGCGACTCAGGTAATGGCGTGCTGCTGGGGTCGGCCAGCTTCCGCGAAGGCGTGGACGTGGTCGGTGACGCCCTGAGCGTGGTGGTGATCGACAAGCTGCCGTTTGCCGCGCCGGATGACCCGGTGTTCGAGGCGCGGCTGGAGGCGATCCGTCGCGACGGGGGCAATCCGTTCCGCGACGAGCAGCTGCCGCAGGCGGTCATCGCGCTCAAGCAGGGTGTGGGACGGCTGATCCGCAGTGAGACCGATCGGGGCGTGCTGGTGCTGTGCGACCCGCGCCTGACCACGCGCGGCTATGGGCGGATCTTCATGGATTCGTTGCCGCCGTTCCGCCGTACGCGGGCGCTGGCCGATGTCCAGGCCTTCTTTGCGCCACAATGGGCACCCGTCGCTTCCGGGCCGGACCCGGTGCATGCCGCCGACAGTGCCGATGCTCCGTTCCCGACCTCCCTGTTCTGACCACGCCGCCGTGCCCATGAAACTGCTCGCCTTTGAAACCGCCACCGAAGCCTGTTCCGTTGCCGTCTACGTGGACGGCCAGGTGCATGAGCGCTTCGAGCTGGCTCCGCGTCGTCATGCCGAGCTGAGCCTGCCCTGGGCCGAGCAGCTGCTGGCAGAGGCGGGCGTGGCGCGTTCGCAGCTGGATGCAATCGCATTGGGCCGCGGGCCCGGCGCATTCACCGGTGTTCGTCTGGCCATTGCCATTGCCCAGGGCATCGCGCTGGCGCTGGACCGTCCGCTGATTCCGGTCTCCACCCTGCAGGCCCTGGCGCTGCGCGCGCCGGCGGGGCATGACCAGGTGCTCAGCAGCATCGACGCACGCATGGGTGAGGTCTATGTGGCCCGACAGGTGCGGGTGGACGGCGTGTGGCAGTTGCAGGGCGAGGAGGTCGTGTGCGCTCCGGACGCGGTGGAGCTGCCTGACGGCAGCCGCTGGTTCGGGGTGGGCACCGGCTTCGGAGCGGCGGACGGCCTGCTGGCCACTCGCCTGGCAGATCAACTGGACGGCGTGGATGCGCAGGCATTGCCGCGCGCCTCTGATGTGCTGGCGTTGGCAGTGCCGATGTTCGAGCGCGGCGAGGTCACCGCGCCTGAGCGGGTTGAGCCTGCCTACCTGCGCAACAACGTCGCCCTGACCCTGGTTGAACAGCAGGCCGCGCGCGCCGCCAAGCAAGGGTAATCATTACCCCGCGGACACGCATGGCGTGTCCCTACCGGTCGTCGCGCAACTCACCACCCGGCAGGAACATCCAGGTCCGCGTGACCTGCAGAATATCCACGTCGTCCTTGCTCTCCGGCAGGGGCGGGTAGGGCTGGGCGAGGCGTACCACGCGGAGTGCGGCTTCATCCAGCAGCGGGGTGCCGCTGCTGCGCAGGATGCGCGCGCTTTCCACGCTGCCGTCGCGGCGCACGCCCACGGTGATCACCACCTGGCCGCCCAGCCGGCGCTGCCGTGCCTCGTCCGGATAGTTCAGATTGCCGACGCGCTCGGCGCGGTCGACCCAGGCGCGCAGGTAGTTGGCGTAGGCGTACTCGCGGGTGCTGGCGGAAACGAATTTGCGGTTCGGGCGCTTGGCGTACTGCGCCGAGCGCAGGTGGACCTCCGCGGCCAGGCGCGCCATCTCGGCATCGCGCTGCTCGCGCGCGGTCATCGGTGCGTCGGGTCGCGGCTCCTCCGGCAGGGGCTGTGACTGCGCGTCCGCCACGGTGTCCGGGCTGTTGCGGGTGGCGACCACCCGTGCCTGGGGCGGCGGCGGACGGGCTGCGTCCTGTCGTTGCTGCGGTACCGGTGAAAGCCCGGCCTGCGGCTGCGGCACGATCCCGGTCTGGTTGTCGCGCGGACGCTGCGCGGTGTCGTGGTCACCGCCGCCCTGCTGGTTGGCCTGGGCCAGGAAGTCCGCCTGTTTCGGGGTCAGCGCGGTTTGGGTCTGGCTGAAGATCACGTCCAGCGTCGGCACCAGTGCGGCCTTGTCGCTGACCGCAAAGCCAACGCCCAGAATCAGCAGGCCGTGGACCAGCGCCGACAGCGCGAGCGTCGCCCCCAGTCGCTGCGACTCGCGGGTCTGGTGGGGCAGCAGGGGGGCGGCCGTCGCAGTCATCGTGGCAGGCTGGCCTCGATGGCGTCGAACAGGGTGCCGGCGATGTTCAGACCGAACTGGGCGTCCAGTTCGCGCACGCAGGTAGGGCTGGTGACATTCACTTCGGTGAGGTAGTCACCGATCACGTCCAGGCCGACGAATCGCATGCCGCGGCGTTTCATTTCCGGGCCGACCTGTGCAGCGATCCAGCGGTCGCGCTCGCTCAGCGGGCGGCCTTCGCCGCGGCCGCCGGCGGCCAGATTGCCGCGGAACTCGTCTCCCTGCGGGATGCGGGCCAGACAGTAATCCACCGGTTCGCCATCGACCAGCAGGATGCGCTTGTCACCGGCCGTGATATCGGGGATGAACTTCTGCGCCAGGGCCAGCTTGCGCTCGCCGTCGGTCAACGTTTCCAGAATTACATTCAGGTTCGGGTCGCCGCTGCCGCTGCGGAAGATCGAGCGCCCGCCCATGCCGTCCAGCGGCTTCAGCACCGCCTGGCCGTGTTCGAGCACGAAGGCCTTCAGGTCGGCGTGGCGGCGGCTGACCAGGGTCGGCGGGCAGCACTGCGGGAACAGCAGGGCGGCCAGCTTTTCGTTGTAGTCGCGCAGGCCCTGCGGGTCGTTGACCACCAGCGCCCCGGCCTGCTGGGCCACTGCCAGCACCTGGGTGTCGTAGATGAATTCGGCGTCGACCGGGGGGTCCTTGCGCATCAGCACCACCTGGCCGGGGCCGAAGGTTGTCTGGCTGAACTCGCCCAGGGTGAACCAGTCGGCCTTGTCGTCGCGGACCTGCAGGGGCGCGGTGCGGGCCACGGCCACGCCATCGCGCAGGGCCAGTCCTCCGGGGCTGACGTAGTGCAGGGCATGGCCACGGCGCTGGGCCTCCAGCAGCATGGCGAACGTGGTGTCCTTGGCGATCTTGATGTGGGCGATGGGATCCATCACCACGATGACGTTCAACGGCATGGTCACAACCTGGCGGGCAGGCGCTGATGGTAGCTTCAATCGGGCCCCGACGGCTTCCCTGACTGGGCGGAACGCTGCGTTTGCCACCTTCACGGTTTGCGCAGTTCGGGGGTGCTACGGTCGGGCGGGGGCGCGAGTGGCTTGGGCTGCACGCCAGACCCTTGATGCCGGAGGCCCGGTGGGATATAGATACGCTTTCGCAGCGACGTCGAATCACCAGGCACAAGCGTCGCGCGCTCGGGGAAAGGTAATGACTGAAAACATGGCTGCGGGTGGGGAACTCGCAGGGCTCGAAGGGTTGAGAGTCATGGTCATCGACGATTCGAAGACCATTCGCAGGACCGCTGAAACACTGCTCAAGCGCGAAGGCTGCGAGGTGGTGACCGCGACCGATGGTTTCGAGGCGTTGGCCAAGATCGCCGACCAACAGCCGCACATCATCTTCGTGGACATCATGATGCCGCGCCTTGACGGCTATCAGACCTGCGCGCTGATCAAGGGCAACCAGCTGTTCAAGTCCACGCCGGTGATCATGCTGTCCTCCAAGGACGGCCTGTTCGACAAGGCGCGTGGGCGCATCGTGGGCTCGGAGCAGTACCTGACCAAGCCTTTCACGCGGGAAGAACTGCTGGGTGCCATCCGCACATACGTAAACGCCTGACCAGGGGGGAAAGGCACAATGGCTCGTATCGTTCTGATCGAGGATTCACCGACCGACCGGGCGGTGTTCACGCAATGGCTGGAAAAGGCCGGGCATGAAGTACTGGTCGCAGACAATGCCGAGGACGGCGTCAAGCTGGTGCACGAATGTGCACCGCAGCTTGTGCTCATGGACGTGGTCCTGCCTGGCATGAGCGGTTTCCAGGCGACGCGTGGGCTCAAGCGCGACGCGGCCACCAAGGACATCCCGGTGATCATTGTCAGCACCAAGGCCATGGACACCGACCGCGCCTGGGGGCTGCGCCAAGGGGCCAGCGACTACATGGTCAAGCCGCCGCGCGAAGAGGAACTGCTGGCGCGGATCAATGAACTGGTGGCGGTGGCCTGATGCGCTCTCCCTTCGACATTCTTGAAGCCTACGAACGACGCAGCCTGGCCCATGCGGTGCAGCTGCCCGAGCGCCAGTTCGCCCAGGACCTGTGGCGTGGCGTGGGTTACCGCGTCGGCAGCCGCCGGCTGGTTTCGGACTTCCGCGAGGTGGTGGAAATCGTGCCGATGCCGCCGGTCACCCCGGTGCCGGGGGCGCATCCGTGGCTGCTCGGTGTCGGCAACCTGCGTGGCAACCTGTTCCCGGTGGTGGACCTGCGCTGCTTCCTGGAAGGTGAGCGCACCACCCAGCAGGAAGGCCAGCGCGTGCTGATCATGCGTCAGGCCGGCGGCGACGTCGCGCTGACCATCGATGAACTGTTCGGCCAGCGCAGCTTCGACCAGGACCAGGGCACCGCCATCGGTGACCTCGCTGCCGGTCGCTACGCCCATTTTGTGGATCGTGCGTTCCACAGCGACGGTCATGACTGGGGCGTGTTCTCGCTGTCCCTGTTGTCGCGTACCCCCGAATTCAGGCAGGCCGCGGCCTGATCGCTGCTGCCTTCCTCACTGCATTGAAGATCGAGGTTGAACGATGAGTACTTCTTCGGAAACCGCCAAGGCCGGCAAACTGGGCTCGGTAGGAACCAATTTCTGGTTGGGTCTGCTGGCCCTGTCGATGATCGCCTTCGGTGTGAACACCGGTGTGGCGACCTGGCAGGGCAGCCGCCTGGCCGGTGCCAGCACCGGCGCAGCCGATCTCCAGGTGCTCTCGCAGCAGCTGGCCAACCAGGGCCGTGAAGCGGTCTCGGGTAACGCGCAGGCGTTCACCGCCTTCAAGGACACCAAGTCGCGCATTGAAAGCACGGTCAGCAGCCTGCAGGGGCGCTATGGCACGGTGACCACGGTGGCCGGTCCGCTGAACCAGCTGACCCAGACCTGGGAGCCGCTGGGCAAGAGTGCCTCGCAGCTGGTGGCCAGCGAGCCGGCAGTGCTGGCCCTGGCCGGCAACGCCAACAACTTCGTCAACGGCGTGCCGGCACTGCAGGCGCAGCTGAACGAAGTGGTCCGCGCGATGTCCGCCAGCGGTGCGCCCGCTTCGCAGGTGTACAACGCACTGCAGCAGGTGGTGGTGATCGGCTCGATGGCCCGCCGCGTGACTGAAATGCGCGCAGGTGGCACCAACGCCGCCGCCGCGGGTGATGCACTGGCGCGCGACTCGGTGGTGTTCACCCAGGTGCTGGATGCGCTGCGTAACGGCAACGATGAACTCGGCATCGCACCGGTCCGCAATGCCGCTGCACTGGCCGCGCTGGAGCAGTCGCAGAAGCAGTGGGACACCATGAAGCAGGATGCCGACGCAATCCTGGCCAGCTCGCGCCAGCTGTTCTCGGCACAGTCTTCAGCCGCAGCCCTGACCGCGGGCTCGACCAAGATGCTGGACGACAGCAAGAAGCTGTTCGACGCTTTCTCCTCGTTCGGCTCGGTGCGCGACACCCGTCTGTTCCCGAATTTCTGGCTGGGCGTGGTGTCCGGTGCGCTGTCGCTGATCGCCATCATCGGCTTCGTCAGCAGCTCGGTGCGCAGCCGCTCGCGCGAGCAGGAACTGCGTTACCAGACCCAGGTGGAATTCAACAGCCGCAACCAGCAGGCGATCATGCGGCTGCTGGACGAAATCAGCTCGCTGGGTGAAGGCGACCTGACCGTGAAGGCCTCGGTGACCGAGGACATGACCGGCGCGATTGCCGACGCAATCAACTACGCCGTGGACGAGCTGCGCCACCTGGTAACCACCATCAACGACACCTCGGCCAAGGTCGCCGTGTCGACCCAGGAAACCCAGGCCACTGCCATGCAGCTGGCCGAAGCGGCCGGCCACCAGGCCAACCAGATCACCTCGGCGTCGGACCGCATCGGCGAAATCGCGTCGAGCATTGAACAGGTGTCGCGCAACTCGGCCGAGTCGGCCGACGTGGCACAGCGTTCGGTGGTCATCGCGGCCGAGGGTGCCGGCGTGGTGCGTGAAACCATCCAGGGCATGGACCAGATCCGTGACCAGATCCAGGAAACCTCCAAGCGCATCAAGCGCCTGGGCGAGTCGTCGCAGGAAATCGGCTCGATCGTGGAACTGATCAACGACATTTCCGAGCAGACCAACATCCTGGCACTGAACGCGGCCGTGCAGGCCGCCTCGGCCGGTGAAGCCGGTCGCGGTTTCGCGGTCGTGGCCGACGAAGTGCAGCGCCTGGCAGAACGCACCTCCGGTGCCACCCGACGCATCGAAAACCTCGTGGTGGCCATTCAGGCCGATACCAACGAGGCGGTCAGCTCGATGGAGCAGACCACCGCCGAAGTGGTGTCCGGTGCACGCCTGGCTGAAGACGCCGGCACCGCACTGACCGAAATTGAACGCGTGTCCAACGCGCTCAACAACCTCATTAAAAACATCTCCATCGCCGCGCAGCAGCAGTCGTCGGCCGCATCGGACATCACCCGCACCATGGGCGTGATCCGTCAGATTACCGGCCAGACCTCGCAGGGTGCGGGACAGACCGCCGAGTCGATCGGTCATTTGGCACAGCTGGCGGCCGACCTGCGCCGCTCGGTTGCCGACTTCAAGCTGCCGGCGTGACCCGCAGGCAGCGCGAAGAGGGAAGGAATCAGCAGATGATGCATCGCGAGAATTCACAGCACGACATGCGCGCCCACCTGCCGGGAGAACCGGCATGAGCACGCTGCGCGATGCCATGAGCCACGCCGCTCTGGGCTGGGTCAAGCCGGAGCTGGACGAGACCCTGCGCCAGGTGCGCAACGAGGTCGAGTACTTCGTGGAAGATCCGGCGGACGGAAGCCGCATGCGCTTCTGCGCCGGTTACCTGCACCAGGTGCAGGGCACCCTGCGCATGGTGGAGCTGTATGCACCGGCCATGGTCGCCGAGGAAATGGAGCAGCTGGCCAACGCCGTCGGTGCGGGCCAGGTGCCGGACCGTGACGAAGCCTGTGCCACCCTGATGCGCGGCAGCGTGCTGCTGCCCGATTATCTGGAGCGCCTGCAGAACGGTCACCGCGATATTCCGATCGTGCTGCTGCCGCTGCTCAACGAGATCCGCGCCGCGCGAGGCGCGCCGGGTATCAATGAAAGCGTGCTGTTCGCCTTCGCTCCGGAAAGCGCCAGTGCCACTGAAGCCGAGCTCGACCACGCGCGCGGCAGCCTGAGCGGGCGCAACCGTGAGCTGCTTGATACCGTCGGCAACGCGGTCAAGGAAGAACTGCTGCGCATCAAGGATGCGCTGGACCTGCATCTGCGCACCGGCGGCGAGCCGGGCCAGCTGCAGACCCAGGTCAATGAACTGGGCGCCGTGGCTGACACCCTGGGCATGATGGGCCTGGGCGTGGCCCGTGGCGTGGTCGTGCAGCAGCGCGATGCGCTGACCAGCGTGGTCCAGGGCGAACAGCAGATTGACGAAGGCATGCTGCTGGATATCGCCGGCGCGCTGCTGTACGTGGACGCTTCGCTGGACGACCAGGTCGCGCACCTGGGGGCTAGCGGCAGCGGCGAAGAAGATCCGAGCGCAGTGGAAGGCCGCCGCACGCTGGAAGTGCTGGCGCATGAGGCGATCGCAAATTTCGCGGCTGCCCGTGAGCATTTCGTCGCTTTCATTGAAACCAACTGGAACCACCAGCAACTGGACGAAGTGCCGCGCCTGCTCGGCGAAGTCGCCGGCGCGCTGCGCATGCTGGATCTTCCGCTGCCGGCCGACTACCTGCAGGGTGTACGTCAGTACATCGCGGTGGAGCTGATCGGCCGCCAGCGCGTGCCCAGCGGTCGTCAGCTGGATACGCTGGCCGACGCCATGGCCAGCCTGGAGTACTACCTCGAGGCATTGCGCGAGCGTCGCCCGGGTCGCGAAGACATTCTGGACATCACCCGCACCAGCCTGGAAACGCTCCGCTACTGGCCGCTGCCGGCTGAGCAGCAGGCCGTCGTCGAGGCGGAAGCGCCGGTGCTGGCGGTTACGCCGGAGCCGATTGCGCCCATCGCCCCGGTCGCGCTCGAGCCGGTGCCGATCGAGGTCACCCCGGCCGCACCTGCGCCCGGCGAGGTTGCGCCGGCACCGCTTCCGGACTTCACCTTTGACCCCGCACCTGCTGCGGTTACGCCGGACGTGGCTGAGCCAGCCGTGGTGGCCCCGGTCGCCGAAGCACCCACTGCACGCGTTCTGCCGCCGCTGGTGTTTGAAGCCTCTACCGCTCCGGTGGCAGCCGACGCGCCGAAGTGGACGCTCGCGCATGAAGATCGCAGCGAAGCGGCGGCCGCTGAAACGCCGCACGATGAAGTGGCTCCCACCTTTGCCAGCTTCGATCCGGTGCAGGCCGAGGGCGAAGACACCACCGGTCGCTGGGACGGCACTGCGCTGGACATCGCGCCGATCTCGCTGGACGGCTTCGATGCCGAAGCGGGCATTGAAGCGGACCTCGACGCTGTGGCCCCGTCGCCCATCACCGCCGGTTCGGCATTTGATCCGGTGGCTGCGGAAAGCGACTCGCTGGAGCTGCACGACGAACCCATTGAATTCACCGTCGATGACGCGCTTCACAATGCCGGCGACGTGCTGTCGCTGAATGTGGACGACACCATCGAGCCGGGTACGACCGTCGACGTGGAAGCGTTGCCTGCGTTCCTGCAGGGCGATGCGGCACTTGAGGACGTGCCGGCCGCCGCCGAGCCGGTGGCCGCGTCCTCGTCGGCACCGGTCGCCAATGTGCAGGAAGCCGTGATCGGCAAGATCGAGCTGGACGATGAATCGGCCCGGTTCCTGGCCGAGCTGGACGCCGCTGCGGCGCAGTTCAGCACGGCCCCGGCAGCGGCGGAGCCGACCGAGGCAGCACCCACCGAACTTGCCGTCGACGCGGTCGAGAGCATCGAAGCGGGTTTCGAGGACGACGGCGAAAACATCGACCAGGACATCCGCGACGTCTTCATCGAAGAGTTCGACGAGGAACTGGTCAACCTGGGCAACCTGTTGCCGGTCTGGCGCGCCGCGCCCGACAACATGGACCGTCTGCGTCCGATCCGTCGCGTCTTCCACACCCTGAAGGGCAGTGGGCGACTGGTCGGTGCGCGTACGCTTGGCGAGTTCAGCTGGAAGATCGAGGGCATGCTCAACCGCGTGCTCGATGGCACCCGCCCGGCGTCGCCGGCCGTGGTCGCCATGGTCACCCAGGCTTATGAAGTGCTGCCGCAGCTGAATGCCGCGCTGCGCGATGGCAGCCGCGTGCACGCCGATCTGCAGGCCATGCAGGGAATCGCCGATCGTGTTGCTGCGGGCGAGGAAACCTTCCATGTGCCGCTGCAGCGTCCGGCAGCCGCCCCCGTTGCGCCGGTCGAAGCGGCGGCAGCGAGCGAACCGGTCGTCGACCCGGTAGTCGAAGCGGCTTTCGCCGAAGAAGCTGTCGTCGAAGACGTGTTGACCGGCACCCCGGCCAACATCGACGACGTGCTGCGCGAGATCCTCGAAGCCGAAGTCGAAACCCATCACGGTACCTTGCAGACCTGGTTGCAGCAGGCCAAGGTCAGCCCGCAGCCGGTCACCGATGCGCTGCTGCGCGCCGTGCACACCATGAACGGTGCGTTCGCGATGACCGACGTGCCGGAGATCACCGCGGTCACCGGTGCCGCCGAAAGCTTCATCAAGCGTTCGCTGGCTGCCGACGCACTGCCCGATGCCGAAGGCGTTGCCGCGCTTGATGCCGCTGCCGCGGCCATCCGCACCACCATGGAAGCACTGCAGGCTCCGACTCCGCGCATTCCCGCGCAGGCCGAACTTGCCGCGCGACTGCAGGCACTGGCGGAAACCCTGCCCGAAGCACGCTGGCCGGCGCTGGTCGCCGACGAGCTTGACGCAGGCGATCAGGACGACGACGCCGACGACGCGATCGCGGCCGAGCTGACGTCCGTAGTCAGCCTGCGCGACGCGCAGGATGCCACCGCGCAGGAGCTGGCGGCGCTGGCCGCGCAGTTCGACGTGCAGGGCGGTCTGGCCACGTTGGACGACACCAGCGCGCCGGAACTGCAGCAGGCCATCGTCGAAAGCGACGCGCTGAGCGTGGTCGAGTTCGACGCCGTGCCGGCCCAGGACGCCGCGGCAGCTGAAGACAGCTTGGCGGTGCAGGAGCTGACCGGCAGCGATGACCTGTCGGCCTACTTCGATGCCGACCTGCCGGTGGGCCTCGACGTGGTCGAGGTGGAAGCGACGGCCGTTGCAGACATCAGCGCTGAGGAACCGGTTGCCCCGGTCTCCGAAGCCGGTCTGGAATCGGTGGAACTCACCGGTGCCGAAGATCTGTCGCAGTACTTCGACCCGGGTATGGTCACCGAATCGGTGGAGGACGCGACCGACGCACTCGACGAGGTGCTGCCGCCGGTCCCCGCGTTCGGCGAGCCGGTCGATCTGCAGCAGGCGCTGGACGATGGCCTGACCGTGATCGACGGCGAGACCAGCGAGGCGGCCGACGGCCTGCTTGCGCTGGACGCCACGCTGGCGGGCCAGAACGACAGCGACGCCTTCGCCGGTGTTGAAGCCGGTGCGCAGAACGACGCCGCACCGCTGTTTGAACTGGAAGAGGCACCGCTGGTGGCAACGGTCGTCAGCGATCCAGATCACGACGATGTCCTGGAAGACCAGGCCAACGTCGAGCCGCTCGACTTCAGCCAGCTCGACCGCGAGCTGGTCGACATCTTCGTCGAAGAAGGCAAGGACCTGCTGGACCACTGCGACGGCCTGATCAGCGAGCTGCGCGATGCGCCCGAGGACCGCGAAGTGGTGGCCGGGCTGCAGCGTGACCTGCACACCCTGAAGGGTGGTGCACGCATGGCCGGCATCAACGCCATCGGCGACCTGGGCCACAGCATCGAGTCGCTGCTGGAAGTCGTCGCAGCCAACCGTACCGACATTGATCGCGCCGACGTCAAACTGCTGGAGCGTGGTTTCGATCGCCTGCACCAGATGCTGACCCGCACCGGCAACCACCAGGCGGTCGCCATGCCGGTCGACCTGATCAACGCCTTCGAACAGCGCACCCTGGGGCGTGTCGAGGGCGTCGAAGCCGAGATCGAGAGCGTGGACACCGCGCCGGTGCAGATTGATGCAGCCCCGGTCGAGGACGTCGTGCCGGAAACTGCAGCGATTGAGACGAGCGTGGAAGCGCCGGCTATCGAAGTGCCTGCTGTCGAGGCAACTGTCGAAGCGCCTGCCGCGCAGGATCCGGCACCGGTCGAAGACGTGCCGGCTGCAGTTGCAGTGGTCGACGCGCAGGCACCGGTGCAGGCACCGGTCGAAACCGTTGCCGCGGCTCCGGTTGCCCCCATCGTGGTCGAACGCCGCGCGCCGCTGGCCGAGCTGGCTCCGCTGTCGGCTCCGGTGCAGCTTGAAGCGGCCGCCGATGACGACATGCTGGCCCGTCCGCAGCAGGAACAGGTGCGCGTGCGCGCCGACCTGCTGGACCGCTTGGTCAACCATGCCGGTGAAGTGGCGATCTACCGCTCGCGTCTGGAACAGCAGCTGGGTGCCTTCCGCGGCGCCATGGCCGAACTGGACCGCACCAACGCCCGTCTGCGTGATCAGCTGCGCCGTCTGGACCTGGAAACCGAAGCGCAGATCGTCGCCCGTTACCAGCGCGAGCAGGAACAGGTGGATCACAAGTTCGATCCGCTGGAACTGGACCGCTTCTCCACGCTGCAGCAGCTCAGCCGTGCGCTGAACGAATCGGCGGCCGACCTTGGCGGTCTGCAGGGCGTGCTGGACGACCTGTCGCGCCAGTACGACGTGCTGCTGCAGCAGCAGTCGCGCGTCAGCTCGGAACTGCAGGATGGCCTGATGCGTGCGCGCATGGTGCCGTTCGATGGCCTGGTGCCGCGCCTGCGTCGCGTGGTCCGTCAGGCCGGCCAGGACACCGGCAAGCAGGTGCACGTCACCCTCGACGGTACCCACGGCGAACTCGACCGCAACGTGCTCGACCGCATGGTCGCGCCGCTGGAACACATGCTGCGCAACTCGGTCGCGCATGGTCTGGAAACGCCAGCGCAGCGTCGCGCTGCCGGCAAGCCGGAAGAGGGCGAGATCGCCATCCGTCTGCGCCGCGAAGGCTCGGAAATCGTGCTGGAAGTGGCCGACGATGGTGCCGGCCTGGACCGCGACGCGATCCGCCGCCGCGCCGAACAGCGTGGCCTGATCGAGGCCGGCGCGCAGATCAGCGAAGCCGAACTGGACGCTATGATCTTCGCTGCCGGGTTCAGCACCGCCGATCAGGTCAGCCAGCTGGCGGGCCGTGGCGTGGGCATGGACGTGGTGCACAACGAAGTACGCCAGCTCGGCGGCTCGGTGGACATCCACTCGGTGCGTGGCAAGGGCGTCACCTTCACTCTGCGCCTGCCGCAGACCCTGGCGGTCACCCAGGCCGTGTTCGTGCAGATCGGCGAAACTACCTTCGCGGTGCCGGTCGCCTCGGTCAGTGGTATCGGCCGGATCTCGCGCGAGCGCTTCGAATCGGCCAACGGTGGCTACCACTACGGCGGCGAAGAGTTTGCCCTGCATGACCTGGGCACGCTGGTCGGCCAGGGCCAGGCCAAGGCCGAAGGCCAGGATCAGGTGCCGTTGCTGCTGGTGCGCGCCGGTGAACTGCGTGCTGCCGTGGCCATCGACCAGGTGCTGGGCAACCGCGAAGTCGTGGTCAAGCCGGTCGGCCTGCAGATCGCCTCGGTACCGGGTATCTACGGTGCCACCATTACCGGCGATGGCCGCGTCGTGGTCATCCTGGACGTTGCACCGCTGGTGCGTCGTCACCAGGCCAACCCGATCAAGCCGGTCGACACCACCGCCCAGGCCAGCGACCGCCAGGTCCCGCTGGTGATGGTGGTCGACGACTCGCTGACCATGCGCAAGGTGACCGGCCGCATCCTCGAGCGTCACAACTTCGAAGTGGCGGTTGCCCGCGACGGTATCGAAGCGCTGGAACGCCTGGAAGAACGCGTGCCGGACCTGATGTTGCTGGATATCGAAATGCCGCGCATGGACGGCTATGAACTGGCCACCACCATGCGTGCAGATCCGCGCTACAAGGATGTGCCGATCGTGATGATTACCTCGCGCAGCGGCGACAAACACCGTCAACGCGCCTTTGAAATCGGTGTCCAGCGCTACCTGGGCAAGCCGTACCAGGAGCTGGACCTGATGCGTAACGTGTATGACCTGCTGGGGATCGCCCGTGTCCGAGAATGAGTTGATCTCGCCGCTGTCGGTCGCCCTGCTGGCCCGGACCGGGCCCGCGCGTGAGCGCCTGCGTGAAGCACTGGTCCAGGCCGGTGCCAGCGTGGTGCTGGAAGAAGACCCCAATACGCTGCAGGCGGATACGCTGCGCGGGGCCGGTGCGGCTGCTGTGCTGGTCGCGCTGGAGCCTGCCATCGAGGAAGCGCTGGAGCGACTGGACCCGGTGCTGGCGTCGCCGGCGCTGACCCTGATCTTCGACGAGGCCGAACTGGCCGCGCGTCGCGAAGGCTGGGAAGCGCAGCGCTGGGCGCGTCATCTGGTGGCCAAGCTGCACGGCCATCAGGACGTGCTGCCGCCGGGCTCTGAACAGGAAGGCATCCTCGACCTGGAACCCGGCCTGCCGGTGACGCCGGCCGAGCTGCATGCGGATGCCCCTCTGGATTTCCACGTGCGCGAAGCCTTCGATGCCGCGCCCGAAGTGCCTGCCGACGGTCTGTACCCGGCCCGCGAAGGCTACAGCGAGCCGCTGTCACTGGAGGAAGCCCTGGCTGCCATCCAGGCCGCAGAGTCCTCGCCGGTACCGGCACCTGTCGCGCCGCCGCCGGTACCCGCTGCCGCGCCGCCGGCCGCTGTGGGTCACCACAGCAGCTGGTCGCTGGTCGAGACCGACGACGTTCCGGCCGCCACCGAGCGCGCAGCGCTGGTAGAGGACGCGCAGGACGAGCCGGCTGAAGACATCCACCCCGGCGGTCTGTCGCTGGTCGAGCTTGAACCGGATCTGCCGCCCAGCGACGCCGCGCCGGGCGCGGTGCTGGTGCTGGCCGGCATCGGCGGCCCCGACGCGCTGCGTCGCCTGCTGGCGTCGCTGCCGGCTGGTCTGGCCGCGCCGGTGCTGGTCTACATGCGACTGGACGGCGGCCGCTACGGCAACCTGGTCAAGCAGATGGCGCGCGTGTCGGCGCTACCGGTGCTGCTGGCCGAATCCGAACAGCCGGTGGTCGCGGGCAATGCCTACATCCTGCCGGACGACGTGGGCGTGGGTGTGCAGAACCGCGGCCTGTATTTCACCGCCGATGTCGAAGGCGTGCAGGTCAGCGCGCTGCCGGCAGCACACAGTGCGGTGGTCATGCTCAGCGGAGCCGATGCCCGCCTGGTGGATGATGCGCTGTCGCTGGCTGTGGCCGGTGGCTGGGTGGCCGGCCAGACCGGTGAGGGCTGCTACGACCCGATCGCGGCCAGTGCCGTGGTTGCTGCCGGCATGGCTGCCGGCGACCCGCCGCAGCTGGCTGCTGCCATCGCCGAACGCTGGGGCGTGAGCGAGTAACGCGCCGCCCACCCCCTATCAGGAAAGACACCATGAGCTACGCCAGCAACGACGAAATCCGTGGGGTACTGATCGAGACCGGCCAGCAGCATGTGCTGCTGCCGAACGCGACGGTGGCCGAAATGATGTCCAACGTGCAGGTGCACCCGGTGGCCGACGCCCCGGCGTGGTTGCTGGGCCAGTTGGCCTGGCACGGCTGGGACGTACCGCTGCTGTCGTTCGCCCGGCTGGCCGGGTTGGGCGATGAAATGGTCGCCAGCAAGAACAAGGTGGTGGTGCTCAAGGCGCTGGGCGGCAACCCGCGCCGACCGTACTACGCGATGCTCGCGCAGAACTTCCCGCAGTTGATTTCCGTGCCGCGCGACGGACTGCTGGCCGACGCGTCCGAAGAAACCCTGCCTACCGGCGTGCACATGCGCGTGCTGCTGGGTGAGCGCAGCGCGCTGCTGCCCGACCTGGATGCGGTGGAAGAAGCGCTGGATCGGGCCCACCCGGTGGCGGCCTGACCATTCGGGCAACGACCAACGGTCGTTGCCTACCGCCCGGTTCGAATCGCGATACCGCCCGGTGCGAATATCGATGATGCCCGGTAGCTGACGACCGTTGGTCGTCAGCCCAGATCCCCCAGGCGCGCCTGCACCGCCGCAATCGCGGCGAGCCCTGCCGTTTCGGTCCGCAGAATGCGCGGCCCCAGCTGCAATCCCTGGAAGCCCGCTTCGGCCAAGGCCAGCCGGTCACGCGGGGACCAGCCGCCTTCCGGACCGATCGCAATCACCACCCCCTCCGGTGCCGCCGCCAGGGTCGACAGGCGATGTTCGCCCAGCGGATCCAAGGTCAGCTTGAGCGCCCCGGCAGGCACACTCCGCGCCGCCTCCAGCAGGGATTGCGGTGCCGTAACCGACGGCACGCGTGCGCGCCCGGATTGTCCGCAGGCGGAGACCACCACGCTGTTCCAATGGGCCAGCCGCTTCTCGGCGCGGGCTGCATCCAGCTTCACCTCGGTTCGCTCGGCGTTGACCGGAACGATGGCCTGCACGCCCAGCTCGGTCGCCTTCTGCAGGATCAGATCCATCTTTTCGCCGCGTGCGATCCCCTGCAGCAGCGTGATCGACAGCGGCGACTCGTTGTCCAGCGCCTGCACGGCGTCAATCCGGACCTGCGCATTGCGCTTGCCCAGTTCAACCAGCGTGGCGCTGTAGTCCTGCCCGTCGCCATTGAACAGCACGCAGCTTTCGCCCTCGCGCAGCCGCATCACCCGCACCAGGTGATTGGCCACGTCCTCGGGCAGCGACAGCTGCTGGCCGACGGCCAGCGGGAACTCAACGAACGAACGGGTCATGCGCATGCAACAGCTTCCTCGATGGCAGCCAGGGTGGTGTGGGCCAGCAGTTCCAGCTGCTCATCCTCCACACAGTAGGGAGGCATCCAGTACAGCACATTGCCCAGTGGGCGCAGCACCACGCCACGCCTGAGCGCGGCATTGTAGGCGTGCAGGCCGACCCGCGCAGCGGCGGGGAACGGCGTGCGCCGGTCGCCGTTGCGGGTCAGTTCGAAGGCCACCACCATGCCGGCCTGACGCACGTCGGCCACGTGGGGATGGTCGGCAAACGGGGCGGCCAGTGAACGCATCACGGCGGCGGTGCTGCGGTTGCGGGCAATGATGTTGTCCTGCGCGAAGATATCCAGCGTGGCCAGGGCGGCGGAACAGGCCAATGGATTGCCGGTGTAGCTGTGCGAATGCAGGAACGCACGCTCGCGGCTGTCGTCGAGGAAGGCGTCATACAGGGCCCGGGTGGCCAGCACCGCCGCCAGCGGCAGGAAGCCGCCGGTCAGGCCTTTGGACAGGCAAAGCAGGTCGGGCATTACCCCCGCCTGCTCACAGGCGAACAGGGTGCCGGTACGCCCAAAGCCGGTGGCGATCTCATCGGCGATCAGAAATGCGCCATTGGCGTCACAGAGTTCACGCGCCCGCTGTAGATAGACCGGGTCGTACATGCGCATGCCGCCTGCGCACTGCAGGCGCGGCTCGAGGATTACCGCGCAGATCTCGCCGGGGTGCTGGTCGAACAGAGTGGCCAGGGCGTCGGCGGCCTGGTGGGCACGCTGCGCCGCGCTTTGTCCCGGTTCGGCCAGATAGGCATCGGGTGACGGCGCGAACAGGGCCTCGGTCAGCAGCGGCGCATACACACGCCGGTACAGTGGGATATCGCCCACTGAGAGGGCCCCCAGGGTCTCGCCGTGGTAGCCATTCTCCAACGCCACAAAACGTGTGCGATGCAGTTCGCCCCGATTGCGGAAGTAATGGAAGGCCATTTTCAGCGCCACTTCCACGCCGGCAGAGCCGTTGTCGGCGTAGAACACCTTGGCCAGTGGGTCGCGGCCAGCCTGGCGCGGAGCCAGCGCCAGCAGCCGCTCGGCCAGGGTAATCGCCGGTTCATGGCTGAAGCCGGCCAGCATGACCTGTTCCAGCTGGGTGGCCTGGCGGGCGATCGCGGCCCCGATGCGCGGCTCGGCATGCCCGAACAGATTGGTCCACCAGCTGCTGACCGCGTCGAGGTAGCGGTGGCCGTCGTGATCGATCAGCCAGGGGCCTTCACCCCGCGCAATTGGGACCAGCGGCAGGGTATCGGGGTGTTCGCGCATCTGCGTGCAGGGGTGCCACAGCACGTCCAGATCGCGTTGTCGCCACTGGCTGGCCAGCGGGGAGGGGGCTGGGTCTGCTAGCATTTCGAGCTCATGAACGCGTTTTCACCAACCTGCATTCTATCGGCCTCCACGAGCTTGTCCGCATGAGTCGCCCGCTGCCCACCATCCATCAGATCACCGACGAGGAAAGCGGACCGTTCCAGCGCCAGCACCTGGACCTGGAGTTCTCCAACGGCGAACGCCGCCGCTTTGAGCGCCTGGTCAGTCGCGGGCATGGCGCGGTGGTGGTGGTGCCCATGCTGGATGCGGAAACGGTGCTGCTGGTCCGTGAATACGCGGCCGGTGTGCACCGTTATGAGCTCGGCCTGGTGAAGGGCCGGATCGACGCGGGCGAGACGCCGCTGCAGGCGGCCAACCGCGAGTTGAAGGAGGAGGCCGGCTATGGTGCGCATCGGCTGGACGTGCTGCGGCCCATGACCCTGGCCCCCACCTACATGAGCCATCAGTCCTGGCTGGTGGTGGCGCGCGACCTCTACCCGGAACGCTTGCCCGGTGACGAACCGGAAGAACTGGAAGTGGTGCCGTGGAAGCTGGCCGAACTCGACCAGCTGATGCTGCGTGACGACTTCTCCGAAGGGCGTTCGCTGGCGGCCCTGTTCATTGCCCGTGAGTGGCTGGGGCAGGGGGCATGATCAAGCTCACCACCGATCTGCGCGAGACCGTCATTGCCATCGCGCAGGATGCGGCCGCTGCGATCATGGGGGTGTACGCCACCGCATTCGAGATCGAACTGAAATCCGACCGCAGCCCGGTCACTGCGGCCGATCGCGCGGCCAATGACGTGATCGAGCGCGGGCTGGCCCAGCTCACTCCGGACCTGCCAATCCTGTCCGAAGAATCCGCGCTGGTGCCCTGGGAGGTACGGCAGCACTGGGGGGCTTACTGGCTGGTGGATCCGCTTGATGGCACCCGTGAGTTCGTAAAACGAAATGACGAGTTCAGCGTCAACATCGCGCTGATCTACCAGGGAGCTCCGGCCTTCGGCGTGGTGCTGGCACCGGTCACCGGCGTCATCTGGCACGCCATGCGGGGCGAGTTGGCCTATCGGCGCGAGGGCATGCACGATTCAGTGCTGCGTGCACGCGCGCCGGCGCAGCCCCCGCTGCGGGTGGCGGCCAGCCGTTCGCACCGAAGCCCGGAAACCGAATCGCTGCTGGCGCGGATGGGCGACATTGAAGTGATCGCCCAGGGCTCATCGCTGAAGTTCTGTCGCCTTGCCGAGGGCACCTTGGATGTCTACCCGCGGCTGGGTCCGACCGCTGAATGGGACACCGCCGCTGGCCAGTGCGTGCTGCATGCGGCGGGCGGCGCGGTGCTGTCGGCGGCCACCGGCAAGCCGTTCCGCTACAACCGGCGTGAGACCCTGTTGAATGGCGATTTCATCGCGCTGGGTGACACCCGGTTGCCCTGGCGCAGCTGGATGCCTGACTGATTTCTTTTTCACGCTGGAGCTGTGATGTCTGCCACCGCCGAACTGGAACGCCTGCTGGGCATCATGGCGCGTCTGCGCGATCCGCAGCAGGGCTGCCCGTGGGACCTGGAGCAGAACTTCGCCACCATTGCGCCGTACACGATCGAGGAAGCCTACGAGGTGGCCGATGCCATCGACCGTGGCAACCTCGATGACCTGTGTGACGAACTGGGCGACCTGCTGCTGCAGGTGGTGTTCCATGCGCAGATGGCCAGCGAGCAGGGGGCGTTCGGCTTCGCCGAGGTGGCCCGCGCGATCAGCGACAAGATGCAGCGTCGTCATCCGCACGTGTTCGCGCAGGTGGACGTGACCGGGGCGGAGGATGTGATGGTCAACTGGGAGGCAATCAAGCGCGCCGAGCGTGCGGCCAAGGGCGATGCCGATACGTCCGCGCTGGCGGGAATCTCGCGCGGGCTACCGGAATGGCAACGCGCAGTGAAGCTGCAGTCGCGCGCTGCGCGGGTAGGCTTTGACTGGCCCGGTCCCGGTCCGGTGATGGACAAAGTGCGTGAGGAACTGGATGAAGTCGCCGCGGAGTTCGCGCGCGGACCGGTAGCGGACAACGCCGCTCGCCTGCAGGAGGAGCTGGGTGACCTGCTGTTCGTCTGCGCCAATCTGGCCCGGCATGCGCAGGTGGATGTGGGTGCTGCACTGCGTCAGGCCAACCTGAAATTCGAGCGCCGCTTCCGCGCGATGGAAGAGGAGGCGGCGCGTGATGGGCAGGCCATGGCCGACCTCGACCTCGACGCACAGGAGCAACTCTGGCAGCGGGTGAAAGCGACCGAGCCGGCGTCGTGAAGACGCTGCTGCTTTTCATTCTGACCGCAGTAGCCGAGATTGTCGGTTGCTACCTGCCCTGGCTATGGCTGCGCAAGGGCGGCAGCATCTGGCTGCTGCTGCCGGCAGCGGCGAGTCTGGCGTTGTTCGCCTGGTTGCTGACCCTGCACCCCGCCGCCAGTGGCCGCGTCTATGCCGCCTATGGCGGCGTCTACATCGGCACCGCGCTGGCCTGGCTGTGGGTAGTTGACGGCATCCGCCCCGGTCGCTGGGACGTGCTGGGCGTCGCACTGTGCCTGGCCGGCATGGCGGTGATCATGTTCGCCCCGCGCACCGCCTGACGCGCAATACCGCAGCGCCGCACGCGTTCCGGGGATGCATCGGCGATAATAGGTTTTGCTTTTCATCCCCCGGACCGTGGTCATGACCCAGAAGACGCTGCTCAACGAAACCCACCGTGCGCTCGGTGCCAAGATGGTCGATTTTGGTGGTTGGGACATGCCCATCCATTACGGCTCGCAGCTGGACGAGCACAATCTGGTGCGCGCCGACGCCGGCATGTTCGACGTCAGCCACATGACCGTGGTCGACCTGCATGGCGAGCAGGTGCGTCCGTTCCTGCGCCGGCTGCTGGCCAATTCGGTGGACAAGCTCAAGGTGCCGGGCAAGGCACTGTACTCGTGCATGCTCAACCCGCAGGGCGGGGTGATCGACGACCTCATCGTTTATTTCCTGGCCGAGGACTTCTTCCGCATGGTGGTCAATGCCTCCACCCGCGAAAAGGACCTGGCCTGGATCCGCGAGCAGGCGGCCGCCTTCAACGTGCAGGTCACCGAGCGCGAAGACTTGGCCATCATCGCCGTGCAGGGCCCGCATGCGCGCGCCAAGGTCATCGGCCTGCTGAACGAGGGCGACCGCGCCGCTCTGGAAAAGCTGGGTCGGTTCGCCGCGGCCGAGGTCACCGGTGCCCAGGGCGCGGCACTGTTCGTCGCGCGCACCGGCTACACCGGCGAAGACGGCTTTGAGATTCTGGTGCCGCAGAGCCACGTGATCGCGTTCTGGAACGCGCTCGCCGCGGCGGGCGTGCGCCCGGCTGGCCTGGGTGCACGCGATACGCTGCGCCTGGAAGCCGGCATGAATCTGTACGGCCAGGACATGGACGAAGCGATCTCGCCGTTCGAAGCGGCGCTGGCCTGGACCGTCGCACTGGACGAAGGTCGTGACTTCATCGGTCGTGAGGTGCTGGAGGCGCAGAAGGCCAGTGGTACCGCGCGCCAGATGATCGGCCTGGTGATGGACGAGAAGGGCGTGCTGCGTCACGGCCAGTCCGTGCTCACCGCCGGTGGCAGTGGCGAGATTCTGTCCGGCACCTTCTCCCCGACCCTGGGCAAGGGCATCGCGTTTGCGCGTGTTCCTGCCGGTGATCCCGGCCAGGTGCATGTGGACATCCGCGGCCGGCAGGTGCCGGTGCGCGTGGTCAAGTTCCCGTTCGTGCGTGAAGGCCAGGCCCAGCCCGGCGTTCTGGCTGAAGGTTGAGTTGGTTACACTACCCCCGTTTTTCTGACCCCCAAATTTTCTCGGAGCAGTTCCATGAGCGAGATCCCCGGCGACCTCAAGTTCCTCAAGTCCCACGAGTGGGCCCGTGTCGAAGGCGACGGCCGCGTCACCATCGGTATTTCCGACCATGCCCAGGGCCTGCTCGGCGACCTGGTCTACGTCGAGTTGCCTGAGGTGGGTGCCCAGGCCAAGGCCGGCGAGCAGATCGCCGTGGTCGAGTCGGTCAAGGCGGCCTCGGACGTCTACAGCCCGATCAGCGGCACCGTGGTCGAGGTCAACTCCGCCCTGACCGACAAGCCGGAAACCATCAACGAAGACGCTTATGGCGACGGCTGGATGTTCGTGGTCGAACTGTCCAACAAGGAAGAGATCAACGACCTGCTCGGCCCGGACGACTATGCCGAGGTGCTGGAGAACGACGACCACTGAGGTCGCGTTCGCACCGAACCGGACGGCCGCCTTGTGCGGCCGTTTTTTTTTCCGACATCGGCGGTGTATCTGTTATCCGTACGTGATGGATGGGGTGATGCGGACACGACTCTGCTCATGCCGGGGTAGTCGAACCGGGTGCGTTCGACGGCATGAGTCGGGTCGATCGAACGCCTTCGGGGTGCGTGATCGATGCCGTCGCGCGTCCGATCGGCGGTCAAAAGTTTGCGCATTTCTGCCAATCCGGAAGAAAAAAGCATGGGTCGATGTGAAAAGTTTTTTCGACCGTTTCGGTCCGGTGTTGCTTCATTGCCGGAGCCATCGGCGGCTGTCACCGTTTCGACGTCGCCGTTCGACCGCAACGCAGGTGTCGTTTGCGAAAGTGCTTCTTTTAAGTGCTTTTCTTTCAGCGGTTGTCTTCGATGCGCCCTCAATGCGTCGGCGCAAGGGTGCCGCCGAAGGCGTCGGCGGGTGTTCCGGACGTCGCTTCCGGAAGCGCGCGGAAGGGTGTCGGCGTGAAAATTTTTCGCGGGGGTTGTTGACAGTCAAAAAAAGCGTGATTAGGTTTCGCCCAGCAGACCTTGCCTGCCAAGAGAGTGAGCAGAATCGACATCCAGTCGCGAAGCACAACCAGGACATCCGCCTCGAGTCCGATGACGGTGGAGTCGGCTTCGCTTCCCTCGGTGAAAAGCAAGGGCACCCCTCATTCGATTCCTGCCGGGTGGTACATGGCAGGCATCACCGTATCCGTCACGACGCGCATGACGCGACGGCGGTCCCCGCTGGCACCAGCTAGCGGGTTTGTTTCAACTGGGCGTTTCAACTCCATAGATCACTGACGAGGAGCCATATCATGGCAACCAAGAAAGCTGCGAAGAAAAAGCCGGCCGCTAAAAAGGCCGTCAAGAAGGTCGCAAAGAAGGCTGCGGCCAAGAAGACCGTGAAGAAGGCAGCCAAGAAGGCAACCGCCAAGAAGGCTGTGAAGAAGGTCGCCAAGAAGGCCGCTGCCCGCAAGGCAGTGAAGAAGACGGCGAAGAAGGCCGTCAAGAAGGTCGCGAAGAAGGCGACCGCCAAGAAGGCAGCCAAGAAGACCGCGAAGAAGGCCGTCCGCAAGGTCGCCAAGAAGGCCGGTGCAAAGAAGGCCGTCAAGAAGGTAGCCAAGAAGGCCGCCGCCAAGAAGACTGCCAAGAAGGCCGTCAAGAAGACCGCCAAGAAGGCCGTCCGCAAGGTCGCCAAGAAGGCCGGTGCCAAGAAGGCCGTCCGTAAGGTCGCCAAGAAGGCCACCGCCAAGAAGGCGACTGCGAAGAAGGCTGTGAAGAAGGTCGCCAAGCGCAAGCCGGCGGTCCGCAAGAAGAAGGCTGCACCGGTCGCTCTGCCGGCAACTCCGGCACCGCTGATCTGATCCATTCCCGATAGCCGTACCTGAAACCCCCTTCCCCGGATGCCCAGCGGGGAGGGGGTTTTTTTTTGCGCCGCAAAGAAAACCGCAATAACGAAGAAGGCGGCCATCGGCCGCCTTCTTCAAATCCATCCGCGCAGGGACACCTTACCGCGGTGACGCCACAGCCCGATCCGCCGAAGCCCCCTTGCGCTTACCCGGTGCCGGCGCGCTGTCTTCCACCATCAGGTTGTCGCTGCCGAAGTCCGTGTCCACGTCCAGCCAGCGCTGGCTCGGCAGGCCCATCGCCTGGTCCAGCACGGTCGGCAGAAGGCCACTGGGCAGGCTGCTCTCACCGTTCCACATGATGGCGATGCCCAGGTCGCGCTCGGGCACGAGTGCCACTAGGCCACGGTAGCCCTGCACCGCGCCGGCATGGAAGATCACTTCATGCCCGGCATAGTCGAAGTTGCGCCAGCCCAGCGCGTAGCCGGCCGAGTGCAGGCGCTGGCGGCGCCAGCCCGAACGCATCTCGCCCGGTGTGTTGATCAGCGTGGAGTGCAGTGTCGCCAGCAGCGGAGCCGGCAGCACGTCCGGACGATGGCCGGTGTGGGCCAGCAGCCACTGCGCCATGTCGCTGGCGCTGGCGTTGACGCCGGCCGCCGGAGCCAGGCGATAGTAGGTCGGCTTCGGGTTCAACGATACCCAGCCATTGCGGCTACGCACGTGCGGGCGAGCCCAGCGCGAGCTCGCCTGGATGCCGGCCAGCCCCATGCTGGCGTCATTCATGCCCAGCGGCTTGAACAGGCGGCGTTCCACCGACTGCTCGTAGAAGCTGCCGGAGGCGGCGTACACCACGTCGCCGATCAGGCTGAAGGCCACGTTCTGGTACGCGTAGCAATCGCCCGGCAGGCACTTGAGCGAGGTCGAGGCCAGCTTGTGGGTCAGCGTGTAGTACTCGGCGTTGGCCTCGATGTCGCGGTCGTAGGCGTTGTAGGGCAGGCCGACGCGGTGGCTGAGCAGGTCGGCCACGGTGAGGCGCTCGGTGGCTTCCGGTGAACTCAACTGGAAGCCCGGTACATAGTCGGTGACCTTGCTGTCCCAGCGCAGGGTGCCGTCGTTGACCAGCAGCCCGGCCATGGTGCCGGCGAAGGCCTTGGACAGCGACGCCAGGCGGAACACGGTGTGGGCATCCACGATCTGCGGGTTGTTGACGTCGGTGACGCCATAGCCGCGCGCGCTGAGCACGCGACCGCCCTGGACGATGGCCACCGCCATGCCCGGTACGCGTTCGCCATAGGTCAGCTGCTGGGCCATCGATTCGATCGCGGCCACGTTGAAGCTCTCAGCCGGGGGCTGCACCTTCGGGGCGAGCGAGGTAGTGCGGTAGGCCGCCGGCTGGGTGTGCGGCACGTTCGGCGCGGCGCTGTTCTCGATGTTGACCGGGAACCCGGCCGGCATCGCCGCCGGTGTCTGCGCGGTGGAAGACAGGGCGATGGGCATCAGCATGCCCAGCAAACCGGTGGCCGCCGAACGGATCGGTCGGCGCCTGCTGTTGTGTTTCATCGTATGGGGCCCGTGCGCGACTGCTGTGACCGATTCTAGCGCCGCTTTTCGTGATTGCACAAACGAAGCGAAGATGAATGCGTATCACATTGAAAAATGGTGATTTTTGTACGCTTTTGACGCACAGCGTCACGTCCCCGTTCAGCTCGCTCCTGCATCCTCCCGGATCCAGTGCGCCGCCCGCTCTGCAATCATCAGCGTGGGTGCGTTGGTATTGCCGCTGGTCAGGGTGGGCATGATCGACGCATCCACCACGCGCAGGCGCTGCAGCCCGTGCACGCGCAGCCGGGGATCGACCACGGCATCGGGATGCACGCCCATCGCGCAGGTGCCAACCGGGTGGTAGATGGTTTCGGCCTTGGCACGGATGAACGCATCCAGCGCCGCGTTTTCCGGGTTGCGGACGTCCGGGAAGATCGGAGCGCCACGCCAGGGGTCGAACGCGGACTGCTCCAGAATCTGCGCTGACATCCGTGCGCAGGCGCGCATCATGGCCAGGTCGTGGCCTTCTGCATCGCCCAGATAGTTGGCCTGGATCCGCGGAGGCGACAGCGGATCGGCATCGCGAAGCGAGATCCGACCCCGACTGCGCGGGTGCAGCGCGCAGGCATGCAGGGTATAGCCGTCCCCGGGCAGCCGGTGCCGCCCATGGTCGTCCAGCATCGCCGGCACGAAATGGAACTGCACGTCGGCACGCGCATCGCTGGCCAGGGGCGAACGGGCGAAGGCACCGGCCTCGGCGATGTTGCTGGTGCCGGCACCGCGGTGGCCGCGCAGGAAGTAGTCGAAGGCGATCCTGGCCTGGTTGGCGCGGTCGTAGCTCACTCCGGGGCGGGTATGCACCAGGGTGCAGATGTCGAGATGGTCCTGCAGGTTGCCGCCGACACCGGGCAGATCGACGCGCGCGCGAATCCCATGCGTACGTAACGCAGCTTCGGGTCCGACGCCCGAGAGCAGCAGCAGGTGGGGCGAGTGGATCGCCCCGGCGCTGAGAATGACCTCCGCGCTCGACCGTGCATGTACGTGCTGGCCTCGATGCTGGTAGTACACGCCGGTGGCGGTGCTGTCCTGGAAGCTGACGGCGCGCACCTGTGCGCCGGTCAGCACGGTGAGGTTGGGCCGCGTCCGCGCCGGCCGCAGCCACGCTGTCGCGCTGGAGCAGCGCGCGCCATTGCGCTGGGTGACCTGATACATCCCGGCACCCAGTTGGGTGGCACCATTGAAATCATCATTGCGTGCATGCCCGGCCTGTTCGGCCGCGTCCACGAATGCCGCAGACAGCGGGTTGTGGTGGCGCAGGTCCGACACCGACAGGGGGCCATCCACACCGTGCAGCGCGCTGGCTCCGCGGCTGTTGTGCTCGCTGTGCAGGAACCACGGCAACACCTGGCCCCAGCTCCAGTCAGTGGCACCGCCGGCGGCCCAGCCGTCATAGTCGGCCGGCACGCCGCGTATGTAGCACATGGCATTGATGGCGCTGGAGCCACCCAGCACCTTGCCGCGCGGCCACCACAGCCGGCGTCCGTCCAGCGCGGGCTCGGGTTCGGTGTACAGGTTCCAGTTGATGCGCCGGTTGTTGACCAGCCGGGCCAGGCCGGCCGGCATGTGGATGAAGGGATTGCGGTCAGCGGGACCGGCTTCGAGCAGCAGCACGTGACAGTGCGGGTCTTGGCTGAGCCGGTTGGCCAGCACGCAACCGGCCGAACCGGCACCGACAATGATGTAGTCGTACATGTCCGTTCCCCAACGGTGAGCCGCCAGCATAGGGCAGAGGCTGGCGGTGTTGCAGTGCATCGTTTACCTTGCGCTGCAATGAGCACTCCGCAATTCCAGGGGGGCGGACGCCCCAGCCTGCGTCAGGCCTTGCGCCAGTCGCCACCGCTGTTGTGGGCGGGGCTGTACTTCTTCTGCCTGCTCAGCGGCTACTACGTGCTGCGCCCGGTGCGCGAAGCGATGGCCGCCTCGTCCGATCTGCAGACAGTGTTCCCGCCGTCACTTATCGCCTGGTTCGCGGGCCACGGGATCGCGCTGCAGGACTTCGTGCTGCAGTTCCTGTTCACCTGCGTGTTCCTGATCATGCTGGTGCTGCAGCCACTGTATGGGGCACTGGTGAGCCGCTATCCACGCCGCGTGTTCCTGCCAGTGGTGTATGGCTTCTTCATCGTCACCCTGCTGGGCTTCTACCTGCTGTTCAACAGCAACGTGCCGGGTCGTGGCATGGCGTTCTTTTTCTGGGTGATGGTGTTCAACCTGTTCGCGGTGGCAGTGTTCTGGAGCTTCATGGCGGACGTGTTCTCCAACGCGCAGGCGCGGGCGTACTACGGCTACATCGGCGCGGCGGGCACGATTGGCGCCTTCCTGGGGCCGATCCTGACCGCCTCGCTGGTGCAGCGGGTGGGCATCGCCAACCTGATGCTGGTGTCGGCCGGCTTCCTGTGCGTGTGCCTGGTCTGCATCTGGCGGCTGCGCCTGTGGGCCGTTGCGCGCGAGCAGCAGGCGCAGCTGGTGTCCGGCGAGACCCCGATGGGCGGCAGCGTGCTGGACGGGCTGAAGCTGATCGCGCGCGAACCGTTGCTGCGCTGGTTGGCGGCGATGGTGGTGTTCGGGGTGGGCGTGGGCACGCTGCTGTACAACGAGCAGGCATCCATCGTGCGCCGCCTGTACACCGACCCGGCGGCAAGCACGGCGTTCTTCTCGCGCGTGGACCTGGCCGTCAACGCGCTCACTCTGGTGCTGCAGCTCGGACTGACCCGCTGGCTGCTGTCGCGCTTCGGCATCGCGCCGGCGCTGCTGATCCCGGGCTTCGCGATCATTGCCGGCTTCTCTGTGCTGGCCGCGTCGCCGCTGCCGGTGATGGTGGCGATCGTGCAGGTAACGACGCGCGCCAGCGAGTTCGCTCTCGGCAAGCCAGCACGCGAGACGATCTACACCCGGGTCGACCGCCAGTGGCGCTACAAGGCCGGCGCGGCCATCGACACGGTCGTTTACCGGGGCGCGGACCTGAGCTTCACCTGGCTGCACAAGGGGCTGTCGCTGTTTGGTTCGTCGGTGGTGTTCATCGGTGGCGTCGCCGCGGCGGTGATCATGACCGCGTCGGCATTTGGCGTGCTGCGTGAAGAAAAGAAGCTGCCGGTGGAGCGGTCGGAGTAAGCTGTCAGCCTTCCTTCGAGGCTAGCCCATGTACTGGACCGCGCTGATCCTGACCCTGGTGGTCGCCCTGCTGCACGTGTACTTTCTGGTGCTGGAGATGTTCCTCTGGACCAAACCGCTGGGCCTGAAGACCTTCCGCAACACGCCGGAGAAGGCTGAGCTCACCCGTGTGCTTGCGGCCAACCAGGGCCTTTACAACGGCTTCCTCGCCGCCGGTCTGTTCTGGGGCCTGTTCGACCACCTGCCGATGCTGGTCAACTTCATGCTCGGCTGCGTGATCGTGGCTGGCCTGTACGGCGCGTGCAGCGTCAACAAGCGCATCTTCTTCATCCAGTCCGTGCCGGCCATCCTCGCTGCTATTGCCTGGTGGTTCGTCCCGGCGTGATCGGGTGACGCGGCCCATCGGGCTGCGATTGCAATCGGTACGTAGAGCCGGGCTTGCCCGGCGACACGGATCGCCCGCAACCAGGTGATGCCGCAAGCGCAAAGAAAAACGGCGGACCGAAGTCCGCCGTTCTCATGAATCCCTCAACCGCGCGTCACGCCGCCTGCGACTGCGGGTCCTTGCCCTGGCGGTCGTAGTAGGTGGCCGAACGCAGTTCGTGCGGATCGAAGTCGTCCACGGTGATCGTGTCCAGGGTCAGCGTGCGCAGCTCTTCCAGCAGCGTGCGCTCGTCCTGGCTGATCACGCCTTCGGCAACGGCTTCGTCCAGCTGCGAGGCGAAGTCCAGGGCTTCGATGCCCTTGGTCTTCAGTGCCTTCAGGAACTTGCGTTCCACCGGCTCGGCCATGATCGCCTTGGCCAGGTAGCTGTTGATGCGGCCACCCGGGTTGTTTTCGCACGGGGTCAGGAACACGCCATTGGCCAGACGGTCGCGGGCTTCGCCCGGGGCCATCAGCAGTGCGGCGACCCGACGGCTCAGGCGGTCGCCCGGGGCTTCGGCGCGACGGCCGAACGGGAAGATCAGCGCCCACATAAGCCAGCCGATAGGACGGATCGGGAAGTTGCGCAGCGCCGCCGACAGCGACTCTTCGATCTTGTGCACGCTGTCATGGAACGCCCAGGCCAGCAGCGGCTGGTCGGCCGTCGGCGCGCCTTCGTCGTGATAACGCTTGAGCATCGCGCTGGTCATGTAGATGTGGCTCAGCACATCGCCCAGGCGACCTGACAGCGATTCCTTGAACTTCAGCTTGCCGCCCAGCGTCATCATCGAGATGTCCGCCATCAGCGCCAGGTTGGCCGAGTAACGGTCCAGCTTGCGGAAATAACGGCGGGTGTACGCGTCACCCGGAGCTGCACCGAAGCGCGCGCCGGTCAGGCCGAACCAGAACGAACGCACCGCGTTGGAGATGCCGAAGCGGATGTGGCCGAACAGGCTGCGGTCGAAGGCCTGCAGACCGGCACGGGTGTCCGGGTCCTGCGCCGCCTTCATTTCCTGCAGCACCCACGGGTGGCAGAGGATCGCACCCTGGCCGAAGATCAGCAGGCTGCGGGTCATGATGTTGGCACCTTCCACGGTGATCGCGATCGGGGCCGCCTGCCAGCTGCGGCCGGCGAAATTGCGCGGCCCCAGGATGATGCCCTTGCCGCCGATCACGTCCATCACGTCCGAGATCACTTCACGGCTCATGTTGGTGCAGTGGTACTTGGCAATCGCCGACGGCACCGACGGCACGTCGCCACGGTCCACCGCAGCGGCGGTGGCCTGCGACAGCGCGCTGATCTTGTACGCCTTGCCGCCAATGCGGGCCAGCGCTTCTTCTACGCCCTCGAAGCGGCCGACCGACAGGCCGAACTGCTTGCGGATGCGCGCGTAGGCACCGGTGACCACTGCGCCGGCCTTGGCACCGCCGCTGGCGGTGGAGGGCAGGGTGATCGAACGGCCCACGGCCAGGCACTCGTTGAGCATGTTCCAGCCCTTGCCGGCCATCTCCGCGCCACCGATCAGCTGGGTCAGCGGAATGAAGATGTCCTTGCCGCGGATCGGACCGTTCTGGAAGGTCGAGTTCAGCGGGAAATGGCGACGGCCGATTTCCACGCCGGCGGTGTCACGCGGCAGCAGGCCCAGGGTGATGCCGATGTCGCGGGTGGTGCCGATCAGGCCGTCCGGGTCGTACATGCGGAAGGCCATGCCGATCAGCGTCGCGACCGGGGCCAGGGTGATGTAACGCTTGTCGAAGGTGAGCTTGACGCCCAGCACCTGCTCGCCGTTCCACTCGCCCTTGCAGACGATGCCGTAGTCGGGGATCGAGGTGGCGTCGGAACCGGCAAACGGGCCGGTCAGGCCGAAGCAGGGCACTTCGCGGCCATCGGCCAGACGCGGCAGGTACAGGTCCTTCTGCGCCTGGGTGCCGTAATGCACCAGCAGTTCACCCGGGCCCAGCGAGTTCGGCACGCCGACGGTGGAGCTGACCACGCTCGACACCGACGCCAGCTTCTGGATCACCTTGTGGTGAGCCAGCGCGCTGAAGCCCAGGCCGCCGTATTCCTTCGGAATGATCATGCCGAAGAACTTGTTCTTCTTGATGTAGCTCCACAGCTCCGGCGGCAGGTCGGCGTGGACGTGGGTGATTTCCCAGTCGTTGACCATCTTGCACAGCTCTTCGACCGGGCCATCCAGGAAGGCCTGTTCTTCAGCGGTGAGCTGCGGCTTTGGGTAATTGAGCAGCTTGTTCCAGTCCGGGTCGCCGGTGAACAGCTCGCCCTCGAAACCGACCGAACCGGTTTCCAGCGCGATGCGCTCGGTCTGCGACAGGGGCGGCAGCACCTTGCGGAACACCTTCATCATCGGGCCGGTCAACAGCGGCTTGCGGATGAACGGCAGCAGCAGCGGCACGGCAATGACCGCCACGACCGCGGCCGCAACGATGGTCGCGGTCTGGTTGACGTAGGGAATGAACCAGCACGCCGCCAGCAGCGCAAGGCTGAGCAGCGTCCAGGTGATCAGGCGCATCCGGTGGTAGGCGACGAACGCGCCTGCCAGCAGGATGGCAAGGAAGGGAATGACAAGGCTCATGAGCGTGCTCCGGTGACGTGCTCGGTTGCGGCGGACAGTGCCACGGCGGAGGCCGAGGGCAACACGTCCAGATAGTCCAACACAGTGGCGGTAAAGGCATTGTTGTCATCACCGGCGACCATGTGTGTGGCCTCCGGCAGCTGCACGTGCCGTGCATGTGGCACCAAGGCCAGGAATTCGGCCACCGTCTGCGGGGTGACCAGATTGCTGCGCCCGCCGCTGACCAGCAGCACCGGGCATTTCACCTGACGCGCCGCTTCGGCAAGCGCGTCCTGGTGCTGTTCGCTGTCGCGGGCCAGCTCGGCCACCAGGCGCGGATCCCAATGCCAGCGCCAGCGGCCGTGGCCGTCTTCGCGCAGCAGGGCGCGCAGCGAGCTTTCGGACTTGCGCGGGCGATGCGGCATGTAGGCGGAGATCACGTCGGCAGCCTGGGCCAGCGACTCGAATCCGTGCGGATGCGCGGTCATGAAGGCCAGAATGCGCTCCACCCCAGCTGTGTCCCAGCGCGGCGTGATGTCCACCAGCACCATCGCCGAGAACAACCCCGGCCAGCGGGCCTCGGCCAGCAGGCCGAACAGGCCGCCCATCGAGGCAGCGACCAGGATCGGCGGCTGCGGCTGTTCGCCGGCCAGCACGATCAGATCATCAGCGAACTGTTCGCCGTGATAGGGCAGGTCGTCGGCATTCCAATCCGAGTCGCCATGACCGCGCGCGTCGTACGCCAGGGTCTGATAGCCGGCAGCCACCAGTGCCTGCGCGGTGGCCGTCCAGGCATGCCGGGTCTGGCCAAAACCATGCGCGAACAACACGGTGCCGCGGCGGCCTGGCCCAGATTGGCTGACCCCCAGCACGCTGTCGTGCGCGGCGGTGACGCGCGCATCGGTGAAGGCGGTTGATGTAGTGATGGGCGTTACCATACTCGCTAGTATGGACCTGCCGTCGAGCAAGTCAATACCCCTCGGTATGGTGGCCGTGAAGGCCCGCCCCATCGGGGTCTTCGCGTTGACCCGATCTGTCAATTCCACACAAACCAACCTCGGCGTATGGTTAAATCATCAGCATGAATGAACCTGAAGCTTCCGCCGGCGAGCCCCGTGCCGGCCGCAACAGCCGCCTGAGTGCGGAGGACTGGGCCCAGGCGGCTCTGGATCTGATCGCTGAACAAGGCGTGGGCGCGGTGGCGGTGGAGCCGCTGGCCCGGCGTCTGGGGGTGACCAAGGGCAGTTTCTACTGGCATTTCCCGTCGCGCGATGCGCTGCTGCAGGCGGCGCTGGAGCGCTGGGAGCTGTTCGAGCAGGAACAGGTGTTCGGCAGCCTGGAAGACGTGCCTGATCCGCGTGCGCGTCTGCGCCAGCTGTTCCAGGTGGTCGCGCACGAAGTGCAGCCGCACATCATCTACAGCGAACTGCTCAAGGCGCTGGACCATCCGATGGTGCGCCCGGTGATCGACCGCGTTTCGCACCGCCGTCTTGAATACCTGGTGGCCTCGTTCCGTCAGGCGGGCTTGAGCCGTACCGATGCGCAGCACCGCGCGCGCCTGGCTTACGCGGCGTATGTCGGCTTCCTGCAACTGTCGCTGCAGTTGCAGCAGCCCAAGCAGGCGCGCGAAGACTTTGAAGCGTATGTGGAGCACGTGATCGAGACGTTGATTCCGATCGGTTGAGTGCGATCAGAAGCTCTGAGAAAGGCCACGGAAACGTGGCCTTTTTCGTGTCTGAAGCCTCGATACGCGATCGCATGATGCACAAAAAACAACGGCCCCTTTCGGGGCCGTTGCTGCATCAGGTGCTGATCAGTGGATCGATCAGAACTTCTGCTTGTACTGCATGTAGTAGTAACGGCCCGGCAGGTCGTACTGCGGGTCGAACATGTTGTAAGCCACGACGTACGAGGTCGGCGGCTGCTTGTCCCACAGGTTGTTCACGCCCAGCATGACGGTACCGTTCCACGGAGTGTTGTAGCGGAACTGGATGTCGTGGTAGGTGGTGGCACCGATGTGGTTCGTGCCGCCTTCCGGATCGGAGCAGTAGGCCGTCGCCAGTGCACCGCTCAGGTTGCACTCTTCGGTCATGCCCGACTTGTAACGCAGACCGTAGTTGACGCCGAAGTCCTGGAAGGACCAGTCGACGTACAGGTTCGAACGGATGCGCCAGTACGGATCCTGGTTCAGGTAGTCACCCTGCAGGCCTTCCGCCTGTGCGTCGGCCGTCGGCTTGGTTTCCCACTTGCTCAGGTAGGTGCTGTCCCAGTTGATCGAGAACTGACCGAACGAGGTTTCCGGCAGGCGGTACATCAGGCCCAGATCCCAGCCTTCCACCTTGTAGGAGGACAGGTTCTGCAGCGGCATGTTGACGTTGACGATGGTGTAGTTTTCTTCGTCAGCACCGTAGTTCGGATCACGCGTGATCAGGCCGCAGTAGATCGCCTGCTGCTGCGCGGTGCCCTGGTAGCAACGGTCCAGGATGTCACCGATCGCCGGACGGGTGATCGCGTCTTCGATTTCGATCTGCCACCAGTCCAGGGTGACGTTCAGGCCCGGGGCGAAGCTCGGGCTGAACACCAGGCCCAGCGTCTTGCTGGTCGAGGTTTCCGGCTTCAGGTCCTGGTTGGCCTGCCAGGTGAACGGCTCGACGGTCTGGATGGAACCAGCTTCACCATCGGTGTTCGGCTGCACGAAGCCGATCGGCACGCCTTCCGCCGCACAGCGGGCAGCCACCGACGGGATGTCGCGCAGGCCATTGGGAACCGCACACGGATCGGCGTAGGTTTCGAACGAATCTGCATCACCGCGGAACAGGTCGTTGATGCTCGGCGCGCGGAAGCCTTCCGAGTAGTTACCGCGGATCATCAGGTCATCGATCGGCTTCCAGCGGAACCCGAACTTGTTGTTGGTGGTGTTGCCGAAGTTGCTGTACTTCGAGTAGCGGGTGGCCACGCTGAAGTCGAGCAGCTTGGCACCCGGCAGGTCAGCCAGCACCGGGATTGCGAATTCCAGGTAGAACTCGTCCAGGTCGTACGAACCGGCGGTCGGGCTGGCACCGTTACCGGTGCTCAGGCCGGCGGCGATGAAGGCGTCCGGATCGAACTGGCCGCTTTCCTTGCGGTATTCGTAACCGGCAGCGACGCCCAGCGGACCGGCCGGCAGCTCGACGATGGTCCCGGAGATGTTGGCGTAGTAGCCCTTCGAGACCTGGGTGTTGGAGTCGTGCGCGGTGAAGGTGGTGTAGTCCAGTGCCGCCTGCGAGATCGAGCCCAGGCCGCCAATCGGATTGATCGGTGCACAGCCCGGAATGATCGCGCCGGAAGCATCGAAGCACACGGCAGCGCCGGTCACCGGGTCGATACCCGACGGACCGTAGGCCTCGTTCAGGCGACCCAGGTTCAGCAGGCCGTAGGTCAGGTCGTTCTGGTCGGTCTTGTCGTAGCGGTAGCCGACGTCCCAGTCGAAGGTACGGTCAGCGAACTCGAAGAAGCCTTCGAAGCCGCCGTAGAAGTGCCAGTTCTTGACGTTCTGGTTGAACGAACGGCCGCCGGTTTCATTGAAGCGACGGTTCACGCCGGTCAGGTTGACGCCGTAAGGGTTGTACATGCTGGCGGCGCTGAGGGTCATGTTGGTGACCGGCATGGCAGCCAGCAACTGCTCGGACTTGCGCTCGTTGTACATCGCTTCCGTGCGGAAGGTGATGTTGTCGGTGACGTTGTACGAGCCCGATGCGAACAGCGAGGTGCGCTCCTGCGGGGTCAGCAGGTAGTTGTCTGGCGCGGTGTTGTAACCGTGGACGCTGCTGACGAACGGGGTCTGCACGCCGTCGATGTTGACGTAGCGACGGCCGCCGAGCAGGTAGGAACCCGGAATACCGGTGCCGCTCTGGCCGCTGAAGAACGGCGGGCCACCGGCGGAGATCTTGCGATCGCCGGCCATGACTTCCTGTTCCTTCACGTACGCAGCGCCGATCATGATCGAAGCGCGGTCGGTGGTGGTGCCCAGGGTGAAGTCATAGGCTTCGCGCTCGCCGTCGCCCTGGCTGTACTGGCCCTTGTAGAAGTTGGCTTCAGCACCGTCGAAGTCGCGCTTGGTGACGATGTTGACCACGCCGGCGATGGCGTCCGAACCATAGATGGTCGATGCGCCGTCCTTCAGGACGTCGATGCGCTCGATCATGGCGACCGGAATGGTGTTCAGGTCGACGCTGCCGTCCAGACCGGTGGTCCAACGACGGCCGTTGACCAGCACCAGGGTACGCTGGGAACCCAGGTTGCGCAGGCTGATGCCGGAGGAGCCGTCACCGCCGTTGTTGAAGGTACGGTTCAGGGCGGCACCGTTGGCGGCGACGCGCTGCAGGATGTCGGCGACCGAGGTCACGCCCTGCTTGTCGATGTCCGCGCGGGTCAGGCTCAGCACCGGCTGCGAGGTTTCGATGTCGGTGCTCTTGATGCGCGAACCGGTAACCGAGATGCGATCCAGGTTGGTCGTCTCGGCGGCTTCCTGAGCCTGGGCGGCGCCCATGCCCGCGCCGACGACCAGAGCCGCCAGCACTGCATCACGCAGCTTGTTGGACTTAAAGTTCATTGCTCTCTCTCTCCAAGGGAATCTTGGGTATTCACTGGGGTGTGTGCCTTAGGGCGGTGCCAAACGGAGCACCAAAGACCACAAGGCTGACTCGATACTAACTCCCACTTCGCAAGAATTAAAGTAGTGTTAATGAAGTCTGTGATCTATGTGAAATTCGGCAAAGTCCTTGTGGGCCAAGGCGTTCGGGGTGGTGGCACGGACAATTGTTAAAAAAACGTTATGAAAATAGTTGCGACTGATGTGTAACGGTTTGTATCCGCCAGCCAAGGAAGTTTCGCCGAAGCAAACAAAAAGCGCGCCGGAGGCGCGCTTTCGATTGGTGCCAAGATGAACCGGATCGCCGGTCAGAGATCCTGCTCGTACCGCACGTAAGGCACGGTGCCTTCGTCATTGCTTTCGTTGCGCGGAGCGAACGGGTTCTTGCCGCGGGTGATCACGTTCTCCGCCCCTACCGTAAGCTGGCCGCTCCACGGGGTGCGCCAGGTCAGGCCCAGGCCCAGACCTTCCCACTTGCCGGGCTGGCCGGGCACGTCGACCACGCGGCCGATGATGTTGCCGCTGAAGTTGCCGTAGCCGGCCCCCAAGGTGAGGCTCTTGCTGTCCCAGCGGTCCACCAGGGCCGGGGAGACGTCGGACAACGGAACCAGGCGTGCCTTGGCGTAGGTGCCGCCGATCGACACGAAGCCTTCGCGACCGATGTTCTTCTGGCCGAACACAGTGAGGTCGTTCTGCTCGGCGCGCAGCGCCGGCGACTTGTTCGGGCCGGCCAGCCACGCCGGCAGGCTTTCACGGCCTGTGCCGGCGGTGATGCCGAGGCGGCCGCCGGGGCGGTTGAAGGCAGCCGTGCCGGTGACGCGGCGGCTGAGCGGACTGTCTTCGTCATCATCGCCGAGGCTGGCCAGCATGCAATGGCTGGCCAGGCTGCTCATGCTGGCCCCGCCGCCGCTGCTGCTGCACAGCAGGCCCAGCGAATCGCCCGACGACAAGCCAAACGCCGCATCGAGCGAACTGCGCCCGAAGTGCCAGCGCGCACCGGCAGCCTGTTCACCGGTGGGCTCCAGGTACAGCAGGGCCTCGACTTTGCCGCTGCCCTTGTTCCACACCGGCAGCACCGTGCTGTCGGCACGCGCCTTGGACTGCGCATACGCGCCCGGGATCGCGGCAAGGGCGATCATCAGGGCCAGCGGTAGACGCAGGAGGGCACGCATGGGACTTCTCAGACAGCAGGGGTGAGCACAAGTTCCCGACAAAGCGGGAACCTGATCCTAGGGTGTTTATGATTTCTTAACAAGTGTTCGTTGACAAGTCTTGGTTCTCCCCAGAACAAAACTCGCACGGCCGTTACTGAAGCCGTTCAGGAGCCGGGGAGGCAACCCCGGCGTCATGGAACATTATGTCCAACTCCGTCAACGGAAAGTGATACTCCCGTCCGCAAAATTCGCATCGGATCTCGACGGAACCGGTTGGCTCGGCCGCGGCCCGGGCCTCTTCCTCGCCCAGCGACTGCAGCATGCCTTCAACCCGTTCCCGCGAGCAGGAGCAGGCAAAGCGCAGCGGGCGCTCGCCCAGCAGTTCCGGTTTTTCCTCGTGGAACAGCCGGTGCAGCAGGGTCTGGGCCGGCGTGTCCAGCAGTTCCTGCTTGCCCAGAGTCTCAAACAGGGCGCTGGCGCGGTCCCAGCCATCGGCATCGCCTTCATCGCCCGGCAGCTTCTGCAGCAGCAGGCCGGCAGCGCGGCTGCCATCGGCGGCCAGCAGCAGGCGGGTGGGCAACTGCTCGGACTGCCGGAAGTAGTCCTCGAAGGCTTCATCCAGTGCCGCCGCGTCCAGCCCGACCAGGCTCTGGTAGCGCTGCGGCTCACGCGGGTCCAGGCCCGGGTTTTCAATGGTGATGGCCAGCAGCGCGTCCGCGCCCAGTGCGGTCAGATCGCGCGAAACCTCGCCGCCGCCATCGGCCAGCTGCACCACGCCGCGCAGGGTGCCGGCCGCGGTGCACTCGGCAAACAGGGTACGCAGTGCGGTGCTGCTGCGCAGCTGGATCGACAGGCGACCGTCAACCTTGGTGTGGCCGGTGAACAAAGCCGCTGCCACGCTGGCTTCACCCAGCAGCTCGGTCGCCGCCGGCGGATAGCTGGCCGGGGCCTGGATTTCCTGCCAAGTGGCGTCCAGCTGGACGTGCACGCCGCGCACGCCGGCGTCGGGAAGCAGGAAGCGGGTGAGGGAGTCGGTCTGGGCAGTCATCAGGTCGTGGGCAGCTTATATAAAAGAGGGCAGGTTGCCGGATAATGCGCCGACAACCGTGTAAGCAGAGGATGCACCAGTAATGGGGGCAGAGCGTAGCAACCACAAGGCCGACACCGGCCTGGAATCCCCGCGTCCACGCCGCTGGCGCTGGAAGCTGCTGCTGTGGCTGCCGCTGCTGTTCGTGGCCGGAAGTGTGCTTCAGGTGGCCGTACTGCGCTTTGTGGATCCGCCGATGTCCACGGTGATGCTGTTGCGCTATGGCGAGGCGCTGGGCGAGGGCGACTGGAGCTATCGCCTGCATTACCAGTGGCGCGACCTCGATCAGATGGCCCCCAGCCTGCCGATCTCGCTGGTCGCCGCCGAAGACCAGCGCTTCCCCCAGCACAACGGGTTCGACCTGAAGGCCATCGAGAAGGCGCGCGACCACAACGCGCGCGGCGGCCGCCTGCGTGGGGCCAGCACGATCAGCCAGCAGGTCGCCAAGAACCTGTTCCTGTGGCAGGGCCGCAGCTGGGTGCGCAAAGGCCTGGAGGTCTGGTACACGTTGCTGATTGAAACCTTGTGGCCGAAATCGCGGATCCTGGAGATGTACGCCAACATCGCCGAGTTCGGCGATGGCATCTACGGAGCCCAAGCAGCTGCGCGCCAGTACTGGAACAAGGACGCCGCGCGGCTGACGCCGGCGGAAAGCGCGCGTTTGGCGGCGGTGCTGCCGGCCCCGAGGCGCTACAACGCGGCCAAGCCGGGGCCTTATGTGCAGCGCCGTGCCGCCTGGATCCAGCGCCAGGCGCGGCAGCTGGGTGGGGCCGGTTACCTGGGCGAGGACTGACGCATGCCGAACGAACGCCTGACCCTGGTCATCGCCGCGCATAACGAAGCCCAGGCGCTGCCCTTGCTGCACCCGCGCCTGCGCGCGGTGCTCGATGCGCTGCCGGACCTGGAGTGCGGGGTGCTGTATGTCGACGACGGCAGCACCGACGACACCTGGCAGGTCATGCAGGAACTGGCGGCCGACGATGCGTCGGTCGGGCTGCTGCGGCTGTCGCGCAACTTCGGCAAGGAGGCGGCGGTGACTGCCGGGCTGGATTTCGTCGATGCTGGCGCGGTGATGCTGCTCGATGCGGACGGCCAGGATCCGCCGGAGCTGATTCCCGAGTTCGTGGCGTTGTGGCGTCAGGGCTACGACAACATCTACGGCACCCGACTCGAGCGTGACGGCGAAAGCTGGTTCCGCCGTACCACGGCGGCGGCGTTCTACCGGGTGGTAAGGAGGCTGTCGAAAACGCCGATCCCGGCCGACACCGGCGACTTCCGGCTGTTGTCGCCGCGCGCGGTGCAGGCGCTCGGTCAGCTGCGTGAACGCCACCGGTTCATGAAGGGCCTGTTCGGCTGGGTGGGCTTCCGGCGCAAGGCGCTGCCGTACCACCGTCATGCGCGGATGGTGGGCAGCAGCAAGTTTGGATTCTGGAAGCTGTGGAATTTCGCCCTGGAGGGGATCACCAGCTTTTCCACCGCACCCTTGAGGGCCGCGACCTACCTGGGCCTGGCCACGGCCAGTTTCGCTTTCCTGTTCGGCATGTGGGTGATCGTCAAGGCGGCCCTGTATGGCGACCGGGTAGCGGGCTATCCGACCATGATGTCGGTGATCCTGTTCCTGGGCGGGGTCCAGCTGATCGCGCTGGGCCTGATTGGCGAGTATCTGGGAAGGCTGTACGAGGAGTCCAAGCAGCGGCCGCTGTATCTGGTTGACACCTGGCATGCACCGTCCGTGGCAGACTCGGCCCTGCATCCCATTGCTGGAGGGCAGGCAGATGACCACGGTACGGCAACTGTTGGAAGGCAAGTCTCCTGAGGTATTCGAGGTCCGCCCGGACGCGGCGGTGATCGACGCGATCCGGCTGATGGCAGAAAAGGGCATCGGCGCGGTGCTGGTGATGGACCAGGGCCATCTGGTCGGGATCCTGTCCGAGCGCGACTATGCACGCAAGATCGTGCTGCATGATCGCTCTTCGCGAAACACACAGGTCCGCGACATCATGACCGCGCAGGTGATCACTGTCGCCCCTGCCCAGCAGGTCGAACACTGCCTGCAGCTGGTCACAGACCACCGCATCCGTCATCTTCCGGTGGTGGACGAAAGCGGGGTGATCGGCGTGATCTCCATCGGCGATCTGGTCAAGTCGGTGATCGACGATCAGGCGCAGAAGCTGGATCAGCTGCAGCAGTACATCGTCGCTGGTTGAGGCCGGTAGTGACACGCCATGCGTGTCATCGCGGTCCCGAACGCGGCATTGATTGACACGCATGGCGTGTCACTACGCGGAATCTGGCATTTCGTCGCCGGGTTATTTTGCGTAGCGGCCGCCGCAGTTGCTGTCCTTGCCCGGACCGGTCTCGATGGTGGCCAGCAGGGCGGCCGGCGGGGTGATGCTGGCCAGCGTCAGCGCGATCGCACCGCGCACGCCCAGTGCCTTGAAGTCCGGGCGGAACGACGGAACCTTGAACGTGCCGCCGATCCGCAGCGGTGAGCGCAGCGCCAGGATGCTGATGTCCTTCGGGCGCGGCCGCAGCAGCAGATCCAGCTGCTCCTGTTTCAGATCCACCGTGCCTTCGCCCAGAATCAACGTGTCCTCGGTGTCGAAGGCCAGCGCGGTGGAGGTCATCACACCGCGTGCCACGCCGAAATCGCCCCACGCACATCGCAGGGGAATCTGCTTGTCGCCGGTGAACAGGAACTTCAGTGACTCGGCCACGTCCAGCCCGGCCAGTTCCATGATCAGGTTGCCGATGTGCCCCCGGCCCATGCCAACCGCTACGGTGCCGTCGGAACTGCCCAGCATCGCGGCTACCGAGTTGCCCTGGCCGCGCAGGTCGATATCACCGCTGATGCCGCCCGAAGCCTGCTCGGCCAGCTTCGCATCCGGGAACAGTTTGCCCAGCTGTACCTTGCGGATGCTGGCCTGCAGGCGGGTGTCGATGGTGTCCTTGCGCGCATCCAGTCGCACATTGCTGCGGATGTCGCCGCCGGCCACGCCGAAGTTCAGCGGCTGAAGCTGCAACAGGCCAGCGTCCAGGGTGAGGTGCGCATCCATGTCGTCCAACGGCAGCGAAGGCGCATTGATCCGCTGTGCCTTCCAGCGCACGTCGGCATCCATCGCGCGCAGCTTGGTCAGGTTATAGGGCGTATCCGGCAGTACCCGTGCGCTGGCCTTCAGTTCAGCGGCTTCGGCTTTCTGCTCGGCATTGGCCGACTCACCGCTGCCGGTTTTTGGTGGCGCGCCGACAAATCCGGCCAGGTCATCGAAGTCCAGTCGCTTGGAAAACAGTTCGGCCTTCAGGAAGGGGCGTTCGCGGCCCACTTCAATCTGCGCCGTGCCACCGAGGTCGCTGTCGCCTGCTGTGCCGGTGAAGTTCTCGTAGCGCCACACATCGTTGTTGCGCTTCAGCCGGCCCTTGAGTTTGTACGGCGGCGTCGACGGAATGGCCAAGCCGATCAGCGGATACAGGTCTTCCATATCCTGGCCACTGAGCATGAAGTCCAGATCGAAGGTGCGCAGCGCGAACGGATTGGTCAGCGTGCCACTGGCGATGGCATGGGTCGCGCCGGCGCGCCCGTCCAGGTGGATGCGGAACGGATGGTCGCTGTTGCTCAGCTCCAGCGGCGATTCGGTGTTGCCGTCCAGCGTGAACGGATTGCCCTGCCAGCGGCCTTTGCCCTTCACCAGCAGTGGCGGTGCACTATCAGGGTTCTTCGGCTTGCCGCTGTTCAACGCCACCAGAATGTCGGTCTTTCCAGCGGCATCCAGAAACTGCAGGCGGCCATCGTCGATCAGCAGGCGCTGCAGCACCGGCGGCTTACCGTCGCTGGGGCCCAGGAAATCCCAGTTGCCCGGCTGGTCCTTGCGCGGCGCGGTCTCCAGCAGCAGGTCCGGTCGGGTCATGCGGATTTCCGGAATCATCACCTGGCCACGCAGCAGGGGCCAGAAGCGCACATCAATTTCGGCCCGGTCCGCGCTGGCCATCTGCGGTTGCTTCGACCATTCGGCATTGGCGAAGGTCAGTCCATCACCCCGCACCGTCACCACGCGGCCCAGGTCCACATCCAAGTTCCCATTGATATGGAACTCACGCCCGGTCTTGGCCTGCACCGCCCGCTCCACCGGCCCCTTGAACCAGTTCCAGTCCCACAGCGCGATCACCAGCAGCACCAGCGCAACCAGAAACACCAGCACCGCCAGCCAACGCTGCCCGCGCTTGCCGGGACGACGCCACGACCAACGCGAGCGGGAAGACGCAACCTGAGCAGATTCAGTATTCACGCTCGCATCGTTGCCCGACCTGCGTGCACAGGACGCGAAGCAAAGGTAACCGCGATGTCAGCAGCACAACCAACGCCATCGTCCTGCGCACGTAACAATTCGTAGGTACCACGCCATGCGTGGTACCCGCGCGCAGCGCGGCACAAGCGTCCGAAGCCGCATGAAAACGGCGTCAATCAACTGGTCCGGCGTTTAGACCCAACCGAAGACGTGTGTCAGGCGTTCATGACGCCCGAACGAAGAGCAGCCACGCAGGGCGTGGCTCTACAGAACCTGTGCTGTCACGGCCACAAAGTGGCAGACGCTGCCGCCAATCACAAACAAATGCCAAATCGCATGCGAATACGGAATCGACTCGCGGTGATAAAAATACGTGCCCAAGGTGTAAGACAACCCACCGGCAAACAACCAGCCCAGCGTCCAGCCATCCATCGACGCCCACATCGGCTTGATCGCCACCACCACGAGCCAGCCCATGGCAATGTAGATCGCCGTCGACAGCAGCTTGAAGCGGCCGGTGTAGAACAACTTGAAGATCACCCCGAACACCGCCAGCGCCCAGATCGCGCTGAACAGACCCCAGCCCCACGGGCCACGCAGGCCGATCAGGGTGAACGGTGTATAGGTGCCGGCGATCAGCAGGTAGATCGCACAATGGTCGAACACCTTCAGTCGCCCCTTGGCCACCGGGTGCTGGATGGCGTGGTACAGCGTGGAGGCGGTGTACAACAGCAGCAGCGCAATGCCGAACACAATCGCGCTGGCCAGCTGCCAGCCGTCGCCGTAGATGGCGGCCAGGGTGATCAGGACGGCGCTGCCGGCCAGCGCGGCCACCGCGCCCAGACCGTGGGTCAGGGCGCTGGCGATTTCTTCTCGGACGGAAGCAACGGTAGTCATGTGCGATGCGATCCGCGGGGAGGGGGATCCCGCTCCCCCCTATCATCGCACGGCGGTGCTCAGCTGACGGAAATGCTGTGTGCGGCCTCGCGGGTGGCGGCGAAACGCACGTCTGGTGCGCGTTCCTGGGCCAGCTGCAGGTTGACCCGGGTCGGAGCCAGGTAGACCAGATGGCCCGCCGCGTCGATGCCGAGGTTGTTGGCATTCTTCTCGCGGAACTCTTCCAGCTTCTTCTCGTTGTCGCAGGTCACCCAGCGTGCGGTCGTCACGCTGACCGGCTCGAACACGGCTTCCACGCCGTACTCGTCCTTCAGCCGGTAAGCGGCCACGTCGAACTGCAGCACGCCCACGGCACCCAGAATGAGGTCGTTGCTCATCAACGGGCGGAAGAACTGGGTGGCCCCTTCTTCGGAGAGCTGGGCCAGGCCCTTCTGCAGTTGCTTGAGCTTGAGCGGATCGCGCAGGCGGGCGCGGCGGAACAGTTCCGGGGCGAAGTTGGGGATGCCGGTGAAGCTGACCGCTTCGCCTTCGGTGAAGGTGTCGCCGATGGAAATCGTGCCGTGGTTGTGGATGCCGATCACGTCGCCCGGCCACGCTTCGGCGGCGATTTCACGGTCGCTGGCCATGAAGGTCAGCGCATTGGCCAGCTTCATCTCCTTGCCGGTGCGCACATGGAAGGTCTTCATGCCGGCGGTGAAACGCCCCGAGCACACGCGCATGAAGGCGACCCGGTCGCGGTGCTGCGGATCCATGTTGGCCTGGATCTTGAACACGAAGCCGGTCAGCTTGTTTTCCTGCGGGGCAATCTCGCGGCCAGTGGTGGCGCGCGCCTGCGGCGACGGCGCATGCTCGACGAAGAAGTCCAGTAGCGGCTGTACGCCGAAGTTGTTCACGCCCGAGCCGAAGAACACCGGGGTCTGCTTGCCCGCCCGGTAGGCGTCCAGGTCGAACGGGTGACTGGCACCCTGCACCAGTTCCAGTTCGTCACGCAGCTCGGCCAGCATCTGTTCGCCGATTTTCTCGGCCAGCCCCGGCGAGTCGATCGACGGGAAGATGGTCGAGTCCTGGCGGGTGAAGTTGCGGCCCTGTTCGTACAGGTGCACTTCGCCGCTGATCAGATGCACCACGCCCTTCAGGCGCTGGCCCATGCCGATCGGCCAGGTCACCGGCGCGCACTGGATGCCCAGAACGCTCTCGACCTCGTCGAGCAGGTCGATCGGCTCCTTGCCTTCGCGGTCGAGCTTGTTGATGAAGGTCATGATCGGGGTGTCGCGCAGGCGGCACACCTCCATCAGCTTGATGGTGCGTTCTTCCACGCCCTTGGCGACGTCGATGACCATCAGCGCCGAGTCCACCGCGGTCAGCACCCGGTAGGTGTCTTCGCCGAAGTCAGCATGCCCGGGGGTATCGAGCAGGTTGACGATCTTGCCTTCGTACGGGAACTGCATCACCGAGGAGGTGACTGAAATGCCGCGTTCCTTTTCCAGTGCCATCCAGTCGGAGGTGGCGTGGCGCGCGGCCTTGCGGCCCTTGACCGAACCGGCCATCTGGATCGCGCCCCCGAACAGCAGCAGCTTTTCAGTCAGCGTGGTCTTGCCGGCGTCAGGGTGGGAAATGATGGCGAAGGTGCGGCGGCGCGCAGCTTCGGTAGCGACTTCGGACATGGCGTGGCGCGCCCGCCCGGGGCGCTTTTCAGAGAGATAAGCGCCTGATTATACCTGAGCGCTCAAGGGCTTGCGGCGGGCCCGGTGGGGCCGTCTTCACGTGCGAAGTGCAGCTCGCCCCGGTCGGTGACGATCCGCACCGGTACCGACTGCAGCTGCATGCCGGTATTGGCCTGGACCACAAAGTGAAGGTGGGGCGCCGTGCTGTAGCCGGTGTTGCCGGACAGCCCAATGCGCTGGCCGGTCTCGACCTGCTGGCCGCTGCGCACCAGTACGCCATTGGCGCGCAGGTGGGCATAGACCGCCATGCTGCCGTCCTCGTGCAGGATCCGGATGAAGTTGGCGCGCGTGCGGTCGCGCAGGGGGTCGGTGCCGTTTTCGGTGAAGTTGCCCTGCACCTGCATCACCTTGCCACGGCGCGCGGCCAGCACCGGCGTGCCTTCGGGCAGGGCGAAATCGATCGCATCGCGGTTTTCCGGGTCGCTGTGGCTGTAGCGGCCCTGCGGAGCCTGGGTGACCTGGAAGCGGGTGGAAATGAAGGGCAGGGCATAGGCCACGTCCTGCGGGCGGGCCGCCGGATCGCCCGGAATGGCTTCCAGCCGGACGTTCAGCCGTTGGGGCTGCGCTGGCAATGGTAGTTGCGCCACCACCACGCGCGCCGCCGGCTGCAGCACGGCCTGCACCGGCAAGCCGGGCAGCAACGCGGCACCCACGTCCTGGCTCAGGGTGATCTGCACCGGTCCTGCCAGGTGGTTGTCCACGCGCGCCTGCCAGCGCTCGCCGCTGCCTTCCAGCTGGACCGAAGCAATACCACCGGCGGCCTGCCGGGGCCCTTGGTCGGGGCCGCCTGTCAGCCCCCAGCCGGAACGCCAGTCCGGAGAAGCAGCGGCGCTGGCGAACAAGGGGCAGAGCAGCAGCGGCAGCAGGGTCCAGCGCATGTTCAGTCTTCCGGTGAATGTGGGCGGACTCTACGCAACCGGGTCGGTTGAGGAAAGGGTTGCCCGGTCGGCTTATTCGAAAAAAATATATCGCTTCATCCAGATGAAGGGATTGACATACTGATCCGGGGCTGGCATCGTGGCTCCACCATCGAGACCGGCAGAGGGACAGGCCCTTTGAAGCCGGGGCAGCCCGCAGCGTGCGCAAGCACCCTGCGTAGGTGCCAAATCCTGCGGGGACCGTGGCGTCCACCGAAAGATGGTTCGAATCGTGCGCTGTGCGCGCACTTCGAACGCGAGCTCCGCGAAAGCTCGATGGCCGTTTTCCTCTCCGGGATACCGCCATGACGTTCGCCACTGCAGCCGCCGTTTCTGAATCCTTCGTTCCGCTGAGCGTGCCGGTTGATGCCGGGCGTGCCGCCGTGCGCGGCGAGTTCGCCACCGTGCTGACGCTGCGCCATGCCGGCGCGCGCCCGGTCCGCCTGCGCTACGAACTGGTGGGCCGTGCAGACGCCCCGGTGGTGGTGCTGGCGGGGGGAATCTCCGCCCATCGCCATGTTGCCGCCAACACCGAGTTCGCCGAGAAGGGCTGGGCCGAAGGGTTGGTGGCTGCCGGACGTGCGCTCGATCCCGCGTCGCTGCGCATCCTGGCATTCGACTTTCTCGGCGCTGACGGTGCCCTGGACGTGCCGATCGACACCGCCGACCAGGCTGACGCGCTGGCCGTGCTGCTGGACCACCTCGGCATCGATCGTCTGCACGGCTTCGTTGGCTACTCCTACGGCGCACTGGTCGGCCAGCAGTTTGCGATCCGCCATCGCGCGCGCGTGACCCGTCTGGTGGCGGTCAGCGGCGCGCATCGTCCGCACCCCTATGCCGCAGCCTGGCGCGCGCTGCAGCGCCGCGCTGTCGCGCTCGGCCAATTGCAGTGCGCGGAAAGTCATGGCCTCAGCCTCGCGCGTCAGTTCGCCATGCTCAGTTACCGCACGCCGGAAGAGTTCGGTGAACGCTTCGATGCCGCACCGGAAGTGGTCAATGGCCGGGTCCGTGTCGCTGCCGAAGATTATCTGGATGCTGCGGGCGCGCAGTACGTCGGCCGCACGCCGGTGGAAGCCTACCTGCGTCTGTCCGAATCCATTGACCTGCACCGGGTCGACCCTGCCGCGATCAGCGTGCCCACCGTCGTGGTCGCCGTGGAGGGGGATCGCCTGGTGCCGCTGGCCGACCTGGTCGGACTGGTTGAAGGGCTGGGCCCGTTCGGCAGCCTGCGCGTGCTGCGCTCGCCGTACGGCCACGACGCCTTCCTCAAAGAAACCGATCGCATCGACGCGATCCTTGCCAACGCATTTCGCACCCCGGGAGAAAACGCATGAGCCTGTCCGCCGGTTCCGAGCCGAACTGTAGCCGTGTCACCGCCGCCGTGCGCGCCGGTATCGACCGCGATACCGCCTACGGCGCGGTGACCCCGCCGATCGTGCTGTCGTCGAATTTCAGCTTCGATGGCTTTGGCAACAAGCGCCAGTACGACTACACGCGCAGTGGCAACCCCACCCGCGACCTGCTGGGCGAAGCATTGGCCGAGCTTGAAGGCGGGGCGGGGGGCGTGATCACCTCCACCGGCATGGGGGCGATCAACTTGGTGCTCAATGCCCTGCTGCAGCCCGGCGATACCCTGGTGGTGCCGCATGACGCGTACGGTGGCAGCTGGCGTCTGTTCAACGCATTGGCGAAGAAGGGGCACTTCACCCTGGTGACCGCCGACCTGACCGATCCGCGCTCGCTTTCCGAAGCGCTGGCGCAGTCGCCAACGCTGGTGCTGGTGGAAACCCCGTCCAACCCGCTGCTGCGCATCACCGATCTGCGCTTTGTCATTGACGCCGCGCATCGGGCTGGTGCCAAGGTGGTGGTGGACAACACCTTCCTGTCGCCGGCGCTGCAGCAGCCCATTGCGTTCGGTGCCGACCTCGTCCTGCACTCCACCACCAAATACATCAATGGCCACAGCGATGTGGTCGGCGGCGCGGTGGTGGCGCGTGATCCTCAGCTGCACGAGCAGCTGGTGTGGTGGGCCAATGCGTTGGGCCTGACCGGCTCGCCGTTTGACGCGTTCCTGACCCTGCGTGGCCTGCGCACGCTGGGTGCGCGCCTGCGCGTGCACCAGGAAAACACCGCCGCCATTGTTGACCTGCTGGCGACCAGCGATGCGGTGGCCCAGGTCTACTACCCGGGTCTGGCCGATCACCTCGGCCACGCCATTGCCGCACGCCAGCAGAGTGGTTTCGGCGCGATGCTCTCGTTCGAACTGGCGTCCTGTCCGGGTGACGATCCGCACGCCGCTGTGCGCGCCTTCGTTGACGGTCTGCGCTGTTTCACCCTGGCCGAATCGCTGGGCGGCGTGGAAAGCCTGGTGGCGCATCCCGCAACCATGACCCATGCGGCCATGACCCCGGAAGCCCGTGCACATGCGGGTATCAGCGAGGGGCTGTTGCGCCTGTCGGTGGGCATCGAGGACGCGCAGGACCTGGTGGCCGACCTGCAGGCCGGACTGGCCCGCGCGCAGGCGGTCATTGATGCGCAGTCGCGCGCCGCGCTGCGCAAACAGGTGGATGCATGAGCGCGGTGCTGCCGCTGGTGCGTGAACAGCCCCGGCGTCTGGCATTGCTGGGTACCGGCACGGTGGGCAGCGCATTCGTGCAGCGCTATCAGGTGTTGCAATCGCGTGGTGTGACCCTGCCGCGGTTCTCATGGCTGGCCAATTCGCGTACTACCTTCCGCTGTAGTGCCGAACCCGTGCTTGAGCTGGAGCAGGCCAACCGCGCTGCGCGGACCGTGCCCGCGCTGCAGCCCTGGGCCGAGGCGGAGGGATTGCAACGCGGTGACGTGGTGGTCGACGCCACGGCCAGCGATGAGGTCGCCAACTGGCACGAGCAGTGGTTGGCGCGGGGCGTGCACGTGGTGACCGCCAACAAACTCGGGCAGGGCACCCACTGGTCGCGTGCCGAGGCCATTGCAGAAAGCGGCACGCAGGGCGGTGCCCGCTACGGCGACAGCGCCACGGTAGGGGCGGGGCTGCCCCTGCTCAGCAGCCTGCGTGCGCTGGTGGCCGGTGGCGATCACATTCACCGGGTAGAAGGCGTGCTGTCCGGCTCACTGGCCTGGCTGTTCCATCACTACGACGGGCAGCGTCCGTTCTCGGCGTGGGTGGGGGATGCGCTCAGTGCCGGCTACACCGAACCGGACCCGCGCGTGGACCTGTCTGGCGAGGATGTGCGCCGCAAGCTGCTGATCCTGGCGCGGGCCAGCGGCATCGCGCTGCGCAGCGAGCAGGTCCAGGTCACGTCGCTGGTGCCGGACGCGCTCGCGCGCCTGCCATTGGAAAATGCCTTGGCACAGCTGTCCCTGCTCGACGCAGACATTCAACAGCAATGGCGTCAGTCACGTCTGGAGGGTGGCTGTCTGCGCTTTATTGGCGGCTTTGATCACTTGGGTGCTCAGGTCGGCTTGCGGATTGTGTCGCAGGACCATCCGCTCGCCGGTGGCGCACAGACCGATAACCGGGTCGCCATCCATAGCGACCGCTACAACGCCCAGCCGCTGCTGATCCAGGGGCCGGGTGCGGGAGCAGAGGTAACGGCCGCCGCGTTGCTGGACGACGTGCTGTCCATCACCCGGGTGTAGGGACGCGCCATGCGCGTCCGCTCTTCGTTCCGCGGTCATGAACGTCTGATACGGGCTTCGATCAGGGTTAAACGTTGGCCTGTATCTGGTTCGTCCGGATCGCCGGCTTCGGACGCTTGTGCCGCGCTGCGCGCGGTTGACACGCACGGCGTGTCACTACGAATTGTTACGTGCGCAGGATGATTGCGCTGTTCGCCGGGCGTTCGCCCGGCGGATCTTCGGATGCCGTCTGCGGCGTCATTTCCCCGCGGCCAGCGCCTTTAGCAATGCCGCGTTGAATTGCGCCGGGTCCTGCACCTGCGGCGAATGCCCGAGCTCATCGAAGGTCACCAGCGTCGCGCCGGGAATCGCCGCGGCGGCGGCCTTGCCCAGCGCGGGGTAGTCGCCCAGTGTGGCCTTCAGCGCCGCCGGAGCCAAGTCCCGACCGATGGCGGTGCGGTCTTTCTGCCCGATGAACAGCGTGGTCGGCACACGCAGGTTCGGCAGCTCGTAGACCACCGGCTGGTTGAACACCATGTCCGACGTCAGCGCCTGGCTCCAGGCCACGGCCTGCTGGCCGGGGCCGGCGTACATGCCGGACTGCATCAAGGCCCAGTGCTCATACTCCGGCTTCCATTCGCCGCCGTAGTACACCTCCAGCTGGTACTTCTTGATTGAGTCGAAGTTCGTCTTCAGTTCGTTGGCATACCAGGCGTCCACGCTGCGCCACGGCACCCCCTTGGCCTTCCAGTCTTCCAGTCCGATCGGATTGACCAGCGCCAGATGACGCAGCTGCTGCGGATACTGCAGCGCGAAGCGCGTGGCCAGCATGCCGCCCATCGAATGGCCGACCAGGTCGACCTTGGTCCCGTCCAGTTTCAGGTAGGTCAGCAGGGCCTGGGTATTGGCGGCCAGCTGACCGAATGAATACTGGTAGCGCAGCGGTTTGCTGGATTTGCAGAACCCGATCTGGTCCGGTGCGATTACCCGGTAACCGGCTGCACTGAGTGCGCTGATCGCCTCTTTCCAGGTGCCGGCGCAGAAGTTCTTGCCATGCAGCAGCACCACCGTGCCGAGGGGCCGGCCACTGGCGGGAACATCCAGGTACGCCATTTCCAGCGATTGCCGCTGCGAATCGAAGGTAAAGGTCTTGACCGGCCATCCGTAGTCGAAGCCCTGCAGGCGGGCGTCGTAGGTGGGGGCCGCGAGGGCGGTCAGGGGCAGGCAGGCAAGCAGGGCGGCGGCCAGGATGCGCATGGCGGTCTCCAGGAAAAGATCCCCGAGCATAACCGCGCGCGCCGCATCGTGCCGGACAGTGCCCGGCACGACGCGGGTCAGGTCAGCACTCGATGACGTTGACCGCGAGCCCGCCGCGGCTGGTTTCCTTGTACTTGTCCTGCATGTCGCGGCCGGTGTCGCGCATGGTCTTGATGACCTTGTCCAGCGAAACCTTGTGCTTGCCGTCGCCGCGCATCGCCATGCGCGATGCATTGATGGCCTTGACCGCGCCCATTGCGTTGCGTTCGATGCACGGAATCTGCACGAGGCCGCCGATCGGATCGCAGGTCAGGCCCAGGTTGTGTTCCATGCCGATTTCTGCCGCGTTCTCGATCTGGCTGGGGTTGCCGCCCAGTGCCGCTACCAGTCCGCCGGCGGCCATCGAACAAGCCACGCCCACTTCGCCCTGGCAGCCGACCTCCGCACCCGAAATCGAGGCATTTTCCTTGTACAGGATGCCAATGGCCGCCGAGGTCAGCAGGAAGTCGAACACCCGCTGCTCGTTCGCACCCGGGCAGAAGCGGTCGAAGTAATGCAGCACGGCCGGCAACACGCCAGCGGCACCATTGGTGGGGGCGGTGACCACGCGTCCGCCGGCGGCGTTCTCTTCATTCACTGCCAGCGCGTACAGATTGACCCAGTCCAACGTGGTCAGCGGGTCACGCATTGCCGCTTCCGGCTTGGACGACAGTTCCCGGTAAAGTGCCGGCGCGCGGCGCGACACATGCAGCCCGCCGGGCAGGGTGCCTTCCTGGCGGATGCCCCGGGTCACGCAGGCCTGCATGGCATTCCAGATCTCGCGCAGCTGCTCGCGGATCTCATCTTCGCTGCGCCAGCATTTTTCGTTTTCGAACATCAGCTGGGCGATGCTCAAGCCGCTGCGGGCGGTCTGCGCGAGCAGTTCGTCACCGCTCTTGAACGGGTAGGGCAGCGGGGTTTCATCGGGCACGATGCGATCGTCGGCGGCATCGTCCTGGTTGACCACGAAGCCACCGCCTACCGAGTAGTAGTCGCGGGTCGCAATCACCTGGTCCTGCGCGTCATACGCGGTGAAGCGCATGCCGTTGGTGTGGTACGGCAACTTCTGGCGCTTGTTCAGGCCCAGGTCGCGCTTTTCATCGAAGGCGATTTCATGCGTGCCCATCAGCCTGATCCGCTTGCTGCTACGGATGCGTTCAAGCGTGTCGGGAATGATGTCCGGATCGATCAGGTTCGGGCGCTGGCCCTCCAGGCCCAGCAGCACGGCCTTGTCGGTGCCATGCCCGCGCCCGGTCAGCGCCAGCGATCCGTAGACGTCGGCGCGGATGCGCACCACGTCCTGCAGGCAACCCGGGTCCAGCAGCCAGCGGTGCACGAAGCGCTCGGCGGCCTTCATCGGTCCTACGGTGTGCGAGGAACTCGGGCCAATGCCGATCTTGAAAACGTCGAACGTGCTGACAGCCATGATTGCCAAACTGCGGGTACGGATGGAGCGCTATTCTATGCTGTCTCCGGCAGCGACCCTGGCTGCGGCGCAACAATTCCAATCACGGGTGGGCCGGTGTTTACCTTGTTCCAGCGCGACGACTGTCATCTGTGCGACCAGGCCCTGGCGGTGCTGGCGCAGGCCCGCGTGGCGGGCCTGGACAGTGTGTTCATCGACGACGATCCCGGCCTGGAGGCCCGCTACGGCAGCCGGGTGCCGGTGCTGCGGGACGGCCAGGGGCGCGAACTGGACTGGCCGTTTGATGTGGCCACCGTGCTGGCCTGGCTGGCTCCCGGCATTATTTCGCCTTCAGCGTCACTACGGTGCTGATCGCGGTCTCATCCGGAATGGTCTTGGTATCGGCCCAGTCACCGCCGCCCACGCCGAAGTCCAGGCGCTTCACGGTCGCCTTGCCCTTCAGCACCGGGTTGGCACCGTCCTTCCATTCAAACGTGAAGGTAACCGGCTTGCTCACCCCGCGCAGTTCAAGGGTGCCCTTGGCGACATATTCGTTCTCGCCGGTCTTGGTGAAACCGGAAGCGGTATAGCGGGCGGTTGCGAACTTGGCCACGTTGAAGAAGTCCGCGCCCTGCAGGGTCGAATCACGGTCACTGTTGCCGCTGACCGCCCGGGCCAGCGGAATGGTCACGTCCAGCTTGCCTGCGGCGGGGTTGGCTGGATCGAAGCTGACCGTGGTGGTAAAGCCCGGGAAGCTGCCGGTAAACACTTCACCGTCGTACTTGGTGGCAAAGGCCAAGTGTGAGCCAGCACCCGGAGCCTGCACGTAATCGGCGGCCAGCACCGGCGTGGCGGCCATCAGGCCGGCCAGGGCAGCGGCAACCGCTGCGGGAGAGGTGAGCTTGATGGTCATCGTCAGTCCTTCTGGGGGGAAGTGAGCCAGCCTTGCGGCAGCATGCGCGCCAGGGTGGCGTCACGTTGGAAAAAGTGGTGGTACAGCGCCGCACCGGCATGTGCCAGCACAACGGCGATCAGCAGCCAGAAGCCCCATTCGTGGATGGCATGCGAAATGTCGCGGGCACCCGGATCCGGCGCGACCAGCTTGGGCACATCGACCAGCCCGAACCAGCGGAACGGCCGCAGGCCGCTGGCGGAGTCATAGATCCAGCCCGACAGCGGCAGCGCGAACATCAGCCCGTACAGCAGCCAGTGCGTGACCGACGCGATGCGCTCCTGCCAGCTGGGCGTGCCCGGTACCGGTGCTGGGGCACCCGCATACAAACGCCAGCCCAGCCGCAGCGCCACCAGCGCCAGCACGGTGATGCCCAGCGACTTGTGCGCGGTGTACACCCAGAAATACTTCGGCGTCTTCGGCAGTTCGCCCATGGTCAAACCGACGATGCCCAGGGTCAGAATGAGCAGGGCGATCAGCCAGTGCAGGCCTTGGCTGACGCCGCCCCAGCGGTGCGGGGTGTTCTTCAGGGTCATGGCGTGGGCTTCGTGGTCGGTGGGGTGGGAGATGAGTCAGAGTCCTGCGGTGGCGGCGGAGTTCCGCCGTCATTGTCGGACGGTGTGTCCTGCACATCGTCTGCGTTGCGGTCGCGCACGGCCTCGGCTTCGATCCGAAGCTCAACGGTGTCGCCGATCATCGACGGCCAGGCGTCCACGCCAAAGGCCTTGCGGCTGAGCGTGGTGGTCGCGGAAAAACCTGCGGTGCGACGGAACGGCGGCATCGGATGGCGCTTGACCGCATTGACGGTGACCGCCAGCTCCACGTCCTGGGTGACCCCGCGCAGTGTCAGCTGGCCGAACACCCGCGCGTGGGTGGCATCGATGGCCTCCACCCGCGTGGAGACGAACCGCGCATCGGGATAACGGTCGGTATCAAGCAGGTTTCCGGCCATCACCGCCTTGTTCCACTTCGCATCGCCCAGGTCCAGGCGCTGCAGCGGTACGCTGACGGACAGACGGGCTCCGGTCCAGTCGTCCGGATCAAACAGCAGCTGGCCTTCGCTGCCGGACACCGTACCCAGCGCCTGGGAGAAGCCTGCATGCTCAACGGCGAACAGCACCCGCGTGTGCACCGGGTCCAGACGCCAGGTCTGTGGTGCGGCAAGGGCGGCGATCGGGGCAGCAGCGAGCAGCAGGGCAAGTGTCAGGCGCAAGGGCACGGCGACCTCCGGAATGAACGTGGCCGATCATACGCGCAGCGCCGTGATGGCTGGCAGCACCATGGCTGCAACAGTTCGTGGTGCCATTGCGGCCGCAGCGCCGCATGCCGGTGACCGGACTAAACGGCTGCGGCTGTGTGACAATCTTCAGGTACAGGGAGGATTCGATGGCGGGGGTCACGCGCGGTTGGCGGGCTGGCATCGTGGTGCTGGCATGGGCATTGCTGCTCCTGCCGGGCGTGCTGTGGGCCGCAGGGACATCGGCAGAAACACCGCGACTGCGCCGGCTGGGTGCCGCCGAAGGCATGCCTTCGCGGATGGTGCTGGCGCTGGCGCAGGACCGTCAGGGCTACATATGGGCCGCTACCGATGATGGCCTGGCACGCATCGACGGGGTAGGGCTGCGTGTCTGGCGCAACGAGCCGGACAACCCTGACTCCCTGGCGGGCAATGAAGTAGAGAGCCTGCTCGTGGATCCGTTCGACCGGGTCTGGATCGGCATCAATGGCGGCGGGCTGAGCATGCTCGATCCGGCGCGCAAGCGTTTCCGGCGCTTCCATGACGTTGACGCGGCCTGTGAAGGCCAGTTCTGGTCGTTGGCCTATACCGGCAAGGCCCTGTGGATCGGTACCAACGCCTACGGTCTGTGCCGGCGCGACGAGAACGGGCAGCTGGTTCGCTATCGCCACGATCCGGCTGATCCGGACAGTCTGCCCGACGACACCGTCTATTCCATGGTGAGCGAACCGGACGGTCAATTGTGGATCGGAACCGGCAGTGGCGTGGCCCGCTGGGACGGGAAGCGGTTGACCCGCATCGCGCCCGAGCTGCTGGCCGGCAAAAGCGTCATCCGCCTGACCCGCGACAGCAATGGTTCGGTGTGGGCAGGGACGGAAGGCGGGCTGTTCCAGATTCTGCCCGATGGCACGGCGCGCCCCGCACCGTGGGGACTGGGCCCGGATGTGCGGTCTGCCATCGTACTGCACGACCGTCATGGCGGTTACTGGGTGGGCAGCGCCGACGGGCTGTATCGCGGCGATGCACTGCAGGCGTGGTTGCTGGCGGGGGACGCCGGCAGTGGTTTCCTGACCGAACGCAGCGGCGTGCTCGATCTGCTGCAGGACCATGAAGGCGGCCTGTGGGTGGCCACCCTGTCACAAGGCCTGGCCTATCTGCCGCCTGACTGGAAGCGCTTCTCGACGTGGTACCAGCTCGACGGCAAGCCGATGGACAGCCTGTACCTGCTCAATGCTGCGGCAGCAGGTGACGCGTATTACGTCGTGGGTGCGCACGGCATCTACGAACTGGACCGCAGCGGCCGCCTGCGCCAGATCGCCTTTGAGAAGCAATTGGGCGTGGGTGCCATCTGGTCGGTGCTGCCTCGCGCTGATGGCGCGCTCTGGTTGGGGCGTGCCGGTCGACTTGGGCTGTATCAGCCGCGCACCGGCGCGCTGCAGGAATGGAAGCTGGGCGGCGGCGCGGATGTGCGCCAACGCATCGACATCATTCGCCAGGCACCGAACGGCGACATCTGGATCTCGATCATCAACTACGGCATCCAGCGCCGCGACGCCAATGGCAACCTGCTGCAGACCATCCGCATCGACGAGAACCGTGGCCTCACCGAGAGCCCCATCGAACAGATGGGCTTCGACGCTCGCGGTCAGTTGTGGATCATGGGCGAAATGGGGCTGCTGCGGTGGCAGGAGGATCGATTCGAGCCGGTCGCGGGCGTCTCGCACGGCCAGATTTTCGACATGGTCTGGGTCAATCAGGCGGAGGTCTGGATGGCACGCAGTGGGGCGCTGGAGCGCTACCAGTGGGATGGCCTGAGCATGACCCTGCGCGAACGGGTGGGGGCCGCGCAGGGAATGCCGCCGGTGTCCATCGGTGGTCTGGCCCTGGGCAGGGCAGGACAGGTCTGGGCGACCACGCCGCGGGGGCTGGTGAGCTGGCTTCCGCATGAGCGGCGTCTGCGCCTGTACAACGAACGCGATGGATTGCCTGATATCGAGTTCAGCGGGCGCCCGCCGGTGCAGGGGGGCCGGGGGCGTGTGCTGGCGCTGACTGCGACCGGTTTGACCGGATTCGACCCGGATGCGGCCGATCTGGTCCTGCCCACCTCGCAGCTGGTCATCGACAACATCCAGGTACGCCGCGACGATGCCGAGGGACAGCAGTCATTGCCGGTCGATGCGCCGTTGCAGCTCGGGCCCGATGATCGCGACCTGATCATCACCGCACGCCTGCTGTCCTTCGCCAGTCCATTGGGCAACCGCTACCGCTACCGCGTGGACGGCTATGACCAGAACTGGGTGATGCAGAGCGCGGGCGGCGAACGCCTGCTGTCGCGCCTGCCAGCAGGCGATTACACCATCGAAGTGCAGGCGGCCGCGGCGCAGGGCGAGTGGACGTCTTCGCGCGGCATCAGCGTGCACGTGCAGCCGCCCTGGTGGCGCAGCAATACCGCGCTGCTGGGGTATCTGGTGCTGGGCCTGCTGCTGATGCTGGGCGCGGCCGCGATTGCCCGCGCCCGCCTGCGCCGGCGCCAGCAATGGCAGATCACCGTGCACAAGCAGCAGATTGCCGAACAGGCGTCCCAGGCCAAGAGCCGGTTCCTGGCCACGCTGGGTCATGAAGTCAGAACGCCCATGACCGGCGTGCTGGGCATGAGTGAACTGCTGCTGGCGACACCGCTGGATGAACTGCAGCGCAGCTATGCCGCGTCCATCCAGCATGCCGGCACCCACCTGCTGCGCCTTGTCAACGACGCCCTTGATCTGGCCAGGATTGAAGCAGGGCGACTGGAGCTGGACATCCGCCCGTTCGACCTGATGTCGATGCTGGTGCAGGTGGAAACGTTGATGGAGCCCATGGCCCACCAGCGTGGACTGGCGTTCGAGCGCAGCTTCAACCTGCCCGGTCCGATCCAGGTCAGCGGCGACGAAATGCGGGTGCGGCAGATTCTGATGAACCTGCTGGGCAACGCCATCAAGTTCACCGAGCACGGCCATGTGGGGCTGGGGACGGAACTGTCCGAGGATGGCCTGGGCGTCATCTTTGAGGTGTCCGATACCGGGCCGGGTATCAACCTGGACCAGCAGCAACGTCTGTTCCACCGCTTCGAACAGGCGGATGGTCCGCGCACCGCCTCGCGTTACGGTGGCAGCGGCCTTGGGCTGGCCATCTGCCAGGAACTGGCCGTAGCGATGGGCGGACGCATCCACATCGACAGTCAGCCTGGCCAGGGGGCGCGGTTTACCGTCAGCTTGCCGCTGCCGTGGAGCCCGTCGACCACCCGTTCCGCCGGCGTGCGGCCGGAAGATGGCCCGCAGGCCGTATTGCCGCCGCTGCACATTCTGCTGGTGGAGGACGATGCCACCGTCGCCGAGGTCATTCTGGGTCTGCTCCGTACCCGGGGACACACGGTCGTGCACGTGATGCACGGACTGGCTGCGTTGTCGGAGATAGCTTCTGATGCCTTTGACGTGGGGCTGCTCGATCTGGACCTTCCCGCGCTGGACGGCGTTGCCATTGCCAGTCAATTGCGCGCAATGGGGTACTCCCTGCCACTGGTCGCGGTCACCGCGCGTTCGGACGCTTACGCCGAGCAGCAGGTACTGGCTGCGGGCTTTGACGGGTTTCTTCGCAAGCCGGTCACCGGCGATCTGCTGGTCGAGGCCATTGCACAGGCGCGCGCGGTGCGTCACGCACGCATGTCGGAGCCGCTTGACCGATAGACGCCATCTACCAGAATGGTTTAAATCGATAGATGGTGTCACTCGCAAAGAAACGGCAATGCCGCGCCGTCGACGATGCTGCCGGCGGCGCATGGATTTATCTTCCATGCGATGAAATCTACGTCGCTGCGGTAAGTGCGGGTGCGCCCGCGAGGAGCCCCATCCAGGCTTCTGGAAAATGCATTGTGTCTGCTGCTTCTGTGCTGGCCGCCGCTGTTGTCGGCCAGCGTGCTGAAGCTGCCATGGCCACGCGCACTGGGTGAGGCCGATGGTCTGCCCACGCCGGAGATCCGGGCGCTTGAAGAAGACGCCACGGGCTATCTCTGGCTGGCCAGCAGTGACGGTCTGTTGCGCTTCGATGGCCAGCGCTTCCGGATCCTGCATCAGGCCGAGGGGCTGCCAGACCCCGAATTGCTGGATGTCCACATCGATGCAGCCGACCGCATCTGGCTGGCGACCGCGACCCAGGGACTGGCCATGCTCGGTGTGGACCGCACCACGTTTGAACGCCCCGACGCCGCCGCACCCGCAGCGGTGCGCAGTGGCCGCGTCAAACAGGTCATCAGCGACACGCACGGCCGGGTCTGGGCGATCGGCGACGATCAGGATCTTTATGTGCAGGAAGCGACATCGCAGGTCTGGCAGCGGCGGCCACTCGGTGACGGCGGCGTGCGCCAGATCGAGGTGGATCGCGATGGCGCTGTGTGGGCAATCACGGGTACCCGGTTGTGGCGCAGCGACGGTGGGGACTTCCGCTGGATGCCGTTGGGTCCGGATGCGCGCGCGCCGATGCAGTCGATGTGGGTCGATCCAGCGGGGGGGATCGAGATCACGGCGGGCGGACAGACCTGGGGGCTGAACCCGGACGGTCAGGTCATAGCCGGGCCGCACCGCGCGCGGACCCTGTTGCGCGACACGGATGGCGTGGTCTGGCAGCAGGCCGGAACCACCCTGCAGTGGCAACGGCAGGGCATGACACATCCGGTGGGCCTGCGGCCGGACATCCGCGATGCGCGCGAACCGGTGCAGATCCGTCAACTGCTGCGGGACCGCCAGGGAAACCTGTGGTGGGTCAGCGAGCACCGCGGTCTGTGGTGGCTGCCGGCGCACTGGAAACAGTTCACCCTGCTGCCCACCCCGGGTCGCTTCACCCAGCAGTACGGCATTCATCCCGTGCTGGCACTCGCGGCCTCAGGTCGCGATCACGCGTGGGTTGCCGGTGCGGATGGCCTGCTGCAACGGCTGGATCTGCGCAACGGCGACGTGTCCCACCCTGTGCACTTCGCGCAGGCGGAGGACCAGACCACCTCTGTCGCCGTGGTCGAAGACGCGCAGGAACGGGTGTGGCTGGCACGACCTGGACAGTTGCTGCGTTACGACCCCGCCTCCCAGGCCACGCAGCACTGGACGCTGCTGGATCTGCCACAGGCGGCACCCTACAGCCTGCAGGTGTGTGAACGGAACCGGGTCTGGCTGGCGGCAGGTAGCGAGGTGCGACGGTGGACGGAGGACGGGCGGGAGTTTCACCGGGCAACCGCCCAACAGCTGGGGTTGAGCCGCACGGACCAGGGGCGCCAGCTGCTATGTACCGGTGATGGCGGCCTATGGGTGACTGATCCGCGAGGCCCGATGCGCTGGAATCCGGCATCCGACCAGTTCCAACGGTTTGGCCCGGCCGACGGCGGCGCTGCGCTCGCCTTGGCTGAAGGCGACGATGGCAGCGTATGGGTGACGCGCGACGCCGCGCTCGAACAGTACCGCCTGTCTTCGCAGATGAGCCAGCCGTTGCAGCGGATCTCACTCGATCAGGGCTACCCGACGCTGCGGGCGGCGTCACTGACGGTGGATGCCGCCGGCGTGGTCTGGGCGGGCGCGACGCGTGGGTTGATCCGCGTTGATCCAGGCAGCGGCGATGTCAGCCTGCTGGGCGTTGCGCACGGATTGCCAGCGCAGGAGGTACTGCCTCGACGGCTGGTAAGCCTGGGGTCCGGTGCCCTGGTGGCGGCGGTCCGTGAAGGCGGACTGTTGGCGTTTGATCCCGCCGTGCTGCCTTTGCGTCCCGCGGTGCCTGTGCTGGTGGTGGATGCCATGACCCGGCGCCGGCACGACCGGATGATGAGCGTGCCGATCGCCGACGGACCGGTTTCCTTGAGTACCGCTGATCGCAACATCCGCGTTGCGGTGACGCTGCTCGGACGCGGCGATCCGGACCGGATCCGGCACCGGTTCCGTCTGCTGGGACAGGATCCCGCATGGGTCGATACCGGCCCGGTAGGGCAGCGCATTTTTGCGCGGTTACCCGCAGGAGACCACGTATTGTTGGTCCAGGCCCGGCACGCCGCCGGTGCCTGGTCGGCAGTACGTGAACTGCATCTGCGGGTGGTCCCACGATGGTGGCAGACGCCCGCCGGGCGATGTGTCCTGGCGCTGCTGGGTGTCGCGCTGGTGATGGCGCTGGGGCGGCTGTTCCATGCCCATCAGACAGCACGGGAGGCGCGTCACCAGGCAAGGCGGTGCCGCGACGCCGCCGAACTGGAATCGCTGGAGCGCACTCGTTTCCTGGCGCGCCTGGGGCGCCAGATCCGCATGCCGATGACCCCGGTGCTGGGTTGGAGTGAACTGCTGCTGCGGTCGCCACTTTCCCCCACCCAGCGCACCCAGCTCGGCAGCCTGCACCAGGCCGGCCAGCATCTGCTGCAGCTGACCGACGACGCGCTGGATGTGGCGAGCATCGAAGCCAACCAACTGCACCGGGTGATGTCTCCGTTCAGTCTCGAGGTCTTGCTCGATGAACTGCACGCGCTGCTGATGCCGGTCGCCCAGGCAAAGTGCGTCGCTCTGCATTGCAGCAGCGGACTGCGGTCCGGGCAGGTGCTGCTGGGCGACGCGCGCCGACTGCGACAGATACTGCTCAACCTCCTCGGCAACGCGCTGAAGTTCACCACGCGTGGGCAGGTCGTGCTGACGGCGGGTACGGGCAGGGACGGGGAGGGCCTGGTGATCTGCATTGCTGATACCGGACAGGGCATGTCCGCCCCCCAGGTTGCCCGGCTGTTCCAGCGCTTCACCCAGGTCGAGGACGCCCGAACGCTTGCACAGTACGGCGGAAGCGGGTTGGGCCTGTCCATCTGTCGCGACCTCGCGCAGGCCATGGGAGGGCATATCGACGTGGACAGCGAACCCGGCCGGGGCACACGCATGACCGTGACCCTGCCATGGCAGCAGGTGCCCGGAATTGGCAGCGCACCGGAGGAACCGGCCGGGCAGTGTGTGCGACGCAGCCTGCGCATCATGGTGCTGCTGCCGTCGGCCAGCGTTGCCGACGTGGTGTGCGCGCTGTTGCGTTCAAACGGGCATCAGGTGGTGGGGGTGGATGACATGGACAGTTGGTTGACACATCTGGATGCAGGGCCGTGGGACCTGATCGCGGCAGATCCCGACATGCTGGTCGGTGGTGAGCGGCTGAGTGGACGACTGCCCTGGTTGTGGCCGGGCGTGACCCGGCTTGCGCTGAGCGCGCGTGCTGACGCGTGCGCGGAGCGCGAAATACTGGCGGCCGGCTTTGATCTGTTCCTGCGACTGCCGCTGACGGCACAACGACTGGAGGCGGCACTGCAACGCTGTCGGAGACGGTGATGAGAAGAGGCCTGGCTTACTGGATGTGCCTGCTCTGGGCGCTGGTGCAGCTCGGCGGCGTCACCCAGGCGCACGCGGCCCCGGCCAATGCGCGTCGCTTTACCACTGCCGATGGCCTGCCCTCCAACGTCATTCACGCCATTCTGGAAGACCGCCACGGGTACCTCTGGTTTGCCAGCGACGATGGGCTGGCCCGGTACGATGGACGGCGCTTCCGCATCTGGCGCCGGGAGCAGGGGCTGCCGGACAACCGGGTGCTGGCCTTGGCGCAGGACGCCGAAGGTCAGCTGTGGCTTGGTACCGGCCAGGGCCAGCTGGTGCGGTTTTCTGCGGACAGACAGCAGATCGAAAGCTTCGACGCCGGGCGTTTTCCCAGCATGGGAGGTGCCCCGGTGCTGGTCGTCTTGCCCGGCGACGACGGAGAGGTCTGGTTCGGTACACAGGGACAGGGATTGTTCCGGCTGGGCGTCGACCGTCGACTGCGTCAGTTTCTGCCGACCGTCCGCGGTGACGGCGTCCCCGACCGCGTGATCGAGCACCTCGTGCGCAGCGCGGATGGCAGTGTGTGGGTGGGCACTCCAGGGGGACTTGCGCGATGGCACGAGGGGCGATTCTCCATGCCATCGCCTGCGTTGCTGGCCAAGGCTCCTGTCTCGGCCCTGCTGGTTGATGGTACGGGACGTTTGTGGGTGGGCGGGGCCGCCGGCCCGTGGCGAGCCGACAGTGCAGCGCGCCTAGAACCGCTGGATCTTGCGACAAGCACGCGCGCGCTCGGTGTGGCCCGGCGTGGTGAAGCCTGGCTGGCCGACGGCGCGCTGGTCTGGCGGGAGGGTGACGTGTCGCCGGACCTCCCATTGGCCGCGCTGACCCGGCCGCTGCCTCCCCGATTCCGCAGCGTGTTCGAAGATCGTCACGGTGGACTGTGGCTGCTGGGTCGCTACCTGGGTGTCTGGAGACTGCCGCCACACTGGCAGGACTTCCGCCCGGTGTCCGTTCCGGATGCCAGCGTCGTCGCCTTGTCCAACGTGCGGCTTGAGGGAACGCAGTCGTTTGCATTGCGGTGCCCGGGCGGCACCCGCTGGACCCTGGATGCGGGGGCGATCCAGCAGCACCGGACCGCACTTCCCACGCTGCAGCGCTGGGCGTGGGATGACGCCGATCACGTGCGACCTTCAGGGCCACAGGCCGTGCACTGTGACGGCAGTGACGGACTCTGGTGGGGCGGCGCGCAAGGCGTTCGCCGCTGGGTCGCGGGCCGATTCCTGTCGACCTCCGCCAGCGCCGAGGAAGCCAACGCGCTGCATGTGACCGACGACGGTGCCTTGTGGGTCGCGGGCCCCGGTGTGCTGCGGCGTTATCGCATCAGCGAGGGCGCGCTTCAGCACAGCGTGCGTATCGATGATCGCCACGGTTTGCCACCCTTGCGGTTCCGGGCCATCGCTGCAGACGCCCACGGGGCGCTGTGGGCAACCAGTGCACGCGGATTGCTGCAGATAAAGCCGCGCGAGGGCGGGGTGCGCCTGTACACACGCACCGATGGCGTGCCGGCGGAGCTGCTGTCTGCGCGGTTGCTGGCGCAGGGGCGGCAGATGCTGGCGCTCGACGAAAACGGAGACGGCATCCGTTTTGATCCGTTGGGGCTTGCGAGCCCGACCGTACCGCCCGCTCTGGTGATGGAACGGGTGCAGGTGCACCGCGATGGCCGCCTGCAGGTGGTGCAGTCGCGTCCCACCGTGCACCTGAAGTCGGGTGATCGCGACATTCAGATCACGGTACGGCGGTTGGGACCCGGCGTGGAAACCCAGCAGTATCGTTTTCGTCTGCTGGGTATGGATCGGGACTGGATCCGGGTGGGCCGGCGCGGCACGCGGGGGTTCCCACACCTGCCGCCGGGGCAGTTCCGCCTGGAGTTCCAGGCTCGTCAGCCAGACGGTCATTGGTCCGGCAGCGAATGGGTGCAACTGGTGGTCGAGCGCGGTGCGTGGCATCACCCCCTGTTGTCCGGCCTGCGCCTGGGGGTGGGCGTCTTGCTGGTAAGCGCGGCTGCGGGTACTGCCTGGCGGCAGCTTCAACGGGTGCGGTCACGTCAACGCTCAGCACAACGCCGGGCAGCTGCGGAACAGTCTGCCCAGGCCAAGGCACAGTACCTGGCCACGCTGGGCCACGAGATACGGACTCCGCTCACCGGCGTCCTGGGGCTGAGTGAACTGTTGTTGGCGTCACCGTTGACCCCGCCCCAGCGGCAACAGCTGGAGCGGGTCCGGCAAGGAGGACAGACCCTGTTGCACGTGCTCAATCGCGCCCTCGATGAGGCCCGCATTGAAGCGGGCAGCATGCCCCTGCAGGCGCAGGCGATGCGCATCGACGCGTTGTGTCGGCGCTGGCAGGCGCGCAGCGTGCTTGGGCTGTGCCCTCGCGGCACCGGTGTGGCGGTGTGCCTGCACGTGCGCCAAGACGCACAGGCCTGTGGAGATCCGGTTCGGTTGATGCAATTGCTGGATGACGTCGCTGACATCCTGGTGACACGCACCGCGTGTTCCGGGTTGGTGCTGCAGGTGTGGTGGCAGGCTGGCCGCGAACGGCTGTTGCTGGAGGTGTCGACGACCGCCGCGCAGAGCGCCGGGAGCAGCCGCGGCGGAGGTCGGCACCGCTCAATGGCCGTGCCCACGCCGTCGCGACAGGCGCTCAATGATGCACTGGCCGACACCCAGGGTCTGGTTCGAGCGTTGGGCGGAAGCCTGCGCCTTCATGCGACCGGGGCAAGACGCTGGAGCGTACTCATCAGCCTGGCACTGCCTGCAGTGGGCGTGGCGGCCGGCATGCGGGTTCTGGTGGTCGATGCCGACCCTGTTTCCGCGCAGGCCCAGGTCGCACTGCTGCAGTCGCAGGGGCACCAGGTGATCCATGTCAGCCACGCCTTGGCGGCGCTGGCCGAGCTCCAGGCAGACACGCTGGATCTGGTGGTGCTCGCGTTGGACCTGCCTGGCGTCGGCGGGCTGGCCCTTCTGGAGATGATCCGGGCCGGGGGAAGCCGGGTGCCGATCCTGGTCGGAGTGGACCATTGCGCCTGCGCCGATGCCGCATTGTCGGCCACCGGGGCGACCCATGCGGCCGGCGTGCTGCGTCTGCCAGCCAGTGCACACGATGTCCAGCACGCTTTGCAGCAGGTGCTGGAGGACGGCGGTTCGTCGTAGCGGAACTAACCGTTTACCATGGCAGAGTGGGCTGCCTGCGACAGGGAGGGCGGCATTCCCGGTTGGCTTCAGGAGATCCGTTGGTGGTGCCCTTGCGTTGGCTGCTCCTGTTGGTAATGGTGGCGTTCCTGCCAGCTGGGGCGAAGGCCCAGCCTGTGCCGCCGACCCCGCGGCAGCTGACCGTGTTCGACGGGCTGCCTTCCAACACGGTCAACCGCATGGCCGAAGACGGCTACGGATACCTGTGGCTGGCCACCAACGACGGCCTGGCCCGGTTTGACGGCCGCAATTACCGGATCTGGCGCGCCGAGGACGGCCTGCGCGACAACCACGTGTGGAGCGTGCACGTGGACGCACGCAACCAGTTGTGGATCGGAACCGAAAATGCGGGCCTGGCGATGATGTCGCCGGACCGCCGCGAACTGCGCTTCTATGACCGCAGCACCCACCCGATGATGGGCAGCAACACGATCTGGTCGATCACCTCCACACCGGACGGTGCTGTGTGGTTCGGGACCTACCTGGGCGGGCTGTACCGGCTGGCGGCCAGCGGTGCGATGACCCGCTACATGCCCGAGCCGGGCAATGCGCGCAGTCTGCCGTCGGCGTCGGTGGTGCAGATGGCGACCACGGTGGACGGCAGCCTGTGGGTGGGCACCAAGGCCGGCCTGGCGCGGTGGACCGGCAAGGACTTCGAACGCGTGGCACCGGGCATCCTGCCGGAAGAGGCCATCAACGGCCTGACCTCCGAACTGGACGGCAGCCTCTGGATCAGCACGATCCGCGGCGTGACAGTGCGGCGTCCGGATGGGCGCTTCGAGCCGGCTCCGTGGAAGGTCACCGAAGGTGACCAGGTGCTGGGCATGATGCTGCGTGACGAGCAGGGAGGCTATTGGCTCGATACGCGGTCGGGCCTGGGGCGTGCGTACCACAATCAGTTCCAGCAGGTGCCGTTGTACAGCGCGCTGGCGCGAGGGCAGGTGCGACCGAACTGGGCGGGAGCGTACGAGGACCGCGAGGGCGGCATCTGGCTGGCCAGCACCAACGGTGGGCTGTGGCATCTGCTGCCGCGGTGGTGGCAGTTCTCGGTGCTGTCGCGGCTGGAGGACGATCCTACGTCGCTGCGCAATGGCTATGTGCTGGGGCTGGCGGCTGCTGCGGACGGGGGTGTCTGGACCGTTGGCACCCATGGTGCGCTGGACAAGTTCGACCCGGCTACCGGACGGGTCGAACAGCACCGCACCTGGGTGGACGGAATCAACTGGCTCAGTTCGGTGGTTGAAGATCCAAGGGGCCAGGTCTGGATCGGGTCGAGCGGCGCGCTCGTGCGCTACGGCCCGCGTGATCGTTCCCTGCGCCGCTGGGGACATGACGACGCCGACAACCCTGCGGCGGCGGGCGTGATTGAATCCATGGCGATCTGCGACGCAGCGCACCTGTGGACGTTTGCCGCCGGCACTGTGCAGCAGCGGACGCTGGATGGGCGGGTCGTCCGGGAGGCAACTTCCGGTCAGGCCGGGCTCGGCAGCGCGCAGATGGTGCAGGGGGTACTGTGTGGACCGCAGGACCACCTCTGGTTGGCGACCAGCCAGGGCCTGATGCAGTGGGTGCCGACGCGTGAGCGCTTCGAGCCGATGCCCGGTGGGCCCGAGCGCGGCGTGCATGCAATGGCGGTGGCGGATGACGACTCGGTCTGGGTGTCCGAGGAAGGACGGCTCAGCCGCTATCGCTGGAGTGGTACACAGCTGCAACGGCTGGCCCTGGTCGGGGCGGCGGATGGCTATCCCGAACTTGCGGCCACCGGGTTGGCCGTGGATGCGCAGGGCGTGGTTTGGGCCGCCAGCGCACGCGGCTTGATCCGTGTCGACACCGTCCACGCCAACGTGCGCCAGTACGGCGTGCATGACGGTCTGCCCAGCCAGGAGTTCCGCCCCAATACCCTGGTGCGTACCGCCAGTGGGCATATCGTGGGTGGCACCCCGGCCGGGGTGGTGCTGTTCGATCCAGATCAGGTGCGTCCCGCGTCGCGTCGCGCGCCGCTGGTGATCGAGCGGGTCGAAGTGCGTCGTGGCGAACGGGTGCTCGACCTGACCCATCTGGCCCCGCTGGAAATTGCCGACGCCGATCGCGACCTGCGCATCGTCGCACGCCTGCTGTCGTTCGCCGATTCGTCTTCCAACAACTATCGCTACCGTCTGGCGGGTTATGACCCGGACTGGGTGGAAGTCGGGCCGGGCGGCGAGCGCGTGTTCTCCCGGTTGCCGCCCGGTCGCTATCGGCTGGAGGTCCAGGCGCGTTCGGCGGATCTGGTCTGGTCGCGCGTGCAGGCGCTGGACTTCCGGGTGCAGCCGCCGTGGTGGCGCAGCCTTTCCGGTCTGCTCGTGCTTACCTCGCTGGCCCTGCTGCTGCTCAGCCTGTTTGCCTGGCTGTACCGGCGTCGCCTGCAGCGCCGACACGCGTATCAGTTGGCCCTGCACAAGCAGGAACTGGCCGAACAGGCGTCGGCTGCCAAGACCCGCTTCCTGGCTAATCTGGGGCACGAGGTTCGCACCCCGATGACCGGGGTGCTGGGCATGAGCGAATTGCTGCTGTCCTCGCCGCTTGATCCAAAGCAGCGCAGTTACACCGAATCGATCCGGCACGCCGGGGAGCATCTGCTGCATCTGGTCAACGATGCGCTGGACCTGGCTCGCATCGAGTCTGGACGGCTGCAGTTGCAGCAGCAGGCGTTCCCGCTGCAGCCCCTGATCACCGATGTGTGCACGTTGATGGCCGCGCTCGCCGAACAGAAGCAACTGCGGTTCGTCGTCGACAATTCACTGCCGGAAGGCATCTGCACCGTTGGCGATGCCCTGCGCCTGCGCCAGATCCTGCTCAACCTGCTGGGCAACGCGGTGAAGTTCACCCGCCAGGGCGAGGTTCGTCTGACGGTACGCGCGCTGGCACCCGAGCGCGGACTGCGCCTGGAAGTGTCTGATACCGGACCGGGTATCAGCAGTGACCAGCAGGAACGGTTGTTCCGCCGCTTCGAGCAGGCCGATGGCGCGCGCACTGCTGCCCAGTACGGCGGCAGTGGGCTGGGACTGGCGATCTGTCGCGAGCTCGCGCTGGCAATGCAGGGCCAGATCAGCGTGGACAGCCAGCTGGGGGTAGGCACGCGTTTCACCGTGACCCTGCCGTTGCCGTTGCAGTCCGCCACTGTGGCCGACGTGGCGGGTGCAGGTGGGGTGGTGCAGGGACAGCCGCTGCCGCCACTGCGGATCCTGCTGGTGGAGGACGATGAAACCGTAGCCAGCGTCATCACCGGTCTGCTGGGCGCGCGCGGTCATCAGGTCGAACACGCGCTGCACGCACTGGCCGCGCTGCGCGAGGTCAGCGCATCGCCGTTCGACGTGGCCCTGCTTGACCTGGATCTGCCGGGCCTGGGGGGGATGGAGCTGGCCGGCCACCTGCGTAACCAGGGTTACCAGATTCCTTTGCTGGCCGTCACCGCGCGCACCGATCCCGGCATCGAGGACCAGGTGCGTGAGGCCGGATTCAGTGGGTTCCTGCGCAAGCCGATTACGGCCGATCTGCTGGAAGCGGCGATTGCACGGGTGTTGTTGGAAGGCTCCCGGTAGCAGCGCACCGTTGGTGCGCTGCGGAATGTCAGCGCTCATGTCAGCGCACCAACGGTGCGCTGCTACCGAAGTCGCCTATTCGGCGACTTCCTCCACATCGCGTGGCGATGGGCGGGTATCGGGCAGCTGCCAGAAGATCACCGTGGAGGTCAGGGTGATCGCGCCGACGCAGACGAAGGTGGCATGCAGGGCGGCGGTGGCACCGCGCAGGGCGTCCAGGTGATCGAACGCGGCCAGCAGGCTGCCAGCGGCGGCGGCTCCGAAACCGGTGGCCAGCATCATCACCATTGACAGCAGGCTGTTACCGGAGCTGGCGAAGTCGCGATCCAGGTCGCGCAGCGTGACCGTGTTCATGACCGTGAACTGCAATGAGTTCACAGCACCAAACAGGGCAAGCTGCAGGATGCGTAGCCACATCGGCTGGCCAGGCAGCATGAAAATGAAGCTGGCCATCGCCAGCCCCACCAGCACCGTATTGACCATCAGCACACGCCGGTAGCCGAAGCGCTCCACCAGCTTCACCGCGTAACGCTTGGACAGCATGCCGGCGGCAGCCACCGGAATCATCAACAGGCCGGCATTCATCGGGCTCATGCCCAGGCCAACCTGCAGCAGCAGCGGAATCAGCAGCGGCATCGCGCTGCTGCCGATCCGCGAGAACAGATTGCCCAGAATGCCGATGCGGTAGCTGGGGACGTGGAACAGAGCGAGCGAGAACAGCGGCGCGGTGGAGTTGGCCGCATGCAGCCAGTAGCCCACCAGCGCAGCCAGGCCGGCCACGGTCATCAACATCACCAGGGCGTGCGGGGTGCCCATCCCGGAAATGCCGTCCAGCGCCAACGACAGCACCACCATCCCGAACGCCAGCATCAGGTAGCCAGCCAGGTCGAAGCGGGTGCGATGCTCGGCATAGTGGTCGGGCATCACCTTCATGGCCCACGCGTAGCCGATCACGCCGATGGGCAGGTTGATCAGGAACACCCAGTGCCACGAGGCCACTTCGACCAGCCAGCCGCCCAGCGTCGGGCCGATCAGCGGGCCGATCAAGGCGGGAATGGCGATGAAACTCATCGCGCGCAGGAACTGCTCACGCGACACCGAGCGCATCACCGCCAGGCGGCCCACCGGCAGCAGCATGGCACCGCCCAGTCCCTGCAGCACGCGCGCGGCTACCAGCTGGTGCAGCGTCTGCGCCAGCGCGCAGGCCAGCGACCCCAGGGTGAACAGAATGATCGCCACCAGAAACGTACGGCGCGTTCCGAAGCGGTCGGCGATCCACCCCGACGCCGGAATGAAGGTCGCCACCGCCAGGGCATAGCTGAACACCACCGACTGCATCTGCAGCGGGCTTTCGCCCAGGCTGCGCGCCATCGCCGGCAAGGCGGTGTTGACGATGGTCGAATCGAGCATCTGCATGAAGATCGCCAGCGATACCAGCCACAACAAGGGGCGGATCGAGGCATAGCTGGCGGTCGTCATTGCAGGTTCCTCAGCGCTGGCTCAAACGGTGCACGGCCTCCACCACCACCTGCACGTGGTCGGGATTCATGTCCGGTGACATGCCATGTCCCAGGTTGAACACGTGGCCTTCGCGCGAACCCCCGTTGCCCTGCGCATAGCTGTCCAGCACCTGGCCGGCGGCACGCTCGATCGCTTCGGGATTGCCATACAGCGTGGCCGGGTCCAGGTTGCCCTGCAGCGCCACGCGACCACCGGTACGGGCCACCGCGTCGGACAGGTCCAAGGTCCAGTCCACCCCCAGCGCGTCGGCACCGGTGTCGGCCAGCGCGCCCAGGTGCAGCCCGGTGCCCTTGCCGAACAGGATCAGCGGGGTACGCGTCTCGCCCTGGCCGCGATCCAGTTCCTGCGCGATGCGGGTCAGGTAACGCAGCGAGAACTCACGGTACATCGACGGGCTGAGCACACCGCCCCAGGTGTCGAACACCTGCAGTACCTGGGCACCGGCCGCGCGCTGTGCGGCCAGGTAGGCCACCACCGCGTCGGTTACCACCGACAGCAGCTGGTGCAGGGCGGCCGGTTCATTCAGCGCCATCGCCTTGATACGGGCGAAATCCTTGCTGCCGCCGCCTTCCACCATGTAACACGCCAGTGTCCAGGGGCTGCCAGAGAAGCCGATCAACGGCACGCGTCCGTCCAGTTCGCGACGGATCACCCGAACCGCGTCCATCACGTAGCGCAGTTCGGTTTCCATGTCCGGCACCGCCAGACGGGCAATGGCCGCGGCGTCGCGCACCGGATTCCGGAACTTGGGACCTTCGCCTTCGACGAAGTACAGCTCCAGGCCCATTGCATCGGGAACGGTGAGAATGTCCGAGAACAGAATGGCGGCGTCCAGATCGAAGCGGCGCAGCGGCTGCAGGGTGACCTCGCAGGCGATCTCCGGGTTCTTGGCCATCGCCAGGAAGCTGCCGGCCTTGGCGCGGGTGGCGCGGTACTCAGGCAGGTAGCGGCCTGCCTGGCGCATCAGCCAGACGGGGGTGCAATCCACCGGTTCGCGACGCAGGGCGCGCAGCAGTCGATCGTGGCGGGTGTGGCTGGTCACGTAGTGCTTCCTTGGGGTGGGGCGCTGCCGGTGTCAGGGCAGCAAAGGGTGCGGGAGAATCTGGAACTGGCGTGTCAGCAGCGCGTCGCGCTCGCGCTCGAAGGCGAGGCGCGCCTCGTCGGCTGCGTCGAACTGGGTGACCCGCAGCTGCGACCGACGCCCCGGGCTGCCACTTTCGCGCAGCAGCTCCCAGCAGCCGAACAGATCCGGTTGCAGGGTCAGCCGCACGAAGCGGACCGGCTCAGAGCCGCCCAGATGTTGCTGCAGGTAGACATGCATGGGCCCAATTGTAACGTCAGGGCGTGGAGGAGGCCGTCACTGCAGCTCGGCCAGCACCAAGGCCTCGTCCACGTCTGCCACCACTTGGGCGCGACCGATTCCGCGCCACAGCACCAGGCGCAGGCGTCCGGCCACGTTCTTCTTGTCCAGGCGCATGCGCGACAGCAACGCCTGCGGATCAAGTCCGGCCGGAATGCGCACCGGCAGGCCATAGGCTTCCAGCAGGTCCTGCAGCGCCTGGGTATCGGCCGGGTCGCTCATGCCAAGTCGCGCCGACAGCCGCGCCGCCAGCACCATGCCCACCGCCACTGCCTCGCCGTGGTTCAGATTGTCATTGCCCGGTGCCCCGTAGCCCTGTTCGGTTTCGATGGCATGACCAAAGGTGTGGCCCAGATTCAACAGGGCGCGTTCGCCGCGCTCCAGCGGATCGCGGGCGACGATGTCGGCCTTGTGTTCGCAGCTGCGGGCGATGGCCTGGGCCAACGCGGTATCGTCGCCGGCCAGCAGCGCACTGCGCTCGGCCTGCAGCCACTGGAAGAACAAGGGGTCGCGGATCGCGCCGTACTTGATCACTTCCGCCAGCCCGGCGCGCAGCTCGCGCGGGGGCAGGGTGCGCAGGGCGGTCGTGTCGGCGATCACCGCGCGTGGTGGATGGAAAGCGCCCACCAGGTTCTTGCCTTCCGGAATATCAACCGCGGTCTTGCCACCAACCGAGGAGTCGACCATCGCCAGCAACGAGGTCGGCAACTGCACGCAGTCCACGCCGCGCATCCAGCAGGCCGCAGCAAAGCCAGCCAGGTCACCGGGCACGCCCCCGCCCAGCGCCATCACGCAGGCATCGCGGGTCGCCCCCAGTTCCGCCAGTGCGGTAATGGCCGCACCGAAATTGGCCAGGGTCTTGGAGGCCTCGCCGGCCGGCAGCACGAGCTCTCCCACCAGCAGGTCCGGTCGCTGCGCCAGCAGTGCCTGACGCACGCCGGCCAGGTAACGCGGGGCCACTTCGCTGTCGCTCAGCAGCAGCACATGGCGGCCACGCACGTGCGTGGCGAGCAGTTCGCCCTGGCTCAGCAGGCCGGGGCCGATGTGGATCGTGTAAGGCGTCTCGCTGTTGACCGCAACGGTACGCGGGGCGGCGGGGGAAGAACTACTCATGGGGAATATCCAGACGTTGCCATTGCGAGGCCAGGCGCAGCACCAGCTGCGCGGTGGCCTCGGCGGGGGTGTAAAGGTCGGTGTCGAGAGTGAGGTCGGCCAGCGACTGGTACAGCGGATCACGCACCGCCGCCATGTCCAGCAGCACCTGTTCGCGGTCAGGGCGCTGCAGCAGCGGCCGGGTACGGTCGCGCGCAAGCCGCTCCAGCTGCGCCGCCACGCTGACCCGCAGGTACACCACGAAGCCGCGTGTGGCGATGGCCTGGCGGTTGTCCGCATCCAGTACCGCGCCACCGCCGGTGGAGATCAGCTGGCCGCGGCCGGCCAGCAGTCCCTGCAGCATCTGTCGCTCATGCTGGCGGAAACCGGCCTCACCGGAGAGTTCGAAAATGGTGGCGATGCTGGCCCCGGCGGCCTCCACGATCGCCTGGTCCGCGTCAACGAAGTCCAGGGTGAAGCGTTCGGCCAAGCGGCGTCCAATGCAGGTTTTGCCGGCGCCCATGGGGCCAATCAGGATCAGGTTCGGAGCAGGATTCATCACCGTGGATGCTACCACCTCCGCCCCGCGCTCCTCTCAGCGGGCAGTGGTTGCCGATGCAACCACCTGGCGCTGGTCGTCCAGCACGACCACGCGGTCGGCGCGTGCGGGCAGGCTGCGCAACGCCTGCCGGCTGACCCGCTCGTAGTACTGCACAAAGCGCTCGAGTTGCGGGCGGCTCATGCTGCTGCGCTCCGGCTGCGCCGCCTGCAGGTGCTGTTCCTGCTGCCAGCGCCAGCGTGGCACCACCGAAAAATCCGGTGGCTGCAGGAACCACAGCCGGTCACAGCGCTGCCACAGGGCCGGGTAGTGGTCGGCCAGGGACTGGTTGCACCACTGCCGCCACCGTCCGTCCGCATCGGCCTCACGTTCCAGTGCGTTCAGCGGCGCAATCAGGTCTGCGGGGTCCTGCGCCGGCGTACCCAGGAACCAGCCTTCAAACACCAGCAGGTCCAGCGCGCCGTCCAGCTGCGGCCACAGCGCCGGCCCCACGCGCTCGTCGGCCAGTTTGTCAAAGCGGGGCAGGGCCACCGGCCGCTGTGCCGCAATCGCGTCCAGCGTGGCATGCGCCAGGGGCAGGTCATGGGTGCCGGGTGGCCCGCGTGTCAGCAGCAATGGATGAACCTGTCGGGCCAGTCGCTGACGCTGCGCACGGGTCAGGTAGAAGTCGTCGATCGACAAGGTCGCCGCACGCAGTCCGCGGGCCTGTGCCAGGGCCACCACCTGCGCAGCCAGCGTCGATTTGCCGCTGCCCTGCAGGCCGCTGATCGCCAATACTGGTACCGGGCTGGGCACGGCCAGGGCGTCATCCAGCGCCTGTGCCACCAGCTCGGCCGGAAATCCTTTGTCGCGGGGCATGTACGGCGCGGTACGCATGCGATGACAATAAACCCACCGTGTGAAGAATCCAAACCCTCATGACTGATTTCTACACCGAAGCGCTGAGCACGTTCGCCGCGTTGTTTGACGAGGCCAAAGCCAGCGCAGAATTCGAACCCAATGCCATGACCGTGGCCACGGCGGATACGCAGGGGCGGCCGTCGGCGCGCACCGTGCTGCTGAAAGCGTTCGATGCGCGCGGCTTCGTGTTCTACACCCACCTGGACAGCCATAAAGGGCGGGAGCTGAAGGCCAATCCGCATGCCGCGCTGCTGTTCCTGTGGCGCAGCCTGCGTGAAGCCGGTATCCAGGTCCGGATTGAAGGCCGGGTTGAAGAAGTGGACGCGGCCGAAGCTGATGCCTACTTCGCCTCGCGTCCGCGCATGAGCCAGATCGGGGCTTGGGCCTCGCTGCAGTCGCATACGCTGGGCTCACGCGAGGAGTTCGACGCGCGCGTGGCCAGTGCCGAGGCCAGCTTCGCCGGTCGCGATGTGCCGCGACCGGAGGGCTGGAGCGGGCTGCGCGTCGTACCGGAACGGATCGAGTTCTGGTACGGCGCGCAGTTCCGCCTGCACGAACGCTGGTGCTACGAGGTGGATGCCGAGGGCCAGTGGAACAAGCGCCAGTTGTATCCCTGACGCGGGCCCGCACCGCTCAACGCAGTGGCGAAGGAGGCAGTGCCGCGACACCCATGAACGGCGAGGCGCGCTTGGCGCGCACGGTGGCCTCGGCCAGCGCGACGAACAGGCGGTGCACCTGGGTGTGCCGCTTCTGCGGGTCCGGGTTGCGCTGCAGCCCGGTCAGCAGGGCAAGTGCCTCGCGCTGTGCGCTGGTCGGACCATCGTGCCCGATGTCCCGGTTCAACCAGTAGCGCGCTTCACTGGCCGGCACCGATCCAGGAATTGCCAACGCCCCGGCCAGACGATCCACGTCGGGGCCGTGCCGTTCCAGCATCGTCGCCCAGGTCGTCGTTTCATCCGTGTCCGGGGCACGCAGCGAAATGTAGCGCAGCAGCGGGCCGGTAAGCGTGCCGTCAAGCAGCCATTCCATCTGTGGCACCTGTTCCACGTGCTGGTAGTGCACGCCGGGTTTGACCGATACCCCCGGCGCAACCGGCACTGGCGCGACGAGACTCAGGCCCTGGCTGCTGCCGGCGGACAGTCGCACGGTCTGCAGGTGCAGGCCTTTGGCCCAGCCCGGGAAGCCCGGCTCGCGCTGGAAGCGCGGCCGGAACAGGCGAACCACGCAGCGCGCGTTGAGGGTGCTCGGGAATGACGGCGAAAGGTGAGTCAGCACGTGCTCGATCTGTTCGGTCGGCAAGTGGTCTTCGGTGCCCGGCAGACTGCGCTGAACCTGCGCCAGCAGTTCGCCCAGTGCCGGCGTCAGCTCGCCGGTCAGGGTGATGTCGATGTAGGTGCCGGCCCGCAACGGATCCGGGTCATCGCGCTCAAGGCGCGCTACCGTCGCGCGCGCGCCGGCGTCCAGGCCCGGCAGGCCCAGCGAGGAGGTCAGCGCGACGTTGCCTTGCCGGCTGGCAATCCGTTGGGTCATCGGGCGGAACGCATGCGTGGCCTGGTGCACCTGTTGCCGGTCGTGTGGAATCCGGCTGGCGTGGATGCGGTCGGCCAACTGCTGCACGCGCGCCTGCAGATCGTCCCAGGCGGCCCGCGCGGTGTCGCCCGGTTCGGGACGCGGCGTGGCCTGCAGCCACGCCAGGGTGTCGAGCATGTGCACCATCACCGGTTCGCGGCGCTGCCCGTCGCTGCCCCAGTCGCGGCTGAGCGACGCCAGTGGTGCAGCCGCCAGACCGGGTGCCTGCAATGCATGCCGGGCCAGCGCTTCAAAGTGGTCGAACTCCGCACGCAGGTGCTCCACTGCGTCCAGACGCAGGCCCATGGCCCCCGCAGCTGCAGGCGAATTGCGGATGCACTGCACCCGATGCAGGGTGCGCGAGCGCGGTCGTGGCAGGTCGCTTAGCAGGTCGGCGAGTCGCTCATCCAGACGCCGCTGCACCATGATGTCCTGGCGCAGAGCAGTGGCTTCTGCCGAGGTGTCGGTCAGGCGCAGCGGCAGGCTGATCAGGACTTCGGTGCGTGTCGCGGCGGCGGAGACCCCTGCATCCAGCACGGCGACGCCGGCGTGGGTGCCCAGTTCGCCGCCCACCGCATGCAGGGTGGCGGCGATCGGTACCGGCGGTGCAGGGTGAAAGCGCGGCGTCCGCAGCGGGGCGCTGTGCCCCAGCAGCATGGGCAACCGGGTCTGCCATGCCAGTGCCGTGCTGATGCGTTCGGTATAGCGGTCGCGGCGGGGACCCACCACGCGTTTGGCGATCCGCAGCAGACGTGGCCCGGCCAACCGGCGTTCCACCGAGGCCCGTGCCAGCGCCAGCACGCGATCCTGCATCTTGTCGTCCACGTTGCCGGTGCCACGGGTGACATGTGCCGACGCGTGTGCACCCACGCCGACGTCTGCGGGCAGGCCGGCTTCGATCGCCGCACGACCGGTCACCGTGGTGGTGTTGAAATGGGCGACCGCCAGGTCGTCATAGGTGGAGGTGCTGTTTGCGCGCAGGGCACTGCCGGTGAGGCCCGCCTCGCCGATACCCGGAAGTCCCACTGCCGCACCGAGGCTTATCCCGCGCGATACTTCGTAGTGCGCCCCGGGGTAGTGGTTCTTGGTCTGTTGCCGCGTGTGCTTCTCTATCTTGGATTTCAGCAATCGTTCGTCATCTACCGCGCGGGCCAGATCACGCGCCGCGCGCTTGAGCAGTTGCTGGTGCGCAGAGCACGTCCGTTCGGGGGCAAGTGCTCCCGCCAGGTGCTTCACCTGGCGCTCCATGGACGGCGCATGGGGGTCGTCCAGATCGAACTGGAACTCCTCTATGGTCTGGCGCAGCGAGGGCTGCTGGCCTTCGCCCAGCTTGCTGAGTACCGCGCGGATCTGTGCAGTGAGCACGTCCTGTGCATCGTCCTGTGCCGGCATCGCGTCCGCCGCATTGGCCGGCCCCGCATCGGCGAAGTAGCCCATACGGACATTCTGTGCGCGCGGTGTGGGGGGCGGAAGTGCGGCAGCGGTATCGCCATTACCCAGTCGAAGCAGTGGAAGCGGCGTGGATTCGCTTGCTTTCCGCTTGGCGGAGAGAGGGCGCGTGCTGGAAAAAGTAGCCGTCGGAGCGGTATTGATGGAAGCAAGGAGCATGAATTACCTCGTGGCAACGGGCAGGCGACAGGGCCTAACGGCGCATCGGTTCGGTGTTGGCAGCGGGTCGGTCGGGCAGCTGTACGGGGAACAGCGTGCCCAACTCTGGCACCGGCGCATTCCCGGAGGGCGGCACGACGTCGTCATTGACTGCATCGGCAGGCGTGTCTGAAGGAGCAGAGGTGGCGAAAGCGATCTGGTACTGCACGGGTGATCTCACGGAGCATGGCAATGGGATGCGCGCGGGCGGCGCGCATGACGGTGACGGAAGCAGCAAGGTCTGCAATCTGTCCGAGATCGAACCTACCTTCGCGAGCCGTACGTGGGCATCGCACGGAAGCGGGAGAGTTCACGCACGGTTTGGAGTGCTGAACACGTTTCCAGCCACAGGTGCGCTGGTCGCGTCACTGCGTGTCGGGATGTGCTTCGGCACGCGGCGTGGTGATGCCTGCGGTGCGAGTGGATGAACGGGACGCTGCGCGCGGGAACGTCGGGATGCGACAGATTTGTCCGCGTCCGAACGTCGGAATAAGCCGAAAATACACGTGGCGTTTTTCTTGGTTGGGCGAAATGCGCCAACCGGGCGCGATCAGCCGGTGCGTCGCAGCCAGCGCCACAAGGTGGTGCGCGATACGCCGAGGCGTGCAGCGGCGACTTCCCGATTGCCGCCACAGTCTGCCAGTACCCGGGCCACTGTTTCAGGGGCGGGGCGATGTCCCGCCATCAGCGGCATCTTTCCGTCGGAAGGTGTATCCGCTACATCAAGGCGTCCTGAATCGCTCACTTCGGGAGCCCACTCCATCAGCTGCGCCAGTCCAAGTGTTCCGGTGCTGGCGGGCCAATGCACCCGCAGCCGGTCCACCAGGTTGCGCAGTTCGCGCACATTGCCCGGCCAAGCGTAATCGCGCAGGCGTTGCAGGGCGGCGGCGTCCAGTGGACTGGCGCGTTGTCCAAGTTGCTGGAAGAAGTGTTCCAGCAGCGCCGGCACGTCCTGGGCATGGTCCTGCAGCCGAGGCAGGGCAATGCGCAGGGCGGCCAGCCGGTAGTACAGGTCGCGCCGGAACTTGCCAGCCTCCACCAGTGACTCCAGAGTCTGCAAAGTGGCGGCGACGACCCGCACGTTCACTGCCACCGGCTCGGTTGCCCCGACCCGCAGCACTTCGCGTTCCTCGAGCACGCGCAGCAGTCGGGTCTGCAACGCGAGGGGCAGCTCGCCGATCTCGTCCAGGAACAGCGTGCCGCCGTCGGCAGCCTCGACCAGGCCCACGCGGCCGCCGCGTCGCGCACCGGTAAAGGCACCTTCGGTGTAGCCGAACAGCTCCGCCTCCAGCAGCGACTCGCTGATCGCCCCGCAGTTGATCGCCACGAACCTGCCGCGTCGCCCGCTGCCAGCATGCAGTTGCCGCGCGACCAGTTCCTTGCCGGTGCCGGTGGCACCGCTGACCAGTACTGTGCTGTCGTGCGGCGCATACAGCGCCACGCGTTCGCGCACCTGCTGCATGGCCGGGCTGTCGCCCAACAGGACCGGGTCACGCTCGCGGTGGCGCGCGGTTACCCGACGGCGGATCGGGGCGGCACCCGAGCGGGCCAGGGTCTGGGTCAGTTCCAGTGCATGTTCAAAGGCCTGGCGGACCGAATCGGCGGAATACAGAAGTACGCCGGGCAGGCCCATCTGTTCGGCGTGGTCAATCGCCATGCCGGTGCCGACGATCACTTCAATCCCGTTGGCGCGCAGATCGGCAATGCAGTCGCGCGCATCTTCGCGGGTGACAAAGCGCCGATGTTCGATATCCAGCCCGAAGCTGTGCTGGAAGCTGCCGAAGGTGGGGACGTCGGTGGCATGCGTCACCAGGCCGATGCGCAGGGCGATCCGTCGTGCGCGTGCCAGTGCCTCCATCAGGTCGAAGCCATTGGCTTGGATCGGCACCAGCGGCACCTCCAGCCGGCTGCGCAGGTAGGCCGCATTTGAGCCGCCGGCGATCACCACGTCGCAGTGCTCGCGACGCAGCCGCTGGCCAATCACGTCCACCGCTTCCTCAAAACCCAGGTTGATTGGCACGATCCGCGCGCGCCGGTCGAACTCGGGGATCACATCCCCCAGCAGACCGGTCAGGCGTGACACGCTGACTGTCCAGATCACCGGCAGGTGACCGGGGTCCGGGTCGGGCAGGCGGTGGCGGGGGAGATGAAGGGACATGGCCGAGTCGGGATGTTTCAGTGAGTCCATGTTACAGGTGTTTCAATGTTTCAAGATGAAACGCGAATTGAAACGGTCGGGTTCAATGAAATCAATGGCTTGTGCGCTGGCACGGCCCTTGCGCAGGTCAACCCAGTTACCACGATGGACGGCTGAATGACCACTTCTGTTGTTTCTGCCGGCGCGCGCTTCCGCGCCGCCCTGGCCGCCGAGTCACCCCTGCAGGTGATCGGTGCAATCAATGCCAACCACGCACTGCTGGCGCAGCGCGCCGGTTACCGTGCCATCTACCTGTCCGGCGGCGGCGTCGCTGCGGGCTCGCTGGGCCTGCCGGACCTGGGCATCAACACGCTCGAAGATGTCCTGATCGACGTGCGCCGCATTACCGACGTGTGCGACCTGCCGTTGATGGTCGACATCGACACCGGCTTCGGCCCCAGCGCGTTCAACATTGCGCGTACCGTGAAGTCGCTGATCAAAGCCGGGGCCGCCGCCTGCCACATTGAAGACCAGGTCGGGGCCAAGCGCTGCGGCCACCGTCCCGGCAAGGAAATCGTCTCGCAGGGAGAAATGGTCGACCGTGTGAAGGCTGCGGCCGACGCCAAGACCGACCCGGACTTCTTCCTCATTGCCCGTACCGACGCCATCCAGGTGGACGGGGTGGACGCCGCCATCGAGCGTGCCATTGCCTGCGTGGAAGCCGGTGCCGACGGCATCTTCGCCGAGGCCGCATACGATCTGGATACCTACCGCCGCTTCGTCGATGCGGTGAAGGTGCCGGTGCTGGCCAACATCACTGAATTCGGCAAGACCCCGCTGTTCAGCCGCGACGAGCTGGCCTCGGCCGGCGTGGCGATCCAGTTGTTCCCGCTGTCCGCGTTCCGCGCCGCCAACAAGGCCGCCGAGAACGTATATGAGACCATCCGTCGCGATGGCCACCAGAAGAACGTGGTGGATACCATGCAGACGCGCGAGGAACTCTACGACCGTATCGGCTACCACGCCTTCGAGCAGCAGCTCGACGCGCTGTTCGCCGCCAAGAAGTAATTCCGTACTACCGTTTTCTGGAGGGATCATGAGCGAAGCAACCACCGCCCCCGGCTTCAAGCCGAAGAAGTCCGTCGCCCTGTCCGGCACCGCTGCCGGCAACACCGCGCTGTGCACCGTCGGCCGCAGCGGCAACGACCTGCATTACCGCGGCTATGACATCCTGGACCTGGCCAACACCAGTGAGTTCGAGGAAATCGCCCACCTGCTGGTGCACGGCAAGCTGCCCACCCGCGCCGAGCTGACCGCCTACAAGGCCAAGCTGAAGTCGCTGCGCGGCATTCCGGCAGCGGTCAAGGCGGCACTGGAAGAGCTGCCGCCGTCGGCCCACCCGATGGATGTCATGCGCACGGGCGTGTCCGTGCTGGGCTGCGTGTCGCCGGAGAAGGACGACCACAATCACCCGGGCGCGCGAGACATCGCCGACAAACTGATGGCCTGCCTGGGCTCGATGCTGCTGTACTGGTACCACTGGAGTCACAACGGCCGCGCCATTGACGTGGAAACCGACGATGACTCCATCGGCGGTCACTTCCTGCACCTGCTCCACGGCGAAAAGCCGCAGGACTCGTGGGTGCGCGCCATGCACACCTCGCTGATCCTGTACGCCGAGCACGAGTTCAATGCCTCCACCTTCACCTGTCGCGTCATTGCCGGTACCGGCAGCGACATGTACAGCTGCATTGCCGGGGGTATTGGCGCGCTGCGCGGTCCCAAGCACGGCGGTGCCAACGAAGTGGCCTTTGAGGTGCAGAAGCGCTACGACAGCCCGGACGATGCCGAGGCTGACATCAAGGCCCGCGTGGAACGCAAGGAAGTGGTGATCGGTTTCGGTCACCCGGTGTACACGGTCAGCGACCCGCGCAACAAGGTGATCAAGGACGTCGCCCGTGAACTCTCGGCGGAGCAGGGCAACCTGAAGATGTACGACATCGCCGAGCGCCTGGAGTCGGTGATGTGGGACATCAAGAAGATGTTCCCGAACCTGGACTGGTTCAGCGCGGTCAGCTACCACATGATGGGCGTTCCCACCGCGATGTTCACCCCGCTGTTCGTCATCGCCCGCACCTCCGGCTGGAGCGCGCACGTCATCGAGCAGCGCATCGACGGCAAGATCATCCGCCCCAGCGCCAACTACACCGGCCCGGAAGACCAGGTCTTCGTGCCGCTGTCCGAGCGCGCATGATGCCGCCGCCGGCCCTTCGGGGCCGGCACACGTATCCTCTTTCGGCCCGCCAATCTGCGTTACACGCCAGCCATGACCGCAATGAACACGCAATACCGCAAAACCCTTTCCGGCACCTCGCTGGACTATTTCGACGCCCGTGCCGCCGTCGACGCGATCGCGCCGGGAGCCTATGCCACGCTGCCGTATGTCTCGCGCGTGCTGGCCGAAAACCTGGTGCGCCGCTGCGACCCGGCCAGCCTCACGGCTTCGCTGACCCAGCTGATCGAGCGCCGCCAGGACCTGGATTTCCCCTGGTTCCCGGCGCGCGTGGTCTGCCACGACATCCTGGGCCAGACCGCGCTGGTCGATCTCGCCGGCCTGCGTGACGCAATCGCGGATGGCGGTGGCGACCCGGCCAAGGTCAATCCGGTCGTTCCGGTGCAGCTGATCGTTGACCATTCGCTGGCGGTGGAATGTGGTGGCTACGATCCGCAGGCATTTGAGAAGAACCGCGCCATCGAAGATCGGCGCAACGAAGACCGCTTCCACTTCATCGACTGGACCAAGTTGGCCTTCCAGAACGTGGACGTGATTCCGCCGGGCAACGGCATCATGCACCAGATCAATCTGGAGAAAATGTCGCCGGTGATCTACGTGCAGGACGGCGTCGCCTTCCCCGATACCTGCGTCGGCACCGACAGCCATACCCCGCACGTGGATGCATTGGGCGTGATCGCCATCGGCGTCGGCGGGCTGGAGGCAGAGAACGTCATGCTGGGCCGCGCCTCGTGGATGCGCCTGCCCGATATCGTCGGCGTGGAGCTCAGCGGCAGGCCGCAGCCGGGCATCACCGCCACCGACGTGGTGCTGGCGCTGACCGAATTCCTGCGCGCCGAGCGCGTGGTCGGTGCGTGGCTGGAGTTCTTCGGCGAAGGTGCCGCCGCGCTGACCATCGGCGACCGCGCCACCATTTCCAATATGTGCCCGGAATACGGTGCGACCGCGGCGATGTTCTATATCGACAGCCAGACCACCGACTACCTGCGCCTGACCGGGCGCGAGGAAGCCCAGGTCGCGCTGGTCGAAACCTACGCCCGCACCACCGGGCTGTGGGCCGATGACCTGGTGACCGCGCAGTATCCGCGCGTGCTGCGCTTTGACCTGTCCAGCGTGGTCCGAAACATGGCTGGCCCGAGCAATCCGCACCGTCGCCTGCCGGTGTCGGCGCTGGTTGAGCGCGGCATCGCCGATGCCGCCAAGCTCGAAGCCGGCAAGGCCGAACAGGCGCAGGGCCTGATGCCTGATGGTGCGGTGATCATCGCCGCCATCACCAGCTGCACCAATACCTCTAATCCGCGCAACGTGATCGCGGCCGGTCTGCTGGCGCGCAAGGCCAACGAGCGCGGCCTGCTACGCAAGCCGTGGGTGAAATCCTCGCTGGCCCCGGGCTCCAAGGCCGTGCAGCTGTACCTAGAGGAGGCCGGTCTGCTGCCGGACCTTGAAAAGCTGGGCTTTGGCATCGTCGCGTTCGCCTGCACCACCTGCAACGGCATGAGTGGCGCGCTGGATCCGGTCATCCAGCAGGAGATCATCGACCGTGACCTGTATGCCACCGCGGTGCTGTCGGGTAACCGCAATTTCGACGGCCGTATCCATCCCTATGCCAAGCAGGCGTTCCTGGCCTCGCCGCCCCTGGTGATCGCCTACGCCATCGCCGGCACCGTTCGCTTTGACATTGAAAAGGATGTGCTGGGCGTCGATGCGCAGGGCAACGAAGTGCGCCTGAAGGACATCTGGCCGAGCGACGCCGAGATCGACGCCGTCGTGAAGGCTGCGGTGAAGCCGGAACAGTTCCGCAGCGTCTACAACCCGATGTTCAATATCCGTGTGGAACACGCCGGGCCCACGGTCAGCCCGTTGTACGACTGGCGTCCGCAGAGCACCTACATCCGCCGTCCGCCGTATTGGGAAGGCGCGCTGGCCGGTGAGCGCACGCTGGCCGGCATGCGTGCGCTGGCGGTGCTGCCCGACAACATCACCACCGACCACCTGTCGCCCTCCAATGCGATCCTGGCCTCCAGCGCCGCCGGCGAATACCTGGCGAAGATGGGCTTGCCTGAAGAGGACTTCAATTCCTACGCCACCCACCGTGGCGACCACCTCACCGCGCAGCGTGCCACCTTCGCCAACCCCAAGCTGTTCAACGAGATGGTCCGCAACGAGGATGGCAGCGTGAAGCAGGGCTCGCTGGCCCGGGTCGAGCCGGAGGGCAAGGTCATGCGCATGTGGGAGGCGATTGAAACCTACATGGAGCGCAAGCAGCCGCTGATCATCATTGCCGGTGCGGACTACGGCCAGGGCAGTTCGCGCGACTGGGCGGCCAAGGGCGTACGCCTTGCCGGCGTGGAGGCGATCGCCGCCGAGGGCTTCGAACGCATCCACCGTACCAATCTGATCGGCATGGGCGTACTCCCGCTCGAGTTCAAGCCGGGCACCACCCGCCTGACCCTGGGCATTGACGGCACCGAGACCTTCGACGTGATTGGTGCGCGCACCCCGCGTGCCGACCTCAGCCTGGTCATTCACCGCCGTGACGGCCAGGACGTGGTCGTTCCGGTCACCTGCCGCCTGGACAGCGACGAGGAAGTGGCCATTTACGAAGCCGGCGGCGTCCTCCAGCGCTTCGCCCAGGACTTCCTCGAATCCACCCAGGCGGCCTGACCCAAACCCTGTAGAGCCACGCCCTGCGTGGCTTGCCCCCCCCCGGAATCCCAATGACCTACCCGCCCCAACTCCGCATTCCCGCCACCTACATGCGCGGTGGCACCAGCAAAGGCGTGTTCTTCCGCCTGCAGGACCTGCCCGTTGCCGCACAGGCACCGGGCCCCGCGCGTGATGCGCTGCTGATGCGCGTGATCGGCTCGCCCGATCCCTACGGCAAGCACACCGACGGCATGGGCGGGGCAACCTCCAGCACCAGCAAGTGCGTGATCATCTCGGGTGCTTCGGTGCCCGATCACGATGTGGATTATCTGTACGGCCAGGTCTCCATCGACACCGCCTTCGTCGACTGGAGCGGCAACTGCGGCAACCTCAGCACGGCGGTCGGGCCGTTTGCGATCAGCAACGGTTTCATCGACCCGGCGCGCGTTCCGCACAACGGCATCTGCACGGTGCGCATCTGGCAGGCCAATATCGGCAAGACCATCCTGGCGCATGTGCCGATCGTTGATGGTCAGGTGCAGGAAGACGGCGACTTCGAGCTGGACGGGGTGACCTTCCCGGCGGCCGAGATCGCGCTGGAGTTCATCGACCCGTCCGACGACGCCGACGGCGGGACCATGTTCCCCACCGGCAACCTGACCGACACGCTGGACGTGCCCGGCGTCGGCAGCTTCACGGTGACCATGATCACTGCCGGTATTCCCACCATCTTCCTCAACGCCGCTGACCTCGGCTACAAGGGTACCGAATTGCAGCCGGTGATCAACGAGGACAAAGCCGCGCTGGCCCGCTTCGAAGCGATCCGCGCGCACGGTGCCGTTCGGATGGGGTTGATCGAGCACATCGACCAGGCCGCCACCCGCCAGCACACACCCAAAGTCGCCTTTGTCGCGCCGGCGCAGGACTATGTGTCCTCCAGTGGCAAGCAGATCCCCGCAAAGGACATCGACCTGCACGCCCGCGCACTCTCGATGGGCAAGCTGCACCACGCGATGATGGGCACTGCCGCGGTGGCCATCGGCACTGCCGCCGCCATCCCCGGCACCCTGGTCAATCTGGCCGCCGGGGGCGGAACGCGCGATGCGGTGACCTTCGGGCATCCCTCCGGCACGCTGCGTGTTGGGGCGCAGGCGGCCCAGGCGGAGGGCGAGTGGGTGGTCACCAAGGCGCTGATGAGCCGCAGCGCCCGGGTACTGATGGAAGGCGCGGTGCGGGTGCCGGCGGGGACGCTGTAACCGTCAATTCGGAATTTCCCGACCCATCCGCGTCCCGATGCCACCGTATACTGGTGGCATCGTTCAAGGAGTGACGTCATGGCTACGCTGGGTCGGGTCGGGCAGGGCAAGTGGAAGGGAATCATCGCGCTGGCGCTCGCCGCCACGCTGGCAGTCGGCATCACCGGCTGCAAACGCAATGAAACCGGCCAGCTGCCGGAAGCCTCCGGCAAGCCCATAGCGGCCAAGGCGGAAGCGGTCACCGAGTTCACCCTGCTGCGCGCGTACCCGGATGAGAAGGGCGACGGCCTGTCGCTGGCGCTGGAGTTCTCGCGCCCGCTGGTAGGCACCCAGGACTTCGACAAACTGGTCCGCTTCGAAGAGAAGGTCGGCACCGACGACAGCAGCTGGACGCTGTCCGATGATGGCACCACGCTGCGCTACCCGTTCGTCGAAGCGGCCAAGGACTACACCCTGGTCGTCTCGGCCGACCTGCTGGCGGCCGATGGCAGCCGCATCGGCAAGGAACTGAAGCAGAAGGTATTCACCGGTGAGCTCAAGCCGGCGGCCGGGTTCGCCTCGCAGGGCAGCGTGCTGCCGGCACGTGACAGTCGCGGCCTGCCGGTGGTCTCGGTCAATGTGTCCGAAGTGGATGTGGAGTTCCTGCGCGTGCGCGAGAAGCAGCTGCCGCAGTTCTTCAGTCAGTACCAGCGCGGCGGCCGCCGTGGCAGCTGGGAACTGGACAGCGAGTATGGCGACAAGACCCCGATGTCGCAGCTGGCCGAGCCGGTCTACGTGAACCGCTTCGTGCTGGGTGGCAAGCAGAACGAACGCGTGCTCACCTACCTGCCCACCCAGGACATCAAGGAACTGCAGGAACCCGGCCTTTACTTCGCGGTGATGAAGCGCACCGGTTCGTTCGACAGCGAATTCGACACCGCCTTCTTCACCGTCAGCGACATCGGCCTGCACACCCGCGCGTACAAGGACACGCTCTTCGTCCACACCGCCTCGCTGCAGAGCGGCGGGTCACTGAAAAAGATCGACCTGCGCATTCTCGATGCCAAGGGCGAGGTGGTGCTCAAGGGCAGCACCGACGGTAACGGCAACGCGCTGCTGAAGTACACCCTGGATGCCGGCCATGTGCTGATTGCCAGCAGCGGTGCCGATACCACCTTCCTGCCGTTCAATCAGCCGGCGCTGGACCTGAGTGAGTTCGCCGTAGCCGGCCGTGACAACGCCTGGTTCGACGTGTTCGCCTGGTCAGGGCGTGACCTGTATCGCCCCGGTGAAACCGTGCGCGTGTCCGCGCTGCTGCGAGACAACGACGGCAAGCCGGTCAAGCCACAGCCGGTCTACCTGCGGCTGAAACAGCCGGACGGCAAGACCTTCCGTGAAACCCGCCTGCAGCCGGGCGAGCAGGGTTATCTGAGTTTCGAGCAGACCATTCCGGCCGACGCCCCCACCGGTCGTTGGCAGGTGGAGTTCCGCAGCATTCCGGCCAGCAAGGAAGCCATCCAGGGCATGACCCTGCGCATCGAGGAATTCCTGCCCGAGCGCATGAAGCTGGATCTGGACAGCCCGCAGAAGACCCTCAAGCCCGGCGAACCGCTCAAGCTGCAGGCTGATGCCGCCTATCTGTACGGCGCGCCGGCCGACGGCAACCGCTTCACCGCACGTCTGGCGGTGACGGCTGAGACATCGCCGGTCGAGTCGCTGCCGGGTTATTTCTTCGGTGACGTCACCATGGAGCTGCCGCGCGAAGCGCGTGATGTGATCGACACCGAGTTCTCGGCCGACGGCAAGCTGCGCCAGGACGTGGAACTGCCTGGCGAGGTCAAAGCCACTGCGCCGGTAGCGGTGGTGCTATCCGGCAGCGTGTATGAAACGGGCGGCCGCACCGTCAGCCGCACGCTGAAGCGGGTGATGTGGCCGGCCCCGGTGCTGGTCGGCGTGCGCCCCTTGTTTGATCACAATGACGGGGCCGACGCCAACAGCAACGCGCGATTTGAGGTCGTGCGCGCGGACGCCGCCGGCAAGGCGCACCCGGGCAAGGGCCTGAAGGTCACCCTGGTACGCGAACTGCGCGACTACCACTGGACCTTCAACGAGAACCGCTGGGACTACGATTTCACCCGCCGCTTTGAGAACAAGGAAACCCGCACCCTCGACGCAGGGGCGGCACCGGTTGGCATCGACTTCCCGGTGGAGTGGGGTGAGTACCGCCTGGAGGTATTCGATCCCGGCACCGGACTGACCAGCCGTTATCCGTTCCACGCCGGCTGGAGCTGGAACGACGACAATCGCGGGCTCGATGCCCGCCCTGACAAGGTCAAGCTGAGTCTGGACAAGACCGGCTACAAGACCGGCGACACCGTGCGCGTGACCGTCACCCCGCCGCATGCCGGCAAGGGCGTGATCATGGTCGAGAGCGACAAGATGCTCTACGTGAAGGAGATTGACGCCAAGCCGGGCAGCACCTTTGACCTGCCGGTCACCGCCGACTGGGAGCGCCACGACGTTTACATCACCGCGCTGGTGTTCCGCGGTGGCAGTGCGCCCAGCAAGATCACCCCGGCACGTGCCGTGGGCGTGGTGCACGTGCCGATGGACCGCAAGGCGCGCAGCGTGGCGGTGGGCCTGTCCGCACCGAAGCAGATGCGTCCCGAGCAGACCCTGCCGGTGACGGTCAGCGCACCGCAGCTGGCGGGCAAGGTCGCACATGTGACCGTGTCGGCGGTGGACGTGGGCATTCTCAACATCACCCGCTTCCCGGTACCGGATGCTGCCGCGCACTTCTTCGCCCAGCGTCGCCTGGGCGTGGACGCGTACGACATCTACAGCCGTGTCATCGAGAGCTTTGACGGCAGCAGTGGCAAGCTCAAGTTTGGTGGCGACATGGGCTTGGCCGCGTTGCCGCAGGCCAAGCGGCCCACTGCCCGCGTCCAGACTGTGGACCTGTTCGCTGGCCCGGTGAAGCTCGATGCCAAGGGCAATGCCCGGGTCAACCTGAAGGTGCCCGACTTCAACGGCACCTTGCGCATTTCCGCGGTGGTGTATTCCGACGACCAGTACGGCAAGCGCGACATGGAAACCGTGGTGCGCGCGCCGATCCTGGCCGAAGCCAGCATGCCGCGCGTGCTCGCCCCGGGCGACCGCAGCACGGTCACCTTGGACGTGCAGAACTTCACCGGCAAGCCGGGCGAGTTCAAGGTGCAGGTCGACGGCGTGGGTCCCATCACCCTGGGTGAAGGCAGCCGTACCCTGAAGTTGAACGCCGACGCCAAGCAGACCCTGAGCTTCCCGCTTGGCGCGCGCGAGGGCTACACCGTGGCCCAGGTGCGCGTGCGCGTGGACGGCAACGGTTTCAAGGTGGACCGCCGCTACGATCTGCCGGTGCGGGCGGCATGGCCGCAGGTGCTGCGCGCGCAGACCCGTACCCTGGACCCACTGGCAGCGGTCAGCATGGATGCTGCGCTGGCCGAAGGCCTGATGCAGGACTCGGTCAACGCGCGCATGCTGGTCAGCGCACTGCCGCCGATTCCGTTTGCCAGTGCGCTGGAAGGCGCGTTGCGCTATCCGTACGGCTGCGCCGAGCAGACCACCAGCAAGGGCTATGCAGCGTTGATGCTGGATGAGGCCACCGCGACGATGCTCGGTGCCGGGGGCCTGGATGCCAAGCAGCGCCGTGAACGCATGGAAGGCGCGTTCGGCCGTCTGGCCTCGATGCAGGTCGCCAACGGCAACTTCTCGATGTGGGGCGACGATGGCTACGTCAATCCGGCACTTACCCCGTACATCGCCGAGTTCCTGTTGGACGCCAAGGACGCCGGTTTCACGGTGCCCGATGCCGTGCTGCAGAAGGCCCTCAACCGCCTCAGCGAAGACCTGTTGTCCGGGGGCAACCAGTTCTATGGTGAAGACCGTCGCGAGAACCTCAAGTTCGCCAACCAGGCGTACTCGGGCTACGTGCTGGCGCGGGTCAACCGCGCTCCGCTGGGCACCCTGCGCGCGTTGTACGACAACGAACGCAGCAAGGCGCTGACCGGCCTGTCGCTGGTGCACCTGGGCATCGCGCTGTCGCTGCAGGGCGACCACAAACGCGGCGATGCGGCCATTGCCGCCGGCTTTGCCAAGCCGAGCAGCGAGCGTCCGCAGTACTTCGGCGACTATGGCAGCGCGGTGCGCGACGACGCGCTGATGATTGCGCTGCTGCACGAGCGCAAGCTGGCCAAGCCGGCCTACGACGCCCGTGCGGTCGATCTGGGCCGGGCGCTGGATGCGCGCCGCAACAACGGCTGGATGTGGCTGAGCACGCAGGAGCAGGTGGCGCTGGCGCGGTTGGGCAAAGCGTTGGCCGCCAACCAGAAGAAGCAGGTCTCGGGTGAGCTGGCCATTGGCGGCGAAGTGGAAGCGATTGCCGCGCGCCGTCTGTTCGGTCGCGGTTTCGACTACGCTGCACTGGCCAAGGGTGTGCGTTTCACGCCGCACGGCGAGCCGCCGATGTTCGCCAGCCTGGAAGTGGCGGGTATTCCGCGCACCGCGCCGGAGCCGGACAGCCGCCACCTGGGCGTGGAACGCAACTGGTACACCACCGACGGCAAGCCGTGGACCCCGCGTGCATTGAAGGAGGGTGAAACCCTGATCGTGCGGGTCAACATCACCCCCAACCTGGACATGCCCGATGCGCTGCTTACCGACCTGTTGCCGGCCGGCTTGGAGATCGAGAACCTCAACCTCGGCGATGCCAAACAGTGGGCCGACGTGGTGGTGGACGGGCTGCGCATCAACGAGCGCGGTGAAGCGGCCACGCTGCGCCACGAAGAATTCCGCGATGACCGCTACGTGGCCGCGCTGAAGCTGTCGCGCGGCAGCACGGCCAAGGTGTTCTACCTGGTGCGTGCGGTCACCCCGGGCACCTACACCGTGCCGCCGCCGCTGGTGGAGGACATGTACCGTCCCGACCTGCGCGGGGTGGGTCGCAGCAATCCGACCACCATCACCGTGGTGGAGCCCTGATTGAGCCGGAACCGCTGGCCGTGGCGGGGCCTGCGCTGGGGCACCGCCACGCTGCTGGCGGTGCTGCTGGTGCTGGACCTGGCATTCCCGCCGCCGTTGCCGAAGCAGCGCGACACCAGCACCCTGGTCGTCGCGCGTGATGGCACACCGCTGCGTGCCTTTGCCGATGCCGATGGCGTGTGGCGCTATCCCGCATCCATGGAAAGCGTTTCACCGCTGTATCTGCAGGCACTGCTGAACTACGAGGATCGCTGGTTCTGGCGGCACCCCGGGGTCAATCCGTGGGCGCTGCTGCGCGCCGGCAAACAGTGGCTGGGCAGCGGCCGCATCGTGTCCGGCGGCTCCACGCTCACCATGCAGGTCGCGCGCATTCTGGATCCGCATACGCGGACGCCGTGGGGCAAGGCCAAGCAGTTGCTGCGCGCGGTGCAGCTGGAGCTGCATCGGAGCAAGGCGCAGATTCTGGCGCTGTACCTGGAACGCGCGCCGTATGGCGGCACCATCGAGGGTGTGGAGGCCGCCAGCTGGGCTTACCTTGGCAAGCCCGCGGCACAGCTTTCGCATGCCGAGGCCGCGTTGCTGGCGGTGCTGCCGCAATCGCCCAGTCGCCTTCGGCCGGACCGTCATCCCGAGGCGGCGCAGATGGCGCGCGACAAGGTGCTTGAGCGCATGGTCGCGCTCGGCGTGTGGTCGCGCGAAGAAGTCGACGATGCGCGCATGGAAGCCGTGGTTACCCGCGCGCTGCAGCCACCGCTGCATGCCGCCTTGCTGGCCCAGCGCCTGCGCGCGGCCGAGCCGCGTGCGGCGCGCATCGAAAGCACGCTCGACATTGGCTTGCAGCGCACGCTGGAAGAACGCGTCAGTTCGTATTTCTCGCAGCTGCCCGAGCGCACCTCGGCCGCATTGCTGGTGGTCGACAACCGCACCCTGGAGGCGCGTGCCTATGTGGGTTCGGTGGCGTTCGGTGACAAGCAGCGGCTCGGCCACGTCGACATGGTGCAGGCGTGGCGCTCGCCCGGCTCCACGCTCAAGCCGTTCCTGTACGGCATGGCCCTGGACGATGGCCTGATCCATTCTGAAAGCCTGATGGTGGACGCACCGCAAAGCTTTGGCGGCTACCGTCCCGGCAACTTCGATGCCGCCTTCAACGGCCCGGTCAGTGCCGCCACCGCGCTGCGGTTGTCACTCAACGTGCCAGCGGTGGACCTGCTGGACCGGGTCGGCCCGGCGCGCTTCGCCGCGCGCCTGTCGCACGCCGGCATCAACCTGCGCTTTCCGCGTGGCAGTGCGCCCAATCTGTCGCTCATCCTGGGCGGTACCGGGGCGCGGCTGGAAGACCTGGTGGGCAGTTTCGCGGCCTTCAACCGAAACGGTATTGCCGGTCGCGTGCGTTACCGCGCCGACGATGCGGTGATCGAGCGACGGCTGATGTCGCCCGGTGCCGCCTGGATCACCCGTGAAGTGCTCGAGTCCAACCCACGTCCGGGCTACGGCAGCGGTACGTTCAATGTCACCGGCCGCCCGCGTGTAGCCTGGAAGACCGGCACCAGTTATGGCTACCGCGACGCCTGGGCGATTGGCAGTACCCGCCATTACACCGTCGGCGTGTGGGTGGGGCGGCCTGACGGCACGCCTTTGCCGGGCCAGTACGGCGCGGTGACCGCGCTGCCGTTGATGTTCGAAGTGGTGGACAGTCTGCCGCGCCAGCCTGGCGATGCCAGCGCCGCGCCCCTGCCCGGCAGTGTCAACAGTGAAACCATCTGCTGGCCGACCGGCGAGCGCGAGCAGGACGTACCGCCCGCGTTGTGCCAGCGTCGGCTGGACGCCTATGTGCTGGATGGCGCGGTGCCCCCCACCTTCGCCGAACGCGATGCCCGCTTGTGGCAGGCAGGCCGCCAGCGTTTCCAGGTGGATGCGCGCAGCGGCCTGCGCCTGTCGCCGGACTGTACGCAGTCGCATGAGGCGCAGGACCGCGAGATCGCACGCTGGCCGGCGCGGGTTTCGCCGTGGCTGCCGTTGGCACTGCGCCGTGCTTCGCAGCTGCCGGCGCTGTCGCCCGACTGTCGCGATGAAGGCATGGGAAGCGCCGGCACACTGCACATTGAAGGACTGAACGACCGCGCCACCCTGGCGCGGGCCCCAAACGCCGAGCATGGCGTGCGCCTGCAACTGCGGGCGCTGGGCACCGAACAGGGCGTGGATTGGTTGCTCGACGACCGCTGGATCGCGCGCACGGAAGGTGCGCGATTGCTGCAGCGGGATTTCGACGAGCCTGGGGAGCATACGCTTACCGCGCTGGCCACCGACGGCGCATGGACCCAGGTGCGGTTCCGGATCCTGCGTTGATTCGTGCCGACCAACGGTCGGCACCTACCGATGTCTGTCCGATGCCGGTAGGTACCGACCGTTGGTCGGTACGGACGCCATCACCGCGCGATCAACCCGGCAAATGCGCCAATACATGCTCCGCCGACGACACCTCGAACTTGCCCGGCTCCTCGATCCATGCCTCCCGCACCACGCCGTTTTCGACGTACAAGGCAAAACGCCGCGAGCGCACGCCCATGCCGGAGCTGCTGGCATCCATTTCCAGCCCCAAGGCACGGGTGAAATCGCCATTGCCGTCGGATAACAGCTGCAGCCCATCAGGTGCGTGCTGGCTTTCGCCCCAAGCCTTCATCACGAACGGGTCGTTCACCGCCATGCAGAACACATCGATGCCGCGCGAGCGGAACTGATCGAAGTGCTCGACAAAGCCGGGCAGGTGGCGGGCCGAACAGGTGGGGGTGAATGCGCCGGGTACTCCGAACAACACCGCCTTGCGCCCATCGAACAGCGCATGGGTGTCCAGGGTCTCCATGCCTTCGCGGATGCGCTTGAGGGTCACTTCGGGGATCGGGTCGCCTACGTGGATGGTCATGGGGGCTCCGGAAGCAGGGCAGGGAATACAGTCAGCCTAGCCCAAGCGTGCCAGTGCCGCATTGCGCGGGATCATGTTTCGATCACGGCAGCAGCGCCTGCAGCCGCTAGAATTGCCTGAACAGCCCCCGCCGGCGCGGGCGGCCGACCCTATTCGAGGTGTTTTTCAATGGAATTCAAGGATTACTACGCCACGCTCGGGGTGGAACCCAGCGCAGGCGATGCCGAAATCAAGACCGCCTACCGCCGGCTGGCACGCAAGTACCACCCGGATGTCAGCAAGGAAGCCGGCGCGGAAGAGAAGTTCAAAGCGGTCAACGAAGCCTATGAGGCCCTGCGCGATCCGCAGAAGCGCGCGGCCTATGACCAGCTCAAGGCGCAGGGCTACCGGCCCGGTGAGGAGTTCCACACCCCGCCCGGTTACGGCGGCGGCCAGGGCTTCGATTTCGAGGAAGTATTCGGTGGCGGTGCCGGTGGCGGCGGCTTCAGCGACTTTTTCGAAAGCCTGTTCGCGCGCCAGCGCGGCGGCGCAGGTCGCGCCAGTGGCTTTGGCGGGGCAGGTCCCGGCCCGCAGCCGACCCGCGACACCCGCGCCAAACTGTCGGTACCGCTGGAAGCGGCCTACAACGGCGACAGCCTGCGCATCACAGTCAACGGCAAACAGCTGGACGTGCGCGTGCCCAAGGGCATCCGCCCCGGTCAGGTGATCCGCTTGAGCGGGCAGGGCACCAACGGCGGCAACCTGCTGCTGGAAGTGGAGTACGCCGCGCACCCGCAGTTCGAGGTCGACGGCCGCAACATCCTGTACACCCTGGACGTCACCCCGTGGCAGGCTGCGCTGGGCACCAGCATCAGCGTGCCGACCCTGGGCGGTGCGGTGGAACTGAAGGTGCCGGCCGGCTCCGATGCCGGTCGCAAGCTGCGCCTGCGCGGACGCGGCCTGCCCGGCAATCCGGACGGTGATCAGATCGTGGAGATCGAGATCGTCGCCCCGGTGCCCACCGATGACGCGCAGAAGAAGGCGTACCGGAACCTGGCCAAGGCGTTTGGCGAAACTGTTTGACGTTTGCGTACCGAACAACGGTCGGTACCTACCGCCGTGTTGGTAACCCCGGTAGGTGCCGACCGTTGGTCGGCACACCACGGATCGCTGGCTCAACCCGCCGGCGGTTCCTTGCTGTTGAACACGCGCTCCAGCACCTCGGAAAGTTCGCTTTCCGAGAACGGCTTGGTCAGATACGCCTTCGCGCCCTGACGCATGCCCCACATGCGGTCGGTGTCCTGGTCCTTGGTGGTCACCAGAATCACCGGAATGTGCTTGGTGGTCGCTTCGCGTGCCAGCGTACGGGTGGCCTGGAACCCATTGAGGTTGGGCATCACCACGTCCATCAGCACCAGGTCGGGCAGCTCGGCCTTGGCCACTTCCACGCCCTTGGCACCGTCTTCGGCGATCAGGGTTTCGTGCCCCAGCTTCTCGACCATGCGCTGGATTCCTATCTGCTGAACCTGCGAATCGTCGACAATCAGAATGCGTGCCATGTTATTCCCCAGATAATGCCAAGCAGTGTAGGCCCGGCCTGTGTCAGCGTGAAGGAGTAGATGCGCCGTCTGTCGCCCAACTGCAACGCTCAGTCGATTCGCACCACCGTGCGGCCCAGTGAATGGCCGGCCAGCATGGTGTCGAACACCTCAGGCAGACCGTCCAGGGTGACTTCGCGGGTGCAGATCGCAGCCAGATGACGCGGCTTCCACTCATTGCCAAGACGGTGCCAGACCTGTTCGCGCAGATCGCGCGGTGCCGAAGAGGACGACACCCCCAGCAGCGACACGCCGCGGATGATGAAGGGCATCACCGTCATGTCCAGCGCCGGGCTGGCCGCCAGCCCCGCACTGACCACGCTGCCGTAAGGCACGGTCTGCGCCAGCAGGCTGGCCAGCATCGGTCCTCCGGCATTGTCCAGGCCGCCGCCGAAGCGTGCCGACTCCATCGGCCGGGTGGTGGCGAGCACCTCACGCGGCAGCACTTCGGCCGCGCCCAGGTCGCGCAGGAAGCCAGCCTGATCGGCCTTGCCACTGATCGCGTGGACCTCGAAACCCGCCTGGCTGAAGATATCCACCGCCAGCGCACCGACCCCGCCGGTTGCCCCGGTCACCGCCAGCGGGCCGTGTGCAGGGGTCTGCCGGTTGTCGCACATCCGCAGCAGGGCCAGCGCGGCGGTGAAGCCGGCGGTGCCGATGATCATCGCCTCGCGGGCGCTCAACCCGGCCGGCAGGCCGATCACCGCGCTCGATTCCAGCCGCACGTACTGGCTGTAGCCGCCGTCACGGGTTTCGCTGAGCCCGCAGCCGGTCGCCAGCACCGCGTCGCCCTCGCGCCAGGCCGGGTCGGTGGAGGCAACCACGGTGCCGGCCACATCGATCCCGCCAACCAGCGGGAAGCGGCGCAGGATGCGGCCCTTGCCCGTCCCGGCCAGGGCGTCCTTGTAGTTCACCGACGACCACTGCGCGCGGATCACCACCTCGCCCGGATTGAGCTGGTCCAGGCCGATGGCCTCGAGGCCGCTGCGGTGGCCGTTGTCGTCCTGGTGGATGCGGAAGGCGTTGAAGGTGGCTGGAAGCGTCATCAAGTGGCCAGATCGGAGGGCAGGGGACCTCACCTTACCCCGTCTGGTCCGGCCGGGGCACGACCCCGGTCCCAGTCCGACCGGCCGATGAATCGACCTTTCAGCAAGCGCCCCCCTTCCAATCCTGCCAGTTCGCCCCATCTAGTAGAATCGAGACGAAATGACCGGTTGACGGTGCGGGAGTGGCCCGCAGGCAACCTATTACTGATGGAGCGTGCATGGCCTGGAATACACCCGGCGGCAACAAGGGCGGACAAGGCCCCGACGAGAATCGACGCGGACCGTTCGGCCCGCGCGGCGGCGGTGGCGGTGGTGGCGGGTGGGGCGGTTTCCCCGGTCCGCTCAAGGACCTGTTCGATGGGGGCATCCTGCGTTGGGTGGCCGTGGCCGTGGTGCTGCTGGTGCTGTTCTCCAGCTTCCAGCTGATCGGCGAACAGCAGCGCGGCGTGGTCCTGCGTTTCGGCCAGTTCTCGCGCATCCTGCAGCCCGGCCCGAACTTCAAGCTGCCGTGGCCGATCGAATCGGTCACCAAGGTCAACGCGACCCAGATCAAGACCTTCAGCAGCGACGTGCCGGTGCTGACCCGCGATGAAAACATCGTGCGGGTCTCGCTCAACGTGCAGTACCGCGTGGACGACCCGCAGCTGTACCTGTTCGGCACCCTCGACGCCGACCAGATGCTGGAGCAGTCCGCGCAGAGCGCCGTGCGTGAACAGGTGGGCCGTGCCGACCTCAACACCGTGCTCAACAACCGCGGCCCGCTGGCCGCAGCGGCGGAAGAGCGCCTGCAGGCCTCGCTGAAGAGCTATCGCACCGGCCTGAGCGTCACCGGCCTGACCCTGCCCGACGCGCGTCCGCCGGAAGAGGTGAAGCCCGCCTTCGACGACGTCAACGCCGCCCAGCAGGTCAAGGAACGCCTGATCAACGAAGCCCAGGCCTATGCCGCCAAGATCGTGCCGGAAGCGCGCGGTCAGGCGTCGCGTGCCCGCACCACCGCCGAGGGCTACAAGCAGGCCGCCGTGGCCAAGGCCACCGGTGACGCCGAGCGCTTCAGCCAGCTGCAGGTCCAGTACAAGGACGCGCCGGAAGTCACCCGCAAGCGTCTGTGGCTGGAAACCGTGCAGCAGGTGTTGTCGGAGAACCGCAAGGTCATCGGCGGCGATGGCCGCCAGCTGATCTACGTGCCGATGCCCGACAACCGCAGCGGAGCCGCACCGGCCAGTCCTACCCTCCCGGGCATCACGTCCGAGGTGATGATGCCGTCGCTGCCGGCCAGCACGCCGGTGGACGGCGTGCGCAATGCCGAACGCCCGACCACGCGACCGGCCGGTCGTGAAGGAGCCAACCGATGAAGAGTCCCCTGTGGATTGGCCTGGCCGTGGCCGCCCTGCTGGCCCTGTTGGGGTCGGTGTACGTGGTCCGTGAGGACCAGACCGCCATGGTCCTGAACCTGGGCAAGGTGGTGCGTGCCGACGTGAAGCCGGGCCTGCATTTCAAGGTGCCGCTGTTTGAAACCGTGCGCGTGTTCGACCGCCGCTTCCAGGTGCTCGACACCGCCCCGGCGCGTTACTTCACCGCCGAGCAGAAGGACGTCAGCGTCGACTTCTTCGCCATCGGTTACATCAAGGACACCCGCGCCTACTACCGTGCCACCGGTGGCGACGCCAAGCTGGCCAACCAGCGTCTGGCTCCGATCATCACCGATTCGCTGCGCAACCAGATCAACTCGCGCACCCTGCAGCAGCTGGTGTCCGGCGACCGCAGCGAGCTGATCGCCAATCAGCTGACCGGCATCAATGAAGCGGTCAAGGGCCTGGGCATGGAAATCGTCGACCTGCGCATCAAGCAGATCGACCTGCCCACCGACAGCCAGGTGATCAGCGACGTGTACGAACGCATGCGCGCCCAGCGCAAGCAGGAAGCCGCCAAGCTGCGCGCCGAGGGCGAGGAGCAGTCGCTGACCATCCGCGCCCAGGCCGACCGCGAAGCGACCGTGATCGTGGCCGAAGCTGAACGCGATGCCCAGCAGCTGCGCGGTGCCGGCGACGCCGAAGCCGCCCGCATCTACGGCAAGGCCGGCAATGCCGACCCGTCGTTCTACGCCTTCTACCGCAGCCTGGAGGCCTACCGTGGCTCCATGACCGACGGCAACGGCGTGATCGTGCTGGACAAGAACGACCCGTTCCTGCAGTACCTCAAGAGCGACCGCTGACCGGCTGATGAAGCCGCTGCCCCCCGGGGTGGCGGTGGACCCTGGAAACCCGGATAATGCACAAAAGCCGGACGGGCCCTCCCGTTCGGCTTTTTCTGTGTCTGGGCCTTCCATCGCTGGCTGCTCCCCGTTGGAGCCGCCTTCACGCGCTGGCTGGCACGGTCACGGTCTACTCTCTCGCGGCCCCGATGGCCGCAACAATTCGAGGAGCCCGTCATGGGTCAGTCTGTCGTAGTGTTGGGTGCCCAGTGGGGCGATGAAGGCAAGGGCAAGATCGTCGATCTGCTCACCGAGGAAATCGGTGCCGTAGTGCGTTTCCAGGGCGGCCACAATGCCGGTCACACCCTGGTGATCAATGGCAAGAAGACCGTTCTGCACCTGATTCCGTCTGGCATCCTGCGTGACGACGCGCTGTGCCTGATCGGCAACGGCGTGGTGATCTCCCCGGCGGCCCTGCAGAAGGAAATCGCCGAGCTGGAAACCTCCGGCGTGGAAGTGCGTTCGCGCCTGAAGATCTCCCCGGCTGCCCCGCTGATCATGCCGTACCACATTGCCCTGGACCAGGCGCGCGAACGCGCTGCCGGCGGCAAGGCGATCGGCACCACCGGCCGTGGCATCGGTCCGGCCTACGAAGACAAGGTGGCGCGTCGCGGTATCCGCATCGCCGACCTGCATTACCCCAAGCAGCTGGAAGAACTGCTGCGCACCGCGCTGGATTACCACAACTTCGTGCTGACGAAGTACCTGGGCACCGAAGCCGTGGACTTCCAGAAGACCTACGACGAAGCGCTGGCCTTCGGCGAATACGTGCAGCCGATGAAGTCCGACGTGGCCGGCATCCTGCACGACCTGCGCAAGCAGGGTAAGCGCGTCCTGTTCGAAGGCGCGCAGGGCGCACTGCTGGACATCGACCACGGCACCTACCCGTACGTCACCAGCTCCAACACCACCGTCGGCGGCGCACTGGCTGGCACCGGCGTCGGCGCGGATTCGATCGACTACGTGCTGGGCATCGCCAAGGCCTATGCCACCCGCGTTGGCGGCGGTCCGTTCCCGACCGAGCTGGACGATGAAATCGGCCAGGGCATCCGCGACCGCGGTGCCGAGTACGGTGCCTCCACCGGCCGTCCGCGTCGTTGCGGCTGGATGGACATCGTCGCGCTGAAGCGCGCCGTGGCCATCAACGGCATCAGCGGCCTGTGCATCACCAAGCTGGACGTGCTGGACGGCATGGAAAAGCTGAAGGTCTGCATTGCGTACGAATACAACGGCAAGCGCACCGAGTACGCCCCGCTGGACGCGCAGGGCTGGGAAGACTGCACCCCGGTGTACCTGGAGTTCCCGGGCTGGAGCGAAAACACCCACGGCATCACCAACTGGGACGAACTGCCGGCGGCCGCCCGTGCTTACCTGCGTTCGCTGGAAGAGCTGGCTGGCTGCCCGATCAGCATCGTCTCCACCGGCCCGGACCGCGACCACACCATGGTCCTGCAGGACCCGTTCGCCTGATTAGGTAGCGCCGGCCGCTGGCCGGCCCACGGCAACGTCTGGAATCCACACGGACCGGACGCGCCGGGGATGCCCGTAGTGCCGGGCTTGCCCGGCAAAGAAGCCCCGCGAAAGCGGGGCTTCTGCTTTTGGCAGGGAGCTCGATTTCGAAGCTGTAGTTTACATTTTCGCCCTGATGCGCTGATTTTTTGAAAAATATAAACAACTACTTAGAAACATTGCATCGCGCCCGCCAACACCCCACTATAGAAACAACTGCTTAGATTCGGTGCCCCGCCGTGATCGACATCAAGGTCAAAACCCCGGAAGACATCGGCGAAATCATCCGCAAGGTTCGCAAGAATCAAGGAATCCGCCAGGACGACCTGGCCGGCTACATCGATTCCAGTCACGTTTTCATGCGAGACGCCGAGCGCGGTAAGCCATCGGTACAACTGGGCCGTGTGATGCGCGCGCTGGACGAACTGGGCATCAAGGTCACGCTGCAGGTGCCAGATGCGTTCATGCAGCGCAAGACCAAGCGGGCACCCATCAAATGAGCGTTCCCGCAGAACGACGTCTCCATGGGTGGCTGGATGATGCGCTGGTAGGCCAGTTGTCCGAGCAGGGCAACCTCTGGCGATTCGACTACAACGCTGCGTGGCAAGGGGCGGATATCTCACCCGCGCTCCCGCGCCAAGCGGGAACGATCGTGGATGGCGCGTCGCTCAGGCCGGTGCAGTGGTTTTTCGACAACCTGCTGCCTGAAGAGGATGCAAGAGCGCTGCTGGCGCGTGATGCGCACATTGAAGTTGCTGATAGCTTCGGGTTGCTCCAGTACTACGGTCGGGAATCCGCAGGCGCGCTTACTTTGCTGTCCGAAGGTGAGATCCTGCCACCGCGAGGACTGGTTCCTCTGACCGATACGGCGCTGTCCGAGCGGATACGCGGGCTGCCGCAGATGCCCATGACACATGGCGCAGCAAAGCGCATGTCTCTGGCCGGGGCGCAGCACAAGCTGGCCATTACCGTGCGGGAGGATGAATTGTATGAGCCTGTCGGCGCAGAGCCATCCACGCACATACTCAAGCCGGACCATCCACAGTCAGAGCGTTACTGGCACACCACCATCAACGAATGGTTCGTGATGCGTCTCGCGTCGGCGGTGGGCATGGACGTCGCAGAAGTTTCGATCAGGCGTGTCCCGGAGCCCGTCTTTCTGGTACGACGATTTGACCGCACGTTCCGCTTGCCGCCTGAGCGGCTGCAGGCGCTGGACGGCTGTCAGATGCTCTCGCTGGATGCGCTGTACAAGTACAGCCAAGCCACCTCAGCCTCGTTGAACAGGCTCATCGAGCTGTGTGTATCCAAGGCTGAAACCCGCTCGAGGCTCTTTCGTTGGTGGCTGTTCAATCTCATTACTGGGAATCCGGATGCTCACCTGAAGAATCTCAGTTTTCTGGCAAGTCCGGATGGCTGGGTGCTTGCTCCTCACTACGACCTCATCTGTACCAGCATCTACGCTGCGGATAACACGTGGGGCCGGGACCTCCCCGTGACCCCGCCGGGAGGTAAGCCCTACGCCGGGATTACCCGAGCTGATGTCATTGCACTTGGCGAATCCCTCGGGCTCAGCGCTCGAACCGCCGAGCGTGAGCTGGATCATCTGCAGCAACGCCTCCAAGCGCATGCGGAGGCGCTCTACCGTGAATATGCGGAAGGGGCTGCTCATGGCGTCGAACCCGGTGAGGCACGTCTCCTGCGTGGAATCATTCATGGGCCAATCAAGGACATGCTGCTGCAGTTGGCGTAGAGCCACGCCCTGCGTGGCTTCGAACCGGTATCCGGTATCCGGTGACCGACGCCGCGCCTGAACCACAATGTAAAGAAACCGTGAAGGCCGGCCGATAACCGGTTTCTCCCCCTACATTCGTGGATCACTCATGGATCTGTTACGCAACGTCAGCGTCGTCTGGCGTCTTGGCTTGGGCTTCGGCCTCTTACTGGTTTTGGTAGCAGCCGTAGTAGCCACAGGCGCAGTAGGTGCCACCGTCCAGAAACAAGCCATGCAGAAAGTCGTAGATGAAGGCGTGGCCAAGGTCCACCTGCTCTCCGACCTGCTCGACGCCAACAACCAGATGCTGGTGGTCCGCCGCGAAATGCTGATCCGCCAGGGTCAGGAGCGCGAAGCCGACGAAAAGCGCATCGCCGACCTGGTCACCCGCTACGAAGCCAGCTGGGCGGCCTACCAGGCGCTGCCGCACAACGCCGAAGGCCAGCAGGTGATCGACAACATCACCGCCAAGCGCGCCGTCGCCCGCCCGCTCAACAAGCAGTCCGGGCAGATGATGGCCGACGGCGACTTCGCCGGGGCCGTCGCGTTCACCCTGAGCGAAGTGCAGCAGGCGGCCAACGGCTGGAACAAGGCCCTGGCCGACGGCGTCGCCTATGAAGAGGCCGAAAGCCGCAAGGCCGCCGCCGAAGCCATCCGCGTCGGCGAGCGCACCCAACTGCAGCTGCTGGTGCTGGGTGGCATCGCGCTGCTGGTCGGCATTGCCGCCTCGGTGCTGATCGGCCGCAGCTTCACCGCTCCGCTTGGCCGCGCCGTCACCCTGGCCGACCGCATGGCCAAGGGCGAGCTGGACCAGAACTTCAATCTTGGCGGCCGTGATGAGCTGACGCGCCTGGGCGAGGCCATGGGCAGCGTGCGCCGCAACGTCCAGGCCGCGATCACTGCGCAGCTGGATATGGCGCGCGAGCACGAGGCCGGCGCGATCAGCTACCGCATGGATGCCGATGCGCTGCCCGGCGACTACGGCCGCATGCTGCACGCCACCAATGAACTGGTGGGCTCGCACGTGGCCGTGCAGAACCACATGGTCGACGTGATGCAGGACTACGCCATTGGCGACCTGCACCGCGACCTGGACAGCTACCCCGGCGAAAAGGCCGTGCTCACCCGCACCATGGCCACGGTCAAGGCCAACCTGACCGCCATCAACCACAGCATCGACACCCTGGCCGCCGCCGCCCGCGCCGGTGATTTCAGCGTGCGCGGTGACGAAGCCGCCTTCCAGTTCCAGTTCCAGGCCATGGTCGCCAACCTCAACGGCATGATGGCGGCTTCGCAGTCCAGCATCGCTGACCTCTCCACCGTGCTGCGCGCCATCTCCACCGGCGACCTCACCGAGCGCATGAGCGGCCAGTATCAGGGTGTATTCGCGCAGATGCGCGACGACGCCAATGTCACCGCCGCGCAGCTGACCGGCATCGTGCAGCAGATCCAAGGCGCGGCCGGCAGCATCAACAATGCCGCCCAGGAACTGGCCGCCGGCCACAGCGACCTGTCGCGCCGCACCGAACAGCAGGCAGCCAACCTGGAAGAGGCCGCCGCCTCGATGGAGGAACTCACCTCCACCGTGCGCCAGAACGCCGAACTGGCCAACCAGGCCGACCAGGAGGCCCATGCCGCCGGTGCTGCCGTACGTGCCACCGAGCAGGCCATCGCGCAGATGGCGGCGGTGATGGGCGAGATCGATCAGTCATCCGCGCGCATTTCCGAAATCTCCTCGGTCATCGACGGCATTGCGTTCCAGACCAACATCCTCGCGCTCAATGCCGCCGTGGAAGCGGCGCGTGCCGGTGAGAACGGCCGTGGCTTCGCCGTGGTGGCCAGTGAAGTGCGCACGCTGGCCCAGCGTGCCGGCACGGCGGCGAAGGAGATCAAGGACCTGATCGACGTCGCCAGCGACAAGGTGAAAACCGGTCTCAACGTCACAGTGGAATCGGAAGCCGCCATCGCACGGCTGACCCAGGCCAGTTCGCGCACCAATCAGTTGATGAGCGACATCGCCGCGGCCACCAAGGAACAGGCCGCAGGTATCGAGCAGGTCAATCAGGTAGTGGTGCAGATGGACCAGGTGACCCAGCAGAACGCCGCGCTGGTGGAGGAAGCCACCGCCGCCAGCCGCGCGCTGGAAGAGCAGGCGCAGTCGCTGAACGAGGCGGTGGCGGTGTTCAAGCTGGAGCAGCAGGGCGGGGTGCGCAGCACGCTGCGTGCTGCGTGAGGTATGCGTGGATCACGACCAACGGTCGTGATCTACCTTGCGATCAAACACCCGGTAGGTCACGACCGTTGGTCGTGACCTCTCACCGCAATTCGAACGTCGCTTCCAACGGCAACGTCACCCCACGGTTCTTGTCATGCACTGTCATGCCCACGGTCCACGTGCCCTGCGCATCGCCTTCCTCGGCCGTGAACTTCAGCCCCACCGACGACAGGTAAACCCGCTTCGGATCGCTTTCCAACCGGGTCACGAAGCAGGGCAGGTCATGATCGTTGCTGCTCAGCGTGCCATCCGGGTGCGCCACTTTCAGGTCGCAGCGAACGTTGGTCATACCGGCCTCGTCCAGCTTCGGGTTGCTGAGGAACGCCAGCACATACAGATCGCCGCCCACGGCAACCGAATCCGCCAGCCGGAAGTTCGGCACCTCACCTTTGGGGGCTTCCCATTCCTGCTGCCAGTTCGGATCGGCGGTAATCAGCAGCGAGGCTGAAAAATCACCGTCCGCCTTGGTGGCCGATCCTTCCGGCATCAATGAGTTCTGCGCACCCGCACCCAACGGCAGCAGCAGGGCCAGCGTGGCCAGCGCCCGTACGAACTTTTTCATCTGTCATCCCCCTTGTGGAACGCATCCTGCAGTAGAGCGCGAGTATCGCCCACGCCCGGCCACCGCCGTCAAGGCAGGGCAGGGCGTTGAACCCGTCACCGCCCGCATGCCACCATGCAGGTGCCCCCCGCTGTTGTGGCTGCCTGCATGGACGCTCAACCCACCCTGGTGGTGCTGCCCGGTCTGGACGGCACCGGCCTGCTGACCACCCCGTTGCTGGACGCACTGGCCGCACGTGGCGTGCCCGCGCAGGTGCTGCGCTATCCACAGGATGGCCCGCAGGACTACGCCACACTGGCCGCGCGCGTACGCCTGCAATTGCCGCAAACCCCGTTCGTGCTGCTCGGTGAATCCTTCGCCGGTCCCTTGGCCGTGCTGCTGGCCGCGCAGGCCCCGCCCGCGCTGCGTGGCGTGGTGCTGTCAACGACCTTTGCGCATCGTCCCGTGCCGGTTCCCGCCGCGTTCGCCAATCTGCTCGCACCGGCCTGGCCGCTGCCACCCCTGGCGGTGCTGGTGCCGCTGCTGCTGGGCCGCTGGTGCACCGGCGAAACCCGTCAAGCGCTGGAAAAGGCTTTGAACGAAGTACCGGCCAACGTGCTGCGCCAGCGCGCCGCGGCCACACTGCGCGTGGATGCACGCAAGCCGCTGCGCAGCCTGCAGGTGCCGTTGCTCGGGTTGCTGGCACGCCATGACCGCCTGCTGTGGCCGATCAGCGTGCAGGCGCTGCAGCGGCTGGCACCGCAGGCGCGCTGGGTCACCCTCGACGGCCCCCACCTGTTGCTGCAGGCCCGCGCCGATGCCGCCGCAGGCGTGATCGCCGATTGGCTGCGCGGCTATGTCACCCACAAAACCACCACGTAGAGCCACGCCCTGCGTGGCTGCGGTACGTGGGTCTACCAGAAACACCGGAGCCTGAAATGCACGAGGGGGAATGGTGATGGCACTGCCGACAAGCGAAGAGGACCTCAACACGATCCTGAAAACGATCGAAGCGCTGGTAACGTCCTCCGACACTCCAGCCGCCCTGGCTCTATGCCAAGCGCTGATCAATCACGAGGTGACGCAAAGGGCAGGACTCCGTGCCCGTGCAGATGTCTACGCATCCCTCCGGCAGAGAGACCTCCAGATAGTCGATCTGGAGCGCCTCGTCGCGCTGGGCGACTGGGAGCCAGCCGATAGATTCCACCTGGGTATTGCGCAGTGGCGGGATGGCCGCATCGAGGATGCGGCGCTGTCGTTTCTGCGAGCGGTGGAGATGGGGGAGGCAGCAGGGTTTGGGTACTACACCGATGCATCTCGGATGCATCTAGCCGTGATACTGATCGAGCTCGGGAAGAAGGACGAGGCTCTGGCGCATTGTCGATTGGTCGCAGCGGGGTACGAATGCTATCTGCCAAGTGGAGTCCGTACCAAGGAGCAGCTCATGGTTGAGGTCGTCGGACGGACATCGTAGTGGTATGACTTCGCTGCCAGATGCCTGGATGGAATGACCATGCGCGACCGTTGGATATCCTGGCCTTCGGGGTCTGCGAGAACAAGTTCTGCAGGAATCGTCATCTGCCTGCTGCTCTGCTCATGCGTAGAGCTTCCCGGCGAGTCACAGACCCGCCATTACCCAACCCGCGCCGACGCCGCGCGCGATGGCTCCTTCGCCCGTGGTTGGTTGCCCGCAGATATCCCCGCAGACGCTACCGACATCGTGTAATCGCACAACCTCGACTCCAATCAGATGTGGGTCCGGTTCAATCTGAGTGCAACGGCGCCGGAAAGGCTGCTTCAGCGCTGTGTGGTCGACCCGGAGGTCCCGCTGCCGCCCGGATGCGACCTTGCCGGGTCGGGTGCTTGTTCGGAGCCATCGTCGGGTGCCTTTCGATATGGGCGGGCGTCGGGGGGCATGTTAGCCCGAGTGGGTGCGTGGCCGGAGTACAAACGGCCGCTGGGGCGGCGGAGGTCAGCGCTAGAGCTGCGCTTCCATGGTCCTACGGGATTGGCCGTCGCTCGGTGCCAGTCGCTTCTCGCCATGTCGACCCGCGCCTAGCGGTGCCGTGGGTCTCGAGTGAGCAAATGCTGCAAGCCCTCATGGCTCGTCACATCTATAAGAACGGATCAGTGATCGTTGGCGCATACACATGAAGCTATTCAATCCGGGTGACAGAAAAAGTGCCCTGTGTCACAGGGACGGTCGCGTGACCGTGACGTTCGTTCACCAGGACGTTCCATTCAGAGATGGAAATGGGATCGCGCATGACGTCTTGGTCGGTGCCTGCGACGTGTGCGGTGACGCGATCTTGATTCCGGCACAGTCCACGCCAGCCATTGCTGCGGCCCGTAACGCGCGGAAGACTGGGTGAGCGTGAGCGCGGCGAAGCGGAGGTTGGCTTCGATTGACGCAGTGGTGGCCAGTTACGTCAGGGAAGAGTGGAGTCGGTGGGGCCTTCGCTGTTACTCGGCCGTGTCAGTGATCGTCATAGGTTTGGTGGATATGCGCCAGCAGTGACAGGTATGACGTAATCCACTTTCTGATGGTGCAGAAGGCGATGCGCTGTGTTGCCCGCGAAGAGAGTGTCCGTATTTTTGTGTTCGGGCGACGTGGGCTGCCCTGTGACAGCCCGGCTTCTTAGTACGGGCTCCGGATAAATCGGTCCCCGTAAAGTACGGCAAATTGGTTCATCGCGTTCTTCCAGCCGTGGCTGGTGCCTCCCCAGTTGGCCGTGATGTTGCGCAGCCCCAGCCAGATCAGCTTGATCGCCGCCTCGTCAGTTGGAAAATGCCCTCGGGTTTTGATGACCTTCCGCAGCTGCGCATTAACGCTCTCGATGGCGTTGGTGGTGTAGATGACACGACGGATCTCAGGTGGAAACGCGAAGAAGGGTATGACGCGGTCCCATGACCGTCGCCATGCCTGGGGCGCCGAGGGGTAGCGTTTGCCCAGCGGCGAGGCCTCCAGCGCTTCCAGGGCCTGTTCGGCGGACTCTGCATTGATGGCCTGGTAGATGGGCTTCAGCTCGGCTGCGAGAGCCCTTCGATCCTTCCAGCCGGCGTAGTCCAAGCTGTTGCGGATGAGATGCACGATGCAGGTCTGGAGAGTGGTCGCTGGGTAGACCGCCGCCAGCGCCTCGGGCATGCCTTTAAGGCCATCGGTCACCGCTATCAGTACGTCCTCCACGCCGCGCGTCTTGAGGTCGTTGAAGACCTTCATCCAGAACTTGGCCCCTTCTGTGTTCTCGATCCAGATGCCCAGGATGTCGCGACTTCCATCAGGTAGAACGCCTAATGCCAGATAGATCGCTTTGTTGCGCACTACGCCCTCGTCACGCACCTTGACGCGCAGGGCATCAAAGAACACCACCGGATACATCAGCTCCAGCGGACGCGTCTGCCACGCCGAAATCTCTTCCAGAACCTCGTCGGTCACCGAGCTGATGAAGTCCGCCGACACGTCTGTTCCATACTGTTCAGACAGAAACGCGCGGATGTCGCGGACGCTCATTCCGCGCGCGTACATCGCGACGATCTTGTCGTCAAAACCAGTGAAACGCCGCTCGTGCTTGGGAATCAGGATGGGCTGGAAGCTGCCATCCCGGTCCCGGGGAACGTCCAGTCGCAGGGGGCCATCCTCAGTCAGAACGGTTTTGCTGGACGTTCCATTTCGCTGATTGCCGGTCGATTCCGGTCGCTCGCTTCCGGGTGGGTACCCCAGGTGATGGCCCAGCTCGCCCTTCAGTGCCCGCTCAATCAAGGCCTTTTTCAGGGCTGTGGTGATGTCCAGGATCTCGCCCGCGGTCGTCGCTCCGTTGGCAAGCTGCTCAACGAGCTCGGCAGGCAGGGTAGGCAGCTGACGGGCAGCGGCCTTGGCGGTCATTTTCTTGGGTGGCATACATGATCCTTTTCAACATGTTATGCCCGAACACAAAATTCCTGACAGTCCCCCCGCGAACGACCTGTTTTTCCACCCATCAGAACTCCAGAATCTTGCAGCAATTTGTAGATCATTAGGCATGCGTCATCGCGCATGGTGTGCATCGGAGACTGAAATCTCCTAAGTCGAGTGAGTAGCAAAGGACGTCCTGTATCGGGAGGGTGGCGCAATACAACACCCTCGGGAAATACGTCACTCCGTTTCGCTCGACTTGCGGATTTCAGCCTCCCGATTTCCCCGCCATCCCGGCGGGGAACATGCAAGGCATGAGGACGTTCGATGAAAGGCGATTCTGGTTCAGGTGAGCGCGACGGCAGCAAGAGCCGTCCGAAGGTGCTGCATTGGCAGGTGCCGAAGCGGCTCAAGGTGCAGGCGGTCAATTACCCCGGGTCGAAGGACCGGTATGGGGAAGAGCAGGTGCCGTGCATCAAGCTGCGGGGAATGTGGTTGATCCGGCTGCGTATTGATGTGGGCACCGAGCTGAGGTTGATCCCCGTTGAGGACGGTTTGAGGTTGGTGGTGGATAAGGCCACCAAGCTCAAGGAATGTTAGCCGGTAGCGCCGGCCGTTGGCCGGCCCACGGGGTGCCGGGTTGTTCGGCGCCCCGTGGTTTTGGTTCCGGTTTTGGGGTCATGCGTTAAGGAATGTTGCAGTGCTATCGGCGGTCGTCTTGCGATCGACCCTACCGGGTTCTCTTCTTCGCCGTCTTTTTTGCAGCGGTCTTTTTGGTCGCTTTCTTTGCTGATTTCTTGGTCGCGGCCTTCTTCGTGGCTGTCTTTTTCGCCGGGGCCTTCTTTGTAGTCTTCCGGGTAGAACTCTTTGCGGCCTTCTTGGTGGCTTTCTTGGCTGCCTTTTTCGCTGGGGCCTTCTTTGCTGCCTTTTTTGCAGTCTTCTTGGTGGCCTTCTTGGCGACCTTCTTCGTGGCCTTCTTCGCAGCCTTCTTGGCCGCCTTCTTCGCCGGCTTCTTCTTCCCGCCGCCGTCCTGTTTGTTCACCGTGGCCCACGCGATTCGGGCGGCGGCTCCGTCGCTTCGGCCTTGCTCCTTTTCGCTTTCCTCGATGTGCTCGGCCTGCCGCTTCTGCTTGTCGGTGTAGCTGGATTTGTCTCCACGGGGCATGTTCTGTCTCCTCGGTTACGCCAGGGTGCGCAGCTTCGGTTCGCGCGCCCACTGACGGGTGGCGGCGGCGGTCAGGAAGGCCTTGGCGTCTTCAGCTTCCACCACGCCGGGGTCGTTGCCTACGCGGGCGGTCTTCAGCAGCGCCTGACCACCTTCGTCGGCGGCAATCGCCTTCAGATGCGCCCACGCGAAGCTGACGAAATCAATCGCGGCCGCCTCCTTGCTGAGGCGTTTCCCGGCCTCGGCGCTCAATACCACCGCCACGGCGTCGAACACCACCGAGGGCGTGCCGGCCAATTGGCCGTCGGCAGCCTGGCGCTTGCCGTCGCTCAAGGTACCGCCGCCCACCTTGGGGGCGACCAGCTTCACCTGGGCACCGGCCTTCTCGGCCGCTTTGCGCAGGTTGCTGATCAGGCCGGCGTCGGATCCTTCGTCGAACAGAATGCCAATGCAGCGGCCCTTCAATGTGTCCTTGGTGCGGCCGATGATGCGCACTTCCGGGGCCTTGGGCAGGTCCTGCGCCGGCGTGGCCGTCGGGGCCGGGTCGGGCAGATTGCTCAGGCCAAGGCCATCGGCCACGCGCTTGGCCAGGCTTTCGTCGATGTTGCGCAGGTGGCTGACGGTGCGCTCACGCACCTTCGCTGTTTCCACCTTGGAGAGCTCGAACACCAGTGCCGAGGCCAGGTGTGCCTGCTCAGGGGCCTCCAGGCTTCGGAAGAACAGCCGCGCCTGGCTGTAGTGGTCGGCAAAACTCTCTGCGCGTACGCGCCCCTTCACGCCATCGTCGGCCGGGGTGGCATGGCTCGGGAAGCCGTCGGCGCTTTCGCGGGGGCTGTCGTCTTCCAGGGAACTGGGATCATAGGCCACCCGGCCCTTGGGAACGCGCATCTGCATATGGCCGTCGCGCTGGTGGTTGGCGAACGGGCACTTCGGGGCGTTGACCGGAATCTGGTGGAAGTTCGGTCCGCCCAGACGGATCAACTGCGTATCCAGATAGGAGAACAGCCGACCCTGCAGCAGCGGGTCGTTGCTGAAGTCGATGCCCGGCGGCACGTTGGCCGGGCAGTATGCGACCTGTTCGGTTTCGGCGAAGAAGTTGTCCGGCCAGCGGTCCAGCACCATGCGCCCGATCACGGTCAGCGGCACCAGCGATTCGGGGATGATCTTGGTCGGGTCCAGGTGGTCGAACGGGAAGCCGGCGGCGTCGTCCTCGCTGAACAGCTGCACCGCCAACTCCCATTCGGGGAAATCGCCGGCGGTGATGGCCTCGAACAGGTCGCGGCGGTGGTAGTCGTTGTCGGCGGCCTGCAGCTTCAGTGCCTCGTCCCACACCGTGGACTGGATGCCCAGCTTCGGCCGCCAGTGGAATTTGACGAAGGTGGATTCGCCAGCATCGTTGAGCAGGCGGAAGCTGTGCACGCCGAAGCCCTCGATCATCCTCAGCGAGCGCGGAATGCCACGGTCGCTCATCGCCCACATGATCATGTGCATGGACTCGGGCATCAGCGAGATGAAGTCCCAGAAGGTGTCATGCGCGCTGGCTGCCTGCGGGAAGGCGCGATCCGGTTCCATCTTCACGGAGTGCACCAAATCGGGGAACTTCATTGCATCCTGGATGAAGAACACCGGGATGTTGTTACCCACCAGGTCCCAATTGCCCTCCGGGGTGTAGAACTTCACCGCGAAGCCGCGCACGTCGCGCGGGGTATCCACCGAACCGGCCCCGCCGGCCACGGTGGAGAAGCGGGTGAACACCGGCGTGCGCACGCCCACCTCGGTGAGGACGCGGGCGCGGGTGAATTCGTGCAGCGAGCGGGTCAGTTCGAAGTAGCCATGTGCGGCGCTTCCGCGCGCGTGCACGATGCGCTCGGGAATGCGCTCGTGGTCGAAGTGGGTGATCTTCTCGCGCAGGATGAAATCTTCCAGCAGGGTCGGCCCGCGCGGGGTGGGGCGCAGCGAATTCTGGTTGTCGCCGACCGGAATGCCCTGGTTGGTGGTCAGCACCGGGTGGCCGCCGCCCGCCTGCTGGTGCAGTTCGTCGGCGTTGCCGCGCACCTCGGCGGCGGGGGCGGGGTTGCGCTTGGGGGCGGACTTGCTGCGGGGCTTGCTGGCGGCCATGAGGCACTCCGGGCTGGCAGGGGATCGCTCCACCTTCGCGGCTGGGCCGTTAATCGTGGGTAGGAGTTTTCCTCTCTTCTTCGACTTGTGCTTCACATCACACGGTGTGCTGTTGGGTGGAAAGCGACAGGGGCGGTATCCTGAACGTCCCCCCGTCCTGCTGCCGTCTGCCTCCGCATGCGCGTCGAACCTGCCGATATCGAAGCCCTGTTTGACGCCATTCCCGACGTGCTGTTCTTCATGAAGGACCGCGACGGCCGTTACACACATATCAACCAGACCATGCTGCGCCGGCTGGGGCTGCGCTCGCGCAAGGAGATCATCGGGCGCACCGCGGCCGAGATCTACCCGACCGGGCTCAGCGCCGATTACGCCACCCAGGACGCCCAGGTACTCGCCGGCCAGGTGATCGAGAACCTGATGGAGCTGCACCTGTTCGCCAACCGCGAGCCGGGCTGGTGCCTCACCTGCAAGCGGCCGCTGCGGGTGGACGGGCGGATCGAGGGGGTGATCGGCATTTCCCGCGACCTCGGCCAGAAGGACAGCCTGGGCACCCAGTACGAGCAGTTGCGGCTGGCGCTGGCGCACTTGAACGCACACTACGCCGAAAACGTCCGCATGCAGACCCTGCTGGACATCACCGGCTTCTCGCTGTCGAAGCTGGAGCGGAGCTTCCGCAAGGTGTTCCAGATGACCCCGCAGCAGGTGCTGACCCGCCTGCGCATCCAGATGGCGATGCATTTGCTGCATGGCAGCGAAAGTATCGCCAGCGTCGGCCAGGCCTGCGGTTTCACTGACCAGAGTGCGTTTACCCGCAAGTTCAAAGCCGAAGTGGGGGTGTCGCCCCGGGCCTACCGGGTGCAGGTATCCGGGCGCGGCGACGACGCCGGCGCGGACTGATTCATCGCCGGGGTGGGCTTTCGGCCTATCCCGCCGGTGCGTCATACACGGTATCGTGTCGCACCTGTTGCCCGCCTTCGACTTCCGATGCCCGCATCCCAGAACCCGGCTGCACCCGCTTCGTCCAACGCCCGCCTGGGCCACGCGTTGAAACCTCGCCAGCTGATCATGATGGGTCTGGGCAGCGCCATCGGCGCGGGCCTGTTCCTGGGCTCCGGCGTGGGCGTGGCCGCCGCCGGTCCGGCGGTGCTGCTGTCCTACCTGCTGGCCGGCACCCTGGTCATCATCGTCATGAACGCGCTGGGCGAAATGGCGGCGGCCAAGCCGACCAGTGGCGCGTTCTCGGTCTACGCCGCCGACGCCATGGGAGCCACCGCCGGGGCCACCGTCGGCTGGCTGTGGTGGGTGCAGCTGGTCATCGTCATCGCCGCCGAGGCGGTGGGCGCGGCCGGCTTGCTGGCCACGGTCTGGCCGGTCATTCCGGTCCCGATGGCTGCGCTGGCATTTATGGTGTTCTTCACCGCCATCAATCTGCTGGGCGTGCGCAACTTCGGTGAATTCGAATTCTGGTTCGCCATTCTGAAGGTAGTGGCGATCATCGGCTTCATCCTGATCGGCGTGGCGCTGCTGATGGGCTGGTTGCCGAATGTGACCTCGCCGGGCCTGAGCAACTTCACCCAGCACGGCGGATTTGCTCCGAACGGGCTGGCCGGCATCGGTGCAGCGCTGCTGGTGGTGGTGTTCGCGTTCGGCGGCACGGAGATCGTGGCGGTGGCCGCCGCGGAAACCGAAGACCCCGAGCGCAGCATCGCCCGTGCCATCCGCACCGTGGCGTGGCGCATCCTGGTGTTCTACATCGGCTCGCTCAGCGTGATCATCGCTGTGGTGCCATGGAACAGTGAAGCGCTGAGCTCGCCGTTTGCGGCCGTGCTGGAAGTGGCGAAGATTCCGGGTGCGGCGACCGCCATTACCCTGATCGCGGTGATTGCCCTGCTGTCGGCGCTCAACGCCAACCTGTACGGTGCCTCGCGCATGATCTATTCGCTGGCCCAGCGCCGCGAAGCGCCGGCCGTGCTCGGCTGGACCGACCCGCGCCAGGTGCCGATCATCGCTGTGCTGGCGAGTGTGCTGTTTGGGTTTGCCGCCACCGTGATGGAGCTGATGTTCCCGAACAAGGTGCTGCCGGTGCTGCTGAACATCGTGGGTTCCACCTGCCTGCTGGTGTGGACCATGTCGCTGCTGTCGCAGCTGATCCTGCGGCACCGGGCCAATCGTGATGGCACGCGCCTGCCTTTCCGCATGGCGGGGTATCCGTATCTCACCGTCGGCGCGCTGGGCATCCTGGTGCTGATCTTCGGGCTGCTGTTGTCGGAAGAGGTGACCCGGGTGCAGTTCCTGTCGATGGCCGCGCTGACCGCGTTCATTGCGGTCAGCAGTGAAGTGGCGCGGCGGGTCAGGCGGAACCGCATCGAAGAATGAATGACAAACGGCCCGCGGAAAGCGGGCCGTTGTGTATTGGCGGACAGGCCACCTATGAGATACCCGGCGCAGGAAATCCGGTAGGGTCGCACGACAGTCGACCGCCGATATCGCCAATCCGTGCGTTAGGGCATGACCCTCGAACGAAGAAGCGCTTCTCCGTCGGATATCATGCCCCACCGTGCCGATCGCCGCTACCGGCGGTCGACTGTCGTGCGACCCTGCCGGGCAGCATTCTGCGCGGTGATGCGACGCCTTATCCAGCGTAGCGACGCGCGGTGCGCGTCAACGCGAGCAGCCGGATCAGGTCCGAGCGTGCGCTAGATTACCAACGAAAACCGGTGCACTCACTCCGGTTACAGCCGTTGCCACTGTGGTAGAACGCACCATCTCTTTCGCCAATCGTTTCACTTCGGTGCGATGCCGTGTGTCAGTAGCTTCATCCCCGTGAGTCGAGGCTTCCGAAGTGCCTGCGTGCAGTGACGAAAGTTCAGGATATGACCTTTCGTGTGTGGTGAAACAGCCTGTCTGCAGCGTGTTCAAGTTGGCATCGCTGAGCGAGCGATGCGCGGTAATCAGTGCGGCGCTTGCCGCATTGAAGATGGAATCGGGTGATGCGTCGAGAGTTTGGGGGTTCGCTGTGTTCGAGGAGGAAGTGAATGATGTTGCGTAATTGATCGGCGCAGGAGCAAGGAGGTGCTTTGGCATCATGGGCGTGGCTCACTTGGAGTTAATGTAGGTTGATTGGTGGGCGGCGCAATGAAGCGGCCCGCCAGCGCGGGCCGTGTTTCATTCCTCAGTGGTGGTGGCTTTCATTGCCGAGTCAGGCTGCGAGCTGCCCGGGGTTGAATCCGCCGTCGTTACTCACATGAACGGCGCTGGGCACGTTGCCAATGAACTTCGGATTCAGCGGCGCTGCTCTGGGAACGGGGACCCATCCGTAGATGTCGGCAATGATGCCCGGCACTTCGTCGGCGAACACAGTGGGTCTTTGTTCGAGGGGGAGATTGGGGTCAACTGGCGATTCCCCGGTTGCATCGATGGTTCGCATGAGTTCTACGAGGTATGCGTCCTCATACGTCTCCTTCTGCGGAGTCAGCTCATGTGCCCATGAGGCGGACGCATTTGCGATCGTCACGTCCATTCGGTTGGCGGTCGAGGGGGCCGCTGTAGCTGGCTCGACGTTGAGGTCGATATGGCGGTGGATTGATTGCCTCTGCGGAATGAAGCTTGGCTTTTGGGAGATTTCGTTTGGCATGGATGACGCCGTCTATTGCGGCGCATTTATGAGTGACCCATGACGATAGTGATTTGAACGAATCGCGGGTTTCAAGATTCGCGCATCGTTAGCCGTGGCGGGGCAGACCGTAAGCCTGTTTCGATGCAGGTTCATGGGGACTGTCAGGAATTTTGTGTTCGGGCATAACATGTTGAAAAGGATCATGTATGCCACCCAAGAAAATGACCGCCAAGGCCGCTGCCCGTCAGCTGCCTACCCTGCCTGCCGAGCTCGTTGAGCAGCTTGCCAACGGAGCGACGACCGCGGGCGAGATCCTGGACATCACCACAGCCCTGAAAAAGGCCTTGATTGAGCGGGCACTGAAGGGCGAGCTGGGCCATCACCTGGGGTACCCACCCGGAAGCGAGCGACCGGAATCGACCGGCAATCAGCGAAATGGAACGTCCAGCAAAACCGTTCTGACTGAGGATGGCCCCCTGCGACTGGACGTTCCCCGGGACCGGGATGGCAGCTTCCAGCCCATCCTGATTCCCAAGCACGAGCGGCGTTTCACTGGTTTTGACGACAAGATCGTCGCGATGTACGCGCGCGGAATGAGCGTCCGCGACATCCGCGCGTTTCTGTCTGAACAGTATGGAACAGACGTGTCGGCGGACTTCATCAGCTCGGTGACCGACGAGGTTCTGGAAGAGATTTCGGCGTGGCAGACGCGTCCGCTGGAGCTGATGTATCCGGTGGTGTTCTTTGATGCCCTGCGCGTCAAGGTGCGTGACGAGGGCGTAGTGCGCAACAAAGCGATCTATCTGGCATTAGGCGTTCTACCTGATGGAAGTCGCGACATCCTGGGCATCTGGATCGAGAACACAGAAGGGGCCAAGTTCTGGATGAAGGTCTTCAACGACCTCAAGACGCGCGGCGTGGAGGACGTACTGATAGCGGTGACCGATGGCCTTAAAGGCATGCCCGAGGCGCTGGCGGCGGTCTACCCAGCGACCACTCTCCAGACCTGCATCGTGCATCTCATCCGCAACAGCTTGGACTACGCCGGCTGGAAGGATCGAAGGGCTCTCGCAGCCGAGCTGAAGCCCATCTACCAGGCCATCAATGCAGAGTCCGCCGAACAGGCCCTGGAAGCGCTGGAGGCCTCGCCGCTGGGCAAACGCTACCCCTCGGCGCCCCAGGCATGGCGACGGTCATGGGACCGCGTCATACCCTTCTTCGCGTTTCCACCTGAGATCCGTCGTGTCATCTACACCACCAACGCCATCGAGAGCGTTAATGCGCAGCTGCGGAAGGTCATCAAAACCCGAGGGCATTTTCCAACTGACGAGGCGGCGATCAAGCTGATCTGGCTGGGGCTGCGCAACATCACGGCCAACTGGGGAGGCACCAGCCACGGCTGGAAGAACGCGATGAACCAATTTGCCGTACTTTACGGGGACCGATTTATCCGGAGCCCGTACTAAGAAGCCGGGCTGTCACAGGGCAGCCCACGTCGCCCGAACACAAAAATACGGACACTCTCGGTTCATGCCCAAAAGTGCCTATCACCGTTATCGGCGGTCGACTGTCGTGCGACCCTACCGTTGAATTCCAGCATTCCAGCATTCCAGCATTCCAGCATTCCAGCATCCGGCCACCCGGGCTCCAGGGCTCCAGGGCTGCCGGGCATTCCGACATCCCGCGTAGTGACGTGCCATGCGCGTCATCGCAATCATTCCGCGCCAACAAAAACGGCCCGCTTGCGCGGGCCGTCATCGTTTCCATCAGCGTGCAGCAGCCTTAAACCGCCACACCCTCATCTTCCTTGTACGCATCAATCGGAATGCACGCGCACATCACGTTCTTGTCGCCGTACACGTTGTCCACGCGGGCCACCGGCGGCCAGTACTTCTGCTGCTTCAGGCTGGCCAGCGGGAAGGCGGCCAGTTCGCGCGGGTAGGCGTGTTCCCACTCGCTGCCCGACACGGCGGTGGCGGTGTGCGGAGCGTTCTTCAGCGGATTGTCTTCACGATCCAGACGGCCATCTTCAATCGCGGCGATTTCCTCGCGGATCTGGATCATCGCATTGATGAAGCGATCCAGCTCATGCAGCGATTCGCTTTCGGTCGGTTCCACCATCAGCGTGCCGGCCACCGGGAAGCTCAGGGTGGGGGCGTGGAAGCCGAAGTCGATCAGGCGCTTGGCCACGTCTTCCGCCACAACACCCGAGGTCTTCTCCAGCGGGCGCACGTCCAGGATGCACTCGTGTGCGACAAGACCGTTGCGACCGGTGTACAGGGTCTTGAAGTGCGGAGCCAGACGCTTGGCGATGTAGTTGGCATTGAGCAGGGCCACCTGGGTGGCCTTGCGCAGACCGGCGGTGCCCATCAGGGTGATGTACATCCAGCTGATCGGCAGGATCGAGGCGCTGCCGAAGCTGGCCGCGCTGACCATGCCCACATCGCCTTCGCCGCCCAGTACCTTGGGCAGGAACGGAGCCAGGTGCGACTTCACCGCACAAGGGCCCACGCCCGGGCCGCCGCCGCCGTGCGGAATGCAGAAGGTCTTGTGCAGGTTCAGGTGCGAAACGTCCGAACCCCACTTGCCCGGCTTGGCCACGCCGACCAGGGCGTTCATGTTGGCACCGTCGGTGTACACCTGGCCGCCGTGCTGATGAACGATGTTGCAGATCTCGACGATCTCTTCCTCGAACACGCCGTGGGTGGACGGGTAGGTCACCATCAGCGCGGCCAGACGGTCGCTGTACTTCTCGGCGTTGAGGCGGATGTCCTCGACGTCCACGTTGCCGTTGGCGTCGGTCTTGGTCACCACTACCTTCATGCCGCACATCTGCGCCGAGGCCGGGTTGGTGCCGTGCGCGGAGTCCGGAATCAGGCAGATATCGCGGTGGCCCTCACCGCGCGAGCGGTGGTAGGCGCGAATGGCCAGCAGGCCGGCGTATTCGCCCTGCGCGCCGGAGTTCGGCTGCAGGCTGACGGCGTCGTAACCGGTGCACTCCACCAGCATCGCTTCCAGGCCGTCGATCAGCTCCTTGTAACCGATGGACTGGTCGGCCGGGGCCAGCGGGTGGATGTTGGCGAACTCCGGCCAGGTCACCGGAATCATCTCGGCGGTGGCGTTGAGCTTCATGGTGCAGCTGCCCAGCGGGATCATGGTGCGATCCATGGCCAGGTCCTTGTCGGCCAGCGAGCGCAGGTAACGCAGCAGCTCATGTTCGCTGTGGTGGGTGTTGAACACCGGGTGGGTCAGGAATTCGCTGGTACGCACCAGATCCGCCGGCAGGGCGTCGGCGGTGGCGATGTCCAGCGCGTCCACGTCGACGACGGCACCGAACAGCTGGCCCAGCGCGACGATGTCGGCGCGGGTGGTGGTTTCGTCCAGGCTGATGCCCACGGCTTCGCTGTCGATGGCGCGCAGGTTGATGCGGGCGGCGGCGGCCTTGGCGTGGATGGCAGCAGCGTCGATGTCCTTGACGTGCAGGGTGTCGAAGAAGTGCTCGCCGACGTTGACGCCAGCGTCGCGCAGCGCGGCGGCCAGAATCGCGGCCAGGCGGTGGGTGCGGCGGGCAATGCGGGTCAGGCCTTCCGGACCGTGGTACACGGCGTACATCGAGGCCATCACTGCCAGCAGCACCTGCGCGGTGCAGATGTTGGAGGTGGCCTTCTCGCGGCGGATGTGCTGCTCGCGGGTCTGCAGGGTCAGGCGGTAGGCCGGGTTGCCCTGGGCATCGATGGAGACACCGATCAGGCGGCCCGGCATCGAGCGCTTGTAAGCGTCACGGCAGGCCATGAAGGCCGCATGCGGGCCACCGAAGCCGAACGGCACGCCGAAACGCTGGCTGTTGCCGACCACGATGTCCGCGCCCCATTCGCCGGGGGCGGCAATCAGGGTCAGGGCCAGCAGGTCGGTGGCCACGGCGACCAGGCCGCCACGTGCATGCACGGCATCGGCCAGCGCCTTGTAGTCGCCAATGTGGCCGAAGGTGTCCGGGTACTGCAGCAGCACGCCATAGGAATCGGCTTCCAGCGCTTCGGCCGGGGTGCCCACGCGCAGCACGATGCCCAGCGGCTCGGCGCGGGTGCGTAGCAGTTCCAGGGTCTGCGGGTGCACGGCGTCGTGCACGAAGAAGGTGTCGGACTTGCTCTTGGCCGAACGCTTGGCCAGGGTCATTGCTTCAGCGGCGGCGGTGGCTTCGTCCAGCAGCGAGGCGTTGGCGATCTCCATGCCGGTGAGGTCGGCACACAGGGTCTGGAAGTTGATCAGCGCTTCCATGCGGCCCTGCGAGATCTCGGCCTGGTACGGGGTGTAGGCGGTGTACCACGCCGGGTTTTCCAGCACGTTGCGCAGGATGACGTTCGGGGTCAGGGTGCCGTAGTAGCCCTGGCCGATGAAGGTGCGGAAGACCTGGTTCTTGTCGGCAATGGCGCGGATCTTGGCCAGTGCTTCCACTTCGGTCAGCGAATCGGGCAGCGCCAGCGGCGCGGGCGACTTGATCGAGGCGGGCACGATGGCGTCGGTCAGGGCGTCCAGCGAGGCGTGGCCGACCACGTCGAGCATCTGCGCGATTTCAGCGTCGTTCGGGCCGATATGGCGTTCGACGAACGCGGCGTGGTGTTCAAGCTCGCGCAGGGTAGGGGTGTTCTGGGACATGGCTGGCTTCCGGAAGAGTGGGCACGCACGTTCAGAAGACCTTCCGGTCTTCCTGGGTGCCCCTCTGTCCTTTTGCCTGAGAGTTTAAAAGCGCGCGGCTGCGTGCTTCGTGCCCCTTCGGCGCCGGCATTGGCCGGTCTCTCCAGAGTTTTGCTGCGGGTGGTATCGGGCCTGAGCGATTACGGGCGTTGCGCCTTCGGCAGCGGGGGCTCAAAACGACGCTCCGCTTCTCCCACCATGTTGCCCGGCGATTATAGCCCAGCCCCCCGCCGCACAACGGCCGCACGGCAGATGAACACGGGTTGCGAACCGTACGCATTCAGCCCCTTGGGCATGGAACTGGCCGACGCAACGGCCTATCATGAGCGGATTCTCGTATTCATCAGGCACCGCCCGGGTTTGGGCCGGTGCCTGCCTGCGTTCGCGCAGGCCGCTGACGGAACCCAGCCATGACACCCGCCTCACCCTCCACGCGTCGCTTGGCCCTGCTGCTGGCCGGCCTGGCCATGTTCGGTCCGTTCTCGATCGACACCATCTTTCCGGCCTTCCTGCTGCTGGGTGAGCGCCTGCAGGTGGACCAGGTGGCGGTGCAGCAGACGGTCAGCGTGTACCTGCTGTTCTACGGGCTGATGAGCCTGGCGCACGGTCCGCTGTCGGATGCCTTCGGGCGGCGGAGGGTGATCCTGGGCGGGCTGGTGGTGTTCATTGCCGCCTCCATCGGCTGCGCGCTGTCGCGCGACCTGACCACGCTGCTGGTGTTCCGCGCCCTGCAGGGCGTGTCGGCTGGCGTCGGCGTCATCGTCGGCCGCGCGGTCATCCGCGATCTGTACCACGGTGCGGACGCTCAGCGGCTGATGAGCCAGGTGTCGATGATTTTCGGCGTGGCCCCCGCCATTGCGCCGATCATCGGCGGCTGGATTCTGCTCGGGGGCGGCGACTGGCCGTTGATCTTCTGGTTCCTGGTCAGCTTTGCGGCGCTGCTGCTGCTGGCCACCGGCAAGTGGCTGCCGGAAACCCTGCCCGTGGAAGAGCGCACGCCGCTGTCCACCGGCGCGCTGCTGCGCAGTTATGTGCGGATGGGCTCGAACCCGCGCTTGCTGCGGCTGGCCGCGGCCGGTGCGTTCAACTTCTCCGGCATCTTCCTGTACATCGCCTCGGCCCCGGTGCTGGTGATGCAGCACCTGAAGCTGGGCGAGGGCGGCTTTGCCTGGCTGTTCATCCCGACCATTGGCGGCATGACCCTGGGCTCGTTCCTGTCCGGTCGCATGGCCGGGCGCATGACCGCGCAGCGTCAGGTCAGCATCGGCTTCGCGCTGTGTGGCGTGTCGGCACTCGTGAACCTGGTTTATGTGCTGTCGGTGACGCAGATCGCGGTGCCCTGGGCCGTGCTGCCGATCTTCCTCGGCGGCGTGGGCATGGCGCTGATCTTCCCGATCCTGGCCCTGGCGGTACTGGACATGTACCCGCACCAGCGCGGGCTGGCCTCGTCGATGCAGATGTTCCTGCAGTTGATGATCAACACGGTGGTGGCCGGCATGGTCTCGCCGCTGCTGAGCAGCCAGCCGCTGCATCTGGCGCTGGGCTATGGCGGCTTCTTCGCCATCGGGGCCAGCTTCTGGTACTGGGAGCGCCACTGCGAACGCCGTCGCGCACTGCTGGCCGAGCCGGCCTGAATGCCGGCCCTGGCGACCCGCTGCGGTATCCTTTCCCCATTGATGCAGTCCGGACGTACCTGATGTCGACCACCTCCAAGCTGCGCCGCGACCTGCGCCGGCGCCGTGAAATCGAAGAAGCCAACCGCGAAAAGGCCCATGCCTCGCCGGTGGAGCCGCATGCGGAACTGCGCGACCAGCAGCGCACGCTGCTGGCCGGCATTGTCCGCCGTGATGGCGAATGGGTTCTGGGCATGGATGGTCGCATTGCCGGGCAGAGCCCCAGCGCCGCGCGCGTGCTGGCGCTGATCATGCAGGCGGCCGAACTGCACGAACGCCAGGGCACGCCGGTGCGGCTGGTGTATTCCGATGCGCTGAAGGACGCCGCGCATGCCGAAGCCCAGGCCGATGGCCTGGACTTCGATCAGTTCAAGGTGCAGTTCGCGGAAAGCCTGAAAAAGAAATCTTAATCCCGGTAGCGCCGGCCGTTGGCCGGCCCATGGGATGCATCCGGAGGGCCGGCCAACGGCCGGCGCTACCGTCAGTATTCCGGATTATTCAATCACTTCGACATTCGGGAACTTGTCGATCACGCACTTCACGTAATCGGCCGGCTTCAACGCCGAATAGGGCGTCTGGTACGTCACCAGCTTGCACTGGTAGCTGCGGCCGCCCACGTTCCCCGGCACCCAGTCGTAGTTCTCTTCCCAGTAGATGGGCAGCGCGCCAGCACCACCTTCATCAAACTGCTTCATGCCCTTGCAGCCCAGCACCTCGTTGCCGGGCACCGGCACATTGAAGTACTGCGCGGCCGCCTTGTAGTAGGTAATGCGGTTCTGCGACTGCAGGTGTTCGGCGCTGCCGCCGCATTCCACGCCACCGTTGATGATCTGCGTGGTCACCCCGAACCCGGGCACCAGACCGTTGCCCACATCATGCGCGTTCGGCTGCCACGTGCCATCAATCACATGCATCATCGATGGCTTCGGCGGCTGCGGGTACATGTAGAAGAACGCCGCGCTCGCCAGATTCAACCAGGTGTCGGCGACCAGATCCGGGCGGTCGAGCAGGGTGCGCACAGTGCCGAACATGGCGTCGGAGAACGGCCCGTAGTTGTAGTTGTACGAAAGCTGCTTGGCCCCGCGCCCGAAGTAGCTCTTGTAGCGGCCGGCATTCGGGCCGTCGGCAAAGGTGCCGCACGGCCAGGTCTGGCCCTGCCACGTACTGGGATTGCATTCGCCAGCATAGCCATCGGCGCGGTCCTCGCTCCAGCCCATTTCGCGCACGTGCACCAGCGCCTGCCGCCACTCGGGGATGGCGCTGTGCGCATCGTGGCCGCCGGTTTCCTGTGCGAAATGCGCCACCATCGTGGCCAGGGTCTTGCGGCAGATCGCGTTGGAATCGCGACCGTCGGTATAGGTGGCGCAGATGGCCGGGAACTTTGCGAAGGCCTGCAGGAAGCCGCGATAGGTGTATTCCGGCGCGCGCAGCGGGAACAGGAACTCGAACTGTTCGTTTCTGACCAGCGCTTCCACCCGGCGCACGTTTTCCGGATTGGCCGGACGTAGTGGCTGCACCGCCTCGACCTCTGCGTTGGGCAGGGTACGGATAGAAGCCAGGGTCTGCTGCATCAGCGGGAAGTCGGTCAGCCGGGCCTCATCGGCATGCAGGCTGCTGAGCGGAATCAGCACCGGTTCCAGCGGGTCCGGGTCTGGATCGGGGTCCACCGGGGTACCACCACCGCCATCACAGCCGGGCTTGGTTTCGGCCACTTCTTCCCAGGGAGACAACCACGGCTGCGCGGGGTCGATCTGTGCCGGCGACTGACCGGCATCCGCCCACCACTTGGCCTTGAAGTAACGGCCCTGGAAGATCACCACGCAACCGGCGGTGTAGGTCTGGGTAGGGCTCCAGGTGTCGCTGGCAGCGGTGGTTGCGCTGCGCGACTGCTGGGAAGAAGCGGCGTGCGCCGGCGCGGCACTGGCGAGAGCCACCAGCAGGGCAGTGCTCAGCAAAGCAGGGGTGTGCATGATGCGTCCCGATGCGGAAAGGAAGATGCACGGTAGCGCTGGAGTGCGCGAATGGATTTCGTATTTGTTTGAAGATTCGTTTTCCTTGATGTGTATCCAACTTCGCAGATGGAGTGCGTCACAGTTCGCTCGATCATTTTTCCCAGTGTTGCGGACCACAGCTAGGCAGTTGCGTCCATTCGCGCTGATGCCGCTGAGGAAAAGCTTAGCTGTTCGCCTCACAAGTGTGAGGTCCGTCTCAAATGTGTGCCCGCCGGAATTCTCTTACAAACGATTGAGGCGATGTCGGCGGGATGTTCATGTGGCGATGTTGGATAACGATGAGTGCGCGAATGGCCTGCGCATCAATCTCCATTTTGGACAAGAGGGTGATTTGTCTTGAAATCCATCGAAGAGCTCTACTTCGAGTTCGACCTCTATGGCTACGTCGTTTTGCGCGAAGCCTTGAATCCTTGTCATCTGAAGAAGCTGCAAGAGTACTGGTCGAAACATCTGGATGGTGAGCCGTTGCATGACATCAATCTGGACTGGGGCGAAGAGTGGAGGCAGCTTGTAGATCCTGAGCCTGTCTTCCGTTTTCTAGCTGCAGTCTTTCGAGAGAAGTTCCGCATGGATCACATGTTCTGTGCCAATGAGCAATTCGTCAGTAGTGCCGGGAACCTGCATCACCATGCCGACATGTTCGATGAAGGAATTTTCTATTGGGTTCGGAACGGTCGTGTGCACGCAGGGCTGATCGGCGTCCAGTATGCGTTGACCGAGATGGGGGCAGGGCAGAGCCACTTCTGTTGGGACTGTCAGGAATTTTGTGTTCGGGCATAACATGTTGAAAAGGATCATGTATGCCACCCAAGAAAAAGACCGCCAAGGCCGCTGCCCGTCAGCTGCCTACCCTGCCTGCCGAGCTCGTTGAGCAGCTTGCCAACGGAGCGACGACCGCGGGCGAGATCCTGGACATCACCACAGCCCTGAAAAAGGCCTTGATTGAGCGGGCACTGAAGGGCGAGCTGGGCCATCACCTGGGGTACCCACCCGGAAGCGAGCGACCGGAATCGACCGGCAATCAGCGAAACGGAACGTCCAGCAAGACCGTTCTGACTGAGGATGGCCCCCTGCGACTGGACGTTCCCCGGGACCGGGATGGCAGCTTTCAGCCCATCCTGATTCCCAAGCACGAGCGGCGTTTCACTGGTTTTGACGACAAGATCGTCGCGATGTACGCGCGCGGAATGAGCGTCCGCGACATCCGCGCGTTTCTGTCTGAACAGTATGGAACAGACGTGTCGGCGGACTTCATCAGCTCGGTGACCGACGAGGTTCTGGAAGAGATTTCGGCGTGGCAGACGCGTCCGCTGGAGCTGATGTATCCGGTGGTGTTCTTTGATGCCCTGCGCGTCAAGGTGCGTGACGAGGGCGTAGTGCGCAACAAAGCGATCTATCTGGCATTAGGCGTTCTACCTGATGGAAGTGCGCGACGTCCTGGGCATCTGGATCGAGAACACAGAAGGGGCCAAGTTCTGGATGAAGGTCTTCAACGACCTCAAGACGCGCGGCGTGGAGGACGTACTGATAGCGGTGACCGATGGCCTTAAAGGCATGCCCGAGGCGCTGGCGGCGGTCCCCAGCGACCACTCTCCAGACCTGCATCGTGCATCTCATACGCAACAGCTTGGACTACGCCGGCTGGAAGGATCGAAGGGCTCTCGCAGCCGAGCTGAAGCCCATCTCCAGGCCATCAATGCAGAGTCCGCCGAACAGGCCCTGGAAGCGCTGGAGGCCTCGCCGCTGGGCAAACGCTACCCCTCGGCGCCCCAGGCATGGCGACGGTCATGGGACCGCGTCATACCCTTCTTCGCGTTTCCACCTGAGATCCGTCGTGTCATCTACACCACCAACGCCATCGAGAGCGTTAATGCGCAGCTGCGGAAGGTCATCAAAACCCGAGGGCATTTTCCAACTGACGAGGCGGCGATCAAGCTGATCTGGCTGGGGCTGCGCAACATCACGGCCAACTGGGGAGGCACCAGCCACGGCTGGAAGAACGCGATGAACCAATTTGCCGTACTTTACGGGGACCGATTTATCCGGAGCCCGTACTAAGAAGCCGGGCTGTCACAGGGCAGCCCACGTCGCCCGAACACAAAAATACGGACACTCTCCTTCTGTTGCATCCCTGGCTCTCACCGCGCCAATTTCCCTGTTCCCGACGCGTGTAGACGTCTAGAAGACAACGAACTGCTACGGCACGTTCACCTGAATGCCGGGGATGCACTGGTCTTCTCGGAGGCATTGGTTCATGGCACCTACGCGGTTCCAGGATCAAGCCAGCGTCGTGCGGTGTTCGCGAGGTACATGAACAATCATTCTTACTTCCGCAGGCCGCCGGAACACGAGGCTCTGACCGCTTTGCCTGCCACGCCAAACCACACAGGAACAGCTTCGCGTCCATTCAATGCATCTCTTCTTACAGAGAGGCAGCGCCGGCTGGTGGCGGAGCCTGCCTATGCACGCGGGCACGCCCCGGTTGGAGGTGTGTCTTGAATCCCATTAGTGTGAAAGCGGTGATCAGGGACGCGACGGGTAGAGTGCTGTTTCTGAGGAACCCGCGTGGTGAACTTGAGCTGCCGGGCGGTCGACCTGAAAGCGGAGAGAGCATGGAGGAGGCACTTGCCCGCGAAGTTCTCGAAGAGTGCGGGCTTATCATCACCGATACGGCCTATATTGGAAGCCGGTCGTGCACCATCGTACCGAACAAGGATGTTTTGTTGACGTTCTTCAATTGTAGGTGTGACGGCGACGCGATCAACGTAAGTGACGAGCATACCGAGTCTCAGTGGGTAAGCACGTCCGCATCTCGACCAAATGACGTTCCGGAGTACTACTGGGCTGTAGCACGGGAAGTTGGGCTCGGGCGGCCGGGTTCTGGCAATAGTCAGGGCGACGGGCGGCAATCCGAGTACCCGTTGTCGACCGGTGAGCGCGATAGGAAGCGGCTGCTCATAACCGCCGAGGTCTACGATGCTGGGACCAGAGAATTTCTATTGCCTTACTTGCCGTGCAAGGCGGGTAGGGCTCTGGAGGTTGGATCCGGGCATGGTGGGATTTCGCGCTGGATAGCGCAGATGTGCCCGGACGCTACAGTGGTCGGTATGGACTCTAGCGCGGCGCAAGTAGAATTGGCGACGCATGAGGCTGAACTGCTTGGAGTTCAGAACGTTCGCTATATGGTGGAGGATCTTCGGAAGATCGAGGAGTGGGGCGGTCTTTATGAGGGTTTCGACCTGATCACCTGTCGCTTTACTCTGCTTCATCTGAAGGATCGCGAACGAATCGTCAGTGGATTGCTGAATCGTCTAAGCGCCTCGGGGATTCTAGTCGTTGAAGAGCCGTCACTGGGAAGCTTGTTCTCAGTTCCTGAGAATCCGGCCTTTAGTCGCGCCAATTCGGCAATCATGCAGTACGGTCGAATGATGGGCCTCGACTATGACTGTATCAGCGAGGTTTGGCGCGTAGCTGCGTCCGGCGGTTGCACTGTCAGGAATGTCCGGTTCGCGCAGCCGACTGTCTGGTCCCGCGCCCACAAGGAACTGGTGCTGCTGTCGTTCATGGATTTCAAGGCACGTCTGGTGGACGCATCCATTCTCGATCTGATCGAAGCGAATGCCATTGAAGAGGATCTTCAGCGAGAGTATATGGAGGAAGATGTCATTTCAGGTGGACTTCGCACCATTCAGATTGCGCTATCAAAGAATGGTGGAGGAGTGCCATGACGGAATTCTGGGTCGATCAGGCGGGCAGTGGTGCCTACATGGATATGCCGAGCGAGGATGTTACGGGACACGTGGCGCGTGGAGGGACGATTCTGATGTGGGCGATTGACGGGGCATCCCCACTGACAGATGAGCCCTTCACCGTGTTCCAGAACGAGTCCAACTCCGGCTGGTTCGCACGCCGATTGTCTGAGTGCTTGAAGACCCGCTTCGTTGAGCAGACGTTCAATCCAGCCCAGCTTCGGGAAGTGATTGGTGAGCTTAGAGCTGAGTTCATTCAATGCTCTGGCTGCCCTGTCCCTGATTGGAGTTGGCCCGTGGCTGCCGCCGTCATGGTCGAGGTTTCCGAGCTTGATGGGCGAGTCAGGATGGAGGTACACAGGTACTCTGACTGCTTCTTTGCAACTGCTCAGGGTACTCTGGAAGCAGACGTCACGAAGGCGCGGAGGATGGCGGACGCAGTCTCAATTGGAAGGTGGAAGCCAGCGTCAGGCTTTTCAGGTAAGACGCTCGCTTCACTTCGTGAGAGACGAGCTCGGCAGCAAGATAACGAAGGAACCACAGCGCTCACCCTCAATCCAGAAAGCGCCATGAACGCTTCCGCGGTTCTGCTGCATAGGGAGCGGCCCTTGCATGTTCTGGTCGGAAGCGATGGGGTGTCTCGTTTGTGGGAGAGCTACGCAGCAATGACGATCTCCGACGCGATGTCGGTCGTCGCAAGGGAAGGGGTGGGCGGGTTGATCGCTGAGCTGCGCCGGTTCGAGGCTTGTGTCGTCTTGCCCCAGAAAGACGAGAAACCCTCGGATGACGCCTGCTGCATTCACCTGTTTATACCCGGAAGCATTCGTTCTACATGCACGAAGACATGATCGATCCGCCAACCGTTGTATACGTCTTTCTTAAGAATCTCATGATCCTGAGAGGGGGCGGGAATGGTCTGGCCAGCGTCCAATGCCGCGTCAATCCATGCGGCGGCAGCTTCCTCCGCGGCCATTATTGCGTCGTCCAATGTGTCGCCAGCGGAATAGCAGCCGGGTAGGTCCGGAACAACCACGCTCCAGGCGGTGTTGTGATCGCCTGCTTCAATCATGATGGGATAACGCATCTGGCCTGTCCTGTTGGTCTAGATGCGATAGTGCGCCACAGAAAAGGAACTGGTGAAATGCAAGAGGTTTCAAGTGGTCGCTATTTTCCCGTAGACGAACAACGCCCCTTGCGGGGCGTTGTTTGAATCATCACAAATGCCGTATTACTGCTTGGCGGGTGCCGCTGCTGCCGGCGCTGCGGAAGCCACCGCGCCCGGAGCCTGCCAGCCACACATCTGGCCCTGGTTCTGCTGCTTCAGCCACTCGTTGACCGGAGTGAAGTACTCGATCATCGGGCCGGCATCCAGCTTCTCGCCGCCAGTGATCTCCTTCAGTGTGGCCTGCCACGGCTGGCTGGCACCCTTGCTCAGCATGGCCCAGAACTTCTGCCCGGCTTCCTTGTTGCCGTAGAAGCTGCACTGGTGCAGCGGGCCCTTGTAGCCGGCCGCGTCACACAGGCCCTTGTAGAACTGGAACTGCAGGATGCGCGCCAGGAAGTAGCGGGTGTACGGGGTGTTGCCCGGCACGTGGTACTTGGCACCCGGGTCGAAGAACTCCTCGCCGCGCGCGCTGGCCGGAGCCACGCCCTGGTACTTGGCCTTCAGGTCCCACCACGCCTTGTTGTAGTTCTCCGGCGTGATCGAGCCGTCGAACACGCCCCAGCGCCAGCGATCGATCATCAGCCCGAACGGCAGGAACGACACGCCGCTTAGCGCCATGCGCATCTGCGCGTTGATGGTGGCCTCGCGGCTTTCCTGCGGCTTGTCGACCAGGCCGATGGAATTCAGGTACTGCGGGGTCATCGCCAGCACGATGGTGTCGCCGATGGCCTCGTGGAAGCCGTCGTTGGCACCGCCCTGGAACAGCGGCGGCAGCGGGTTGTAGGCCAGGTCGTAATAGATGTGGCCCAGCTCGTGGTAGATGGTGGTGAAGTTTTCCTCGTTCGGCTTGATGCACATCTTGGTGCGCACGTCGCCTTCCATGTTCATGTCCCACGCGCTGGCATGGCAGACCACATCACGGTCCAGCGGCTTGATGAACTGGGTCTTCTCCCAGTACGACTTCGGCAGCGCCGGCATGCCCAGCGACACGTAGAAGTCCTGCGCGCGCTCGGTCATCTGCTTGGCGGTGCGCAGTTCGGCATCACGCTGCGCCTTGTACAGCGCTTCCATGCTGGCATTGCTGCCGCCGGCCTTGGCGATGGCCCCGCTCAGGTTGCCCTGGTACTGCTTTTCCAGGGCGGCGGTGATGTCCAGGCTGCCAGCACCGGGGTAGGGTTCCAGCTGGTCCCACAGATTCGACCAGTCCTGCTGCCACATGTTGCCCAGCAGATGCGCGGCGATCAGGCCGCCTTGGGTTTCGGCCTTGTCTTTGCCGTAGGTGGTGTCCAGCTTGGTACGCGCATAGCAGTGCAGCTGCTCGTACATCGGCTTGACCTGTTCCCACAGGCGGTCGGTTTCCGGGCCGATCTGGTCGGCCGGCATGTCGTAGCCGCTGCGCCACATCTGACCGGCGTCCGCGAAGCCCATTTCCTTCGCGCCTTCATTCACCAGGCCAACGAAGCGCTGGTAATCGGCGCGCATCGGCTTGGTGGTGCCATGCCAGCCCTGCCAGGCATCCAGCTGCGCGTCGTAGTCGCGGCTGCGCGCCAGCACCTGTTCCAGGTCGCCGAGCTGGCGGCAGGTGGCCGGGTTGGCCTCGTCGGTGCAGTACTTGCCGGCACCGTAGGCACCTTCCATGCGGCTGGCGATGCGGGTCAGCTCGCCCAGCTTGGCCGGGTCGCGCGGGGCCGGCATGGCGGTCATCAGCTTCAGCAGGTGCAGCTGGCGCTTGGTGTCTTCGCTCATCGGCTGGCCGTCGTACTGGCCGGCCTGGGCGATCCAGCCGTTCAGCACGGTCAGCCAGCGCTCGTTGGCCTTGGCCGCCACGCGTTCGGAATCGTCATTGATGTAGGTCGACGACAGCCACTGCGCCGAGGTCATTTCCGGGTACATGGCCTTGTACTCGGCATTGACGCGGGCAATGAACTGGTCCGCGGTCTCGGTGGGCTTGGCGGTGCCGGCCGCCGGGGTGGCGGCGGGGGACGGTTCCTTCTGGCAGGCCGCCAGCGTCAGTGCGGCAGCACCAACAGCCAGGGCCAGCAAAAGCGGGCGGTGGTTCACGGGCAGATCCTTGGGTGGTGAATTACCGCCCGAAGGCTAGTGGGCCGGTCGCGACACCGCAAGGGCCACAAGATACAGCCCCAGTGCCACCGTCCAGCAGGTGACCAGCGTCCACAGGTCGTGCGAGAGGAAATGTGCACCACGCAGCTGTTGGGCGAACCCGAACACCGCCCCGGCCAGCAGCCCCACCGCCAGCCCGCGCCAGCGCCAAGCCGGGCGCACCAGCAGCGCGAAGAAGTACAGGCTGACCCAGGCGTAGCCGGCACTGGCATGCCCGGCCGGGAAGCACCTCCCACGTGGCATGTCGGCCGGTCGTGTGGCGAACAGGCCCACGTACTCGCGCAGACCCCCATAGCGGGTCAGGTCCCAGGGGCAGTCCATGTGGGTGAGCGATTTCAGCAGCGACACCACGCCGGTGCCCAGCCCGACTGCAAGCACCACGTACAGCAGCGGCCAACGCCAGGCGCGCCAGCGCGCATGTCGCCACGCGTGGAAGCAGGCCAGCAATGCCAGCAGCGTGGCAAAGGCGCTGAGCCACTTGCCGCCCTTGTGGATCAGGTGGGTCGTGACCCACGCGTTCTGCAACACCCAACGGTGGCCTTCCAGGCGGTAGAGCTGGTCAGCCAGCCACTGGTCGCCACCGGCGGTCATCAGCGCCCAGCTCACGAGCAGCGCCGCGATCCAGGGCAACAGCAGGTGTCGGGTCAGGAACGTAGTGGGAACCGCGCGGGGAAACGAGTTCGCGACAAGCGTCGCGGCAGGAACAGGGCGCATGCGGACAACCGCCGTCAGAAAGGACCCGGGCCATGCTCGTCAGCGCGCTGTCGGAGGCCGGTCAGAGCGACGTTTGGCACCCGTTAAACGCGTGCGGACGTTCATCAATCGCCGTCATCGCCCATCGCCTCACCGCCCACCACCGTCGCATGACATTGCGCATCCAGCGCGGTGCCCGGCACCAGCCACCAGTCATTGCGGTTGGCGCTGCCAATGGACACCGACTGGGTGCGGTCCACGCACTGGCTCAGTGCCGGTTCGGCGACCAGCAGCCAGCGGTTGTGCGGAGCCTGCATCAGCCACGGCGCGGCCTCCAACCATTGCTCATTCCAGTCGCGCTTGAAGCCGAAATCCGTCACCGGGCGGTCGGCCTGCAGCAGGTTCTGCTCGCGCCAGGCGACCGCGCCCAGTTCAGCCTGCGGGCCGATGCGCTCGCCCACCCGCTGCATCACTGCCGACGCGGAACTGTACGGATCCAGCGCCGGCATCAGGCCCCAGCCATACAGGTTCCACAGCAGCAACGAGGCCAGTACCGCCAACAGGCCGGCACGGCGCAGCCGCAGCCATGCGATCAGTACCGCCATCACCAGACCGAAGCCGAACAGCCACAACCCGAGCGGATCCAGCAGGCTGTCGGGCATCGCACGCTTGGCCAGCTGCGCGTGCGCCCATGGGCTGCCGCCGAGCAGGTGCACGCCGATCACCAGCGCCGCCACGCCGAGCACGGTGGCGTAGGCCAACAAAACCCAGCGCGGGCCCGGCCGACGCAGCAGGCCGGGCAGCAGTGGCGCGGCGGCCACACACAGCGCCGGCAGCATCGGGAAGATGTAGACCTCGCGCTTGCCCGGGCTGGCGCTGAAGAACACCAGTACCAGCAGCGCCCAGCCCAGCAGCAGCCACCAGCGCGCATCCTGCCGGCGCAGTCTGCGCCACCAGCCGGGGGCGAGCGCCGGTAACAGCAGGCTGCCGGGCAGCCATAAAGTGGCCATCACCTGCAGGTAGTACCAGGCCGGCTGCACGTGGTGCCAGGCATTGGCGTAACGCGTGCCGGTCTGCTTGAACAACAGTTCGTGCGCGTAGGCCTGCAGTTCCGGCGTGGGCGCGGTCAGCAGGGCAATGCCCAGCGGACCCAGCCACACCGCGGTGCCCAGCAGAAACGCCGGCAGCAGCCACAGCAGCGGGCGGGCAGGGGCCACATACGCGTGGGGGCGGGCACGTGTCTGCCAGCGCCACAGCGCCCACGGCAGCAACACCAGCAGGGGCAGGAAGCCCACCCCCTTGGTCACCGTGCCCAACCCTGCGGCGATGCCGGCCACCCATAAGGCGCGCGTGTTGGGGCGTTCCAGCAGGTGCCGCAAAAGGCCCCACAGCGAAAGCGTGGTCATCGCCACCAGCACCATGTCGATCTGCGCGCGCTTGGCCATCAGCCCGAACTGCAGGCAGCTCATCAGCGCCAGCACCGCCCACCAGCCCACGCGCCGGCCCCATAAACGCCGGCCGAGGTCCCAGCACAACCACAGCGTCGCCAGCGCGGCCAGCAGAGAAGGGATCAGAAACGCCAGGTTCCAGTCGCGCATCACCGAATACGTGGCCGCCTGCATCCACATGAACACCGGTGGCTTTTCCGCATACAGCTCGCTGCCCCGGTGTGGCAGCAGCCACTGGCCGCTCTCCACCATGTCACGCGCGGCCAACACGAAGCGTGGCTCGTCCGGGGGCGAGGGTGAACGCAGCCCGAGGCCGGCCGCAAGGGTCAGCAGCAGGGCCAGGCAGATCAGGACGCGCCAGTGCGGGCGCAGCAGCATTCGGGTCACGGGGGACGTCGCGGCCAAAAGGCGTACTCTGGACGGGGGGATGTAAGAAAGGCGTCGAATCGGGCCAATTGCGACCGTATTTCGACATTCTCGACGCTACCATGGTTGTTATTACCCCCGGAACCGCGCATATGCGCCTGCTGGTCATCGAAGACAACCGCCAACTGGTGGCCAACCTGTTCGAATACTTCGAGGCACGCGGCCACGTGCTGGACGTCGCGCCGGACGGCATCACCGGCCTGCACCTGGCGGGAACCCACGCCTACGACGCGGTGATTCTTGATTGGATGCTGCCGCGCATGGAAGGACCGGAGGTGCTGCGCCGTTTGCGTGCCGAACACGGTTCCGAGGTGCCGGTGATCATGCTGACCGCCCGCGATGAACTGCCCGACAAAATCGCCGGCTTCCGCGCCGGGGCCGACGACTACCTGACCAAACCGTTCGCGCTGCCGGAACTTGAAGTGCGGTTGGAAGCGCTGCAGGTGCGCGCGCATGGGCGCAATCCGCGCAAGGTGCTGGAAGTGGCCGACCTCAGCCTGGACCTGGCGACCCTGGAAGCGCGTCGCGATGGACAGGTGCTGCACCTGTACCCGGCGTGCCGCAAACTGCTGGAAGTGTTGATGCGCGCCAGTCCGGCGGCGGTCACCCGCCAGCAGCTGGAGTTCGCGTTGTGGGGCGACGAACTGCCCGATGGCGACCTGCTGCGCTCGCACGTGTACGAACTGCGCCGCAGCGTGGACGGTCCGTTCGCCACCAAACTGATCCACACTTTGCCGCGCGTCGGCTACCGCCTGGCCACCACGGCCACGGAAGGCAGCGATGCGTCTGCGTAAACCCGGCCCGCTGCACCGTCGCCTGGTCTGGTGGCTGCTGGCTTACCTGGCGCTGATCTCGGTGGCGGTGTTCAGTGTGGGCAACTACGTGCACGAGCATGCCGAGCATTCGGCATGGCGCGCGCTGCTCAATTCCGAACTGGACAGCATCATCAGCCATGTCGAGCACGAGCCGCACTATCGCTGGCAGGACTCGGACACGCTGCGGTTGTTCACCATCAACGACGACCCGGCGCTGCCCCCGGTGCTGCGCACGCTGCATCCCGGGCTGCACGATGGCGTGGTGATCAATGAGCGTTCGGCCGCCGTAATGGTCCGCGACACCGCCACCCAGGGCCGGCTGGCGCTGGCACTGGACATCAATGATTTCCACGAGCTTGAAGAGTTCGCCACGCGCTGGGTTATGCTTGCCGGCGTCGTCATGATCATCGTGACCGTGCTGATGGCCTCGATCGGTGTGAGCCGGCTGGTGCAGCCGCTGCGCTCGCTGGCCCGGCACATCCATGACCTGCGTCCGGGCGTGCCCGGCCAGCGGGTGGACGTGGACCCGCGAGGCAGCTCCGAGTTGTACGTCATTGCTGACGCACTCAACGATTATCTGCGCCGTAACGAGCAGTTCGTCGAACGTGAGCGGGTCTTCATCAGTACCGCCAGTCACGAACTGCGGACGCCCATTGCGGTGATCACCGGCGCATCTGAACTGGCGCTGGAGCAACCGGACGTGCCCGAACGCGCGCGGCAGCAGATGCAGCGCGTGCACCGCAGTGCGCAGGGGGTAGAGCAGCTGATCCAGCTGCTGCTGGTACTGGCGCGCGAACCGGCGCGTCTGGCTGCGTTGAAGGAGCGCATCGCGCTGGACGCACTGCTGCCGGAAATTGTCGAGGACCACCGCCATCTGCTGGGCGACAAGGACCTGCATATTGAAATGCAGCCGCTGCCACGATTGGACATCATCGCCCCTCTGGGCGTGGTGCAGGCGGCTATCGGCAATCTGCTGCGTAACGCCATCGAAAACAGCGGGCGTGGCACCATCAGCCTGTCGCTGTCCGAGCGCGCAGTGGTCACCCTGCAGGACCCGGGCCTGGGCATGAGCCCGGAGGAAATCGCCGCCGTGTACGGGCGCATGGCGCGCGGTGACCGTGGTGAGGGCGATGGCATCGGCCTGGAGTTGATTGCGCGGCTGTGCGAACACCTGGGCTGGGGGCTGACGATCGAACCCAGCGAACCACGGGGCACCCGGGTGATTCTTGATCTTGGGGCCTCGCTGCCCGGGACAAAAGCTGAATAGGGCAAGCGGGCGGCGCAAGGTGGCACGCCGTGAAGACAATGTTAAGCTCCAGAAAGCGCCGCCTGATGTGGCGCTTTTTTTTGCCCTTTCGATCGACAGAGGATGGCAGCATGCCGACCGAACCGAGTACCGCCCTGATTACCAGCGACATCGTAGGCCTTGGCCTGATTGCCGCCACCCTGGCCCTGATCTTCTGGGCTGCCAGCGGTCCCACCCCGCTGCTGAAAAAGATCTTCGCATGGGTACCAGCCCTGTTGCTGTGCTACTTCATTCCGGCGATCTACAACACCACCGGCCTGATCGACGGCCACAACACATCGCTGTACAACCCCATCGCCCGTGACGTGCTGCTGCCGGCCGCGCTGGTGCTGCTGACCCTGTCCATCGACCTCAAGGGCGTCCTGAAGCTCGGCCCGAAGCTGCTGGTGGTGTTCTGTGCCGGTACCGCCGGCATCATGCTGGGGGCCATCGTGTCCTTCCAGGTGATGAAGCTGATCCACCCGGAAACCGTGGCTGGCGACACCTGGGCAGGCATGGCGGCACTCGCCGGCAGCTGGATCGGCGGCGGGGCCAACATGGTGGCGATGCGCGAGGTGTTCGGCACCGACGCCACCACCTTCGGTCAGTTCGCCGTCGTCGACGTGGCCTGCGCCAGCCTGTGGATGGCGATCCTGCTGTTCCTGGCCAACCGCGCCCAGCAGATCGACGCCCGCAACGGGGCCGACACCCGTGCCATCGATGAAATGAAGGCGCGCATCAGCGCTTATGAGGCCCAGAACGCGCGCATTCCCACGCTGACCGATCTGATGGTGATCGTCGGCGTCGCGTTGGGCGGGGTGGGGGCGGCGCATGCCGTTGCTGCGCCGCTGAGCGGCTGGTTCAAGGCCAACATCAGCTGGGCCAGCCAGTTCAGCCTGGACAGCCAGTTCGTGTGGGTGGTGCTGCTTTCCACCGCATTGGGCCTGACCCTGAGCTTCACCCGCGCGCGCAAGCTGGAGGCGGCCGGTGCTTCGCGCCTGGGTACCGTATTCCTGTATTTCCTGATCGCCTGCATCGGCATGCAGATGAACCTGCTTTCGCTGCTGGATCGCCCGTGGCTGTTCCTGCTCGGCGTGATCTGGATGCTGACCCACATCCTGGTGCTGTGGATTGTCGCCAAATTGGTGCGTGCGCCGTTGTTCTTCTTTGCGATTGGTTCGCAGGGCAACATTGGTGCGGCAGCGTCGGCACCCGTAGTAGCAGCCGCGTTCCACCCCACGCTGGCACCGGTGGGAGTGCTGCTGGGTACGGTGGGTTATGCAACCGGTACCGGCTTGGCGTATGTGACCGGCCTCATCCTGAAGTGGATGGCCGGCGCTACCGGTTAGTAGGATGTCCAAAATATAGGACATTTTTATCTTAAAGTCCGTGATAATGGATATTATGTGTCCAATATTCAGGACATGGCCTTGGTCATGTGTATAATATCGGACATGAAGGACGTCATTCTCAGTCGACTCGCCGATCAAATCAGGCGCATGCGCATCGAGCGCGGCCTGAGCCAGGAAGCCTTGGCTGCCGCCGCTGGTGTAAACCGGAAAACGATCATCGAACTGGAGAAGGGGGCTGCCGGGACTGCCCTGGGGTCGGCTGTCGCGGTACTGGAAAGCATGGGGGCCGAACTCAACGTGGTGCCTGCCTTCAAGCCAACTACGGCGGAAATGCAGGCGCTGCTGGGACTGGTGGAGCCGCCTCGTGGTCGAGCCCGTCCCGGCAAGCCGGGCAGAGGCGCATGATGGACCGGCGGACAACCATGACGGTATCGACGCCGCAGGGCTTGTCAGGGCAGTTGGACTACCTGGGGTACTACGCCTTTACCTACGCGCCGCACGCCTTGCCATCGTGCGCTGTCTCTCTGGGCATGCCGGTGGTCATGCAGCCTTACGAAGGCTCCGAACCCATGGCCATTTTCCAGATGAACCTTCCAGAAGGTCACATGCTGGAGATGCTGAAACATCGGTTCGGGAAAACCACCGACCTTGATTCCATGTTGCTGCTTGCAATGACGGGAGGGGAAGCCGGGATCGGTCGCGTTTCGCTTGAAAGCCCCGACTTCACCATTGGGGGAGCAGTAGGCGTGGACCTTGGGCGTGTGCTGGCAGACCAGGGAACACACGACTTGTTCCAGGAACTGGCCGAGGAATACCTCATGCGGTCAGGTGTCTCCGGTATGCAGCCGAAGCTTCTGGTTCCCGAGCAGACACCGGCAGTGTTCGGAAAGGCGCTTCTGCCTACCCGGGAACTCATCGTCAAAACTGAAGGTGCCCATTTCCCGGGTCTGGCCATCAATGAGTACCTGTGCATGTCGATTGCAAGGGAGGCTGGAATTGCGGTTCCGGAATTCTTCCTGTCAGAGGACGGCAAACGCTTCGTCATGCGCCGGTTTGATCGAACGCCGGCAGGAACCCCAATCGGGTTTGAAGACGTTGCTGCCCTGGTGGGCCTCAACGCGGAAGCGAAGTACCGGCTCAGTTATGAGCAGGTTGCCAAAGTGCTCACCGCCTATTGCTCGAGCGAGCATCGATCGGCGGCGCTGGCACAACTTTTTGACCAGGTCGCGTTGTCCGTCCTCGTTGGCAACGGGGATGCGCATCTGAAGAACTTCGGTGTGACCTATGAGGATCCTGCCCGAGGTGCGGTGAAAATGTCGCCGGCTTACGACATTGTCTGCACAACCTGCTACAACCCGAGCGATGTGCTGGCGCTGAGTCTGAATCACCAGAAGGGCCTGATGGCGGCCCGGGTGGACCTGGAAGCGTTTGGGAGGAGCAGTTGCCGGATTGAAGATCCGCTGGGGCGAATCGCCCGGCTGGTGGAAGCCATGCACGTGGTCATGTACACCGAAAGCGATCGGATCAACCAGGTCCCGGAATTGCGAAAGTGCTTCGAACCGTCGCTGGCGCGATTCGAGGCGCTGGTGGCAGGCCACTCACCGTGCTCGCTCGCGCCATAGCCCGAGTGCTCTACAAAAAAAGGCGACGCATCTGCGTCGCCTTTTTCATTTCAAACGATCAACCGGCAGTCAACAACAACGACCACCGTTGCGCCCGCTGTAGCGGGCTTCCTGACGCTCGCGGAAGAACGTCTTGTAGTCCATCGGCGTGCGGTCCGGGTGTTTTTCCAGCACGTGCCGCACGTAATTGTCGTAGTCCGGAATACCGCAGCAAAGCCGCGCGGTCTGCACCAGCCGCCGCCAGAGGCGGCGGTGGGCCTGGTACTGACTGACAGGAACAAGACCGGTACCCATTACAGGTCCGCCATCTGGTGCGGTTCCAGCTTCACGTACGCGGTTTCCTTGTCCGTGCGCTGCGGCGAACGACGCGCCACCACAATGGTCTTGATCGCATAGGCCAGGATCGAGAACACCACGAACAGGAACAGCACGGTCAGGCCGGTGTTGACGTAGGCGTTGACCACGATCTGCTGCATCTGCGCCACGCTCTTGGCCGGTGCGGTGATGGTGCCGCTGGCAATCGCGTCCTGGAACTTGTGCGCCTGCGCCAGGAAGCCCTGCGCCGGGTTGCTGTCAAAGATCTTGATCAGCCCCGCGTAGGTGGTGCAGATCAGCAGCCACACCGCCGGCACCGCGGTGACCCAGGCGTAGCGGTCACGCTTCATCTTGAACAGCACCACCGTGCCCAGCATCAGCGCAATACCGGCCAGCATCTGGTTGGAGATGCCAAACAGGGGCCACAAGGTCTGGATGCCACCAAACGGATCGACCACGCCGGTGTACAGCAGGTAGCCCCACAACGCCACGCAACCTGCGGTGGCGATGATGTTGGCGGTCCACGACTCGGTCTTCTTCAGCGCCGGAATGAAATTGCCCAGCAGGTCCTGCAGCATGAAGCGGCCGGCACGCGTGCCTGCATCCACGGCGGTCAGGATGAACAGCGCTTCAAACAGAATCGCGAAGTGGTACCAGAACGCCATCATCGCGTTGCTGCCGCTGGGAATGGCCTCATGCAGGATCTGCGCAATGCCCACCGCCAACGTGGGTGCACCACCGGCGCGGTGCAGAATGGTTGGTTCGCCAATCGCAACCGCGGTGGCTTCCAGTTGTTCTGGCGTGATGGTGAAGCCCCAGGTGTTGGTGATGTAGTGCGCGGCGGACACCGCATCTGCCCCGATCACCGCCGCCGGGCTGTTCATCGCAAAGTAGATGCCCGGGTCGATGATCGACGCGGCCACCAATGCCATCACCGCAACGAACGATTCCATCAGCATGCCGCCGTAGCCGATGTAGCGCATGTGGCTTTCATTGGCCAGCAGCTTGGGCGTGGTGCCCGAGGAGATCAGCGCGTGGAAACCCGACACCGCGCCGCAGGCGATAGTGATGAACAGGAACGGGAACATGCCGCCCTTCCACACCGGGCCGTCGCCGCTGGCGGCGAACTGGGTTAGCGCCGGCATCTTCAGTTCCGGCATCACGATCAGGATGCCGATCGCCAGCGCCACAATGGTGCCGATCTTGAGGAAGGTGGACAGGTAGTCGCGCGGAGCCAGCAGCAGCCACACCGGCAGCACCGATGCGACGAAGCCGTAGCCGATCAGCATCCAGGTGATCTGGCTGCCGGTGAAGGTGAAGGCCGGACCCCACACCGGGTCGGCGGCGATCTTGCCGCCGTACCAGATCGCCAGCAGCAGCAGGATCAGGCCGACCACGGAGATCTCACCGATCTTGCCCGGGCGGATGTAGCGCATGTAGATGCCCATCAGGATCGCGATGGGCATCGTGGCAATCACGGTGAACATGCCCCACGGGCTTTCCGCCAGCGCCTTCACCACCACCATCGCCAGCACGGCCAGGATGATGATCATGATCAGGAAGGCACCGAACAGGGCAATGGTGCCCGGCACCTGGCCCATTTCCTCGCGCACCAGGTCACCCAGCGAGCGGCCGTTGCGGCGGCTGGACAGGAACAGCACCATGAAGTCCTGCACCGCGCCGGCCAGCACCACGCCGACCACCAGCCAGAGCAGGCCGGGCAGGTAGCCCATCTGCGCCGCCAGCACCGGGCCGACCAGCGGGCCCGCGCCGGCGATAGCAGCAAAGTGGTGGCCGAACAGCACGTGCTTGTTGGTGGGCACGTAGTCCAGGCCGTCGTTGTTGATCACCGCAGGCGTGGCCCGGGTGGGATCGAGCTGCATCACCTTGTCGGCAATGAACAGACTGTAGAAGCGGTAGGCGATGAGGTAGATGGAGACCGCGGCAACCACGATCCACAAGGCATTGATGTGTTCGCCCCGCCGCAATGCGACGGTGCCAAGACAGAATGCGCCGAGCAGCGCGAGCGCGGCCCAGCCCAGCTTGGAAAAACCTTTCATGAGATGTGCGTCTCCCTGGAGTGCCTGTTAAGAGTCTGCCCAGTCATGGACCGGGTCAATGCAATCGCGGTGGCTTGCCGCTAGTACTTTGGTCGTATGGGTCTTGTGTCTGGAACAATGGGTTGCGGGCGTGGCCGTTGGCGGCTCCAGAAGCTGCGCCCATCTTGTACCGGGTAACCTTTCGATGGAGTCAACATGAGCACCCCAACCCCCGTGCGTGTGCAGCGCACCATTCGTGGCATGCCCACCTCTGACGGGGCCGGCGTGCGCCTGACCCGTGTCATCGGCGGCCCCGACCTGCCGGACCTGGACCCGTTCCTGCTGCTGGACGAGTTCGGCACCGACAAGGCCGAGGACTACCTCGCCGGCTTCCCCAGCCACCCGCACCGCGGCTTCGAGACCGTGACCTACATGCTGGACGGGCGCATGCGGCACAAGGACAACCACGGCAACGAGGGCCTTCTTACCCCGGGCAGCGTGCAGTGGATGACCGCCGGTCGTGGCCTGGTCCACTCGGAAATGCCGGAACAGGAGTCCGGGCGCATGCGCGGTTTCCAGCTGTGGGTGAATCTGCCGGCACGCGAGAAGATGACTGACCCGAAGTACCAGGAATTCGCGCCCGAGCGCATTCCGGTGGTGCAGCCGGCGGCGGGCGTGCAGGTGAAGGTGATTGCCGGGCAGGTAGGCGACACCGTGGGGCCGATTGCGCAGCCGGCCACCGATCCGGTGTACCTGGACATCGAACTCAACCCGGGCGTGGCCTGGGAGTACGTGCTGCCAGATGGGCATAACGCGTTCGCCTATGTGTTCGAGGGGGCGTTGACGGTCGGGCAGGGCGATGAGGCGCGCCCGGTTAAAGCCCAGGAAATGGCGGTGCTGGGGGGAGGCGAGGTGCTGCAGCTTCAGGCCGGTGCCGAAGGTGCCCGGTTGATCCTGGTGGCAGGCCGGCCACTGCGTGAGCCGGTCATGCGTCACGGGCCGTTTGTGATGAACACGCGGCAGGAACTGATGCAGGCGTTCGTGGATTTCCAGGAAGGCCGCTTTTAAAAGGTAGTGCCGGCCGCTGGCCGGCACCCCCATCTACCCTCAACGCTCGGAAGCAACCGCCGACGAGCCCAGCGCCATGCCCCGCGTCAGCGTCTGCAGGGAACCCAGTTCCTTGGAGTCGCTGGGATACAGCGAGATCTGCGCGTACTTGTTCTTGTCCAGCTTCACCGTGGTCATTCGCCGGTCGGCGTAGCCCGGAGGTGTCTGGCCACCCAGGTCGGGCAGGTACCAGTACATGCTTTCGCCGGCGAACGTGCCCTTCTCCTGGCGCAGCGGGCGCGAGAGCGGAATGTTCGGATCGGATTGGGTCAGCGTCAGGCTCAGAACTTCGCGCCCGTCAGCCGTCGTGGCTTTGCACGACAGATAGTTGTTTTCCGCCTGTTCCTTCCATTGCAGGCCACTGTCGGCCGGCAGGTTGGGACATTCGGCGGTGGCCTGAGCGGAGGCCACGGTGGCACTCAACAGCAGGCACAGCGTTACAACAGCGCGCAGGACGTTCATGCTTCCCCCAAGAAGTCGAATGGCAGGGCCACGGAGCCGGAGCGTCCAATCTCCGGTCGCGTGACGGGCTGGTGATTTTGACCTTAACGGAATGTGACCGGATCTTCAAATAACTGTTTCAAATGTATCTGAATCCGGCTAGGCGTATGGTCAGCCGGGGCGGGGTTCGGCCCCGATCCACTTGTAGACGATGCCGCCGATCACCCCGCCCAGCAACGGGGCCAGCCAGAACAGCCACAGCTGGCTCAGCGCGCCGCTGCCCGCAAACACCGCGACGGCGGTGGAGCGCGCCGGGTTTACCGAGGTGTTGGTCACCGGAATGCTGATCAGGTGGATCAGGGTCAGGGCCAGGCCGATGGCCAGCGGGGCAAAGCCGGCGGGAGCACGACCGTGCGTCGCGCCCATGATCACCACCAGGAACATCGCGGTCAGGACGACCTCACACAGGAAGGCGGCCGCCACGCTGTAGCCGCCCGGCGACAGTGCCCCGTAGCCGTTGCTGGCAAACGCGCCAGCCTGGCTGCCGTCAATGGCAAAGCCGGGTGCTCCGCTGGCGATGTGCAGGAGGATCCAGGCGGCCAGAACGCCCCCCACCACCTGCGCCAGGATGTAGGGCACCACGTCGCGGGCGGGAAAGCGTCCCCCGGCGAACAACCCCACCGTGACCGCCGGATTGAAGTGGGCTCCCGAGACGTGCCCGAACGCATACGCCCCGGTCAGCACCGTCAGGCCGAAGGCCAAGGCCACGCCGACGAAGCCGATGCCGAGAGGATTGCCGTCCCCGCCGAACTTCGCCGCCAGCACGGCGCTGCCGCAGCCGCCCAGTACCAGCCAGAACGTGCCGAGGAACTCGGCCGCCAATCGCTTTGCCATGTTCATTGCATGTCTCCGCAGACGCCCGGGGGAGGAGGGCTGCGGCGAACGTAGCTGAAGCGCGGTTCATCCGGGTGAAGGGCGCGTCAGCTGCCGACGAACGGCAGAAAGTGCGTGAAATTCCGTGAACGCGTCGTGACGCGCCCGTATCCGGATAAGCCGACGTAGTGCCGGGCTTGCCCGGCAACCTCAATAACCCGGCAACGGAATGAACTCCTTGTCATCCCCCGGAATCGTCCCGAATCGCCCCGCTTCCCAATCGTGCTTGGCCTGTTCAATCCGTTCCTTCGAGCTGGACACGAAGTTCCACCACAGGTGACGCGGGCCATCCAGCGGTTCGCCGCCCAGCAGCATCGCCTTGACCGGCGTCTTCGCACGCAGCCGCCCACGTGCGTTGAACTCCGGCAGGATCAGGTGCTGTGCCGGCACGTCCACACCGTCCAGCTGCAGGTCCCCTTCCAGCACGTAAATCGCGCGTTCCTTGTGGCCGGTATCCAGGTCCAGTTCCGCGCCGGTCTCCAGGTCGAGGGCCACGTTCAACGTATCCGCGAACACCTTGACCGGCGATTCTTCACCGTAAGCGCGCCCGGCGATCACCCGCAACCACACCCCGTCACGATGCTGCTGCGGCAGGGTCGCGGCACTGTGGTGATAGAACGCGGGATCGGTTTCCTCGAAATTCTTCGGCAACGCGACCCAGGTCTGCATGCCGTGCAGCGGGTGGTCGTGCTCACGCTCCACCGGCGGCGTGCGTTCGGAATGCGCGATACCCCGCCCGGCGGTCATCCAGTTCACGTCGCCCGGGCGGATCACCTGGTCCGAGCCGAGCGTATCGCGGTGGCCAATGGCACCGGACCACAGGAAGGTGACCGTGGCCAGGCCGATGTGCGGATGCGGGCGCACGTCGATACCGGCACCGGCCGACAGCACCGCAGGACCCATCTGGTCGACGAACACGAACGGCCCAACGCTGCGGGCCTGCAGCGTGGGAACGGCGCGGCGCACTTCCAGGCCGCCGATATCATGGACGCGCGGGGCGATGATGGTGGTCATGCGGGCGTTCTCGCTGGCGTGGACAGAACGTCAGCATGGCACGTCACGCCACTGCCCGGATGCCCCATTCGAGCAACAGGTCGTCCGGAAAGCAGCAACGCCGCCTTGCGGCGGCGTTGATCTGCGTCACACCACTGGTTCGCGCAACACCAGCGAATCCCAACCCGGGCGCGGCGCGAAACGATCCCCGTACCGCTGCTGCAGCAGCTTCAGCCGCTCGACCAGCGCATCCGCCCCGGTGGCGCGGATGTGCTGGATCGGGCCGCCGCGGAACGGCGCGAAACCGGTGCCGAAGATCACCCCGGCGTCCAGCAGGTCAGCATCGGCCACCACGCCTTCGTGCAGGCAGGCCACGGCTTCGTTGAGCAGCGGCAGGATCAGGCGGTCTTCCAGGTCTGTGGGGGATTGGTAGTTGGCCGGCACGTCGGGCTTCTGCGCGCGACCGTTTTCCCACTTATAGATCCCCTGGCCGTCCTTCTTGCCGCGCTTGCCCGGCTCGACGGTCTGCAGCGCGGCCGGAATCTGCAGGCCCAGGAACGGAGCCAGCTCATGGCCTACGCCGGCGGCCACGTCCAGACCAACCGTGTCGAGCAGTTCGATCGGGCCCATCGGCATGCCGAACTTCACCGCCGCCTTGTCGATCACCGGGCCCGGCACGCCTTCGGCATACGCAGTGGCTGCTTCCAGCATGTACGGGAACAGCACACGGTTGACCAGGAAGCCCGGCGTACCGGCCACCGGCACCGGGAACTTGCCCAGCGCTTTGCAGAAACCGGCGAGGCGCTGCTCGGTCTGCGGGTCCATGCCGTCATGGTGGATGATTTCCACCAGCGGCATCTGCGCCACCGGGTTGAAGTAATGCAGGCCGGCGAACTGGGCCGGGCGCTGGATGTGGTCGCGCAGCTCCACCAGCGGAATTGACGACGTGTTGGTGGTCAGCAGCGCATCGGCCTTCATCTTCGGCTCCAGCGTCTGGTAAAGCGCACGCTTGGCTTCCGGGTTCTCGATGATCGCTTCAATCACCAGATCGGCCTGGGCCACGCCGTCGCCGGCAAGGTCGGCCTTCAGTCGCGCGGCCACTGCCGGGCGCTTGCTTTCATCTTTGACCTTCTTGGCAAACAGCGCCTGCGCACGTTCCATGGCCGGGTCGATGAAGCGCTGCTCGCGGTCCTGCAGGGTGACCTCGAAGCCCTTGTAGGCAGACCATGCGGCGATATCGCCGCCCATCACGCCGGCCCCGACCACGTGCACGTGGCGGATGCCGTGGTCCTTGCCGCCCAAGGCCTTCAGGCGCTCGGTCAGGAAGAAGATGCGGATCAGATTGCGCGCGGTGGGGGTGCTGGCCAGCTTCACCACGGCGCGGCGCTCCGCATCCAGACGGGTCTGGATCGGGCTGCTGCCGCTGCGTGCCCAGGTGTTGATCAGCGCGTATGGGGCCGGGTAGTGGTCCTTCTTGGCCTTGCGCGCCACCTGCTTGGCCATCTGCGGGGCCAGCAGCTTGCGCGCCAGCCAGGTATTGGTCGCCCAGGCGGTGGCGCGCTGCTTGAACGGGCGGGTGGTTCCCGACAGGCCCAGCGCGACGGCGGTATCCAGCAGCACCGCCGGGGCCACCACCTTGTCGACCAGGCCGATGTTGCGGGCCGCCGAGGCTGACAGGGTGCGGCCGGTCAGCATCAGGTCCATCGCCGCCGGCGCGCCGACGAGCTGTGGCAGGCGCGCGCTGCCGCCCCAGCCGGGGAAGATGCCCAGCTGGGTTTCTGGCAGGCCGATCCGGGTGGAAGCGTCATTGGAGGCCACGCGGTAGCGGCAGGCCAGCGCCAGCTCGGTGCCGCCGCCCAGGCAGTGGCCGTGGATGGCGGCTACGGTCGGGCAGGGCAGCTCGGATAGCTTCTGGTATACGGTCTGGCCGCGGCGGATGGCATCGTTGACCGTACCGCGGCGGTCGAACTCCTGGAATTCCTTCAGGTCCGCCCCGGCGATGAAGCCGGCCGGCTTGATCGACTGCACCACCACCGCCTTGGGCGGATCCAGCGCCAGCCGCTCCACCAGGTCGCCCAGTTCCAGCAATACGTCCTGGGACATGGCGTTGACGCTGCTGTCCTGGCGGTCAAGGCTGAGCACCACGACACCATCGTCACGGATCTGTGGGTGCCAATGCGAGAAGCGGAGCCCATCGAAGCCTGAGAGCATGGGGACGTTCCATCCGGTTGTGTATGGAGAAGGGGGCTATGATCCAGAGGTTGTTTCCTCCCCGTCAAATCCCTATAGCTGGGGTATCCGCAACGACCGTTCACGACCGTGAGCGGAAACCTTAACGGAACGGTGGTTAAAAGCTGGTACGGCATTCCTCACGGAGCGCTGAACTTTTCCCGGGATTGGCAGTCTCATTGCCCGACGTCGGTTGGGCTGACAGGAGTGCGGCCCCGCATGGCCGAGGTTGAAACACCACAGGAGCTGGATCTGGAACTGGTCCGGCGCGTGCAGCGCGGCGAGAGCGCGGCGTTCGATGTACTGGTGCGCAAGTACCAGCACCGGATTGTCGCCCTCATCGGGCGCTACATCGCCGACTGGAGTGAATGTCAGGACGTGGCCCAGGACACTTTTGTCCGCGCGTATCGCGCGATCAACAGCTTCCGAGGCGACGCCCAGTTCTATACCTGGTTGCACAGGATCGCCGTGAATACTGCCAAGAACCACCTTGCCGCCCACAACCGCCGCCCGCCCACCGATGACATCGACATCGGGGACGCCGAACAGTTCGACAGCGGTACCCGCCTGCGCGACACCGACACGCCCGAGCGTGAGCTGATGCGCCAGGAACTGGAGAACACGGTGATGAAGGCGGTCTCGTCGCTGCCGGAAGAACTGCGTTCCGCCATCACCCTGCGCGAGGTGGATGGTCTGAGCTATGAAGAAATCGCGCAGAAGATGGGGTGCCCGATCGGCACCGTGCGATCGCGGATCTTCCGCGCTCGTGAGGCGATCGACACCGAACTTCGGCCGTTGCTGGATGTTGGCAGCGCCACCCGCGAGAAGAGCCGCGTATGAACCACGAAAACCCCAATGCTGATTCCGCCGGCCATGTGCCGGACAAATTCGACGCCCACCACCGCCAGCAGCTGTCGGCGCTGATTGATGGTGAGCTCAGTGCCGACGAAGCCCGCTTCATGCTGCGCCGGCTGGAACACGACGACGCGCTGGCCGGCTGCCACGAGCGCTGGCAGCTGCTGGGCGACGTACTGCGCGGGCAGGCCTGTGCGCCGGCCCCGGTTGATTTCGCCGCCCGCGTGCAGGCCGCCGTGGCCGCTGAGCCCGCCCCGCAGCTCGCTTCCGTGCAGGCCCCGCGTCAGCGGCGCGGCCTACTCCGCTGGGGCGGCAGCGCCGCGCTGGCGGCGTCGGTGGCGGCCGTGGCCTTGTTCATGACCCGCGAGCAGCTCCCGGAGCAGACTCCGGCCGAGCCGGCCACGCCGGTGTTCGCCAGCCAGGCCGAACTGCCGCCGTCTCCGCCGGCCGCGTCGACCTCGCCCAATCGTTCAGCTGCAGTAGCCGATGCCGCTCTTGCGGTAGCCGCCGTGCCGGTTGCAGCCACGGCCGCGCGCCGGCCCAGCGCCACACGCACCCAGCAGGCGGCGCGCAGTGTCGCCGCGCGCACCACGGAACCGCAGCGCGCTATCGCCAGCCAGGCCCCGTTGGCCCCGACCGTTCCCGCCAGTGCAAGCCGCGAACTGCCGTTCGGCAATGTCAGTGGGCTGCAGGCCAAGCCGTGGCCACGTTCCACGCTGGGCGCTGAAGGTGCGCTCAATGCCAGCTTCTCCAGTCCGCAGCCACAAGCCGCGTTCTACCCGTTCGAGCCGCGTCTGCAGGAGGCCGAACCGGTCCCGCTGCCGCGTACGCAGGACTGACCCGTCCTGCGTTTCCCCTGTTCCTTTCCCCCTGCTATTGATTCCTGACTCGGAGGTTCGCGTCTGATGAGCGCCCGTACCCGCACGCAGGCCATGGCCCTGCTGGCCATGACCCTTCCCCTGATCGCCTGTGCCCAGGCCCCGCAGCCGCCTGCGGCCACCGCCGCCGCGCCGGCACCGCGTGCACCCGCCGCGCCGTTGGTGACCGGGCTGCCTGATTTCACCAACCTGGTTGAACAGGTCGGTCCGGGCGTGGTCAATATTGAAACCACCATCGTGCGCAGCAACCGTCAGGCGCGCGGGGCCGGCCCCAGCGACGAGGAAATGCCGGAGTTCTTCCGCCGCTTCTTCGGTCCGGACTTCCCGATGCCGGGGCAGGGTCCGGGCGGCGGCGATGAGGGTCCCAGCATCCGCGGCCGCGGCATGGGCTCGGGCTTCATCATTTCGCCTGACGGCTACGTGCTGACCAACCACCATGTGGTCGCCGATGCCGGAGAGGTGAAGGTCAAGCTGGGCGACCGCCGCGAGTTCACCGCCAAGGTCATCGGCAGCGACCAGCAGTACGACGTGGCCCTGCTCAAGATCGAGGGCAAGAACCTGCCGACCGTACGCGTGGGTGACTCCAATACGCTGAAGCCCGGCCAGTGGGTGGTGGCGATCGGCTCGCCGTTCGGCCTGGACAACTCGGTCACTGCGGGTGTGGTCAGCGCCGTGGGTCGCAGCACCGGTGGCCAGGATCAGCGCTACGTGCCGTTCATCCAGACTGACGTGGCGATCAACCAGGGCAATTCGGGCGGCCCGCTGCTCAATACCCGTGGTGAAGTGGTCGGCATCAACTCGCAGATCTTCTCCGCCTCGGGCGGCTACATGGGCATCAGCTTTGCCATCCCGATCGACCTGGCGATGGGCGCGGTCGAGCAGATCAAGAAGACCGGCCGGGTCAGCCGCGGCCAGCTGGGCGCCATTGTCGGTGCGATCACCGGCGACGTCGCGCAGGGCTTCAAGCTGCCCGACAGCCGCGGTGCGCTGGTCAATGAACTGGTGCCCGGCAGTGCGGCAGCCAAGGCCGGCCTGGAAGTCGGTGACGTGATCCGCTCGGTGAACGGTACCGCCGTGAACACCTTCAGCGACCTGCCGCCGTTGATCGGTGCGCTGCCGCCGGGCAGCAAGGTCCGGCTGGTGGTGCTGCGCGACGGCAAGGAGCGCGAACTGACCGCCACCCTGACCGAGCTGGCCGAAGACGCCGCCCGTGGCGAAACCGCCACCGGGGCCGAAGCCGCCAAGCCGCAGGCCGGGGCCAATGCCCTGCTGGGGCTGGAGGTCATTGACCTGACCGCAGCTCAACGCAAGAGCAATCAGCTCGACGCCGGCGAAGGCGTGAGCATCACCAAGGTCACTGGCCAGTCCGCCCGTGAGGCCGGACTTCGCCCGGGCATGGTCATCCTGCAGGTAGGGCGCACCCCGGTCGGCAGTGCGGCCGCCCTGAACAAGGCCCTGGCCGGTTACGGCAAGGGCGATGTGGTGATGCTGCTGATCCGCCTGGGCGAGAGAACGTCCTTCGTGCCGATCAAGATTGCCCCGTAACCCTTGGTACAGCGTTGTTTCCCGGGCCCGCTCAGGCGGGCCCGGTCATGTCCGGCACCTGGCAAGAGGCGTTCGGCGGCCGGGAGCGCACCGGACCGGGCCGCTCATGCGATAATGCACCGTTATCCTGACGACGCGCCGCGCCGCCGCCACCTATGTCCTCTGATTCGATGCGGAACATCCGCAACTTCTCCATCATCGCCCACGTCGACCACGGCAAGTCCACGCTGGCCGACCGCATCATCCAGCTCTGTGGCGGCCTCCAGGCCCGCGAGATGGAGGCGCAGGTGCTCGACTCCAATCCGATCGAGCGTGAGCGTGGCATCACCATCAAGGCCCAGTCGGTGTCGCTGCCGTACGTGGCCAAGGATGGGCAGACCTACCACCTGAACTTCATCGACACCCCGGGGCACGTCGACTTCTCGTATGAAGTCAGCCGCTCGCTGGCGGCCTGTGAAGGCGCGCTGCTGGTGGTCGATGCGGCCCAAGGCGTGGAAGCGCAATCGGTCGCCAACTGCTACACCGCAGTGGAGCAGGGCCTGGAAGTAGTGCCGGTGATCAACAAGATCGACCTGCCTACCGCCGACATCGACCGTGCCAAGGGCGAGATCGAAGCCGTGATCGGCATCGACGCCAGCGACGCGGTGCCGGTCAGTGCCAAGACCGGCCTGAACGTGCAGGACGTGCTGGAAGCCATCGTGCACCGCATTCCGCCGCCGCAGCCGCGCGATACCGACAAGCTGCAGGCACTGATCATCGACTCCTGGTTCGACAACTACCTGGGCGTGGTCTCGCTGGTGCGCGTGATGCAGGGGCAGATCAAGCCTGGCGACAAGCTGCAGGTGATGTCCACCGGCCGCAACCACCAGGTCGACAACGTCGGCGTGTTCACCCCCAAGCGCAAGGTGCTGCCGGCCCTGCGCGCCGGTGAGGTGGGCTGGGTGACGGCCAGCATCAAGGACGTGCATGGTGCGCCGGTCGGCGACACCCTGACCCTGGCCGGCGACCCGGCCCCGAAGCCACTGCCGGGCTTCCAGGAGATGCAGCCGCGCGTGTTCGCCGGCCTGTTCCCGGTCGATGCCGAAGACTATCCGGACCTGCGTGAGGCGCTGGACAAGCTGCGCCTGAACGACGCGGCGCTGCGCTTCGAGCCGGAAAGCTCCGAGGCCATGGGCTTCGGCTTCCGCTGCGGCTTCCTCGGCATGCTGCACATGGAAATCGTGCAGGAACGCCTGGAACGCGAGTACAACCTGGACCTGATCAGCACCGCGCCGACCGTGGTGTATGAAGTGCTCAAGACCGACGGTTCCATCGTCAACATGGACAACCCGGCCAAGCTGCCGCCGGTGAACATGGTCGAGGAAATCCGCGAGCCGATCATCCGCGCCAACGTGCTCACTCCCGAGGAGTACATCGGCAACATCATCAAGCTGTGCGAGGAAAAGCGCGGCAGCCAGATCGGCATCAACTACCTCGGCAGCCAGGTGCAGATCAGCTACGAGCTGCCGATGGCCGAGGTGGTGCTGGACTTCTTCGACAAGCTCAAGTCGGTCAGCCGTGGCTATGCCTCGCTGGACTACCACTTCGTGCGTTTCGACGCCGGCCCGTTCGTGCGGGTGGACGTGCTGATCAATGGCGACAAGGTCGATGCGTTGTCGCTGATCGTGCACCGCAGCCATGCCGACCGCCGTGGCCGTGAGCTGTGCGAAAAGATGAAGGACCTCATTCCCCGGCAGATGTTCGACGTGGCCATCCAGGCCGCGGTCGGCTCGCAGATCATCGCCCGCACCACGGTCAAGGCGATGCGCAAGAACGTGTTGGCCAAGTGCTATGGTGGCGACGTTTCGCGCAAGAAGAAGCTGCTGGAGAAGCAGAAGGAAGGCAAGAAGCGCATGAAGCAGGTGGGCCGGGTGGAGATTCCGCAGGAAGCCTTCCTCGCCGTGCTGCAGATGGACAAGTAAGCCCGCACTCCGCGCCGCCGTACCCGTTCCCAAGGACACCGCATGAAACTGTTTGAAATCCTTCTGGTCGTGCTGACCCTGTCGTCCGGCCTGATCCTGCTGGCCGACAAGCTGTACTTCGCCAAGCGCCGTGCCGCGCGTGCCGGCCTGCTGGATTCCGAACCGGTGCTGGTGGACTACTCGCGGGCGTTCTTCCCGGTGCTGGCCATCGTGCTGGTGGTGCGCAGCTTCATTGCCGAGCCGTACAAGATTCCGTCCAGCTCGATGATGCCCAACCTGCTGATCGGCGACTTCATCCTGGTCAACAAGTTCGCCTACGGCCTGCGCCTGCCGTTGAACAATGCCAAGGTGGTGCCGGTCGGTGAGCCCGCGCGCGGCGATGTGGTGGTGTTCCACTTCCCGGGTCACTCCGACACCGACCCGAACAAGGGTGAGAACTTCATCAAGCGCGTGATCGGCGTGCCGGGTGACGAGGTCGTGTTCCAGGGCGACTCCCTGGTCCTGAACGGCGAACCGGTGAAGTACGAGAACAAGGGGTTGTATGCTGGCCACCGTGGGCAGGGCGAAGGTGCCACGCTGCTGGTCGAGCAGCTACCGGGCCGTACCCATACCGTGCTGGAGACCGATTACCCCCGCGGTGAGGGCCAGTGGACCGTGCCGCCGGGCAAGTATCTGGTGATGGGCGACAACCGTGACAACAGTGACGACGGCCGCTTCTGGGGCCTGCTGCCGGAGGAAAATCTCCGCGGCAAGGCATTCCTGATCTGGCTGAACTGCTCGGGCTGGTTCTGCAAGGACGGTTTCGAACCGTCGCGGATCGGTACCGGGATCAACTGATTCATTACCTACGCGTATCTGGGGAGAACGCAATGAAGACGATGAAAACGCAGCGTGGCATGACCCTGACCTCGTTCCTGGTGGTGGCCATCGTGGTGGGCTTCGGCCTGTATGTCGCGATGAAGCTGTTCCCGATGTACCAGGAGTACTACTCGGTCAAGGCCGCGCTCAAGGGCGTGGCGCAGGAGCCGGGCGTGGCCAGCATGGAGCCCGGCAAGGTGCAGGACCTGTTCTTCCGTCGCCTGTACATCAATTACTCCGAGAACGTGAAGCCGGCCAACGTGAAGATGCAACGCGTCAACGGTGGCTGGAACATGACGGTCAACTACGAAGTGCGCCGGCCGCTGGTTGGCAATCTCGATGTGGTTGGCAAGTTCGACACCCAACAGGAACTGACACTCAGCGGTGCCCAATAACACCTTCCAACGTGGTGACCGCATCGGTCACGCTTTCAACGATCCGGGCCTGCTGCAGCAGGCCCTGACGCATCGCAGCGCCGGAACGCCGAACAACGAGCGGCTGGAGTTCCTGGGCGACAGCATCGTCAACATGATGGTGGCGCAGGCGTTGTACCAGCGCTGGCCCAAGGCGGACGAGGGTGCGCTGACCCGCGCCCGCGCCGAACTGGTGCGCGAGGGCGCGCTGGCCGTGATTGCGCGCAGCCTGGAGCTGGGCGACCGTCTGACCCTGGGGCCCGGGGAAATGAAGTCCGGCGGCCATCGTCGCGACTCGATCCTGGCCGACGCCCTGGAAGCCGTCGTCGCGGCCATTTACCTGGATGCCGGCTTTGCCGCCTGCCAGGCGGTGGTGCTGCCGTGGTTCAATACCTCAATGGAGGCCCTGCCGGCCACCGGCCGGCCCGAAAAGGACCCGAAGACCCGGCTGCAGGAATGGCTGCAGGCCCGGCAGAAGGCCCTGCCGCAGTACGAACTGGTGTCAGAGTCGGGTGACGACCACGCCAAGACCTTCCGGGTACGCTGTGGCGTAACCGAACCCGCTGTCAGCACCGAAGGCGAAGGGGCCTCGCGACGACTGGCCGAACAACAGGCGGCCGCCGCCGCCCTAGAGCAACTGGATTCCAAGTGAGCGAAGCATCCTCCCATCATTGCGGCAGCGTTGCCGTCATCGGCCGTCCCAACGTCGGCAAGTCCACCCTGACCAATGCCCTGGTCGGGGCCAAGATCAGTATTGTCTCCAACCGGCCGCAGACCACCCGTCACCGGCTGCTCGGCATCGCCAGCTACCCGGAAGGCCAGATCGTGCTGGTCGATACGCCCGGGCTGCACAAGGTCCAGAAGCGCGCCATGAACCGGGTGATGAACCGCGCCGCGCGTGGCTCTCTTGAAGGTGTGGACGCGGGCATGCTGGTCATCGAGGCCGGCCGTTGGGATGAAGAAGATACCCTGGCCTTCAACGTGCTCAGCGACGCCGGCATTCCGGTGGTGCTGGTGGTCAACAAGGTCGATCGGCTGAAGGACAAGGGCGCACTGCTGCCGTTCCTGCAGCAGATCACCGAAGGCCGCACGTTCGCCGCGGTCCATCCGATCTCGGCGCAGAAGCGCAATGGTCTGGAAGCGCTCGTTCGGGATCTGCTGAAACTGCTGCCCGAAGCCCCGCCGATGTTCGGCGAAGACGAAATCACCGACCGCAGCCAGCGCTTCCTGGCCGGCGAACTGGTGCGCGAGCAGCTCATGCGCCAGCTCGGCGAGGAACTGCCGTACGCGACCACGGTGGAAATCGAGCGCTTTGCCGAAGACGGCAAGCTTCTGCGTATCGGCGCGGTCATCTGGGTCGAGCGCGAAGGCCAGAAGGCCATTGTGATCGGCAAGGGCGGGACCCGGCTGAAGGAGATCGGTGCCAAGTCCCGCCTGCAGATGGAGCGGCTGTTCGGGGCCAAAGTGTTCCTGGAAACCTGGGTGCGCGTGCGCGAAGGCTGGTCTGACGACGAAGCCGCGCTGAAGGCATTCGGTTACGAATGATCCCCCGCACGCCGCCGACGGCGGCGTGCCCCTGCGACAGCGGCTGAGCGATGCGTATCGACGACGAACCGGCTTTCGTCCTGCACGCCCGGGCCTGGCGCGAAACCAGCCTGCTGGTGGAAGTACTGACCGAGCAGCATGGGCGGTTGGGCGTGCTGGCGCGAGGCGTCAGCAGCCCACGCAGCCAGGCCCTGCGCGCGGCCCTGCAGCCGCTGCAGTGGATCCGCCTGAGCGCCGTACAGCGCGGCGAGCTGGCGCAGCTGCGACAGGCAGAAGCGCTGGATGCCGCGCCCCGTCTGACCGGCGACGCGATGTTGGCCGGGTTCTACGTCAACGAGCTGCTGCTCCGGCTGGCCCCACGCCAGGATCCGGTGCCTGAGTTGTATGACGCTTATGGCGCGGTCCGGCAGCGTCTTGCGCGGGCCGAGTCGCTGGCCTGGACCCTGCGGCGGTTCGAGCGCGATCTGTTGGAAGCGCTGGGGTTTGGCTTTGACCTGGCCCACGGCAGTGATGGTGAGCCGATCGACCCGGCCGCCCGCTATGAACTCGACCCACTGGAAGGGCCGCGCCGCCTGCTCAGCGAGCGCGGCATCGATGCGCGGCGGGGTACCGCCACGGGTAGCGCGTTACTGGCGTTGGCGGCCGATGACGCACCCGGCGGCGAAGATCTGGCCAGCCTGCGAAGGCCGATGCGCACGGTGCTGCTGCACCACCTGGGGGGGCGGGGATTGAAATCCTGGGAGATGATCGAGGCCTTACCCCGCTGATTTCAATGCAACAACGATTCCACCGCCGCCCGGAACTGCGTCTGCGCGCCGATTGATTCGGGGGCCTGGTGCAGCTGCCGCACCGCCCGGGCCAATCGTGCCGCGCCCACAAAGCCACAGCTGGCCTGCAGCCGATGCAATTGCCCGCGCAGCGCCGGTTCGTCATGCTGCTGCACCGCCTGGGCCACGGCATCACGCACGCCAGGCAGCTCTGCCAGGAACAGTTCACGTAGCGCAATCAGATGATGACGCTGCCCGTTCAGCGCGGCCAGGGCGGTAATCTCATCCCAATCCTCGCGCTCGCCTTCGGGATCTGCTGTGGATGTCGCATTCGCCCCGGAACTGTTCGCCAGTGCGCGGCGCACCGCCTGCAGCAGCTGTTCGCCCGTGAGTGGCTTCACCAGCGTCTCGCGAAAGCCTGCGTCGCGCAGTCGTGCATGGATGCTGGTATCTGCATCGGCGGTATGGGCCAGCGCCGGAGTGTCCGGGCGGTTGCGGCGCAGCTGCTGCAGCAGCTCGCTACCATTGCCGTCCGGCAGGTTCACGTCGATCAGCCACAGGTCGTGACGAGCCGCACAGCCGCGATCCATGGCGCTGGCAAGTGAGTCAGCGGTGTCCACTTCGGCAGGAAGGGCTTCCAGCGCGGCCTTGAAAAAGCCACGACTGATGGTGTCGTCCTCGACGAGCAGCAAGCGGGGAAGGGACTCCCGGGGGGTCATCTGCATAACGGCTGCCTCCATGTCAGCTGGGGCCATATTAAACATGATGTCGCGGTGTGCAAGCTGTCTACACGCCAAGCGGCCAAACCCGGTGGCGGTATCTGCGACAATACGCACCCTTTTGCCCGCAGCCTGTTGCCACGTGGCCCGATCCCGCTCCCGCCTTGACCGTACCCCGTTCCAGACCGACATCCTAGACCTGAGCCATGATGGCCGCGGCGTGGCCCGCCGTGAAGGGGAGGGTGGCAAGGTCACCTTCATCACCGGCGCGCTGCCCGGCGAAGTCGTCCGCGCCGAGCCGACCGCCCGTAATCGTCATTTCGACGAGGCGCGCACCGTGGAGGTGCTGCAGCCCTCAGCACAACGGGTTGAGCCGCGCTGCCCGCATTTCGGCGTGTGCGCTGGCTGCGTGCTGCAGCACCTGGAAGAGTCGCAGCAGATCGTGGCCAAGCAGCGGGTGCTGATGGATAACCTGACCCGCATCGGCCATGTCGCACCCGGCACGGTGCTGCCGCCGCTGGTCGGCGACAGCTGGGGCTACCGTCGCAAGGGGCGCTTCTCGGTGCGCCGGGTGGAGAAGAAGGACAAGACCCTCGTCGGGTTCCGCGAACAGGATCCGCGCTTCGTCGCCGACCTCAGCCAGTGCCTGACCGTGATTCCCGAGGTGGGAACCAAGGTGTCGGCGCTGTCGGCGTTCATTGAGACCCTGGACGGCAAGCGCGATATCCCGCAGATCGAGTTCATTGCCGGCGATCAGGCGGTGATGCTGACCATCCGCCACATGCAGCCGCTCAGCGACAGCGATCGTACCGCCTGGATCGCGTTCGGCCAGGAACATGGATTCGCCATTTCGCTGCAGCCGGGCGGGGTGGAGTCGGTGCACCCCCTGTGGCCGGCCGAAGTGCCGCTGTCATTCAAGCTGGAACCGTGGAATGTCGAGCTGGCGTTCCGCCCGCTGGATTTCATCCAGGTCAACGCCAAGCTCAACGTGAAGATGATCCAGCTGGCGCTGGACCTGCTTGATGCCGGCCCGGACGAGCGCGTGCTGGACCTGTTCTGCGGACTCGGCAACTTCACCCTGCCGCTGGCGCGTACCGTGCGCGAGGTGGTTGGCGTGGAGGGCGAGGCCGGGCTGGTGGCGCGGGCGAAGGAGAACGCCGAGCGCAATGGCCTGCTCAACGCGCAGTTCTTCGCCGCCGACCTGACCCAGGACCAGCGCCAGGCCAGCTGGATGCGGCAGGGCTTCGACAAGCTGCTGCTTGACCCGCCGCGCTCGGGGGCGATCGAAGTGCTGCAGCAGCTGCCGCTGAAGCAGTTCAAGCGCATCGTCTACGTCAGCTGCCACCCGGGCTCGCTGGCCCGCGATGCCGGCTATCTGGTCAACGAGCAGGGCTTCACGCTGGTCAGCGCCGGGGCCATGGACATGTTCCCTCACACGGCGCATGTTGAAAGCATCGCCGTCTTCGAGCGCCGCTGATGCCCCTGGAAATCGAACGCAAGTATCGGGTGACCTCCGACGCCTGGCGCGACCAGGCGCACGAGGTGATCCCCATGGCCCAGGGCTATCTCAACGACACCGCCTCGCTCGACAGTGGGGCACAGAAGGCATCGGTCCGGGTCCGCATCCAGGGCGAGCAGGCGTTCCTCAACCTCAAGTCGCGCGAGATCGGTCACACCCGGCAGGAGTTCGACTACCCGATTCCGGTCGACGAGGCGCGCGCGCTGCTGGCGCTGTGCGTGGGCGGGCTGATCGACAAGCGCCGCCATCTGGTTCGCCATGGCGGCCTGCTGTGGGAAGTGGACGAGTTCCTGGGCGACAACGCCGGACTGGTGGTGGCCGAGGTCGAGCTGGAGCAGGCCGACCAGGCCATCGACCTGCCTGAATGGGTGGGGGCCGAGGTCACCGACGAGGTCCGTTACTACAACCTGGCCCTGGCCGCGCGCCCCTACAGTCAGTGGTCTGAAACGGAAAAGTGAGTTCAGACACCGCCTGGGCCGGCCAACGGCCGGCGCTACCAAGGCCGGACTCGCGGTAGCGCCGGCCGTTGGCCGGCCCAGGCGGTGCCGGTTTCGCCCGCGTTTCCGCCATGACCCGGGTTCTGCGACAATGCCGCAGTGCGCCATCAAGGTGCCCCGTTTCGGAGAACCATCCATGCTCGTGATCGGCGTTGCCGGGACCGAACTTACCGCCCAGGAACGCGATTGGCTGCAGCACGACGCCGTGGCTGGCGTCATTCTGTTCAAGCGCAACTTCGCCTCGCGCCAGCAGGTGGCTGAACTGTCGGCCGCCCTGCGCGCCGCCGCGCCGCGTCCGCTGTTGATCTGCGTGGACCAGGAAGGGGGCCGCGTGCAGCGCTTCCGCGAAGGCTATTCGGCGCTGCCGCCCCTTCAGGGATTCGATGCGCTGTACGCGCAGGACCCGGAGGCCGCGCTGGCCTTGGCCGAGCAACACGCCTGGCTGATGGCCAGCGAAGTACGCGCCAGCGGCGTGGACCTGAGCTTTGCCCCGGTGGTCGACCTCGGCCGCGGCAACCGCGCCATCGGCGATCGCGCCTTCAGCGCCGACCCGCAGGTGGTTGCCGCCTTTACCCGCGCCTACGTGCGCGGCATGCACAGCGTCGGCATGGCGGCCACTCTCAAGCATTTCCCGGGCCACGGCACCGTGCTCGAAGACACCCACGTCGACAACGCCAGTGATCCGCGTTCGCTGGATGAGCTGCATGCGCTGGACCTGATCCCCTTTGCTGCCGGCATCGACGCCGGGGCCGACGCGGTGATGATGGCGCACGTGGTCTACCCGCAGGTGGCCCCCGAACCGGCCGGCTACTCACCGCGCTGGATCCAGCAGATCCTGCGCGAGCAGATGGGTTTCCGTGGCGTGGTGTTTTCCGACGACATCGGCATGGCCGCGTCGTTCTCGGCCGGTGGCGTTACTGCCCGCGTGCATGCGCACCTGGATGCCGGCTGCGACGTCGTGCTGGTCTGCCATCCCGAACTGGTCGACGACGCCCTGCAGGCCGTGCAGGGCCGTACGCTCAATACCGCCGCATTGCTCGGCCTGATCGGCCGCGGCGGCCTTGGCTGGGATGGCCTGCTGGCCGATGCCCGCCATGGCAGCACCCAATCCCGTTTGCTTGAATCCCTTGGAAGAACCGTCTGATGCCCAACCTCACCATTTCCCAGGCGCTGGCCCAGGCCGACCTGCTGGTTGACCGCCCCACCATCGACAAGGCCATCGGCTCCATCGCCGACGCCATTGCGGCCGACTACAAGGGCGAGGTGCCGCTGTTCCTGTCGATCATGCACGGTGCGCTGCCGTTCGCCGGCCAGCTGGCGCTGGAGCTTGGCGCGCGTGGCCAGGACGTGCAGTTCGATTACCTGCACGCCACCCGTTATCGCGGCGAAACCACCGGCGGCGAGCTGGTCTGGAAGCACAAGCCGGCCACCTCGCTGTTCGGCCGCCGCGTGCTGCTGGTCGACGACATCCTTGATGAAGGCTTCACCCTGCAGGGCGTGCGCACCTGGTGCCTGGAGCAGGGTGCCACCGACGTGCGCATCGCCGCGCTGACGGTCAAGAAGCACGACCGCGCGCTGCCGGACGTCAAGGCCGACTACGCCGGTGTCGAACTGCCGGACCGCTATGTGTTCGGGTTTGGCATGGACGTGAACGAGGCACTGCGTTGCGTGCCGGCCATCTACGCGATGAAGGAATGATGGAAGCCATTTCACTGGCCGTCATTGGCGGCACCGGCGTCTACAAGCTGGCCCAGCTTGATGATGTCACCAGCCACACCGTGGAGACCCGCTACGGCACCCCGTCCGGTCCGATCCGGGTTGGCACGCTGCTGGGCCAACGCGTGGCGTTTCTGGCCCGCCACGGCGAAGGGCATTCACTGCCGCCGCACAAGATCAACTACCGCGCCAATCTTGCTGCGTTGCAGCAGATTGGTGCGAAACGCGTGCTGGCACTCAATACGGTCGGTGGCATCACCGAGCACTTCGGTCCGCGCGTGCTGGCCTGCCCGGATCAGTTGATCGATTACACCTGGGGGCGTATCTCCACGCTGAGCGAAGAACCGGGCAGCGAAGTGCTGCATGTCGACTTCGGCCACCCTTACACCCCGCTGCTGCGCAGCAAGGTGCTGGCGGCTGCCAAGGTCACCGGCGTACGCCTGCATGACGGCGGCTGCTATGGCGCAACCCAGGGGCCCCGGCTGGAAACCAATGCGGAGATCGCGCGCATGCGCCGCGATGGCTGCGACCTGGTCGGCATGACCGGTATGCCCGAAGCGGGCCTGGCCCGCGAGCTGGGGCTGGACTACGCCTGCCTGGCGATCGTGGCCAACTGGGCGGCCGGTTGCGGCACCGGGGAAGAGATCACGATGGCCGAAGTACTGGCCAATGTGGACGCGGCATCGGCCGGATTGCCGGAATTGGTTGGCGAATTGGCACGCGGGTGATTGTCATTGCGTAACAAGCTTTGCATACTCCGCGAGTGCGCTGGTTGAGCGTACACCACCCATTCATTGAAGAAGGTCTCGCACTACCATGCCGAACGGTACCGTCAAGTGGTTCAACGACGCCAAGGGATTTGGCTTTATTTCTCCGGAAGACGGCAGCGCCGACGTTTTCGCGCACTTCTCCGCCATCAATTCGAAGGGCTTCCGCAGCCTGCAGGAAGGCCAGCGCGTTTCGTACGAAGTGTCGCAGGGCCCGAAGGGTGCCCAGGCCTCGAACATCACGCCGGTTGAGTAATTCACTCGCCCGTGCGTTGAGGACCCCGCTTCGGCGGGGTTTTTTTTGACAGGATGTCCCATGCAGCAACGCAGCATCGCCATCATCGGCTACGGCACCGCAGGCCAGACGCTTTCGGTCCTTCTTTCACGCGACCATCACCAGGTTCACGTCTTCGAACGCGCGCCGTCCCCGGGCCCGGTCGGGGCGGGCTTCCTGTTGCAGCCCAGCGGCCTGGATGTGTTGTGGCAGATGGACCTGCTGCCGCAGGTGCTGCAGCACGGTGCCGCGGTGCGCCGGCTTTACGGCGAAACCCCCTGTGGCCGCGCGGTGATGGACATGCGCTACGCCGGGCTGCATCCACACCTGCATGGCATCGGCATGCAGCGCGGCGCGCTGTTCTCGCTGCTGGCGCAGGCATGGGAGTTTCCGCAGAACCTGCAGGCCGGCACCACCATTGTGGAAGTGGACTCCGAGCGCGGCCGTCTGCGCGACGCCCAGGGGCACTGGCACGGCCCCTACGATCTGGTGATCGCGGCCGATGGTGCGGCGTCCACGCTGCGCGCTTCGGTACAGGGCACGCAACTGGACCGCGAGTATCCGTGGGGCGCGCTGTGGTGTCTGCTGCCGTGCGACGAATGGCCACATCTGGATGAGCTGCGCCAGCGCTATGTCGCCGCGCGCAAGATGATCGGCATGCTGCCCGTGGGCACCCGGCCTGGCGATGACACGCCACGGCTCAGTTTCTTCTGGAGCCTTCCGCGCAGTCAGTTCGCGCAATGGGAGCAGGACGGCCTGCCGCGCTGGCTGGAGGAGATCGCCGCGCTGTGGCCGCAGGCACATATGCGCCTGTGTGCACTTACCGATGCCGGCCAGCTGGCGCGCGCCGGCTACCGCGACGCGGTGATGCACCGCTGGCATCACCAGCGACTGGTACTGGCCGGCGACGCCGCGCATGCGATGAGCCCGCAGTTGGGGCAGGGGGTGAACATGGCGCTGCTGGACGCGGTTGCGCTGCGTGATGCGCTTCGCGCACACACCGACCGTGACGCCGCGCTGCTGGCCTACCAGGCCCGACGCAAGGCGCACGTGGCGATCTACCAGTTCTGGAGCCGCTGGCTGACACCGCTCTTCCAGTCTGATCGCGACACCGTTGCACAGGCGCGCGATGTGCTGTTCGGGCCGATGGGCCGTCTGCCGGGTGGGCGCGGTCACATGCTGCGCGTGCTGAGTGGCACGCAGCATGGCTGGTGGGGCAAGTGGGCGTTGTCGCCCGGATTTATTGATGCGATGTCGCCACGATCGGCCGACTGAACACGCGCGTGGAATATCTTCATGCGTGATCGTCATGGTGCGTGTGAAGAAGTCACAGGAGAGGTTTGACAGTGAACTCACTGTCAATATGGGACAAATGCGTCACTGCATCCCCCAAGGAGTGAGACATGTTGTTCCCGGCTGACGTGCTCGACAGTGAAATCCGCAAACTGCGCGGTCTGCTGCAGATGCTGCACGAAGATCAGCCCGACGTGATGGAAGACGTATTTGAGTTTCATGTCACCAGCCTGATCACGCATGCGGCGGCCGAACATCACCGTCGCATCCGCAGCGCGGCCCAGGCCATGCTGGACGACATCCGCAGTCGCCCGGTGGAGCAGAATCCAGATGCGCCGGAGATTCTGTTGATGCCGTCAGCCGCCTGACCCGTAGTGACACGCCATGCGTGTCATCGGGGTACCCGGACATTGCGATGACACGCATGGCGTGTCACTACACAACTGGCAGCGCGATGGCGTCATTCTCCACGCAGGCCACCAATCGCTCGCCGGCCTGAAGCACCGGCGCGATGCCCGCGGTGAACTGCGAGAACGCCGGCAGCACGGACAATCGCTCGCGCAGCCAGAACGCAGGCCAGCGCCTCTGCATCCCCGGCAATTTCGCCAACGGGTGCAGATGCCCGCATAGCACGTGCAGTGATGGATGCGCCTGCGGATCATGCCGCAGCAGGAACGGGCCGTCACACACCTGCGCACCCAGCAGCTCCATGCCGAGGTCTGCCTTCGGCAGCACGCGATCGTGGTTCCCCGCCAGCGCGCCTATGCGCAGTCCCGCGTGCTGCTCCCGCCACGCCTGCCACTGCCGGTACCAGGCCGCACGATGTGCGGGCCCATGCAGCACATCGCCCAGGATGTACAGCGTTCCGACCGCGCGTCCGCTCACCAGTTGCGTGAGCCGGGCGATGTCCTGCCCCGTGCCTCCTACCGGCAAGCTGATGCCGGCACGCCGGAACACGTCCGCCTTGCCCAGATGCAGGTCGGCAATCATCAACACCTCGCGTGCGGGCCAGTACAGGGCGCGTTCGCCGAGCAGTTGCATCGACTCGCCTGCCAGTGTCACTTCCACCTTAGTGCCCATGACGTGTCTCCAGTTGCGCTGCCGCGCGCCGTACGCGCGTCTTCCAGTCTTCGTTGCTGACCTGCCCGCGCAGGCGCTCGGCCCACAACGGGAACGACAGCGGCCCCAGCGTAGCCGGCTGCTGCAGGTCCAGCGTACGCTCCTGGCAGCGCCGCAGCGCATGTGCCAGCGAGGCGATATCCAGCTGGGTCACCAGCACCTCGCGTTCCGCCAGTCCCAGCAGAATGTGACCCGGGTCGTGCTCGCGCAGCACGTCGTACAACAGCCCGGCCGAGGCCTGCAGCTGGCGCAGGCTGCGCGGCGTGCGCCCCGGCAGTGCGGGAATCAGCAGGCCGGACACCCGCGCGATGTCGCGGAACTGGCGGCGCGCCAGTTCGCCCAGATTGACACTGGTATGCAGGTTCTCCAGCAGCCCGTCTGCTTCCAGCAGACGGTCCAGCAGCGGCGCGTCCACGGTCACCGGTACCGCCGGGGCGAGCACAAAACCGTGGTCGGTGGCAGCGAAGCCGAAGGTGTTGGCCTGCTCGCGGGTCAAGCGCAGTGCCATCAGCGCGGCCATGCCTTCATTGACCTGCCGACCTGCAAAGGGATACACAAACACGAACTGCCCCTCGCGCCGCCGCACCACTTCCACCAGCAGGCGGTCAGGACCCGGCAGGGCCGATAGCCGTGCCTGCAACTGCAGCAGCGGTGCAAGCCAGCGCATCTCTGCAGTAGTGGGTGCCGCCGCCAGCACCGCTTCCATCTCCTGGCCCAATGCGGAGGACATCGGCAGGCGGCCGCCCTGCCAGCGCGGCACAATGCCGTTGCCGCTACGCGCCAGACGCACGTATGCGGTCAGCTGCTCCAGTCGCACCAGCTCCAGAAGACGGCCGCCGAACTGGAAGTGGTCGCCGGGGCGCAGCCGGCTGATGAACTGCTCTTCCACCGAACCCAGTCGTCCGCCGCGCAGGAACTGTACCTGCACGCTGCCATCGCTGGTGATGGTGCCGATGGACAGCCGATGACGGAGCGCCACGCGTCGATCGTGGACGCGATAGACCCCGTCTTCGTCGCGGACCACCTTGTGGAAATCCGGATACTGCGCCAGCGCCTGCCCGCCCTGCACGATGAAGTCCAGCACGCCGTTCCAATGGGCGTCGTCAAGCGCCGCAAACGCATGGGTACGCCGTACCTGCGCAAACAAGGCGTCGGCCTGAAAACCACCTCCCAGTGCGCAGCTCACGCAATGCTGGGCGAGCACGTCCAGCGACAACTGCAGTGGGCGTCGGGACTCGATCACGCCGTCAGCCAGCGCGCGACGCGCAGCGGCGTACTCCGCTACTTCGAGCGCATGTGACGGCACACAGACGATGTGACCGGATTCGCCGGGACGATGGCGCGCGCGGCCAGCGCGCTGCACGAGACGGGCGATGCCTTTGGGGCTGCCCACCTGCAGCACCTGGTCCACGGCGGGAAAGTCAACGCCCAGGTCCAGGCTGGAGGTGGCGACCACGCAGCGCAGCGTCCCGTCGCGCAGGCCCTGTTCCACCGTACGCCGCACCGCCGGATCCAGAGAGCCGTGGTGCAGGGCGAGGGTCTCCGGCGATTCGGGCCACACCGCCGCCAGCGCCTGATGCCACAGCTCGGCCTGCGCGCGCGTGTTGGTGAACAACAGGCTGGTGCCCGCGTCGAACAGGCGCTGCTGCACACGTTGCAGCTGGCCCAGGCCCAGGTGACCGGCCCACGGAAACCGTTCCCCCTGTGGCGGGAGCAGCGTTTCCACGGTCACCGGGCGCGGGCGGGCACCGCCAACCAGCGGTGCATGTGGCCTATCGGGCAGCAGCACCTGGCGGGCCTGTTCCAGATTGCCCAAGGTGGCCGACAGCCCCCACACCCGCAGGTTCGGCAGCGCATCGCGCAGTCGCTGCAGATTCAACTGCAGCAGCACGCCGCGCTTGTTGCCCAGCAGTTCGTGCCACTCGTCCACCACCACGCAGCGCAGCTCACGCAGGTGGTTTGCCGTGTCCGGGTAGCTGAGCAGCAGCGCCAGCGATTCCGGCGTGGTCACCAGCACATCGACCCGTCCTTCCCGCGCCAGGCGCTTGTCGCGCGCGCTGGCATCGCCGGTGCGCAGTCCCACCTGCCAATCAAGCCCAAGCTCGGCCAGCGGCTCACGCAATGCCCGCGCGGTGTCGGTGGCCAGCGCGCGCAGCGGCGTGATCCACAACACCCGCAGCACCGGCACCGGCTTGCGGCCGTTGCTCGTGATATCCATCAAACCCTGCAACAACGGCCCACCGAACATGGCCAACGTCTTGCCGCTGCCTGTGGGTGTGTGCAGCAGTCCCGACTCACCGGCCAGGTAATGCCGCCACACTGCCTGCTGGAACGGCAGGGGCTTCCATCCGCGCCGTTCGAACCAGGCGCACAACCGTGCCATCGCTTCTCGACGTGTCACCGCGCAAGCGCCTGCAGCTGGGCGAGGGTGTCCGCTTCGCGCGCCGGTTTGTCCTGTCGCCAGCGCAGAATGCGCGGAAAGCGCACGGCGATGCCGGACTTGTGCCGGCTGCTCCGATTGACCGCCTCGAATCCCAGTTCGAACACCTGCTCGCCAGGCACGCTGCGTACCGGTCCAAACCGCTCCAGCGTATGCGCGCGGATCCAGCGGTCCAGCGCCAGGATCTCCTTGTCGTCCAGCCCCGAGTATGCCTTGGCCACCGGCACCAGACGGTCGCCATCCCACACCGCGAAGGTGTAGTCCGTGTACAGCGTGCTGCGGCGTCCGTGGCCGGCCTGTGCATAGATCAGCACGGCATCGATGGTCAACGGATCAATCTTCCACTTCCACCAGTCGCCGCGCCGGCGACCGCTCTGGTAAACCGAGTCTTCGCGCTTGAGCATCAAGCCTTCAACGCCCCGTTCGCGGGCTTCGGCACGCTGTGCGGCGGCATGTTTCCAATTGTCGGCAACCACTGCAGGCGACAATGTGATGCGCGGATCCTGCAGTGCCTCCAGTACTGCCGCCAGCTGTTGTCGTCGCTGCCGCAGTGGTTGCGTGCGCAGGTCCTGTCCGTTGAGTTCCAGCAGGTCGTAGGCAAGCACGCGCGCGGGTGTGTCGCGTAAGGTCTTCGGGCCGGGTTTACGGCGCTGGATACGGGTCTGCAACGCGGTGAAGGGCAGCGGTTGGGTATCGGCATCGCGCCAACCCAGCAGTTCGCCATCAATCACGGTGCCATCGGGCAGGGCCATGGCGGCCTGTTCGATCTCTGGAAATCGACCATCCAGGCGTTCTTCTCCACGCGACCACAGCGCCACCTCGCCCTGGCGCTTGAGCAGTTGCAGGCGGATGCCATCCCACTTCCATTCCAGCACCCAGTCCTGCACCGGGCCCAGGCTGTCCGGTGAGGCTTCCAGCGGAGAAGCAAGGAAGAACGGGTAGGGTTGCTGGCGATCCTGCGGCAGTTCCTCCACTGACAGCAACGTGGACAATAGACCGTGCGAAGGCACCCAGTCGCCGAGCATGCGCTGGGCAATGCGTGCGATATCCAGCCCCGAAAGTTCGGCCAGGGCCTGCTGCACGAGTCGCTGCGACACGCCGACGCGCAGTGCGCCGGTGAGCAGTTTGTTGAACACGAACCGTTCGCCTGCGGGCAACTGCTTCCAGCCGGTCATCACCGCCGTGCGACGCACGTCTTCAGGCTGGTTGGCCACGCTGAGCAGATGGTGCTCGATCCACTCGGCCAGCGGGCGGTCAGCACCCGGTTGGGTGGGATCGTCCAGCAACAAGGTCAAGGTTTCGGCCAGATCTCCGACCTGGTCGTAACTGTCGTTGACCAGCCAGGGCGGCAATCCGGATGCCTCGCTGATCCAGGCGCGCAGTTCGGTGCTTGAGGCGATGCGGCGACGTGCGCCACCGATCTTGCCGCCACTCAGCAGATACAACGCCCACGCTGCGTCATGTGGGCGTGCCGCGCGGAAGTAGTCGACCAGTGCGGCACGCTTGTCCAGCGTGGCGGTGCTGCGGTCCAGCCGCTGGTACAGCGCGGCAAACGCTTTCATTCCTCGTTCCCGAAGTCAGTACGGAAGGTCTCTGCGGCCACGCCACGTTCGCGCAGGAACGGTACCAGTGCATCGGTGTTGCCATGCGTGGCGATGACCCGCCGCGCACCGGTCTGTTCAATGGTCTGCAGCAGCGCCGGCCAGTCGGCATGGTCGGAGACTACAAAGCCGCGATCGACGTTGCGCCGACGCCGATTGCCACGCAGCTGCATCCAGCCCGACGCAAATGCCAGCTGATGGCGCCCGAAGCGGCGCAGCCAAGGCGTGCCGGCGGCCGAAGGCGGGGCCAGAATCAACCGGCCGGCTGCATCCGGCGTGCGCCCTTGTTCGGCCACCGTGTCGGTGGACAGCATGCGCACGCCGGCCTGGCGATACACCTCCACGCCATTGGCAATGGCCCCATGCAGCCACGCCGCCTGATCGTCCAGCGGCCAGAGTTCGGCGAGCACGCGTTGCGCCTTGCCCAAGGCATAGCAGAGCAGTATCGCGGCCTCGCCGCGCTGCGCGCATTCCTGCCTCCAGGCAACGATGTCGGCGGCGACCGCGGCGGTGTCCTGCCAGCGGTATATCGGCAGCGCGAACGTCGCTTCGGTGATGAAGGTGTCGCAGCGCACCACCTCAAACGGCGCGCAGGTCGGATCGGGTTGCCGCTTGTAGTCGCCGGATGCGACCCATACCTGGGTCCCGTCGTCGATCCGCACCTGCGCCGAGCCCAGCACATGGCCCGCTGGGTGCAGGGAAACCTGCACGCGGCCGAGTGTGAACAATTCACCATAGGCGTGTGCCTGCAGCGGCACGTCGCCGAGCCGCCAGCGCAGGATCGACACGCTGTCGCGGCTGCAGTGATAGAAACCCATGCCGCTGCGTGCGTGGTCGCCGTGGCCATGAGTAATGACCGCGCGCGGCACCGGTCGCCATGGATCGATATGGAAGTCGCCGGCAGGGCAGTACAGACCTTCCGGTCGCAGGACCACCAGATCGTCGAGTTCGCGGGAGGCAGGCATGTTCGCACTGTGGCGGTGTTGCCGTGCACAAGATGAGAACCGGCATCCACGTGCGCATCATGAAGTGTGCGCGGCTGAACAGCCGGTCACCGTGCAATCCGGCAGAATCGAAGGCAACCGCCAGGAGGCCGCGTACTCATGACTGATCCGTCCGCATTCGACACACATCACGTCGACAACCAGCCGCCGCCCTTCGGTGGTCGAAACCTGTGGGCCGATGACGTAGCGCTGTCCGATGCGGTGCAGCGCGAAGGCGGTGCGGCCTTCGTTCCGCAATTGCAGCAGTACGCCGGCATGGCTGGCGACAGCCTGTACCGGCTGGGCTTTGACGCCAACCGCGACCGGCCGCGCCTGCGCACTCATGATGCACAAGGCCACCGCATCGATCTGGTCGAATTCCACCCGGCTTACCACCAGTTGATGGAGGCGGCCATGCGCCATGGCGTGGCCGGCTTGTCCTGGCAAGATGCCCGAACCGGCGCGCATGTAGCGCGGGCCGCACTGAGCTATCTGCACCATCAAGCCGAAGCCGGTACCAGCTGTCCGCTGACCATGACGCATGCCGCAGTGGCGGTGCTGCGGCAGTATCCAACGCTGGCAGAATGGGCGGCCAAGGCGGCGGCACCGCATTACGATCCGCGCGACGTACCGATTGCCGACAAGGCTGGTATCACGCTGGGTATGGGCATGACCGAGAAGCAGGGCGGTTCGGACGTGCGCAGCAACGCCACCCGAGCCGAACTGCAGTCCGACGGCAGCTATGCGCTGGTCGGACACAAGTGGTTCTTCTCCGCGCCGATGTCCGATGGGTTCCTGGTGCTGGCGCAGGCGACCGGCGGGTTGACCTGTTTCCTGATGCCCCGGCGCCTGCCGGATGGAAACCGCAATGCATTCCGGCTGATGCGCCTGAAGGACAAGCTGGGTGACTGGGCCAACGCCTCCAGCGAGGTTGAGTTCTGCGGTGCATGGGCGCAGCGGGTCGGCGAGGAAGGGCGTGGCGTTGCCACCATCATCGGCATGGTGATGATGACCCGGCTGGACTGCATGCTGGGGGCAGCGGCAGAAATGCGCATGGCCCTGGCACAGGCGCTGCATCACACGCGACACCGGCGCACGTTTGGTCAGCGCCTGTGTGACCACGCGCTGATGGCCAATGTGCTCGCCGACCTCGCCGTGGAATCGGAAGCCGCCACCAGTTTCGCCCTGCGCGTAGCCCGTGCGGTCGATCAGGCTGCGCACGATCCGCAGCAGGCCGCGTTTGCGCGTATCGCCACCGCCGTTGGCAAGTACTGGGTGTGCAAGCGCGCGGCGGTGTTCGTAAACGAAGCGCAGGAGTGCCTGGGCGGTGCCGGCTATGTGGAGGAATCCATGTTGCCGCGCCTGTACCGGCAGGCACCGCTCAACTCGATCTGGGAAGGCAGTGGCAACATCCAGTGCCTGGATGTGCTGCGTGCACTGGCGCGTGAGCCGCAGGCGCTGGCGGCAGTGGAGGATGAGCTGGACAGTGCGCAGGGTCGCGACGCGCGCTATGACACCTCTCTGCATTGGTTGCGTGCGCAGCTGGTGCAGGTGCCGGCTGAAAACCAGGCGCGGGTGATCTGCGAGCGTCTGGCGCTGCAGCTGCAGGCGGCGGTACTGCTGCGCGCACAAAGCCCGGTGGCAACGGCGTTCGTGCGTTCGCGCCTGGGCGGTGAGCACGGCATGGCGTTTGGGACGCTGCCGGCGGACATCGACTACGCCGCGATCATGCAGCGTGCGTTGCCGTAGAGCCACGCCCTGCGTGGCTGCGAACCGCAAAGCCACGCAGGGCGTGGCTCTACGGGGGTAGGGTCAGCGCTTGGCTTCGTCGGCGTTTTTCTGGGCGTCGTCCGCCACGTCGCGGGCCTTGTCGGCCACCTTCTGGGCGGCGGTCGCGGTCGCGTCGCTGGCGTGGGCGGCGGCATCCTTGGCTGCGTCCTTGGCTTCTACTGCGGCCTCGGAGGTGGCGGCGGCAGCGCGGTCGAGCGCAGGCTGCACATCGGCGGCGGCCTGCTGCGATGCAGCGGCCGCTTCGTCAGCCGCGTTGCGGGTCGAGGCGGCTGCCTGGTCCACGGCTTCGCGTGCGGCGGCCGCTGCGCTGTCGGCGGCCTGCGCGGCATCGTCGCGGGCCTGTTCGGCTTCCGGACCCTTGCAGGCGGCCAAGGCCAGCAGCAGGGAGGCGGCCAGCAGGGTCGGGGTGATCGAACGGAGGTTCATGGCGCGCACCTGTTTCATCGGAGGGGACGCAAAGCCTATTCATCCCCCCGTGAAGACCCGGTGGGCACATCGCAGGCAAAGAAAAAGCCGCTGGCGAACCAGCGGCTTCTTCAGACTTGCTTGAAGAAAGAAGTGATTACTTCTTGGCTTCTTCAGCTGCGTCCTTGGCCTGCTCGGCGGTGGCTTCAGCAGCCTTGGCAGCGTCAGCAGCGGCGTCAGCCGAAGCGTCGGTGGTGGCAGCAGCAGCGTCGGTAGCGGCGCCAGCAGCAGCGTCAGCAGCGGTGGTGGCGGCAGCGGCAGCGTCCTGGGCAGCGTCGGCGGTCTGGGCGCCAGCAGCAGCGGCGGCGTCAGCAGCGCCCTGTGCTTCAGCAGCAGCGGCGTCAGCCGAAGCGGCGGCGTCAGCAGCCTGTTCCTGCTTCGAGCAGGCGGTCAGAGCCAGGCCCAGGGCCATCGCGATCAGCAGCTTGTTGATGCTCATTAGTGTGAATCCTCGTCGTTAGATTAGGCAACGCGCTATTGCGCGCCCGGCAACATGATGACAAGCCACGAATGGCTGTCAAGCGATCGCGCATTCATTTTTGCGAAATGCGAGTTAAGTTCAATTAAATCAATTCGATAGCGATGGCGGTCGCTTCGCCGCCGCCGATGCACAAGGTTGCAATTCCGCGCTTTGCATCACGCTTGCGCAAGGCATTGACCAGCGTAACCACCAGACGGGCACCCGACGCACCGATGGGGTGACCCAGTGCGCAGGCCCCACCATTCACGTTGACCTTGTCGTGGGAAATGCCCAGTTCACGGATGGGAGCCATGGCGACCACGGCGAACGCTTCGTTGATTTCGAACAGGTCGACCTGGTCCAGCGACCAGCCGGATTTCTCAAGCACTTTGTGGATGGCACCGATCGGGGCGGTGGTGAACCACTCCGGTTCCTGCGAGTGGGTAGCGTGGGCGACGATGCGCGCCAGCGGCTGCAGGCCACGGGCCGCTGCGTCGTCTTCGGCCAGCAGAACCACGGCGGCGGCACCGTCGGAGATGCTGGATGAACTGGCGGCAGTGACCGTGCCGTCCTTCTTGAAGGCCGGGCGCAGGGTCGGGATTTTGGCAATGTCCGAGCGGCCCGGCTGTTCGTCCTGGGCGTATTCAACGTCGCCCTTGCGACCGGCGACCTTCACCGCGACGATTTCGCCGTCGAAGGCCCCGCTGGCCTGGGCGGCCTGGGCGCGTCGCACCGACTCGATCGCATACGCGTCCTGGTCTTCACGGCTGACCTGGAACTTGTCCACCGCGTACTCGGCGAACACCCCCATGGGGTTGCCGTCGTAGGCATTGGTGAGGCCGTCAAAGGCCATGTGGTCGACCGCCTGGAAGTTGCCGTAGCGGTTGCCGGTGCGCGAATTGGGCAGCAGGTGCGGGGCATTGGACATCGATTCCATGCCACCGGCGACCACGATGCTGGCCGAACCGGCCTTGATCAGGTCATGGCCGAGCATGATCGCCTTCATGCCCGAACCGCACACCTTGTTGAGCGTGGTGGCACCGGTGGAAAGCGGCAGGCCGGCGGCGATGGCGGCCTGGCGGGCCGGGGCCTGGCCCAGGTTGGCCGGCAGCACGCAGCCCATGATGACTTCGGTGACGTCCGCTGCAGGCACGCCGGACTGTTCCAGCGCCGCCTGGATGGCGGTCGCGCCCAGCGTCGGCGCGGGCACGCCGTTGAACTGACCCAGGAAGGAACCGATGGCGGTGCGTTTGGCTGCAGCGATGACAATGTTGGACATGGCAATCTCGTTGATGCGTTGGCGTTTTGGCAACCGGGGCATTGGAAGCGGCCACGATTCCCGTCAGACTGCGGGGGAGACCCAGTATAGGGGGTCGAGGTTTACCACCGGTGTCTGCGGGGTAGGCAGCACCTGGCGTGGTCATATCAACGTCTGGGGGAACAGGGATGAAGCAGCTTGCAAGCAGCAGGACCGCGCTGGCCGGGGCACTGGCAATCGCGTTGAGTGCATGTAGTGGGGGCAGTGGGGGCGAGAACGTCCGGATCAATGGCGGCGGCGGTGGAGGTGGGACCCCCGTGGTCACGCCCGGCCCGGGACCGGGCACTTCTCCGACAACGCCTCCTCCCACCGGGGCCAAGCCACAGGAACCGGCGATCGACGCCCACCTTTCGCTCGTAAACGCAGGCGACCGCCAGGGATTGACCGGCGCAGGCGTGGTCATCGGTATCGTCGACTCAGGTGTCAACCGTTCCCACCCCACGTTGTCCGGGCGGGTTGTCGAGCGGTATACCTACGTCGACCCGGCCACCAACAACCTCAACGTGGACGACGTGGTCGGCCACGGCACCACCGTGGCATCGCTCGCTGCTGGCAGCGCGTCCGGCAGCTGGCCGGGCGGCGTGGCACCTGGCGCGCAGATCGTTTCGGCCCGGATCATTTCCGACAAGGCACCGGCGGACGATGGAAGCGGCGAGGGCAATGCCGTTGAAGGAGCCTTGGGACTGACCACGGTGCACGCCGATCTGATCGCGAGCAACGTCAAAGTCATGAACAACTCGTGGGGCGGGCTGTACTGGAGCGACCCCGCCACCACGGCGGCGATTGCTGCCGAATACGCTCCGTTCGTGTTCCAGCACGGTGGTCTGGTGGTGTTTGCCACCGGTAATGAGGGCAAGGCCAATCCGTCCGACATGGCGGCATTGCCGAGCCAGCCGTCCCCGGCAGGCAACACTATCGCCGAGGAACTGGCCGAGGGCTGGCTGGCGGTGACTGCGGTCAATTCCAGCAAGCCCGATCAACTGGCGTCCTATGCCAACGCCTGTGGCGTGGCCGCGGACTACTGCCTCGCGGCACCCGGCGAAGCGGTGTTCATCGACCCGAACAACGCGGGAACTCCGAATCCGAATTACTACTGGGGGGCCGGAACCTCTTACGCAGCGCCGCTGGTCTCCGGAGCTGCCGCGTTGGTCTGGCAGAAGTATCCGTACTTCGACAACTACGACGTGCAGCGGACATTGCTGGGCACTGCCACCGATCTCGGTGCCCCGGGCGTGGACGCTGTCTTCGGGCATGGCCTGCTGAATGTCGCCAAGGCGCTGAACGGACCGGCCACGACCGAATTCGGCACGCTGACGGCCAACGTGCCGGCCAACATCGGTACAAGCGTGTGGAGCAATGACATCCGCGGCGATAACGGATATGGCCTGCGCAAGGACGGTGACGGCATTCTCGCGCTCTCCGGGAAGAACACGTTTACCGGCGAGGTATCCATTGTCCGTGGGACGTTGTCGCTGCGCGACGGCGCTACGCTTGCCTCGCCGGTCGAGGTCGGCCAGGCCTACGTGATCATTCCCGGCAACAAAGCGACGCTGCAGTTCGGAGCCGGTACCACGCGCATCGCCGGCAACGTCAATAACGAATCCCGGGTGGCACTGGTAACCGCCAATACCACGGCGGTCATCGAGGGCAATTACCTGCAGCACTCCACTGCGGAGTTCGTCACCGCACTGGGGGCCTCGCCGCTGCAGGTGACCGGTACGGCCACGCTGCAGGGTGGCACGCTGGTGGTGGAGCAGGCGGTGGCCGGTTATGTGCCGACCGACAACCAGGTGCAGCCGATCATCCGGGCCGACCAGGGCTTGACCGGTCGGTTCGGGGCGACGCGTCGTGGCGGAACGGTTTCCCTGTTGGATGCGTCGTTCGTGTACGACGCCAACAGCGCCTCACTCAACATCCGTCGCGCCAATGTGTCCGCGACCGCAGCCACGGCCGGACTGGGCACCCTGGCGGTGGCCTCTGCCGGTCGCGTGGAGCAGGCGTTCGTCCAGCTCGACCAGGGCCAGGATGGGGGAGCCGGTTTCGCCGATGCAGCGGGGCAACTGCAGCGGGTCGAAGGCGCAGCGGCGTTGCAGGCCAGCCTGGAAAGCCTTTCGGGGAAGGCCCATGGGCTTGCCACCGCAATGACGTTCGACAATCTGGACATGAATCGCCGCGCGCTGTCGTCGCGTTTCGACGAGGTCGTGTCGTCGCCGCGTCTGCGGGGTGCCTGGCACAGCGAACTGGGCGAACCCGGGCAGGGCAGCTTCGCCGGCAATGGGTTCCAGACCCAGGGCTGGATGATGGGCCAGGACGCCGCCATGGGAAGTAATGGTGTGGTCGGCGTTGCCTTCGGTGAGACCCGCAGCACCAGCGGTCGGGCCTGGAGCGGCGACAGCGGTCGCGACCGTCAGTCGCAGGCGCAGCTGTACGCGGGATGGAGCAACGGCTGTGCCTACGCACTGAGCCAGGTCGGCGCGGGGCAGTTCACCCGTGAGATTGATCGCCAGTTGCTGCTGGGGGCTGGGATGTACGGCGTGAACGCCCGCTACAGCGGCAGTTTCAGCAACGCCAGCATCGAATCGGGTTATCGCTTCGGCGGTCGGCGCGCATCGCTGACGCCTTACCTGGGAGCGGACTACGCACGGGTCGACAGCAACGCGTTCAGCGAAGCCGGCGGGTTCGGCTTCGGCCTGCGCAGCGATGGCAGCAGCAGCCAGCGCAGCCAGGCATTGGCGGGTCTGCGCGCGCAGGCGCAGCGCGGAGACTGGTCGTTCGGTGGGTACGCCGAATGGCAGCAGATCCTGTCCAGTAATGGCGCGGGATTCGACGCCAGTTTCGTTGGCGTGGACGCCTGGGCCCCGATGGCCGGCCTGCAGCCGACCCGCTCCGGCGGCGTGTTCGGCGTGTCGCTGTCCTCGAGGCTGACCCGCCTGTCGCAGCTGTCCTTCGGCTACGACCAGCGCTTCGGGCCGCGCGGCGACCTGCGTCAGGTGGGGCTGCGGTATTCCGCCGCGTTCTGATCCACGGCCGCTGGGTGCTGTACGGGAAGGGCGCGATGATCTCGCGCCCTTTTTCGTTCATCGTTCACGGTGAATGGGTCATCTGCGACCTCCTTCATTGGAAGGGGGGGGCATTTCGGGGCACACTGCGCGCCTGCTACGGCGAATCGCCGGCAGTCTGTCGCAGGTGGCCGTCGGGGATGACGGCGCACCGCGTGCGGCGCTCATTTCAAGTTGGGGAACAAGGATGAAACACGTAGTGATTCGCAGGGCGGTTCTGGTCAGTGCGTTGGCCGTGGCATTGAGTGCATGCGGTGGTGGTGGCGGTGGCAGCAACGTGCGCGTCGATACGCCCACCACGCCGACCACACCGCCACCCACCACACCCACGCCGACCCCAACGCCGACGCGCCCGGCCGAACCGGCCATCAACGCGCACCTGACAATCACCCAGGCAGGCGCTGCCCACTCGGCCGGCCTGACCGGTGCCGGGCTGAAGATTGGCGTGGTCGACTCGGGCGTCATGCGCAATCACCCCACCTTGGCCGGGAGGGTGGTGGCCAACTACAACTACGTCGATCCGGGTGCCAACAATCTGAACATCGACGACGTGGTGGGCCATGGCACCTCCGTGGCCGAGCTGGCCGCTGGCAAGGCGGTGGGTGCGTGGCCGGGCGGCATTGCACCCGGCGCGGACATCGTGTCGGCACGCATCATCGCCGACAAGGCCCCGGCCGATGACGGTACCGGCAATGGCAATGAAGTCAGCGGTGCGCTGGGTCTGGCACCGATCCATCAGGATCTGATCGCCCAAGGCGTGAAGATCATGAACAACTCGTGGGGCGGGCTGTACTGGACCAATCCGGCAGCGACCTCGGCGATTGCCCAGGAGTACCGTCCGTTCATCGTCAGCAATGGCGGCCTGGTGGTGTTCGCCACCGGCAACGAGTCCAAGCCCAATCCGTCCAGCATGGCGGCGCTGCCCAGTCAGGCAGGACCCGGCGGCAGCCGTCCTGCGGCAGACCTGGAGCGCGGCTGGCTCAGCGTCACTGCCGTCGACTCCACCGACCCCAGCAAGCTGGCGTCGTATGCCAATGCCTGCGGCGTGGCGGCCAATTACTGCCTGGCTGCGCCCGGTGCAGCGGTATTCGTGGATCCGGATTACACCGGTGCCTCGGGCACGACGCCAAGCTATCTGTGGAACTACGGCACCTCGTTTGCCGCACCACTGGTGTCGGGTGCAGCGGCGCTGGTCTGGCAGAAGTACCCTTACTTCAGCAACGACCTGGTCCGCCAGACCCTGCTCGGCACCGCGACCGACCTCGGTGCGACCGGCGTGGACAGCACTTTTGGCCATGGCCTGCTCAACATCGCCAAGGCGATCAACGGTCCGGCGAAGTTCGACTGGGGCACCGTGACGGTGAACAACCCCACGCTCGGGCTGGGTTCGGTGTGGAGCAACAACATTACCGGCAGCGGCGGCCTGATCAAGCAGGGTGCCGGCTCGCTGGGCCTTTCAGGCACCAACACCTACACCGGCGACACCCGCATCGAGCGCGGCACGCTGGCCTTGCACAACGGCGCATCGATCACCTCCAACGTCGTGATCGTGCCGCAGACCGGCAGCCCCAATGGCGCGGCGCTGCAGTTCATGGGCAGCAGCCGGGTCAAGGGCAACGTCGACAACGGTGCGATGATGATCGTGGCCAGCGCGACATCCAATGCCGTCATCGACGGCGACTACCTGCACCGCGAGGGCGCTCGGCTGATGGTGTCACTGGGCTCCAATGCGCTCAGCGTCACCGGCAAGGCGACGATCGAGGGCGGCGACGTACATATCGGCGGCATCCTGCCCGGGTATGTCGCGGCCAATGGGCGCACCCAGACTGTGTTGCATGCCGACCAGGGCGTGAGCGGTACGTTTTTCGGGATCACCAACAACCTGACGCCCGGCACGCTGCTGGAGGCCTCGTTGTCCTACGACCCCAACAGCGTGGTGCTCACCACCGACCGCATCGACGTCACCCTGGCCAGCCAGCAGGCCAACGTCACCGGAGCCGCGCTGCGCACTGCGGGCCGTGTGGAATCGGCCTTCGAGCTGCTGGACCGCGATGCCGGTGGCATCATTCCGACCAGCTTCGCTGACGGTGCCGGCCAGCTGCAGCAGGTGGCCGGGGCGGGGGCACTGCAGGCCAGCCTGGACAGCCTGACCGGGCAGGCCCACGCGCTGGCCTCGGCGATGACCTTCGACAGCATCGACATGAGCCGTCGCGCGCTGTCGTCGCGGTTCGATGACGTGCGTGGCACGCCGCGCCTGCAGGGCGCGTGGCAGAGTGCGCTGGGCGATGTCGGCCAGGGCAGCTTTGCCGGCAGTGCCGGCGATACCCGTGGCTGGATGATCGGCCAGGACACGGCGCTGGGCAGCAGTGGCGTGATGGGCTTTGCCTTCGGCGAAACCCGCAACCACAGCAGTCGCAGCTGGGGCAGCGACCGTGGCAACGACCGCCAGTCGCAGGCGCAGCTGTATGCCGGCTGGCGGCTGGGGCAGGGCGGCTATGCGCTGGCCCAGCTGGGTGCAGGCCAGTACACGCGTGAAATCGATCGCCAACTGCTGCTGGGGTCCAGCGCATACGGGGTCAACACGCGCTACGGCGGCCAGTTCAGCACCGCCAGCATGGAATCGGGTTATCAGTTCCAGGCCGGTGGTCTGGCACTGACGCCTTATCTGGGCGCGGACTACGCCCGGGTCAGCACGGATGGCTTCAACGAACAGGGTGGCCTGGGCTTTGGCCTGCGTACGCTCGACAACGTGTCCACGCGCAGCCAGGCGCTGGCCGGCGTGCGCGCCGAGCAGCGCTGGCGCGGCTGGTCGCTGCGCGGGTATGCCGAGTGGCAACAACTGCTGTCCAGCGATGGACTGCAGTCGCAGGCCAGCTTCATGGCACTGGACAGCTGGTCGCCGATGGCGGCGTTCGAGCCGGCGCGCTCCGGCGGCCTGTTCGGTGTATCGGTGCAGTCGTGGCTGGGACGCAGCAGCCAGCTGTCGTTCGGGTATGACCAGCGCTTCGGCCCACGCGGTGACCTCAGCCAGGTCGCACTGCGCTTCGCCACCGCGTTCTGACCCGCCAACGCCGGAACGCCGAGGTAGAGCCGGGCAAGCCCGGCTCTACGTCATCAGTTTCAACTGCCGCGCAGCGTCCCCAGCCGGGGCGTTGCGCGACCCAGCGGCATCTTCAGCTTGCCGATCGACAGAATGCGCGCCTCGGCAATCCGGTCGGCAGCACGCTGCGGGGCAATGCCTTCGCTCGCGGACAGCGCGAAGATCCGACCCAGGTTGTGATAGATGCTGCGGATCAGGCGCATGGCGCGCTCGCGGTTGTAACCATCGATCTCCAGCGAGACGTTCATCACGCCGCCAGCATTGACCGCGTAATCCGGCGCGTAGAGGATGCCGCGCGCATGCAGTTCATCGCCGACCTCCAGACTGGACAGCTGGTTGTTGGCGGTGCCGCAGACGATTTTGCACTTCAGGCGCGGCAGGGTGTCGGGGTTGATTGCACCTTCCAGCGCGCAAGGCGCGAAAACATCCGCGTTGACGTCATGGATCTCGTCCGGCTTCACCGCTTCGGCCCCGTATTCGGTGACCGCGCGGTCCACCAGCGCGCTGTTCAGATCAGTGACGTACAGCTTGGCCCCACGGTCACGCAGCAGCTTCACGAACTCCATGCCGATGTGGCCCAGTCCCTGCACAGCGATGCTGGTCTTGCCCACTTCCTCGTGCCCCAGCTTGTGCTGCAGGCAGGCCATCAGTGCCTGCAGCGCGCCGTATGCAGTGAACGGAGCCGGATCGCCCGAGCCGCCGTGGACCTGGTGCACGCCGGTGACGTACTCGCTTTCCAGGTAGATGTTTTCCATGTCGTTGACATCGGTGCCGACGTCTTCGGCGGTGATGTAACGGCCGCCCAGCGAATCCACATAACGGCCAAAGGCGCGGAACAGCACCTCGGTCTTGTCCTGGCGCGGGTCGCCGATGATCACCGCCTTGCCGCCGCCCACGTTCAAGCCCGCCAGCGCGTTCTTGTAGGTCATGGTGCGGCTCAACCGCAGTGCATCGGCCAGCGCCTCGTCAGTGCTGGCATAGGGCCGCATGCGCACGCCACCCAGGGCGGGACCCAGGGTGGTGTTGTGGATGGCGATGATCGCCCTCAGCCCGGCGTCGCGGCTGTGGCAGAACACCACTTGTTCGTGACCGGCGGTTTCGAGGGTTTCAAATAACATGGCGACTCCGATGGGGCGAACGGCGGTCAACACCGGCGAACGTACCAGCAAAAGGATGGGCGTAAAACAAAAAAAGCGACATCGTCGGTAGCAGGAGACGGGTCGCGCGGTCGCATTCTAGAGCATTCCGATGGATGCTGCCGTCACAGGGACCGGCACCCGGGCGCAGGTGCAACTGTGACGCAGTTCTAAAGTTGTGAGCGGCCGCGCCGATGCCGTGGCAACGGTGCGTGGGCACCGGCAGGGGCTGGGTGGATCAGGTGCAGGCAGTAAATGTGATGGGTGCACAGGGTGCGGTAACAGGCCAGGTGGCGACATGCTGACGGTGACGGTCATGGTGGGGCTGGCGGTAGCCGTCGCGCTGGGAGGCTGGCTGTATCTGCGCAGGCCTGCGCCGGTGGCCGGTCCGACCCGCGCTGCCCGCGCACGCCCGACCGAGCGTTCCGAGCCCGCCCCGCGCGGGGTTCAGCCCTCGAGCGGGGAAGCCGCGTTGATCCTGCAGGCCGGGCTGCACGCCCTGGCGCTGGTACCCCGTATCGGCGGTCGGCAGGCTGCGCCGGTGGCCGACGAAACCGCGCTGCGGCTTGCGGTGGTCAAGGCGCTGGAGGCCCAGGACTGGTCCGCCCGGCATCTGCCGCGACGACCGCAACTGTTGCCGCAGTTGATCCAGACCGTGAACGACAGCGATGCCTCGGCACGTGCCATGGCCGTGATCATCGGGCAGGACCCGGTGCTGACCGGCAACCTGCTGCGCATTGCCAACAGCCCGCTGTACCGGCTGCAGGCCAGGCCGGTCGACAGCCTGCAGCGCGCCGTGACCCTGGTCGGCACCGACGGCATCCGCCAGATCATCAGCGCGGTGCTGGTGCAGCCGGTCATGCAACTGCACTGCGAGGCGTTCCCGCAATTCGGCACGGTGATCTGGGAGCATGCGCTGCTGGCGTCGCGTGCGGCGGCCGACCACGCCCGGCGGGTCACCGGGGAAGATGGCTTCGCGGCGCAATGGATGGGCCTGACCCAGGGGTTGGGCGCGGCGTTGGTGATGCGGCACCTGCTGGATGCAGGCGCGCGCCATTCCGACGCGCCGCCCTCGCAGGCGCTGGCCAGCACGCTACTCGACACCTGGACCCTGCCGGTGGCCAGCCGGATCGCTGCTGCATGGGAGCTGCCGCCGGCCGTGCATGACGCGCTGCTGCGCGACACTGACACCCCGGAGGGCGGCCTGGCCGGCAGCCTGCGCTTTGCCCGCGCGGCGGCGGCAGCCAGCCTGCTGTGCCGCCACGGTCAGATCGGGCAGGCGCAGGCCCTGGCGCTGCTGGAACAGCTGGACGACACACCGCCGCATGCCCTGCAGTGGATCTGGCGACGGCTGCATGGGCGTGGGGTGGAGACCGCTGATGGCGATGACGAATCTCAGGATGCCTGATCGGTCGACCCGGTAGCGCCGGCCGTTGGCCGGCCCACGGATGGCTGCGGGCCGGCCAACGGCCGGCGCTACCGGATCGATCATCGTTTGTCGGGCGTTACAGCTGCGACTCGAGCGGCAGCCAGCTGATCATCCGCGCACTCGCGCGCTGCCACCACGACGCATCGGGTTCCTTGTCCAACAGCTGAGGTGGCTGCGCGGCACGATCCAGCCAGCGCACGTCGCCGCGTGCATCCAGATCCACCCAGTAGCTCTGCTCCGGTGCCGCCAGTCGCAGAAATTCATCACGCAGCTGCGCGGCCAGAACCGCATCGTTGAACAGCACGCCCATCTCCGTGTTGAGATAGGCCGAACGCGGGTCCAGGTTGAACGAGCCTACAAACCCGCGTGCGTCATCCAGTACGAACGCCTTGGTATGCAGGCTGGCTCCGCTGCTGCCGAACAGGCCACCGCCGTCGGTGCCGCCATGCGCCTTCAGTTCGTACAGATGCACGCCACCGCGCAGCAGCGGCACGCGGTAGTGCATGTATCCGCTGTGCACAGCGGCGACGTCATTGGCGGCCAGCGAGTTGGTCACGATGCCCACGGTCGCCCCGCGGGCGACCAGTGCGGTAAACCCGTCGGTGCCCTCATCGCCAGGCACGAAGTAGGGGGAGATGAGCAACGCCTTGTGCCGGGTTGCTTCCAGTTCGCGGACCAGACGGGTCACCAGCCAGCGCTCACGGTCGTCCCGCCGATGCTTCATCGCCGGATCGGACACAATCTCGACCCGGTCGCTCCAGTGCAGGCGAGCCGGCTCCAGGAAGAAGGCGCGCGCCGTAGGCGACTGCTGCACGCGCCGCAGATAAGGCTGCGCAGCTTCCAGTCGTGCTTCGTTGGCCGATTCGCGCAGCAGCAGCTTCAACTGTGCGGGGGTGTGGAACGCCAATGCGGCAATCGGCAAGGCGGTCTCGCTGTTCCAGTAGTCGTCGAAGATGGTGCTGGCCTGGCCCACCACGGGCCCGGCCACCAGCAGGTCGAGGTCGCGGAAGTTCACGTCGGGACGCGCGCTGAAGTACTCCTCGCCAATGTTGCGGCCGCCGACAATGGCGACCCGGCCGTCGGCGATCCAGGCCTTGTTGTGCATGCGGTGATTCACGCTGAAAAAGCGCTGCACCATTTCCACCAGCCGCCACAGGCCGTCGCGGTTGCGGAACGGGTTGTACAGGCGGATCTCGATGTTGGGGTGCTCATCCAGCGCCATCATCAACGCGTCCTTGTCATGCGCGTTCATGTCGTCAAGCAGGATGCGCACGCGCACGCCGCGTTCGGCGGCCTGGTGCAGTTCCTGCACCATCAGGTGGCCGATGAGGTCGTCGTGCCAGATGTAGTACTGCAGATCCAGGCTGCGTGCCGCATGCCGGGTGATGACCGCGCGCGCGGCGTAAGCGTCAAGTCCGTCTGAGAGGAACGCAACACCCGATTGCTGTGGGTGCAGTGCCTGCAGCCGCTCCACCTCGCGGTCGATGGCGCTCTGGGCGGGCTGCAGCGGCAGTGACGTGCTGGGCGTGCCAACGGCCTTGGGCGTCAGGTAGTCGGCCAGCAGCAGGCCGCTGAGCACCAGCAGTGCCACCAGGGCCAGCAGCAGAATGACCCAGCGCAGCAGACGGCACATGGGTCTAGAACCGCTCGTCCGGTGCCAGATAGCGCCACTGGCCCGGGGCCAGCTTGCCCATCGCAACGCGGCCGATGCGCAGGCGGCGGATGCTCACCACCTGCAGCCCCACCTGCGCGCACATGTCGCGCAGCTGGCCCGGCTGCACCGGTTTGATCGCAAAGCGCAGCCGGGTCTCGCTCTGCCAGCTGACCTTGCACGGCGGCAGTGGCCAGCCTCGATAGCTCAGGCCATGCGCCAGTCGCGCCAGGCCATAAGGGGCCAGTTCGCCGCTGACCTCCACCACGTATTCCTGTTCCAGCGTCGGGCTGCGGTCTTTCAGGAACGACAGCATGCGGCCGTCCTGGCTCACCACGACCATGCCGCTGTCTTCGGCTGACAACGCCATGCCCAGCTGCAGGCCGTGGAAGTGGCGCTGCAGCAGATTCACGCCGGTTGCGTCCAGGTCGCTGCGGCTGTCGGGCGTGACCAGGGCGCACAGCTGGTCGGCACGGGTACCCGCGGGTTTATGCAGCAGCATGCTGACCGACGCAGTGCGACCGGCTTCGGCATGCTCGCGCAGCGCCACCAGTTCGTTGGTGACCAGCGCCTGCGGCTGTTCCACCACGTTCCCGTCCACCGTCACCCAGCCGCCTTCGATGTAGCGCTGGGCGTCGCCGCGCGAGCAGCCCAGCAGCTGGGTGAGGCGCTTGTCGAGTCGGATCGGGTCGGTCATGGGGCAGGCAGCAGGTAGCGGATGCGGGCGGGGAGTGTACGGCACCTCAGTCCGGCCGGGCGTCGAGATGGGTCAGGTACATGCGCAGCCCGAACTCCAGCTGGTGATAGTCCGGCTCCATGTGGGTGCACAGCTGGTAGAACGCCTTGTTGTGATCGGATTCCTTCAGATGGGCCAGTTCGTGGACCACGATCATTTTCAGGAACGGGGCGGGCGCCTCGCGGAATACGGTTGCGATACGGATCTCCCGGCTGGATTTGAGACGGCTGCCCTGCACCCGCGAGACAGTCGTATGCGTGCCCAGTGCATGCTTGAGTACCTGCAGCCGGCTGTCGTAGATCACTTTGGACAAAGGAACCGACTGGCGCAGGTAGCGCTCTTTCAGGGCCTGCGTGTAGTCATACAACTGGCGGTCGTTGCGCACCTGGTGCGGTTCCACATAGCGCTGCTGAAGCCAGGGCCCCAGGCGGTCGGCCGCGATCAGCTCCCGCACCTGATGCTGCAGGGCGGCGGGGTAACCGGCAAGGTACTTCAAGGGGGGCATGGCGGTATGATGGCTCCCGAATTCCAGTAGATACAGACACAAAGCGTATGGCAAAGGGTAACCCTCTGCAGCAACAGCTGCTCAAGGCCGGCCTGGTGAAGAAGTCCCAGGTCTCCCAGGCTGCGCGCGAGCAGGAAAAGGCACGGCACGGCAAGGGCCCGGCGGCCCCAACCGACAGCCAGCGTGAAGCCGACCGTCTGCGCGCGGAAAAGGCTGAACGCGACCGGGCCATCGAGGCCGAGCGCAAGGCCGGTGCGCAGGCGCAGGAACGCAAGGCGCAGATCCGCCAGATCATCGAAACCCAGAAGGTGGCCCGGGACGGTGACAGCGAGTACCGCTTCAACGACGGCACGCTGATCCGCACCCTGCTGGTCAATGCCGCCCTGCGCCGGCAGCTGGCGGTCGGCAGCCTGGTGATCGTGCGCTTCGGCGATGGCTTCGAACTGGTGCCACGCGCCGCGGCCGACAAGATCCGCGAACGCGATGCCGGGGTGATCGTGCTCGACAACGGCCAGAACAAGGGCCATGACGAGCCCAGCACCGGCAATGCCGAAGACGACGCCTACTACGCCCAGTTCCAGGTGCCGGACGATCTCATCTGGTAAGCGCTGAACCGTTCACCCGCGCAATCCGCATTCAGCCGCGCGGCAGCTCACCGCGCCATAGCGGGGCTATGCTGGTCGTCTGATCCATTGTCGGGAGACGCCTCATGGCAACCGGTTGGGCAGGAGACGGCGCGGTCCAGGACCAGATCGACGCCACTGTCGACGACGCCATCCAGCGCGCCCGCGCCCAGTTGCGACAGGGCCCGGGCTTGACCCACTGCGAACACTGCGACGCCCTCATCCCCGAGGCGCGGCGCAGGGCCGTACCCGGCGTGCGCCTGTGCATTGCCTGCCAGGAAGAACAGGATGCGGCCGAACACGACAGCGCCGGCTACAACCGGCGCGGTAGCAAGGACAGTCAGCTTCGCTGACTGTCCTTGCCGGTAGCTGCCGACCGTTGGTCGGCACACTGACGCCGCTGACGGTCAGCCGTCCCCCTGAATCCCACCGGGTGCCTGCGACGGATCGCGCCAGCGGCGCACCGTGCGCTGGAAGAACATGTTGTTGGGTACCTGCAGCACCGTGCCTTCGTGCCCTTCGCCGTGTTCCTGGAGGGTGGAGTAGATCAGGTTGATGTCGATGACCCTCCCCTTCAGCCCGGGCTTCTCACCGTTCTCCAGCACCTCGATGTAGTCGTGCAGGCGGAACGGGCGGGTAGTAAAGATCAGCAGCGTGCAGAAGATGTTCGACAGCACGCTCCATGCGGCGAAGAACGCCACCGCGCCCACCGCGGCAAAGCCGGTAAAGGCCGTCCACACTACGGTGGCCGATACCCCGACGATGTTCAGGATGACCAGCAGGGCGGTGAAATAGACCACGAAGGCGAACACCCGCCGGGCACCCATCACCATTTCCGGCGGCAGCGTGTAGTGTTCGGCAATGCGCCGTATGACCCGCCGCGCGATCAGGCGCAGCAGCCAGGCAACCAGCAGGGTGCCCAGGATCTGCAGGGCAGGGACCGCGTAGTGGAGCCATGCGTGGGTCCAGACGGGCAGGTGCTCTTTCATCGGTGAAGCCTTTGCGTGCAGCGTAAGACAGGGCGCCCTGCATCTTACGCTGCGTCGCTGGCCGCGGAGCCCCGCAGTTTCCACGGGTGGGACAGCAGGGCGACCAGCTTCGAACCGCACAGCGGGGGCTGCGCTTCGTACTGGACGCACAGGTCCGGGTGCGGGGCCAGCAGGACCCGCACTGACAGCGGGCTCCACGGCAGGGCGCAGGCGCTGACCAGAGACAGCAGCAGGGCAAGGCAGTGGGAAGGCATGGCGACTCCGCGCGACGGCGCGCACTGCGGGGGATGCAGGCTTGGATGCGGGCCCCATGCAAAAGGTTTAGTCCGATTCATGCGCATGCCGGCTAAACCTTTTTCCGCGCCCTGGCATCCAAGGGATATGCTCGACACCACCATGCTTCCGCCGCCCACCACCGAAGGCCACGACGCCGATGACGACGCGCTGGTGCGTGCGGCGGTGGCGGGCGATACCGGTGCTTACGAACGCATTTACCGGAGGCATTCACCCCGCCTCTATGCGGTGTTATGGCGGCTGTGCGGCGGCAATGCCGCGCGCGCGGAGGACGCCCTGCAGGACGCTTTCCTTCAGGCATGGCGTGCATTGCCGGGCTTTCGCTTCGAAAGCAGCCTGGGTACCTGGCTGCACCGGCTGGGGGTGAACGCGGCATTGATGGAGCTGCGTGGCCAGGCCGGCCGCGAGTCCGACATCGAAGAGGGTGTGGAACTGCTCGAGCAGCTGCCGGGGCCACAGCGCTGCGCCGGTACTGCGCTGGATCTGGAGCGCGCGCTGGAAACCCTGCCGCCCCGCGCGCGTGCCGTGCTGGTGCTGCACGACATTGAAGGCTGGAAACACCACGAGATTGCCGACCAGCTGCAGATGGCGGTGGGCAGCTCAAAGGCACATCTGCATCGTGCGCGCGGACTGTTGCGCGCGCAGTTGGGAGAACCCGCATGAATGAACACATCCACGATGATGGGGCCGACCCGGTGCTGCAGGCGCAGCTGCGGGCACTGCCCGCCGAGCGCCTGCCGCCGGCACGGGTATGGGAGCAGATCGCCGCGCAGCTGCCCGCAGCGCAGTCGGCTGCGTCCGCGCCGCTGACCGCGCGCCGCCAGCGGCGTCGTTGGCCGCTGCGCATCGGCCTGGGTCTGGCCGCCGGCCTGGCCGTGCTGCTGGTCGTGCCCACCGCGCCGCCGCCGGTGGTGCAGCCGAGCCCACTGCAGCATCAGGCCGATGCCATCGCCCAGGAGTATCAGCAGGCCATTGCGACCCTGCCGACCGACACACTCGCGCCGGATTGGCAGCCAACCCTGCATGAGCTTGATCGCAGTGCGGCCAGCATCCGCGCCGCCATCGCTGAAAACCCCCGCTCGCGCTATCTGCTCGGGCAACTGCAACGCACCTATGCGCTGCGCCTTGAACTGACCCAGCAGGCGTTGATCGCCGCTGGCCTGCCATCCTGAAGGAGAACCCCATGCACTACCGCCTGCGAATGATTGCCGCCGTGACCCTGCTGCTGCCCCTGGCGCTGCAGGCGGCAACCCGTGTCGATGAGCGCCATCCACTGGCGGCCGGCGGCCGGGTGGAGGTCAGCAACATTGCCGGCAAGGTCACTGTGCGTGGCTGGGACCGCAACGAGGTGGCGCTGACCGGCAGCCTGGCCGATGGCCTGCGCCTGCAGCAGGACAAAAGCACCAACCGGGTACGCTGGGAAGTCATCTACCCGCGCAACAGCCGTAACAATGGCGGTGCCACCCTGGAGCTGCGCGTGCCGCGTTCGGTGGAGGTGCAGCTGGGGACGGTCAGTGCGGACATCGACGTGGCCGGTGTCGACCTGCGCCGGCTGGCCGCCAATGCAGTCAGCGGCGACATCACTGCCGCAGGGCGCAGTGGCGAGGCTGCCCTGGCCACGGTCAGTGGCAGCGTCCGCGCGCAGGTGCAGACCCAGCGCCTGGCATTGCGGGCGGTGAGCGGTGACATCCAGGCCGGGGGTGGAATTGCCGGTGAAGTCGCGGCGGAGACAGTGTCCGGCGACATCCGCCTGGACACCGCGCAGGTGCAGCGACTGGCCGCTGAAGCGGTGTCTGGCAGCTTGAGTGTGGGCACCGCCGGGTTGTCTCCTGGCGGCAAGGTCACGCTGGAAACGGTCAGCGGCTCGATTGCGCTGGCGCTGCCGGCCAAGGTCTCGGCGCGGCTGGCGGTGAAGACCTTCAGCGGTGCCATCCAGTCCGATGCCGGCGAGGTCGAGCGGCCGCGCTACGGTCCGGGTCGCAGCCTGGACACCCGCCTGGGTGCTGGAGATGGCGATATCTCGATCAATGCCCATTCGGGCAACGTGCGGGTAACGTTGGGCGGTCGTTGAATACAGCCACCGCACCGGCAGTGAAGCCGGTGCGGACGGCGGACGGGCTCAGCTGGCCTTCTTCAGCGCCAGGGTATTGCCGAGGACTTCGATCTTGCCACCGCTTTTGCGGAACGCAGCCAGATCGGCGGCGATGCTCGCACTGTTGATCGCCGTGCTGGCGGTCTGCTTGCGGTCAACGCGGACGGTGTTGCCGGCCTTGGGGGAGGTCTTTGGCGAACGTGCCATGGATGCTCCTTTCTAGTTACAGCGTGGAGAAAATCGCCGACGTGGATGCAGTTGTCGGCGGAGGTAGCGCCGCACAAGGCGGCAGCGATGTCGCCGGTCGTGGACTGGTGACAAATACGGGAAAGCACTCCCAGGCCCGGGGCGGGCCTCGGGTGGCAGCTTTGGCGAAGGAGGGCGCGCCTGCGGCGGCCCGGGACGGCATGCGCATTGCGCATCAAAGCCGGAGAATGATAGTCGTTCCGGCGTAACGTTTTGTTAATGCGGCGGCCCGGGTGACCAGGAATTGCGAATTATTTCAGCCGCATCAATGGCTTGCGGCCCAGGCCAGGCCGTGGACGACGCCGAACGAGGGATTGCCGCGGACCAGACGGGCCTGTGGAAACGCCGCCGCCACGGCCTGCTGCAGGTAGCCGGCGCGCGACATGCCACCGGTCAGGAACACGGCGGCGGGGTCGCGACCAATGTCCTCACGGACCTGTGCCAACAGCTGGGTCAACTCTCCGATGTAACCCGCAGCGGCGGCACCCAGCTGCTCCGCACTGGTGTGCAGGGCCAGATCGCGCTCGATGAAGTCCAGCACGCTGTCATGGGTGGGGGCACTGCTCAGGGCGATCTTGCAGCGCTCCACCTCGCGATAGAGCCGCGCCGTGTTGCCCGTGTCCTGAAGCGCCTGCAGGCGCTTGCCCCAAGGGGCGTCGACATCGCGATAGCTGTGCTGGCGGAATTCGCGCTGCCGCGGCATGTCCTGCACCATCGCCGCTTCCACATAGTGATGCGCGGGCACGCGGCTGATGCCGCGACCAAACAGCGGCATGTAGCCGGACAGGCTCAGCGCCAGATCGATGTCGGTACCACCGCGGGCAATACCCCAGGCGCGGTGGATGGTGGGGGCCCGTGTGCCGCCCACCCGGGCGTGCGCGATGTCGGTAGTGCCGCCGCCGATATCGACCACCAGGGCATCGTGCTCGTCGGCGCTTTCAGCGTGATAGTGCATCGCCGCCGCGGCCGGTTCCTCGAGAAAATCCACGCTGTCGAAACCGGCCGCGATCGCGGCGGTGTGCAGAATCTCCAGCGCCTGGTCATTGCCTGCCGCACCGATCGAGCTGCGGAACTGTACCGGCCGGCCCAGCGTGGCGGTGCGCACCGGCGCATCCAGCTGCCGTGACGCGGTCAGCCGGATGTGCTCCAGGATGTGCGTGGCAATACCGGTGATGGTCTGGCGTGCGCGCGGGTGCAGGTTGTAGCCGAGCATCGACTTCGGGCTCTGCACCAGGTTGCCTTCGTTCTCCTCGAAGTAGGCTTCCAGTGCCTCGTCGCCGTACACCGCGTTCTGCAGCAGCGTAGTGGAGCTGAGCGGCTGCCGCATCTGCTCTTCCATCCATTGCCGACGCACCACCCGCAGCGCTTCACGGCGCAACGCATCGGGCGCACGGTCCTGGCCTGCGGCTCGCGCCTCACGGGAAGCGGCATCGATCAGGCGGTGCAGTTCATGCTCCAGCGCCGGAGTCAGCTCGAAATCATTGGGGTCACGCATGACCTCGGGGAAATACACCGTGGTGCGGAACTGCTCGGCCTCGCCAAAACGGATCGGCACTACCTGGCCTTCGATCACGGCGGCGGCGGCGGAGTTGCTGGTACCAAAGTCGATGCCGATCTTCATGCGGGCCGGGCCTCACGGAAGGGGGCGCGCACTGTGCGGCAACCGGCGCGCGGGCGCAAGGGGCGGCGGCGCGCCGGTTACAATGATGAACGTTTCACTCTTTTCCGAAGGCCCCCATGTCTGCCGTTCCTGCCTGTCCGCAATGCACCCTTGAAAACACCTACGCCGACGGCGCGCTGTTCATCTGCGCCGATTGTGGTCACGAATGGGCGGCGGGCGATGCCGATACGTCCGGCGTGGTGGTCCGCGACAGCAATGGCAATGTGCTGGCAAGCGGCGACACGGTCACCGTGATCAAGGACCTGAAAGTGAAGGGATCCTCCATTCCGCTCAAGCAGGGCACGGTGATCCGCAACATTCGGCTGGTCGAGGATGACGCCGAGCACATCGAAGGCAACTCGGACAAGATCAAGGGACTGGTGCTGAAGACCTGCTTCCTCAAGAAGGCCTGAGGCTCAATTCGCAGCGGTGCGTTTCTGCCAGCGTTTCAGGCTGTCCAGCTTGGCCTGGTAGGCGGCACGCAGCACGCTGGCGTCCTCGCCGGCCAGGTCGCGCGCGCGCTGCATTTCCTTTGAGGCCCGGCTGTTGTCTCCGGCCAGGAAATAGGCCCGCGCCAGGCCGAAGTGGAACTGGTGCGCGGTGCCGTACAGGGCAATGGCCTGCCGGTAATAGTGGATGGCCTTGTCGTAGTCCTTGCGCTCCTCGGCCTGGTTGCCCATCCGGAACTGGGCAAAGGGGTCCTTGCGCTCCACCTGCTGCAGCCGCTTGGCCAGCTGTTGTGCCAGCTGCGGTTCGCCCAGGCGCTGGTACAGCGCACTGGCATTGGTCAATGCGGCCGCATGGCGCGGCTGCAGCCGCAGCGCGGTCTCGAGATCCTGCCGTGCCTGCGGCATGCGGCCTTCGCGCGTGTCCAGCACGCCCAGGTTGTTCCAGCCCGGGGTGAACTCCGGCGACAGGTCCAGTGCGGCCTTCAGATAGGTTCTGGCCGTGGGCAGGTCGCCCGCCGCCATGGCCTGTGCGCCGCGGTTGTTGTAGAAGTGCGCCAAGGCACGCTGCTCGGTGATCGGCCGAGGACCGTAACGGTCGTAGAGCACATTGCGGTCCAGGTCGACCACGGCAGTGCGGTCGTTCAGTTCCACCCCCGCATTCACATGCCCGACGCTGTAGATCACGCCTTCGTCCTGGTACCACGTCATCACCTGCGCCACCTCCTGCACCCGCGCATCAATGCCGGCAGCGCGCGCCAGGGTGACGAACAGCAGCGTGAATGACAGGCAGTTGGCGCGCCCGGTCTGCCAGGTTTCGGTCAGCGTGTGGGTGGCGTAGGGGTCGTACTCCAGATGCATGCCGTCAGCATCGAAGATGAGGTGAACCAGCTTTTCCAGCCGTTGCTCGCGGGAGTTGGCGGCTGCGATCACGCGTTGCTGCAGCAGGGTCCGTAATGCCGGCGGTATGGCCAGAATCTGGTCGGCGCTGGGCGGCGTGCCCATCGACGGCTCGGCGGCAACCTGTACCGCAGGCAGTGTGACGGCTGGCGCGCGCAGCGGGTCGGCCCGAACCGGCGCGGCCGCCAGCAGCGCCACCAGCGGGAGTATCAGCAGGGCGCGAACGTTCACGGTGGACATGGCGGTCACCTCCCAACCCATGTGGCGGTCCGGCTTCAGCATAGGCCCGGGCGGCGACCGTGGCGCGCCGCCCGTCGGCCCGCCGCGCCCTTTGCCGCTTGCCAGCGGCCCCCTTCGCAGCCAATCATGCGGCCATGACCTTCGCACCCGTGCTCCTGCCGGCGGCCATGCAGGCCGACCTCGAAGCCGCTTACGCGATGCCGCCGCGGGCGTACCACAGCTTCGCCCACGTGCGCGCCGTGCTGCAGCACTGCCAGGACGTGGCCGAAGGTCCCGGCTGGACCCAACCGCGCGAGGTGCAGCTGGCGGCGCTGTATCACGACGCGATCTATGACGCCGGGCGCAGCGACAACGAAGCTCGCTCTGCCGCGCTGGCACGGGCGCAAATCGAGCGCTGGCTGCCTGGAGCCGGCGTCGACGTGGGGCGGGTGGAGCAGCTGATCGGACTGACCGCCCGCCACGGTGCGCTGGGGCGGGGCGACGTGGACGACCAGGCCGCGCTGTTCCTGGATTGCGACATGGCCATTCTGGGAGCCCCGGCCGAAGTCTTCGACGCCTACGACCGTGGTATCGCCGAGGAATACGCCGGGCATGTGCCGGGCTTCCTGTTCCGGCTCAACCGGCGCAAGTTCCTGACCCAACTGCTGAAGCGGCCGCGTATTTTTCTCAGCGACTTCTTCCACCAGCGCCTGGATGCGGCGGCGCGCGCCAACCTGAGTCGTCGGCTGGGCCGTTGAGCCTCGTTTACACTGTCGGGGTTCACCTGCATGCCGTTGCGCCGATGCCCGATTCCGTTCCGCTGCCTGATGCCGATCCCCGCCCGCTGCCGCCGGAAGAGCCCGGTCCCAACGAATGTTGCGGCAGCGGTTGCCCGTTGTGCGTGCTGGATCTGTACAGCGACGAGCTGCAGCGGTACCGCACTGCGCTGGCGGCGTGGAAGCTGCGCCATCCCGATGCAGCTCCCTGAACCAGCGCACACGTGACCCCGCCGGCCGCCATGCCTTCTTCGATTCGTGCCCATGCATCGATTGCGATGGTGGCGCTGCTGGCCTTGTGCGCCTTCGTGCTCACCGCGCTGTGGACCCAATGGGCGCGGGATGATCTGGACTGGGTACAGGCGACCCTGAGCCTGTACCTGCACGGCCCCTGGGGCCTGGCGTTGCGCACCGCCTATTGCGTGCTGGCAGTGGCGATCATGCTGCTGGCGTGGTCGCTGCATGCCGGGCTGCAGTCGCCGCGGCGCAGTGCCGCCGCGCCGTTGTTGTTCGTCGTGGCCGGCCTTGGCTTGATGGGGGTCGCAATAGGCGACAGCTGGCTGCCGGAGATGGCTCCCTTGCTGGCCCCCCTGGTGCACGGCCTGGCCGCCAACACCGCCTTTCTGTGCGTGAGCGTGGCCATGCTGCTGCAGAGCTGGTACCTGCGCGCTGACCCGCGCTGGAGCCGCTGGGCGGCGCTGGCATGGTGGTGGGCCTGGCTGTGCTTCGCGCTGCTGTGGCTGCACGTGTTGTGGCGCGGTCCGCCGCGCGGGGCGGGTCAGAAGCTGGTCATCGCGGTGGTGGTGCTGTGGCTGGCGGCGGTCGCCCTGCAGCAATGGCGACAGACCCGCCTCGAACTGCGTAAGGCCGGGCTCTGTACATCCCCTTGCCGCGCCACCGGCGTATCGTGAGCGGACTTTTTCCGGGAAGTGTCACGATGCGGGCAACCAGCAGGCGGCGGTGGTGGGGCGTGATTCTGTTCGGGCTGTTGAGTGTCGGCGTACAGGCCGCGCCGCAGCAGGTCAGCCACGGGCGCTTCCAGCAGGTACCGGTGTACGTGCCCGAGGGACAGCCGCAGCGCGTGGTGGTGTGGTTCGACGGCGGTCGAGAAGCGGACTTGACCACGCACCGCATCGAGGCCCTGCGTGCGCAGGGGGCATTGGTGGCGAGGGTGGACGTCGCGCGACTGCACCAGAGCGTTGCCGCCGATGGCGGCAGCTGTGCGTTCGGTGCCGGCGACGTGGAGAATTTCTCGCGCTTTTTCCAGGCATATCTGCACGTGCCGGGTTACCACCTGCCGTTGATCGCCGGCGATGGCAGCGGTGCTGAACTCGCCTACGCGGTGGCGGCACAGGCCGACACCCAGGTGTTTGCGGGCTTGCTGACCACCGGCTTCTGTCCCGACGCGGTGCGCGAGCGCCAGGTCTGCGGAGCGGGCGTCAGCCACGGTCGCGTGCAGCCCACCGAACTGAACTTCCCCTGGTTGAACGCTGCGGGCGACACGCAGTGCCCGGCGGGCAGTGCCACCGCGTTCGTGCGCAAAGTGGTCTTGGCGCGCGAATTCCGGCGTACTGGCCGCGGCGACGACGTACCGGGGCTGCTGGCCGCCGCGCAGGTGCTGGGCGCGCAGAAGGGCGTCAGCCTTGCTCCGCCGCCGCAAGGGTTGAGCGGCCTGCCGGTGGTGGAAATTCCTGCGGCCAAGGCCGGTGACACGCTGGCCATTTTCGTCTCAGGCGACGGCGGCTGGGCTGGCCTGGACAAGGAGGTGGCGGCATCGCTGGCTGAGGCGGGTGTGGCCGTGGTCGGTGTGGACTCGCTGCGCTACTTCTGGACCCAGCGCACGCCGGCAGGATTCGCTCGTGACCTGGAGCGCATTGCCGCGCATTACCAGCAGCAATGGCAGCGCAAGCGGCTGCTGCTGGTGGGTTTCTCACAGGGCGCGGACGTGTTGCCCGCGGCGATCAACCAGCTTGATCCAGCCGCGCGGGATTCGGTTGCGTTGATCGGTTTGATGTCGGTCGGGCGAAACGCCGATTACGAATTCCACGTCAGCAACTGGCTGGGCGGTGGCGGCGATGGCCTGCCGATCGCCCCGGAGATCGCCAAGTTGCCGGCGCAGCGCACGCTGTGCCTGTATGGCAAGGAGGATGAGGACGCGCTGTGCCCGGATCTGCCCGCGGGCAAGGCGCAGGTGATCGCGCTTCCCGGCGATCACCATTTCAAGGGTGACTACGACCTGCTGGCACGCACGCTTCTGGAGCATGTGCCGTAACGGTATCTACGCCATCCGGGTACGAATGCCACGGATGCTGCGGACACGGTAGGGTCGCACGACAGTCGACCGCCGATGACATTCGTCGGTGCTGTGAGGCATGACCTTCGAACGCAGGCACGCTTCTTCGCTCCAGGTCATGCCCTACCGTTATCGGCGGTCGACTGTCGTGCGACCCTACCAGTGCAGTGCCAGTGCCAGTGCCAGTGCAGTGCCAGTGCATTCCCGTGCATTACCCGTGCGTTCCCGGTGCATACCCGATCAGCACAGCGTCACCGACATGATCCCGCGCATTACACACACCACGCGTGTCAACGCGGTACCCGGCTGATCAACCGCGTTGCATCCAGCAACGCTGCCGGCAGATGCATGCCGCCGGGCGCGGCCAGATACCGCGCGCGCCAGCTCGGCGCGAACTTGGACTTGAACCGTCGCAGTCCGCTGAACCCATAGAAGCGTTCCCCGTGCCGCGCGACCAGGTTGGCAAAGCGGTTCCAGCGCCCGGCCAACCGGTGTTGCGCCAGCCCGGACAAGGGGGCCATGCCCAGCGAAAAACGCTGGAAACCCTGCGCACGCCCCCACAGGAACAATTCGATGAACAGGAAGTCCATCGTGCCCTTTGGTGCGTCATCCACATGCCGCATCAGATCAACGGACAGCTCATGGCCGGCCGGTGCCTGCCACAGGTTGGCAAACGCCACGATGCGACCCTCTGCTTCCACCAGCGCGACCGGGAAGCGCGACAGGTAGGCCGGATCGAAGCTGCCCAGCGAGAATCCCTTTTCATCGCCCGCCTTTTCATCCAGCCACTGTTGCGAGACCTCCGCCAGCGCCGGCAGCAGTGCCGGCACCTCGTCGGCCGCTGCCACACGGAAGCTGAGCCCTCCGCGCTTGCCGCGATTCCAGGCCTGGCGCAGGTCGGCGCGCTCGCGACCTTCCAGGGTGAAATCGTGCAGCGGCACCATCGCTTCCTCGCCCAGCTTCACCAGGCTCAGGCCCAGGTCCAGATAGGTCTGCCAGTAAGCCTCGCCGACCTGGTAGAACACCGGCCGCAGCCCCAACCGGTCGGCCTCCTCGCGGAAGCGCCAGATCAATGCCCGTGCCACCTCCGGCGGGCCGACCGGGTCGCCCATCGCGATCAGCGAACCGCCATGGCGCTGCATCATCACGAAGCCACGCTGCGCGTCATCGCGCAGCACCGCCTTGTCCGCGGTCAGTACCAGACAGGCCTGGGTGTCTTCGGCTCCGGCCAGCACCGGGGCCAGTGCATCCAGCGTCGCCGCGTCGGCCGGTTGCAGCGGTGTGCGCGTGCTGTGCAGCAGGCGCGCCAGACCGAATACGGTCAGCGCGATGGCCACCAGCAGCAGCGCGCGCAGTGCACGCGGCGCATTGCCCTGCACCGCGAACTGCCACCACAGTTCGTTCTGGTACTCCACGTGGCTGTAGACGAAGAACAACAGCCAGATCACCGCTACCAGCACCAGCCCGAGGTTGCGGATCCACGGCCACGACCAGGCTTCATCCAGCAGCGCGCCCTGGCGATAGAACTCGCGCCGCGAGGCCCACAGCGCCATCGCCACCAGTACCGCCGACAGCGCGATCAGCACCTGCCCGCCGCGCAGCCAGATCGGCAACGGGGCGACCACGCAGATGCCCAGTGCCAGTACCCAGGCCGCGTGGCTGCGCCGCTGCAGGCCCTGGCCGATCAGCAGCAGGGCCACCCCGGCCAGGCTGCCCAGCAGGTGCGAGGTCTCCAGCACCGGCAATGACGCATGCAGCAGATGCCGGCGTGGGGTGGGCAGGGTGCCGTCGATCACCAGCGCCGCACCCACGCTGAACACGGCCAGCGCGATGATCTGTGGCAACCAAGGGCGCAGTGCGGTCCAGCCGGCGCGGGTCGCACCGGCACCGGCGCGCAGCGGACGCCGCAGTGCCGGCGCAACCGCCAGCATCGTGGCCAGCAGCAGCGGCAGCACGTAGTAGGTGACCCGGTAGATCAATGCCGCAGCGAGCACGGCGGCAGGTGGTACCTGCGGCAGCAGCTTGAGCAGGCTCCACTCGAACACGCCCAGCCCGGCCGGCACGCTGGAGATCAGCCCAGCCAGCACCGCCACCAGGTACAGCCCGACAAAGCCGGGCAGTCCGGTGGGGGTGTTCATCGGCAGCAACACATAGAACGCGGCCGCAGCCAGCACCAGTTCGACCACGCTCAACGCGGTGACGCCCAGCATGGTGCGTCGGTCCGGCAGCCACAGGGCATGCCCGCGAACGGTGAACGTGCGACCTTCGTGGCCGACCAGCAGCACCGTCACCGCATACGCCAGCAGTGCCAGCACACCGAGCGCACGCACCACGGGTACCGACACCGGCAGCGCGAGCGCGGCGGCCCCCGGTTCCAGCACGAACGCCAACGCGAGCAGCAGCCACGCGCCAAACAGGAAACCCAGCGTGCTCATCAGCACCACCTGGCCGATTTCGCCCAGGCTCAGCCCGGCGCTGCCATAGCCGCGCAGGCGCACCGCACCGCCGGTCAGGGCCGCGAAACCCAGGGTCTGGCCCAGGGTGTGGGCGAGGAAGGCGGTGATGCCGACCCGTGCAGGATGCAGCCGCTTGCCACTGCGGCGCAGGCCAATCGCGTCAAAGCCGATGAGGCACGCGTAACTGGCCAGCCCCAGCAGCACGGTCAAGGCGATCTGCCCGCTGCCCAGGGCGCGGAACGCCTCGCGGATGGCACGGTAGCCATGTTCGTCGAACTCGCTGGCCAGTCCGTGCAGGGCCAGTGCCAGGATGCCCAGGCTGAACACCATGGTGGCGGCACGCCGCCAGCCGGAATGCGCCGCAGCCGGCGCAGGGGAAGTATCGGTCATCTGGACAGCGTGCTCCGGGCAGGGCGATGAAGACGTCAACGAACGCGGCGTACCGCGACGGCGCATCGTGCGCTTCGGCCCTGCCGTTGCCAAGAGGGCATGCTGTGCCCGCTCTGGCGGGTTTCAGCCTGCTCACGGACAGCCTTCATCGCATCGGCGACAATGGAGGCCCATTGCAGAGGAGACTTCCCCATGTTGGAGCGTTTTGACGTCGGTCCGCGCATGTCCGAAATGACCGTGCACAACAAGGTCGCCTATCTGTCGGGTCAAATTCCCGAGGACACCAGCCAGGACATCACCGGCCAGACCCGGCAGGTGCTGGCCGAGATCGACAAGCTGCTGGCGCTGGTGGCCAGTGACAAGCAGCATATCCTGCGCGCCGAAGTGTTCCTGGCCGACATCAACGATTTCGCCGGCATGAATGCTGCGTGGGACGAATGGGTGGTGGCCGGCATGACCCCCGCCCGCGCCACCGTCGAAGCCAAATTGGCCGACCCGGCGTGGAAGGTCGAGATCGTGATTACCGCGGCGTTGCCGTAACCCGTTCGCCACGACCAACGGTCGCGGCCTACCGGTAGATCACGACCGTTGGTCGTGATCCGCGGCAATCAATTCGATGCAATCCACCGGGCACGGTGGAATGCACAGTTCGCAGCCGGTACACAGGTCGGCCAGTACGGTGTGCATGTACTTGGCACCGCCCACGATCGCATCCACGGGGCAGGCCTGGATGCACTTGGTGCAGCCGATGCAGTCGGCTTCCACCACCACCGCGACCTGGGCGGACTTGTGTTCGCCCCGGCTGCGATCGAACGGTACGGCGGTCACGCCCAGCACCTGCGCCAGCGCCCGCGCGCCCGCATCGCCGCCCGGCGGGCAGCGCTCCACGCCGGCCTCGCCACGCGCCATTGCTTCGGCATACGGGCGGCAACCGTCAAAGCCGCACTGACCGCATTGGGTCTGCGGCAACAGCCGGTCGAGGCGTTCGGTCAGGGGCGTGCGAAGGGCGTTCATGCGTGGCGTCGGCTGCGCGGGACGTTCATTTCATCAGTTTGCCGCGATACCAACGCTCATGCGCCAGCGCCAGCATCGGCTGGTCTTCCTTGCTGTCACCATACGCGTGAATGCGCAGGTAGCGTGACAGGTCATAGCGCTTGCGGATGCGTTCGGCCTTGCGCGGGCCGCAGTCGCCATCGGCATAACGTCCGGTAAGGCGACCATCCTTGCCTTCCAGCCTGTTGCAGATCAGCTCAATGCCCAGATTCTCGCACCAGGGACGCAGGTACAGATCCAGCGACCCCGACACGATGACCACGGTGTGATTCTGCTTCAGGTGCCAGCGAATCTGCTCCAGCATCTTCGGCTGCACCACGTCCGGCAGCACCTCACGGGCAAAACCGGCGGCCTGGGCGGCAATGTCATCGCCATGGCGGTCGCGCATCACCAACCGGGTGACGCGCGCGCGGATACGCTCGGCTGAAATCAACTTCAGCCGATACGCCAGCAGCCACGGCCCGACTTTCCACCAGGCATGCGCCAGCTGTTCGGGCGTGGCGACGCGGCGCAGGAAACGGGCGTAAGTGTCACAGTCGGTGACGGTGTTATCGAAATCGAACAGCGCCAGCTCCACGCCCGGGCCCGATCAACGAACCGGCATGCCCGGCTGTGCGCCGCTGTCGGCGTCCAGCAGTGCCAGCGCGCCGCCGTCGAAGCCGGCCGACAGGATCATGCCTTCGCTCAGGCCGAAGCGCATTTTGCGCGGGGCCAGGTTGGCAATGAACACCACGCTGCGGCCGACCAGCGCTTCGGGTTCGCCGTAGCTGCCGCGGATGCCGGAGAAGATCTGGCGCTTGCCCAGCTCGCCCGCGTCCAGTTCGAAGCGCAGCAGCTTGTCCGAACCTTCCACGAACTCGCACACCAGCACCTTGCCGATACGCAGGTCGAGCTTGGCGAAGTCATCGATGCCGATGTAAGCCGGTGCAGCGTCGCTGGCCGCAGCGGGAGCCGGAGCGGGTGCGGCAGCCGCCGGCTTGGCGGCCTTGGCCGGGGCGGCAGCCGCCGGAGCGGCAGCGAGGGTGTCCTTGGAAGCGTCGGTCATGGCGTCGATCAGTTTCGGGTCAATACGGGTGAAGAGCGGGGCGAACACCGCAATGGTGTGCGCGGTGAGCGGGTGGACGATGTCGGTCCAGGACTGCACCGGCGAGGCCAGGAAGGCTTCGGCCTGCGCGGCCGTGGCCGGAAGCACCGGCTTCAGTGCGGTGACCAGCACGCGGAACAGGTTCAGCCCCTGGGTGCACACGGCCTGCAGCTGGGCGTCGGCCCCGTCCTGCTTGGCAATCACCCACGGCTTCTGGTCGTCGATGTAGCGGTTGGCTTCGTCGGCCAGCGCCATGGTCAGGCGCAGTGCCGCCGCCGGATCATTGCGTTCGTAAGCCTCGCGGATCGGACCCAGCGCCGCCACGAAGCGGTCGTACTGCGCCGCATCGGGCAGCGCGTCGGCCAGACGGCCGTCGAAGCGCTTGCTGATGAAGCCCGCGCAGCGGCTGGCCAGGTTGACGAACTTGCCGACCAGGTCGGCATTCACGCGCGCGACGAAGTCCCCCAGGTTCAGGTCCAGGTCGTCGACGCCGCCGCTGGACTTGGCCGCGAAGTAATAGCGCAGCGCTTCCGGTTCCAGGCCCACGTCCAGATAGGTACGCGCCATCACGAAGGTGCCGCGCGACTTGGACATCTTCGCGCCTTCCACGGTCAGGTAACCGTTCACATGCAGACGGGTCGGTGCGCGGTGCCCGGTGCCGTGCAGCACCGCCGGCCAGAACAGGCCGTGGAAGTTGACGATGTCCTTGCCGATGAAGTGGTGCAGCTCGGTGCTGGTGCCGGCGCGCAGGTGAGATTCGAAATCTTCGCCGGTCTTCGCACACAGTGCCTGGAAGCTGGACAGGTAGCCAATCGGCGCGTCCAGCCACACATAGAAGTACTTGCCCGGCTGGCCCGGAATCTCGAAGCCGAAGTAAGGCGCATCGCGTGAGATGTCCCACGCGCGCAGGCCACCTTCGGCATTCAGCCATTCACCCAGCTTGGCCTTCACCCCGGGCAGGGCCACATCGCCGGCCAGCCATTCGCGCAGGAACGCCTCGAAGCGGCCCACTTCAAAGAAGAAGTGCTCCGAATCGCGGATTTCCGGCGTGGCGCCGGAAATGACCGACTTCGGGTCCTTCAGGTCGGTCGGGGCATAGGTCGAACCGCAGACCTCGCAGTTGTCGCCGTACTGGTCGGCGCTGCCACAGGTCGGGCAGATGCCCTTGATGTAGCGGTCGGGCAGGAACATGCCCTTGTCCGGGTCGTAGAACTGCGCCACCGAGCGCCGCGAGATGTGGCCGTTGGCCTCCAGCTTGGTGTAGAAGGCTTCGGTCAGGGCGCGGTTGCCGGCGGAGTTGGTCGAGTCGTAGTGGTCGAAATCGACCCCGAAGGCGGCAAAGTCGCGCTCGTGGCTGGCCTGGATGTTGGCGATGAACACTTCCGGGGTCACCCCGGCCTTTTCCGCGCCGAGCATGATCGGGGTGCCGTGGGTGTCGTCGGCGCACACAAACCAGGTCTTGCCGCCGCTCATTCGCCGCGCGCGCACCCAGATGTCAGCCTGGATGTAGCCGACCAGATGACCCAGGTGCAGGGGGCCGTTGGCGTAGGGCAGGGCGGTGGTGACGAGAGCGGTGCGGGTCATGATGAACGCAGTTGCCAGGGGAACGCGGGATTATCGCATGCCCTGTCAAGACAAAAGGCCGAAGCGTCGCCGCTTCGGCCTTCGGGTCGTCGTGAACGGCCCGGTGGGCGCTGCTTATTCGCGCACCCAGGTCTGGGCGCGGCAGATGATGGTGATGCAGCCGGAAACGTCCAGCTTGTTGCCGCCCGGCTGCAGTTCCAGCTTGGACTTGTAGGTCTTGCCGTTGGCCGGGTCGAGGATGGTGCCGCCTGACCATTCGGTGGTGCTGCCCTTGTCCTGGCTCAGGTTCCAGAGGATGGTCATGCCCTTGATCGGCTTGCCCTTGTTCGGTCCCTTGCAGTCGCTGCAGACCGGATTGGGGCCCTTGTCGGATTTCAGGACCTCGAGCACTTTGCCGGTCAGGGTGCCGTTGGCCGCCTTGCTGATCTCGACGATGGATTTGGTCTCGCCGGTTTTGTCATCAATGGTCTTCCAGCGGCCCACGGCGCTGTCAGCGGCGCTGGCCGACATCGCGGCCATCACCAGCGGCAATGCCAACAGCAGGGTCTTGAACGTCTTGCGCATGGTTCCCCTCCCAGGGATGTTCATGAAAACCGGCGCGATGCCGGCACCCCGCGACTGTATACCCATTCGCCAAGGTACGGAACGAGCGGATGAACCCATTCATCCAATCTCGTACAACTCCAGCGGCAGCCCATCCGGATCGGCAAAGAAGGTAAACCGCCGCCCGGTGTACTCATCCACCCGGATCGGCTCGCAGTCCACGCCTTCCGCCGCCAGCCGCTCGATCACCGGCTCCAGCGCCGCCACCCGGAACGCCAGGTGCCGCAACCCCTGCGCCTCCGGCCGGCTGGGCCGGGGCGGGGCAGCCGGGAACGAGAACAGCTCCAGCTGGCCGCCGTCGGGCAGGGCCAGGTCCAGCTTCCAGGACTCCCGGGCCTCCCGGTAGTGCTCGGCCAGCACGGTCAGCCCCAGCACCCGCACGTAAAAGTCGCGCGAGCGCGCGTAGTCGGCGCAGATCAGCGCGACGTGGTGAAGACCCAGCAGGGGGGAGGACATCGGAACTCCGGACAGCTGTCGTTTCTGAACAGGTTGCCCGGTATACCGCATTCCGCCGTCGCTTTCGAATTTCTTGTAAAGCCTCGCTCCGCCCCCGTCGCCATCATGCCGGCCGTGTCCAAGAGGGTGCCTGTTGCGCCGTCCACGTTTACGGATCTGACCGGGAGATGAGGGATGCAGGTAATCGTCAATGCAGGCCAGGACACCGTCCAGTTCAACTCCGCCGGCAATGTGGTGCGGCTGGCTCCGGGACAGCGCCTGCTGCTGGCCGGTAGCCCGGTGCCGCGGCATCCGGCCCTGCAGGTCGTACCGCTGGCCGGCAGTGGCATGGCACGTGCGCTGGCGCACTTTGACCATGTGCGCGACGCGGTGCGTCACAGCGCCGAGCCGCCGGTGGTGTGCTGGCCGGTCACGGCGGCGGTGGAAGAGCCGGATGTGGCGGCCGCTTGGTTGATTGATCAGTTGGCGCGTGCCCCGCACAGCTTGGCCGTTGATGTTGCCGATTCCACCCCGCTGGCGGCGCTGCTGCGCCATCTGGCCCGCAGCGAAAGTTACGGGCTCATGCGCTTTCTGTTGAAGGAAGGCGGCGAGCACAGCGTGGCCACCCTTGCCGAGCGTTATGGATTGTCCTCGGCCCAGTTCCACCGTCGCTGCCGGCAGGTGCTGGGGCGACCGCTGAAACGCGAGCTGCGCATCCTGCGCGCCGCGCGCACCCTGCTGGCCTACCCGGGGCGGGCGCGTTCGTTCACCTATCTGGCCGCCGACCACGGTTACGCCTCGCTGTCGCACTTCTGTACCGACATCAAGGCCCTGATCGGCTGCTCCCCTCTGTCCGTCTACCGCGCCGTCAAGACGCCTGCCGAGTAATCCATGCGTTTCCTGCCGTACTCCCTGTTGCTGTTCACTGCCGTTGCCGTTCTTGCCGCTGCGCCCGCTGTCCGCGCGCAGACCCCGCTGGAAGGCACCGCCATTTCCGACCGCGCTGATCTACCGCACGCGGCCGGCTTCGTCTCGCGCGGAGAAAGCGCCGAGCACCTGCTCAATGCCATCGGGGCCAAGGCGCGCCAGGCCGTCGTGGTCAGTGCCAAGGCACAGCGCAAGAAGGTCAGCGGCAGTTTCGACCTGGCCCGCCCATTCGACGTGCTCAACAAAGTCTCCGCCGATGTCGGCCTGGTCTGGTACAGCGATACCCAGTCCATCTACGTGTACGAGGCCAGCGAGCAGAAGAACGCGGTCGGCCGGCTGCGTTCCACTTCGGTGGCCACGCTCAACGACTTCCTGCGCAAGGCCAAGCTGGCCGATCCGCGCTATGTGGTGCGCGGTGGCGGGGCTGACGGCACCTTCTACGTGGCCGGCCCGCCGGTCTATGTGGACATCGTGCTCAACGCCGCGCGCTACCTGGACGAGCTGTATGAAGGGGCCGATGCCAGCCCGAATCATGTCGAGGTGATCAAACTCGAACACAGCTTCGTGCATGGCCGCCGTTACGCCGTGCGCGGCGAAGCGCAGAGCGTGCCGGGCATGGCCGATGTGTTGTCCCAGGTGCTGCAGACGGGCGACTTCGGTACGGTGGTGAAGCAGCCTGCGGCACAGCCAGCCGATGCGGCACTGGTGGTGGAAGAAGCGCTGCCGGCGGTTGCGCAGGTGCAGATTCCCGCGCCGCAGCCCGCGAGCCAGTCGAGCGGTCCGGGCCCGGCCCGGGTCATGCCGTATGCGGAAACCAACAGCATCATCGTGCGCGGCACGCTGGCCCAGATCGAGCAGATCAAGCGGCTGGTGGCCGAGCTGGACACCCCGCGCAAGCAGATCGAGCTGTCGCTGTGGATCATCGACATCAAGAAGACCGAGCTCGACCGCCTGGGCGTGAGCTGGAGCGGCGGCATCAACATCGGCAACCGCCTGCAGATCGGCATCAACGACGGCATTCCGGCCACCACCCTGGATGGCCCGCGCTTCCTCGCCTCGGTGCAGGCACTGACCAGCACCGGCGACGCGCAGATCGTCTCGCGCCCGGTGCTGCTGACCCAGGAGAACGTGCCGGCCTACTTCGACAGCAACCAGACCTTCTACACCCAGCTGGTGGGCGAGCGCATCGTCGAACTGGAACAGGTGACCTACGGCACGCTCGTCAGTGTGCGCCCGCGTATTTCCAGCATGGAAGAGGTGGAGCTGCAACTGGCGGTGGAAGATGGCGGAGCCAGCTCATCCGGCTTCGACAGCGGCCTGCCGCTCGTGAGCCGCACGATGATCGACACCGTCGCGCGCGTACCGCACCAGCTCAGCCTGCTGATCGGCGGCTATACCCGGCGTCAGCTGGACAACGGTAGAAGCGGCATTCCCGGCCTGCGCCGTGTTCCCGGGGTCGGCAAGCTGTTCGGCCAGGACACCCGCAGCCACGACAACCTGGTACGCGTGTTCCTGATCCAGCCGCGCGTGCTGGGTGAGCGCGACATGCTCGATGCCGCCCGCATGCAGCAGCTGTATGGCCAGGACGTGGGTGAGCCGCTGCAGGACGTGCTGGAGGAACTGAAGCAGGGCCTGCCCGAGCTGGAGGCCGCGCATGGCGCTTCCCGCGATTAATCCCGGCCCGCGGGCGATACCGGTGCCCGCCACACGACAGTCGGCCACCCAGCAGACCGAAGGCAACGACGACGCCCGCACCCAGGCACCGGCACCGCGCCGGCCGGGCGCGCTGGCCACCGCGTTGGCGATGAGCGACGACATCGGGGCCCTGATGGCCTCGCTGCAGCGCCGTCGTGACCAGCAGAACGCGGCCGGTACCGGTGCGCCCGAAGCGTGGATCGACCACGTGCTGGACGAGAAGGTTCACCAGAAGCTGTCCGGCTTCCGTGAGCAGCTCGGCGGCATGCGCAGCCCCTCGCAGGTGATGTCTCTGCTGAAGCAGCTGTTCCCCGATCCCAGCGACGTGCTGGCGGTGCTGCGCGCGCTGCTCGGCGAAGACGAGCTGGAAGCCATGCGCGAGCTGCTCGAGGCCACCCTGGAGCAGCTGCTCGAAGAGCAGGCCGCACAGGGCAACGGTGCGGCCATGCGCGGCGGGGCCAACGTCGCGGTCAAGGCACGGCTGGCGTCCCGCAACGCGCAGCTTTCGGCCCGCGCGCTGCGCCAGAGCTATCGCGACTTTCTTGGCAATCCGCAGGACTGCGCGGGCGAGTACATCGCCTGGATCGAGCAGTACGGGTTTGAACGGCGCGCGGTGATTGTCGATTTCATGGAACAGGCCATCGCCGCCGACATGTTCTCGCTCGATCCCAGCGCATCGCTGCTGGAGTTCGGCTACCTGCTGGGGCAGGTGCGCAAGCTGGCCGTGCTGCGTTCGGTGGACCAGCTGCTGGTGGACGACATCCAGCGCACCGGCCTGCTGACCCGTATGGCCACCCGCGCCGACGCGGTGGTGGTGGGCCTGCTGGATGTCGTGCGCGGCCTGCAGGACTGGAAAGGCCTGTTTGCCGGTCCGCTGGCCGCAGCGCGTGTGGCGCTGGCCACCGAACAGCGGGTGCGTTTGATCCAGGCCCTTCGTCGTGCGCTCAAAGACCTGCCCGATGCCATCTGGGTCGGGCCAGAGGCGCGCGAGGTGGCCATGCAGCAACTGGAGACAATGGTGGTGGAAAGCATGAAACGTGATCGCGGCCACACCGGCGGCTTCACCGGGGGGCTGGCATGAGCGCGGCCCTGAACTCTGGCAGTCTGAGCGCGCGCGTGCGCGGCATGCTGCGCCCGGAACTGGCGCTGGTGGTGCTGATGGCGGTGGTGGTGGCCATGCTCATCATCCCGCTGCCGACCCTGGTGGTGGACCTGCTGATCGCGCTGAACATGGCGGTGGCCATTGTCATCTTCCTCAGCTCGTTCTACGTGGAGCGCATTCTCAGCTTCTCCACCTTCCCGTCGGTGCTGCTGTTCACCACGCTGATGCGGCTGGCGCTGTCGGTCAGCACCAGCCGTCTGATCCTGGTCGACGCCGATGCCGGGCACATCATCAACGCCTTCGGCGAATTTGTGGTGGCCGACAACCTGGTGGTGGGCGCGGTCATCTTCGCCATCATCACCCTGGTGCAGTTCATCGTCATCACCAAGGGCTCCGAGCGTATTGGTGAAGTGGTGGCGCGCTTCTCGCTGGACGGCATGCCCGGCAAGCAGATGAGCATCGACGCCGATCTGCGTGCCGAAGCCATCACCTCGGAAGAGGCGCAGCGCCGCCGTCGCGACGTCGAGCGCGAAAGCCAGCTGTACGGCTCGTACGACGGTGCCATGAAGTTCGTGAAGGGCGACGCCATCGCCGGCATTGTCATCGTGTTCGTCAATCTGTTCGGCGGCATCGCGGTGGGCATGCTGCAGCACGGCATGCCGTTCGGCGAGGCACTGAACACCTTCACCCTGCTGACCATCGGCGATGGCCTGGTGGCGCAGATTCCCGCGCTGCTGATCTGCATCAGCGCCGGCTTCATCGTCACCCGCGTCAGCGGCGAGGACAACAACCTGGGTGCCAGCATTCTGGGCGAGCTGTTCAACAGCAACGTGGTGCTGGCCATCGGGGCGATCCTGATCCTGCTGATGGGCTTCCTGCCTGGCTTCCCGCTGCCGGTGTTCGCCGGCCTGGCCATGGGTCTGGCGGCCATGCTGTTCTGGCGCATGCGCCGTGGTTCCACTGCGGAATCGGCATCAGGGACGGGTGCCACAGGTACCGCCGGTGCAGCCGCCAGCGCGGATGCCAGCGGCAACAGCAGCGGCAACCTCACCAGCGAAACCCTGCCGCTGATCCTGCTCCTGCCCGGCCCGCTGCACGAAGCCGCCACTGCCGGCAAATGGGAAGAGCAACTGCGCAACGATGCCTTCATCAACACCGGCATGCAGCTTGCCGCGTTCGTTCTGCGCCAACACGAGCCCACCCAGGAACACCAGGTCAAAGTGCTGATCAACGAGATTCCCGCCGCCAGCGGGCAGGTGGTCGGCGGTCACGTGCGCGTGCTCGGTCGTCAGGACGAACTCGATGCGCTGAACATGGGCCTGACCGTACCACACGAAGGAGCCGTGGCGCGCTGGGTACCGGCCGCATCGCAGGCAGATGTGCTGGCGATGGGTTGCGAAGTCGCCACTGACTACGAGGAGCTGCGTCGCCTTGTGCATGGCGCGGTCCTGCGCAACGTCGGCGAACTGTTCGGCATCCAGGAAGCCAAGCACGTGCTGGATGCGCTGGAAAAGCGCTTCCCCGAGCTGGTCAAGGAGGCCTACCGGCACATGCCCATCCAGCGCGTGGCCGAGGTGCTGCAGCGTCTGCTGCGCGAGGACGTCTCCATCCGCAACATGAAGGTGGTGCTGGAAACCCTGGCGCAGTGGGGGCAGCGCGAGAAGGATGTGATCCTGCTGGTGGAACACGTGCGCAGTGCACTGGCCCGTTACATCTCGGCACGCTTCGCGCGCGACGGTCGCATACCCGCAATTCTGGTGTCCAGCCAGGTCGAGGACCAGATCCGCAGCGGCATCCGCCAGAGCCAAGGCGCGGCCTACCTGAATCTGGAGCCCACCGAATCCAACGAACTGATGGACCGCTTCGCCCTGCACGTGGGCGAGGTGTCCGTCTACCGCCCCGATGTGGTGCTGATGGTGGCCCCGGACATCCGCCGCTTCGTCAAGCGGTTCATCGAAAACAAACTCCCCTCCACCCCGGTGCTGTCGTTCGGAGAGATCTCCGATGCAGTCACCCTTGATGTCATGAGAAGCATATGAACCACCTGCTCGATACCCTCAACGCCGCCTTGAATGAGCTGGGCTGCGACCCCTCGCGGTTCCAGTTCGACACCCATTCCTCGGTGGTGATGGGTTTTGCCGACGTTGGCGAGCTGCTGCTGGATCCGGTGGGTGACACGGTGTTCCTGTGGGGCCGGCTGGACACCTCGCCGGACATGCGCTTCAGCAATCGTGCCGAGGAACTGCTGACCGCGCTGTCCGCGCCGTCCGCGCACTTCGCCAACGGCTGCCTGTCGCTGCGCGTCATCGACGACGCCTGTCTGGTCGGCGGCATGCTGCTGACCGACTGCCAGCACCAGTCCTCGCTGATGGCAGAGGCCATTGAGAGCTTCCACGGGCGCGTGCTCGAACTGCAGGCACTGCTGCGGTGAATCCGGCCGTGCCCCTGTGGCGTCCCTGTGCGCGACCGCTGGCGCTGCGCGCCGGTGAGCTGCGCGTGCCACTGCCGCAGGTCGCGGTGGGGGAGCATTGCCATGTCCGTCGCTCCGCCGGCGATGCCGAGCTGCTGACCCACGGCGTGGTCACCCGGGTGGACGAGGGCGTGGCGACCGTGGCGCTGCTGGGTGCGCCTTCGCGGCTGGCCGCTGACGTGCTGGTGGTGCCGACCGGTCGACCGCTGCAGGTGAAGCTGGGCCCGCAGCTGCTCGGCTGTGTGGTGGATGGCTTTGGCGAGATCGTTGAGCGGTTGGGCAGCCCGGCCACGGAAGCCGAGCCGTCGGTCAGCGCGGTGGGGCGCGCGGCGTCGGTGCAGGCCGCCGCGCTGGACTACCGTCAGCGCCGCGCCATCGACACCCCCTTCGATACCGGCGTGCGCGCCATCGACGCGCTGCTGACGGTCGGCGAAGGCCAGCGCATGGGCGTGTTCGCCGCCGCCGGCTGCGGCAAGACCACCCTGGTGGAAATGCTGCTGACCAACGCCGACTGCGATGTGCGGGTGGTCGCCCTGATCGGCGAGCGCGGTCGCGAGGTCGCCGCCTTTGTCGAGTCCATCAGCGGCAGTCCGCATGCCGCCCGCACCATTGTCGTGCAGGCCACCTCGGACAGCTCACCGGCCACCCGTGTCAACGCCGCCATGGTGGCGACCCGCATTGCCGAGTACTTCCGCGAGCAGGGCAGCCGCGTGCTGCTGGTGATGGATTCGGCCACGCGCTACGCACGCGCGCTGCGCGACGTTGCGCTGTCCGCGGGTGAGCCACCGGCGCGGCGCGGCTTTCCTGCGTCAGTGTTCGAAGCCTTGCCGCATCTGGTCGAGCGCCCCGGCAATACCGTGCAGGGCAGCATCACCGCGTTCTACACCGTGCTGCTGGAAGACGACAGCGATCCCGATCCGGTCGGCGAGGAAGTGAAGTCGCTGCTGGACGGGCATATCCACCTCAGTGGACGCCTGGCCCAGCGCGGGCACTTCCCGGCCATCGATGTGCTGCGCAGCGCCAGTCGTCTGTATCCGCGCCTGGCCGACGCCGCGCAAGGGGAAGCGGCGAACCGCCTGCGCAGCCTGCTGGGCCGGCTGGAAGACCTGCAGCTGTTGCGCGACATCGGCGAATACCGTCCGGGCGCGCAGCCCGACCAGGACGACGCCGTTGCACGCGAACCGAGGCTCAACGCGTTCCTGCGCCAGGGGCTGCATGAGCGCGTGCCGGCCACGTCAGCAGTGGAGGCCCTGCATGCCGTCGTCCGCTGACCCGCGCCGTATCGCGCAATGGGTGGACCAGCGTGCGCAGCGGCTGCGCCGCGATGCCGCTGCGCAGGCAGACGTCGCGGCAGCGCATGACGCCCAGGCCGGCGAGCTGCGCGTGCAGGCCAATGCGCGCCTGCTCGACGCACAGGTGCAACAGGAGCTGGGTCTGGACCGGCAGCGCCTGTTCGACCGTCTGCGTGCGGTCGCCATCGCCCGCGCTCACGTCCTGGAGTGCGACCTGCGCGCCCGGGACCTGCTGGCCCAGGCCAAGCAGGCGCGGCAGCAGGAACAGGAACTGCGGCGTAGTGCCGCCCAACAACAATCGCGCGCACGCCGGCTTGATGCCGCCGGTGCGCGTCTCGAACGCCATCGTCGGCAGGCGCAGCAACGCCGCGACGAACGCCAGATACAAGAGGAGTACGCATGTCGTTGACCATCCAGAAAGAGCCCGCTATTGCGGCGATCAACGCAGTGAGCGGTGTGCAGCCGCTGCTGCAGCGCATGGAAGAAGCGCACCACAAGGCAGGCGCTTCGGTGCCGCAGGGGAGTGCGCAGGCGCACGCCGGTACGGCGTCGTCCGCCAGCGCAGGCAATGACGACAGCGTCTCCATCGCTTCCGCTGCGGGCAGCAGTGGTACGTCGTCGGATGCACCGGTCGAGGCCTTTGGTGATCCCGGCAGCGGTGGCATCGAGGCACCGCCCGCGCTGGAAGACCCCGGCGTACTGCCGGTTGACGACGCTGACGAAGTGCCTGACGAAGGTGCCGAATTCGAGTTCGATGACGATTTCGACGACGAGCGGGACGCGTACATCGAGCGCTTGGTGAGTGGCACGGATGCAGATGCGCCGCTGCTGCCGCTGTGGCCGGGCCTGTCGCTGGTCGCAGCGCGTTCGGACAGTGCAGCCGCCCGTCCGGCCCCCATCTTCCCACCCCCCGGCAAGCAGGTGCCCACTGCACAGTCGACATCGACGTCGGCGCAGCCGCAGAACGGCGTTTCCACTGCCGGCACCGGGCAAGGCATGCAGGCCAACGGGCCGGTTTTGCCGGGCCCGCTGTCGAGTATGTCTGTCGAATCGCCGGGTAAGCCGTCCAGCACGATGACCGGCTCTGCAGAGCTGCCGCCGCCGGTGACCGCAGCCGGAGCCGCCCTGCGCGCCCTGCGTGAAGCAGACGCGCGGGCGCAGGCTGCACGCGCCGCATCGGCCGCGGCCGCCGCCGCCCCTGCCACCGGTGCGGACCAGAACCGCATGCCCACGCGCGCAGCGCAGGGGGCCGCGCAGGCAGCTGCGCCGGAAGCCCGCGCGGCGGCCGATGGTCCCGAGACCAGCACCACGCCGATGCCGGCGATGAACGCACAGGAAGCCGCCGCGCGCCACACCGCCGACGCCGCCACCAGCGAAGCCGCGCAGACCCGCGGCGACACCCATGCCGCAACCCAGCGCAGCGTGCAGCACGTGCAGCAGGCGCAGAAGACCCAGGAAATGCTGGCCCAGCGCGCCCGTGGCGAATCCCGTGTGGAGTACAGCTTCAACAGCTGGGGCGCAGGGCACGCCGTGGTGGCACGTCAGCAGGGCGGCCACTGGACCCTGCAGCCGTCCTCGACCCGCGTAAGCCAGGCCTTGGGCAGCAGCACGGCACCTGACGGCGTGCAGGTGCGTCTGGCCGGTGAAGGGCAGGGCGTGGATGCCGCGCTCGAGACCGATCCGGACGGCCGTCGCCGCCAGCAGCAGGAGCAGGACACGCCATGAGTGCGCGCCACTGGCCGTTCGCCGCCTTGACCGAGGCCGACGTGGCGCAGGCCCGGGTCGCGGCCGAGGCTGCGCGCCTGGGGCTGCGCCTCGAGTGGGGCATGCCGCCGGAACGGGGCGCGATGCTGCGTTTCGACGCCAGCGGCCCCTTCGGCACGCTGCAGCTGGTGGTTGCCGCCGACGACTGGTGCCCGCAGATGCTGCCGGCACTGGAAGGCCTCGCGTGGTCGGAGCTGGTTGATCGCGACACGTTGGGGCGCTGGCTGCCCGATGCGCGCCTGCTCGATTTCGCCGATGTGGTGCTGGCCGGCAGCCAGGTGACCCTGCGCGATGTCCTTCCCGCCAGCCTGATGGCGCGGACCCGACAGCCGCAGCCCCGCCTGATCACCGCGCAGGGCCCGGCCTGGATTGAACAGGCAGATGTCGTCCCGCACCTGCGCGCCACCGACGCGGCCCTGGACCTGTGCGTGCCGGTGGAACTGGAAGTCGCGCGCCTGACCCTGCCGTTGCCGCGGCTGCGCAGCCTGGCCCCGGGCAGCGTGCTGCTGCTGGAGCAGTTCCAGCCCATCGCGCGGCATCGCGCGCAGCGCCTTTACACCTTCGATTTCACTTTGGAGACCGTTTCCGTGAACACCCCCTTCGATTTCCCCGACGACGAAACCGATACCGTCGGCTACGACTCGTTGCCCGCCACGGGCGCGCCGGCACTCGCCCCGCCGGGCCTGGACGTGGCGCGCCTGCCGGTCACCGTTGAGGTGGTCCTGTGCCAGCTGCAGCAGCGCGTCGGTGATCTGGCCGCGCTGCAGCCGGGCACCGTGTTCAACCTGCCGCCCGATGCCTGGACCCAGCTGCAGCTGCGGGTCAACGGCCAGACCATCGCCCGTGGCGAGCTGGTGCAGGTCGGTGAACAACTCGGCGTGCAGCTGCATCAGGCCCCCGTACTGTCATGAGCTTCGTCAACAACGACATCTCGCTGATTGCGGTGATGTCCATGGCAGCGCTGCTGCCCTTCATCATTGCCGCCGGCACCTGCTACCTGAAGTTCTCGGTGGTGTTCGTGCTGCTGCGCAATGGGCTGGGCCTGCAGCAGGTGCCGTCCAACATGGTGCTGAACGCGCTGGCGCTGATGCTGGCGTTCTATGTCATGCAGCCCATCGTGCAGAACATGTACGAAGCCTACCTCGCGCTGGAGGCACCGCTGAACTCGGTGGCCGCGGTGATCGCGTTCCTCGACTCCAGCCTGGACGGCTACAAGGTCTACCTGGCCACGTACTCGGATCCGGAGCTGCTGGAGTTCTTCGAGCGCGCCCGCCAGGCCGAACCCGGCCAGCCGCTGCCGGCGCTGGAGCCGCATGAGCGCTCGCTGTTCGCGCTGATGCCCACCTATGCCCTGAGCGAGCTGAAGGACGCCTTCCGCATCGGCTTCTACCTGTACCTGCCGTTCGTGGTGATCGACCTGGTGGTGTCCAGCGTACTGCTGTCGCTGGGCATGATGATGATGAGCCCGGTGACCATTTCCGCGCCGATCAAGCTGATCCTGTTCGTGGCGATGGATGGCTGGAGCCTGCTGTCGCAGGGTCTGGTCCGCCAGTACCTCGACGTGCCGATGTAGCGCCATGGACGCGATCATGTTCATGGGCAACAAAAGCCTGCTGCTGATTCTGCTGCTGTCGGCCGCGCCGGTGGCGGTGGCCACCATCGTCGGCCTGGCCATCGGTCTGTTCCAGACCGTCACCCAGTTGCAGGAGCAGACCCTTCCTTACGGTGCCAAGCTGTTGGCGGTCATCGCCTGCCTGCTGCTGCTGATGTCGTGGATGAGCGCGCGCATGCTCGACTTCGCCCGCCTGGCCCTGCAGACCGCGCTGACCGGGTGAGCCATGCAGCTGTCGCCTCTTGACGCCGACCTGGTTGCGCTCAGCCGTGACCACCTGCTGCCGCTGGTGCTGGGCATGGCCCGCATCGGCGCGTGTCTGGTCTGGGTGCCGTATCTGGCTCCGGGCGTCATGCCGGCCAAGATGACCCGCACCGTGGTTACGGTGATGGTGCTGATCGGCCTGTGGCCGGCCACCGTCGGCACCGCCATCGGCATGCCGCAGGACATGTTGTCGATGGGTGGCGTGCTGCTGCGCGAAGTGCTGATCGGCACCGCCATCGGCCTCGTGGTGGCGCTGCCGTTCCACATCTTCCACGGCATGGGCGCAATCGTCGACAACCAGCGTGGTGCCGGCGTGGGCGCGATGCTGGACCCGGTCAGCGGCATGGAAGCCACCGAACTGGCCAACCTGCTGCAGCTGATGAGCGTGGTGGTGTTCATGGCCACCGGCGGCATGATCGCGTTGCTGGAGGTGATCCAGGACAGCTACGCATTGGTGCCGATGGGCGGGCCGATGTCGCTGAACCTCGGCAACCTGCAGGACTTCGCCGGCACGCTGCTGGCGGGTGCGGTGCGCATGGCGCTGCCGGTGCTGCTGCTGTTGTTCCTGGTCGAGATTCTGCTTGGCACCCTGTCGCGCTTCGCGCAGCAGCTGAACCCGTTCTCGATCTCGCTGGCGGTGAAGTCGCTGATCGCCTTCATCGCGCTGTTCCTCTACCTCATGCCCACCATCGCCCGTCAGGTGCCGCTGATCCGTGACAGCACCGATGCGCTGAAGCTGTTGTTGCCGGCCGCCCAATGAAGACCGAAAAGCCGACACCGCACCGACTCCTCAAAGAGTCGAAGAAGGGCAAGAGCTACGTCAGCCGCGACCTCGCCGGTGCCGCCGTGCTGGTCGCCGGCCTGGTCGCGCTGGCCACGGCGACCTCGGCCGGCCACCTGCATGCCTTCTACCGGGGCATGGCCGAGCGCGGCTTCGCGCTGACCCCGGCCGAGGCCGCCCACCAGGCCACCATGGCGTTCCTGTGGATGGCGGTGCCGGTGGGCGTGGCCGCGATCATCGCTGCCGTTCTGATCTCACTCATTCAAAGCAAGGGCGTGATCGCCGCTGAGGCGGTGCGCATCGACCTGGCTCGCGTCAACCCCATCTCCGGTTTCAAGAATCTGTTCTCGCTGAAGACCGTGAAGGGCGCGGTAACGGCCGTGCTGTATCTGCTGGCTGGCACCGTGTTCGCATTCCTGGCCTGGAAGATCTTCGCACCCACGCTGTTTGGCCAGGTCATGCTGCCGGACAAGGCGGCGGGTGCCCTGTGGCACAGCGTCAGCTGGAAGAGCACCGCACTGCTGCTGGGCGTGTTGTCCCCGATCATCTTCGGTGCCGCGTTTGTCGAATATCGCCTCTACATCCGCGAGATGCGCATGGACAAGAGCGAGGTCAAGCAGGAGCACAAGGACCACAACGGCAACCCGGAAATCAAACAGAAGCGCCGCCAGATCAACGAAGAGCTTTCCGGTCAGGTGCAGGCCGACGTGGCCGGTTCCACCATGATCCTCGCCAACCCCACGCACATTGCGGTGGGCATCTTCCTGCACCCGGATTACCCGGGCCTGCAATTCGTCTCGGTACGCGAGCGCGGCAACCGCGCACGCAAGGTGATCAAGCTGGCAGAGAAGCTCGGCGTACCCGTGGTGCGCGATATCTCGCTGGCACGCGGCATCTACTTCAGCACCAAGCGCTACCAGTTCGCCCCCAGCCGTTTCGCCGAACCCATCCTGCGCATCCTCGACTGGCTGCTCGACATCGAACGCCAGAAGGCCAAGGACCAGGAACCGGAACCCGAATCGTAGGTGTCACCCCCTGGGTGACACGCCGGTAGGTGTCGACCGTTGGTCGACACACCAAATGAGTGAAACACGAAAGCCCCCTCTTGCCCCCAACGCCACACTGTGCTTGTCCTGCAGTACCGGTGGCACCCAACCCAGGTAACAACCGAATGACCTCCACTGCCCCCGAAAACACTGCTGGATCCGACGCCGACCAGGCCATGCTGGATGAGATGGCCCAGGTTCTGATGGAAGGTGCCCAACAAGGTGCCGCCCTGAAAGACCTCAAGGGTGTCAGTGACGACATGCTGGAAAGCGTTTATGCGTACGCGCATCGCTTCTATACCGATGGCCGGCTGGATGAGGCGGAAACCTTCTTCCGTTTCCTCTACCTGTACGACTTCTACAACGGTGACTACGCCCTCGGGCTGGCCGCCGTGCTGCAGATGAAGAAGCAGTACGCCAAAGCCATCGACATGTACGCACTGGCGTATGCCCTGCTCAAGCGCGACGAGCGCCCAATGCTGCATGTCGGCCAGTGTCATCTGGCCATGGGCAAGCTGCAACTGGCGCGTGATTGCTTTGAGTCGGTCCAGAAGCGTTCGGACGATGCTGCATTGGTGAACAAGGCCAACGCCTATCTGCAGGCCATGGCCAGCACCGACAGCGAACCCCCGGAACACACCCAGGAAACCTGATTCCCCATGAATTTCTCCGCCGCCATTGGTGCCACGCCGTACGCCTTCACCGGCGCTGCCGGCAAGTCTTCTGAGCAGTCCGCGAAAAGCGCAGCCGGCTTCGGCGCAGCGTCCATGCAGCAGATCCAGGCGATCGATGAGCAGGTCGTCGCGCAGCTGGCAAAGGCCGCTACCGAGCAGGCCAGCGAAGCGCACACCACCAAGCCTCAGGACCCGGGCAAGCCGGAGCTGCGCCAGGCCGACATGCCGCGCCTTCAGCGCGCCGCGCACGCCCAGAACCCGGGCACTCCGGGTCAGCCGCAGGCACCGATGACGCCGGAAGCGGCGCTGCTGATGTTCAGCATGATGCTGGGCGATACCCTCAATCTGGAGAACAGCCGCAAACTGGCCTCGCAGCTGGAGCTGGTCAAGCAGCGACTGGCCGCACACGCCGCCACAGCCGAGGAACTCTCTGAAGCCATCCGTCTGGCCCAGGCCGTCGTCGATGCCGCCCAGAGTGAAGTAGGCCTGGCCGAAGGCGAGCTGAGCGCAGCCTTGCAGGCGTTGAAGGACGCCCAGGCGGAAGTGGCGCGTTTGGAGCGGGAGCTGGAACAGGCCCCGCCGGAAGAGCAGGAGGCGCTACGCGCGCAGCTGGAGGCGGCCAAGGGCAAGGTTGCAGCGCAGCAGGGTACGGTGGACGCCCTGCATGCCAAGCTCAACGAGGTTCTGAATACGCTCAACAACGCGCTGAAGGATCTGGAAGACTTCAAGCAGCAGGCTGACAAACTGGACCCCAGCCGCAGCATCAGTGCACGTGGCGATGAGGGCGCGCGTACGAACCAGAGTGAGCTCGAGTTCCTGCTGGCCGTGCTGCAGAAGCTCATTGGCGACGCCAACCTGAAGAAGTTCGCGAAGGACACCGAGTTCGTCCAGGCCATGCTGAAGGCACGCGAAGCTGAGAACATGCGTCGCTCGGAAGAGTACCAGCGCGAGCTGGAAAAGGCCGAACAGGCCCAGAAGAAGATGGGCTGCCTGGGTAAGATCATCGGCTGGGTGATCACCGTGGTCGCTGTCGTGGCCGCGCCGTTCACCGGCGGTGCCAGTATGGCAATGGCCGGCATCGGTCTGGCACTGGCCATCGGTCAGGAGTTTGGTTTCGACCCCCTGGGCAAGGTGCTCGAGCCGATCATGAAGCTGGTAATGAAGCTGGTCCAGGAAGTGGCCAAGGTCGTCGGCAGCGTACTTAAGGCGCTGGGCGTGCCGGACAACATCGTCGACAAAATCAAGGATGTGGTCGCGTTGATCGCCGTGGCCGCCATGGTCGTGGCCGTTGCCTTCATCAGCAAGAAGGCCGCCAGCACGGTCGCCGTGCAGACCATCACCAAGGCGGTGACCAAGGCCGTCACCGAGGCCATCAGCAAGGCCCTGCCGGCCATGGTGAAAGCGGCCGCGCACACCGTGAAGAACACCGTGGACGACGTAGCCGCATCGCTCAGCAAGACTGTCTCCAAAGTGGTCGGTAGTGACGCCGATACGCTGGCGGTGCGCGCCGGGCAGGCCACCAAGGCCATGCATGTCATGCAATTCGGCAATCAGGCCGCGATGGGGGTGGGCAATATTGTCATCGCCGACATGTATGTGGATGCCGCCAAGCTGCAGGCCGAGCTGGAAGAAGGCATGGCCGACTCGGCCATCTTCCGCGACCTGATCCAGATGATCCTGGATTACTACCTGCAGACCAACACGCTGATCGCGGCGCTGTTCCAGGAAATGACCGAGGTGCGCGCCATCCAGGATGAGACCGCTTCGCACATCACCTCACGGATCGGCGCGGCCGCCTGATCTGAATCCACCAAACTTTCAGGATTACCTACATGACCATCGGAATTGCAGTACCCAACGCGCTCCAGCACGTTCAGTCAGTCCTGCCGGGCGAGACCAAGGCCCGCTCAGATACGCCGGTCAAAGTCGAAGAGATGAGCGCGGCACAGATCGCGAACCTGACCCATGCGGTGGCGGAGCGGCTTATCGCGGAAGGGACAACCGCCATCGGCGAGCTGGTCAACCTGCGTGCCCCCACCATCCCCCTGGGCGAGGCCGCCACGTTGCTGCGCGGCATCATTGCCAAGCTGCCGGCGATGCTGGCCGGCCTGGTTCCGACCGACCCCATCAAGACAGAACCGGGCACGGAACTGCGGCTGACCGAAGCGGCTGCGGTCAATGCTGTCCGCACTGATACTGCCGTCCAGCCGGACACCGCCTTCTCCGAGCCGGCCACGGGCGGGGACGTGGACGCGACCAATCGTCTGGCCAATCTTGGCGCATGGATCAAGGGCAACCCCTTTGCGAACCTGCTGACCTTCCTGCGCCAGTTGCTGCTGGAGTTCGAATCGATGGACCGCCGCAACAACTCGCACATGATCATCCTGAATCGTGAGATGACCATCCGTGCCGGCGAGCTGGGCGTGGAGAAGGCGAAGCAGAACGTCGTGGCCACCGCACTGGCCGCCGGTGTGACCGCCGCCGTGGGTGGTGCGGCTGTGCACCAGTCGTTCAAGTCGACCAAGATCCAGACCGGCTCGAATGTGGATCACCTGAACAAGGCGCATCGCACCGCCGTCGATTCAAGCAGGACCAATCACGCTGCCCGGTCAAATCCGTTGCCTTCGGCCGAACATCGCGGCGCGCGCAACCTGGATGGCTCAGCGGTCAAGCAGCAGGGCGGCGACGCGCGTGCTGCGGCGGACCTGCAGGACGATATGACGTCATACACGTCTGCCATGAAGCAGACGACCCGGCAAGTGGCATCAGAGAAGGATCCGGAATTCCTGCATTCGGCCCATAGCTACCGCATGGCCCAGTCGCAGATTCCGGCGTCGAATGCGATGTTCCTGAACACCATCTCCTCCTCCGCGGGCGGCGTAGCCAATGCGGGTATGCAGATCGAGGTGGAGCAGACCGAGGCCGAGCGACTGCTCATCCAGAGTGTGGCCGAGACCTTCAAACGCGTTGCCGACGCACACCAGGACCAGCAGGTGAAGAACCGCGAGATGCGCGAGGCCACCGGTCAGCTGCTGGAGACGTTGATGAATCTGGCATCCAGCACCAGCAGCCACATCATCTCCAAGTCCTGAGGAGCTGCGCATGACCACTTCCATACCTCCCCCGTCACTACGGGTCGACGCCCGCCACGGCCTGGTGCGTGCTCCGGTGGCCGAACAGAAAGCCCCCGAACTGCCGCCCATTGATCCCGCCACCACGGCAAAGCTGGGCCAGGCCCAGGTGTTTCTGGACAACGTCCGCCAGGCGTGGGCCAAGCAATCGCAGGCTGCGGTGCGTTACACCGCACAGTTGGCGGCATCGCAGCGGTTGGGTCAGGCCGCTGCCGCCCAGTTGGGCCTGCCAGTGGCACCGTCCACGCTGGCGCCGCTTCCGTCCGAGGTGAGCGCGCACCCAGAGGTACTGGAAGAGCTGAAGAAGCATCGCGAGCGCGAATCGCGGCTGGCCGAGGCGCTGGGTGATGCCATCGACGATACCCAGCGGCCCACGAATGAGCTGCTGCGCGTCTTGGGCTTCCTGGACCTTGGTCCCACCCCCGAAGAACGTCCGGACAAGGGCGAGGCGCTGCCCATCAACCCGGAAGCACCGGACGCCAGTGGCCTGATCTGGAACTCGCATTCCGAGTTCTATGAACAGATCGGCCTGCTGCTGGCAGCGCTGAAGCAGAATTGGCTCGGCAAGTACCAGGATGCCATGAAGAACTTCCTCAAGTTCTATGAGGAATTTCAGGACATTCTCGAACTGCTGAAGGTGGAAGGCAGCGGAGACAAGGGCGACGTGAAGCTCTACACCAATGACGTGATTTCCCAATTGGATTCGCTCATGGCGCGGTACGGCAGGGACGACCATGCGCTTGCCACGTTCTCCACCCAAGCCGAGGCCCAGGCGTTCATCGACAACCTGGGCTTGCCTGGAATGGAACCCTCCGAAAGCAGCAAAGGCGGCTGGGCGGTAAAGATCAACACGAAGGCCGTGGATGACCTGCACAAGAGTCTCCCTGAAAACAAGTATGACAATCATGGAAACGAGATCCCCACCAAGTGGGACAGCGCGAAGTACAACGCGTGGGTGTCCAACAAGGATGGCAACGTCGAACAGATCAAGCACATCAGCAAGGTCCTGGGTGAAAAGTTGAGTGAGACCACCCAGCAGTTCGACAACATCGTGAAAATCCTCAGCTCCACCATCGACAAGATCACTGACGCCGACATGAGCTTCGTCAACGGCCTCTGACTCTTTTGTTCAACCCAACGCGCCACCCGTGCACTACTGCAGGGTGGCGCACATTCAGATGACGCTTCACGTGCATTGCGAAGCACCGGACAACACCGAGAACCCATGAGCATTTCGATTCAACCCGCCGCGCCGGTCAGCCCGCGCCACGCCATTGCCCACGCCGTCGCTGTGGCGCAGCAAGCACCTGAATTACCGCCTGTCGACGCAGCCACCTGCGCGCGTTTGTGCCAGGCCCAGGTTTTCCTAGACAACGCGCGCCACGCGTGGAGCCGTCAATCGCAGGCGGTGCAGCGCTACACCGCTCAACGGGCCGCATCCCAACAGTTCGGCCATGCCGCCGCAGCACAACTGGGGCTACCGATCGCCGCGTCCACGTTGGTGCCCCACCATCCCGAGGTTCTGCTGCACCCTGAAGTCGTCGAGGAGCTGAAGAAGCACCGCGAGCGCGAGTCGCGTCTGGCGGTGGCCGTGGGCGAAGCCATCGATGAGACTTGGCGTCCCACGCACGACCTGTTGCGCGCGCTCGGCTTCCTGGACTTCGGCCATACGCGCGAAGAGCGACCGGCGGAAGCCAATGACCCGATCATCAATCCGGCGGACAAAGACGCCAGCGGCCTGGTCTGGAACTCGCATTCAGAGTTCTATGAACAGATTGGTCTGCTGCTCGCTGCCCTCAAAGAGAACTGGCTGAGCAAGTACCAAGACGCGATGAAAACGTTCCTTGAGTTCTATGAGGAGTTCCAGGACATTCTGGAAAAGCTGAAGATCGAGGGGTCTGGCGATAAGGGTGACGTCAAACTCTATGCCAAAGCTGTGAAAGACGGGCTGTCCAAGCTCATGCAGAAGTACGGCATGGATGACAAGGCACTCGCGTCATTCTCCAGCGAAGCCGAAGCGCAGGCTTTCGTTGACAACATGGGATTGCCCGGCCTGAAGGCAACGCCAGGGCCCGACGGGACATACGTGGTGAAGATCGACATGAGTGCTGTAGAGGCAATTCGTGACAGTCTGCCAGACAATCACACCGTGGAACTTCCCAATGGCGACATCATTGAGTTCGCAGAGACCTGGGACAGCGCCAAGTACAACGCCTGGGTGTCCAACAAGGACGGTAACGTCGAGCAGATCAAGCACATGAGCAAAGTGCTGGGTGAGAAGTTGAGTGAAACAACTCAACAATTCGACAATATTGTAAAGATTCTCAGCTCCACCATCGACAAAATCACCGACGCCGATATGAGCTTCGTCAACGGCATCTGATTCATAACCCGGTGGGAGATCTCGAATGTTTCGTGTTGCGTCAAGTGTTCCTAATGCACCGCTGCGCCCAGTAGTCCCAGATCCAATCAATCTGGAGCAGATGGTCAGGAGTCTCGATCTTGCCGATCTGCGGAATGTTCCGGAACCCAGCTTCACCTATTGCCAGTTGTCGACTGCGGCCGGTCCTCACGGCCGGGAGGCGATCGGCCATGCCATCAGCATCTGCTACGACGTAATTGCAGCCGCGAGGCAAGGCGCGCCTCGTCACCGCTTGAAGGCGCTGAACCAAACGCTGCTGTGGCTGGGTCCCAAGAATTCTCAACGCCTAGGGAACATCGCGTTGCGCTACATATTCGTTCTTGGGGCGGTACACGCAGGCTTGACGGCGATGATCAGGAGTGAGCCCGACAACCATGATGCGGTCCGTTGCCGGAGGTCTTTGGAGCAGACCATTACGAAGGTGGGATCGAAGTCTGGCTACTGTCGGTCAGCGCCTACGGGTTGTTGGGACGCCGAGAAGGCTACGCTGAAGTTTTCAAGAACGCTTGATATCGCCAGTGATGAAATCATCAAGTGCGTATCAAAAGTCGACGCGCAGAAGCTGATTGACGGAATGGCGGGGGTGTTGCTGACTCGCCCGTTGCTCGATCACGTACGAGAGCGCTACTCCTCTGAAGCCTCGGCGTCGGATCCGCTGGCGGGCAAGGGGCTGGAGCTTCTGGACGTGCTCGACAGGCAGGCGCTGTACGAAACCGAGTGCGTCATTCGAAGGATGATCGAGATGTCCACCTACCACCATTGGGAGACCGGGTTGCGTGAGCTGATGCTCGTGCCGGACTTCGTCATCAACGTCAATGCCGTCAGGCACTGAGAGCAACCAGACACACGACGGCGGTGCCGGAAGCACGCTGTCGAGAGATCACACGTTTCAACGATTCAGGAGTACCCAATGCCGATCATTCCCTCATCGTCCGGCATGCACCGGGCACAGTACGTCCCTTTCAATGCTGCGAAGGTAGTCAAGGGCATTTCCCTGGCGAACATTCGAAACGAAAAGCAGAACCCCTTCCGCTGTGGCATGTCCAGCGTCAGCGGTGCCTACCACCGGGATGCACTCGGCTTTGCGATGAGCAAGTCGCAGGACGTCATGGCGAACGCTTCCGATCTCTCCGCTCGCGAGCAGGAATGCATCCAGAGGACCTTGGGGTGGCTCAACTCTGGGGGTGGCATCGGAAACATCGTTCTGCAACGGATCGCCGCACTCGGGGCCTCACACGCTGCTGTGGTCGAGCTGGTCAAAGACGCACCTGGGGACTCTGATCTTCGTGCCCTCGAGCGGCAGGTCACGAAGATGATCGTGGACCTGGGTATCGCGATTGGTGGCTGCCGGACGCCGCCCCAAGGTGCCGCGCTGAAGACGCTTGAGAAGGCGGTGGCCAAGCTGAATGACAAGGCGGACCTGTGTGTCAAATCCTGCTCATCCATCATTGGTGGGCAGAGGCTCATGGAAGCCATCGGCCGGGCAATTCTCCCGCAGCCGATCATGAACGCCTTGGTTGACAAGCGCCCAGATCTGGTTGAGAGGATTTCAAAAGACGGCGCAGGGGCGATCGACCTGACGGAGTTGCTGAACGCCCAAGCCATGAGGACTGTTGAGTGCATGGTCAACGTCGAGCTGGATGTCGCGGATCCCCAGGCAGCGGTAACCGCAGTCATCCAGCTGCTGAAGATTCCGGAGTTCGTGGTCGAACGTGATCCCGGAAAGGAGGGCGCTCAGCCCAACAAAGAGAAGGGCGTTTCGGACCTGCCGCCGGGCCTGCGCGAGTTCGCAGGCGACGGCAAGAACGTCGCCGTGAACTACAACGACTTCGGCAAGATGGGCAACAAGTCGACGGTGGACGGCGCGAGCGCCGCGCGACTGGCGGAAGTCGACCTTGAGAAGCACAGAATCACCATCCATGGCATGCTGGAGGCGTTCAAGCTGGGCCTGGAGCGCAACCGCGGCTGCGGTCACCTCATCACTGACATCCACAACCCCGGCGGCAATGTTGGCACCCCCGCCCAAGATCCGCGGCGGGCTACGACTACGGGCAGTATCGAGATCCAGACAGACCTGGCGGAATCAGCCCAGCTGAACGGCGAGAGCTTGAAGCGCGAATTCCACGCGGGCTCGAACAACGTGCAGAATGGCAATGAAGAGGGGGCGGGCACGCTTCACCCGCAACAGCACCCGGTCCATACTGTCTCCGAGACGAATGACAATACCTTTGCCGAGGGCGACGCTGATGACAGCCTCGACGATGCGATCTCTCCGGACCCCTCGGTGCGAGTGAATGCGCAGGAGGATAATTCCCGTTCACTGGACGTGGGGCTCCGGGATGGAGAGCAGCAGCCGGTGGGTGATGACAACGACCCGGGCAGCACTGAGGAGCTGCTGAGAAGATTCGATAACCTGCGGTCGCCCGTTCGCGTCGATGTCAATGGGCGCGAGCGGATTGAAAATGAAACGCTTCGCCAGTCAGGCACGCCGTTGACGTATGTCACGGAGGTCCTCATTCCAGTCGTGGAGCCGCAGGACGCAGACGTGAATCCGGATCCGCCGCTGGCCAATCTGCTGGAAGATGACGCGCGAGCCACGAACGAACTTGCGTCGCGGCTGGATCAGGACGCGACCCTGACGTCGAACGCGCGTTCGCACGATGCGCCGCCTGTCCGGGCAGGGTTCACCACAATTCGTGAAGACGAAAGTACCGCGAGGGCCGCGGCTGCAAAAATGTTCCAGCCCATCAATCCGGTGGAGGAGTTCAAGTTCTACTTGGACGATCTGGCGGATGATCCCATGACTCGCCGTGTGGTCCGGGAGAGGCCGCCTCGCCTGGTGCAGGGTTACGAAGAGGTGGTGGACGCGACGGGTCGGAAAGAAGTCATTCCGGTGCGCCAGGATGCTTCACGCTTTGCGCTGAACTTCGGCGCGCACGTCATGCCGAGTGATCTGGTGAAGTACCAGAAGGAACAAGAGATCATCAAGGCAGCGCCGTGGCGCGGTGCACGTCATGAACTGGCCCCCGAAAAGCATGAGTACCTGGAGTTGGCGCGGGTGCTTAATGCGCGTGAAGAGGCTCGCAATGCGGGTATGGTCCTCAAGCCACTCAACATCCGTGAAGAACTGAAGAGAATCAACGTCAAGGAGGGGAAGGATCCTGCTCCGCAGAAAACCTTTGGCAAGGCGTTTGAGCGTGCTGCTGCTTGGGCAGACGCTGCGTCCAAGCCGGTGGTGCCTGACGCCGGCGGCGAAATGCGTGATCCGTTGAAGGCCCCGCGGAACAACATGGGGCAGGTTGCGCAGTGGCTACAGTCACAGCCGCAGCAGATGGATCCGGTAGATCCGGAAGCCGGCGTTACACCCTTCAGTCAGCCTGTGCCCGGTGCCCAGGATTCGCACGCGAAGCTTCGCGACATGCTGAGCAGTCTGCGGACGCAACCGGTGAAGCGCGAGCCGTCTGTTTTCGGACTGCTCAAGGGTAGTGCGGCACCGAGCAGCGAATCCGCAGCGTCCGACGGCGGCACGGGTGCTCACGTCGCTAAGCGAGTTCTGTTCGATCCGCCGCTGAACAGCATCGGCTCCAGTGCAGCTCCCAGTGAGGCGAGCGATGACGATTCGATCAAGTGGCATCAAGGTACCCTCGACGAACTGATGGACGAGCACTCTGTGCAGCTGGACAAGAGGCCCCGATTCGTGCCGAACCCGCAGCCGCTGACGGAGAAGCCGATCGTCGTCAATGAGCGTGATTCCATGCCCATTTTCAGTAGTGGTCTGACCCGGGAGCAGAACCTGAGGATGATGCAGTGACCACGCAGTTTACTCTGCACGACCTGCGCCACTGCTTGGCCGACCACCTGGGTCGCGACCTCGCCGAGATCGGCGAGCAGGCACGTCTGGTGGAAGACCTCGGCATCGACTCGCTGGCCATGCACGCCCTGTTGATCGAGATCGAAGAGCTGGGCGGGCACATTCCTGAGCCGGACGCGCTGGAACGCGTCTGCACCGTAGGCGAGCTGTTTGCCGCGGTGGTGGCCGACACTGTGTCGTGAAGTGTCACTGGTGTTGGGGGGCCGTGGTGGCATTAGCCGCCGCGGCCCCGGCCCAGGCCCGTGTGTATGCAGCCTTGGGGCCCGACGGCGAACTGCAGGTGTCGCAGACACCCGTAGCGGGTGCCACCGCATTCGACCCGCACCGCCCTGTGGCGGTGCGGTCGTCTGCGGGTGGGAAATTGCCCGTGCCTGAACCGGCGCTCCCTCGCGCACGCCCCGCAGCGTCTGCGCGCTGGGCTTCTCTGATCGACCGGGTCGCCGCCGAGCATGCGGTGGACGCCCATCTGCTGCATGCCATCGTCACCGTCGAATCGGCCTATAACCCCCAGGCCCGCTCCCATGCGGGCGCACTCGGCCTGATGCAGGTCATTCCCGCCACCGGTAGACGCTTCGGGGCCAGCAATCTGCTGGATCCCCTGCAGAACCTGCGCGCTGGCACCGCCTACCTGGTCTGGCTGAACAAACGCTTCAACGGCAATCTGGAACTCATGCTCGCCGCCTACAACGCCGGCGAGGGCGCAGTGCAGCGCCATGGCAACCGGATTCCGCCCTATGCGGAAACCCGCCAGTACGTGGCCAAGGTCACCGCGCTGTACAACGCGCGCCGCAGCTGACGCGGCGCGCGCCTGCACCAGGACGGTGCAGCACGGCACACGATGCAGTTGACATCGTGGTTCGAAATCACTTTGAAACTTTTTTTGTACGTTGCCCCGCGCGCAGCTGTCAGTCTGCGCGCCGTGGCAGCCGATGCGCTGCATTGGCTCCTCCCTTGACCCTGACTCCGGATTTCGCATGCCTCGTGTTCACAAGTTGAAACTGCTCTCTGGTCAGCTCGACGGCGTTGAATTCACGCTGCTGCCGGGCGATACCGTTTTCCACGTCGGCTCGGCGCGTACGTATCACGAGAGCAAGCTGGCCCCCACGTTGGCCAATGCCGACAACATCTTCTACATCCCCGGCGATCACCTGCCGGCCTCGTTCCGCATCCGCTGCGGCGACCTCGGGCTCAGCCTGGAAGTGCGTGAAGGCGACAACATCTGCTGGATGGCGCAGGAGCTGCCGATCAACGAGGTCGTTCATGTGGCCGGTCTGGCCATGGCGGTCCGGGCCGAGCATGAAGTGTGGTCCGAGGCGGTACTGAACCATCGTCTTCCGGTGCCATCGCCGTACGACGCCTTCGACGACGCGGTGCCAGTTGCGATGGTCAACCGCACCCCGCCGGCGATGTGGGCCATGCTGGTGCTGCTGGCGGCCTTGTTGAGCGCCACGGCATGGTGGCTGTATGACCGCCAGCGGCCGGCCACCCAGGTGCGCAATCTGGAACGCGTGCTGGCGCATTCGCCCTACGACTACAACGTGGTGCCGGACAAGCACGGCCGCATCCATGCCTTTGGCGACACCGCCGAAGCGATGTCCTGGGGCCAGCGCGCCAGCGAGCGTGCCGGCCGCCACCACGACATCTACCACGTGCGGCATCTGGAAATCGCCCGCATCGGCACCTTCCTCGACAGCGCTGGTGTGGAGTACGCGGTGATCCGCCTGCGCACGCCGGAAGTGCCGGAGGTGGTCATCACCTCGATTGGGCCGGAAGACGCTGAACGGCGCAAGCGCGTGGCGGCCATGCTCGCTCCGCACCTGCCTTACGCGAAACGCATTGATGTGCGCACCGTCACCGATGTGCAGCTGATCAATCTGGCCCGTAACGGCCTGCGTGCACGCGGCATCAGTACCCGCTTGGGTACCCAAGGAGCGCGCACCAGCATCACCAATGACAGCTTCCTGGACGACGCAGCCCTGCACAGCATGGCGCGTTACCGCGACGAGTACGTACAGGAATGGGGCGCACGCCGCGTGCATATCAATATCCGTTTGTGGGACGACCTGCTCAAGGGTCGCTCCTATCAGTACTCCGACGATCAGCTGCTCTCCGTTGGTGAGGGTCGTTGGGAGTTTTCGACCGCAGGCAGCAGATGACCTAACGACTCTTTGGAGATATGAAATGACTGTACCGACTACAAAGCCTGGGTTTAATGAACCCGAGATTCCTGAAGATCCGAATCGCTGGAAGGGCTGGCTGAGCGAGCACAGCCAGAATTTTGATGATGGTGTGAAACAACTTAAGAAAGAGTTGGATGCGGCCTTCAAGGCGATCTCCGGCGACAAGGAGACCGGCGAGGACGGTGACCCGACCAACCCGCAGCTGCTGGCGAACTACCAGACCAAGCTGTCGGAGTACACCACCTTCCGCTCGCTGCAGTCGAACTCGGCCAAGAGTCTGGCCGACATGCAGAAGCAGAACGCCCGAAACCTGGGCTGATGCACCCGGCAGGCCGGTGCCTTGCGCCCCGGCCTGTCGCTTCCACGCGCCAAAACCCGCAGGAGTCCCCACCATGCTGCAAGTTACCCAGATTGCTACCGCGATCGACGCGACCGAGGGCGCAGACGGTGCCGCCGTGTCGCTTTCCGACCGCATGACCCACGCCCTGGCCAACAGCTACGTCACCTCCGGTGAAGAGCTGGCCATGATCCAGGCCGCCAGCAACGACCCGTACACCGCCAGCAACCCGGCGCACCTGTTCGCGCTGCAGACCGCCCTGGCCGACTACACCAAGCGCATGACCGTGGCCGCTGGCCTGGCCAACCACATGAACAAGACCTTCGAGACGCTGCTCAAGTCATGAACACGCCGTTGTTTGCCGGCACTTTCCGCAGGGCGCGGTGGGTGCTGTTGGCAGTGTTGGCCGTGCTGGTATTGACCGGCTGTGCCCGCAAGCCCCTGTTGGAAGGTCTGGACGAGCGCCAGGCCAATGAAGTGATTGCCGTGCTGCTGCGCCATAACATCAGCGCGGAGAAGATGAATGTCGGCAAGGGCGGCTTTCAGGTGCAGGTGGCCGCGCGCGACCTGCCCGAATCCATTGAGCTGATGCAGCGCAACGACCTGCCGTCGGCTCCACGCAGCCAGGTGGCAACCTCGTTCCCCGCCGATTCGCTGGTCAGCACGCCGCTGGGCGAGCGCGCCCGGCTGATCTCCGCCGTTGAACAGCGGCTGGAAGAGTCGCTGCAGCTCATCGACGGGGTGCAGTCCACCCGAGTGCACCTGAACTACGACGCCAGCATCGGCGGTGAGAACCGACGTACCGACAAGCGTCGCATGCATGTGGCTGCCGTCGTTGCGCATGCACCGGGCGTGGACGAAGAGGTGCTGATGCAGTCAATCAAGCGTTTCCTGCGCAACACCTTTGATGGCATCGATTACGACAATGTCTCGGTCATCCTGACCGAGGTGGAAGGCCCGCGCACCCTGGCGGTGACCGCCGCCGCCGAACGCGGCATGTCGGGTCTGGTGCTTGGCCTGTTCGCGGTCCTGGGCGTGGCTGTGGTGTTGGGCGGCTGGGTGCTGGTACGTACCGTGCCTGCGGTAGCCGGCCGCGTGCGCAAGCTGTGGCAGCGCCTTCGTCAGCGTGCCCCGGCCCCGGTGAGGAGTCGCTGGCGTGGGGCCTGATCTGCTGCGACTGGTCTACGCCCCGGCCAGCTACTACCGGCCTTGGCGCAGCGTGTACGCCACAGCAACCCCGGCACAGCAGCGTTGGCTGAATGCCACGCTGATCCGTGACCGCCATCTACCGATGCCGTCGGCACGTGCCTCGGCGAACACGCCCCTGGCGCGCCGCATGATCGCCGTCTGGGACCGCGTGCCGGAGGTCGCCGTGTTGATTGGCGCTGCGCGGCTGCGCGACTGGGCGTCCATGCAGCGCGGTGGTGCCGCGTTGCCGCTGCACGTGCAGGCATTCATGCGTTCGGGCTATTCGCGCTACGACACGACGGAACGACCGGCACGGCTGCTGGAAGACGACCCCGACGCATTGCTGCGCTGGGGCGCGGCCGAAGTGCGTGCGCTGTCGCCGCTGTTGCCGGGCTGGCTGGCCCCTCGGCTGGCCTTGCCGCTGTACACCCCAAGTGGTGACACGCCACAGCGCGATGTGGTGCCCGACGTGGATCTTTTCTGGAGTGCGATGAGCTATGTTGAAAAGCTTTCCTGAGCAGGCCTTGAACTTTGCCGTGGGCGGCGTGATTGCACCTAGTGCGCTGGAGCAGGCCGCGCGCGCCGACCAGTTGCTGGCGGTGGCGCGTCGCCGTGCCGCGCAGACGCTCGATGGTGTTCCCGCGCAGGTGGCCGAGGCTACAACCCAAGCCCATCGCGACGGCTTCCACAAAGGCTACGCCGACGCACTGACCCAGGTGGTGCCGCTGCTGCAGGCCACCTTGGCCGACGCGCAGACGCTGCGTGAGCACGTGCTGGGGCAGGTGCGGGCGGTGATCACCGCCAGCCTGGCGGCCGAGTCGATCGATGCGCAACTGGTAGTGCAGCGCTGTGAGCAGGCCCTGGCCGGTGGCGAGACCGCACTGCAATTGCACGTGCCGGTGCAGATGGACGTACTGCGCAATGCATTGCAGGACGAACTGTCCCAGCGCGTGCCCGCATTGCCCTTGCAGGTGCTGGCCGGGCAGGGCGAATTGCCGGTGCTGAGCATCGGCCCGCTGGTCTACGAACTGGATGCCGCCGGGTCGATGAGCCGTGCGGTGGAAGCCAGTGTCGATGCCGAAGCGCTGGAGGCCGGTGCGCGTGAGCGTGCGGCGGCGTATCTGGCCGCATTGAATGCCCGATTGAAACCTTTGCCCTTCCCTAATGTAACGACTGGAGTACCCACGTAATGCTGGACAAACTGGGCGGCATGATGCCGTCTGCAATTCCTGAAACCACCTACGCCGACCCGACCTCGCTGGCTCAGCGCATGCGTGCGGCGATGGGGGAAGAGGGGCGGCGGCCGGACTTCGGTGACTTGGTGCCGGAGATCCAACCGATCGAGGAGTACCCGACGGTCAAGCCGGACCCGATTCCGATTGAGGAAATCATCGGCGACATGTGCCGGCGCTGGTTCGCAAACGACTTCATGCAGGCCATGCTGTTGGGCGACCCGGACGAGAAGCTGGGCGTGAAGCCGGATCCGTACGCCTGACCGTGTGCGCGTAATCGGACATCGCACGCGTCCGCTTTCGTAACGCCGGGCTCTGCCCGGCTTCCTTTCATCGGGTTCCGCCAATATCCGCTTCGTAGAGCCGGGCTTGCCCGGCTGCTTTTCATCGGATTCCGACCGCAGCCGGGCAAACCCGGCTCTACGGCATTACGGCGTGGCCGGCACCGCCATCCACCGCTTGATCTTCGCATCCAGAATATCCAGCGGCATCGACCCATCGCGCAGCACTTCCGCGTGGAACCGCCGAGGATCAAATCCCGCCCCCTGCGCACTCTGCACAGCATCCCGCAGCTCCAGCATCTTCAGCTCACCCAGCCCATTAGCCAGGGTCTGCCCAGGCAGCGCCATGAACCGCTCCACCTCGGCCGCGGCATCTTCCGCCGGCAGGTCCGCAGTCTTCACCAGATAGTCCACGGCTTGCTTCTTGCTCCAGCCCTGCGCATGCACGCCGGTCTCCGCCACCATGCGCGCACTGCGGGTCAACGCGGCCTGCAGGTACGCCACCTTGGCGTACGGGTCGTCGTACACACCCAGCGCATCCCCCAGCGATTCCGCATACAGCCCCCAGCCTTCCACGAACGCCACATCACCACCCAGGCGACGGAAGCGCGGCAGTTTGTCCAGTTCCTGCTGCAGCCCCAGCTGCACATGATGGCCCGGCACCGCTTCATGCAGATACTGCATCGGCGCTGCCCAGCTGCGTCGGCTCGGCAGGCCGCCGGTGTTGATATACAGCGTGCCGGGGCGCATGCCATCGGGTAGCGGCGGCTGGTAACTCACTGCAGCGGCGCTGCCGATACGGTCCGGCTCCACTGCGCGGATATCCAGCTTGGCCTTGGGCAGCGTGTCCAGCTGCGTCGGCAGGCGTGCCGCCACCTGCTGCTGCAGCTGGGTATAGCGGCCCAGCAGCGCCTGCGGGGTGGCGAACTGGAAGTCGCGGTCGCTGCGCATGTTGCGCAGCACTTTCTGCTGCGAACCGCGGATGCGGTTGTCTTTCAGCACTTTGCTGATCTGGTCCTGCAGGGCGGCCACGCGCTGCTCGCCCTGTTCGTGGATCTGCTGCGGCGTGAGGGAGCTCGCAGTGGTCTGCAAAATGGCCTGCGCATACCAGGCCTGGCCGTTGGGCAGCGCTGACAGTCCATCGCTGGTGCGGGTTGCCGGCAGATACTCGGTGGCGATGAAACCACGCAGCGCGCGGTAGGCCGGCATGATGCGCAGTTCGATCATGCGCTTGTATTCGGCGGTGATGCGGGCCTTGTCGGCTTCGGGGAGGTCGTCGGGCATGTTCCGTACCGGGGCCCAGAAGATGCTTTCCTCCGCGGTCGGCTTGATCACCGCATCCAGCTGCGGCAGCACCTTTTCCATCAGGTCGCGCGGCTGCACCACGCCGGCCTTCATGCCTTCGCGCATGTTGGCGATGGCCTGGTCGAACAGTGGCGGAATGCCCAGCGAGCGGCGCGACCAGGCGTCGTAGTCGGCGGCGGTATTGAAAGGTTGCGCCCCCGAGCCCGAGCCCAGGATGGCCATGATGCTGCCAAGGTTGTAGTACTGGCTGATCGGCATCTGCCACGACGGGTACTTTTCGGCCGCCAGCGACATCTGCGCGTCGCGCACGAAGATCTGGTAGCTCAGCAGGTCCTGGCCGGTCAGGCCTGCCGGACCGATCTTCTCGACCTTGCCCAGCCATTCGGTGGTGAAGTCGTGCGACTGCTGGCGCCAGGCGGCCGAGAGGATATTTGGCAGCTGATCGTTGTGGCTGCCGTCACCCTGGAAGGTGGCCTGCAGCGGGTTCAGCCGCATCGAGGCATCCCAGTATTCGTCGTAGACCCGGTTCAGCTGGTCGGCGGTGCTCAGCTGGCGCACCAGCGGCTTGCGTGCCGGCGCGGCCGGGCGTGCACGGGGTTTGGCCTTGGGTTTGGCGGCCGGACGCGTCTGCGCGGCGGCCGGGCGGTTGGCCTTCTTCTTGGCGGCTTCAGCCGGCGGCGCGGCGCTGAAGATCAGCGCGGCAGCGATGGCGAGCGCCAGAGCGCGGGCGGGGTGGGGCATGGAGCACTTCCGTAAATCCTATACAGATCCGGGAGCTTGCCTGATTCGACCGTGCGGAGCCACCCGCCGTTCAGCCGGTAGCGCACGACCGTTGGTCGTGCGGTCAGCCTTCAGCGATCCCCGGCCCGGGTAAACGGCACGCTCTCCGGGGCCACCGCCCCGCCGGAAATGATGAAGCTCATGGCCTGGTCCACGGTCCAGTCGGTGGGGGTCAGCAGCTCCACCGGCACGATTTCCAGGTAACCCGAGGTCGGGTTGGGGGTGGTCGGAACGTACACCGCCGCCAGCTCGCGGCCGCTGCCCTGTTCCTTGATCACCCGGGTGACCAGGCCGACCGACTTCATGTCCCGGTGCGGGAAGTCGATCAGCACCACGCGCTGGGTGGTGCCCGGCTCGGTCTGCAGCATGTCCAGCAGCTTCTTGGCGCTTTCATAGATGATGCTGGCCAGCGGAATGCGCTTTATCACCGCGCCGAACCAGCGCAGCAGGCGCTGCCCGATCACCCGGCGGCTGAGAACACCCACGCTCAGGATGACCAGCAGGGTTGCCCCCAGCCCGATCACGTTCTGCACCCATTCCACCTTCACCCAGCCGAGGTAGTGCGGGAACGAGCCGGCAATCTGTTCAGAGAACGGCACCACCAGCGGGCTGCTGATGCCGGACAGCAGCACGAACACGAATTTGACCACCACCCAGGTCAGCCAGATTGGCAGCAGGGTGAGCAGGCCGGTCAGGAACAGACGCTGCAGGGAGGGGCGCGGAACCAAGTGGGGGGCTTCGATCGACATCGGCGCATTGTATGCCGTTAGTTGACTGATGCGCTGTTGTCGCACCCGTAAAGCCACGCCCTGCGTGGCTTCGCGGTGCCGGACCCAACCGCAGCCACGCAGGGCGTGGCTCTACGTGGCGGACTTCCGTGCCTCTGGCTTCAACCGCAGATAAACCTGCTTGCGCACCCGCGCCACCACCTCACCCTGCGCATCCACCACATCATTGCTGAACCAATGCAGGTGCTTCTCCCCATCAGCCGTCTCCGCCCGCAGCCCGTCCAGCAGCGCATCATCCAACCGGAACTCCGCCACCACCGTACCCCGCCCGGGCTTCAGGAACTCAATCTCACCCGCCCGGTCCCAGACGTAGTAGTCCCGCCCCAGGTTCTGCATGACCGTAAGCATCCAGAACGGGTCCGTCATGGCGAACAGGCTGCCGCCGAAATGCGTGCCCACGTAGTTGCGGTTCCACGGCCGCATGCGCAGTTCCACGCGAACGTAGCGATAGTCATCGCTGACGTGGGTGACATGGATGCCGGCAAACAGGAATGGCGGCCACAGGTTGATGCCGTGGCGGAACAGGCTGGCCTTCATGGGGTAGGCGAGGGTAGGGGAGACCCGGAGAGCCTACCATTCGCTTGCGTATGGTTCAAAGGTTGGGCGTCCTGCGCGGGGCTGCAAGCCCCGTCCAGGAGGCGATGTCTTGTAGGGACGCGCCATGCGCGTCCCCGTGGACTGGGAAATCCTGGTTACTACCTGAGTGACGCGTTCAATCGAGGTAGCACTGGATGTCGTCGGTTGTTCGCTCACATCTGACGGACCGGGTCTTTCCGGGAACAACCTCCCCATGAACCGGGAGGGAAGCCCAGCCGGCCCGTTCTATGAACGCTGCCAAAGGCAATTCAGGGCGATTGTAGTGATGGTCAAATGTGAAGCGGCCCTCGGCTGGGGCGAAGTCATCTCGGCTGTTCTGAACGAAGTAACTCCCGCCTGCTTTGGCATCCAGGAAGTGCCAATGCCGTGTCGCGTGGTCAAAGTAAAAGTCCACGCGCATTCGACCTCCCCAGAGGAACTCTTCTCCCATGTGCATCGTGGCCAAAATAGGGGCGGGATTCTCGATCGAATGCGCGAACTTCAGCAATCGACCGCCTGAGGTAGTGGTATCGAGAAAAACAAGTTCTGGATGCTCAGTGAGGTAGCGATGTATGGTTTCACGCGCCTCGGCGTGATCCGGATGCAGGGCCGACAGGTGATGTCCCCATAGCATCCTCCCGATCTCTCTGCCGTGTTCCGTCCCTGGTGCGAGGAGCTTCACCTCGTCGAACCGGATGGTCATGCTGCTGGTCGTTACGTCGTACAAGGCAGCCATCCCTCTGAACTGCCTGTCCACCCAGCTCTCAGCTTTAAACGGGTTTGCGACCAGATTGCCTCCTGCCTGCGCAACCTCAAAGCCCATGATGCTGCGGCTGGCGTAGTCATACACATAATGCCGCCCAACCCCCTGCGCCAGCGCCACATCCTCCATCTCCGCCGGCGTGCAGTAGTAGCACTTGTAGGCAATGGGGTCGTCTCCGTTTGCCATCGCCTGCATGGGGAGCGCGGCCAGCATCATCCAGAACAGCTTTTTCATCGAATTGCTCCATGTGATCCGCTGTGTGCGGAGTGCGCAGTGGAGCAAAGCGTCTTGGGTGCGCGGTATCGGAATTGTCCTAAGTGGGGTGTGGTGGTGCTGGGGGCGGTGTGAGGTGGGGGTTCTTGATGGGGTGGCGCGGTTTTTTTCGGGTGGATGCGCGTCGTTAATGAGCCGATCGGGTGTTATCGGTCGTCGTCTTGCGACCGACGCTACCAACGGGAGATTCCTTGCAGCATTGGCATTCCGTGCATTGCACGGGACCGCGTCAGTAGTCGACGATGTCCGTTGCGTAGCCGTCGTTACCAGCGGCACGCGCGCGCTGCAGCGCTGCTTCTGCGCCCTGCATGATGGCCTTCGGGGTGCTGCTCGCGTCGGGGACACGTACGTACACGCCTACCGATACCGTTACCGGCGTGGTCTGTCCCAGTTGAATCGGAACGTTCAATCCACGCACCCGAGCAATCAGGTCTTCCACCACCTGCAGCGTGCCGTCGCCGTTGGTTTCCGGCAGCAGCAGCGCGAAACGGTTGGTGCCCAGCCGTGCGCTGATGTCGTGTGGGCGGCGTGCGTGTGCGGTCAGCTGTGACGCGATGGCGCGCAGGGCGGCGTTGCCGGCGTTCAGTCCGTGCAGGTCCACCAGTGCGTTGAAGTGGTCCAGCTCCACCAGCACCACGCTCAGCGGGCGTTGCAGGCGCTGGGCGGCACCGTGCTCCTCTTCGAGATGGTGATCGAAGCGGCGGCGCGTGCCCAGCTGGGTTACCGGGTCGATATGGATGAAGCGCCGCCAATGCAGCGCGCACCAGCCCAGCCACGCTGCCAGCACCGCGCCCATGCTCACGGCCAGGGCCATGGGCGCAAACCACACATAGCCCAGACGCAGCAGCAGGAAGCTGCCCAGCAGCACCGACGGTATCGCAATGAGCGCTGCAAGGCGTGCGCGTGGCAGGGTGAGCAGCAGGCCGAATAGAGCGGCCAGCACCCCGCTCAAGAACGTCTGTGCCCACACCGGCGTCAGCCGGATCACCTTGTTGTCCATCAGCATCGCAGCCACATTGGCCTGGTACTCGCTGCCGCTGAGTCCGCGCACCGGCGCACTGGGGGTGAGCAGCAGCGGTGCTTCGGCGGGCGTGGTCACGCCCACCATCACCAGGCGACCACGCAGCACGGTGCGGTCGACCCGGCCTTCCAGTACATCCACGTAGGACAGTTGCGGGAAGGTGCGCGCCGGGCCGGCAAAGCGCACCCGCACCAGATGGTTGCGCCGCCATTGCCAGGGCGAGGCATTGTCCGGGCCGGGATCCAGCCGCCCGGGCAGCAGCCCGCGGCGCGCTGCCAGTGCCGCACCCAGTGCAGGCCAGTGCGGTGAACCGACGCCGGCGGTGAGGTACAGGCTGCGGCTGATCCCGTCCGGGTCGACCTCGACATCGCTGTGCCCCAGCGTGGTCGCGTTGGCGGCGATCATCGGGATGGGCAGCAGTTCCTCGGAAACGCCAGGCCGCTGGGTCGGCAGGGCGACCACCGGCAGGACCACCTGCCCGTGGCGGCGGATCGCGGCGGACAGCTCGGCGTCCTGGCTGGCATCGGGGTCAGGGTCGGACAGCAGCAGGTCCATTGCCACACGGGTGCTGCCGGCCTCGGTCAGGCGATCCAGCAACTGCGCATGGGTGGCGCGCGGCCAGGGCAACGGGCCCAGCTTTTTCACGCTGGCCGCGTCGATGGCAATGATCAGCAGGCGCGGATCGGGCGCGTAGCTCCAGTGGCCGACCCAGCGGTCGTACAGGGCTTCATCCGGTTTCCACAGCACCTGGCCGTGGCTGAGTGCGGCGGCCAGCAGGCCTACCAGCACCGCCAGGGCGATGCGCCGGGACCACGACAACGGGTGCGGCAGTCGACGTGAACTCACAATCATCTGAGCCCTGATGCACGGGGCCTGGTTCGCGACCCCCATGGTCTGAACCGCACCTCCCCCCGGTGGATCGGGGTGGCTGGGCACCCCGCGCCGGCATTATGACCCGGTTGCCGGGCGGGGAAGGGGGCTGACGCCGTTTCCGGCCCGGTTCAGAACAGCAGTGCGGCCATCCGGCGGCGGTAGTTGCCGACCAGGGCCGGGTCGTCGATCACCCTGAAGGCATCCACCAGCAGCTTGCGCGGCAGGCCGTCGCTGAAATTGCGGTCGCGTTCGAGCAGAGCGATGAACTGCTCCAGCGCGGCTTCATCCTGGCCGCCCAGCAACAGCTGCACGCCGCGCAGGTGGCGGGCCTGCAGGTCGTCGCCATTGGCTGCAATGCGTGCGTCCAGCGCGTCGGGCGACGGCGCATCCTGCAGGGCGCTGGCGAAATCCAGGCGGGCACGGGCACGCACGGCGCGTTCGTCGGTGGACAGATTGGCTGGCAGGGCGTCGATCAGGGCGCGGGCTTCGGTGGTGCCGCCGGTCTGCAGCAGGGCCAGCGCCAGGTCCAGCTTCAGTGCTTCGTTGTCTGGTTCGGCGGCGATGCTGGCGCGCAGCACGTCTACCTGGGCCTGCGGATCCAGCGGTTCGGGTTCGGCCGCGGCCTCATCGGCGGCCTCGGCCGGGGTGATGCCGTGCTGGGTCAGGAATTCGCGCAGCTGGCCTTCCGGCAATGCGCCGGGGAAGCCGTCGACCAGCTGGCCGCCCTTGACCAGGAACACGGTCGGCACCGAGCGGATCTGGAAGGCAGCGGCAATCTGCTGCTCCTTGTCCACGTCCACCTTGGCCAGCTGGAAGGCCCCGTTGTACTCCGCGGCCAGCTTTTCGAGTATCGGTCCCAGCGTCTTGCAGGGCTCGCACCAGGTCGCCCAGAAGTCGACCAGCACGGGGGTCTGCAGCGACTTCTGCAGAACCTCGGCCTCGAAGGTGGCGGTGGTGGCTTCAAAGACGTGGGTCACTTCGCTCATGGCAGGCAGTTCAACCGGTAAAGATGTCTCCAGTTTATGGTGACGCGAATGGCCCGGCGCAACCCCGGCCGTTGCCGTCACGCCCGGCTATAGGCGTGCGCGCCCGGGTGGCAGACAATGGGCGCATGCAGACACTTCAACGTTATGACCCCTGGCTGGGCGCAGTAGGCGCGGCCCTGTTCATTCTGGCCGTGATCGGCTTCGGTGCCGCACTGCCGGGCTACCTGCCGCTGGGCCATCCGGTGGCGTTGCTGGGTGCGCTGGGCGTACCGCATGCGCTGGCCTTCAATGTGCTGGGCTTCGTGCTGCCGGGGCTGATTGCCGTGGTGGTGGCGCTGCGCCTGCTGGCGCGGGTGCCGCGCACGGCACCGTGGTCGCTGCGGGTGGGCGGGCAGATGCTGCTGTTGTCCGGGCTGGCGTTTGCCGCCATGGGATTGCTGCCGCTGGACGCCAGCGATATTGAAAGCCGGGCCAGCCAGTACCACGCCAGCGCGTGGATGGTGTGGGTGCTGGCGTTCGTGCCAGGGGCGGTGCTGTCGGGCTTGGGCGAGCGCGGGTTGTCCGGCGGGCGGCGGTTGGCGCTGGTGCATCTGGCGGCCGGCGTGGTTACCGGGCTGGGTGCGCTGGTGCTGCAGATGGTGATGCCGGCCCCGCTGGCGCAGCGGCTGGCGTTTGTGGCCTGGGCCGTGTGGTTGGCGGTGGTGCTGCCAGTGGCGCGGCGGTAACGCCGGGCAAGCCCGGCTGTTCGAGCGATTGGGCCGTTCGGGCGATCCGGATGTAGAGCCGGGCTTGCCCGGCTGCCGTTGGCGTTGCGCGAAAAGCAGCCGGGCAAGCCCGGCTCTACGGGTTTGCGCGCTTCTCAAAGGGGGTGCCGGGGCGCGTTCTTCACAAATCCTTGATATATCAACAGCATGACGGCCCGGCCTGTGTCGTTTCCGGCACCGATTGGAGCGCTTTGCCGCACTGCGGTACCCTGTGCCGCTTTGCCGCCGCACACGCGTTTCCATGACCAGCGTCGAACCCAACGTTTACGACCCGCAGCAGGTTGAATCCGCCGCCCAGAAGTTCTGGGACGCCACCCGCGCCTTCGAGGTGAACGAGTCTTCGGACAAGCCGAAGTACTACTGCCTCTCGATGCTGCCGTACCCGTCCGGTGCGCTGCACATGGGCCACGTGCGCAACTACACGATTGGTGACGTGATCAGCCGCTACAAGCGCATGACCGGTCACAACGTACTGCAGCCGATGGGCTGGGATGCGTTCGGTCTGCCGGCTGAAAACGCGGCGATCAAGAACAAGACCGCGCCGGCCAAGTGGACCTACGCCAACATCGAGCACATGCGTGGCCAGTTCAAGGCCATGGGCTATGCGATCGACTGGTCGCGCGAGTTCGCGACCTGCACGCCGGACTACTACGTGCACGAACAGCGCATGTTCACCCGGCTGATGCGCAAGGGCCTGGCCTACCGCCGCAACGCGGTGGTGAACTGGGACCCGATCGACCAGACCGTGCTGGCCAACGAGCAGGTCATCGACGGCCGCGGCTGGCGCTCCGGCGCGCTGGTGGAAAAGCGCGAGATTCCGCAGTGGTTCCTGCGCATTACCGATTACGCCCAGGAGCTGCTGGACGGCCTGGACGACCTGCCGGGCTGGCCGGACTCGGTCAAGACCATGCAGCGCAACTGGATCGGCCGCTCCGAAGGGCTGGAAATCCAGTTCGACGTGCGTGATGTCGACGGCAGCGCGCTGGATCCGCTGCGCGTGTTCACCACCCGTCCGGACACCGTGATGGGCGTGACCTTTGTTTCCATTGCCGGCGAACACCCGCTGGCGCTGCACGCAGCCAAGTCGAATCCGGCCCTGGCCGCGCTGCTGGCGGAAATGAAGCAGGGCGGCGTGTCCGAAGCCGAACTGGAAACCCAGGAAAAGCGCGGCATGGACACCGGCCTGTGCGCGGTGCACCCGGTCACTGGCGACACCGTGCCGGTGTGGGTCGCCAACTTCGTGCTGATGGGCTACGGCACCGGTGCGGTCATGGCCGTACCCGGCCACGACCAGCGCGACAACGAATTCGCCAACAAGTACAACCTGCCGATCCGCCAGGTCATTGCGCTGAAGAGCCCGCGCAAGGACGAGGGTGAATACGACGGCAGCCGCTGGCAGGACTGGTACGGCGACAAGAGCCGCGAGACCGAACTGGTCAATTCGGCCGAGTTCGACGGCCTGGACTTCCAGGGTGCGTTTGAAGCACTGGCCGAGCGTTTCGAGCGCAAGGGCCAGGGCCAGCGCCGCGTGAACTACCGCCTGCGCGACTGGGGCGTGAGCCGCCAGCGTTACTGGGGCTGCCCGATTCCGGTGATCTACTGCCCGAAGTGCGGTGCACTGCCGGTGCCGGAAGAACAGCTGCCGGTGGTCCTGCCGGAAGACGTCAACTTCGTCGGTACCGGTTCGCCGATCAAGGCCGATCCGGAATGGCGCAAGACCACCTGCCCGGACTGCGGCGGCGCGGCCGAGCGCGAGACCGACACCTTCGACACCTTCATGGAGTCGAGCTGGTACTACGCGCGCTACACCTCGCCGGGTGCCCGTGATGCGGTGGACAAGCGCGGCAATTACTGGCTGCCGGTTGACCAGTACATCGGCGGCATCGAACACGCGATCCTGCACCTGATGTATTTCCGTTTCTTCCACAAGCTGCTGCGTGATGCGCGCATGGTGGACAGCAACGAACCGGCGCAGAACCTGCTGTGCCAGGGCATGGTCATCGCGGACACCTATTTCCGCCAGAACGAGGACGGTTCCAAAGACTGGATCAATCCGGCCGACGTCGATGTGCAGCGCGATGAGCGCGGCCGCATCATCGGTGCCACCCTGATCGCCGACGGCCAGCCAGTGCAGATTGGCGGCACCGAGAAGATGTCCAAGTCGAAGAACAACGGCGTGGACCCGCAGGCCATGGTGAGCAAGTACGGTGCCGACACCGTGCGTCTGTTCTCGATGTTCGCGGCACCGCCGGAACAGTCGCTGGAGTGGAACGAAGCCGGCGTGGACGGCATGGCGCGCTTCCTGCGCCGCCTGTGGACGCAGGTCCACAAGCACGCCGCCGACGGTGCCGTGCCGGCACTGGACGTGGCCGCGCTCAACGCCGAGCAGAAGGCGCTGCGCCGCAAGACCCATGAAACCATCGGCAAGGTCAGCGACGACTATGGCCGCCGCCACAGCTTCAACACCGCCATTGCGGCGGTGATGGAACTGATGAACGCGCTGGCCAAGTTCGACGACAGCTCCGAACAGGGCAGGGCGGTGCGTCAGGAAGCCCTGCAGGCCACCGTGCTGCTGCTCAACCCGATCACCCCGCATGCCAGCCATGCGCTGTGGCAGGTGCTGGGCAAGGGCGAGTCGCTGCTGGAAGACCAGCGCTTCCCGCAGGCCGATGAGGCCGCGCTGGTGCGCGACGCGGTCACCCTGGCGGTGCAGGTCAACGGCAAGCTGCGTGGCACCATCGAGGTGGCGGCCGATGCGCCGCGTGACCAGATCGAGGCACTGGGCGTGGCCGAGCCGAACGCCGCCAAGTTCCTGGAAGGGCTGACAGTGCGCAAGATCATCATCGTGCCGGGCAAGATCGTGAACATCGTGGCGGGGTGATCCCGCCGCGCCGCCGGGCATCGCCCGGCGGCGATTCCGCATCAACCGTTGTTCACGCGGATTCGGGCATCTTGGGTGGTGAATTCCCTGTTGCCGGCATCGACCGGCTCAATCAGACTGTATCCATGACTCGACTCCTGCTTGCCGTTCTGCTCACCCTGACCCTGGCCGGGTGCGGTTTCCATCTGCGCAACAAGCTGATGCTGCCGGCCGACACCGCCGCAGTGCGGGTGGTCTCCACCGCGCCGTACAGCGAACTGGCCAAGCTGCTGCGCCGCGGTCTGCTGGCATCGGGTGCGGAACTGGCCGATGAGGACAGCAAGGGGCCGGCGGCCCAGCTGCAGGTGCTTTCCGAGCGCTGGGGCGACCTGCCCATTGCCATCGACGCCCAGGGCCGTGCCCAGGAATACAGCCTGCGTTATGCGGTGATCTTCGTGTTCCGCCGCGAGGACGGCAGCGACCTGGTGCCGCAGCAGGTGATCGAACTGTCGCGCGACTACGTGTCGCCGCCGACCGACGCTACCGGCACCACCACCGAACGCGAGATCCTGGCCGACGAACTGCGCCGCGAAATGTCCGCGTCGATCATGCGTCGCATCGACAGCGTGGTGCGCAAGGAACTGGAGCGCGGGCGCGCGCCCAGCCCGACCGCGCCGGCGACGGTACCGGCGGCACCGGCCAGCGCGGTCATTCCGCCGCAGGGTTCCTGAGCCAGCTTCGGCTCTGCTCCGCATGGAACTGCGCCCGGAACAACTTGCCAGCCAGCCGGCCAGCCAGCCGCTGGCCCCGGTCTATCTGATTGCCGGCCCGGAAACCCTGCGCGTGCTGGAAGCGGCCGATGCGATCCGCGCCCGGGCCCGCGCTGACGGGGTCAACGAACGCGAAGTGTTCGATGCCGACGGCCGTGACTTCGACTGGAACCAGCTCGACGGCACGTTCAACGCGCCAAGCCTGTTCAGCGCACGCCGCCTGGTGGAAGTGCGCCTGCCCAGCGGCAAGCCGGGCAAGGAAGGCAGTGAAGTGATCAGCCAGTTCTGCGCCAACCCCGCGCCGGACGTGATTCTGCTGATCACCTGCAATGAATGGAGCAAGGCCCACCAGACCAAGTGGACCGAGGCGGTCAGCCGCGTCGGTGTGCTGTCGGTGGCCTGGGCGATCAAGCCACATGAGCTGCCCGAGTGGATCGAGCGCCGCCTGCGCCAGAAAGGCCTGCGCGCCGATCCGGCCGCGGTGCAGCGCCTGGCCGAGCGGGTCGAAGGCAATCTGCTGGCCGCCGCCCAGGAGATCGACAAGCTGGCGCTGCTGGCCGAAGGCCAGAGCCTGGATGTGAACACGATGGAATCGCTGGTGGCCGACGCCGCCCGCTACGACGTGTTCCGCCTGCTGGAAGCCACTTTCTCCGGCCAGCCGGCGGCGGTGCTGCGCATGCTGGCCGGCCTGCGCGGTGAAGGCGAGGCCGTGGCCGCGCTGATGCCGATGGTGATCCGTGAAATGTTGTCCACTGCCGGTCTCGCCCGCGTGCAGGCACGGGGCGGCAATCTCGCTGCGGAAATGAAGAGCCGCGGCATCTGGGAGGCCCGCCAGGCACCGTTCAAGCGCGCGCTGCAGCGCCATCCTGAGCCCAAGCGCTGGGAGCGGTTCGTGGCCGAAGCCGGGCTGGTCGACCGCATGGCCAAGGGCCGTGCCGACGGCGACCCGTGGCTGGGGCTGGAGCGGTTGCTGGTGGCGGTGGCCGAGGCCCGTGCGGTGCGTCTGCTGGCCCGCGCCTGATGCCGCTGCGCATCCTCTACGGTGGCACCTTCGACCCCGTGCACTTGGGCCATCTGGCCATCGCGCGCGCCGCGCGCGATCAGCTGCAAGTCGCTGTGCGCCTGCTGCCGGCGGCTGACCCGCCGCACCGCGCCCCGCCGGGGGCCAATGCGGAACAGCGTGCCCGCATGCTGGAACTGGCCATCGGTGATGAGCCGGGGCTGCTGGTGGACCGGCGCGAGATCGATCGCGCGCAGCAGCACCCGGGGGTGCCGTCGTATACCGTGGACACCCTGCGTGAGCTGCGCGCTGAACTGGGGCCGCTGCAGCCGATGGCGTGGCTGGTCGGCGCGGACAGTCTGCGCAGCCTGAACCAGTGGCATGAATGGAAGGACCTGTTCGGGCTGTGCCATTTCATCGTGGCCGAACGCATGGGCAGCCCGATGCAGGCGGGGCTGGCTCCGGACCTGGCGGTGGCGTTGCATGGCCGCTATGTCAACGACGAGCGACCGCTGTTTTCCACGCCGGGCGGCCGCATCCTGCGTCTTCGGGCACCGCTGCGTGGCGAATCCGCCACTGCCGTGCGCGAGCAGATCGCCCAGCGCCGCCCATGGCGCAACCTGCTGCCTGAACCCGTCGCCGACTACATCGCCGACCACGGGCTGTACGGTGCCAGTGGGGCGTGAATACGTTCAGGCCCAAGGCCCCGTATAATCGCGCCAACACTTTTTGAGTTTCCTGCTTTGAGCGACCAGACCCAGCCTCAGACCATCAAGGTCGAACTGCCCCATCCCGCACCGTCCACCCAGCAGCTGCTGGAATGCGTACGCGCGGCGACCGAAGAGCTGAAGGCCAAGGATATCGTTGAGATCAACGTTATCGGCAAGTCCAGCGTCGCCGATTACATGGTGATCGCCTCGGGCACCTCCAGCCGCCACGTCAAGTCGATTGCCGACGAAGTGGTCAAGTTCGCCAAGCAGGCCGGCAACATGCCGCTGGGCGTGGAAGGCGAGCGCGAGGCCGAGTGGGTGCTGGTCGACCTGGGCGATGTCATTGTTCACGTGATGCTGCCGCGCGTGCGTGAGTTCTATGCGCTGGAACGTCTGTGGACGGTCGGCGACCAGCCGCCGAGCCTGCTCGACGAAGACGGCCACGACGACGAGCAAGACAGCTACACCGCACGCTAAGGGTCATCGTTCGACGGTAGTGCCGGCCGCTGGCCGGCAACCCATACACACCATGAAAGCACGATTGATCGCCACCGGTGAACGCGCCCCGTCCTGGGTCGCGCAGGGCTTCGCCGAGTACCAGAAGCGACTCTCGCACTGGCTGCCATTTGAGCTGGTGGAAATCGAACCGGGGCTGCGCGGCAAAGGCCGCGACCCGCGTCGCGCCACCGAGGACGAAGGCAAGCGGGTGATTGCCGCGCTGCCCAAGAACGCGTACGTGGTAGCGCTGGATGTTCCGGGCCGCCAGCTCAGTTCAGAGCAGCTCGCGCAGCGCCTGGAACACTGGCGGAGCCAGGGCCGCGATCTGGCATTCCTGATCGGTGGCCCGGAAGGGCATTCGCCGGAGGTATCTGCGCTGGCCGATGAAAAATGGTCGATCGGTCCGCTGACCCTGCCGCACATGCTGGTGCGGCTGGTGGTGGCCGAGCAGCTGTATCGTGCGGCGGCGATGCTCGCCAATCATCCGTATCACCGCGCCTGACAGCATGGGCGCGTCACAGGGGTTACATCCTGTGAAAATCCCGGTTACAATGCGCACCCCGCCCGAATAGCTCAGCCGGTTAGAGCACTTGACTGTTAATCAGGGGGTCGTTGGTTCGAGTCCAACTTCGGGCGCCAAGTTTCAGAGCCTCGCAGCGATGCGAGGCTTTTTTTTGTCCGCGCAGCCACGCAGGGCGTGGCGCTACGGGCAGCAAAATGCCCGGGGCATGCCCGGGCATTCTGCTTAGGTCACTAATTGATCGATCAATTGAACGTGTACTTCGCCCCCACCGTGAAGTAGCGGCCAATCGCGCCGCTGAAATGCAGCGGGTTGTAGTTGACGCCACCGTAGGTGGTCGGGTCGAGCGGGGCGATACGATCAAACACGTTCTGCACCGATGCGTTGAGTTCAAACGCGTCGTTGATGTTCCAACGACCGGACAGGTCGAAGGTGGTGAACGAGGAGATCTTCTCCACCGGCGAGCCGTCGGCATAGAAGGCGAGGTAGTCGCCACCGCGGTGGTCCTTGTTCTCCAGGCTGGAGATGTAGTTGACCACGCCGCTCACGCTCCACGGTCCCTGCTTCCAGGTGGTGCCGAAGTTGACCCGGTCTTCCGGCGTGCCGATGCAGTTGGTCACGTCGCAGTTGCCGTGCGTGCCCACGTAATCCACCGTTTCACCGCCTTCGGTGCGCTCGAACTTGAGCACGTGGCTCCACTGCAGGTCCATCTCCAGCTGGCCCGGGCCGATGTCGAAGGTCTGGCGGATATCAGTATCGATACCCCGCACCCGCGACGAGTTGGCGTTCACGTAGGCGGTGTTGACCGCCAGGATGCTGCCGGTACCCGGGACGCCGTTGATCAGGTCGGTGTCGCGCAGCACGTCGCCGTCGGCGATCGCCTGGGCGGTGCTGCCCTGGGCGATTTCGTTGGTGCGCTTGATCTGCCAGGCATCCACCGTCAGCGAGGTGCTCGAGGTCGGCTGCAGCACGATGCCCACCGAGTAGCTCTTGGACTCTTCCGGCTTCAGGTCCGGGTTCGGGCTGGTGATGATCGCCACCGGGCGTGCGCCGCAATTGGTGGTGGTCGGGTCCGCGGCGCAGCGCACCGGGTCGCGTGCGGTCGAGAACGCCGCCAGGCCGCCGTCGCCGTTTTCCGCCGGGTTCGGTGCGCGGAAGCCTTCGGCATAGGTGGCACGCAGTGCGATCCAGTCCACCGGCGTCCACTTCACGCCCAGTTTCGGCGTGGCTTTGCCTTCACCGCTCTCGTACTTGTCGTAGCGGACTGCGCCGGTGAGTTCGAGCTGCTCCAGCACCGGTGCGGACAGTTCCACGTAGCCGGCGTATACGTTCTGGGTGCCGTCGTAGGCAGAGTAGCCCAGACCGATGATGTCACCCTCGTCCGTGTAGGTCTGCGGGGTCAGGCTGTTGCTGGTCTTGCGCCATTCGGTACCCAGTGCCAGGCCCAGCGGGCCGCCCTGCAGGTCGGCCAGGCTGCGCGACACGGTAAAGTCGAACATGTCCAGGCTGGACTTGGCGCGTGCGCTGATGGTCGGCGAGATGTAGTCATACAGCGCCTGCGAGTTCAGCCCGGCATCGTCGCCGATGCGCCACACACCACCGGGGCAGGCCGGGTTGCCCAGCGCGCACTGCACGGCGCTGTAACGCAGGAAGCCGGTACGCACGTTGGTCAGGTCGGTGCCCGAATGCAGGTAAGCGGTGTCGTAGCTCCACTCACCCCAGTTGCCCTTGACGCCCACCAGGAAGCGGTTGAACTCGTTGGTGTTCTCGGTCACGCGCGGGCCCACGTCCCAGGCCGAATAGCGCAGGCGCGATTCCTGGCCCGGAATCGGGTTGTCCGGATGGGTCGGGGACAGCACCACCGCACCGTCACCGCTGCTGGCATTCTGCGGACCGCGCGGGTAGCCCCAACTGCCGGACACGCCAGACGGCGTGTTGCTGAAGGTGGTTTCCTTCTTCGAGTAGCCGATTTCGGTGTAGATCTCGCCGCCCTCGCCGAACGCGAAGCTGGCGCGGCCGAACACGTTGACGTATTCCTCCTTGGGGCTCAGGTCACGATACAGCTGTGCTGGATTCCACAAGCAGCCGTCCTCGGCGATGGAGGCGTCAGTCTGGCCGGGAATCGTGGTGAGGCCCTGACAGCCAGGCAGCGGCACCAGCGTGGCTGGATCCAGTGCGTCGTTGAACACCGAGCCGTTCGGGCTGGCACCGCCACTGGTACCGCCATTGAGGAACGCACCGCCGATGAACTGCGAATCGGCGGCGGAAATGCCCCAGCGACGGAGGTCGCCGGTGCCGATCCACTTGCGGTTCTTGCGGTCGCTGATCTTGATTGCGTCGGTCTTGCCAACGTCCAGGCTCATGAAGGCGTTCCAGCCATCTTCGATCAGGTTGCCGGTACCGATGGTGAGGGTGGCTTTCTTGGCGTCGCCGTCACCGTCTTCGGACATGCCGTAGGAGCCACGCAGGATGCCGCCTTCAAAATCGCTGCGCAGGATGATGTTGACCACGCCGGCAATCGCGTCCGAACCGTAGATCGCGGATGCGCCGTCCTTCAGCACTTCAACGCGATCCACCGCGTCCAGCGGGATGGTGCTCAGGTCGGTGAACACTTTCTGGCCGTCATCGGCCAGGCCGTAGGTCGCCATGCGACGACCGTTCAGCAGTACCAGGGTGGACCCGGCACCCAGGCCGCGCAGCGAGATGCCCGCGCCGCCGCCGGCAAAGCCGTTGCCGAATGTCTTGGGAATGGAGCCTGCGCCGTCGGAGGTCAGCGTCTGCAGGTATTCGGCCACGGTGGTCTTGCCGGTGCGGTCGATTTCCTGGCGCGTCACCACCTGCACGGGCGAGGGGGTTTCGGTGTTGGTACGGGGGATGTTGGAGCCGGTGACCGTGATGCGGTCAAGGTTGGTGGCCTGATCCTGGGCCATGGCCGTCGACGACGCCAAGGCACCGCTCAGGAGGAGCAGGCCGCTGGTAAGCGCGACGGATACGGAGTAAGCCAGATTGTTGCGGCGGCCGAGGGTGGGCCGTTGGATCGGGTGTTTCACAGCTTCTCTCCTGACTGGGAAAACCATCGAAGTCGGTGGATCGCACTGGGTTCAGTGGCGACCGCGCAAATCTATGTTTCCTGCAGGTGACGCAGCCGTGAAAAATTGCTTAATTGGCGACGCTTTCTCATGCGTGTCACAAAGCCGGGACGCGCTGCTTGCGCGTCCCGGCCACTACCTTGTACGAACACGCGCTGCGTGTCTCATTTGTTCAATCCGGCAGCGAGAACGTCACTGGCACCAGGCCCTCGGCCGCGACCGTCTGTCCGTTCATCTGGGCCGGTACGAAGCGCCAGTGACGCAGTATCTGCTGGCGTGCGGCGTTGTCCAACGCCCGCGACCCGCTGCTGCGCTCGATCATCACGCTGGAGGCCTTGCCGTCTGGCTCAACCCGCACCCGCAGCACGACCGTGCCCTGTTCGTTGCCGCGGATGGCGGCGATGGGGTAGGTCGGTGGCGGCGCGGTGCGGTATTGCAGTTGCACGCCGGTCGGCATGGCCGGTGCCGGATCGGCGGGAGCCAGGGTCGGGGCCTGGGTATCCGCGGCGGGCAGTGGCGGTACCGCCAGTGAGTCGCTGGCAACGGCGGTGGGTGGCGGCAACGGGGCTACACGCGGCACCGGGGTGGAGGTTGCCGGGGTGATCGGCTTGGGCTCTTCCTTGCGGATGATGACCGGCGGTGGCGGCGGTTCGGGTATCGCTTCGAAGAAGGTCACCGGCGTGCGTTCGCGCGGCAACGGGGCGGCCACATAGGTGGCGGGGATCAACAGCAGCAGGAAGGCCAGCGCGTGCACCGCGATGGCGGTACTCCAGCCGAGCACGCGTGAAGCTTCAATCTGCAGGGGTACAACGCGGGGATGGGTCCGGACCATGCTCGACTCTCCTTGCCAGGTGTGCGGGAACATCAACGTTGCGGCGCGGCCACGCGGGGCCGCGCAATGACAGGAATACTGGAGTGGCGCGCCCGCCGGAAGGCAGGGGTGGGTATAGCGTTTGGCTGCCAGTCATTCTTTCCGGTAGCAGCGGACCGTTGGTCCGCTGACCCTTACCGGCCCAGGTCGAACACCACGTCCAGGTTCACTGACACGCTCGACTCGCCCGGCGACACCGGCGTCGAGATGTCAGCGGCCATCGGGGCGGCGGCCGCGCGCATCATCACCGGGCGGAAATTGCCGCCTCCGCTTTCCGAGATGCTCACAATCCGGCGGACACGCAGACCCAGCGCCTTGGCATAGGTCTCGGCGCGCGCCTGGGCTTTCTTCAGTGCGGCCAGGCGGGCTTCGTCATACACCGGCTCGGGCTGGTCGATCTCGAACTGCGGGCCGTTGATCTGGTTTGCGCCCTGTGCGGCCAGGGCATCCAGTACCTTGCCGAGCTTGGCGATGTCACGCACCTTCAGGCTGACCGTGTTGCTGGCCTGGTAGCCGGTGATCTTCGGGGCCTCGTTTTCGGCGTAGCGGTACTGCGGGCTCAGGTTGACCCCGCTGGTCTGCACGTCGCGCTCGGCAATGCCGGCGGTCTTGATCGCGGCCAGCACCTTGGTCATCTGTTCGGCGTTCTGGCGCATCGCGGTGTTGCCATCGGTGGCCTGGGTGACCACGCCGGCCGACAGGGTGGCCACGTCGGGTACGCGCTTGGCTTCGGCGTTGGCCGACACGTTGAGCAGGGTGCCGTCGATAGGGGCGGCAATGGCCGGGGCGGTCTGGGCGTGGGCGGTCATGGTGGCTCCCAGGGCAAGGGACAGGGCGAGCAGCAGCGGGGACAGGGTCAAGCGGCGCATGAACATCTCCTTGTGAAGGCGTTGAGGTTGGTGTCGGGGCGATGAACGCGTGGTGAGGCTGAGCGGGGTTGATGCGGATTCTGTCCGGTTGTGCGCGATTCAGACAGCGGCCGCAGGTTATCCTTCCGCGATGCTTTATCTTGCCTCCCGTTCGCCTCGACGAACCGAATTGTTGTCCCGACTGGACCGGCCCTTCCGCGCGCTGGATCTGGACGTGCCTGAAGTCCGTGCCCCCGGGGAAACCGCCCTGGACTATGTGCAGCGCGTGGCCGCCGACAAGGCCAGGGCCGGTCTGGCCCTGGTCGGTGCCGACCCCGATGCCGTGGTGCTGGGCTCGGACACCGAAGTGATCCTGGAAGGGGAGGTGTTCGGCAAACCGGTCGACGCTGCCGATGCCGCCGCCATGCTGCGCCGGTTGTCCGGCCACACCCACCAGGTCGCCACCGCGGTTGCCGTGGTCGCCGCCGACCGCCAGCAGAGCGTGCTGGTGGTGTCCGAGGTCACCTTCATGGACTGGAGCGACGTCGCCATTGCCAGTTACGTGGCCAGTGGCGAGCCGATGGGCAAGGCCGGGGCCTACGCCATCCAGGGTGGGGCCGAGCGTTACATCCGCCATCTGGCGGGAAGCTATTCGGGTGTGATGGGATTGCCCCTGCAGCAGACCGAACAATTGTTGTTGGCGTTCGAACCGAAGGGAGTCGCCCATGTCTGAGGAAATCCTGGTCAACGTCACTCCGCGCGAAACCCGCGTGGCGGTCATCGAAAACGGCATGCTGCAGGAACTGCACATCGAGCGCGGCTGGCGTCGCGGAGTGGTGGGCAACATCTACAAGGGCAAGGTGCAGCGGGTGATGCCCGGCATGCAGGCCGCCTTCGTCGAGGTCGGGCTGGAGCGCGCGGCGTTCCTGCACGCCAATGACGTAGTGCGCCCCGCGCCGGTGGCCAGCGGCGACACCGAGGGCACCACGTTGCCACCGCCATCCTCGGTGCCGATCGTGGAACTGCTGCGCGACGGCCAGGACATCGTGGTTCAGGTGGTGAAAGACCCGATCGGCACCAAGGGCGCGCGCCTGACCACCCAGATCAGCATTCCCTCGCGCTACATGGTGCTGCTGCCGCAGTCGAAGGTGGTGGGGGTGTCGGCGCGGATCGAGGACGAGGCCGAACGTGCGCGTTTGAAAACCCTGGTGACCGAACTGTCGGCCCAGCACGGGGGCTACGGCTACATCGTGCGCACCAATGCCGAAGGTCAGCCGGCCGAGGCCATCGCCGAAGACATCGCCTACCTGTCGCGGGTCTGGAACGTGGTCGAGCGGCGCGGGCGCGAAGCGGCACCTTGCAGCGTGATCTATGAGGACCTGAGCCTGCCGTTGCGTTCGGTCCGAGACCTGATCCGCAAGGACGTGGACAAGGTGAAGGTGGATTCCAAGGAAACCTTCGCCCAGCTGCAGGCCTTCGTGGCCAAGTACATGCCGGTGCTGGCCGAGAAGCTGGAGCTGTACAGCGGCGACCGCCCGATCTTCGACATGTTCGGGGTGGAGGACGAAATCGGGCGCGCGCTGGACAAGCAGGTCCCGCTCAAGTCCGGTGGTTATCTGGTCATCGACCAGACCGAAGCGATGACCACCATCGACGTCAACACCGGGTCGTTCCTGGGCCAGCGCAACCTGGAAGAAACGGTGTTCCGCACCAACCTGGAAGCGGCGCAGGCGGTGGCGCGCCAGCTGCGGCTGCGCAACCTGGGCGGCATCATCATCATCGACTTCATCGACATGGATGACGCCGAGCACCGCCGTCAGGTGCTGCGCACCCTGGAAAAGGCGCTGGCGCGTGATCACGCCAAGACCACGGTGTACGACTTCTCGCCGCTGGGTCTGGTTGAAATGACCCGCAAGCGCACCGTGGAGAGCCTGGAACGGCAGCTCTCGGAAACCTGCCCGCAGTGCAGCGGTCGCGGCAGCATCAAGACAACCGAAACCGTCACCTACGAGATCTTCCGCGAGATCACCCGCGCGGTGCGCCAGTTCGACGCGGCGCGACTGCTGGTGATCGCCTCCACCAAGGTGGTGGCACGCATCACCGACGAGGAATCTGCGGCAGTGGCCGAGCTGGAGGAATTCCTCGGCAAGTCGATCCGGTTCCAGGCCGACGAGCAGTACCTGCAGGAGCAGTTCGATGTCGTGCTGCTCTGATCTTCACGCACTGGCACGCCGTGGCGTGCCGGCAGGTCGATGACCACGCCGCTGCGACTGCGGCTGCGAAGGATCCGCCGCCATGTTGTCTATGCCCTGGCCATCGTGCTGGTGGGCGTTGCCGTGCTGGTCGGCACGGTCAGCCAGCTGCTGCCGCTGGCCGAGCGGCATCCCGACAAGGTTGCCGCGTGGTTGAGCGCGCGTGCCGGCCAGCCGGTGCGTTTTGACCAGCTCGATACCCGCTGGACCCGGCGCGGTCCGCTGCTGGCCCTGCAGGGGCTGCGCATCGGTGAAGGGCAGGGCCTGCGCATCGGCGAAGCCGAGGTGCTGGTGTCGATGTATGCCGGCCTGCTGCCCGGCCAATCGCTGACCGAGCTGCGCCTTCGTGGCCTGGCGCTGGAACTGCAGCGCGCCGACGACGGCCGCTGGTCGGTGCAGGGCCTGCCACAGTCAGGCCACGGCGACCCGCTGGAGTCGCTGCGCCGGCTGGGCGAGCTGCAGGTGATCGGCGGTCGCTTGACCGTGGATGCGCCGTCGCTGCAGCTGCATACCGAACTGCCGCGCATCGATCTGCGCCTGCGCGTGAATGGCCAGCGGCTGCGCGTGGGCGCGCGCGCCTGGGCTGACGAAAAGACGCAACCGCTGACCGCCGTGCTGGACTTCGAGCGCAAGCGCGGCGACGGTCAGGTCTGGCTGGGCGCGGATCCGGCCGACTTCAGCGCATGGTCGTCCCTGCTGCAGTTTGGCGGTGCACGCCTGCAACAGGGCACCGGCGAATTCAATGCGTGGGTGGACGTGCGCGATTCGCGGCTGGTGATGGTGACCACCGATGCCGATCTGCACGATGTGCAACTGCAGGGGGCACCGCTGGCCGACGGCAAGCGCCCGCAGATGACCCTGCAGAACCTGGAGCTGCGTGCACGCTGGCGCTGGGTCAAAGGCGGCTGGCGTGCCGATGCGTCGCGCCTGCGCATTGGCATGGACGGCAGCGAGCAGACCCTGGATGGGCTGCTGGTAGCCGGCGGCGAGCATATGGCATTGGCCGGTGACAACATCGACGCCACCGCGCTGCTGCGTGGGCTGGCATTGACCGACCGGATCGATCCCGGTCTGCGCAGCTGGCTGCATGCGGCGGCACCGCAGGTGCGCATGACCCGTGTCCGCTTCAGTGGTGAGCGCGCCGGGGCGCTGCGTTTTGAAGGCGATCTGGAGGACATCCGCTTCGCCGCGGCCGGGCACGCGCCGGGCCTGAGCGGAGTCGGGGGGCACTTCCAGGGCGACGCCGATGGGTTCCGCCTGGACCTGCAGCCCACCCGCGTGATGCAGTTCGACTGGCCGTCCGGGTTCGGCGTGCGCCACGACGTGCATCTGGCCGGCAGCGTGGTGGGCTGGCGTGATGAGGCCGGCGGCTGGCGTGTCGGCACGCCTGCACTGCGCGTGCAGGGCACCGACTATGCCGCCGACGTGCGCGGCGGGGTGTGGTTCCAGGGCAACGGCACGCGTCCGTGGCTGCAGCTGGCCGCAAAGATCGACGACGTGCCGATGACCGCCGCCAAGCGCTTCTGGATACACTCCAAGATGAGCAAGGGCGCGACCGACTGGCTGGATGCGGCACTGGTTTCAGGCCATGTGCGCGGTGGCGTGGGCTTGGTCACCGGTGACCTGGAAGACTGGCCGTTCGACCAGAACAACGGTCGCTTCGAAGCCACCGGCCACATCGACAACGGCAACATCCGCTTCCAGCACGACTGGCCGACCATGAACAAGGTCGACGCCGACATCGCCTTCATTGGCCCGGGTTTCGAACTGCACGGGCGCGGCGATCTGGCCGGGGTCCCGGTGAACCATTTCGAAGCCGGCATCGCCGATTTCGGGCAGTCAGACCTCTATGTAAAGGCCAATACGCGCAGCGATGCCAGCGCGTTGCTGGCCATGCTCAAGCAGAGCCCGCTGCAGAAGACCTACGGTGATTCGCTCAATGCGCTGACCGCCAAGGGCCCGGCGGTGGTCGGCTTCGACCTGCTGCAGCCGCTGCACCACGATGCCGGCCCAGGTCGTCTTCAGGGGTCGGTCGAGCTGGCCGGAGCCACGCTCAGTGACAAACGCTTCGATCTGACCTTCGACAACATGCATGGCAAGGCCAGCTACAGCAACGACGGCTTCGGTGCCGAGCAGCTGGCTGTGCGTCACCTGGGGCAGGACGGTCAGCTCAGTTTGCGCGCAGGTGGCTTCGTGAAGGATCCGGCGCAGGCGTTCGAATCCGAACTCAGCGCATCGCTCGATGCCGGGTTGCTGCTGGACCGTGCGCCCGAGCTGAGCTGGATCAAGCCTTACATTGAAGGGACCTCGCGCTGGACCATCGGGGTGACCCTGCCCAAGGTCGCGGCGGGGGCGAAGATCGAGCCGCCGACGCTGCTGACCCTGCATTCGGATCTGGTCGGCACGCGCCTGGACCTGCCGGCTCCGCTCGACAAACCCGCACCGGTGTCACTGCCGACCACGGTGAACGCACAGTTGCCGATGGGGGCTGGGCGCGTTGATGTCGCCTTCGGTCAGCGGCTGGCGCTCGCGGCGCGCACCCACAACAACCAGACCGGCGTGCAGGTCACCCTGGGCAGCGACCGCGTGGATCGCGATCCACCGGCCAGCGGGCTGGCGGTGAACGGGCGCAGCGGTTCGCTGGATGCGCTGGAATGGATCGCGCTGGCGCGTTCGCCCGGCGGTGGCGGCGACGACCCGATGCCGCTGCGGCACGTGGACGTGCAGGTTGGGCAGCTGCTGCTGGCCGGCGGCGTGTTCGAACAGACCCGCCTGCAGTTGCGACCGACCCCGGCCAGCATTGAAGTGCGCATGGACGGCCCCTCATTGGCGGGCGATCTGAGCGTGCCCAATGCTGACGGGGCTCCCATTGTCGGAAAGCTGGATCGGGTGCACTGGAAGTCGCTTCCGACCCCGGTCAAGCGCCCCGACGACGGCGCGGCCATCGTGCTGCCCGACGACGCCACGCTGCCGGCGCGGGTGCAGGCCAGTGCCAACGACACCAATCCAGCCAGGATTCCGCCGCTGTCGCTGGATATCAACGACCTGCAGTTCGGCAAGGCCAAGCTCGGCCAGGCGGTGCTGCGCACGCATCCGTTCGGCAACGGGCTCAGCGTGGACCAGCTGCAGTTCCGTGCGCCCAAGCAGCAGATCGACATCCAGGGCCGCTGGCTGGGCATGGGCGCGACCGCCAACACCCAGATGCAGGTGCAGGTGAACAGCGAAGATCTGGGCGGGCTGATGCAGAACCTGGACTACGGCGGCCAGCTGCGGGGTGGCGAAGGCACATTGCGCTTGGAGGCGGGCTGGCCTGGCGGGCCGTCCGACTTCGCCCTGGGGGCTCTGGAAGGACAACTGCAGGTGCATGCACGCAATGGCCAGCTGCTGGAACTGGAGCCGGGGGCGGGGCGCGTGCTCGGTCTGCTCAGCGTGACCCAGTTGCCGCGCCGGCTGATGTTTGATTTCCGCGACTTCTTCTCCAAGGGCTTCGCCTTCAACCAGGTTGAGGGCACGCTGGCCTTTGCAGACGGCATGGCCACCACCGACAAGGTGCTGATCGAAGGCCCGGCGGCCAACATCAGCATCCGCGGTCAGACCGACCTGCGCCGCCAGCAGTTCGACCAGACCATCGACGTGAACCCGCGCGCCGGCAACCTGCTGACCGTGGTCGGCGCGGTCGCCGGTGGCCCGGTGGGTGCGGCGGTGGGCGCGGCGGCCAATGCCGTGCTGTCCAAGCCGCTGGGCGAGATCGGGGCCAAGACCTACCGGGTCACCGGGCCGTGGGCGGAGCCCAAGGTCGAGGTGATCGACCGTGACGACGCGCCGCCCTTGCCGCCGGTGCCGGCCGCTGCGCCGGCAAAACCGTGAACATTCCCTTCTGTGCTGCTTGCGATAGCGGCCCCTGCCCATAGATCAGGACCATGACCGACAACGCACTGACACTTGCCCAGGATCGCCTGCTGCTGCCCGCCGGGCTGGACGCCACGGGCCTGGAACGCACCTTCGGGACCCTGCTGGGCCCCGGTATTGATTTCGGCGACCTGTATTTCCAGCACGCCCGGCGCGAAAGCTGGAGCGTGGAAGACGGCATCGTCAAGGACGGTGCCCATTCCATCGAGCAGGGTGTAGGCGTGCGCGCCATTGCCGGCGAAAAGACCGGCTTCGCCTACTCCGATGACATCCACAGCGACGCCTTGCTGGCGGCCGCGCAGTCGGCCCGCGCCATCTCCCGTGATGGTGGGGCGCAGCCGGCCCGGGCCCTGGCCCGCGGCAATGCGCGCGCGCTGTATCCGGCGCTGGACCCGATTGACGGCATGGGCAACGAAGCCAAGGTCGAGGTGCTCAAGCGCCTGGACCGCTACCTGCGTGCAGCCGACCCGCGCGTGCAGCAGGTGATGGTCAGCCTGTCCGGCGGCGTCGACACCGTTTTGATCGCCCGCAGTGACGGCGTGCTGGCCGGCGACATCCGCCCACTGGTGCGGCTGAACGTGCAGGTGATCGTGGAGCAGAACGGTCGCCGCGAATCCGGGTACTCCGGGGGCGGTGGCCGTTACAGCTATGCCGAACTGTTCGCCGATGGTCGCCCCGAGGCCTTCGCCCGGGAAGCGCTGCGCCAGGCGCTGGTGAATCTGGAGGCCATTCCGGCTCCGGCCGGGGTGATGAGCGTGGTGCTGGGCCCCGGTTGGCCCGGCGTGCTGCTGCACGAGGCGGTCGGCCACGGCCTGGAAGGTGACTTCAACCGCAAGGGCACCAGCGTGTACGCCGGCCGCATCGGCGAGCGCGTGGCCGCGCCGGGCGTGACCATCGTCGATGACGGTACCCTCGAGGGCCGCCGTGGCTCACTGAATGTGGATGACGAAGGCCATCCCACCCAGTGCACCACCCTCATCGAAGACGGCATTCTGGTCGGCTACATGCAGGATTCGCTCAACGCGCGCCTGATGGGCGTGGCCCCCACCGGCAATGGCCGGCGTGAGTCGTTCGCGCACCTGACCATGCCGCGCATGACCAATACTTACATGCGCGCCGGCCAGCATGACCCGCAGGAGATGATCCGCTCGGTCAAGCGCGGCCTGTACGCCGTCAATTTCGGCGGTGGCCAGGTCGACATCACCAGCGGCAAGTATGTGTTCTCGGCCACCGAGGCTTACCTGATCGAGGACGGCAAGGTCACTGCGCCGGTGAAGGGCGCGACCCTGATCGGTAACGGGCCGGAAACCATGCAGAAGGTGCGCATGATCGGCAACGACCTGGCCTTGGACGAAGGCGTCGGCATCTGTGGCAAGGACGGGCAGAGCGTGCCGGTGGGCGTGGGTCAGCCGTCGCTGCTGATCGACGGCATCACCGTGGGCGGTACCCAGGCCTGAGCCCGGGCATGCGCTCAGTCTTCGACGCTGTCCTGGTCGTCTTCGTCGTCCTCCGGGGCGGCGTTGACGGCGTCCAGGCCCAGTGCGGCCGGCAGCATCAGTACGCGCAGCACCTGGTAGATCTCGCGGAACGCACGCGGCGGCTTGTTCTTGGCCTTCTCGGCCTGCGCATTGCGCACCAGCGTGCGCAGCTGCTGGCGGTCGGCCTGCGGGTACTCGTCCAGCAGCGCGGCCAGCGCGGTGTCGCCGTTGCTGAGCAGGCGCTCGCGCCAGTCTTCCACCCGGTGCAGCATGGCCACTTCACGGCGCGAGGTTTCGCTGTTGGCGTCCAGCGCGTCGCGGATGGCGTCCAGGGTGGACTCCTCTTCGCGGCGCATGTGCTTGGCCAGGAACGCCAGCTGGCGCTTGTGCGCGATATGCGCGGTAATGCGCTTGCACTCGGCGATATGCGGCAGCAGGTCTTCAGGCACCGGCACGCGCGCCAGCTGGGCCGGGGTCAGCGAGACCAGCTTCTCGCCCAGCGCAAGCACGTCAAGCGCATCGCGGCGCTTCTGCTTGCGGCTGCTGTCATGAAATTCACCGGTATCTTCGTCGCGTCCGCGCATCGTTCTTCTTCCACATCCAATACTGTGCCCCGCGTTGCGCCGGGCACTCACCTGCACAGGATAAAGCATTGAACGTGATCTCCCCTGAAGCCCTGACCGCCGACGACAGCCTGTCGCGTCTGGAACACCTGGCCGACCTGTCCCAGCAGCTGCTGGAACGGGCCCGTGCGCTGGGGGCCAGCCAGGCCGAAGTGGCTTGCAGCGAAGAGCGCGGCCTGGACGTGAACGTGCGTCTGGGCGAGGTGGAAACGGTGGAATCCACCCGTGACCGGGGCATCGCCGTCACCGTCTACTTCGGCCAGCGCAAGGGCAGTGCCAGCACCGCCGACCTGCAGCCGGCCAGCCTGGAAGCCACGGTGGCCCAGGCCTGTGCGATTGCCCGTCACACCGAGGACGATGCGGCGGCCGGGCTGGCCGACGCGGCGCTGATGGCGCGTGAGTTCCCGGACCTGGACGGCTGGCACCCGTGGGCCCTGCAGGCTGACCAGGCGGTAGACCTGGCCCTGGCCTGTGAAGCCGCCGGGCGCGCGGCCGACAGCCGGATCAGCAATTCCGACGGCGCGTCGGCGTCCACCGCCACCAGCCTGTCGGTGTATGCCAACTCGCACGGCTTCATTGGCCGCGACCGCAGCAGCCATCATTCGATTGGCTGCGCGCTGATCGCCGGGCAGGGTGACGGCATGCAGCGCGACGGCTGGTACAGCAGCGCGCTGGCCCGGGAAGATCTGCAGGATGCAGCCGCCATTGGCCGTCGCGCCGCCGAGCGCACCGTGGCGCGGCTGCAGCCGCGCTCGATGGCCACCGCACAGATGCCGGTGCTGTATGCACCGGAGGTATCCCGTTCGCTGATCGGCAGCCTGCTGGGCGCGGTGTCGGGCGGCGCGCTGTATCGCCGCGCCAGCTTCCTGCTGGACAGCGTGGGCACGCAGATCTTCCCCGACTGGTTCGCCATCGACGAGCGCCCGCTGCTGCGCCGTGGCCTGCGCTCCAGCGCCTTCGACGGTGACGGCGTGGCCACGCGCAACTCGGCGCTGGTCGCCGACGGGGTGCTGCAGCGCTATGTGCTGGGCGCTTATTCGGCGCGCAAGCTGGGCCTGCAGACCACCGGCAATGCCGGTGGTGTGTACAACCTGCAGGTGAAGCCGAGCGTGGACGCGGGCCTGCAGGAACTGGCCCGGCAGATGGGCGAAGGCCTGCTGGTGACCGAGCTGATGGGGCAGGGGGTGAACCCGGTGACCGGCGATTACTCGCGTGGCGCGGGCGGCTTCCGGGTCGAGAACGGAGAAATCCAGTATCCGGTGGACGGCATCACCATTGCCGGCAACCTCAAGGACATGTTCACCCGGATCGAGGCGGTGGGCAGTGACATCGATCCACGCTCGCACATCCACGTCGGGTCGATCCTGGTCGGGCGGATGACCGTGGCCGGTAACGACTGACGTTTTCAACGATTGACGCAATCCTTGACGTATCCTATTGGCGCTGCCTTGGCAGGCGGGGAGCCTGCCACGCACCACCCAATACACTGAACAAGGAGTTTCACGTGAGCGATTTTGAAAACGTTACCGCCCCGCCGCCGCCGCCGGTCACCGACGGCCCGGTGCCGAGCGACCAGCGCACCATGGCGCTGGCCGCGCACCTGCTGGGCATCTTCACCTGGTTCATCGGCGCGCTGGTGATCTGGCTGATCAACAAAGATGACCCAACCAAGGCCTTCGTCACCGACCAGGCCAAGGAGGCGTTGAACTTCCAGATCACCATCTCGATCGCCATGGTCATCTGCTTCATCCTGATGTTCGTCCTCATCGGCGGCCTGCTGGCTCCGATCGTCGGCATCCTGAGCCTGGTCTTCTCGATCATCGCGGCAGTGAAGGCCAACAACGGCGAGCTGTACCGCTACCCGTTCGCGCTGCGCCTGATCAAGTAATCAGCGCCTGCTGCAACAGCGAAAACGCCCGGGATTCCCGGGCGTTTTTGTTTGTGCGTAGAGCCGGGCTTGCCCGGCTGCTGTTGGATTCGGGCGAACACCCGTCGGTCATCGGTTCCCGTGTTTGGGCGCACCGGGATGGATTTGCGGGACACGCCGTGAATACATCCCTGTAGGCCCGTCAAAAACATCCATGTTTTTGACGGTCCCGCAAACCCACCCCGGCACGCCCCAGACAGTTGGCCGGTGGCCATGGGGAATGCCACGTCCAAATCAACGGCGTCTGTGTTCCGTGGTCATGCGTTACCGGATGTTGGGAATTTCACGGCGATCGTCTGTCGACCGATCCCACCGGGGCTGCGAATGGGTTTTGATTTTCCGTGGCAGCCGGCCAACTGTCGGGGGCCATCGGATGGGGGGTACGGGACCGTAGAAAACATGGATGTTTTCTACGAGCCCCCATGGATGGGTTAACGGCGTGTCCCGTACCCCCCATCCGATGGCCCCAAGCACGTAGACCGACAGCCGAGGGCTGTTCGCGCGAAACTCAGTGATCCCGCTCTACCGCCAAGCGACCGAGTGCCCGCAGTGCGTCGGCGCGTTCGTCGTAGCCGGCCAGGCTGTCGTGCATGCGCTGGCTCAGTGCGGCCAGTTCAGCCTTGGCACCGTCCATGCCCAGCAGCGCCGGGAAGGTGGACTTGGCCTGTGCCTGGTCCTTGCCCGCAGTCTTGCCCAGCTGCTCGGAGCTGGCTTCCACGTCCAGGATGTCATCGCGCACCTGGAACGCCAGGCCTAGCGCGCTGGCGAAATCATCCAGCTGGTTGAGGTCAGTCTGCGGCGCATCGCCACACAGTGCGCCCATGCGGACCGCCGCACGGATCAGTGCGCCGGTCTTCAACGCGTGCATGTGCTGCAGGTCCGCCAGCGGCTGCAGGCGGCCGGTTGCGTCGATATCCAGCGCCTGGCCGCCACACATGCCCGCTGCGCCCGACGCATGCGTCAGTGCCTGCAGGCAATGCACCCGCAGCAGTGCCGGCAGCGGTGCGTCGGCCAGCAGCCCGAACGCGCGGGTCTGCAGTGCATCCCCGGCCAGAATCGCGGTGGCTTCATCGAAGGCAATGTGCACCGTCGGCCGACCACGGCGTAGTGCGTCGTCGTCCATCGCTGGCAGGTCGTCGTGCACCAGCGAGTACGCGTGGATCAGTTCCACCGCCATCGCCGGCGCATCCATCGCATGTTCGTCCGCACCGAAAATCTGGCCGGCGGCGTACACCAGCAGCGGTCGCATCCGCTTGCCGCCGCCCAGCACCGCATAACGCATCGCCCGGTGCAGTCCCTGCGGGGCGGCTTCAGGCGAGGGCAGGCTGGCGTCGAGCTGGCTTTCAATCCGGTCGCGCCAGCGCGCGAACGTCAGCTCAGCCGTCATGGCTGGGCGGGTCGAACGGTTCGGCCGTTTCCGGGCGGGCCGGGTCGCTGAGCAGGCGCACGCGCAGCTCGGCCTGTTCCAGCGCCTGCTGGCACTGGCGGTACAGGCCCACGCCACGTTCGTAGGCGCTGAGCGACTGTTCCAGGCTCATGTCGCCGGTTTCCATCTTCTCCACCAGCTGCTCCAGTTCTTCCAGCGACTGCTCGAAGTGGGCTACAGGGGAGGCTTCAGTAGGGGACTTCTTGGGCATGGAAGCAAGTGTGATGCGCCAGCCCGGTGGGGTCAATTCACGCGACGCCCGGCGTCCACTGCAGACGGGCACCGTGTTCATCCAGCCAGTGCTGCAGCGGTGCGGCAATCACGCGGTCTCCTGCGGCCAGCAGGGTTTCGCCGTCATACAACAACGGCAGCTGGCGGCGCTGCCACGGTGGCAGGCCACTGTGTTGCAGCAGGTCTTTCAGCGCATGCGAATGGCGGCGGCCCGGCAACTGGATGCGTTCGCCGCCGCGTCGCGCGCTCACCTGCACCGGCGTGGCCAAGCGGTCGCGACCGAGCAGGGCCAGTTCGCCCCCATCGGGCAGCGCCAACGGGCTGCGCCCCTCCCAGTGCACGCTCCAGTCCAAGGGCAATGCCAGTGCCGCTGAAAGCAGGTGAAGCTGATTGCGCCAGCGACGGATGCGCACGCCCTGCCAGGCGAACTGGGCATCGGCATCGTGGGCGGCCGGCAGCAGCTCGCGTTCGATGGCCTTGATGCCTGCTGCCGGCAACGGCGGCTGTCCGCAACTGCGCACCCATTGCCGCAACAGGCGGGCGCGGCGCTCGCGGGGTTGCCGCAGCAGGCGGCTGCAGTCCAGCACTCCTGGCGAAATGATGCAGCGGCGCAGCGATTCGTGGTCGGCCACGTCCAGCAGACGCTGCGACTGGGCCGCCAGTTCGGCGCTGCGCGCAAAACTCGCGTCCGCCTGCGGCCAGCGTTGCGCCAGCAACGGCATCACGTGCAGGCGCAGGAAATTGCGGTCGGCGGCATCGCTTGCGTTGCTGGGGTCTTCAATCCAGCGCAGGCCGTGTGCCTGCGCGTACGCACGCAGGTCCTCCCGCGGGAACTGCAGCAGAGGGCGCCACAGCGAGCCGGTGGCGAACGGTGCGTGGGCACGCATCGCCGCCAGGCCATCCACGCCGGAGCCGCGCAGGGCGCGTAGCAGGAAGGTCTCCGCCTGGTCATCGCGATGATGGGCCAGGGCCAGGTGCTCGTGCTCATGCAGGACGCGGGCGAAAGCGTCGCGGCGCGCATTGCGTGCGGCCGCTTCCAGGCCCTGCCCGCTGTCGTGCGGCACCTGGACCCGGATCACCTGCAAGGGAATGCCCCACGTGGCGCAGGCGGTCTCGCAGTGCGCGGCCCAGGCATCGGCTTCGGCCTGCAGACCGTGGTGGACGTGTACCGCACGCAGGCCCGCAGCGCGCTGCACCGGCGACTGTGCCAGCCAATGCAGCAGCACGGTGGAATCAAGGCCACCGCTGAAGCCCACCAGCACCGGCGTCGGTAGATCGGGCGGCGGCGGGAGGGGTGCGGTCATCAGGGCAGTATCGGCGGTCTGGTGGACCGCCGCCATCGGATTGATTGCATGAACGCGGGTCTATTTGCGCTCGAATGCCTTGCCGTTGGGCAGTTCGACCGGCACGCCCTGGGCGTCGCAGGTGCCGGCGTCACACAGGCGCTGACGCAGGCGCGGCGTGGCCTGCACGATCATGTGGTAGATCGTGTTCTGCTCCAGCGTGCCGCGAATGGCCTGGCTGCCGGGGCCACGGGCCCAGATGCCGACGTCTTCGCCGCCATGGCTTTCGCTCTTCATCGGCACCAGTGCTTCCTGCATGTAATCCGGGTGCTCGGTGTCGACGTGGGTCAGGTCCGGGCGGCCCTTGGCCGGATCAAAGCTGCTCGGGCCGTGCGGGTAGGTCTTGGGACCGGCCGGCTGCTGGTTGGTCTGGCCGGTGAAGCCCGGGCCGTTGGCGTAGCTGAGCGTGGTGTACGGCAGGCCGGTGCCGTCACGGGCCAGGTCCAGTGCGCCCGCGCCGTCTTCGCCGCCCTTGTCCTTCACCTTGCCCAGAATCGGATTGCCGCGCGCCGGGTAGCCGACGAAGTTCAGGGTGTGCGAATGGTCGGCGGTGACGATGATCAGGGTGTCCTGGTCGGAGCTGGCTTCGACCGCCGCACGCACCGCGTCGGACATTGCCACGGTATCGCTCAGGGCGCGATAGGCGTTGCCGCTGTGGTTGGCGTGGTCAATGCGCGCGCCTTCCACCATCAGCACATACCCTTCGCTGTGACGGGACAGGTTGGCAATTGCCGCGCGGGTCAGGTCGGCCAGGCTGGGCTCGCCGGACGGGTCGTCCTTGCGCTCGATCTCGTAACGCATGTGATCCGGCTCGAACAGGCCGAGCAGTGCCGGCGCATTGGCCGCGGCCTTCAACTGCTCCGCATTCCACACGTATGCGCCCTGCGGGTGCGTCTGCTTCCATTCATTGACCAGGCTGCGCCCATCCAGGCGCAGGCCGACCTTGTCGTCGTACTCCGGATCGGTTTCTTCGATGGTGGTGAACTGCGCACGACCGCCGCCCAGGGCCACCAGCGGGCCGCGCCCATAGCGCGACGTCGACAGCAGCTGCTGGGCGATGTCCTGGCAGCCGGCCGCCTTGGCGGCTTCGGTCAGGTCGGTGTCGTTCTCCCAGTTGCGCTCCGGCGAATGCGCATAGGTCGCGGCCGGGGTGGCATGGGTCAGGCGCGCGGTGGACACGATCCCGGTGGCCATGCCGGCGCTGTCAGCCAGCTGCAGCCAAGTCAGCAGTCCCTTGTTCAGGCTGTCGGCGCAGTCGCTGCGGGTACCCGCGCTGACCCCGATCGCGCCCATGTGGGTCTTCACGCCGGTGGTGATGGCGGTCATCGTGCCGGCCGAATCCGGGGTCTGCGAATCGGTGTTGTAGGTCTTGCTGAACGCGGTGGCCGGGAAGCGCTCCCACGAAAGCAGGTTCTCTTCACCCGAGCTGCCCTTTTGCTGCCCCTCGAAGATGCGCGCCGCTGCCACCGTGGTCAGGCTCATGCCGTCGCCCAGGAAGAGGATCACGTTCGTCGCCTTGCCGCCCATGGCCCCGTGACTGGCCGCCTGGGCCGCGCCGTTGCGGTACCACCACTGCGGCGTTTCACCGGCCGGATGGGCAACGGTGGGCACCTGAACCTGCACAGCAGCAGAGGAGACGGGGGAGGAGGGCGCAGTGCTGGCACAGCCGGCCAGCAGGGTGGTGGCCAGGGCGGCGACCAGGGGCGTAAAACGGGACATGAACGCAGTCATCTCGATGTGAAACGGGCGTTCATTATGCAGAACCCAGAAAGGCACGCCGATGACACGCTGATTCCCCCTGCGGTACCTCGTTCCCGGGGGCGGGTTCAGCTACTGTGACGGGCTGTATCACTCTCCCCTGGAATGCTCATGACGCTGGTCTCTGCGTGGCTGCGGATCCCGTTCTGGCAGCGCGTCCTTGGCGGCTTCGTGCTGGGTGCGCTGGCCGGCTGGCTGCTTGGTCCGGCCGCTGAAACCTGGTTCGGTCCGCTTGGCGACCTGTATGTCACCCTGATCAAGATGATCGCGGTGCCGCTGGTGTTCTTCGCGGTCATCAATGCGATCTCTTCGCTGCATGGCCAGAAGTCGGTGGCGGCGCTCGGCGGCCGTACCTTCCTGTGGTTCATCATCACCGCCGCGCTGGCGGTGTGCGTGGGCCTGGCCGTGGGTACCGTCATGCAGCCCGGCACCGGCAACCTCAGCCTGAGCATGGATCATGGCTATACGCCGCGCGAAGTGCCCAGCGTGGTCAAGGTGATCATGGACGTGGTGCCGTCCAACGTGTTCTACGCGCTGAGCGGCATCGGCACCCGGGTCAATGCGGCCGGCGAGACCGTGCTGGCGGCCGGTCGCGGCTCGATCCTGCCGGTGATCTTCTTCGCCGGCCTGGTCGGCTTCGCAATGGTGAAGCTGGGCGACAAGGTGGCCGAGGCGCGCAAGCTGACCGGGCAGATGAGCGAGATCATGATCCAGATCACGCGCTTCGTGCTGGAAGTAACGCCGCTGGGTACCTTCGGCCTGATCGCAGGGCTGGTCGGTAGCTACGGGTTTGAAAAGCTGCTGCCGCTGGGCAACTTCGTGCTGGCGTTGTACATCGCCTGTGCGCTGCACATCTTGGTGGTGTACGGCAGCCTGCTGCTGGCACATGGGCTGAATCCGCTGAAGTTCTTCCGCGGTGCGTCGCCGGGCATGCAGGTCGCCTTTGTCAGTTCGTCCAGTTTCGCGGCGATGCCGGTGGCGATGCGTTCGATCACCCACAACCTGGGCGTGAACAAAGACTACGCCTCGTTCGCCGTGCCGCTGGGTGCCAGCATCAAGATGGATGGCTGCGGTGCGATCTACCCGGCGCTGTGCGCGGTGTTCATTGCCCAGTACACCGGCGTGCCGCTCACCCCCGAGCAGTATGTGGTGGTGCTGATCGCCTCGGTGCTGGGCAGCTTCGGCACCGCCGGCGTGCCCGGCACGGCGGTGGTGATGGCCACGGTGGTGCTCAGCGCAGCCAACCTGCCGCTGGAGACCATCGGCTATCTGTATGCCATCGACCGCATCCTCGACATGATGCGCACCCTGACCAACGTGACCGGGCAGATGCTGGTGCCGGTGCTGGTGGCGAAGGAAACCGGGCTGCTGGACCAGCAGGTCTACAACAATCCGGTCACCAATGTCGGGGTGGACGAAGACCCTGCCGCGCCGCAGTCCGGCAGCTGACTGCGCGCTGTAAAGGGTGTATCACCGGGTGTAACAGCGGTGATACACCCCGCGTTAAACCGCTGTTATCAAGGCGTTAGCGCTTTGCGACCACGCGTTCAGTCAATGTGAACGCACGCCAACGTGTAACACCTGCGTTGCGTTGAGCGCCCCACGCATACGCCCACGCCCTGCTGCGCTGGGCTTTCCAGACTTGGCACGAATGCTGCTCTACCTCTCCTGCATGGTTTCGGGAGATCGCGATGGACAGCGTTGCCGTACACAGCAGAACCGCACGCACCGGCCTTTGGCTGCTCGCCTTTGCCTTGGTGTTGCCGACCGCCGCACACGCCTCGGGTGCGCGTACGGGAGTGAAAGCGCAGCCGGGTGAAATGGTGCTGCTGCGTGATGTGTCCGCACGCACCGCTTATCGTCCAGCGCCCCCGGGCATCGCCCTGATTGCCGATCCGACCCCGAACCAGGAGATTTCCGGCGCATTGGGAACCTCAAACGGCATGGACGAGCTGGGCGACGACGACTTCGCCTCGATGGGCTCCAACACCGGCGTCGGTTCGGCCGGTCATCAACAGACCACGGTGGAGCGGGTTACCGGCGGCACCATCAATGCCACCCTGGGCAAGGCAACCCAGAACGGTGTGCTGTCCGGCAGTGGCCTGACCCAGAGCATGAGCACGCCGTTGAATGCGGTCGGCAATGCCACGCGCGGCATCGGCGACACCGTACGCGGTGCGCTGTCGCAGTTCCCGATGGGCGGGCAGCCCGCAGGTGGGCCCGGCAAATGAAGCGTTTCATTGTCTGCATCACCGTGGCTGCACTGCTGCCACTGCCGCTCGCCGCACAGCAGGCCGACGACTACGGCGCGATGTTGAGCTATCTCAACCACACCCGTCTGGATGGCAGCGCGCTGCGCAACGCCGACGGTGCGATCACGGTGAACATGGTCGCCGGCGACCTCAACCAGCAGGCCAACCTGCTCGGCATGGCCAGCGGCGAGACGGCCACCACCAGCATCAATGTACGCCAGCGTCAGTCCGGCAACCGCATCAACAGCGGGCCGCTCGACGCCAGCGCCAGCATCGGCGGCCAGGCTCTGAACGGAGCCACCGGCGTCGCCATGATCAACCAGGCCAGCGGCATCAGCAACGCGACGGTCAACGTCGTGACCAGCACGCTGGCGCAACAGGGCATACGCGAGTCCGACGACGAGGCCCTCGCGGCTTCGGGGGCACTCGCGTCAGCAGGGGGGCAGGACCTCGCCAACAGCCGCAAAGCGGCTGGTACCCGCAGCGTCGCCGTGGAGGACACGGCATTGCGGGGCTTTGACGGCGTGCTGCAACTCAATCAGATCGCGGGTTCTGGAAACGTCACCGCCAACCAGCTTGGCATCTCGGTGCAGTCCACCCCGTGAGTTGCTTCACCCACCCGATAGTCCGTGATGAGAGAGAGGGCACCATGAATACCACCATGAAAAGGACCGTACTGGCGCTGGCCATCGCCGTTGCTTCTGCGTCGGTAGCCGCAAATCCCCGCCACAATGGACCGGATATCGATACTGAAATCGATACCCACATCGACACTGACATCCATACCGATATCGATACCAACATCGATACCGATATCGATACCGATATCGATACCAACATCGACACCAACATCCGCAACGACTGGGATTCGCGGACCCGCATCCGCAACAACAGCACCACCAACAGCAGCAGCAACACCAGCACCGATACGCGCACGGTCAACCACACCCGCGACGTACGCGTGAATGAGAACGTCGAGAAGCACAGCAACATCCAGGCCGACGAGCGCAAGGAAAAGAACAACCACGGCGTGGATGTGAACCTCGAATCCGACCTGCAGGTCGGTGCCGACGTCCAGTTCCGTGGCCGTCCGACCGTGAGCGGTGATCTTGAAGTCGACTCGGCGGCGATTGCCATCATCGACAACCGTCAGTCAATCACCGACAACGAAGGCAAGAACGAGCTGCTGGAAAACAACTCGTCGATCAGCGAAAACGTCGCCCAGAACGCCTCCGGCAATCTCGGCTTCAACACCGCCGCCGGTGACAACAATGCCCAGGACAACGCGGCTGCGCTGTCTGCGGCCGACGCTTCGTTCACCTTCGGCATGTCTGATGCCCAGGTCTACGTGAACCAGTACGGCGCTGGTAACACCACCTGGAACGATGGCACGGTGAACAATTCCAGCCTCAGCGGCAATGCCTTCCGCGGCGCGACCGGCAACATCGGCGTGAACAGCGCGGCCGGCAACAACAACGGGCAGAAGAACGCACTGGCAGCGTCCGTCTCCACTGCGCGGATGGCCACGGCGAGCATCAGCTCCAACCAGGTCTCCACCGGCAACTACGTGTCCAACGAAGGCTACGTGAAGCGCATGCAGGACACCACCGAAGTCACCCTGCGTGGCACGGTGCGCGGTGGCACTGCTGCGATCGGCGTCGGTGGCTACAAGGGTGAAGGCAACGCCTACCAGTCGTCCAATCTGTACGCGGACAGCTGGACCGGCGGTTCGCACTCGGGTGGCAGCTCCACCGGGCACATTGACTTCGACAACGAGACCCAGGGCGCGGTGCAGAACCCGAACCGTGAAGGCGTCGGTGGTTTTGGCTTCGACACCGAAGAAGAGGGCGTGCTGGCCTTCGGCGAAGTCGGCTATGCCGATCTGCGTGCGAGCCTGAGCGGCACCGTGCAGACCACCCGCTGGGTGGTTGAGCGCGCGGAGAACAATGCCTCGCTGTCCGGCGATGCATTCCGCGGTGCCAGCGGCAACATCGGTGTGAACGTCGCAGCCGGCACCGGCAACCTGCAGGCCAACAGCCTGGCCCTTGCCGTGGCCCAGCCGTCCACCGGTACCCCGGGTGGCGGTGGCGGCGAGTAAGTCTGTCCGTTTTCGCAAGCAACACGCGTTGAGCGCAACAAACCCGGTCATCCGCCAATGGCCGGGCTCCCCGGGAGCCCCTGTTCCATCCTCCCCCTTTGGGGCAGGGGCTCCTTCCTTTTCCTGGAGCCACGCCGATGTCGATCTGCCGTCTGCTCTGTGTCCTGCTGTTGTTGCTGCCGATGAGTCGGCTGCACGCCGGCGACGTCGCCTTCAGCGGCGTGCTGCCCAATGGCGGGCTGTTCACCCAGCAGGTGGAGAGCATGCAGGAGCGGAAATTCCGCAACCTGGTGCGGCAGCACACCGACTACAGCTGCGGCGCGGCCGCCCTGGCCACCATCCTGCGTTACGCCTACAACCTGGAGGCGGACGAGGCCACGGTGATCGAGGGCATGATGGGGGTCTCCGACCCGGAGCTGGTGCACCAGCGCGGTTTTTCGTTGCTGGACATCAAACGTTACGTTGAATCGCTGGGCATGCGCGGACGCGGATACCGCGTCAACGAGGAGCGCCTGCGCTCGCTGCGTGTGCCCGGACTGGTACTGATGGATGTACGTGGTTTCCGCCACTTCGTGGTGCTCAAGCAGGTCCGTGGCGATGTGGTGGACCTGGCAGATCCCATTCTGGGCAACCGCAGTATTCCCGTTGAAGAATTTCTGCAGTCATGGCCGTCCCGCGCCGTGTTCATCGTGATCGGTAGCGATTTCAATCGCAACACGGTGTTGCTGCAGCCTGGTGAACGCCCCAGTGCGCGTTCGCTGTACGCCCGGCAGGGGCCGATCACCGAAGCGGAACTGGTGGATTTCGGCTTTACCCACGCCGACCTGCTTTAGGAGGCATCATGAACATCACCCCATGGACGCGAAGTGCGGTACTGCTGGCCCTGCTGGGAATGGTACCGGCCTATGCCGCTGAGGCCCCGGCCACTGACGGGCAACGCAAGGCGGGCAAAGGACTGAGCGAGATTCCCGACCCCGAGTTGAACCTGATGCGTGGCCGTTACACCGTGAACGGCAACAGCGTGGCCTGGTTCGGCGTCACCATGATTTCGCAATGGCAGGCCGGCACAAAGGCCGCCGAAAGCGCGCTCACCCTGGGCATGGACTTCACCCACGGCACCGCAGCGCCCAAAGTCAGTTTCACCCCCAGCGTCACCGTCACGGCCGCCGACGCACCGTTGCCGGCCACGCCGGGGCGCAGCGTGGAGTCGGCCGGCCTGCAGAACGTGGCCGGCGTCACCCAGGCCATCCAGGTCGCAGGTGACAACAACGTGGCCAGCAACAGTACCCAGCTCAACGTCCGCGAAGGCAGTGCGCCACCAGAACAGGCCGCACCGGCCACAACCGTGGCAACCGCCCATCAGAACGGGGTAACCGCGGTTGCGCAGATGGAAGGCAACAACGCCAAGGTGCAACTGCAGATCGAAGGTGTCGGTGCGGTCCAGCAATGGATCCGCAACGGCAGTGTCGGTCAGACCATTGCGCTGAGCAGCGACGGCCAGGCCGTGACCAACCGCATGCAGATCGAACTGGTGCGGCAGACCTTGGCGAGCAATGCGCCGCTGACCCAGAACGTGGCGCAGGCCATGAACATGGTCCGTGGCGTTGGCATGGGACCCGGCCAGTAAACGGCCGGGTGGGGGGCATTACCACCACCGTGGATCAAGGCAATGCACACTTATCGGATGACTCCGCTGGCGCTGGCGGCGCTGGCTCTGATGGCCTCGGCCGGCGTACAGGCGCAGACCGCGCCGGCCGACGAGGCTGACATCAAGGCACTGGCTCAGCAGCTGGAAACGCTGAAGGCCAACTACGCGCAGGAAGTGCGCCGGTTGCGCGAACTGGACATGCAGGTACAGGCAATGCAGGCGCGGCTATCCGGCAAGACCGGGCCGGCAACCGGTGCTGCGGCAGCGCCGCCCCCGGTGGTCGCGGCCGCCACGACACCGCCCAGTGGCGACGGCTACGCCAGCAGTGCGGCTGAGGCGCAACAGGCGCAGCAGGCCTCCAAACGCAGCGTGGATGACGTGAAGCAGCAGACCGCGACCTTGTTCACGCGTCGCTTCACGCTGGAGAACAGCCTGAGCTACGCGCGTTATGACCGCAAGCAGGTCACGCTCAATGGTTTCCTCGCGCTGGATGCGATCTTCCTCGGCAACATCGCCATCGAGAACGTCGAGTCGGATACGCTGACCTACAACCTGGCCGCGCGCTGGGGCGTGACACCCAGCATGACGCTGAATCTGGATGTGCCTTACCTCGCGCGCAAGACCGTATTCCAGAAGGGCGGTGCCGGCGGATCTGCCGCCGCGATCGCGCAGGAAGAGACCAGCGGCAATGGCATCGGCGACATCAGCTTGAGCGGCAACTGGCGACTGAACCAGGAGAAGGGGCGCTGGCCGGAGACGGTGCTCAACGTCGGCGTCACCGCGCCCACCGGTCAAGAGCCGTACGGTGTTGACTGGAAGGTGCTTGAGCGCGACGAGGACGATTTCATCCGCTTTGCGGTGCCCGGCGACCAGGCGACCGGCAATGGTGTGTGGCAGGCCAGCCTGGGACTTTCAGCGGTGAAGACGGCCGATCCCGCAATCCTGTTTGCCAACATCGGCTACATCCATTCCTTTGAAGGTAGTTTCGATGACCTGGATGGCAATCCGGACACGGTGAATCCCGGCGATGTGAAGCTGGGTGGCTCGATCTACTTCGGTGCCGGCGTGGCCTTCGCGTTCAATGAGCGTACCAGCCTCAGCATGTCGTTCAGTGACAAGCTCAGCCGGCGTGCGTCGACGCGCTACAAAGGCGGGCAATGGGTGAAAGTGATCGGCAGTGATGCGAATGCGGCCACGCTCAATCTTGGCATCACCTATGCGCTGAATCGCAACACCACGCTGGTGAGCCAGCTGGGAATCGGGCTGACCCCGGATGCGCCGGACTTTACCTTGGCCTTCCGCATTCCGTATATGTTGTGAGTTCGCGCGAAGTGCAGCGCTTCAGTTTCTGCGTGTTGGGAGGCCGACGAGCAGCCCCGCTCCGGGACACGCCGCAAGTACGTCCATGTAGGCTACTCCACGGCATCCATGCCGTGGAGTGTCCCTCCGGGGGCTACTCGTCGGCCTCCCCGTCATGCAATGCGTGATGCGGATCGAACGGCGCAGGCAACAGCCAACGCAACGGCCAATGCTCTCGTTCCTGGCCACCGATGGACTGTCGATGGCGGGTCGGGGTGGGCTGGAGGGGGCGTGAGCCGCATGGATGCGGCGATCGAGGCTCCATGGACGGATTCACGCCGTCCCCCGGAACGCCCATCCCGATCCGCCAAACCAGGGAACCGACGAGCACCGGTTGTTCGCCCAAATCCAACCGAAGCCGGGCAACGCCCGGCGGCACGGAAATCCTGCAATCGCGAGCTGTCAGCGCAATTCCGGCAGGGCGAGCTGGTGTTTGCGGCAGAGGCGGTAGACGGTGACGCGGGAGACCTGCATGGTGCGGGCGCAGGCGGTGATGTTGAAATCGTTCTGGCGCAGCGCACGCAGTAGCGCGTCCCGCTCTGCAGCCTGGCGGACATCGTGCAGTAGGCGCTGCGGCACTTCGATGCCCTCCGGCTCCAGTTCCAGGTCGGCCACCGTGATCAGCTCGGCCTCGCTTACGATCGCCGCGCGCTGCACCCGGTTCAGCAGTTCGCGCACATTGCCTGGCCAACGGAACTGCTGCATCGCCTGCAGCGCCTCGCTGCTGAAACCGCGCGCGCGGGTGACGTGGCGCTGGCGGAAGCTGGCAAGGAAGTGCTCGGCCAGCAGGGTGATGTCGCTGCCCCGGTCGCGCAGCGCCGGCAAAGGCAGGCGCAGTACGTTCAGGCGATAGAACAGGTCGCGGCGGAACTGTCCGCGCTCCACCGCCTGTTCCAGATCCACGTGCGTGGCCGCGATCACCCGCACGTCAACCGCCAACGGCTGGTTGCTGCCGACCCGCTCGATCGTGCCCTCCTGCAGCACCCGCAGCAGATTGGTCTGCGCGTCCAGGGGCAGGTCGCCGATCTCGTCCAGGAACACCGTGCCACCACTGGCCGTTTCGAACAGACCCAGCCGGCGATTGGCCGCCCCGGTAAAGGCACCCCGCTCGTGACCGAACAGTTCCGACTGCACCAGCGCCGCCGGAATCGCACCGCAGTTCACTGCCAGGAACGGTCGCGCATGCCGCGATGACAACGCATGCAGCGCGTGCGCTGCCAGCTCCTTGCCGGTGCCTGTCTCGCCGGTGATCAGCACCGGCAGTTCCACCGGGGCGAATTTGCGCAGCGCCGCGCGGGTGACCTGCAGCGCCGGGCTTTCGCCAATCAGCGCCTGCGCCCCGGATGGCGGCTGTAGTTGCTGTTCATCGCCCAGCTCCTGCAGCCGCTGCACCAGCCGCGAAACATCCAGCGGCGCGCTGAAGGTTTCCGTGCAGCAGGCCAGCAACGGCTGCCACTGCGGATGCACCGCCGCTGCGCCCGCTGGCAGGATCGCCAGCACCCGCAGGTGCCGATGCTGGTCCAGCACCGCCTGCAGATGGGTCAGGTGAGAGGGAGCCACGCTGCGCAGGTCCAGCAGCCCGACCACCAGGTCGTTGCCGCGCATGCCGATGGCCACAGCGCCGTCGGTCGCTACGCCGCGGACCTGCCAGCCTGCGGCGGCCAGGGCCGTGCGCTCTGCTGCCAGGGGTTGCCCAAACCAGATCACACACCGGGCCGGAATTTCAGGGACTGCCGCCATGCGTCACCTTCACGGAAAGGTATCCGGGCGGAGTCTCCTGCTCAGCGCTGCCCGGCGTGCCGCCCCACGCCGGGTACCATTGCCTCGCCGTGGGGGCGGGCTGGGTTGTGAAAAGAACAACGCGCGTTCCAGTCGGCAACGGCCATCACGCCGGCCACGAAAAAGGCCGCTGCGGAGCAGCGGCCTTCAGGATTCAGGTATGCGCGCGGCCGGTCAGAGTTCGACGCGACGGGCCTGCATGAACTTGCCACCCCAGTAACCGGTGACCAGGCTGTCCACGCGGACGTCCTTGCCGGTGCTCGGGGCATGCAGGAAGCGGCCTTCGCCGACGTAGATGCCGACGTGGTCGACCCGGCCCTTACGGCCGAAGAACACCAGATCGCCGGCGGCCAGCGCATTGCGGTCGTTGATCAGCTGGGCCTCGCCATCGCGGGCCATCTCGCGCGAGACGCGCGGCAGTTCGATGCCCAGTGCGGTGCGGAACACATAACTGACCAGGCCGCTGCAGTCGAAACCGCTGTCCGGCGAGGTGCCGCCCCAGCGGTACGGGGTGCCCAGCAGGGTCATGGCGCGGCGGAGCAGGGACTGGACCTTGCCGTTCTCGGCCGGGTCGGCGGCCACGATGGTGCCGTTGGAGGCATCGTAGTTGGCCAGCAGGCGGCTCAGGTCGCCGGCCACCATCGCCGAGCGGTCCATGAGCGGAATGGTGTCGTTGGCAGCCAGGTGCGGCAGCAGCGCGGCAAGCGTGGCACTGGCGGCGGCATCGGTCTTGCTGCGGACCGGCGCTGCAGCCTTCGGCTTGGCAGCGGCGGTCATCTCGGCGGCCGGCGTGGCCTCAGTTTCAACCGCCTCGGGGGCGGCCGTCGGCACCGTCTGGGCCCAGGCCGGAAGGCTGGCCAGGCAGAGGGCGAAAGCGAGAAGAGCGGGGCGGGTGAGACGCCGTGGGGTGGCGGTCTGGCCTTTGCACGTCAGGTCGGCTGTCGTCACGCGGCGGTCACTGAATAAAAACGATGGGTGATGATGCCGTGGAAAGCGTGTGATTAGGTACAAATTTCGTTAAATTTTCGTTTGCCCATGGGTGATGCGTGTCACACTTTCGCCCCTTCGCCCAGTTCAGCTTAGTGTAGAACCCGTTTCGCGCCGGTGTAATGGTCCTTCCAGTAGCTCCCACCGAGCGAGTCCAGACGGACGGTGCCGCCCGTACTCGGGGCGTGCACAAAGCGACCTTCACCCACGTAGATACCCACGTGGAAGACATTCCCGCGGTTGCCAAAGAACACCAGATCGCCAGCCGCCAGTCGCTTTGGATCGATCTTCGGGCCCTGTACCGCCGCCAGGTCGCGCGAGGTACGCGGCAGCTTCAGGTCGACCATCTCGCGGTAGACGTAGGTGACCAGTCCGCTGCAGTCGAACCCGGATTCGGGCGTGTTGCCACCGTAGCGGTAAGGGGTGCCGACCAGGCCGATGGCGCGCATCAGCACCGCATTGGCGGCCTGCGGGTTGTTCGGAGTGACCACCGGCCAGTTCTGTGCCGACGCCGGCGGCGGGGACGGGCGGGTGGTTTTACCGCCACCACAGGCGGCCAGCAGGGCCAGAGCGGCGATCAGCGCCAGCTGGGCTGGCAGGCGGGTCAAGCGCGAAACTGGCGTCAGCAGCATGATGTCCGGATAATGCGCGGCCTTGGAAGTCGCCATGATGGCGGCGTAACCGGCGGGCGACAACCCGTCCCATCCGTCTGCCCCGGCAGCCCCAGCACAAGAGTTCCGTATGAAGATCGCAAAAGACAGTGTCGTCCGCTTCCATTACACCGTGGCCGAGCAGGGCCAGGATCCGATCGAAAGCTCCAAGGACCGTGAGCCGCTGGCGATCCTGATCGGCCATGGCAACATCATTCCGGGCCTGGAAAACGCCATGATGGACCAGGAAGCCGGTGCCAGCTTCGAAGTCGACGTCAAGGCTGCTGATGCCTACGGCGAGCGCCGCGAGGGCCTGACCCAGCGCGTGCCGAAGAAGCACTTCGGCAATGCCAAGCTGGTCCCGGGCCAGCAGGTGGTGCTGCAGACCAACTTCGGTCCGCGTGCGGTCACCGTTGAGAAGGTCGGCATGAGCGTGGTCGACGTCGACCTGAACCACCCGATGGCCGGCAAGGACCTGCACTTCTCGGTGGAGATCGTGGACGTGCGCGAAGCCCAGGCCGAAGAATTGGAGCACGGTCACGTGCACGGGGACGGCGGTCACCAGCACTGAATGTAATGTAGAGCCGGGCTTGCCCGGCTGCTTGTCGGGTGCCGGGCAAGCCCGGCACTACGGTGCATTGCCGGGCATGGCGCGGCACTACACCCCGGTCCCAGAGTGCCCTGTGAATCCAGTCGCTTCTTCCCTGCAGCCGGTTGCCGTCGGCGACCGCATCGAGGTCATCGACATCCTGCGCGGGGTGGCCCTGCTGGGCATTCTGTTGATGAACATGGAGGCGCTGAGCGGTCCGCTGGACCTGGCCTTCACCGGTATCGACCCGCACTGGCAGGGCGCTGACCGCTGGGCGGACGCGTTGATCTATGTGCTGGTGCAGGGCAAGTTCTTCACCCTGTTCTCGCTGCTGTTCGGAGCCGGCTTCGCGATCATGGCGCAGCGCGCCGAAGCGGCACGGCGTGACTTCACTCCCTTTTACCTGCGACGCAGCGCCGGTCTGCTGCTGATCGGGCTGTGCCACGCCCTGCTGGTGTGGTCCGGTGACATCCTGGTGCTGTATGCGCTGATATCGCTGCCGTTGCTCGCGTTCCGGGAAGCGCCGCCGCGCTGGCTGCCGGTAATGGGCGTTATCACCTATCTGTTCGCCTCTGCCTTGATGATCGGCATGGGGCTGCTGGTCGGCATCGCTGCACAGGCGGACAGCGCCATGGCCGATGCCGCTGCCGCCGGGCAACGCGCGATCGAGCTGCAGCGGCAGGCGTATGCACACGGCAGTTGGACTGACGCGGTGCTGCAGCGAGCGCACGACCTGCAGGTCAACCTCGGCGGCATGCTGGTGGTGGGTCCGGAGGTGCTGGGCATGTTCCTGATCGGGGCCGGGTTTGCTCGCAGCGGTGCGCTCAGTGACCCGGAACGTTTTCCGCGTCTGTACCGCCGCCTGCGCTGGGGCGCGTGGCCGGCAGGGCTGGTGCTGATGATCATCAGCGCGTGCTGGGTGCCCTACGTCGCCCCGGGGACGTTCAGCCCGGCCAGCGGCTTCGCTTATGCGCTGTCATCGGTGGCCTCACTGCTGATGTGCCTCGGCTATCTGGCCTGGATCGTGCACGCCCGTGCGCAGCTGCGGGTACTGGCACCGATCGGACGCATGGCGCTGACCCAATACATCCTGCAGTCGCTGGTCGGTACCTGGGTGTTCTACGGTTATGGGCTGGGCGCGTTCGAAAGCCTGCCGCGGCTGTGGCAGATTCCCTTCGCGTTGGTGCTGTTCGCGCTGCAGGTACTGTTCGCACATGCCTGGCTGCGGCATTTCCGCTTTGGTCCGCTGGAGTGGGTGTGGCGTGCGATGACCTATAGGCGCTGGCCGCCGCTGCGTCGCACCGCTGGCACGCACTGATGCACATGCTCACATCGGGCGTGCCCCGGAACGTGGCATGCTGCCGGCGGCTTCTGAGGTGGGACCTTTTCGATGAGCATGCAATACGACTATGACCTGATCGTGCTGGGTGGCGGCTCCGGTGGGCTGGCGGCAGCGTTCCGCGCCGCACAGCATGGCTGCCGCGTGGCCATGCTCGAGCCGGGTGAACTCGGCGGCACCTGCGTCAACGTGGGCTGCGTGCCGAAGAAGGCCATGTGGCTGGCGGCCGATCTCTCCGGGCGCATCGGACTGGCGGCGGCGCTGGGTTTCGACGTGCCCACGCGCGCTGCATTGGACTGGAAGGAACTGGTGGTGCACCGGCAGGCGTACATCGCCAACATCCACGCCAGCTATCTCAAACGCCTCAACGAAAATGGCGTGGTGCGCGTGCCGCGCAAAGGCCGTCTGGTTGATGCGCACACCGTGGAATGCAGTGATGGCATCCGCATCAGCGGCGCACACATCCTGATCGCCACCGGTGCACACCCACAGCGTCCGGACATTCCGGGTGCAGAATTGGGCAAGGTGTCGGACGACTTCTTCCATCTGTGCAGCGCGCCGGGGCAGGTGGCGATCGTCGGCGGTGGTTACATTGCGGTGGAACTGGCAGGACTGCTGCAGGCGCTGGGCAGCCGGGTGACGTTGCTGGTTCGCGGCGATCGCCTGCTGGAGCGCTTCGACGCGGAGCTGACCGCGCAACTGGCCGAAAACCTGTGCCACCAGGGCGTCAAAGTGCATTTCAACTACCGCCTGCGGGAACTGCGTCGTGATGGCGACGCGGTGGTGGCCTACGGCCACGATGGCCCAAGCGACGGCCATTTCGACGAGGTGTTCTTCGCCACCGGTCGGCGCGGCAACAGTGCGGGCCTGGGACTGGAGGCGCTGGGCATCGAAGTCGGCGACAAGGGCGAGGTCGAGGTGGACGAGTGGCAGACCACGGCCGTGCCCAGTGTGCATGCCGTGGGCGATATTGCCGGCAAGGTCGGGCTGACGCCGGTAGCGATTGCCGCTGCGCGCAAGTTGATGGACCGCCTGTTCGGCGGCCAGCCACACGCAAAAATGGATTATGAGAACGTGGCCAGCGTGGTGTTCTCGCACCCGGCGCTGGGCGCGGTCGGGCTGAGCGAGGAAGAGGCGCGGGCGCGCTTTGATGATGTCCGCGTCTACCGCAGCAACTTCCGCCCGATGCTGCAGGCACTGGCCAACGGCAGCCAGCGCAGCCTGTTCAAACTGGTCTGCGCGGGCCCGGAAGAGCGCGTGGTCGGCGTGCACCTGCTCGGCGAGGGCGCGGACGAGATCCTGCAGGGCTTCGCCGTGGCGGTAAAAATGGGCGCAACCAAATCCTGCTTCGATGACACCGTCGCGATACATCCGACCAGCGCCGAAGAAGTCGTGTTGATGCGATGACCCCGGTCGCCACTTCTTCTCCGCGCATCGCCGCGTCCGGCATCGCGCTGGCCGCCATCGGCGCAATCACCGCGTCCGGCAAGGCGGTGATCGTCAAACTTGGCTACCGTCACGGCGTGGATGCGACCACGCTGCTGGCGCTGCGCATGTTGATGGCGTTTCCGCTGTTCGCGCTGCTGGCGGTGTGGTCGGCGCGTCGCGCCGAATCGTTGTCCTGGGCCGACCGTGGCCGCGTGCTGTGGCTGGGTTTCACCGGCTACTACCTGTCCAGCCTGCTGGACTTTCAGGGCCTGCAGTACATCAGTGTGACCCTTGAGCGGTTGATCCTGTATCTCAATCCCACCCTGGTGCTGCTGATCAGCCTGGTGCTGCTGAAGAAAAAGCCGGGGCGTTGGCAGCTGGCGGCGCTGGTGCTGAGCTACCTGGGCGTGCTGCTGGCCTTTGGCCATGATCTTCAACTGGAGGGTGGGCGCATTCTACTGGGCAGCGCGCTGGTGTTCGGCAGTGCGCTCAGTTATGCGCTATACCTGTTCGGTAGCGGGCAGGTGGTGGCGCGCATCGGTGCGATCCGGCTGACCGCGTATGCCAGTTGTGTGGCCTGCGTGTTGTGTGTTTTGCACTTCGCCGTGCTGCACCCGCTGCCGGCGTTGCTGCAAGCCCCCGAGCCGGTGTACTGGCTGTCGCTGATCAACGCGACGGTCTGCACCGTGCTGCCGGTGGCGGCGATCATGCTGGCGGTGAAGCGCATCGGCTCGTCCTTGGCCGCGCAGGTCGGTATGCTCGGCCCGGTATCCACCATCGTGATGAGTCTATGGCTGCTCGACGAACCCATGGGCCCCTGGCAGATTCTGGGGACGGCGCTGGTGCTGGTCGGCGTACTGCTGGTCAGCCGCGCACGCGCGTGAAGCCGGCTGCCGCGGCTGAAGAGGACACCGCCGCCCAGGCCCGCGAACGCATTCTGGCGGTTATCCGCGCCATTCCGCGCGGGCAGGTGATGGGCTATGGCCAGGTCGCGGCCAAGGCCGGCCTGCCCGGGCGTGCACGGCTGACCGCGCGCGTGCTGGGCATGAACGACGACCCGGACCTGCCCTGGCACCGGGTGCTGCGTTCGGACGGGCGCATCGCCATGCCGGAGGGCTCGCGCGGCTGGCGCGAGCAGAATCAGCGGCTGCGCGCCGAAGGCGTGGTGATGGAGCGGGGGCGGGTCAAGCACATGCCGCGTTCAAGTGCCGACGACCTTGATGCGGCGGTGTGGGGGCCGGGTTGAGCGATTATGATGGGGGCGGTTCCAAAGGATGCCTCCATGTTTCCGCGACTGCCCACTGTCACCAAGGCCCTGCTGATCGCCAACGCGGTGCTGTTCCTGCTGCAGCAGCCGTTCCTGCTCGGCTACGGCACGTTCGAGCCGTTCATGCTGCAGCCGCTGCGCAGCTTCGATCCGTTCTCGCCCGGCGGTAACTTCCAGCCGTGGCAGTTGCTGACCTACGGGTTCCTGCACGGCAACCTGATGCACCTGCTGTTCAACATGCTGGCGCTCTTCATGTTCGGCTCGCCGCTGGAACAGACCTGGGGCGAGAAGCGCTTTCTGATTTTCTACCTGGTCTGCGTGGCCGGTGCCGGCCTGTGTCAGCTGGCGGTCGGCGCGATGATGGTCGACCCGGCTCCGGTTCTGGGTGCCTCGGGTGGTGTGTTTGGTCTGTTGTTGGCCTACGGCATGCTGTTCCCCAACCAGCGGGTGATGCTGCTGTTCCCACCGATTCCGATGAAGGCGCGTACCTTTGTGATCGTGATCGGCCTGACCGAACTGGTATTTGGTGCGACCAGCTGGCAGCCGGGCATCGCGCATTTCGCGCACCTGGGCGGCATGCTGTTCGGCTGGTTGTTGATCCGCTACTGGCGCGGCCAGCCACCGTTCAAGCGGCGTCCGCCGGGGGGCGGGCCGCCGAAGCGGCCCAATCATCTGCGCAGCGTCAAATGATGTGACCGCGTAACCGCATTCAAGGACGACCGATACAGTGAAAATTCTGATCCTGGGCGGATATGGCGTGTTCGGCGGACGGCTGGCACGCCTGTTGTCGGACCTGCACGGTCTGGAACTGCTGATCTGCGGGCGCAACCTGCCCGCTGCTCAGGCCTTCTGCGACAGCTACAGCGGCGCGCCAACGGTGCGTCCTCTGCGCCTGGATCGCGCCGAGGTGGCCGCTGCGCTGGAAGCGGAGCAGCCTGCGCTCGTTATTGATGCCTCCGGACCGTTCCAGGACTACGGTGCACAGGGCTATCAGGTGGTGGAAGCCTGCATCGCCGCGCGCATACCCTACCTGGATTTCGCCGACGCCGCCGACTTCGTGTTCGGCATCGACCGCTATGACGCGCAGGCAAAGGCTGCCGGCATCTTCGTGTTGTCCGGGGTGAGCAGCTTCCCGGTGCTGACCGCCGCGGTGCTGCGCGAGATGGCCAAGGCCATGGACCTACAGGTTGTCGATGGCGGCATTGCGCCTTCGCCGTATGCCGGCATCGGCCTGAACGTGATGCGTGCCGTCGTCGGATATGCGGGTTCGCCGGTGAAGCTGCGCCGCAACGGCCGGCCGGGGCAGGGCATGGGGCTGGCCGAGAGCCGTCGCTTCACCGTGGCCGTGCCGGGCAAGGTGCCGCTGCGTAACCTGCACTTCTCGCTGGTGGACGTCCCCGACCTGCAGGTACTGCCGCCGGAGCATCCGGCCATGACCGACATCTGGATGGGGGCCGGGCCGGTGCCTGAAATCCTGCACCGCGTGCTCAATCTGCTGGCCAAGGCGCGTGCACGCTTCCACCTGCCGTCACTGGAGCCGCTGTCGCCGCTGTTCTACCGGGTGCTGAACCTGATGAAGTTCGGTGAGCATCGCGGCGGCATGTATGTCCGCGCACGCGGTCAACACGCAGGCGAGCCGGTGGAGCTGAGCTGGCACCTGCTGGCCGAGGGAGACGACGGTCCGTACATTCCGTCGATGGCCATCGAGGCGGTGATCCGCAAGCTGCTGGGCGGTGAGCGACCCGCCGATGGCGCGCGGGCGGCCACGCACGCGCTGGAGTTGGCGGACTACGAAGCCCTGTTCGCCGGTCGTTCGATCCATACCGGGTTCCGGCGTGAGCAGCCGGGCGCTGCGTTGTATCCGCAACTACTGGGCACAGCCTTCGAAACGCTGCCGCCGCAGGTGCAGGCGCTGCATCGCGATGCGCAGCCGCGGCGCTGGAGCGGCCAGGCCGAAATCCGGCGTGGGCGTGGGGTGCTCGCACGCATCGTCGCTGCGGTGATCGGCTTCCCGAAGGCGGGCGAGGCGGTGCCGGTGACGGTGTCGTTCGCGCCTGAGCGCGGTGGCGAACGCTGGACCCGCGACTTTGGCGGCCGCCGTTTTTCGTCGTGGCAGCGACGTGGCAAAGGGCGCAACGACTATCTGCTGGTCGAACGTTTTGGGTTGATCGACGTGGCGATTGCGCTGGTGGTGGACGGCGATCGGCTGTGTCTGGTGTCGCGTCGCTGGTCGCTGCTGGGCGTGCCGTTGCCGAAGTGCCTGTTGCCCAACGGCAGCACGTTTGAGAGCGAGCGCGACGGGCAGTTTGTGTTTGATGTGGAGGTTGCCGCGCCGCTGATCGGATTGATCGTCGGCTACCGCGGAAGGCTGCTTCCGGCGTAAAAAAGGGCACCCGAAGGTGCCCTCTTCATCAACGCCAGATCTTGATCTGGTCGTTGTCCACCCGCTGCATCGGCTGACCCGGCTTGCAGGTAAACGTGGCACCGAACGCCGGCAGGTTGGACAGCGGCCCATTGGTGCGCCAGCGACCCGGTGCGCGGATGTCGCCGGTCAGGCGCTGTGCAGCCTCGTTCGGCGACAGCTGCTGCGGCCACAGCGCGGCCCAGGCGCGGAAGAAGCCCTGCTGCTGCGCCGGCTTGGCCTTCGGTTCCTGCGCCAGATAAGCGGCCCATGCAAGTTCCACACCGGCGATGTCGGCGAGGTTCTCTTCCTGGGTCAGTGCGCCATTGACCTTGGCCCCCTTCACGCCGGGGAAGTCATACGCGCTGTACTGCGCGGCCACGCGGCTGCCGAGCAGGGTCCAGGCGGTCTTGTCGGCCGGCGTCCACCAGCTGCGCAGTTCACCCTTGGCATCCACCAGTGCGCCCTTGGCGTCGACGGCACGGTTCAGCTCGTGCGCGACCAGCGCACCGAAGCTGCCGAACTTGTCAGCGGCGTCGGCCTTGGCATTGAACACCGGGCCCTGCAGCGCGGCAGCCGTGACGATCAGGCGGTTCTGGGCGATGTCATAGGCCAGCGACGGCTGCTGCGGCAGCACGTCCCAGCGGCGGTCGGCGTTGCCCTTGCCAATGCGCTTCATTTCCTCGCGGTGGCGCCAGGTGGAAGCGATCAGCATGTTGCCGCCGAAGCTGCCACGGCCCATCGGCTGCACGGTGTAGTCCAGGTCGCGCAGCGGCGTGCCGATCTCGATCTTCAGTGCGGCCAGCTTGGCTTGGGCTTCGCTCTTGGCCTCGGCGCTCAGCCAGCTGCTGTTCTTGACCGCGTCGATCTGCACTTCGCGCACCTTGTCGACGATCCAGGCGGCCTGACGGCGATCTTCGGCCGACAGATGACGGGCAGCATACTCGCGACCGACCATCGGGCCGGCGGCCACGTTGATCGCGTTGAGCACCTGTTCCCAGCGAGCCGGAGCCAGGGTTTCACCACGGATCACGCGACCACGGAACTCAAACTCGGCATCGCGGTAGGCCTTGGACAGATACGGGGCCATCGCATCGCCGACGCGCCAGCGCAGGTAGGCCTTCCACTGGTCCGGCTTGATCCGGGTGACCATGCCGTCCAGCGCCTTGAACAGATTCGGGTCGGCCAGCGACACCAGGTCGTCATTCACGCCCTGCACCTTCAGGAACGCATCCAGCTGCAGGTTCTTGTAGCGGCTGTTGAGGTCCTTGGTGGAGATCGGGGCGTAGTTGTTGAACGGGTTGTTGATCCCGGCCAGCGACTGCGCGTTGCGCGCCAGCTCGGTTTCCAGCGCGATCACCGACTGTGCTTCAGCATCCAGCTTGGCCGCCGGGGTGCCGGTCAGGGCCAGGATCTGCTTCACGTAGTTGCGGTAGCGGCCCATCAACGCGACCGTGTCGGCGTCGGTGCGGGTGTAGAAGGCCGGGTCCGGCAGACCCATGCCGCCCTGCATGAAGTAGCCGATGTGGCGGTCCAGCGCCTTCAGGTCGACGTCCGGGGCGAAGTTGAAGGCCACCGGAATGCCAACCTGGTGCAGGGCGGCGATCGAGGCCGGCACGTCCTTGGCCTTCTTGATGGCATTGATGCGGGTCAGCAGCGGGGCGATCGGGTTGGAGCCGTCGGCTTCCACTGCCGCTTCGTCCAGGCCGCTGGCCCAGAAATCACCCAGCAGCTTCTGGGTGTTGCCCTGCGGCGACTTCATCGCGGCGTCCAGCAGTTCACGCTGCTGCAGGCGGGTGCGGTCGGCCAGCTGGCCCAGCGCGGTGGTCGCGCCGGTCTGCGGCACCGGGTTGGCCTTCAGCCAGCCGGCGTTGGTGGCGTCGTAGAAGTCGGTGCACTGCGCGCTGGCGGCCGGGGTACGGGCGGCCTTCTTCTTCGGCGCGGCGGAGGCATCGGTGATCACCAGGGACGCCAGCCCCAGACCCAGGGCAATGGCAAGCGGACGAAGGTTGGGCATGCGAAACAAATCCGGTCGGATTGAAGACCGCAGAACTATACCAAGCCCGCATGAAAACACCGCATGCCGCAAAGACAAAGGCCCGGGAATCCCGGGCCTCTGCATTCATACAGACCTGAAAGCGCTTACCAGATCACAACCTGCTGGTCGCCTGCGCGGACCATCGGCTTGCCCGGCTTGCACTCGAACGCGGCGGCGAAAGCCGGCAGGTTCGACGGCGCACCCATGGCGCGGAACTGCGCCGGGGCGTGCGGGTCGGTGGCCAGGCGGACCTTGGCGTTCTCCGGGGTGTACTTGGTACGCCACACGGTCGCCCAGTTGAAGAAGAATCGCTGGTCGCGGCTGAAGCCGTCGACCTTCGGGTCTTCCTTGCCCGCCGAGGCCTTCTGCAGCGCGTCGTAGGCGGTGGCCAAGCCACCCAGGTCAGCGATGTTCTCGCCCAGGGTCAGCTTGCCGTTGACCGCCTGGTCGCCCACCTTGTAACCATCGAACTGCTTGACCAGCTTGCCGGTCAGGCCGCTGAAGTTCTTGGTGTCGGCGTCGGTCCACCAGTTCTCGAAGTTGCCGGTCGGCCCGAAGCGGCTGCCCTGGTCGTCGTAACCGTGGGTCATTTCGTGGCCGATCACCGCACCGATACCGCCGTAGTTCAGCGCGTCGTCGGCCTTCGGGTCGAAGAACGGCGGCTGCAGGATGGCGGCCGGGAACACGATTTCGTTCTGCAGCGGGTTGTAGTACGCGTTCACCGTCTGCGGGGTCATGCCCCACTCGGTCTTGTCGACCGGCTTGCCGATCTTGGACAGGGCGAACTTGTAGTTGAACTCGTTGGCGGCACGCACGTTGCCGAAGTAGCTGTCACGGCCGGTGGTCAGCCCGCTCCAGTCACGCCACTTGTCCGGGTAGCCGATCTTCGGGGTGAAGGTTTCCCACTTGGCAATCGCCTTGGCCTTGGTTTCGTCGCTCATCCAGCTCAGACCCTGGATGCGCTCCTTCAGTGAGGCGGCCAGGTTCTTGACCAGCTCTTCCATCTTGGCCTTGGATTCGGGCGAGAAGGCGACCTTGACGTACAGCTGGCCGAAGGCTTCGCCGGCGTCGTTTTCAATGGTGCCCAGCACGCGCTTCCAGCGCGGCTTCTGTTCCTTCTGGCCGTTCAGGGTCTTGCCGTAGAAGTTGTAGCTTTCATCGGCGAAGGCATCGGCCAGGTACGGCGAGGCGGCGTCCACGGTGTGGAAGCGCAGGTAGGAACGCCACACCGACGGGTCCGTGTCGCCCAGTGCCTTGCTCACTTCCTGGTGGAAGGTCGGAATGGCCAGCGAGAACTTCTCCGGCGCGGCAATGCCCTGGGCCTTGAAGAATTCGGTCCAGCTGAAGTTCGGGGTCAGCTTGTCGGCGTCGGCCACGCTGACCGGGTTGTAGTACAGCGACACATCGCGCGACAGCTGTTCGCTGGACTTGGAGGCCTTGGCCAGGCGGGTTTCGAACTTGACCACTTCCTCGGCCTGCTTGGCCGCATCGGCAGCCGCCACGCCGGACAGTTCCAGCACCTTGGCCACGTGCGCCTGGTAGGCCTTCAGCTTGTCGGCGTTCTTGGCATCGGTGTAGTAGGTGGTATCCGGAAGGCCCAGGCCGCCCTGGCTGGCGTAGGCGATGTTCTGCGAGGAGTTCTTGAAGTCCGCTTCCGGACCGAAGCCGAACAGCACGTTCTGGCCCTTGGCCGCAGAGCTGCGCAGGTAGTTGGCGATGGCGTCCTTGTCCTGCAGACCGTCAATGGCGGCCAGGTCGGCCTTGATCGGCTCGATGCCCTGCGCGTTGATCTTGGCCTCGTCCATGCCGGTGGCCCAGAAGTCGCCGACGATCTTTTCAATGCCGGTCGGGTTCTTCACCGCGGCGACCTGTTCGGCCAGCTGGTGCTGCACGGCAACCGAACGCTCGTCCAGAATGGTGAACGCGCCCCAGCTGGTGCGGTCGCCCGGAATTTCATTGGCGGCCAGCCACTTGCTGTTGACGTAGTCGCCGAACGCGGCGCAGGCGTCCAGGTTCTTGTCCAGGTCGGACGGATGGAAGGCGTTGTAGGCCGGCAGCTTGGCTTCGTCCAGCTTGAAGTCCGTCGCGGCGGGTGCGGCCGTCGGCGTGGCGGTGGAGGCCGCGCTGTCCGTAGCCGGGGTATCAGTCTTGCCGCAGCCGACCAGCGCGGCCGAAACGGCCAGGGTCAGCAGAACCATCTTGGGAGTGCGTGCGATCACGTGGTAGGCCTCCAGGCCGTATGGACATGCATTGGGTGCTCCCGTCGGGAGCGTGGGGCAGACGATACGCCGACGGCCCGACCTGCAAGGGTGTCGAAGGTCATGGGCGAAGGCAAGCGGCGGCATGTGAACGCGGTGCGCGGGGCGACAGGCACCGTTCGGCCGGTGTATACAGCCAGAATGAGCAAAGCCACTACGGGTGTGTGGGACGCGGTCATCATTGGCGGCGGGCATAACGGCCTGGTCTGTGCGGCCTACCTGGCCCAGGCCGGCAAGCGCGTGCTGGTACTTGAGCGCCGCAGCGTGGTCGGTGGAGCGGCGGTGACAGAGGAGTTCCACCCCGGTTTCCGAAATTCGGTGGCCTCTTATACGGTGTCACTGCTGCAGCCGAAGGTGATCGCGGATCTTGATCTGCCCGCACATGGGTTGCGTGTGGTGCCGCGCGGGATCAACAACTTCCTGCCGTTGGACGGTGATTACCTGCTGGCTGGTCCGGGTCGCACCCAGGCAGAGGTCGCGCGTTTCTCTGCGCGCGACGCAGCGCAGCTCCCCTTGTTCGAGCAGCGCCTGGAGGCGTTTGCTGATGTGCTGCGCGATACCGCGCTGCAGTCACCGCCTAATGTGGGCGAGGGCAGTTGGCTGCGGCAGCTGCCCGAACTGTGGCGGGCGGGTCAGCTGGGCCGTCGCCTGCATGGTCTGGAGCCGGCACTGCGGCAGGAACTGCTGGACCTGTTCACCATCTCCGCCTCGGAGTACCTGGACCGCTGGTTCGAAAGCGAACCCATAAAGGCGCTGTTCGGGTTTGACGGCATCGTCGGCAACTACGCCAGTCCGCATGCGCCGGGCACGGCCTATGTGCTGCTGCATCACGCCTTCGGCGAAAGTAACGGGGTGAAAGGGGCATGGGGCCATGCGATCGGTGGCATGGGCGCGATCACCCAGGCAATGGCGCGTGCGGCTGAGGCTGCCGGTGCGCAGATTCGTGTGGATGCCGGTGTGCGCCGCGTTCTGGTCGAGCAGGGACGCGCTGTGGGTGTGGAAACCGAGGGCGGCGAGGTGATCCCTGCACGCGCGGTGGTGGCCAATGTGAATCCCAAGCTGCTTTACGAACGGTTGCTGGCACCGGACCAGGTGCCAGCAGCCACCCGTGAGCGCATGGCCAATTGGCGCTGTGCATCCGGCACATTCCGGATGAACGTGGCGCTGTCGGCGCTGCCGGATTTCAAGGTGTTGCCGGGTGCTGGCGATCATCTCACCGCCGGCATCATCATCGCCCCCACACTGGCGTACATGGACCGCGCCTACAGCGATGCACGCGAGCACGGCTGGTCGCGCGCACCGATCGTGGAGATGCTGATTCCCAGCACGCTGGACGATTCGCTGGCACCGCCTGGACAGCACGTGGCCAGCCTGTTCTGCCAGCACGTCGCACCGGTGCTGCCAGGTGGGCGAAGCTGGGATGACCATCGCGAGGAGGTGGCGGACCTGATGATTGCCACCGTGGACCAGCACGCACCCGGCTTCAGCCAGTTGGTGTTGGGGCGGCAGGTGCTAAGCCCATTGGACCTGGAGCGCACATTCGGGCTGATCGGCGGCGACATTTTCCATGGCGCGCTGAGTCTCAATCAGTTGTTCAGTGCAAGGCCGATGCTCGGGCAGGCCGATTATCGCGGGGCGCTGCCGGGGTTGTATCTGTGTGGTTCGGGTACCCACCCGGGCGGCGGCGTGACCGGAGCCCCGGGGCATAACGCGGCGCGGGCGATCCTGTCGGATTGAAAACGCCATCATCCTGCGCACGTAACAATTCGTAGGTACCACGCCATGCGTGGTACCCGCGCGCAGCGCGGCACAAGCATCCGAAGACCGATCAACGAACGCCACCGCGCCGCGGCCGGCGTTTAGAAATGATCGAAACCCCGCGTCAGACGTTCATGACGCCGGAACGAAGAACGGACGCGCATGGCGCGTCCCTACGCCAGACCACGGTTGAATCAGCGTGGTCATGGTCATGTGCAGGGGAAACAAAGCCGGTGGCACGCACACGGCGTGCCACCGGTTCAAATCCTTACAACCCGCCGCCACCACACCCCTTGGTGAGGTAATCATCAATCAGCTTCAACTGATCGCCCATGATCGCCCGCGTCCACGCCGGCCCATGCGCGTAGTCGGCGATGGCGTGGTACTCCACCGGCTGGCCGGAGTTCTTTGCCTTTGCCACGAACCATTCCGACTGCTCGATCGGCACGGTACGGTCGCGATCACCGTGATACACCATCAACGGGATCTTCATCTCACCGGCCTTGTCCAGCGGATTCAGACCATCCACGGTCTTCGCCTGCGCCTGCCGGAAGAACGGGTTGGTATAGAAGCGCGACCAGATCTTCTTGATGTCGGAAACACCAGCACCGGCAATGGCGCACTTGTACAGCCCATTCGGGCGCACCGAAGCAGCAAACGCCGAATAGCCACCGTAGGAGAAGCCGAACATGGCGATATGGCCGGGCTGGGCGATCTTCTGCTCGATCATCCACTTGGCACCATCATCCTTGTCATCCTGCATCTTCTGGCCCCACTCGGCGTCGCCGGCCATCCACAGCTTGCGACTCCAGTCCGCCGAGCCACGGAACTGCGGGCGCAGCACCGCCATGCAGCGCGAGGCCATCAGTGGCACCCACATCGAGCCGTCGAAGCCCAGGCTGTCGCGTCCCCACGGGCCACCATGCGGGTGCACCACTGACTTCCAGGGGCCGGCACCGCACAGTTCGGTGTTCGGGGTGGTCAGGAAGGCCGGGATGTCCAGACCGTCGCGGGCCTTGTAATACACCAGCTTGGTGGTACCCAGCGCGGCGGGATCGATCTGCGGATACGTCTTGGCCAGCAGGCTGAGCTTGCCGTTGCTGAACAGATAGTACTCGGGCGGATTCGAGGGGCCGGACACCGAGACCAGGAAGGTCTTCAGGTCGGCGCTGTAGTCCAGCAGACGAACTGTCTTGTCGGCATCGAGCGAGGTGGTTGCGCGCTGGCCGGTGGCCGGGTCGACCAGGGTCACTTCGCTGGACTGGATCCCCAGCGCCTGGCGTAAGCCGGCCTCGAGCGACTTGAAGGTCGGGTTGGTCCACTCGACCTCGTTGGCCCGCGGACCGCTGTAGCCCACGCCGAGCAGCGCACCGAACGGGACCCCGTCCACGCCCTTGTAGCGGTTCATCGCCACGCCGGCGGCATTGAAGAACTTGTGCTCGTACAGCACTTCCTTCTGTTTGCGGGCGTTGATGTCGTATTCGTAGATGATCGTCTTGTCGCGGCCGACGTTGCTCTGGACGAAGGCGATGTTCGGGTCATCGGCGAAGCCGACTACCTGGTTGATGTCGCGGTCCTTCACGTAGGAACGGAAGTGTTCCTCCCAGCGGCCGGTGTCGACGTTTCGGAACTCGGTGGAGATGTAGGCACCGGTACCGTCCACGTCCTGGCGCAGGCGGGCACGCAGCTCGCTGTTGAGGTCGGTCATGTAGCCGGCCACGCGCTCTTCGGTCTTCTGGATGCGCTGCGAGGTGAAGCTGCGCAGGTTGACCTTGTAGACGTCGCCGGAATTGCTGCCAGTGCCGTTCACCACCAGGATGTGGTCGGGATCGTTCGGCAGGTTGTCAAGCACGCTCGGGTTGGAGAGCGCTTGTTCCAGCTCTTCATTGCGACTGGTGGCACGCGGCACCGAAATCGGCTCCTTCCACTGCTTGCCTTCGGTGTCGGTGATGAAGAACTTGCTGATGAATGTCTTGTTGACCCGGTCCGTGCGCAGGTCATATGGCTGCCAGAGGGTCACCGCGAGCAGGCCGTTCTTGATGAACGTAACGCTCTGGAATTTCATGCGGCCGGCACCGATCACGGTGGGCTTTGCCGCCAGGTCTGCGGTCTTCCAGACCAGGATGACGCGCTCCTCGCCGTTGGCCTGCAGGCCGGCGATCTGCGTTCCGTCCGGCGAGATCGACAGGCTGGAGATGGCGGGGAAGGCGGCCAGTTGTTCGATGGTGGGAACGGCCGGCTTGGCTGCAAGCGACAGCGGCGCGGCAACAGCCAGCGCGGCCAGGAACAGGTAGTGCTTCATGCGTTTCTCACTGAGTCCATGCGGGAAAGAGGGCCGGCATGCGTGCGGCAGCCCCAAACGCAACCGCCGCCCCGAAGGGCGGCGGCTGGTGAAGCAGGCTTAGAACTTCTTGCTGAGGTTCACGAAGAACGTACGGCCGAAGTAGTCATAGCCACTGTAGAGCGGGGAATTGCCGATGGTGTTGTACACGCCGGCTCCCGGGCTGATGGTCGGCGGTTCCTTGTCGGCGAAGTTACGCACGCCGGCGGTGGCCTGCCACTTGTCGGCGGTGTACTGAACCGAGAAGTCCTGGGTGATGTAGTTCGGCACGGCCAGGTCATACGCCGAGGTTGCGGGATCTTCCTCGTAGTACGCATAGCTGGACATGTCGTCCACCCAGTTCAGGCCGTAACGCACGCGCCATTCCTTGAACTTGTAGCTCAGGTCCAGCTGGCCGGTGAACTTCGGGTTGTTGATCAGGCCGTTGGAATCGACCAGCGGATCATCTTCGAACACCTTGCCGGACTGCTCCAGGAAGCGCGAGATCTGGATGTTGGTACGGAACTCGCCCGGACCGATGTCACGCACATAGCGGGTGGTGAAGTCCAGGCCGCGCACCTTGTCGGTGGCCAGGTTGGCATAGCCGTTCTGGACGGTCAGGGTGTTGTTGGCCGAACGGGAGATCAGGCGGCAGACGCCGTTGTTGGCGGCGAAATCAGCGGTGGTGCCGTTGTAGCAGGTGCTCAGGATGTAGCTGGCACCCATCTGGGCCACGCCGTTCTCCACTTCGATGTCGTAGTAGTCGACCGCGAAGGAGAGGTCACCGAAGCCGCTGCCGAATTCCGGCTGGATCACCATGCCGATGGTCTTGGCGGTGGAGGTTTCAGCCTTCAGATTGGCACCGACCAGGCCGCCACCGATCGAATCCACACGCACCGAGTTGGTGGCGGTGAAGCTGGTCGGCAGGCCTTCGGAGGCGCAGTTGATGTAACGCGGGGTGGTCGGGTTGCGCGAGCCGTAGTTGTTGCAGGGATCGCTGGACGCTGCCAGGAAGCCGCTGGTGGCACCCAGGAATTGCTCGAACAGCGCCGGAGCGCGGTACGAGGTGCCATACGACGCACGGAACGACAGCCACTTCACCGGGGTCCAGAGGCCACCGATCTTGTACGTGGTGTCATCGCCGTAGGACTTGTAGTCGGTGTAGCGGGCCGATGCGTTGAAGGTCAGCTCTTCGGCAGCGGTGACGCCCGACAGCAGCGGCAGTTCGATTTCACCGTAGGCTTCCCATACCGAGTCGCTACCGCGGGTCGGGTCGGAGCTGGTCAGGTTGTACAGGTTGCGGTTGATCGACTCGATGCTCGGCGTGTCGTCGATCTTGGCCTTGCGGTATTCGATACCGAACGCACCGGCAGCGGTGCCACCCGGCATGTCGAACAGCGGGCCGTTGACGTTCAGGTTGGCGGTCGATTCCTTGTAGGTCGTGTTGCCGGTCACCTGGGTGTAGACGAAGTTCTTCCAGGCCACCGGCAGGTTGCCGGCCAGGGTCTGTGCGTTGAGCATTGGTGCAGCGACACAGCCGTTGGACGGGTCGACGCAGCTGAAGCCACCAGCGCCGTCGGAGACCACGTTCAAGCTCTGGGCCAGACGATTGGTCAGGAAGCTGTTGAAGGTGTAGTCCGCATCGGAGTCGGCGTGGCTGACCATGAAGTCATAGTTCCACTCCGAGCCCAGCGAGCCACGCACACCGGCGGTCGCGCGGTAGAAGTCCACGTTCTGCTTGCTGCGGTCGTTGCCGAAACCGATGAAGGTACGGGCAGCGACGTTGCGGCCATTCGAGGTTTCGGTCGGCAGCGCGAAGGCGGGCAGGGTAGACAGGTTGCCCAGCAGCGGGTTGCCTACCGAGTAGTCATACGACAGCTGGCGGTAACCGGTCTGGGTCGACTTGCGCTTGCTGCCCAGGAACTCGTAGTAGAACTCGGCATCACCCATCACGCCGAGGTCCACGCCACCCTGGAAGAACAGGGTGTGGGTTTCGGCCGGCGAGACCAGCGATTCCTTCAGCAGGCCCGGGTCGAAGGTGTCGCGGTCGTAGTAGCCGACAGCCTCATAGCCCGGCAGACGGCCGGTGGTGACGGCCGGGTTCGGGCGCCAGCGGTTCGCGCCGCTGAAGGTCGCCGTACCCAGGGTGTTGATGGTGACGCCGCCGGAATCCAGGGTGAAGCACTTGGACTTGCCGGTGGTCGGGTCGATGTAGTCACCGCTGCCGAAGTAGTCGCCCACATCCAGGTCGCGCAGGCGGTCCATCGGGCAGCTGGCCCAGCCGCGGTCGCCGATGGTCATTTCGTTACGGCGATAGTTTTCGTACGAACCGGAGAAGTGCGAACGCTCGCCGGTGTTGCCGAAGACCAGCGAGTAGCGGGTTTCGTCGCCGCCGCCGCTTTCGGTGGCGTTGTGCTGGAACTCGAACTCCACGCCGTCGACGTTCTTGCGGGTGATGATGTTCACCACGCCGGCCACGGCGTCGGAGCCGTAAATGGACGATGCGCCGTCCTTCAGGATTTCAACGCGGTCGACCATCGCGCTGGGCAGCACGTTCAGGTCGGCCGAGCCGACCGAACCGCGCGAGCCCGCCGGGGCGATGCGACGTCCGTTGAGCAGAATGAGCGTACGGGTGGCACCGAGGCCGCGCAGCGACAGGGTATTGGCACCTGGGCCGCCGTTGGTGACGTAGCCGCCGAAGGAATTGTTGATCTGCGAGCTGCCAGCAGTGACGCTGTTGCTCTGCAGGGCCGCGGCGGTCGAGTTGAAACCGGCCAGGGTGGTTTCTTCGCGGGTCACGACCTGCACCGGCGAGACCGAGTTGAACACGTCGCGGCTGATGCGCGAGCCGGTGACGGTGACGGTGCCCAGGTCGGTAGCCTTCTTCTTCGCGGCTGCCTCTTCCTTCGTTTCGGTCGAGGTGCTGCTGTCCTGGGCGAACACGGGTGCCGAAGCGGCGAACACCATGGCGGTGGCCAGGGCGAAGCTCAGCGGGTTACGGCTGAGCGACTTGCGATTGATCATGAATGGATCCCCTTGGAACGAACGTTTGCGTAAAACACCGGCGACAGTGACCAGCAGGCGTCTCCGTGTGCCCTCGGATCAGGTGTTGGCGTTGCTTTGCCCCCTGCATCACCAGCTTTACGAGCTGATGAATCGAAGTTAACACAGGCTTAACGCAGCCTGTCAACTGTTCATCGAAAAGTCATAAAGACAAGATATGCAAAGCGGATCTTTCGTTCTCATTAATCGTGTAACGCGTTGATGTAACTGGGTAAAAAGATGGTTTCTATTGGAACGATCAAAATCCAAACTGTGACGTAGGTACGATTTGTGGGGTGGCCGGTTGCGTCCCTGTGCTGCGTAGCAGGCCGGATTTGACGCCTTGGACAGTCGCGGGACACGGCGGGACATCCGCGGTCGCTGAATGCGCAATCTGGATTGCCGCGTTTCACGCAAAGGGAGCCGCTGGCGGCAGGGCCGGGGTGGGCAGCCCTGTATAGTGGCGGGCTTTCCCGTTCTGCTTTTCCGGAGTGCCCGCAGTGAGTGCCAGCCCCTCTCGACGTCCCCATGCCAGCCAGGTGCAGAAGGGCCTCAGCCCGCATCCGCGCGTTCGCAACGTGATCGCGGTGGGCTCGGGCAAGGGCGGGGTGGGCAAGTCCACCACGGCGGTGAATCTGGCCGTGGCGCTGGCGAAGCTGGGGGCGCGTGTGGGGCTGCTGGATGCCGACATCTACGGCCCCAGCGTGCCGACCATGCTGGGCCTGAGCGGTCGCCCGGAAAGCCCGGACAACAAGTCCATCGAGCCGCTGCGCGCGTTCGGCGTGGAAACCATGTCGATCGGCTATCTGATCGAGGACGAAACCCCGATGATCTGGCGCGGCCCGATGGCGACTTCGGCCATGACCCAGTTCTTCAACGACACCCTGTGGGACGACCTGGACTACCTGCTGATCGACCTGCCGCCGGGCACCGGCGACATCCAGCTTACGCTGACCCAGAAGATCCCGCTGGCCGGCGCGGTCATCGTCACCACTCCCCAGGACATCGCCACGCTGGACGCGAAGAAAGCGCTGAAGATGTTCGAGAAGGTCGAGGTGCCGGTGCTGGGCATCGTCGAGAACATGGCCGTGCACACCTGCAGCAACTGCGGCCAGGTCGAGCACCTGTTCGGCGATGGCGGTGGCCAGCGCATGGCCGCGCAGTACGGCGTGCCGCTGCTGGGCTCGCTGCCGCTGGACATCGGCATCCGCGAGCAGGGCGACGTGGGTACGCCGATCGTGGCCGCTGCGCCGGAATCGCCGGCGGCCAAGGCCTATCTGGCCGCTGCAGAGCGCCTGGTCGAGGAAATGGGCAAGCGCCCGCGCGCCAGCATTCCCATTTTGTCCCAGCTGCTCTGATCCGCTTAGAATTCTTGCCTTAACGCACCCAGGACCCCCCGATGAGCATCAAGAGTGACCGCTGGATCCGCCGCATGTCCGAACAGCACGGCATGATCGAGCCGTTCGAGCCCGGCCAGGTCAAGCAGGCCAACGGCCAGCGCATCGTCAGCTACGGCACCTCCAGCTATGGCTACGACGTGCGCTGCTCGCGCGAGTTCAAGGTGTTCACCAACATCAACTCCACCATTGTCGACCCGAAGCATTTCGACAGCGGCAGCTTTGTCGACATCACCGCTGACGAATGCATCATTCCGCCCAACAGCTTCGCGCTGGCGCGCACCGTCGAGTACTTCCGTATTCCGCGCGACACCCTGGTGGTGTGCCTGGGCAAGAGTACCTATGCGCGCTGCGGCATCATCGTCAATGTGACCCCGCTGGAACCGGAGTGGGAAGGGCACGTGACCCTGGAGTTCAGCAACACCACGCCGCTGCCGGCGCGCATCTATGCGAACGAAGGCGTGGCGCAGATGCTGTTCTTCCAGGCCGCCCCGGATGATGTCTGCGAAACCTCGTACAAGGACCGCGGCGGCAAGTACCAGGGCCAGACCGGCGTCACCCTGCCGCGCACCTGATCCGCACCGGGCTCCGCCCGGCGAATCCGCAAAACAAAAATGCCGGCCCATGGGCCGGCATTTTTCATGTCCGCGGGTTTATTTCCCGCGACCGAACAACATCGCCACCCCCACTGCCACCAGGCCCACCGGCCACCAGGTCAGGAACAGCCGGGACAGGTTCAACTGGGTCCAGCCCAGGTTGCTGGCCAGCATGAACAGGCCGATCAAAATCAACAGGATGGCAGCGACAAGATTGAAACGCATGGGATTCGGTCTGGACTCAGGGCTGGGGCGAATATCCTAGCCGTTCCTTCCAGTACGCGACACGTTCGGTCAGCACATCCGGGTCGAACCGGTGCGCCTGCCCATGGCCCCAGACCGGCGCAGGCCAGGCCGGGTCGCCCTGATGGCGGCCGATCACGTGGAAATGCAGCTGGCGCACGATGTTGCCGAGTGAGCCGATGTTGATCTTCTCCACGCCGTCGGTGCCCTTGAGCGCCTTGCAGGCCCGGTTCAACTCGGTGCGCAGCTTGTCCTGCTGCTCGCCGTCCAGCTCGATCCACTCGGTGATATCCGCCAGGCGCGGCACCAGGATCAACCACGGGTACCGCTCATCATTCATCAACCGCACTTGCGACAACGGGCCTTCGTCTACCAGCACACTGTCCGTGGCCAGGCGGGAATCCAGTTCAAACTCGCTCATCCAAGATGCTCCGAAAAGAAGTCAAGGGTGCGTTGCAGCGCCAGGGCGGCGCTGTCTGGATCATACGCGTGTCCGACGCTCCGGTTGAAGGCATGGTCGGCCGGGTACACATAGGTGGCCATCTGCGGCAGCTTCTCGCGGTGGGTCTGCACGGCCTCCGGCGGGATGCTTTTGTCCTGCGCGCCGAAGTGGAACATGATCGGTGCCTTGGGTGTCTCATCCAGGAACTGGACGTTGCGGGCACCGTAATAGCTGACCGAGGGCAGGCCCAGGCGCAACGCGGACAACAGGGCAATGCTGCCGCCCCAGCAATAGCCGACGGTCCCGACCTTGCCCGCCGGGGCCAGTTTCGAGGCCGCCGCGCGGACGATCTCCAGCGCCTTCTCCACTCCGAGCGCATTGACCCGCTCCAAGCCCTGCTTCACCCCGTCCTGGTCGTAGGGCAGGGCGTCGGGATCGGCCTCGGGGCCATCGACAAGATCGAAGAACGACGGGGCCAGCACCGCATAGCCCTGCTGAGCAAATCCTTCAGCCACCTTACGGATATGCGGGTTGGCCCCGAATATCTCCTGGATGACCACCAGTCCTCCACGCGGCTTGCCTTCCGGCAGTGCCTGCCAGGCCCGGACGGGACCGTAATGCGTATCCAGCGTGACCCACTCACCCATTGCCGTACTCCTGATGGTTCAGGTGTTCATTATCGGCTGTCGGTGGGTTAGCGGGGTGTCAGCGGATGTGCCACATCGGGCGGGTCGGGACTGAATCCCGGGCCGCATCCTCGCCATCGGATTTTGGCTACCTCTGGGGCAGGGCAAGGCCCATGCCGCATCGCGCAGTCGACCGATGGGAAGCGATCGATGCCCGGGACATCCTTTCTCTCACCCGGACGCTTCCAGAACGGCACTGGGCCGGGCCCCTGACGAAAAGGAGACTGCATGCGCAAGGCAATGCTGGTGGTTGGGATGATGTCGGTGCTGGGCGGCTGTGAGCATGGTGCGGCACCTGATACGCCATTAAAGCAGGAGGGAGTGCCGACGGTCAGCCCACTGGCGAGCGCGGTCGCCGAGGGAGCCAGGCGTGCATCTGCGTCACGTGACCCGGAATCTGCAAATGGTTTGACCAAGCGAATGTTGGGCGCGAAGGCATTCACTGTTGAAGATTTCGGAGCTGCGCCAGAGGGAGACGCGGAGGCGGTCATTCGAAATCTAGAGGCACAGGCACGTGCGGGCAGTGGAGCGGCGTCCTACGCGATCCACCTCAAGTTGTTCCAGTGCAGCAATCTGCTTAAACCCAGTGGGACATCTTCCTCTATCGAAGGTTCACAGTGGGAGGAATGCAAGGATCTGTCGCCGGAGCGGCTGGTGCAGGAAGTGGATTGGTTGCGATTGGCTGCGAGTCAAGGTCACCTTGGTGCACAGATTCGCTTCGCCTCGGATGCTGAGCTGGTGCTTGGCGGAATATCTGGAATGTTCAAGGATCCTGATGCCGTTAAAGAATACAAGCGTCAGGCAATGGAGTATCTCAATGCTGCGGCTGAACGAGGGAGTGTTGATGCGCTTTCGCGAATTGCTGATGCACACCTGTACGGATTGAAAGTTGAGAGAGATCCCGTCGCCAGCTATGCCTACTACATGGCGATGCAAACAGTCGATCCCCATTCCGCTGTGCCGCTGAACATGCGGTACCTGCAGAAGGAGCTGACGGCCAATCAACTGGAAGATGCAAATAAAAGATCCAAGGAGATCTACAATGAATGCTGTCGTAACTAATCGAGTAATCTCGATTTCGAGGAGAGCTTGGATGGTTTCGGGCTTCCTTGTTCTTATGCTTTTCTGCGCTGGGATACAGGCATTTGACAGGGGGCCACTCCACTGCGCCTCTTGTGGGCTGGGAGCTCCAGATATAGATGCAAATACTAAGGGATTCCTGGAATCCAAGCTGGTGGCTGTCGATGGATACGTCCCGTTCTGGATGTATCTGACCAAAACCACTTACACAATATGCAATGCGACACATTGCGCCACTTACTACCAGACCTTCGATGGCGATTACATGACCAAAGGCAAGGTTCCCAGAGACCAGCCCGGCGGCGGTGGACTCGGTAGCGGCAGCGGCAACCCCGGCGGCGGAGGTCAGGGTGGCGGTAACGGTGGGGGGGGCGGTGGTGGCGGTGGCGGCTCAGGCAGCGTGACCGTCGGCGAGCCAGACATGGTGCGGCCGCCCAACCACGAGAACTGACCCTGTCCTTCAGCCGGGGGCTGGACAAGTCCACCATTCAGGGCCCAGCCCCCAACCCCGGTATACTGGCGGCCTTTCAGGCCCCGGCCCCCAGGTCTGCCTGCCCTCCCGGCAGCGGCCCAGGCCCCCAGAGTCCCGCGATCCATGTCCCAGCTGAACCCCAAAGTCGGCTTCGTCAGCCTTGGCTGCCCGAAGGCCCTTGTCGATTCCGAGCGCATCCTCACCCAGTTGCGGGCAGAGGGCTACGACATCGTGCCGTCCTATGACTCGGCCGACGTGGTCGTGGTCAATACCTGTGGCTTCATTGATTCGGCCGTGACCGAGTCGCTGGACGCCATCGGCGAGGCGATGAACGAGAACGGCAAGGTGATCGTCACCGGCTGCCTGGGCAAGCGTCCGGAGGAGATCCGCAAGGCCTACCCGGACGTGCTGGCGGTGTCTGGCCCGCAGGACTACCAGAGCGTGATGGAGGCGGTACATGCCGCGCTGCCGCCCAAGCATGACCCGTTCGTGGACCTGGTGCCGGATTACGGCATCAAGCTGACCCCGCGCCATTACGCCTATCTGAAGATCTCCGAAGGCTGCAACCACCATTGCAGCTTCTGCATCATTCCCTCCATGCGCGGCAAGCTGGTCTCGCGCCCGGTGGACGACGTGCTGCGCGAAGCGGAGCGGCTGGTGCGCGGTGGCGTCAAGGAACTGCTGGTGGTATCGCAGGACACCTCCGCCTACGGCGTGGATGTGAAGTATGCCGAGCGCATGTGGCGTGACAAGGCATATCAGACCCGGATGAAGTCGCTGTGCGAAGGGCTCTCCGAACTGGATGCCTGGACCCGCATGCACTACGTGTACCCGTACCCGCACGTGGACGACGTGGTGCCGCTGATGGCCGAGAACCGCATCCTGCCGTACCTGGACATTCCGTTCCAGCACGCCAGCCCGCGCATCCTGAAGCTGATGAAGCGGCCGGGTGCGGTCGACAAGACCCTGGAGCGCGTGCAACGCTGGCGTCAGCTGTGCCCGGACATCACCGTGCGCTCGACCTTCATCGTCGGCTTCCCGGGTGAAACAGAGGCCGAGTTCGAAGAACTGCTGTCGTTCCTGGATGAGGCTCAACTGGATCGCGTTGGCGCATTTGCCTACTCGCCGGTCACCGGTGCCACCGCCAATGATCTGCCCGGCGCGGTGCCGGACGAGGTCAAGCAGGAGCGTCTGGCCCGCTTCATGGCCCGCCAAGCGGAAATCTCCGCCGCGCGTCTGGAGGCCAAGATCGGTACCGTGCAGCAGTGCCTGGTCGATGCGATTGAAGATGGCATCGCCGTGGCGCGCTCCAAGGCTGACGCGCCCGAGATCGACGGTCTGGTGCACATCCAGAATGCCGACGAAGCGCGTCTGCAGGTGGGTCAGTTCGTCAATGTCGAGATCACCGAAAGCGACGAGCACGACCTGTATGGCGACGCGCTGATCGAGGAAAACCCGGCGCGCAAGCTGCTCGACCTCAAGGTGCTGTGACCACAGCGGCGGCCGATGCCGGCGGCGTGCGCCGCCGGTTCGTTGCGCCGATGCGTGCGGAAGTTGCCGCGGCTACGTTTGACCACCCCTTGTTCGCGCAGATCGCCGAGTTCCGGGATCTGTTGACAGGCCCTGAGTGGCCGTCGGTGCCCTCGTTGGACCGACGTCTGGCCTTGGGCGATAAACGCCTGGCTGAGCAGACCGATGCGCTGCTGGCGGACGGCCTTCACTACGAAACGCGCATTGCGCTCGGTGCAATTGCCACCCGTGCGGACAACTGGCACGACCTGTTCAATGCCCTGGTCTGGGCCCGCTATCCGGCGCTCAAACGTGCGCTCAACGCGCAGCAATGCCGGCACATCGAGGGGCGGGGCGGGCACCAGCGCAACCGCGCGCAGGCGGCTCTTACCCAGTTTGATGAGAGCGGTGTGGTGGTGCGCGTGATGGATGCTGCGCTGTTGCAGCCGTGGGATGCGCATGACTGGGACGCGTTGTTTGTCGCGCAGGCCGACGCCTGGGCTGACGGGCGCATTGCCATTGCCGCCGTGTTTGGTCATGCGCTGATGGAACAGGCGCTGCTGACGGATCGGTTGCTGGTGGGGAAGTGTGTGGTGGTGCAGGGCTGTGATGACGCCGGTGCTGTTACTGCAGTGGCGCGCGCCGTGCAGGATGGGCGCGTGCTGGGTGATCCACTGGAGCTGCGACCCCTGCCGCTGATGGGCGTGCCGGGATGGTGGGCGCGGCAGGACGCGCGGTTTTATGCGGATGCGAGGTATTTCCGGCCGTTGCGTGAGGGGCGGGTGTATCCCGATGTCACGGGTCACGACCAACGGTCGTGACCTACCGGGAAGGCCACGACCGTTGGTCGTGGCGCGCGGTTATGCAGGATATTCCACCGCCAGGATCGCAAACCCGGTCCGCCCGCTGGGCAGCTCCACCTCAAATTCATCATCCACGCGCTTCTTCAGCAACGCGCGCGCCAGCGGCGAGTCAATGCTGATCCAGCCGGCACCGGCATCGGTCTCATCCGGACCGACGATGCGATAGCGCGTGGTATCGCCGCTGTCGACATTCTCCAGCTCCACCCAGGCCCCGAAGAACACGGCCTGCGGATCGGTCGGCACGGTATCCACCACCCGCAGCGACTCCAGCCGCTTGGTCAGGTAGCGCACCCGGCGGTCGATCTCGCCCAGCTGCTTCTTGCGATAGGTGTACTCCGCATTCTCCGAGCGGTCGCCCTCGGCGGCCGCCGCGGCCAGCGCCTTCACCACCTCTGGTCGCTTGGTCCGCCACAGCTCATCCAGTTCGCTCTTCAGGCGCTGATGCCCCTGTGCGGTAATCAGCGCCGTGCTCTTTTCGCCGGGTGGACGCCAACGCGACATCAGCGCTTGCCACCGAAAATGCTGCCGAGAATGCCGCGCACGATCTGGTTGCCCAGCTTGGTGCCGACCGTCCGGGTGGTCTGCTTGGCCATGGTTTCAATCATGCCCTGGCGGCGCTTGGTGCCGAAGATGGCGTCCTTGATCGATTGGCCGAAGCCGCCATCCTGAGCCTCGTCCTGCTCACGCGTACGCGCCTTGGGTGCGTCGGCCTGCTGCACCGCTTTCTCCGCGCGCTGGGCCAGCAGTTCGGCCGCCGACTCGCGGTTCACTGCGGTGTCATAGCGGGTGCCCACCGGGCTGCCGGAACGCACCTGTGCGCGCTCGGCCTCGGTGATCGCGCCCATGCGGCAGCGCGGCGGCGCGATCCGGGTCTGCTGTACGGGCGAGGGGATGCCCTTGTCCTGCAGCGTGGAGACCAGCGCTTCGCCGGTGCCCAGCTGCGACAGGGTGGCCACCACATCCAGTTTAGGATTCGGCACAAAGGTCTCTGCGGCGATCTTCACCGCCTTCTGGTCGCGCGGGGTGAACGCGCGCAGCGCGTGCTGCACCCGGTTGCCCAGCTGGCCGAGGATGTTGGCCGGCACGTCATCCGGGAATTGCGAGCAGAAATACACGCCCACCCCCTTGGAGCGGATCAGCCGCACCACCTGCTCGATGCGCTGGACCAGGGCCGGCGGGGCGTCGTCGAACAGCAGGTGGGCCTCGTCGAAGATGAAAACAAGCTTGGGCTTTTCCAGATCGCCCACTTCCGGCAGGGTTTCAAACAGTTCCGACAGCAGCCACAGCAGGAAGGTGGAGTACAGCCGCGGCTTCAGCACCAGCTGGTCGGCGGCGAGGATGCCGATCACCCCGCGTCCGTCGTGGTTGACCCGCATCAAGTCGGCCAGCTCCAGCGCCGGCTCGCCGAAGAACGACTCGCCACCGTCCTGCGACAACCGCAGCAGCGCGCGCTGGATCGCGGCCACGGTCTGTGCGCTGACCAGGCCGTATTCGGTGGAGATGTCTTTGCGCTCATCGGCCACCAGGCCGAGCAGGGCACGCAGATCGTCGAGGTCGAGCAGCAGCAGACCACGGTCGTCGGCCAGCTTGAACACGATGTCCAGCACCCCGGCCTGGGTGTCGTTGAGCTCCAGGATGCGCGCCAGCAGGGTCGGGCCCATCTCGCTGACGGTGGTGCGCACCGGATGGCCCAGCTTGCCGTACAGGTCCCAGAAGATCGCCGGGCTGCCCGCCGGGGCATAGTCGCTTACGCCGATCTCCTGCGCGCGCTGCAGCAGCTTCTCGCCGCCGGCACCGGGCACGGCCAGGCCGGAGACATCGCCCTTCACATCGGCCAGGAACACCGGCACCCCGATCCGTGAAAAGCCCTCGGCGAGGGTCATCAGGGTCACGGTCTTGCCAGTGCCGGTGGCTCCGGCCACCAGTCCGTGGCGGTTGCCCAGCGCGGGTTGCAGGGTGACGGCGATATCGTCGGTGACGCCTTTGCCAAGCAGGATCGGGTCCATGGTCAACTCGCTGTGGTCGGGCAGGTGAATGGGGAAATTCTAAACGCCGGAAGGGGGCTGGCGCGTGACCGGGTTGCCCGGATGCAAGTTGCGCGGCTACTCTGCCTGCTCATTCGTTCACAGTGCCAAAGATGCCCGTTCCTGTCCTGTTTGTCCGTGGTTGGCCGCTGCTGGCACTGGCTGCTCTGTTCACCGTTGCGCCGCAGGCGCAGGCCCAGCGTGTCTCGGCGCGCGACAAGGTCAAGATCGAGGCGCTGGACCAGCGCATGGCCGCTGCCGAGAAGCGCTATGCCGATGCCCAGGTGCTGGTCGCCAATGCCGACCCCAAGGGCCGCAACGAAAGCGATGCGGCGCTGGAAGACATGGAGGACGTGGTCAGCGACTGCGTGGCGCAGAAGGGTTGCCAGGTCAGCAACCTGCTGACCACCTACAAGCGCCTGCTGAAGAGCAACGCCGATGCCGGCAACGAAGAAGAGCAGGAGATCGCCGGCAGTGGCCCAGCGCTGCTGGAAGCCGACCCCGACCATATCGGCCCGCTGGCCGCCGACGTGCCCGAGGCGGCCCGTGCCGCTGCGCTGCTCAACGACAAGCGGCATGCCTTCGACAACATGGTGGAGTACAACCCCGCCGTACAGGCCGGCATCCGCCGCTGGCTGACCGACATGCGCCCGGCGCTGCTGACCAGTTACGAGAACTACCAGAACCTGCGTTCGGTGATGTGGCCCGAATGGGAAAAGCGCGGTCTGCCCGAGGCCCTGCTGTTCGGCATCATGGCCAAGGAATCCAACGGCCGCGTGCACGCCAGCTCGCGCGCAGGCGCGGCCGGCCTGATGCAGTTCATGCCGGCCACCGGTCGCCGCTTCGGCCTGGGCCCGGACGGCACCGGATTTGACACCCGCTTCGATGCGCGCAGTGCGGCCGAGGCCAGCGCCACCTACCTCAACGAGCGCATGCGCGAGCTCAACAACAGTGTCGAGCTGTCGCTGGCCGGCTACAACGGCGGTGAAGGCCGGTCCTTGCGCGTGTACCGGCAGAACCCGGGGCAGGGCTTCTGGGTGGACAGCGTCTACAACCAGTTCCCGGCTGAAACCAAGGACTATGTGCCGATGGTGATCGCCGCCGCCTGGATCTACCTGCACCCGCAGCAGTACGGCGTCGAGTTCCCGAAGATCAGCGCGCAGCCGGCCACCCTGCGCCTGGCCAAGTCGACCACCATCTACGAACTGACCATCTGCCTGGGCAGTGCCGGCACCCGTGATGGCTACATGCGCGTGCTGCGCAACCTCAACCCGCGCTATGAGGCGGACGGCTGGATTCCGGCCGGCACCCTCATCAACGCCACCACCCGCATTGCCGGGCTGTACAACCGTTACTGCGTGTCCGGCCCGCGCGCCGACCTGGCCCGCACCCTGATCACCGCCGACCTCAATGCCGCCATCGTGCGCCCGAACGCGGCCAGCTACACCGGCAACGTGGCAGTGGGCAGCGTGGTGCCGGTGGCCGGCGTGGAAGCTGCGGCAGCCGCAACCGCACCGACCGCGCCGGTGGCCGTGGCCGCCAAGCCCAAGCCCAAGCCGGTGCGCAGCGTGAAGGTAGGCAAGGGCGACACCCTAGGGCGGATTTCCGACAAATACAGTTGCGATCTACGCGAACTTGCCCGGGCCAACGGACTCAAAGCACCGGCCTATGCACTGCGGCAGGGGCAGTCCCTGAAACTGCAGGGATGCGGGAAGTAGCCCGGAACCTGTTAGGCTCGCCGCCATTGAAGCGCTTTTTTAAGGAATGACGATGGATATCACCGCCATCAACGAGATGTTCGCCAACATCCGCGAGAACACCGACTGGGACCTGCAGGGCAACCTGGTCTGGGGCTATTTCTTCGTCAACACCACGCCGGAGCCCCTGCAAGGACTGGCCGATGTGCTGGAGAAGCAGGGCTACACCGTGGTGGAGCAGTTCGAGCCGGAGCTGGAAGAGGGCGAAGCGCCTTACCACGTGCTGCATGTGGAGAAGATCGAGATCCACACGGCCGAGTCGCTGGACAAGCGCAACCATGAGTTGCAGGCGCTGGCCGAAGCCAATGGCGTCGAGGATTACGACGGCATGGATGTGGGCCCGGTCGAGTTCGCGCACGGCGGCGACGACGCCTGACGGTGGGCGTCACGACCGTTGGTCGTGACGCCCACCGGTCGGGTCCCCCACGGTAGGTCACGACCGTTGGTCGTGACGCCCGTCGATCAACGCAACGTCGCCAAGGCCTCGCCCAGGCGCACCGCCTGTTCCGCGCCCAGCCCCGGCGCAAACTCGGCAACGCCCGGCGGCAGCAGCACGATCACGGTCGACCCGTAATTGAACCGCGCCATCTCTGCAAAGCGCTCCAGGGTGATGCCCTTGCCGCGATAGTCCTTGCGGGTAATGCGGTCGCCATAGGCGGGAATCTCCTCGCCGCTCCACACCGTTTCCACGCCCGACACCAGCAGCGCGCCCACCATTACCTGCACCATCGGCCCGAAGTTGGTGTCGAAGTGGCACACCAGACGCTCGTTGCGGGCGAACAGCGCCGGCACCGTGTTCACGGCCGCCGGGCCCACGCTGAACAGCCGCCCCGGCACATGCACGGTCTCGACCAGGGTGCCGGTCCACGGCATGTGCACGCGGTGATAGTCCTTCGGCGACAGATACACCGTGGCGAACAGGCCATTCCGATACACCTCGGCAGCGGCGTCGTCACCCAGCAGTTGGGCTGCGGTAAACGACTGGCCCTTGGCCTGGAAGATCACCCCGTCCAGGATCGGGCCCAGCTGGCTGATGCGGCCGTCCGCCGGCATCAGCAGGCTGCGCGGGTTGGGATCGGCCACGCGCGCGCCCGGCTTCAGGGCGCGGGTGAAGAACTGGTTGAAGGTCGGGTAGCTGCGCGGGTCCGGGTTGGCCGCTTCGGCCAGGTTCACCCCGAATTTCGCGGTCACGGTGTCGATCAGCCAGCGCGAGATCTTCGGGTTGCTGGAATACGCCAGGCTCCGCGCCATGGACGACAGCAGGCGGTGCGGCAGGACGTAGGTCAGCTTCGTGGTCAGGCTCATGGTGCGGTTTTCTCGGTCAGCAGCTGCAGGTCGCGGGCAATGGCCTGCGCCTGGAAGGGCGGGCGGATCAGGCCGGCCAGCTTGCCGTCCGGGTCCAGGACGGCCAGGCTGGCCGAATGCTCCAGGGTGTAATCCTGGGGGTTTTCATCGAAATGCTTGCCTTCCACCTTCTGGAACACGAAGCCCAGCGAGGTGGCAAAGCGCTCCAGCGAGGGCACGTCGGCGGTGGCCGCCAGAGTGTCCTTGTGGAAGGCGTGGGCGTACTCGCCCAGTCGCGCCGGGGTGTCGCGCTCCGGGTCCACCGACACGAACAGCACCCGTGGGCGCAGGCTTTCCGGCTGGGTCTCCCAGCTTTTCTGGGCCCGGGCCAGGTCGGCCAACGTGGTCGGGCAGACGTCCGGACAGAAGGTGAAGCCCAGGAATACCAGGGTCCAGTGACCCTTCAGCTCGCCGGGAATCAGCCGGGTGCCGTCAGACTGGCTCAGGTTGAAGTCCGGCAGCGGGCGCGGCTGCGGGTAGAAGGTGATGGTTTCGGTGGCGGGGTGGTTGGCCGCCGGCTTCGGTGCGAACACCTTCTGCGCCGTCACCAGGCCCAGCCCGGCGGCCAGCGCGATGATCAGGATGATGCCTGTGGTGCGGTTGAACATGGAGAACCCGTTCCCGGAGTGGCCCACCATCATAGGGGAGGGCTCCGGCCCCGCCCAGCCGTTTCGCCTGCAACGGATGCCGCCGCCCCTTCCAGCGCCTATAATCGGGGGCCAATTTGTCTGTTGCCTTGCCATGACTGCCGATACGGCCGCCGAACTCCATACGATCATCGACCTGATCCGCTACGGCACCAGCCGTTTCAACGCCGCCGGGCTGACCTTCGGGCACAGCTACGACAACGCCCTGGACGAGGCCACCCAGCTGGTCCTGCACAGCCTGCATCTGCCGCACGACCTCGGTCCGGCCTATGGTCAGGCGCGGGTCACCCGCGACGAGAAGCTGCAGGTGCTGGAGCTGTTCCAGCGCCGTATCGATGAACGCATTCCGGCCGCCTATCTCACTGGCGAAGCCTGGTTTGCCGGCCTGAGCTTCAAAAGCGACACCCGCGCGCTGGTGCCGCGTTCGCCGATTGCCGAGCTGATCGAGTCCGGCTTCGAACCGTGGCTGGCCGGTCGCGACGTGCACCGCGCGCTGGACCTGTGCACCGGTTCGGGCTGCATCGCCATCGCCATGGGCCACTACTACCCGAACTGGGAAGTGGACGGCGTCGACCTCAGCGATGACGCGCTGTCGCTGGCTGAAGAAAACAAGGAACGCCTGCAGGCGCACAACGTCACCCTGCTCAAGTCGGACCTGTTCAACGGCCTCACTGGCCGTCACTACGACCTGATCGTGACCAACCCGCCGTACGTCACCAATGACGAAACCGACGCGCTGCCGCAGGAATACTCCTACGAGCCCGAAATGGGCCTGCGCGCCGGCGACGACGGCCTGGATCTGGTCCTGAAGATCCTGCGTGACGCGCCGCTGCACCTCAGTGAGGACGGCCTGCTGATCTGCGAAGTGGGCGAGTCCGAACAGCACCTGATCAAGCTGCTGCCGGAAGTGGACTTCGCCTGGGTGGAGTTCAAGGTTGGCCAGATGGGCATCTTCGCGGTCGAATGCCGCGAGCTGATCGCCCACAGCGCCCGCATCACCGAACTGGCGGCGCAGCGGCCGTGAGTTCCAATACCTTCGGCAAGCTCCTGTCGGTCACCACCTTCGGCGAATCGCACGGTCCGGCGATCGGCTGCGTGGTCGATGGCTGCCCGCCGGGGCTGGAACTGAGCGCCGACGAATTCGCCCACGACCTGCAGCGGCGTGCCACCGGCAAGAGCCGGCACACCTCGGCGCGCCGCGAGGCCGATGAGGTTGAAATCCTCTCGGGCGTGTATGAAGGCCGCACCACCGGTACCCCGATCGCGCTGCTGATCCGCAACACCGATCAGCGCAGCAAGGATTACAGCAACATCGCCCAGCAGTTCCGTCCGGGTCACGCCGACTACAGCTACTGGCAGAAGTACGGCATCCGCGATCCGCGCGGCGGTGGTCGCTCGTCCGCGCGCGAAACCACCATGCGCGTGGCTGCTGGCGTCATCGCCAAGAAGTGGCTGGCGCAGCGCTACGGGGTCAGCGTGCGCGGTTACCTCTCGCAGCTGGGCGAAATCACCCCCACCGGCCATGACTGGTCGGCGGTGGAAGACAACCCGTTCTTCTGGCCGGTAGCCGAGCAGGTGCCAGCGCTGGAAAGTTACATGGATGCGCTGCGCAAGTCCGGCGATTCGGTCGGCGCGCGCGTCAACGTGGTGGCCGACGGCGTGCCGCCGGGCTGGGGCGAACCCATCTACGGCAAGCTCGATGGCGAACTGGCTGCCGCGCTGATGAGCATCAACGCGGTCAAGGGCGTGGAAATTGGCGATGGCTTTGCCAGCGCCGCGCAGAAGGGCACCGAACATCGTGACCTGATTATGCCGGAAGGCTTCGCCAGCAACCACGCCGGCGGCATCCTCGGTGGCATCTCCACCGGGCAGCAGGTCACCGCTTCGATCGTGCTCAAGCCCACCTCCAGCCTGCGCCTGCCCGGCGCGACGGTGGACGCAACCGGTGCCGCCGTGGACGTCATCACCACCGGTCGCCATGACCCCTGTGTCGGCATCCGCGCCACCCCCATCGCCGAAGCGATGATGGCGCTGGTGCTGATGGACCAGGCGCTGCGCCACCGCGCCCAGTGTGGCGATGTCGGCGAGATCACTCCGCGCATTCCGGGCGGCATCGATGGCTGACACGCGTCCCAGGGTGTGGGTCAGCCAGCCGCTGTTCGATGACGTCATCGAACAGCTCGGGCAGCATTTCGACCTGGCCGTGACCGACGCGGTAACGCGCTATACCCCCGACATGCTGGCCGACCAGCTGGCCCAGGTCGATGGCGCGCTGATCACCCTCAACGAACGCATTGGTGCCGCTGAAATCGCAGGTGCACCGCAGCTGCGCGCCATCGCCAACGTCGGCGTGGGCTACAACAATCTGGATATCGACGCGCTCAGCGCGGCCGGCATCCTCGCCAGCAACACCCCCGATGTCCTCACCGAAACCACGGCCGACCTCGGCTTTGCGCTGCTGATGGCAACGGCCCGGCGCATCACTGAATCCGAGCGCTGGCTGCGTGACGGGCAGTGGGGGCAGTGGTCGTTCCAGACCATGCTGGGTGCCGATATCCACGGCAGCACGCTGGGCATCCTCGGCATGGGGCGTATCGGCCAGGGCATCGCCCGCCGCGGCGCGCTCGGCTTTGGCATGCGCGTGCTGTACCACAACCGCTCGCGCCTGCCGGAGGCCACCGAGGCCGAGGTTGGCGCGCAGTATGTCGACCTGGACACCCTGCTGGCCGAAGTCGATCACCTGGTGCTGGTGCTGCCCTACAGCGCCAGCTCGCATCACATCATCAATGCTGCCGCACTGGCGAAGATGAAGCCGACCGCCACCCTCGTGAACATCGCCCGTGGCGGCATCGTCGACGAACTCGCGCTGGCCGACGCATTGGCCCATGGCCGTCTGGCTGCCGCCGGTCTGGACGTGTTCGAAGGCGAGCCGACGGTGCGCCCGGAACTTCTTGCACTGCGAAACATCGTGCTGACCCCGCATATCGGCAGTGCCAGCCAGGCGACCCGCCGCGCCATGGTGCAGCTGGCGGTGGACAACCTGACCGCCGCGCTGGGGCAGGGCCCGAATGCGAATCATCCGCCGAGCGCGCTCAACGCCGACGCAGTGGCTGCCGTGAAAGCCGGCGGCGCTGTCGTGGGCGGCAAAAAAGACGACAAACGACTGGGAACCTCCGCGGCCAACACGTGAGGTTCCCCGAACCCAGCCCGCTGTGCGTTTTCCAATCCAAATAGTGCGGTATGTACCAACCGTCGGTACACACCCGGTAGGTACCGACCGTTGGTCGGTACACCTTACACAGAGGTTCTTATGAGCAATGCAGATCGTCGTTTCCACGTCGCCGTCGTCGGTGCCACCGGTGCGGTGGGCGAAACAATGCTGTCCATCCTGGCCGAACGCAACTTCCCCATCGCCACCCTGAGCCTGCTCGCCTCGTCGCGCTCGGCCGGCGGTGAAATCGAGTTCCAGGGCCAGAAGATCAAGGTCCAGGACCTGGCCGAGTTCGACCCCAGCGGCGTGGACATCGCGCTGTTCTCCGCAGGTGGCAGCGTCTCCAAGGAATACGGCCCGAAGTTTGCCGCCGCCGGTGCAGTGGTGATCGACAACTCCTCGGCCTTCCGCTACGACGACGACGTGCCGCTGGTGGTCTCTGAAGTCAATCCGGAACAGGTTGCCAACCGTCCGCGCGGCATCATCGCCAACCCGAACTGCTCGACCATGCAGATGCTGGTCGCGTTGGCCCCGCTGCACCGCCGCTATGGCATCGAGCGCATCAATGTCGCCACCTACCAGTCGGTGTCCGGCGGTGGTCGTTCGGCGCTGGAAGAACTGGGCAAGCAGACCGGCCAGCTGCTCAGCTTCCAGGACATCGATCCGCAGCGCTTCCCGGTGCAGATTGCCTTCAACCTGATCCCGCACATCGACGACTTCCAGGACAACGGCTTCACCAAGGAAGAAATGAAGCTGGTCTGGGAGACCCGCAAGATCCTCGGCGACGACAGCATTCTGGTGAACCCCACCGCCGTGCGCGTGCCGGTGTTCTATGGCCATTCCGAAGCGGTGGCGATTGAAACCCGTGAGAAGGTCACGCCGGAAGCCGCGCGCGAACTGCTGGAACAGTCGCCGGGCGTGGAAGTGGTGGACCGCCGCGAAGCTGGCGGCTACCCGACCCCGGTGACGCATGCCTCGGGCACCGACGCGGTGTACGTCGGCCGCATCCGTGAAGACATCTCGCATCCGCGTGGCCTGAACCTGTGGATCGTGTCGGACAACATCCGCAAGGGTGCGGCCTTGAACGCCGTGCAGCTGGCCGAGCTGGTCGCCGCCGAAGGTTGATGCAACGCCACGCCCTGCGTGGCTGGAATCGTCCGGAATCGCTATATTGCCGGCATGAAGAAACGAGCTCCGGGCGCAAAGCGCCCGCTCAAGGTGGTTTCCACCCTGCTGCTGGCCTTGGCCAGCAGCTCGGCCATGGCCCTGGGCCTGGGCGACATCCGCGTGCTGTCCAAGCCCGGTCAGCCGCTGCTGGCCGAAATTCCGATCATTTCCGCCGACCCGTCTGAACTGGAAAACCTGCGCGTCGCGCTGGCTTCGCCGGTTACCTTCGCCCGGGTCGGGCTGGATCGCCCCACCGGTCTGGTCAGCGAACTGCAGTTCGAACTCACCCGCAACACCCAGGGCCGCGCCGTGGTCCGGGTCAGCAGCCAGGCCCCGGTCACCACGCCGTCGCTGAACTTCCTGATCGAAGCCGACTGGGGGCAGGGGCGTCTGGTGCGCGAGTATTCCGCACTGGTCGATGCGCCTGACAGTGCGCTGGCCGTGGCTGAACCTGAAATCGTCGCGCCGGAAGGGGCGATGTCCAACGCCATCGTGCGCGAGCCCGAACCGGCACCGACGGTGGCCGAACCATTGGCCGCCGAATCGCAGCCGGCCGAAGCGACCCCGTCGCGTACCAGTCCGGTGCCGGCCCGCAATGCTGCGCCCGCATCCGCGCGTGCCCCCGCACCGGCGCGTCCTGCACCGGCTCCGACCGTTGCGCCCGATGGCAGCATCACCGTGCAGCGCGGCCAGACCCTGTCTGAAATCGCCGGTGGCCTGGCCCGCGAACGCGGCCTCAGCCGTGACCAGGCGATGATCGCGCTGTTGCGCGCCAATCCCGAAGCCTTTATTCGCGGCAATGTGAACCTGCTCAAGCAGGGCGCGGTGCTGCGTACGGCCGATGCTGCGTCAGCAACCCCGGTGGATGCGGCCGAAGCCGCGGCCATGGTGCGCGAGCACACCGCGCAGTGGCGTCAGGCCCGTTCGGCCATTCCGCAACCTGCCGCCACGGGCGTGGCCAGCACGCCAGCCAGTACGCCGGCCAACGCAGCGGGCGCAGCAACGGCGGCCGCGCCGGCAAGCGCTGGCGGGCGACTGGAAATCGCCCCCGCGGTTGCCGCCACCGACCACAACGCAGGGACTATCACCGGCACTGCTGCCGGCAGTGAGGGTGACATGCTGGGCAACGAACAACTGCAGCAGGCCAAGGAAGACGTGGCTACCCGCGATGCGGAAATCCAAGAGCTGCGCGGCCGCGTGGCCGAACTGGAGAAACTGCAGAAGCAGCAGGAAGCGCTGATCAGCATGAAGGACAGCGACCTCGCCGCGGCCCAGCAGCGCCTGGCGGACGCCCCGGCGGCCCGTGAGGGCGGCGGCGGCTGGTACTGGCTGGGGCTGGGCGTGTTGCTGGTGGTGGTAGCCGGCTGGGCGCTGGCGCGCCGCCGCAAGCCGTCGCCATTGCCGCCTCTGCGCCGCGATGGATTCGATGCTGCCGCGCTGGCGGCCGCGGTACCGGCTGCCGGCTACGTCGACGAGCTGGCGACACAGGAGCGCGCAGACCAGGAGCAGGCCGACCAGGATGCCGAGCTGGCCTACGACTCGGCCGAATACGACAGCACCGCCGATCAGCTGGCCGCCGAAGTGGCGCGCCGCGAACCCGTGTTCGCACTGGAACCGCAGCCCGGCCAGGGCGGCCCTGCCGCCGATGCAGGCGTGGCGAATCATGATCACGTGGTGGTTCCCGCGCACGCCTGGAATGCGGCGGCGCAGCCGTCCTATCGCGGCGTGTTCGAGTTCCCCGAAGAGCCTGTTGCGCCCGTTGCGGCAGAGGAGCCGGTTGATCCCGCCGCCGCTGCGGTGGCCAGCGAGCCTGTCGCCGGCGCGGAAACGCTGGGCACCCCGGGGCGCGAGCGGCTGGAGCTGGCCATCGCCTACCTCGACCTGGGGGATGCCGATACCGCCCGTGCATTGCTGCAGGAAGTAGCCGCCGCCGGCGACATCCACAGCCAGATCCAGGCGCGCGAGCTGCTGGCCCGCCTGCCGTGACACACCGGGCGCAAGCCCTGGCCGGCCGCAGGGCCGGCCTTCAACGACGTAATCGAGGTTGACCATGCGCTACGCACTGGGCGTGGAGTACGACGGCAGTGAGTACAAGGGCTGGCAGCAACTGGGGGAAAGCGGCTGCCCCAGCGTGCAGGCCAGCCTGCAGGAGGCGCTGTCCTCGGTGGCGGATGCACCGATCCAGGTGACCTGCGCCGGCCGCACCGACGCCGGCGTGCACGGCGAATGCCAGGTCGTCCATTTCGACACCGACGCCGTGCGCGACCCGCGCGGCTGGACCCTGGGCACGACCACGCGGCTGCCGCGCTCCATCGCGGTGCGCTGGTGCGTGCCGGTGGCCGATGATTTCCACGCCCGCTTTTCTGCCCGGGCGCGGCGCTACCGCTATCGCCTGCTGAACCGTCAGGTGCGTCCCGCACTGTACCGGCAGACCCTCAGCTGGGAGCGCCGGCCGCTGGATGCCGCCCGCATGCACGAGGCCGGGCAGGCGTTGTTGGGTGAAAACGACTTCAGTGCATTCCGCAGTGTCCAGTGTGAAGCGCTGCATGCCCGGCGCGAGCTGCAGGCGATCAGCGTGACCCGGCAGGGCGAGGTGATCGAGGTCTGCGTTCAGGCCAATGCATTCCTTCATCACATGGTGCGCAATATTGTCGGCTCACTGATTCTGATCGGTTGTGGGGAACAACCGGTGTCATGGATGGCCGAGCTGCTCGCCGGCCAGGACCGTACCGTGGCCGGCCCCACTGCACCGTCTCAGGGTCTTGTGTTCGTTGGCCCGTTGTATCCCGACAACTGGCACCTGCCTGCCGAGGTTACGTTATGAGCCGCTCCTACTACCGCACCCGCATCAAGTTCTGCGGCATGACCCGCGCCGGCGACGTACGCCTGGCCGGCGAGCTGGGTGTGGACGCCGTGGGCTTCATCTTCGCCCGTGAAAGCAAGCGCCGGGTGGCCCCGGCCGAAGCCCGCGCCATGCGCCAGGCGATTGCACCGATGGTCGACGTGGTAGCCCTGTTCCGCGACAACAGCAAGGAAGAGGTGCGCGAGGTGCTGCGCACCGTGCGGCCCACGCTGCTGCAGTTCCATGGTGGCGAAGACGAGGCGTTCTGCCGCAGCTTCAACATGCCCTATCTGAAAGCGGTCGCCATGGGCGGGCGTGAAGAGGTCAATGCGCGCCAGTTGCAGCTGCGCTATCCCAGTGCCGCCGGCTTCCTGTTCGACAGCCACGCGCCCGGCGGTGGCGGCGGCACTGGCGTGACCTTCGACTGGACCCGCCTGCCCACCGGCCTGCATCGTCCGTTCCTGCTGGCCGGCGGGATCACACCGGACAACGTGTTCGACGCCATCGTCGCCACTCTGCCGTGGGGCGTGGACGTCTCCAGCGGCATCGAGACCGAACCCGGCATCAAGGACGGCTACAAGATGCGCAAGTTCGTAGAGGAAGTCCGCCGCGCCGATTGCCACGAAGCCGATTAGGCCCAACGGGCCGAATCGGCGGGTAGCTCACGACCGTTGGTCGTGAGACATCAGCCGCATTCACACACAGGGTCAGAAACCCCCTATGTGCGCCACCGCCAATTTCACGTAGCATCAACGAAACAAGGGAGCGCCGGAGCGCGTTCCCAGGGACGCCGCAGGGGGAAACCGCGGCATCGATGCAAGGAAGTCGTGAAATGGCCGAATTTCTCAATGTCGCGCTGACATTCCCCACGCTGCCGTACAGCATCGTGTTGGCATTTGCCATGGTCTATTGGCTGCTGGCCGCCTGTGGCGTGGTCGACGACGGCTTTGCCACCGACGGCATCGACCTGGGCGGTGGCGAGGAGGGCCTGCACGGCATCTCCGGCATGTTCTCGCGGCTCGGCCTCGGTGGCGCACCGGTCATGCTGGTGATCGCGCTGCTGGCCTTCTTCGGCTGGACCGGCACCTACCTCACCCATCTGTTCCTGCTGCAGCCGCTGCCGGTGCCGTTGCGCTGGGCCGCCGGCAGCGCGGTGGCGCTGCTGGCATTGGTGCCGGCCGTGCCGCTCACCGCCCTCATCCTGCGTCCCGTGCGTCGCCTGCTGCTGCGCCTGCGCGCCGTGCCACAAACGTCATTGCTGGGCCGCATCGGCGTGATCGCCTCACCGCAGGTCACCGCCAGCACCGGCTACGCCACCGTTGACGATGGCGGGGCCGGGCTGATCCTGCAGGTCCGCCTGCCCGACGGCCAGACCCTGCCGCGCGGGTCGCGCGTGGTGCTGATCGACTACGTTGCCGAACACAACCATTACCGGGTCGCTGCCGAAGACAGCCACCCCGCGCTTTCGTTCCAAGACAGCCTGATTGCGGGCGATAAGGAGATCCATCGATGAGTGTTGCTGCCATGGCCCCGTTCCTGATCGGCGTGGGCGTACTGATAGTCCTGCTGCTCGGCCTTGCCGGCCTGTTCAAGGCGTTCTACCGCAAGGTGGACCAGGGCGTCGCGCTGATCGTCAACGACATGAGCTCCCAGCCCAAGGTGCATTTCACCGGTGCACTGATCATCCCGGTGCTGTACCGCGCCGAACTCATGCGCATCAGCCTGATCACCCTGCAGGTCGACCGTCGTGGCAAGGAAGGCCTGATCTGCCGCGACAACATGCGCGCTGATATTGCCGTGGCGTTCTACCTGCGCGTCAATGAAACCCAGGCCGATGTGCTGCGCGTGGCCAAGGCGATTGGTGCTGACCGCGCCTCGGACAAGCACGCGGTGGACGATCTGTTCAACGCGAAGTTCTCCGAAGCACTCAAGACCGTCGGCAAGAAGTTCGAGTTCACCGAACTGTTCGAGAAGCGCCAGGAATTCCGCGACGAGATCATCGCGGTGATCGGCAACGACCTCAACGGCTACGCGCTCGAGGACGTCGCCATCGACTACCTGGAGCAGACGCCCAAGTCGCTGCTGGACCAGAACAACATTCTCGATGCCCAGGGCATCCGCAAGATCACCGAGCTGACCGCCACGCAGAACGTGGTCACCAACGAGCTGGAACAGAACGAAAAGCTGGCCATCACCAAGAAGAACGTCGAAGCGCGTGAAGCGCTGCTGGCGCTGGAACGCCAGCAGGCCGAAGCCGAGGCCCGGCAGAAGCGTGAGATCGAAACCATCCAGGCCCGCGAGCAGGCTGAAACCGCCAAGGTGCAGGAAGAGCAGCGCCAGCTGTCCGAGCATGCCCGCATCGAGGCCCAGGAACTGATCGACATCCGCGAGCAGAACCGCCTGCGCGAAGTCGAAGTCGCCGAGCAGAACCGTCAGCGCGCCGTCGCCATCGAAGCCGAGCGCGTCGAACGCGCACGCCAGCTGGAGCAGGTCACCACCGAACGCGAAGTGCAACTGCAGGGCGTGGAGCGCGACAAGGTGGTCGAGTCCGGCAAGATGGATGTGGCCAACATCACCCGCGAACGTATCGCCATCGACAAGACCGTGGCCCAGGAAGAAGAACGCATCAAGGAAGTGCGTGAAGTTTCCGAGGCGGACCGCCAGAAGCAGGTGCTGATCCTGGAAGCCGAAGCCAAGGCACAGGAACTGCTGGTGCGCCAGGTCAAGGAAGCGCAGGCCGCCGAAACCGCGGCCAAGCACCGCGCAGTCGAGATCACCACGCTGGCCCAGGCCGAACACGAAGCCGCCGGCAAGCAGGCCGAAGCCAAGCGCCTGCTGGCCGACGGTACCCGTGCCGAACAGGCCGCACCGGGCCTGGCCGAAGCGCAGGTGCGTGAAGCCTCGGCACTGGCCATCGAGAAGGTGGGTATTGCCGAAGCCCGCGTGATCGAGGCCAAGGCCGACGCCACCCTCAAGCAGGGCACCAACGACGCCCGCGTGCTCGCCGAAACCCTGCATGCCCAGGCCCAGGGTGAGGAGCAGATGGGCCGTGCCCGTGCCACCGCGACCGAATCGGTCGGCGGTGCCGAGGCCGGCGTGGTGCAGAAGAAGCTGCTGGCCGAAGCCGAAGGCCTGGTCCGCAAGTTCGAAGCCATCGCCTCGCTCAGCGACAGCGCCCGCGGCCACGAAGAGTTCCGCATGATGCTGGACAACAGCCTCAAGCAGGCCCTTGCGTCGATCGAAGCCGGCAAGGAAGTCTCGCGCGAGAACGCCGGTGTCATCGCCAGCGCGCTGCGCAATGCGGATATCGACCTGGTCGGTGGCGACGGCGGCATGTTCGAGAACCTGATCAAGGCGGTCTCGCTGGGCAAGTCGATTGAAGGCCTGGCCGGCAAGAGCCCGATCGTGCAGGACCTGATGCAGCGTTACCTGGGCGTCACCGCACGCGAAGACGCGCCGCGTCAGATCGTCGACGAGCACACGGCCGTGTCCGACACCGTGTCGGCCACCGTGGTCGACGCCCGCTGAGCGGGGCAGATCCCCGCTCTACATGTTCACCGGCCGGTACCTCCGGCCGGTGCTCCGTGACCCGGAAGGAAGCCGATGTCTGATTCCGCCCCCCGTCCCGACGCCCCGTCGGCGGAAGCCACCTCCACTGTCGATCAGGCGGTCGCCCAGGGCGGTGCCTATGAAGTGCTGCGCCGCCGCCTCGGTGAGCAGGGCACGCGCCTGCGCGGGCTGGCCGACGCGCTCAACCGCCAGCGCCTGACCGAGTTCGGCGACAGCCGGCTGGAGGTCATCGGCCGCTTCCGGATCCGCAGCGAGAACAACTGCGTCGGCCGCGACATCGTGCAGGTGGGGCCGGACCTGCTGCTGTTCGGCTACAACGTCTACCTGGGCCTGAAGACCCAGACCCGGGTCGAGGACGTGTTCGGCCTGTACCGGCTGGTGCAGTCGGGCGAGGGCTATGACGTGGTACCGGTGGACGCCAAGGGCAGCTTCCTGGCCCAGGCCGGGTTCGTGCATGACTTCGGCGAGCTGTACGCCTATTACAAGCATGCGCGCCTGCTGCAGCTGATCAAGGTCGGTGACAAGCTGCTGGCCTCGTTCCAGATCGGCGAGCGCAGCAGTGACGTGCGCGTATTCCGATGGGCGGTGTCGCGCGAGGGCGAATTGACCTATCTGGATGCGCGCGGCGAGCGTGACATCGCGTTGCCGCCCCCATTTGATTTCGAATGGATCCGTGCCACCCGTGACATGGCGGTCAGCGGTCGCCATTCACACCTGAACATCCTCGACACCCTGTTCGTCGAAACCACTGGTGGCGATCTCACCATCAAGGTCGAGAACAACACCGAAAGCGGGCAGGGCATCTACAGCGAGCCGGTCGACGACAGCACCCAGTCGCTGGACGACGCCCAGTTCGATTTCGTGCGGGTTGGCTCGCTGGTGCTGCTCAAGGTGCTGCCGTACCGCGAAACCGTGTGGCGCGGGCTGATCTACAACACCCTCACCGGTGCGATCGTGCGCAACGACGCCATCGTGCAGGCGTGCGTGCAGCTGCCGGAAGACCACGGCATCATCTTCCCCGGCGGCTACTACCTGCAGAGCGGCGAGCACAAGGCGTTCGACGCCTCGATGCAGGGCATGCAGTTCAAGCGTGCGATCCGCTCGCCCAATGGCGAGGACGTGCTGTACATCTTCTACGAGCGTGAAGGCGGGCGCTCGGCGCTGTTCGTCTACAACACCATCCAGCGTGTGCTGCAGAACCCGGTGTTCGGCCACGGCTACGCCTTCATGCATGACGGGCGCATGGTGCTGTTCCATGCGGAGGGCACCGAGCCGACCCGCATCCATCCGATGCAGGTCTGGCAGACCCCGTTCAGCAGTGACGAGTTTGCCGCCAGCCGGCCGCCGGGCAACACCTTCATGGGCCGTATCGGCAATGCCGAGCTGGTCCGCGGCGTTTCCAACCTGTTCGACCTGGCCCGCACCATCGAGGGCCGGGACGTCTCGGTGCAGCGCTACCAGCGCCTGGTGCAGGACACCCGTCGCATGTTCGACGCCCACCACTGGCTGGACGACGCCAGCTGTGATGGTGCGGCCGGTCTGCTGCGTGAGATCAGTGCCACCGGCGAGTCGGTGCTGGACGAGTACGAGAAGGTCCAGAGCATCCGCCAGCAGTCCGCGCAGGCCATGGCCCAGGCACAGTCCAGCCAGAAGGCCCTGCTGGGCCGGCTGCAGCCGGAGAACTGGACCGACGTGCAGGCGTTCGTGGAAGCGCTCAACGCGATCTCCACCCAGCGCGGTCACCTGCTGACCATTCGCGACTATCGCTACATCGACACCGACGTGATCGATGCGATGACCACGGCCCTGCAGGAGGCGCACGACCGGATTGGCGCCGCCACCGGTCAGTTCCTCGCCGACGAGCGCGCGCTGGCTCCGCTGGGCGAGCGCCTGCAGACGCTGGACGCAGCCGCCCAAGAGGCCGAAAGCGCGCGCGTGCTGGATGAGCAGCTGGCCGGCATGCGTGGCATGGCCGCCGACCTGGACATGCTGTCTGCGCTGATGGCCGGGCTGAAGGTGGACGATGCCACCGCCCGGACCCGGGTGGTGGAAGCGATCTCGGCCGTGTACGCAAAGCTCAACCAGAGCCGGGTGCGTGCCGAACAGCGTCGCCGCACCCTCGGTTCCGCCGAGGCGGTGGCTCAGTTCGCGGCCCAGTTCGCGCTGTTCTCCCAGTCCATCACCAGTGCGCTGGGGATGGCCACCGACCCGGAGCGCGCCGACGAGCAGATGTCGCGCCTGCTGGTGCAGCTGGAAGAGCTGGAAAGCCAGTTCGGCGAGCACGAGCAGTTCCTCGGTGACATCCTGGCCAAGCGCGAAGAGCTGATCGAAGCCTTTGAAACGCACAAGCAGGCGCTGCTGGACGAGCGCCAGCGCAAGGCGCGCTCGGTGCTCGACGCCGCCACCCGCATTCTGGACGGTCTGGCCAAGCGCACCGAGCGCTTTGCCAGCGCCGACGAACTGAACGCCTTCTTCGCCGGCGACCCGCTGGTGCTCAAGCTGCGCGAGCTGGCCGAGCGTCTGCGTGAGCTGCGCGACAGCGTCAAGGCGGACGACGTCGAAGCGCGCCTGAAAGGTGTACGCGACCAGGCCGTGCGTGCACTGCGTGACCGCAGTGATCTGTTCGAAGCGGGCGGCAACGTGGTGCGGCTGGGCCCGCGTCATCGCTTCAGCGTCAACACCCAGGCGCTGGACCTGACCTTGCTGCCACGCGGCGACGAGCTGGCCATCCACCTGACCGGCACCGACTTCCTGGAGGCGCTGCACGACCCGGAACTGGCCGAACTCAAGGCATACTGGCAGCTGGGACTGGATTCGGAATCCGCGCAGTTGTACCGGGCCGAATACCTCGCCGGCAGCCTGCTGCTGGCCGCGATGGAAGGTCGCGATGGCTTGGACCTGCCCGCGCTGCAGCATGCCGCCGCCGAACCGGACGCGCTGGAGAAGATCGTCCGCGACTTCGCCGCGCCGCGTTATCGCGAAGGCTATGAGCGCGGCATCCATGACCATGATGCCAGCCTGATCCTGCATGCGCTGCTGCCGCTGCAGCAGGCCGCCGGCACGCTGCAGCACGCGCCGCGTGCGCGTGCGCTGGCCCTGCTGTTCTGGGCCGCACAGCAGCGCCGCGAGGATGTGGCGCAGTGGTCCACGCGCCAGGCCGGAGCCGATGCCATCGCGCGTCTGTTCGGCTCCAACGAGGGCCAGCAGACGCTGCTGTCCGAGATGACCGCCGCACTGGATGCCTTCGTGCAGGAGCGGCAGCTGCCGTTCCTGCCGGCCGATGCGCAGGCGGCAGCTGCTTATCTGGCGGCTGAGCTGAGTACGGGCGAGCCGGTGTTCAGCACCAGTCGCTACGCACAGGCGCTGCTGGACGCATTGACCCAGCACCTGCAGTCCGCCGGCCAGCGTGAAGCGTTCGACCGCGCCCTGCAGCGCGAGCAGGACGGGCTCGCTGCGCGCTGGACACTGGCCGGTCAGTGGCTGCGTGCGCTGTGCCAGCTTCCGGCCTATTCCGCGCACACCGGCTACGCCGACGAAGCGGCCGCATTGCTGCTGGTGTCGCGCGCGCTGCGCACGCGTCCCAGCGACGTCGCCCTGCAGGTCCAGGTGCAGGGGCTGCTGGGCGAACATTCGCGTATCCAGCAGGGTCACCTCACGCTGTCGCTGGATGACTTCCTGGCACGCCTGCGCACCCACCTGCAGCAGTTCGTGCCGGCCTTCCATGCCTACCAGGGCGTGCGCCAGCGCATCATCGTGCGCGAACGCGACGCCTTGCGCCTGTCCGAGTTCAAGGCCCGCCCGCTGTCCTCGTTCGTGCGCAACAAGCTGATCAACGATGTCTATCTGGGCGTGATCGGCGACAACCTGGCCAAACAGATGGGCACGGTTGGCGAGAACAAGCGCAGCGATCTGATGGGCCTGCTGATGATGATCTCGCCGCCCGGCTACGGCAAAACCACGCTGATGGAATACGTGGCGCACCGGCTGGGCCTGGTCTTCATGAAGATCAACGGGCCGGCGCTGGGCCATGAGGTGCGTTCGCTGGATCCGGCGCAGGCACCGGATGCCACCTCGCGGCAGGAGCTGGAAAAGCTCAACCTCGCGCTGGAGATGGGCAACAACACCATGTTGTATGTCGATGACATCCAGCACACCCATCCCGAGTTCCTGCAGAAGTTCATCTCGCTCTGCGACGGCACCCGCCGCATCGAAGGCGTGTGGCGTGGGCGCACCCGCACCTACGACATGCGCGGCAAGAAGTTCTGCGTGGTGATGGCCGGAAATCCGTACACCGAGTCCGGTGAGGTGTTCAAAATTCCGGACATGCTCGCCAACCGTGCCGACATCTACAATCTGGGCGATGTGCTGGGCGGCATGGAAGATGCCTTCACCCTGAGCTATATCGAAAACAGCCTCACCTCGAATGCCGTGCTGGCTCCGTTGGCGACGCGTGACATGGCCGACCTGTACCTGCTGGTTGACCGTGCGATGGGCAAGGAGGTCTCCACCAACGCGCTCAGCCATGCCTACAGCGGTGCGGAGGTCAACGAGATCGTCGCCACCCTGCAGCGCATGCTGCGCGTGCGTGACGTCGTTTACCGCGTCAACCAGCAGTACATCGCCAGTGCCGCGCAGGACGACCGTTACCGCACCGAGCCGCCGTTCCGGCTGCAGGGCAGCTACCGCAACATGAACAAGCTGTCGGAGAAAATCTCGCCGGTGATGAACGAGGCCGAGCTGCAGCAGCTGATTTCCGACCACTACCTGGGCGAAGCGCAGCTGCTGACCACCGGTGCCGAAGAAAACCTGCTCAAGCTGGGCGAGCTGCGTGGCGTTCTCGGCGAGGACGAACAGCAGCGCTGGGCGCAGATCAAGCGCGACTTCCTGCGCAACAAGGCGATGGGTGCGGGTGACGCCGATGTCGGCGGTCGCGTGGTGGCGCAGCTGGCCGATATCGCCAGTGCGTTGCAGAGCAGTGTTGATTCCGCACCGCTGAGCGCAGCGGATCCGGCACCGTGGCCCGCATTGCTGGCGGCATTGGAGCGCCTGGTTCCGGCTCCGGTACAGCCTTCAGTCGTCACTCCAGTCGAAGTCGGGCCGGCCCTTCCGACGCCGCCGCCACTGCCCGCAGTTGAGCCCATTGCGCAGGGGTTGCAGGAAGGCTTGGCCCCGCTGTTGCAGCTGCTGGGCCAGTCCAATGCGCAGCAGGCCCGCACCGGGGAAACCCTGGCGCTGTTGGCCAACTGGGTACGTGAGCAGATGGAGCGCGGCCCGGTGGCACAGCCGCGCCTACGCGCGCGCCGCGCCAGCACGCCGCAGGAGCGTGCGCTCGACGAAGCCCTGATGCGTCACTTCTACGGTGAATCAACCCTGCCGCCGCAGTGGACCGGCGCTGCGGATGATGCGCCGGCATGATCCGCGGCTGGCCCGTGCCAGTACCCGTGGCGGCCGACGCGCTCGGCTTGTCACGCTACGGCGCGTCGTTGCTCGATGCGCTGGGGCAGGGCGCGACACCGCCGGTCGGGCATGACCCGGCGGCTGCCCGCCTGCTGGCGGTGCTGACGGAGCTGGGCGCGGTGGTGCAGGCGGCCAACCCCGCCGCCGCGCGACGTCGTGTCAGCTGGTGGGGGCGTCTGCTCGGGCGCGATGTCGAACAGGAGCTGGACGCGCACGACAGTCAGTCGCGCCTGGGGGTGCTGCTGGTGCAGGCCGATGCGGCCGCGCAGGGCATCCGCGCGCAGCTGGTGCAGCAGGCGGCGGCACAGGAGCGCGCCACAGATGCCGCCATCACGCTGGAAGCCTGGGCCGATGCTGGGCACGTGCAGATGGCGGCGCTGGCTCCGCCACTGCAGGACGTGCTGGCGCAGCGACTGGATCATCTGCGCCGCCTGGCTGCTCTGCAGCAGGTGGAGGCGCGGCAGTGGCAACTGCTGCGCGAACAGAACGCTGCCTTGCTGGCCCGCAGCCAGCGCATCACCGAAACCCTGCTGCCGGCGTGGCGGCAGACCCTGCTGGCCCATCGTGCGGGCGACCAGCAGCAGCGCGGCCAGCAGGCCGCACAGCTGCTCGCCCAGATCCATGCCGAAGTCGCCTCGGCGCAGGCTAGACTGGATTGACCCATGCATTTCATTGCCATCCCCTTCAAGGAGACTTCGCCATGACCCAGGACACGCCGAACAGCTCGGCCCTAGCCGTGGCAGCGCCCACGGTGGATGACGCCACCTTGAAGGCACTGGGCCTGGCCCAGGACGACCTGCCGCGCATCGCCGAGATCGGCCGCAGCCTGGAAGACATCCGCCCGGGCAATCTGCAGGTGTTCGGGCGCGACGCAGCGGCCAAGACGGCCGCATTCTCCAGCCAGCTGCTGGACCAGGTGCGCAACCGTGACCTGGACGCCAGCGGTGAGAAGCTGGGCGAAGTGGTGCGCATCGCACGCACGCTCAACCTGGACGGTTTGACCCAGCGTTCGAAGGTGCCGGTGATTGGCGGCCTGATCGACAAGCTGCGCGCGTCCAAGGGCGAACTGGTGCAGAAATTCAGCGACACCAACCGCCAGATCGAGCAGCTGCTCGGCGACGTCGGCAGCCAGCAGGCGCTGATGGGCCAGCGGGTCGGCGAGTTCGACCGCATGCACGAGATCGTGCGCGAAGAGCGCCACGCGTTGGGTCTGCATATCGCCGCCGGCAAGCAGCGTCTGGGCGAGCTTCGGGCGGAACAACAGGCATCGGTTGGCAACGACGACCCGCAGGTGCGCATCCGCCAAGGCGAGCTGGACAATGCCATCCGCCTGCTCGACAAGCGCGTCGGCGACCTGGTGGTGATGCAGCATGCGGCGGACCAGTCGCTGCCGATGATCCGCCTGATCCAGGCCAACGCGATCCAGCTGATCGAGAAGTTCAACACGGTGCGCGACATCACCATCCCGTCGTGGAAGCGCCAGTTCGCCATCCAGCTCAGCCTGAGCGAGCAGAAGAGCGCGGTGGAGCTGTCCAATGCGATTGATGATGCAACCAACGACCTGATGCGCCGCAATGCCGACCTGATGCGCCAGACCTCGGTGGAAACCGCCAAGGCCAACCAGCGCGCCGTGATCGATGTGGCCACCCTGCGCCATGCGCACGACCAGCTGATCGCCACGGTGGAAGAAGTGCGCACCATTCACCGCGAAGGCATGCAGCAGCGCCAGCAGGCCGAAGTCGAACTCGCGCGCCTGCGCGAAGAGGTGCAGGCACGATTGGCCGCGCCAACCGCGGGCTGATCATGCTGGGTCGATGACACGCATGGCGTGTCACTACCCCAACTGCGCACCCAACCACTCCGCAAGAACATCCACCCGCGCATCCACCGCCCCCTCCGGCGCAGCCAACACCCAGAACCCCCCGGTCGCCCCGAACCCCCACGGGGCCAACAACCTCCCGGCCGCCAACTCATCGGCCACCAGCGGCTCCGGCGCAATCGCCACGCCCAGCCCGGCCACCGCCGCCTCCAGCAGGTAATACAGGTGGTCAAACCCGGTGCCCATCACCAGCTGCGCCGGCTCCAACCCATGCGACAACGCCCAGTCCGGCCACGCCTGCGGGCGTGACGTCGTATGCAGCAATGGCTCACCCAGCAGCACGGAAGGCGGATGCCCACGCAGCCGCGCCGCTGCCGGATGCTGCGGACTGACCACCACGCCAACACGCTCCGGGGCCAACTCACGCACCCGCCACCCCGACGGCCAAGGCGCATGCGCCAGCAGCAACACCGCATCCAGCGTCTGCTGATCCGCCGTGAAGCTGCCATCCTGCGCCGACCAGTGCAGCGGCAGCTGTGGCAGGTCAGCCTGCAACTGCTGCAGGCGCGGAATCATCCAGCGCGCCAGGATGCTGCCGCTGCAGCCCAGCACCAGCGCTTCCGGCCGCTGCCGGCGCTGCAACCCGCTCACCGCCTCGCGGATCTGCCCGAATGCCCCGGCGCAGGCGGCCTGCAGGGTTTCCCCTGCGGCGGTCAGGCGCAGTCCGCGTCCGGCGCGCTCGAACAGCGCAAACCCCAACTGCTCCTCCAGCAGCCGCAGCTGCCGGCTGATGGCCCCGTGGGTCACATGCAGCTCCTGCGCCGCCCGGCCAACACCGCCCAGCCGCGCGGTGGCTTCAAAGCTGCGCAGGGCGTTGAGCGAGGGCAGGGGGGTGTCACTCATGTGAGTTTTCCTGACAGGTCATGCCAGATAATATCGATATTCCGGTCAGGATACGTGCGTTAGAGTGAAGCCCTGTCTCTACCGGCTGTCGCGTCATGTCCGCATCCCCAACGCCTGTCACCGATTTCCACGCCTACCCGGACGCCAACGGCCATTTCGGTCGGTACGGCGGCAGCTTCGTCGCTGAAACCCTGATCGGGCCGCTGCAGGAACTGGCCGCCGCCTACGACCAGGCACGCCAGGATCCCAGCTTCATCGCCGCCTACGACAAGGACCTGACCCACTACGTGGGCCGGCCCAGCCCGATCTACCACGCCGAGCGGCTCAGCCAGCAGGTCGGCGGTGCGCAGATCCTGCTCAAGCGCGAAGACCTGAACCACACCGGCGCGCACAAGATCAACAACACCATCGGCCAGGCCCTGCTGGCCGCGCGGATGGGCAAGAAGCGCATCATTGCCGAGACCGGTGCCGGCCAGCACGGCGTTGCCAGTGCCACCGTCGCCGCGCGCCTGGGCCTGGAATGCGTGGTTTACATGGGGGCCACCGACATCGAGCGGCAGAAGATCAACGTCTACCGCATGAAGCTGCTCGGTGCGACGGTAGTGCCGGTCACCTCCGGCTCGGCCACGCTGAAGGACGCGCTCAACGAAGCCATGCGCGACTGGGTCACCAACGTGCGCGACACCTTCTACATCATCGGCACGGTGGCCGGCCCGGACCCGTACCCGCGCATGGTGCGTGACTTCAACGCCATCGTCGGCCGCGAAGCGCGTGCGCAGATGCTCAACGATTACGGCCGTCTGCCCGACGCCATCACCGCCTGCGTCGGCGGTGGCAGCAACGCCATCGGGCTGTTCCATGCCTTCCTCAACGACCGCGACGTGCGCATTGTCGGCGCTGAAGCCGCAGGCGACGGCATCGAAACCGGTCGCCACGCCGCATCCATCGCGGCCGGCCGCCCGGGCGTGCTGCATGGCAACCGCACCTATGTGATCTGCGACGACGACGGCCAGATCATCGAAACCCATTCGGTGTCCGCGGGCCTGGATTACCCGGGTGTGGGCCCGGAGCATGCGTTCCTGGCCGATACCGGTCGCGCCCAGTACGTCGGCGTCACCGACGAGGAAGCGCTGGCCGCGTTCCACCAGCTGGCGCACAGCGAAGGCATCCTCGCCGCGTTGGAGTCCAGCCATGCAGTGGCGCAGGCGATCAAACTGGCGCGCGAGCTGCCCAAAGACAAGCTGGTGCTGTGCAACCTGTCTGGCCGTGGCGACAAGGACGTGCATACCATCGCCGCCCGCGAAGGCCTGGTGCTGTGACCGCCCGCCACGCAATTGAACTGACTCTGGAACGCGCCTGACATGTCCGTTGACCGTATTGATGCCTGTTTTGCCCGCCTGCGCGCCACTGGCCGCAAGGCGCTGATTCCCTTCGTCACCGCTGGTGATCCCGGTCTGGACGCGACCGTGCCGGTGATGCACGCGCTGGCCGCCGCCGGTGCCGATGTAATCGAGCTCGGCGTGCCGTTCTCCGACCCGATGGCCGACGGCCCCACCATCCAGCGCAGTTCCGAGCGCGCGCTGGCGCGGGGGGCGGGTTTGACCTATGTGCTGGATGCCGTGCGCGAGTTCCGCCGTGATGACGCGACCACGCCGGTGGTATTGATGGGTTACCTGAATCCGATCGAGATCCGCGGGACCGAGTGCTTCGCCCAAGACGCGATCAGCGCCGGGGTGGATGGCGTGCTGCTGGTGGATCTGCCGCCGGAAGAAGCGGAAGAAACCCTGGCCATCTTTGAGCAGGCTGGCTTGGCCTTGATCCTGCTGGCTTCGCCGACCACCGCGGATGCCCGTCTGGACCAGCTCTCAGCAATGGCGCGTGGCTACCTGTATTACGTGAGCTTTGCCGGCGTGACGGGTGCCTCTGATCGCCTCGACAGCGATGCCGCCGGTGCCCGTTTGCGCACCCTGCGCGGGCGTTCGTCGGTGCCGGTGATAGCCGGCTTCGGCATCAAGGATGCGGCCAGTGCGGCGGCGATGGCCAAGGAAGCCGACGGCGTGGTGGTCGGCAGCGCGTTGGTGGCGGCGTTGGCGGAGGCCGATGGCCCGGACGCCGCAGCTGCGGTAGCAAAGACGTTCCTTGAACCCCTCCGCAAGGCGCTGGACGGTGCCGCCTGACATGGCCGCGCACGACCAACGGTCGTGCGCTACCGGGCAACACATCGGCTCTGCCTGCCCGGCCGGTAGCGCACGACCGTTGGTCGTGCGGCGGAAGCCCTGAACAAACGTTCCACGCGGCATTCACACCCCCTCCACACGCCCCCGTAGGGATCCCGGCTCAACGGCGGGTGAGCTAGACTGTCCGCCTTTGCGGCCTTCGGGCCGCCCTGAATGGACGTATCAACAAGCATGAGTTGGCTGACCAAACTGATGCCGTCGGGCATCCGCACCGACAATGTTCCCAGCAAGAAGCGCAGCGTCCCCGAGGGCCTGTGGGAAAAGTGCAGCAACTGCAACAGCGCGCTGTACGGCCCGGAGCTGGAAGAAAACCTGGAAGTCTGCCCGAAGTGCGGCCACCACATGGCGATCCGCGCACGCGCGCGCCTGGCCTCGCTGTTCGACGCCGACAGCACCACTGAGATCGCCGCCCGCCTGGGGCCGACCGACCTTCTGAAGTTCAAGGACCAGAAGAAATACGGCGAACGTATCAAGGCCTCGCAGAAGAACACCGGCGAGTACGACGCGCTGATCGCCATGCAGGGCCTGCTGAAGGGCCGTCCGCTGGTCGCCTCGGCGTTCGACTTCGCCTTCATGGGCGGTTCGATGGGTTCTGTGGTCGGCGAGCGCTTTGCGCTGGCCGCTGAGAAGGCGCTGGAAATCGGTGCGCCTTACGTCTGCTTCTCCGCCAGTGGCGGCGCGCGCATGCAGGAAGGCCTGTTCTCGCTGATGCAGATGGCCAAGACCTCCGCTGCGCTGGGGCGCCTGCGCGACGCTGGCCTGCCGTACATCTCGGTGCTGACCCATCCGACCACCGGTGGCGTGTCGGCCTCGTTCGCGATGCTGGGCGACATCAACATTGCCGAGCCGCAGGCGCTGATCGGCTTCGCCGGTCCGCGCGTGATCGAGCAGACCGTGCGTGAAAAGCTGCCGGAAGGCTTCCAGCGCTCCGAGTTCCTGCTGGAGCACGGCGCGATCGACCAGATCTGCGACCGCCGCGAAATGCGCGATCGTCTGGCCGACCTGCTGGCCATGCTGGGCCGTCAGTCGCCGGCGGACGCTGCCTGATGGGGGCGCGCAAGTATTTCGGCACCGACGGCATTCGCGGTCGGGTCGGCGAGGGCGTCATTTCCGCCGATTTCGTGCTGCGCCTGGGTAACGCGCTGGGTCGCGTGCTGACCGAGCGCAACGGTCACCGTCCGGGCCATCGCCCGGTGGTGGTGATCGGCAAGGACACGCGTATCTCTGGCTACATGTTTGAAGCGGCACTCGAAGCCGGGCTGGTCGCGGCGGGTGCCGACGTGCAGCTGCTGGGCCCGATGCCGACCCCGGCTGTGGCGTTCCTGACCCGCACCCTGGGTGCGGACGCAGGCATTGTGATCAGCGCGTCGCACAACCCGCATTACGACAACGGCATCAAGTTCTTCTCGGCCGATGGCGAAAAGCTGGACGATGCAACCGAGCTGGCGCTGGAAGCGGCGCTGGACAGCGAGTTCACCACCGCCGAATCCGACCGTCTGGGCAAGGCGGCCCGCGCGCGTGATGCGGTCGGCCGTTACATCGAGTTCTGCAAGGCCAGCGTGCCGCGCAAGTTCGACCTGCGCGGCCTGAAGATCGTGCTCGACTGTGCGCACGGTGCGACGTACCACATCGCGCCGCTGCTGTTCCGCGAGCTGGGTGCAGAGGTCACCGCTATCGGTGCTGAGCCCAACGGCGTGAACATCAACGACGGCGTGGGGTCGATGCACATCGACAATCTGGCGGCGAAGGTGCGCGAAGTGGGGGCGGACCTGGGCATTGCGTTCGACGGCGACGGCGACCGCGTGCTGATGGCCGATGACCAGGGCAACCCGGTGGACGGGGACGACCTGCTGTATGTGCTGGCCGCTTCCTGGCAGCGCAACGGCCGTCTGCGTGGCCCGGTGGTGGGCACGCTGATGACCAACTTCGGCCTGGAACAGGCGCTGGAGCGCCTGGGCCTGCCGTTCGTGCGCAGCAACGTGGGCGACCGCTATGTGCATCAGGCACTGGTGGAAGGTGGTGGTGTGCTCGGCGGTGAAGCCTCTGGCCACCTGCTGTGCCTGGACCGTGCAACCACGGGCGACGCCATCGTCAGCGCACTGCAGGTATTGGAAGTGCTGCGTCGCGAGGGCAAGACCCTGCGCGCTGCGTTGTCCGACATCACCAAGGTGCCGCAGAAGACGGTCAACGTGCGTCTGGCCGGCGTGTCAGCCAAGGCGATCGTGCAGTCCGAAGGCGTGCAGTCGGCCCTGGCCGACGCGCAGCAGGCGGTCAAAGGCCGCGGCCGCGCCTTCCTGCGCCCCTCCGGCACCGAGCCGGTGGTCCGCGTCACCGTCGAGGCCGACAGCGCCGAGCTGATGCAGGCCACGCTGGACAGCCTCTCCGGCGCGGTAAAAGCTGCAGCCGCCTCCTGATTTGATTGCACGACCTACGTAGAGCCGGGCTTGCCCGGCTGCTGTTGGATTCGTGCGAACAACCCTCGGTTCACTGCATCCCTGGTTTGGCGGGTCGGGGTGGGTTTGCGGGACACGCCGTAAACCCATCCATGGGGGCTCGTCAAAAACATCCATGTTTTTGACGGTCCCGCAAACCCACCCCGACCCACCTTCGATGGGTTATCGGTGGCCACGGAAAATCAAAACCAAGGCATCGCTCATCCGGCTCTTGACCTGCCCGGGCCTTGACCTGCTTTGGTGGGATCGGTCGAAAGACGATCGCCGTGAAATCTGCCGCGCCCGGTAACGCATGACCCCGGATCGAATCCGCGCCTGACCTGCCAACACCGCTTACGAACGGACGGCCGTCAATCATCGCGCTGGGAACCATCCGCGCCATCTGCCGGCACCTTCGGCGCTTCATCCACACACCGCTGCATGTAGCCCCGGATCATCTCGGCCGGATACTGACCTCTGTTTCGTGCCACCTTCTTGAACTGTCGGCGCAGACTCTGTTCCACCTTTACTCGCACCCAAGCTGGCCTTTTCATTGGCAGACCTCCTGCACTTCTGCACCGAAGCAACTCGGTCGAACGCTCATGTCGGGGCAAGGGTGATAGGCGGGTGGGATTTCGGGCATGGCAGCCCATTGCTTCTGCATGGCAAACCTCATCAAAAACAACTGGAAATGTGTGTTTTTCAGAAGTTGCTACGCTTCGTGTGCACACCATAGCATCGAACAAGAGTCAGCGAATGATCGAAGCCGTTCAGCGGCTTTCGTCTTTATGGCGGGAACGTGAAATTCGCGCGTCGCAAATGACGCATGACACCGGGGGCATGACGGGTCAGGCGCGGTTTTGGCGTATGTGGCATGAAATGGTGGATGTTGGGAAGCGTGATCGATGTTGCAGTTTTCAGGCGCGAGCGAGAAGGCAGAGGTGTCGTGATTGGTCCGTGTGGCATTCGGCATCACGAAGTGCGGCTTCGATTTTGGTTCATGCGTTAAAGACCGATGGTGCGTTCACGGCGATCGTCTTTCGACCGATCCCACCGAAGCAGGGGCAGCGCATGGGCAGGCGTTTGATTTCCCGTGGCCACCGATGACCTGTCTATGGCGGGTCGGGGTGGGCTGGAGGGGGCATGAGCGGCATGGATGCCGCGACTGAGCCTACAGGGACGTACTTGCGGCGTCCCCCGGAACGCCCATCCCGAGCCGCCAAGCCAGGGGGGGCGTGAGCCGAGGGCTGTTCGCACGAATCCAACAGCAGCCGGGCAAGCCCGGCTCTACGTAGATTGTGCAATTGCAGTCAAAATGCGGCGTCGAAGCGATTGTGCAGTTGCAGTCAAAATGCGGCGCCGAAGAGATTGTGCAATCGCAATCAGGGCCCGGGAGCCATCTTCTTCTGGCGCGCCTTGAACCGGTTGAACACCGGGGCGATCAGAGGGTGGTAGCTCCAGGCGATGCGCTTGCGCAGCCAGCTGGCCGGGCGGTTGCGGATCGCGAAGCGGTAGATGTGCTCGGGATTGCCGCCGACCACGTTGCGACCGAACGGATGCGTTGTGTGCAGGTAGCGGAAGCCCTGCTCGCGGGCGATTGGCAGGTAATCCTCGTCGAAGTCGCCGTAGGGCCAGCACAGCGTGTCCGAGGCCTCGCCCAGCTTCTCCTGCAGCACCTCGCGCGCGCGCGACAGATCACCGCGGATGCCCGCGCGCTTCTCGTCGCGGCTGATGTCCTGTTTCATCCAGCGCGTGTGCGTGTGCGTGTGGCAATGCACCTCGAACGTGCCCTCGGCAATCATCGCCCGGGCCTCGCTCCAGCGCATCATCACCTCGTCGTGGCGGTTCTCGCGCAGGATCGCCGCCTCGCAGCCGCGATGGTCCGGTGTTGCCGGCAGCACCGCACCCGGCTCGCCCGCGTGCGGGCGGATCGGGCCTTCGCCCATCCAGCCCGTCACCACGAACACCACCGCGTGCATGTTGTACTTCTTCAGGATCGGGTGCGCGTACACCCAGTTGTCCAGGTAGCCATCGTCGAAGGTGATCACAATCGACTTGCGCGGTACCGGCTTGCCCGCCAGGAAGTCCGCGTACTGCGCCAGCGTCAACGACGTCCATCCGTTGCGCGCCAGCCACGCAATCTGGCTTTCGAAGTTTTCCGGCGACACCGTGATCATCCCCGGCGAAGGCGATACATGGTGGTGCATCAGCACCGGTACCGTTCTAGCGTTTGCCATGTCCCAGCTCCTTCAGCCACTGGTGATAATAGTGCTCGGTGGCCTCGGTGTGCCCCGTCGGAGTGAACCGGTGCGCGTTGCGCATCCAGTCCCAGCCTGCTCGCCCCATCTTCTGCCGACGCGCCGGATCCTCTACCAGCGCCTGCAGCGCCGTGGTCAGCGCCGCGCTGTCGCCCAGCGGGGCCAGCAGCGCATTGCTGCCTTCCACTACCATTTCCGGCACACCGCCCACCCGTGTCGCCACGATCGGCACGCCAACGTAGGCCGCTTCCAGAAATACCGTGCCGGCCGCTTCCTTGTGCGTGGCCAGCGCGAAGATGTCAAAACCGGTCATCAGCCGGCACGCACCCATCCGGTAGCCCAGCAGGTGCACCTGCGATTCGATCCCCAGCTCCGCGCGCAGCGACTTCAGCCGGTCCATCATCGGTTGGCCATCGCCCACCACCACCAGTTGCAGCTGCGGATGCTGCCGGCACAGCGGAGCGATGGCGCGCAGCAGGTCGATGTGGCCTTTCGGCTCACGCAGCACCGCCACGCAGCCCACCACCACCTGGTCGTCGGTAAAGCCCAGCTCACGGCGGACCTCGGCGCGGGTGTTCTGCAGGCACTGCCACGCGTCGCTGCCGTCATCCTCGGTCCACTGCATGGGGACCGCGATCGGCGGCACGATGCCCACATGCGCATCCGCCACGCCGCGCGTGACCAGCATCTGCTTCACGAAGCTGCTCACCGTCAGCACCCGGTGTGGCAGTCCGGTATAGGTCAGCAGCGAGTTGACCGGGCTCATCAGGTGGCGCGAACGCACCACCAGCGGCGCATGCGCCAATCGAGCGCCGGCGGCGGCGATCAATGCATCACGGCGGCTGGTGGTGTTGACCACGTCGTAGCGCTGGCGGCGCACCAGTCGTGAGACCGACCAGACCCCGCGCACCAGGCGCAGCAGCCCACCCATCTTCAGCGAATGCACGGTGAAGCCGGCATCGCGCGCGATATCGCCCAGGCGTGAACCCGGCTGGCACAGCAGCGAGACATCGTGGCCACGCTCGCGCATCGCCAGCATGTGGCGGTAGATATAGATTTCCTGGCCGCCAAATCCCTTGGCGGCTTCGGTGTGCAGAATCTTCAAGGGTCTGCGATTGAGGGGTGTGTTCATCGATGAACGTTCCAGGCGTCAATGCTTGCGGAAATGCGTCAATGCGTCCCACGCGGCCTTTACCGCAGCGGGGTCAGGTTCCTGGTCGGGCAGGGGCAGGTAATGGCGGTCCAGTGCGGTGGCGTTGCCGAACTTGTCGAACACGTAGGTGTTGTCGCCGTCGCGGATACCACGCTGCGACCAGCTCTCCACCAGCACGGGGCGATTGGGGCGCTGTTCCTCGAACAGATCGTGCCCGGTGCTGAAGTCGGCCAGTGCGTTCTCGCAGCCCAGGCCATGGCGCATCAGCGTGGGCACCCAGTCCTCATGGCTGCTGGTGGTGGCATGGGCCTGCACGTCGCGGCCCGGCCAGTGCAGTACGAACGGTACCTGCATCTGATAATCGGAGAAGTTGCCGTTGTGGCCCCAGTAGTTCAGACCCAGGTCGTTGAACTCCTCGGCGTGGTCACCGGTGATCAACACGATCGTATTGTCGGCCTGCCCGCTGTCGCGCAGGGTCTGCAGCAGCTGCCCGATCAGGCTGTCGGCGTAGTGCACGGCCGTGCGGTACCGGTTCAGCTCGGGCGTGGGGTCATGGTCCTTGTCCAGCGCCAGGAAGTTGATCTGCTGCGCCATCGGCGTGGCCAGCGGCGGATAGTCCGCCGGCAGGTGATACGGAGCGTGGGTGCTGTCCAGGAACACGAAGCCGAACCAGGGGGAGTTCGTGGGCTTCAGCATATCGCTCTGCATCGCTTCGACAATGTGACGGTCGCGCGCGGCTACCGGCAGCTCCGATGGAGCCATGTGCAGCTGGTCGCGGACCTGTGCGAACACGGTGCGGTCGAATTCGGGGCTGTACAGCGGGGCGCTGCCATACAGGTGCAGGTTGTAGCCCTGCTGGCCCAGCACCTGGAACAGCAGTGAACCGCGCTGTTCACTCAGCATGCTTTGCCAGTAGCCGCCGGGCAGGCCGTAGAGCAGGCCGAACAGACCATAGCGCGTGGCGTTGCCGCTGCTGTAGTGGCGGTCGAATGTTTCCGACTTCTGGGCCAGCGCCCAGGCGTTGGGCATGGTGGTGGCATCCAGCGCGTCGTGGCGCAGCGATTCCAGCACCACCACCAGCACGTTGGGACGGGTGTGGCTCTGGCAGCGCAGCGGCTGCAGCGGGTACTCCAGCTGGCTCATGCGCGGATCGGGCAGGTTGGCCTGTGGCGCGCTGCGCACCCCCAGCTTGTGCATGTGGCGCTTGGCGGTGATGGGCTGTGCCCAGGGCAGGTAGGCCCACTGGCTGGTAACGGCGCGTTCGCCGAGTGCATCGTAGTAAGCGGTGGCGATCTGGCCGGTCAGCATCAGCGCGGCACCGGCGGTCCAGGCCAGCAGCACCGGCCGGCGGCGCAGGCGACCCAGCAGCAGCTTCCAGCAGGCCCAGGCGAACAGGGCCTCGGCAGCGGCCACGGCCAGCAGCACGCCGCCCACCTGCAGCCAGGTCTGCCAGGACAGCGCGACCTGGTCCTGCAGCGCACCGCCGAAGACCATGTTCAGCACCATGGCATTGAGGTGGAAGCGGTACAGCTCGAACACCTTGGCGTCCACCAGCAGCAGGCACAGCCACAGCCCCTGCAGTACCACCGCGCTGATCAGCAGCGGGCGCGGCGAGCGCGGCCATAAGCCGATGGCCAGCGGCAGCAGCGAGACCAGTGCGCCGAAGAACAGGAAGTGGCCGGGCAGGGCAAGTGCCAGGTAGCCCAGCCCCAGCGTGCCGCCGGGATTGTCCTGCAACGGGGTGTTGCCAAGCACGATGGCGATGGCCACACAGGCGTTGAGGGCGGTGAACAGGGTCAGCCAGCCGAGGCGCTGCCAGCGATGGCTGCGGGGCAGGGGAACGGCGGAAAGCGAATCGTCCATGTAGCGGGTAGCGCGCGAAGAGGGAAGTTGGAGACGTGGCGGCGGCGGCGTCCGTGGCCGCCCGGCCTGTGATGCGGCAGGGCGGCGCGCATTGTATCGGTTTGTATCAATGTATCGGCGGCGATTACCGTCCGATCTGGCACAATATTCAGCCGGGCCACAGCTGCGGCCCCGTCCCCAACCGATATCCCAGGAACCGCTGTGAGCCAGATCCCGACCCTCGACATCACCCGTTTCGACAGTGACCGTGACGCCTTCGTCGCGGAGCTGGGCGCGGCCTACCGTGAATGGGGGTTCGCGGGCATCCGCAACCATGGCATCCCGCAGGCGGACATCGACGCGGCCTACGACGTTTTCAAGGCGTTCTTCGCGCTGCCGGAAGAGACCAAGCTGAAGTACCACGTGCCGGGCACCGGCGGTGCACGCGGCTACACCCCGTTCGGGGTGGAGACGGCGAAGGGCTCCAAGCACTTCGACCTGAAGGAGTTCTGGCATATCGGCCGTGAGATCCCAGACGACTCCAAGTACCGCGACGTGATGGCCCCGAACCTGTGGCCGACCGAGGTGCCGGGCTTCCGTGAGCGCGGCTACGGTCTGTACCAGGCACTGGACAACCTGGGTTCGCGGGTGCTGTCGGCACTGGCGCTGCACATCGGCCTGCCCATCGACTTCTTCGCGGACAAAACCAACAACGGCAATTCGATCCTGCGTCCGATCCACTACCCGCCGATCACCGCCGACGACATCCCGAACGTGCGTGCGGGCGCGCACGGCGACATCAACTTCATCACCCTGCTGGTGGGCGCAAGCGCGGCCGGCCTGGAAGTGCAGGCGCACGACGGCAAGTGGGTGCCCTTCACCTCGGACGCGGACACCATCGTGGTCAACATCGGCGACATGCTGCAGCGCCTGACCAACCACGTGTATCCGTCGACCATCCACCGCGTGGTCAACCCCCCGGGCGAACAGGCACGCCAGCCGCGCTACTCGGTGCCGTTCTTCCTGCACCCGAACCCGGACTTCCTGATCGACGTGCTGCCGACCTGCATTACCCCGGACAACCCCAGTCGCTACCCTGAAGCCATCACCGCCCACGGCTTCCTGGAAGAACGCCTGCGCGAGATCAAGCTGAAGTAACCCTCAAGGCCACCGCAAGGTGGCCTTCTCGCATTTGGGCTAACAGCCCTCGGTCATCGGTTTCCGTGTTTGGGCGTGCCGGGGTGGGTTTGCGGGACACGCCGTAAACCCGTCCATGGGGGCTCGTAGAAAACATCCATGTTTTCTACGGTCCGTTGGGGCTTTCACGGCGATCGTCTGTCGACCGATCCCACCAAAGCAGATCCAGCGCAAGCAGGTCCAGCGCACGAACAAGTGATGAGTTGGTTTTGATCGTCCGTGGCCACCGACGCACTGTCGTGCCTGTGAATTATCCAATTGAAATGTAAGCGTTTTCGGTGGAACAGGGATTCGTTACATCCGGTATCATTGCCGGCTGATACCCAAAAGGAGACCGCCATGCGCCGCAAGATCGTCGCCGGTAACTGGAAGCTGCACGGCAGCCGTCAATTCGCGACCGACCTGGTCAGTGACGTGGTCGCCAGCCTGCCGAAGGACGGGGTCGAGGTGGTCATCCTGCCGCCGCTGCCGTACCTGGGTGAGCTGGTCAACGATTTCGAGGGTCGGGCTGTCGCTTTTGGCTCGCAGGACGTCAGCTCCAATGAAAAGGGGGCCTACACCGGTGAGGTGTCCGCCGCCATGCTGGCCGAGGTCGGGGCCCGCTATGGGCTGGTGGGCCATTCCGAGCGCCGCCAGTACCACCATGAAAGCAGCGAGCTGGTCGCGCGCAAGTTCGCCGCCGCCATCCACGCCGGCCTGGTTCCCGTGCTGTGTGTGGGCGAAACCCTGGAGCAGCGCGAGGCCGGGCAGACCGAAGACGTCATCGCCAGCCAGCTCGCCCCGGTGCTGGACCTGGTCGGTCCTGCCGGCTTCCAGCACGCCGTGGTTGCCTACGAGCCGGTCTGGGCCATCGGCACCGGCAAAACCGCCTCCAAGGAACAGGCGCAGGAGGTCCATGCCTTCATCCGTGGCGAAGTGGCCAAGCGGGATGCTAGAATCGCCGATTCGTTGCCGATCCTGTACGGCGGCAGCGTCAAGCCCGACAACGCTGGGGAACTGTTCGCGCAGCCCGATGTCGATGGTGGGCTGGTAGGCGGGGCCTCGTTGGTCGCCGCAGATTTCCTGGCCATCGTCGAGGCGGCGACCGGGCGTTAAATGAATAATCCGAGGACGGATTCGAAATGCTGATGTTGATCCTCAATGTGGTCTACGTGCTGGTATCGGTGGCCATGATCGCGCTCATCCTGATGCAGCGTGGTTCCGGCGCGGCCGCAGGCTCGGGTTTCGGTGCCGGTGCCTCGGGCACGGTGTTCGGTGCGCGCGGTGCGTCCAACTTCATGTCCAAGACCACCAAGTGGCTGGCCGTGGTGTTCTTCGGCATCAGCCTCTTCATGGCCTGGTATGCCAGCCATGGTGCCCGTCCGACCGTTGATGCCGGCCTGGGTGTGATGTCCGCCCCGGTCCAGAGCGCTCCGGCGGTGCCGGCTGGCGAGCTGCCGGCCGTGCCGAAAGCCCCGGAAGCCGCTGCGCCGCAGCCGGTTCCGGCCGCTGCTGCCCCGGCCACTGTGCCGGCTCAGGCGGAAACGTCGAATTCTGGTGAAGAAAAGCCCGCTGAAGGCTCCCAGAATCGCTGAAGACGGTTACAATATGCGGCGCACCGGGCAACCCCCGGTGTGATCGTAAGCCCAGGTGGCGGAATTGGTAGACGCACTACCTTGAGGTGGTAGCGACTTAGGTCGTAGGGGTTCGAGTCCCCTCTTGGGCACCATTTGTTTGTAAGCGGTCTGCGGTCTGGCGCGTCATGCGCCAGATCTGCGTTCCGTCCACTCCCCCATGCCAAAACGCCTGCAGGCGTGGCGGCAGAGGCAAGAGAGAATCGCTGTGCTGGCCGAATATTTGCCGTCTCTGCTGTTTCTGATTGTTGCCACCGGTATCGGCGTTGCGCTGATGCTGGTCGGTCGGTTCCTCGGTCCCCGGCGTCCAGATCTGAAGAAGCTCTCGCCGTACGAATGCGGCTTCGAGGCCTTCGAGGACGCGCGCATGAAGTTCGATGTGCGCTACTACCTGATCGCGATCCAGTTCATCGTATTTGACTTGGAAATCATCTTCATCGTGCCGTGGACCCAGGTGTTCATGGAGCTGGGGGCGCGTTCCCTGGTCACGATGGGCCTGTTCGTGGGCATGCTTTTCCTCGGTTTCATTTACGTCTGGAAGAAGGGAGCGCTGGAATGGGAGTAATTCAGACTCTCGATGGCCTGATGAACAACCCGGTCCCGGAAGGGCGGGTCGACGACATCCTGCGGCCGGAAGGTGACAACCCGCTGCTCGAGAAGGGCTATGTGACCACCAGCGTTGACGCGCTGTTGAACTGGGCACGTACCGGCTCGATGTGGCCGATGACCTTCGGTCTGGCCTGCTGCGCGGTTGAAATGATGCACGCCGGTGCGGCGCGCCTCGACCTTGACCGCTACGGTGTGGTGTTCCGCCCGTCGCCGCGTCAGTCCGACGTGATGATCGTGGCCGGTACCCTGGTCAACAAGATGGCCCCGGCGCTGCGCAAGGTCTATGACCAGATGCCGGACCCGAAGTGGGTCATCTCCATGGGCAGCTGCGCCAACGGTGGCGGCTACTACCACTACTCGTATGCAGTGGTGCGTGGCTGTGATCGCGTGGTGCCGGTGGACGTCTACGTCCCGGGCTGCCCGCCAACCGCGGAAGCGCTGGTGTACGGGATCCTGCAGCTGCAGAAGAAGATCTGGCGTACGCAGACCATCGCCCGCTGACATTCCTCCTGACAAGAGCACGCCAAGCCCCCATGGCAGAGCAAGCATCCTTCATCGACCGACTTTCCGCACGTTTCGCAGGTGCGCAGGTCTTCGTGGTCGAACCCCGCGGCGAAGTGACGCTGGAAGTGCCCGCTGCTGACTGGCTGGCGACGGCGATTGCGCTGCGTGACGAATTCGGTTTCGAGCAGTCCGTTGACCTGTGTGGTCTGGACTACCTCGGCTACGGCGACGACGAATGGGACACCGCCGATGTCTCCTCGCACGGCTTCAGCCGCGGCGTGGAAGGCAAGGGTGCCGGCCGTTTCGCGTGGGGTGAATTCCCCACTCGCGAAACCGCCGACGGTGCCCAGCCGCAGCCGGTGCCGCAGCAGCGTTTTGCCGTGGTGGCGCAGCTGCGCTCCTACCAGCACAACCTGACCATGCGCATCCGCTGCTTCGCGCCGAACGAAGAACTGCCGGTGGTCGCCTCGCTGACCCCTGTGTGGCCGGGCCTGAACTGGTTCGAGCGTGAAGCGTTCGACCTGTTCGGCGTGATCTTCGAAGGTCACCCGGACCTGCGCCGCATCCTGACCGACTACGGCTTTGTGGGCCATCCGTTCCGCAAGGACTTCCCGTTGATCGGCAACGTCGAAGTGCGCTACGACGAAGAAAAGAAGCGCGTGATCTATGAACCGGTGACCTCGGTCGAACCGCGCGTCGGCGTGCCGCGCGTGATCCGTGACGATGCCCGTTTCCAGACCGCTGCCGGTGAAACCGCGCAGTCGGAGGCAGTGAAGTGAGCCCGGCCGTGAATCAGTTCCCTCATCAGTCCCACCAGGCGTTTGCGAGCAACCCGGCCGAATCGCGCCAGGAAATCCGCAACTACACCATGAACTTCGGCCCCCAGCATCCGGCTGCGCACGGTGTGCTGCGCCTGATCCTGGAAATGGACGGTGAAACCATCGTCCGTGCCGACCCGCACGTGGGCCTGCTGCACCGGGGCACCGAAAAGCTGGCCGAGTCCAAGCCGTTCAACCAGTCCATCGGTTACATGGACCGCCTCGACTACGTGTCAATGATGTGCAACGAACACGCCTACGTGCGCGCGATCGAAACCCTGATGGGAATCGAAGCGCCGGAGCGTGCGCAGTACATCCGCACCATGTTCGACGAAATCACCCGCATCCTGAACCACCTGATGTGGCTGGGCTCCAACGCACTCGACCTGGGCGCGATGGCGGTCATGCTGTACGCCTTCCGTGAGCGCGAAGAGCTGATGGACTGCTACGAAGCCGTCTCCGGCGCGCGCATGCACGCGGCTTACTACCGTCCGGGCGGCGTCTACCGCGACCTGCCGGACCAGATGCCGAAGTACAAGGAATCGCGTTGGCACAAGGGCCAGGCCCTGAAGAACCTCAACGCCGCGCGCGAAGGTTCGCTGCTGGACTTCCTGGAGAACTTCACCAAGGAATTCCCCAGCCGCGTTGACGAATACGAAACCCTGCTGACCGACAACCGTATCTGGAAGCAGCGTACCGTCGGCATCGGCGTGGTCACCCCGGAACTGGCCCATGCGTGGGGCATGACCGGCGTAATGCTGCGCGGCTCGGGCATTGCTTGGGACCTGCGCAAGAAGCAGCCGTACGCCAAGTACGACGCCGTCGACTTCGACATTCCGCTGGGCAAGGAAGGCGACTGCTACGACCGTTACCTGGTCCGCGTCGCGGAAATGCGTGAATCCAACCGCATCATCCAGCAGTGCGTGGCGTGGCTGAAGGCCAACCCGGGCCCGGTGATGGTGAAGAACTTCAAGGTCGCTCCGCCCAAGCGTGAGGACATGAAGGACGACATGGAAGCGCTGATCCATCACTTCAAGCTGTTCAGTGAAGGCTACTGCGTGCCGGCCGGCGAAACCTATTCGGCGGTGGAAGCCCCGAAGGGTGAGTTCGGCTGCTACCTGATGTCCGATGGCGCCAACAAGCCGTTCCGCGTGCACCTGCGCGCACCGGGCTTCGCCCATCTGTCCTCGATCGACTCGGTTGTGCGCGGGCACATGCTCGCCGACGTGGTGGCCATGATCGGCACCTACGACCTGGTGTTCGGCGAGGTCGACCGGTGATGCCGGCCGCAAGCACGATGCCTGACACCCGCCGGCTGCTGCCGGCGCTGCAGGTTCTGGTTTTCCACGATTTGGTATTCGTTGAGGTCGGCCGATGAAGGCGACAGGTAATTTCGAGGCGGCGCGCGACGTCGACCCGATGGTGGTGCTGAGCGACAAGACCCGTGCTCACATCGATCACTGGCTGTCCAAGTTCCCGCCGGACCGCAAGCGCTCTGCCACGCTGCAGGGCCTGCATGCCGCGCAGGAACAGAACCAGGGCTGGCTGACCGACGAACTGATCGCCGGCGTGGCCAAGTACCTCGACCTGCCGCCGGTGTGGGCCTACGAAGTGGCCAGCTTCTACTCGATGTTCGAGCTGGAGAAGGTTGGCCGCCACAACGTGGCCTTCTGCACCAACATCAGCTGCTGGCTGAACGGTGCGGAGGACCTGGTCGCGCACGCCGAAAAGAAGCTCGGCTGCAAGACCGGCCAGTCCACCGCGGACGGTCGCATCTACCTCAAGCGTGAAGAAGAATGCCTGGCCGGTTGTGCCGGTGCGCCGATGATGGTCATCAATGGCCACTATCACGAGCGCCTGACCGTCGAACAGGTCGACGCGCTGCTGGACGGGTTGGAGTAAGCCATGGCACATCATCACGCACCCACTGGCCCGGTCGGTCCCGCACCGCTGCCGCACCAGGTGGTCTACACCACGCTGCACTACGACACCCCGTGGTCGTATGAAAGCTACCTCAAGACCGGTGGCTACGCTGCCCTGCGCAAGATCCTCGAAGAGAAGATCCCGCCGGAGCAGGTGATCGAGATGGTCAAGCAGTCGAACCTGCGCGGCCGTGGCGGCGCGGGCTTCCCGACCGGCCTGAAGTGGTCCTTCATGCCCAAGGGCACCATGCAGAAGTACATCCTGTGCAACTCGGATGAATCCGAGCCGGGCACCTGCAAGGACCGCGACATCCTGCGTTACAACCCGCACTCCGTGGTCGAAGGCATGGCCATTGCCTGCTACGCCACTGGCAGCACCGTGGGCTACAACTACCTGCGTGGTGAGTTCCACCACGAGCCGTTCGAGAACTTCGAACAGGCCCTAGCCGACGCCTATGCGAACGGCTGGCTGGGCAAGAACATTCTCGGCAGCGGCGTGGACATCGACATCTACGGTGCGCTGGGTGCCGGCGCGTACATCTGCGGCGAAGAAACCGCACTGATGGAATCGCTGGAAGGCAAGAAGGGCCAGCCGCGCTACAAGCCGCCGTTCCCGGCCAACTTCGGCCTGTACGGCAAGCCGTCGACGATCAACAACACCGAAACCTATGCGTCGGTGCCGGCGATCATCCGCAACGGCCCGGAATGGTTCCAGAGCCTGAGTCTGACCAAGAACGGCGGTCCGAAGATCTTCTCGGTCTCCGGTTGTGTGCAGAAGGGCGGCAACTTTGAAGTGCCGCTGGGCACCACCTTTGACGACCTGCTGGAAATGGCCGGTGGTCTGAAGCCGGGCCGCACCTTGAAGGGCGCGATCCCGGGCGGCGTGTCGATGCCGGTGCTGAAGGCTGAAGAGCTGAAGGGACTGCAGATGGACTACGACACCCTGCGTGCCCTGGGCACCGGCCTGGGTTCGGGTGCCATCGTGGTGCTGGACGACAGCGTCTGCTGCGTCAAGTTCGCGTGCCGCATCAGCCAGTTCTTCCACAAGGAATCCTGTGGCCAGTGCACCCCGTGCCGTGAAGGCACCGGCTGGATGCACCGCGTGCTCGAGCGCATTGTCGCCGGCAAGGCCACCATGGAAGACCTGCACCAGCTGAAGGCCGTGGCCGGCCAGATCGAAGGTCACACCATCTGTGCGTTCGGTGAAGCGGCGGCATGGCCCATCCAGGGCTTCCTGCGCCAGTTCTGGGACGAATTCGAGTACTACATCGTCAACGGTCATTCGATGGTTGACGGCAAGAAGGTGGAGGCAGCCGCTGCATGAGCGCGCAACCCAACAATCCCGCCGCCCCGGCAGTAGTGCCGGAAGGGCACGTGACCGTCGAGATCGACGGCCAGTCCCTGGTGGTGCCCAAGGGCTCGATGATCATCCAGGCCGCCGACAAGGCTGGCATTCCGATCCCGCGCTTCTGCTACCACGAAAAGCTGCCGATCGCGGCCAACTGCCGCATGTGCCTGGTCGACGTTGAAAAGTCGCCCAAGCCGGCACCGGCCTGCGCCACGCCGGTGATGGATGGCATGAAGGTCGCCACCCGCAGCGAAAAGGCACTGAAGTTCCAGCGCTCGGTGATGGAGTTCCTGCTCATCAACCACCCGCTGGACTGCCCGATCTGCGATCAGGGCGGCGAATGCGAGCTGCAGGACGTGTCGCTGGGTTATGGCCGTTCGGTCAGCCGCTTCAACGAACGCAAGCGCGTGGTGCCGGACGAGGACATCGGTCCGCTGGTCGCCACCGAAATGACCCGCTGCATCCAGTGCACCCGTTGCGTCCGCTTCACCGCCGACGTTGCCGGTACCTATGAACTGGGTGGCATGTACCGCGGTGAAAACCTGCAGATCGGCACCTACGACGGCAAGCCGCTGACCACCGAGCTGTCCGGCAACGTCGTTGACGTCTGCCCGGTCGGCGCGCTCACCAACAAGGTGTTCCAGTTCCGCGCCCGTCCGTGGGAACTGACCGCACGCGAGTCGCTGGGTTACCACGACGCGATGGGCTCGAACCTGTTCCTGCACGTGCGTCGCGGCGAAGTGCTGCGCGCGGTGCCGCGCGACAACGAGCTGGTCAACGAATGCTGGCTGTCCGACCGTGACCGTTACTCGCACCAGGGCCTGTACAGCGCCGATCGTGCGGTGAAGCCGCTGCGCAAGGTCAATGGCGAATGGCAGGAAGTGAGCTGGGCCGAAGGCCTGGCCGCCGCCAAAGAAATTCTGTCGGCCAACAAGGGCGACGACCTCGGCGTGCTGGTGCACCCGTCGGCCTCGAACGAGGAGGGCGCATTGCTGGCCCGCCTGGCCTCGGGCCTCGGCACCGGCAACATCGACCACCGCATCAACAACCGCGACTTCTCCGACGCCGCCATCGCCGAGACCTTCGGCCTGTCGCTGGCCGAGATCGAAGCGGCTGACAACATCGTCGTGCTCGGCAGCAACATCCGCCACGAGCTGCCGCTGCTGCACGCCCGCCTGCGCAAGGCACAGACCACGCGCAACGCGAAGATCCACGCGATCAACCCGGTCGACTTTGACTTCGCTTTCAAGCTGGCTGGCAAGCAGATCGTTGCTCCGTCGAAGTTCGTCGAAGCGCTGGGCAATGCCGAGCTGCGCCAGGCGGTCACCGGCAATGCCGTGCTGATCGTCGGTGGCATCGCCGAGAACCACCCGCAAGCCGCCGCGATCCGCGCTGCCGCGCGTGATTTCGCCGCCGCCACCGGTGCCAAGCTGTGCCGCATTCCGCAGGGTGCCAATGCCGTGGGCCTGTCCCGCGCGGGCGTGCTGCCGGCCGGCAAGGATGTGGCAGCCATGCTGGCCCAGCCGCGCAAGGCGTACGCGATCTACGGCATCGAACCGGGCCTGGACTTCGCCGACACTGCTGCCGCCCGCAAGGCGATGGCCGGTGCCCAGGTGGTGGCCTTCAGCCAGTTCGCCTGTGCCTCGACCCGCGATGTGGCCGACGTGATCCTGCCGATCGGCGCGCTGCCGGAAATCGACGCCACCCTGACCAACCTTGATGGTCGCGAGCAGTCGGCACGTGCCGGCGGCAAGCTGCCAGGTGAGGCCCGTGAAGGCTGGCGCGTGCTGCGCGCGCTTGGCGGCGAACTGGCTCTGGCCGGTTTCAACTTCACCGACCTGGCCGGCCTGCGTGCCAGCCTGGCCCCGGTAACCGTCAATGTCTCCACTTCCGCTGCCACGCCGGTCACCGGCGAAGGCCTGGAAGTGGCGTCCACCGCCGCGATCTACCGCACCGACGCCGTGGTCCGCCGCGCGCAGGCGCTGCAGTCGCACCCGCTGAACAACGCGCCGCGCATCGTGCTCAATGCCGATGATGCCGCCCGCCTGCAGCTGGTGGAAGGGCAGATGGCCAAGGTCGGCACCGATGCCGGCAAGGCCACGCTGCCGGTGGTGGTCGACGCCCGCGTCGCCGCGGGTTCGGTCTGGATTGAATCGGGCCACGGTGCGACCGCACCGCTGGGTGCCGCACGCGTAACGGTGGTGGCTGCATGAACGAATTGCTGTTGAACGCGGTCGACCCGCTGCACCAGTGGCTGCTTGGCCTCGGTGAAATCGGCGCGCTGATCTGGATCATCCTGAAGATCCTGCTGATCGCCATGCCGGTGATCATCTCGGTGGCCTTCTACGTGGTCTGGGAGCGCAAGCTGATCGGCTGGATGCATGTCCGCCACGGCCCGATGTACGTGGGCATGGGCATCTTCCAGGCCTTCGCCGACGTCTTCAAACTGCTGTTCAAGGAAATCATCCAGCCGGCCAGCTCGCACAAGGCGATCTTCGTGCTGGCTCCGCTGATCACCCTCGCCCCGGCCTTCGCGGCCTGGTCGGTGGTGCCCTTTGATTCGCAGATCGTGCTGTCCAACGCCAACGCCGGCCTGCTGTACCTGCTGGCGATGACCTCGCTGGGCATCTACGGCATCATCCTGGCCGGTTGGGCATCCAACTCCAAGTACGCCTTCCTCGGTGCCATGCGCGCCTCGGCGCAGATGATCAGCTACGAAATCGCCATGGGCTTTGCTCTGGTCGGCGTGATGATCGCGGCGGGCAGCCTGAACCTGAGCAACATCGTGATGGCCCAGGCCGGCAGCTCCGGCTTCTTCGACTGGTTCCTGATTCCGCTGTTCCCGCTGTTCGTCGTGTACTGGGTGTCCGGCGTGGCCGAAACCAACCGTGCGCCGTTCGACGTGGTGGAAGGTGAATCGGAAATCGTCGCCGGCCACATGGTCGAATATTCCGGTGGTGCGTTTGCGCTGTTCTTCCTGGCCGAATACGCCAACATGATCCTGATCAGCTTCCTGATCTCGATCTTCTTCCTGGGTGGCTGGCTGAGCCCGATCCAGGGCTGGGTCACCGCGGACATCTCGCCGTGGATCGACTGGGTCTGGAAGGGCGGTGCACCGTGGCTGTTCGTCAAGGTGTTCTTCTTCGCCAGTGCCTACATCTGGTTCCGTGCCAGCTTCCCGCGCTTCCGCTATGACCAGATCATGCGTCTGGGCTGGAAGGTCTTCATCCCGCTCACCATCGCGTGGATTGCAGTAACGGCGTTGATGGTGTTCTACGGCGTGATCCAGAAGGGCGTCTAAGTGATGAACAGAATTACCCATTACTTCAAAAGCCTGCTCCTGCTCGAACTGCTCGGCGGTCTGTGGCTGACGCTGAAGTACACCTTCAAGCCGAAGTACACGCTGATGTACCCGATGGAGAAGTTCCCGCAGTCGCCGCGCTTCCGTGGCCTGCACGCGCTGCGCCGTTATCCCAACGGCGAAGAGCGCTGCATTGCCTGCAAGCTGTGCGAAGCGGTGTGCCCGGCGCTGGCCATCACCATCGACTCGGCCAAGCGTGAAGACGGCACCCGCCGTACTACCCGCTACGACATCGACCTGTTCAAGTGCATCTTCTGCGGCTTCTGTGAAGAAAGCTGCCCGGTGGACTCGATCGTCGAGACCCACATTCTCGAGTACCACTTCGAGAAGCGTGGCGAGAACATCGTTACCAAGCCGCAGCTGCTGGCCATCGGTGATCGGCTTGAAACCGAAATCGCCGAGCGTCGCGCCGCCGATGCCGCTTTCCGCTGAGGTCGAATGATGGATTGGGTAAATATCAGTTTCTGGGTCTTCTCCATCGTGGCGGGCATCTCCGCTGCGGCGGTGATCAGCGTGCGCAATCCGGTCTATGCCGTGTTGTGCCTGATCCTGACCTTCTTCTCGGTCGCCTGTGTATGGCTGCTGGTCGGGGCCGAGTTCCTGGGCGTGGCTCTGGTGCTGGTCTACGTCGGCGCTGTGATGGTGCTGTTCCTGTTCGTGGTGATGATGCTCGACATCGACGACAACAACCTGCGCGAGGGCTGGGTGCGTTACCTGCCAATCGGCCTGCTGGTTGCCATCACCATGCTGGTGCAGATGCTGGTACTGATCGGTGTGAAGGGCAGGGCGGTCAACCCGTTCCCGGCTGACAACGCCGCGGCCGTCGCCGCCGACAGCTCCAACATCACCTGGCTGGCCCGCAGCCTGTTCACCGAATACCTGCTGCCGTTCGAGTTCGCCGCCGTCATCCTGACCGTGGCCGTGGTTGCCGCCGTCATGCTGACCCTGCGTCGCCGTGAGGGTCTGAAGACCCAGAACCCGACCGAACAGACCATGGTCAAGGGCAGCGACCGCCTGCGCGTGGTCAAGATGGACGCCGAAAAGCCGGTGGTCCACACCCTGACCAAGCCCTCCAGCAACGAGGAGACTGCTCCGTGATCACTCTGGGTCATCTTCTGGCGCTGGGCGCGCTGCTGTTCTGCATCAGCCTTGCCGGCATCTTCCTCAACCGCAAGAACATCATCGTGCTGTTGATGTCGATCGAGTTGATGCTGCTGTCGGTCAACATCAATTTTGTCGGGTTCTCGCGTGAACTGGGCGACACGGCTGGCCAGCTGTTCGTCTTCTTCATCCTGACCGTGGCCGCCGCAGAAGCGGCGATCGGTCTGGCGATCCTGGTAACCCTGTTCCGTACCCGCCGCACCATCAATGTCGGCGAAGTCGATTCGCTGAAGGGCTGATCCGTAGATGGAAATTACTCTCTCCAAGAGTCTGTTGATCGCAGTGGTGCTTGCACCGCTGTTCGGCAGCATCATCGCCGGCCTGTTCGGTCGTCAGGTCGGGCGCCTTGGCGCGCAGACCGTCACCATCCTGGGCGTCGCAGCCAGCTGCGTCATGTCCAGCTACGTGTTCTACCAGCTGCTGTGGGGCGGCGCGCAGCCGTTCAACCAGAACGTCTACACCTTCTTTGAAGTCGGCCAGTACTCGGCGCATGTCGGTTTCATGATCGACAAGCTGACCGCGATGATGATGGTGGTGGTGACCTTCGTGTCGCTGCTGGTCCACATCTACACCATCGGCTACATGGAAGAAGACCCGGGCTACCAGCGCTTCTTCAGCTACATCTCGCTGTTCACCTTCTCGATGCTCACCCTGGTGATGAGCAACAACTTCCTGCAGCTGTTCTTTGGCTGGGAAGCGGTGGGCCTGGTGTCGTACCTGCTGATCGGCTTCTGGTTCAAGCGACCGACCGCGATCTTCGCCAACATGAAGGCCTTCCTGGTCAACCGTGTCGGTGACTTCGGCTTCATCCTCGGCATCGCCGGCGTGCTGTGGGTGTTCGGCACCCTCGACTACGCGACCGTGTTCGCCAATGCGCCGATCCTGAACCACCCGGAAGCCCAGCTGCAGGTGTGGTCGGGCACGATCAACCTGTTCGGCTTGACCTCGATCGAAGTGATGTCCGAGCCGGTGATCTGGTCGATCGCCACCATCATCTGCATCTGCCTGTTCATCGGTGCCATGGGCAAGTCCGCCCAGGTTCCGCTGCACGTGTGGCTGCCGGACTCGATGGAAGGCCCGACCCCGATCTCGGCACTGATCCACGCGGCGACCATGGTCACCGCGGGCATCTTCATGGTCACCCGCATGTCGCCGCTGTTCGAGCTGTCGCAGACCGCGCTGAACTTCGTGCTGTTCATCGGTGCCACCACCGCGTTCTTCACCGGCCTGATCGGTATCGTGCAGAACGACATCAAGCGCGTTGTCGCGTACTCCACGCTGTCGCAGCTGGGTTACATGACCGTGGCGCTGGGCGTGTCGGCCTACTCGGCGGCCGTGTTCCACCTGATGACCCACGCCTTCTTCAAGGCGCTGCTGTTCCTCGGCGCGGGCTCGGTGATCATCGCCATGCACCACGAGCAGGACATGCGCAAGATGGGCGGCCTGCGCAAGTACATGCCGATCACCTTCATCACCATGTGGATCGGCACCCTGGCCCTGGTCGGTACGCCGTTCTTCTCCGGCTTCTACTCCAAGGACACCATCATCGAGGCGGCCGAGCACCACGCTCACATCTCCTCGAGCTGGGTGGCGACCTATGGCTACTGGGCCGTGCTGGGTGGCGTCGTTGTCACCAGCTTCTACAGCTTCCGCCTGCTGTTCCTGACCTTCCATGGCAAGGAGCGCTTCCGCGACGCACATGACGATCACGGCCACGGCCATGACGATCACCCTGCCGCCGATGCGCATCATGCCGATGCCCATCACGGTGATGCACATGACGACCACGGCCATGGCCACGGTCCGCATGAGCCGCACGAAACCCCGTGGGTGGTGACCCTGCCGCTGATCCTGCTGGCGATCCCGTCGATCCTGATCGGTTTCTTCAGCATCGGTCCGATGCTGTACGGCACCGACTGGGCCGGCCATCACGCCGAGGGCGGCGTTCCGGGTCAGGTGCACTCGTTCTTCACCGGTGTCGTCGATTTCTACGATCCGGCGCGCAACACCATTGGTGCGCTGGCGGAAGAGTTCCACGGTCCGGTGGCGTTCGCCCTGCACGGCATGATGGCTCCGGCCTTCTTCCTGACCGTGGCGGGCTTCCTGCTGGCGGTGCTGTTCTACCTGTGGAAGCCGGAACTGGCGACGAAGGCCCGCAAGACCTTCGCCCCGCTGGTCTCGGTGCTGGAAAACAAGTACGGCTTCGACAAGCTGTGGATCGGCGGTTTCGCCGGCGGCGGCGTCAAGCTGGGCAAGGTTTCCCGCGCGATCGACACGAATCTGGTCGATGGTGTGGTGGTCAACGGTTCGGCACGCCTGATCGACCTGGCTGCCAACCTGCTGCGTCGCACCCAATCCGGTTTCCTCTATCACTACGCCTTCGCGATGATCATCGGCCTGATTGCCCTGCTGGGCGCGCTGATGCATTACCTGCGTTGATGACCTGTACGGAATAAGAAGACGTGTCGAACTGGCCTCTACTCAGTGTTCTCATCTGGCTGCCGATTATCGGCGGTGCCTTGATCCTTGCCATCCGTGATGCCCAGACCGCGCGTTGGGCCTCGCTGGGCGTCGCAGTGCTGACCTTCGTGGCCAGCCTGTTCCTGCTCAGCGGTTACGACGTGAGCAACGACGCCCTGCAGTTCGTCGAGACCCGCGCCTGGATCCCGGCCTACGACATTGGCTACAACCTGGGTGTGGACGGCATCGCCATCGCGCTGATCCTGCTGACCACCCTGGTCTCGGTGCTGGCGCTGATTGGTGCCTGGAGCGCCATCGACAAGCGCGTCAACCAGTACGTGGCGGCCTTCCTGATCCTGGAAGGCGTCACCGTCGGTATCTTCGCTGCCACCGACGCGATGCTGTTCTACGTGTTCTTCGAGGCCATGCTGATCCCGATGTTCCTGATCATCGGTGTCTGGGGTGGTCCGCGTCGCATCTACGCCGCCCTGAAGTTCTTCCTGTACACCTTCCTCGGCTCGGTGCTGATGCTGGTGGCGCTGATCTACCTGTACCTGAAGGGCGGCAGCTTCCAGCTGGCCGACCTGTACCAGCTGCAGCTGAGCGCCCAGGAGCAGACCTGGATATTCTTCGCGTTCCTGATCGCCTTCGCGGTCAAGGTGCCGATGTTCCCGGTGCACACCTGGCTGCCGGACGCGCACGTGGAAGCACCGACCGCCGGTTCGGTGATCCTGGCCGCCATCGCACTGAAGATCGGTGGTTACGGCTTCCTGCGCTTCAACCTGCCGATCGTCCCGGACGCCTCGCAGGAATGGGCGTGGCTGGTCATCACCCTGTCGCTGATCGCGGTGATCTACGTCGGTCTGGTCGCCCTGGTCCAGGACGACATGAAGAAGCTGATCGCGTACTCGTCGATCGCGCACATGGGCTTCGTCACCCTGGGCACCTTCATCGCGCTGTGGCTGGTGCGTGACGCCGGCAACCCCGACGCCGCCCGCCTCGGCCTGCAGGGTGCGATGGTGCAGATGGTCTCGCACGGCTTCGTCTCCGGTGCGATGTTCTCCTGCGTCGGCGTGCTGTACGACCGCATGCACACCCGCCGCATCGCCGATTACGGCGGCGTCGTCAACGTGATGCCGTGGTTCGCCACCTTCGCCATGCTGTTCTTCATGGCCAATGCCGGCCTGCCGGGCACCAGCGGTTTCGTTGGCGAGTTCATGATCATCATGGCCAGCTTCCAGCGTAATCCGTGGCTGGCACTGGGCGCGGCGACCACCCTGGTGATCACCGCTGCCTACACGCTGTGGCTGTACAAGCGCGTGTTCTTCGGTGAAGTGGCCAACCCGCATGTGGCTGAAATGAAGGACATCAACGGTCGCGAGTGGCTGGTGCTGGGCGTGTTCGCCGTCGGCACGCTGGCCTTGGGTCTGTATCCCAAGCCGCTGACCGACCTGATGGAGCCCTCGATCGCGAAGCTGGCGATGCAGATCGCATCCAGCAAGCTGCTGTAATTCCAGGATTTGATGATGACCACCTCTTCGCTGTTGCCATTGACCGCCGCTGACCTGCCGCCGCTCGCTCCCGAGCTGGTGCTGATCGGCAGCGCCTTCGCGCTGATGATCCTTGACCTGTTCATCAGCAAGGAAAAGAAGATCTGGACCCACCTGTTCTCGGTCGCTGCACTGGCCGTGGTGCTGTTCATGCTGGCTACCGGCGTGGGCGGGCAGGGTGAGGTGTTCCATGGCATGTTCATCCGCGACACCGCCGCCGACGTCATGAAGACCGTGGTCGTGCTGTGCAGCGGCCTGACCCTGATCTACGGCTGGAGCTACCTGCGCGAACGCGATCTGTTCCAGGGCGAGATCCCGGTGCTGATCATGTTCGCCACCGCCGGCATGATGATCCTGGTCTCGGCCGGCAGCCTGCTGATGGTCTACCTGGGCCTGGAACTGCTGGCGCTGTGCTCGTACGCGCTGGTTGCCAGCAACCGTGACAACAAGCTGGCCACCGAAGCGGCGATGAAGTACATCGTGCTGGGGTCGCTGGCCTCGGGCCTGCTGCTGTACGGCATGTCGCTGATCTACGGTGCCACCGGTTCGCTGCACCTGGACGTGATCCACGATTCCATCGCCCACACCGAAGAGCGCGTGCTGCTGCTGACCGGCGTGGTGTTCATGATTGCCGGCGTAGCCTTCAAGCTGGGTGCGGCGCCGTTCCACATGTGGCTGCCGGACGTGTACCAGGGTGCTCCGGCACCGGTCGCGCTGTTCATCAGCTCCGCACCGAAGCTGGCTGCGTTTGGCATGGCCTACCGCCTGCTGGAAGTCGGGGTTGGCCCGCTGGCGGCCGAGTGGAAGATCCTCATTGGTGGCCTGGCGGCACTGTCGTTGGTCATCGGCAACCTGATGGCCATCGCGCAGAGCAACTTGAAGCGCATGCTCGCGTACTCCACCGTGTCGCACATCGGCTTCCTGCTGCTGGGCATTGCCGGTGGTGGCGAGCGCGGCTACTCGGCGGCGCTGTTCTACGCCCTGAGCTACGCGATCATGTCGACCGCCGGCTTCGGCGCGATCATCGCGCTGTCGCGCAATGGCTTCGAAGCCGAGAAGATCGAAGACTTCAAGGGCCTGAACGCCCGCAACCCGTGGATGGCCGGGCTGGTCCTGTGCATCATGGCCTCGATGGCCGGCATCCCGCCGTTCCTTGGCTTCTGGACCAAGCTGGCCGTGCTCGGCGCAGCTGTCGATGGCGGCCTGCTGTGGCTGGCCATCCTGGGTGTGCTGTGCGCCGTGGTCGGCTGCTTCTACTACCTGCGCGTCATCAAGGTCATGTACTTCGATGAGCCGGTGGGTGAGCCGCTGCCGGCCCACAACGACCGTGTTCTGGGCGTGGTGCTGGGCGTGAACGCCCTGGCGCTGCTGGCCCTGGGCTTCGCCTGGAACCCGATCATGGTCTGGTGCCAGCAGGCTTTTGCACATCTTGCATAAAAAACGATACAAAACTGCACAAATCGTGTAATATTCGTTTCCTGAGTTGTTGCTGCAGCGGTTTCGCCAGAAGATCGTTGCTTACGGAATCTACAGATTCCGGCTCATCCGCTTCTGATGCGGGGTGGAGCAGTCTGGCAGCTCGTCGGGCTCATAACCCGAAGGTCGCAGGTTCAAATCCTGCCCCCGCTACCAAGAAAACAAGAAGGGCGACCCCGAAACGGGTCGCCTTTTTTGTTTGCCCTCTCCGGGCGCTGGAATGCCGAACCGCCGAACCGCCGGTATGCCGGAATGTCGTATCGCCGGAATGTCGCGGTACACGTAGAGCCGGGCTTGCCCGGCTGCCGTTCACGACCAACTAACAGCACCTCACGCAGCGTAACCCCACGGGGACAACACCAGCATCACCAAAGCGGGGAAGACCATCATGGGTTCCGGCGCAAACACCCACGCACTCATCGCAGCGCGCCTAGGCTACAACGGCGAATATCACGAACCAACGAGCGCGTGGCAGGCGCTGGGCAACGGTCACCGCATCTACAGCCCGCTTCTCATGCGCTTCCACAGCCCCGACACGTTGAGCCCATTCGACAAAGGTGGCCTGAATGCCTATGGGTATTGCGGCGACGATCCGGTGAACAACCACGATCCGAACGGGCGCTTTCACTTCAAGGTGATGGCACTCGGATTGGTCTTCACCGGCCTTACCGGTGTCAGTGCGGCTGCGAGGGGTCTCTTTCCCCCTGACTCCACTGAGGCAAAAATTTTTTCCATTGCTGGAATCGTTACAGGCATCGCCGCCGCGGGCGTGGGGGCTTATTACATCAAAGTCAAATTCTTCCCCAGGCAAGGGGTGACAAGCGTCCCGACCCCGGTCCCAACTGCACCACCTCTAACGCCCCCGGCACGATCGCCGTCGTTCAATCTGTCACGCCAGACCACCGTCACCGATGCGTCGTTGACGCAATCGACCAGTTCCATCGTTCCCGCTCGGCCTATGCCTGCGACGACGACAGGGCAGGGGGGCGGCCCGACCCAAGCAGAACTGCAGCGGCAACGCCGCGCGGGTTTTGACCACACAGCGTCCCAGGCAACGGCTCCCTTGGTAGCGCCAAACAAGTCCATCCGAAAACTCTCGCTCGTTACCGCCGGGCCATACCGCAAACCCCTCGGGAGGGGCGGCGGCAAGGCTCGCAAGGTCGGCAAACCTGACAACGGTCGCAGGCGTTCCTTGAAGCCCTATTACGGCGGTGCCTTCTGATGCTTGCAGGATGAAAGGAACTGCTCTACAATTCCGCTTCTGCTGCGGGGTGGAGCAGTCTGGCAGCTCGTCGGGCTCATAACCCGAAGGTCGCAGGTTCAAATCCTGCCCCCGCTACCAACTCAATCTGCAATGCAGATGCAGTAGACGAAAAGGCGATCCGGCAACGGCTCGCCTTTTTTGTTGCCCGCTCGACGCCGCGGGGCCCCGCGACGTAGAGCCGGGCTTGCCCGGCTGCTCTTCACGACCCTCTAACCGCGGGTATCGCAGCGTAGGTCTGTCGGGGGCGACAAGCGGCAGATTCTCGAAATTCGGGGGGGGGGGGGGGGGCCCCCCCCCCCCCCCCCCCGTCCATGTCATCCGCGCCGGTCACTACCGCGTCATCGGACGCTGCAAGTTCAATGGGCTTCAACGGAGAGCTGCACGAACGCCACTTTGACTGGCAGTTGCTCGGCAACGGCTATCGTTCGTTCAACCCTGTGCTGATGCGATTCCACAACCCGGACAACCTCAGTCCCTTTGAAGAGGGAGGGAGGAACGCATACGCATACTGCGGTGACGATCCTATCAACTGCCATGATCCGAGCGGTCACTTCCTCCAGTATGCCGCTCTTGGCTTAGCTGCTTCCGCACTTATTACAGGTGCAGGGAGCTTCATAGCCCGAACTGCAGATGATCCGCAAGTTTCGGAAACTCTCGGGCGGCTGGCATTGGGCCTGGGTATCGCCGCTGCTGTCGTCCTGGGGGGATTCGCAATGCAGCGTGGCCTACGCGGATCGTCTGCGCGGCGGTATTCCAAACCATCGCCACTAGAAGGTGTGGTTCTCGACGACTCCCAGGCAGTCAAGATTGGAAATGCGACCTTCTACCCAGGTGTGGGCAAGGATGCTCTGGTAACGCACGGGAATCGATTCGTGACAAGCGCTGAAGGGCCCGTTAGTGGAACCACGCTAGGCCGACAGGTCCAGCAGCATATGGGTTCGGATTACCAGTACAAAACGACCTTGCTGCTGAGTTGTAGAGCAGACTTTGGGGGGAAGCTGGCTTCGCAGGGGCAGGCATTCTCCAACACATTGCGGGTCAAGGTCACTGAAATGAGGGGGCGCGTGGATATGCTGGGGTCAAGGCCGGTGGCCAAGCCAGGATACGACTTCGAGTTTCATCCACAATCACGGATTCGCAGTATTGCAACCAGATACTTGAATGAAGCGTTTCACCGGCGCTATCCACTGTTTCGCGGCCACTGATGCGCGGATGTGGCCGGAAGGTGAACAGGGGGTCGAGGAATGTACTGTGTAGGCACTTCGCAGATGCGCCTCGGCCAAGGAGGCACCCTTCATGAGCCGCTGACTAATTGGCAGCTGCTTGGAAATGGTGCTCGTTGCTACAGCTCTGCGCTCACACGATTTCAGAGCCCTGATGGCTTGAGCCCCTTCGGTCAAGGCGGCTTCAACAGCTACGCCTACTGCCATCTGGATCCGATCAATCGCAAGGATCCCAGCGGGCAATCCGCAGTATGGATCGCATCTGGTCTCGCAGTCGGCATTCTGGGGGTCTTCACAATCGGAGCGGTAGCCGCCTATCACACTGACAAGCACAAGCTTGCTTCTGCGCTTGCTATCGTGGGTGCAGGACTGGCGGTCGCCGCAGCGGTGGGGGGCTTTGCAGTGGGATTGGCTAGAGCAACGCCACGAACCCAGTCACGCGCCATGAGTCAAACGGGGCGCTCCCATCCTGAAGCAACTCGTGTCCGCCTGGCCGAACGCTCTCAACCCTTAGAGGCCCGCAGTTGGGCGAGCAACGTAAACCAGCGCTCACGGCCACCGCCACCCCCAAAGCCGCAGCTACAGGCGAAGCCACGGCCGCGGCTGTCGTTGAACAGAGGGTCTGCCCGCCCGGCTGCTCGCCTGCCCGGATCGATCCTTCGCGCAGAAGGCGAGGTCGCCGCAGTGAACAAGCGCGTACGTTTCAACGACGATCTGGACATGCTGCGGTTCGACCGCGACGACGACGTTTCAGTCTGGAGCTCTGACGCGTGATAGCCCTGAAAATCCCTAAGTACTTTTACTGGTCTGCTTGAAAATGTGACCTCTAGCGGGCAGTTTTCATCCGCTGTTGATTCCCCCGCCGCTGCAATCGAGGCTCCCCCGCAAGGAGACGCCTCATGCGTGCATCGGCTCTGCCCGCCGCTGTCAGGCAAGGAACGCGACCACCGTCACTGGCGCGCAATGCGCTTGCTCTAGCGCTGATCACCCCATGCCTGGCCGCCGCCCAGGTCGTGGTAGACACCCCCCGCACCACCACCGTCAACCTAGACAGCGAACCCGGCTCCAACGCCGCCACCGCGCAGGTCACCGCCGGCACCACAGTCAACACCACCAACGGCGAAGCATTGGTCGGCCAGAACTTCCGCTGGACGCTGGACAACTACGGTCAACTCATCAGCGCAGATCCCAACGTATTCGCCGTGCGCCTGCAGAACGGCGAAACCTTCCACAACCACATCGGCGCGGTGGTGCAGGGCGTGGGCGGCGGATTCACCGCCATCAACAGCGCGGCTACAGTCACCAATGAAGGGCGGATCGCCGCGAGCGTTGGCCCAGGCCTGGAGCTTCGCGCCGGCGGTTTTCTGCTCAACGCTGCCGGTGCCGAAGTGGTCGGTGGAAACTACGGAGTACGTCTGATCAACAGCAGCAACGGTCTGCTCAACGCCGGCCTGATTGAAGCCACCAACGGTGAGGCACTGCACGTGGAAGGCGGTGCGGGCGATGTCATCAATGCCAACACGGCCGTCGTGAGCGGCACCACCCATGGCGTCAACCTGGTCAATGGCGGGGTGACGCTGATCAATGCCGGGCGCGTGGAGGCCAGTACCGGCGTCGGCGTCACCACCAATTCCGGTGGCACCGTGATCAATCAGCAGGGTGCCGCGATCCGCGCCGGCACGGTAGGGATCAGCATGACCAACGGTACCGCCGCCATCAACAACACCGGCCTGATCCAGGGTGGTACCTACTCGCTGCGCTTCGAAACCGGCAATGGCACGCTCACCCAGGACAGCGGTGCCTTGCTGATCGGTAGCGCCTATGGGGCCGGCAGCAGTCGTATCGTGCTGCATGGTGAAGGCGTGGCCAGTAACGATTTTCTGCAGTTCGCCAGCTTGAACGTCGATGCGCAGCGCTGGAGCCTGCTCGGACGTACCGAAGCCACGGCGACCACTGTTACGACCGGACAGCTCTGGCTGGGCGCACCGGGGCTGCAAGGCGCTGTGCTCTCTGGCAACACAGTCGACATAGGCACCAGCACGACGCTGGCCGGCACCGGCAGCCGTATTGAAGGGGCGGTCAGCAATCACGGCACCCTGGCGGTGGGTTCCGGGCTTGTGGCGTGGTCGCCGTCACCGGGCGCGCTGGACATCGTCGGCAGTCTCGACAACCGCGCCGTGATTGCCGCCACCGACGGCGTCAACTTCGGCAACGTATTGCAAGTGAGCGGCAGCTACCACGGCCTCGGGGCCATCCGCCTGGGCGCATCGGTCAACGAAGCGCATCAGGGGGCCCTGGCCAACCAGCGCGCCGACCGACTGCTGGTGCGGGGCGACGCCAGTGGGCTCACCGGTGTGGTCGTCACCGCGACCTCCGGCACCGCCACCGGCGCTTCGGCGGCGTATCACGGCCCGGACGCCGGCGTGTCGTTGATACAGGTGTCAGGGCAGTCCACCGCGTCGGCGTTTCTCCTGGCGCGCCCGTACGTTACCGGCGGTACGCCGTTCCGCTACCGCCTGTATGCCTACGGTCCGGGAGCCGCCAACGGGGCCGCTTCGCCGGCGCAGAACCTGGTGGGCAATCCGGGCGGCTACTGGGACTACCGACTGCAGCGAGGATACGAAACCGCCATTCCGCTGCCGCCGGGAGTGGTTGTAATTCCGGGTGGGGGAGATGGCGATGGTGGCGGTTCCGGTGGAGGCGGCGGCACTGGTGGCGGAGGTGGCGGCACTGGCGGTGGCAGCGGGGGCGGCACCGGTGGCGGTACTGGTGGTGGCGGTAGCGGAGGCGGCAGCGGTGTCGGTGCCGGCGAAGAAGAGGGCCGCTACGAGCTCGCGCCACAGGTTCCGGGTTATCTCGCCATGCTCAACGGCCTCATCAGCACCGGGTGGGACGACCTCGATAATCTGCATCGCCGCCTCGGCGAGGTGCGCCGTGCGGATGACGGGCAGGACACCCGGCAGGACAGCGAGATGTTCCTGCGTGCCCACGGCGGCCGTGCGCGCTTTGCGCCACATCTGTCATTCGCCGAGTACGGCTACGCGATGCGCCAGGATTATCGGGCCCTGCAGTTGGGCGGGTCGGCGCTGGTCCCGTCCGAGGGCAGTGGCGTGTGGCGTATCGGGGCTGCCGTCACGCTGGGACGGGCCGGACAGGAACCGGAGCTGCGCGATGCCGAGGCGGACCTGCGCGTCGACACCCGGACCTGGATGCTGATCGGCACCTGGATGTCGGCCGGCGGCATGTACGTGGACCTGCAGGGCGGCTACGGCGTGGCCAAGGGCCGCAAACGGGTGGACATGGAGGGTGAGGTGGAGGTCGCGCGACCGCGCGGCAGTCGCTGGCTGGCGTCAGTGGAAACCGGCTGGCCGTTCAGCTTGGGTGGCTCAGCCTGGGGCCTCGAGCCGCAGCTGCAGCTGGCCTGGCAGGACATCACCGTGGACCCGTTCAGCGACAGCGAGGGGCTGCGCGTGGCCGGTCGATCAGAGTCGGCCGGGCTGGGGCGGCTGGGCGTGCGGCTGTACCGCAATCCCGATGAGGGGCTGGCCGAACGGCGCTGGGAACCCTGGCTGCGGCTGGACTATCTGGAGGGCTTCGACGACGGCGGCCAGCTGGACATCAGCGGCGTCACCTTCCGTACCGACCACTACGGGCGCGCCTGGCGCGCCGGCGCGGGGCTGAGCGCCCGGCTCGGCAAGGGCTGGGACCTGTATGGCGAGGGCTACTGGCAGGGGCGCTTCAACAACGAGGGCTGGGAGGCGTGGAATGCCGTGGTCGGGGCCCGGGTGCGCTGGTGAACCTGTCTGCCGGCGGGTGGGACCCGTTGCACCAGTGCGGTGCAACGGCTATCATCAGTGGCTTAGCGGACTACCTGATTGGCCCCATTCTGTGAATGGTGCTTTGTCCCGCGACCGGCTTCCGGGCCGTGCGACTTCCAACCAGGTAGTCGTGACCCCCCGGGCAGCTGGGCTCGCAGCATCGCGTACACGCGTGGCTGCTGCCGGAATCCAGCATGACCGGAGTTGTACCGGACAGGGGCCCAGCGGGCCCTTTGTTGTTTCCGGAAGCTGGTTTGCCAGCCCCTTTTTTACGAATCAAGGCAGAACGTGAGCGACAAGGCAACTGAAATCGCGAACCTGCTCGGCCCCACCGTTGAGTCGCTGGGTCTGGAGCTGCTGGGCGTTGAGTATCTCACCGCGCCCGGTGGTGCCACCCTGCGCCTGTACATCGACGTGCCGGTGGCCGAACAGCCCGACCGCATCGTCAACATCGACGACTGCGAACGCGTGAGCCGTGAAGTCTCCGCGCAGCTCGACGTGGAAGATCCGATCAGCGCCAACTACACGCTGGAAGTGTCCTCGCCGGGCGTGGACCGTCCGCTGTTCACCCTTGAACAGTTCGAGCGTGCCATCGGCGAATCGGCCAAGGTCACCCTGAAACTGCCGCAGGACGGCCGCCGTCGTCTGCAGGGCGAGATTCTCGCCGTGGACGCGGAGCAGGGCACCGTCACCTTCCAGGTCGACAATTTCCAGTTCACCGCTGATGTCGAGAACATCGACAAGGCACGCATCATGCCGGACTGGGCCGCCCTTGGCCTGGCTCCGAGCAAGCCGACTGGCCCGGCACCCAAGCAGGGTGACAAGGCGAGCAAGAAACCAACCAACAAGCCGGCGGCCAAGAAGCCGCGCGCGGAGTAAGCAGCCGATGAGCAAGGAACTTTTGCTGGTAGTGGATGCGGTCGCCAATGAAAAGGGCGTGCCGCGTGAAGTGATCTTCGAGGCCATCGAAGCCGCACTGGCTTCGGCCGCGAAGAAGCGTTACCCGGACCAGGAAGTGCTGGCCCGCGTGTCGATCGACCACAAGGACGGTACCTACGAAACCTTCCGCCGCTGGGAAGTGGTGGCCGATGACGTCGTGATGGAATCGCCGGACCGTCAGATCCGTCTGATGGATGCCGTGGACGAAGCCGACGGCGTGGAAGTGGGCGACTACATCGAAGAGCAGATCGAAAACCCGGACTTCGGCCGCATCGCGGCGCAGGCCGCCAAGCAGGTCATCGTCCAGCGCGTGCGCGAAGCCGAGCGCCAGCAGGTCGTGGACGCCTGGAAGGACCGCGTCGGCGAACTGGTCACTGGTGTGGTCAAGCGCGCCGAGCGCGGCAACATCTATGTGGACCTGGGCGGCAACGCCGAGGCCTTCATTCCGAAGGACAAGGGCATTCCGCGCGACGTGCTGCGCGCCGGCGACCGCGTGCGCGGTTACCTGGCCGAAGTGCGTTCGGAACCGCGTGGCCCGCAGCTGTTCATCAGCCGCGCCGCCCCGGAATTCATGATCGAGCTGTTCAAGCTGGAAGTGCCGGAAGTCGGCCAGGGCCTGGTGGAAATCAAGGCCTGCGCCCGCGATCCGGGCGACCGCGCCAAGATCGCCGTGCTCGCCCACGACGCCCGTACCGATCCCATCGGTGCCTGCATCGGCATGCGCGGTTCGCGCGTGCAGGCCGTGTCCAACGAGCTCAATGGCGAGCGCGTGGACATCGTGCTGTGGAACGACAACCCGGCCAACTTCGTCATCAATGCCATGGCTCCGGCCGAAGTGCAGTCCATCATCGTCGATGAGGAAAAGCACTCGATGGATCTGGCTGTCGCTGAAGAGCGTCTGGCCCAGGCGATCGGCAAGGGCGGCCAGAACGTGCGTCTGGCCAGCCGCCTGACCGGCTGGCAGCTCAACGTGATGACCCAGGACCAGGTGACCGCCAAGTCGGAAGCCGAGCAGGGCGTGGCCCGCCAGCTGTTCATGGACAAGCTGGAAGTGGACGAGGAAATCGCCGCCATCCTGGTCACCGAAGGCTTCAACACGGTGGAAGAAATCGCCTACGTGCCGGTCGGCGAACTGCTGGCCGTGGAAGGCTTCGACGAAGACATCGTGGAAGAACTGCGTGCCCGCGCCCGCGACGCGCTGCTCAATGAAGCGCTGGCGGTGGAAGAGGGACTGGAAGACGGCCTGCCGGCCGCCGACCTGCTCGCCCTGGAAGGCATGGACGAGGCAACCGCCTACGCCCTGGCCGGCCACGGCGTGCGCACCAGTGAGGACCTGTCGGACCTGGCGACCGACGAGATCCTCGAGTTCGGCATCGAAGGCATGGACCAGGAGCGCGCCGCCGCCCTGGTGATGGCCGCCCGAGCCGAGGAGATCGCCCGCCTGGAGCGCGGCGAATGAGCCAGCGATGAACAGTGCCCTGACCCGCTCAGGGCTTAGACTCCGCGCTGCCTTCGTCCGTTTCGGAGGCGCGCCAACCAGATCATAGGATCCGAATGTCGCAGCAAACCACCATCCGCAAGCTCGCCGAACTGGTCAACACGCCGGTCGAGAAACTGCTTGAACAGCTTGCCGACGCCGGCATGAAGTTCAGCGGTCCCGACCAGGTCGTGACCAGCACCGAGAAGGTGAAGCTCCTGGGCTTCCTCCGTCGTTCGCATGGCAAGGCGGAAACGCCGGCCGAAAGCGCTGACGAAGCAGCCAAGAAGATCACCCTGAACCGTCGCAAGCTGCAGGAAGTGACGGTCAGCGCCGGTCGCAGCAAGACCACCGTCAACGTCGAAGTCCGCCAGAAGCGCACCTACACCAAGGACGCCAGTGGCAAGGCGATGACGCCGGATGAGGAGCGTGCCGACATCCTGCGCAAGCTGGAGGAATCCCGCCAGCGCAATCTGGACGAACAGCGTGCCCTGGCCGAGAAGGACCGCCTGCGCGACGAGGAAATCGCCCGCAAGCGCCAGGAAGAGCAGGCTGAAAAAGACCGCATCGAAGCTGAGCGCAAGGCTGCCGAAGCCGCCGCTGATGCCGCGCGCAACGCGCCGGTGGAAAAGGCTGCGCCGGCACCGGCTGCCGAAGCACCTGCACGTGCCGCACGCCCGGCTCCGGCCGCTGCTGCGCCGGCGCGTCCGGCCCCGCGCAGTGACGACCGTGGCAACCGCGGCAACGACCGTGGTGGCAACAAGCGCGACGACGACGGTGGTAACCGTTTCGCCGGCCAGCTGCACCTGTCGGCCGCCGATCGCGCCCGCCGTGGCAACAACAGCAACTCGCGTGGCCGTCCGGCGGCGCGTGGCCAGCAGGGCCGTCGTGGCAACGAGCAGTCGCGTGGCGGCTCGGGCAGCCATGGCTTCGAGCGTCCGACCGCACCGGTCGTGCGTGAAGTCGCCATCGGCGAAACCATCACCGTGGCCGATCTGGCCCAGAAGCTGGCCCTGAAGGGCGGCGAAGTGGTGAAGGCGCTGTTCAAGATGGGCGTGATGGCCACCATCACCCAGACCATCGACCACGACACCGCTGCCCTGGTGACCGAAGAACTCGGCCACAAGGCCGTGCGTGCCGACAGCAACGATGCCGAAGACGCACTGCTGGCAGCGACCGACAGCGCGCAGGGCGATGCCGTGCAGCGTCCGCCGGTGGTGACCATCATGGGTCACGTCGACCACGGCAAGACCTCGCTGCTGGATTACATCCGCCGCACCAAGGTTGCCGGTGGCGAAGCCGGTGGCATCACCCAGCACATCGGTGCGTACCACGTTGAAACGCCGAAGGGTGTGATCAGCTTCCTGGATACCCCGGGCCACGCCGCGTTCACCTCGATGCGTGCCCGTGGTGCCAAGCTGACCGATATCGTGGTGCTGGTGGTGGCAGCCGACGACGGCGTCATGCCGCAGACCAAGGAAGCCATCCAGCACGCGCGTTCGGCCGGTGTGCCGCTGATCGTGGCGATCAACAAGATCGACAAGTCCGGTGCCGACCCGATGCGGGTCAAGAACGAACTGCTCGGTGAGCAGGTCGTGGCCGAAGACTTCGGTGGTGACATCCAGATGGTGGAAATCTCCGCCAAGGCCGGTACCGGCATCGACAATCTGCTTGACGCGATTTCGATCCAGGCCGAACTGCTGGAACTGAAGGCCGTATCCGAAGGCCGCGCCAGCGGCGTGGTCATCGAGTCCTCGCTGGACAAGGGCCGTGGCCCGATCGCCACCGTGCTGGTGCAGCAGGGTCAGCTCAAGAAGGGCGACTACCTGGTGTGCGGCATCCAGTACGGCCGCGTGCGTGCGCTGTTCGACGAAACCGGCAAGCAGCCTGACAGCGCCGGCCCGTCGATTCCGGTGCAGGTGCTGGGTCTGTCCGGCGTGCCGGATGCCGGCGATGACTTCGTGGTTGTCGACGACGAGCGTCTGGCCAAGGACGTCGCGCAGCAGCGCGATACCAAGCGCCGTGAATCGCGCATGGTCCAGTCCGCCGGCAGCCGCATGGAAGACATCATGGCGACCCTGGGCAAGGGCAATGGCCAGCAGGTGCTGAACCTGGTGATCAAGGCCGACGTGCAGGGTTCGGTGCAGGCGCTGAGCCAGGCACTGGTCGCGCTGTCCAACGACGACATCCGCATCAACGTGATCCACTCCGGCGTGGGCGGCATCACCGAGTCGGACGCCAACTCCGCCGTGGCTTCCAAGGCCACCGTGATCGGCTTCAACGTGCGTGCCGACGCCTCCGCGCGTCGCATCATCGAAGCCAATGGCGTGGACCTGCGTTACTTCTCGATCATCTATGACGTGATCGATCAGGTGAAGCAGGTGGCCTCCGGTCTGCTCGGCGTGGAGATCCGCGAAGAGATCATCGGTATTGCCCAGGTCCGCGACGTGTTCCGCAGCTCCAAGTTCGGTGCGGTGGCCGGTTGTATGGTCATCGAAGGCGTGGTCAAGCGCAGCAAGCCGATCCGCGTCCTGCGCGACAGCGTGGTGGTGTTCGAAGGCGAGCTGGAATCGCTGCGTCGCTTCAAGGAGAACGTCGAGGAAGTCCGCAACGGTACCGAATGCGGTATCGGCGTGAAGGCCTACAACGACGTCAAGGCCGGCGACCAGATCGAATGCTTCGAGCGTATCGAAGTGCCGCGTACCCTGTAATGCCCCGGGGCCCGACCAACGGTCGGGCCCTACCGCGAATACCGGCCCGTGGTTGGGTCGGACATGTATCCCCGGTAGCGCCCGACCGTTGGTCGGGCGGCCCCAGAATCAAGAGCTTCCTGTGCCCAAAACCTTCCATCGAACTGACCGTGTTTCCGCCCAGCTCCGCCGTGAACTGGGAACCCTCGTGCACAACGCGGTGCGCGAACACGGGCTGCCGTCGGTAAGTGTTTCGGACGTGGAAATCACCCGTGACATGGCGCATGCCAAGGTCTTCGTCACCGCGCTGATGCCGGAGCGTTCGGCGGAAGCGGTCAAGGGTCTTAAAGAAATCGCGTGGGACCTGCGTATGAATCTGGCGCGTGCGATGAAGCTGCGTCACGTGCCGGAGCTGCACTTCCACTACGACGATTCGGTGGATCGCGGCGAGCATATCGACAACCTGCTGCGTGATCTGCCCGATACGCTGGCGGCTGAGAAATCCCGCAAGGCCGACGGCGAAGACGACGCCAACTGATACCACGCCGGGCACCGCCCGGCGTTTTTGTATTGCACCTATTCTATGAATCGAATCACGTTCCGCCGCCTGGACGGCATTCTGCTGCTCGACAAGTCGACCGGCATGAGCTCCAACGCCGCGCTGCAGGTGGCCCGCCGCCTGTTCCGCGCCGAGAAGGGCGGCCATACCGGCAGCCTCGACCCGCTGGCCACCGGCCTGCTGCCGCTGTGTTTTGGCGAGGCGACCAAGATCGCCGGCCTGCTGCTGGGCTCGGCCAAGGCTTATGACGCCGAAGTGGTGCTGGGCCAGACCACCGACACCGATGATTCCGACGGCACCGTGCTGCGTGAACGCCCGGTGCCGACGATCAGCCCCGCACAGCTGGAGGCCGCCCTGGCTCCCTTGAAGGGCCGTATACGACAGCGCGCACCGATCTATTCCGCGCTCAAGCAAGGCGGCGAGCCGCTGTATGTGAAGGCCCGCCGCGGGGAGGCCATCGAGGCCCCGGAGCGCGAGGTCGAGGTACACGCGATTGAGGTGCTGGACCAGCAGCCGACGCGGTTGAGCCTGCGCGTGACCTGCGGTTCAGGTACCTACATCCGCAGCATTGCCCGTGACCTGGGCGAAACCCTGGGCTGCGGCGCGCATATCGCCGGCCTCCGGCGGCTGTGGGTGGACCCGTTCCGCGACGCGCCCATGGTCACCCTCGACACCCTGCGCCAGCTGGTGGAGCAGGGCGACGAGGCCGCCTTGGACGCACTGCTGCTGCCGCTGGCGGAAGGTCTGGCGCATTACCCCCGCGTTGAACTGGATGCTGAACAGGCGCGGCGCTTCTGCATGGGCCAGCGCCTGCGCAACGCAGACTGGGCGCAGGGCGGAGTGGCCGTGTATGGGCCGGAGGGCCAGATACAGGGCCTTGGACAGGTCGATGAGACCGGTCTGCTGGCTCCGCAGCGGCGCTTCAACCTGTGACCTGACGCACCCGGCGCTTGTCCCCAAGCCCCCCGACCGTTACAATTTCGCGGCCTTTTCAAGGCAGCCCGCATCTGCGGGTTCATCTTTCCGTTCACGGCGAGTCACGCGGTACGCCACTGGGGCGTCTCTGCGGGCCACGCATCTAAAGAGAAAAAGACATGTCGATCGACACCCAGAAGGTCATTGAAGACAACAAGCGCAGCGCCGCCGACACCGGTTCCCCGGAAGTCCAGGTCGCCCTGCTGACCGCCCGCATTGAACTGCTGACCGGCCACTTCAAGACCCACAAGAAGGATCACCACAGCCGTCGCGGCCTGCTGCAGATGGTCAACCGCCGCCGCAGCCTGCTCGACTACCTGAAGAAGAAGGACGTCGAGCGTTACAAGGCCCTGATCGAAAAGCTCGGCCTGCGTCGCTAAGCAAGAACCCCGACCGCGGCGCAGGAATGCGCCGCGGTTTTGTTTTGGTAGTACCGCATCACATTGCCTGGACCGGAACAGCCGGTCACCCGCAGGCGGCAAGGGTCGCCGGCGGTCCATTCGCAGACAGCATCATCCAAGGAAATCCCCCGTGGCAAAAATCACCAAAACCTTCCAGTACGGCAAGCACACCGTCACGCTTGAAACCGGCGAAATCGCCCGTCAGGCCAGTGGTGCCGTCATCGTCAAGATGGACGACACCGTGCTGCTGGTCACTGCCGTCGCCGCCAAGAGCGCGCGCGAAGGCCAGGACTTCTTCCCGCTGACCGTTGATTATCAGGAAAAGTTCTACGCCGGTGGCCGCATCCCGGGTGGCTTCTTCAAGCGCGAAGGCCGCGCGACCGAGAAGGAAACCCTGATCTCGCGTCTGATCGACCGCCCGATCCGTCCGCTGTTCCCGGAAGACTACCGCAACGAAGTGCAGATCATCGCCACGGTGATGTCGCTGAACCCGGACGTGGACGGTGACATCGCCGCCCTGATCGGTGCTTCGGCCGCCCTGTCGCTGGCCGGTACCCCGTTCAAGGGTCCGATCGGTGCTGCCAAGGTCGGTTACAAGAACGGTGAGTACATTCTCAACCCGTCCGTGACCGAACTGAAGGATTCGGAACTGGAACTGGTCGTGGCCGGTACCTCCAACGCCGTGCTGATGGTCGAATCCGAAGCCGCGCTGCTGTCTGAAGACGTGATGCTGGGTGCCGTGACCTTCGGTCACCGCGAAATGCAGAAGGTCATCAACGCCATCAACGAGCTGACCGTGGAAGCCGGCACCAAGCCGTCGACCTGGGTTGCCCCGGTGAAGAACGACGTGCTGATCAGCGCGCTGAAGGAAGCCATCGGCCCGCGTCTGGGCGAAGCCTTCCAGGTTCGCGACAAGCTGCAGCGCCGCGACGCCATCGCCGCCATCAAGAAGGACGTCACCGAATCGCTGGCCGGCCGCGTCGCCGCTGAAGGCTGGAACGGTGCCGAGCTGGCCAAGGAGTTCGGCGAGCTGGAATACAGCACCATGCGCAACTCGGTGCTGGACACCAAGGTCCGCATCGACGGCCGCGCACTGGACACCGTCCGCCCGATCACCGTGAAGACCGGCGTGCTGCCGCGTACCCACGGTTCCTCGCTGTTCACCCGCGGTGAAACCCAGGCCATCGTCGCCATCACCCTGGGCACTGCGCGTGACGGCCAGGTCATCGACGCCGTTGCCGGTGAGTACAAGGAAAACTTCCTGTTCCACTACAACTTCCCTCCGTTCTCGGTGGGTGAGTGCGGCCGTTTCGGCGCGCCGAAGCGTCGCGAAATCGGTCACGGCCGTCTGGCCAAGCGCGGCGTGCTGGCTGTGATGCCGTCGCTGGAAGCCTTCCCGTACACCATCCGCGTGGTCTCGGAAATCACCGAATCCAACGGCTCCTCGTCGATGGCCTCGGTCTGCGGCTCGTCGCTGGCTCTGATGGACGCCGGCGTGCCGGTGAAGTCGCCGGTTGCCGGTATCGCCATGGGTCTGGTCAAGGAAGGCGACCGCTTCGTCGTCCTGTCCGACATCCTGGGTGACGAAGATCACCTGGGCGACATGGACTTCAAGGTCGCTGGTACCGCTGAGGGCATCTCCGCCCTGCAGATGGACATCAAGATCGAAGGCATCACCGAAGAAATCATGAAGCAGGCACTGCAGCAGGCCAAGGCTGGCCGTCTGCACATCCTGGGTGAAATGGCCCACGGCCTGACCGCCCCGCGTGCCGAGCTGTCGGACTACGCGCCGCGCCTGCTGACCATCAAGATCCACCCGGACAAGATCCGCGAAGTGATCGGCAAGGGTGGTTCCACCATCCAGGCCATCACCAAGGAAACCGGCACCCAGATCGACATCCAGGACGACGGCACCATCGTCATCGCTTCGGTCAATGCCATCGCTGCGCAGGCTGCCAAGTCGCGCATCGAGCAGATCACCTCGGACGTCGAGCCGGGCCGCATCTACGAAGGCAAGGTCGCCAAGATCATGGACTTCGGTGCGTTCGTCACCATCCTGCCGGGCAAGGACGGTCTGGTCCACGTCTCGCAGATCTCCAGCGAGCGCGTCGAGAAGGTCGGCGACAAGCTGAAGGAAGGCGACGTGGTCAAGGTCAAGGTGCTGGAAGTGGACAAGCAGGGCCGTATCCGCCTGTCCATGAAGGCCGTGGAAGAAGGCGAAGGCGCTTCGGCCGAATAATCGGCTGGCGTCATCGTTGCAATGAAAAAACGGGCTTCGGCCCGTTTTTTCTTTTTGGATGGATCACGGGATCGCCGGTTGGGCGAATGGCTGGACGGCCGGCGTGTGGGAGACGTTGGACAGACGGCCGGGAACTGGTAGGGTCGGTCGATAGACGACCGCCGATAACGGTGATCCGTTCTTTAACGCATGACCACGGAACGGAGCGACGCTATTCCGTCCAAAGGTCATGCGTTACCGAGCGTTGAACACTTCACGGCGGTCGTCTATCGACCGACCCTACCTCGCCTTTCGTGATCCTGCGTCCCGTGGAGCCCGCCATGTTCCGTGCATCGCCGCTTTCAGCTCTGCTGTTCTTCACTCTCTCGCTGTCATCGACCCCACTGCACGCAGCCGATACGCCGGCAGCCAAGGTCATCGGTGCCTACTACCCCGGCGGCTCCGCCGAGCGCTACCCGATCGCCAACATCCCGGCAGACACGCTCACCCACCTGTTCTACGCTTTCGCCCGCATTGAGAACGGGGAGTGCGTGGTGGACGCCAACGCACCAGAGCACTTCAAGTCCCTCGCTGCGCTCAAACGCGAGCATCCCAAGCTCACCAGCATGATCTCCATCGGCGGCTGGAACGCGGGCGGCTTCTCGGACGCCGCGCTGACCGAGGAGAGCCGCCAGCGCTTCGTCGCCTCCTGCGTAGCGATGTTCTTCAAGCAACACGCCGGCAGCTTCGACGGCGTCGACATCGACTGGGAGTTCCCGGTCTACGGCGGCCCGCTTGAGATCACCGACCGTCCCGAAGATCGCCGCAACATGACCCTGCTGGTGCAGGAATTCCGTCGCCAGCTGGATGCGCTCGGCGGTCCGCATCGTCTGCTCACTGCGGCACTGCCGGCCGGTCGTGTGCAGACCGATGGTCCCTACGATCCGGCGCTGAGCTATGAACTGAAAGCGCTCGGCCAGGCGCTCGATTTCATCAACCTGATGACCTACGACATGGGCACCGGGTTCTCCAAGGTTTCCACCTTCAACGCGCCGCTGCGGGAGGTACCGGAAGACCCGCTGGTGCCCACCCAGCGCCGCTGGAACAGCGTGGAAGGCGCGGTGCGCTACTACCGCGAGCAAGGCGTACCGGACGACAAGCTGGTACTGGGTGTGCCGTTCTACGGACGTGGATTCAAGGTAAGTACCGATGCCAACAACGGCCTGTACCAGTCGTACAGCGCCCCGGCCGACGCCGGCGACTGGCGGCGCATCCGCGCCGAACTGCTGGGCAAGCCTGGCTGGCAGCGGCACTGGCATCCGGTGGCGCAGGCCCCGTGGCTGTACAACCCGGTCGAAAAGGTGTTCGTCAGCTATGAGGATGAAACTTCGATTGGCATCCGCGCCGATTACGCGAAGGCGCAGAACCTGCGCGGCGTGTTTACCTGGGAGCTGACTGGCGATGATGATCAGGGCAGCCTGCTGAAGGCGATGGCAGCTCCGTACCGCTGAGGGAAGGGGGCGCTGTTCGCTGTCTGTGCGGGCGGGTGAACCAGCGTGCGAATGGGCGGGGATGGACGGAACGCACGGGATGGGTGGCGGTAGAGTCGGTCGATAGACGACTGCCGATAACGGTGATCGGCGCATTGACGCATGGACCCTGTCGGGCAAACCTCTCCGATCCCCGGTCATGCGTTCCCGGGCGTTGGATTCCTGTCGGCAGTCGTCTATCGACCGACTCTACCGCCCCGGCATCACGCGCGATCGATCATCCGCGCATGGCCCGGCATCACGCGCGATCGATCATCCGCGCATGGGCCCGGCATCCGCGTAGCGACACGCCATGCGTGTCGTCGCCTGTCACCGCGCGATGGCCCACACGCTGTTCGGATCGCCATGCAGGGCGCGCTTACGCGTGGCCCGTGCCATCGCCGCAAACCCGACCGCCATCGCCAGGGCGACGCCATCCACCCAGAACAGTGGCCAGTACCCGTGCTGCGCGCTGGTCCACAGCCATAGCCCGCTCATTGCACCATGCGCCACCGGCACCAGTGCGGTCACGATGGCCGCCGCCCACAGCAGCTCCACTGCTGCCTTGGCCGGCGCACGCAGCGCCGCCCACAGCGCGCAACCACCCCAGACCACGAAGCAGGTCCAGCGCATGCCGGTCTCGGCGTGGGCCGGAGCCAGATGCTCCAGCACCTGCACGCTCACAAACGCCGCCGACACCGCCACGCACAGGCCGATGCACACGCCAACGGTGGCCCGCGCCATGTTGATCTGCGCCCGGCCTTGGACCTGCTGGCGCCGCTTGCGCCGCGACTCGATCCACAAAAGGTTGCCGGAGTAGAACAGGAACGCACCGCCCAGCCCAAGCGCAAAGTACAGCCACGGCACCAGTCCGTTGCCGAACTCGCCGAAGTGCAGCGCATAGGCGGCCGCCAGGGTCGCGTGGTTGGCATCGCGCTGGCCCGGCAACTGCGTGTGCAGCACCTCGCCGGTGTTGGCGTCCATCGCTACCGCACCCAACGGGCCCAGCGCCTTGCCGCCGTCACCGGTGATCTCGATGGTGGCGTTGGCATCGCCAGCGTTGGCCAGCTTCAGGTAAGCGGGCTCGAACTCGGCCTGGCCCATTTCATTGGCGACCGCAATCGAACGTGCATGCAGCATCGCCAGGCTGCCGGGGCGTACCGCCTCGTTGGCCGGCGCGCGGATCGGTGCAGTGTCCATCGCCGCCGGCAACGCGTGCATCAGCTTGCCGTCATAGATCAGCGGGTTCAGTGCGGCCAGCTGCAGGAACACCAGACAGAGCAGGGCACCGGTCACCGCGAACAGCAGGTGGAACGGCAGGCTGAGCACGCCGATCACGTTGTGCGCGTCCTGCCACATCTGTTTGAAGTTGCGGCTGGGGCGCAACGCAAACAGGTCGCCCAGCAGCTTGGGCAGGTGGATCACCAGACCCGAGAACAGCGCCAGGCCGTACAGCAGGCTCACCACGCCCATCAGATAGATGCCGGCCACCGGCAGGCCCAGGGTGTAGTGCAGTTCGTTCACCAGCTCGGCCAGCCCGGCCTGCGGCGGGGTAGGGCTGCCATCGACGTGATCGGCCCACGCGAACAGCCAGGTGCCCTGTGCGTTCTGCCAGTACGCCACCGACTGCGGCGTTTCCGCGCCGGGGAAGGTCATGCCGATGTGCTTGCGTGCATCCGGATGTTTTTCCAGCACGCCATCCAGCAGGCGCTGCGCGTCATCCAGCGTCTGTGCCGGTTGCGACATGCCCTGCGGCGACTGCCATAACGGCAGGTCGTGGTGGAACACGGTGATGGCCCCGGCATAGAACGCCACGAACAGGGCGAAGCCGGCTACAAGGCCGACCCAGGTATGCAGGGTGGTGAAGGTGCGCAGGGTGAGCGAGCTGAATTTCATTGGTCGGGCCTCACTGCACCCATTGGAGGCCGCGCAGCAGCCACAGGAGTCCAAAGCCCAGCGCGGCAGCGGCGCTGAGCCCCGCCCACGCACGCAACCCGTTGCGGAACGCGAACGCCCACAGCGCCGCCAGCATCCAGAACGGAATGAAGGCGATCATGCTGGCCACGATGGCGCTCTGCCAGGGGCCCGGCGGCAGCCAGGCAACCAGGCCGGCCGCAGCCGCGGCGACGAAGAAGCCGGCCAACAGGCCGGCCAGTGCACGTGCCCACATCAGCGGCGTGCCTCCGCGTCCGGGCGCGTCCGGGCCGCCAGATAGGGCAGCACCAGCGCGGTCAGCATCCAGCCACCCAGTGTCACGCACAGCCCCGTGGCCAGCCCGAGCTGGCCCATCCACAGCCACAGCGCGGTTGCAAAGGCGACCAGGCCGATCTGCCGGCCCATTCGGCCAGCACGACGCAGGCGCGGCCAGCGGCAGTGCGGGGAGGCGGCGTAGAAGGCCAGCGCGGAGAACGCGGACGCGCCGCCGGCCAGCACGCAGTACAGCGTGGCCAGGGTATCGGCGCTCATTCGGGCAGGCTCATGCGGGGTAACTCGTGGGAAGCGCGGCGGGGCATAAGCTGCGCATGGTAATCATTGCTGTTTTCATCTGCCACAGGCGCGTATTCAGCCGGGCAAGCCCGGCTCTACCTGCCAAGTCCCGGTTTGGTTTAAGATCACCCCATCCCATTCAAGGCAACAAGGTGGCCCGCGCCAACGCGCCGGCCCAGCGTGCGACATGAGCACTACCACCGCCCACTGCTGACGTCCCCCGACGGCCCCTTGCCCAGGCGCCTTCGTGGCGCTTTTCTTTTATCTACGTATCCCAAAGACATGATCGCGATCACGCTCCCCGACGGCAGCCGCCGTGAATTCGAACACCCCGTCAGCGTCATGGACGTGGCCCAGTCCATCGGTGCCGGCCTGGCCAAGGCCACCATCGCCGGTTCCGTTGATGGCGTGCTGGTGGACGCCAGCGACGTCATCGACCGCGATGCCAGCCTGCGCATCATCACCGCCAAGGACGAGGAGGGCGTGGAGATCATCCGCCACTCCTGCGCCCACCTGGTCGGCCATGCGGTCAAGCAGCTGTACCCGGACGTGAAGATGGTCATCGGCCCGGTCATTGCCGAAGGCTTCTACTACGACATCTACTCCGAGCGTCCGTTCACCCCGGATGACATGGCCGCCATTGAAAAGCGCATGGGCGAGCTGATCGCGCAGGATTACGACGTCATCAAGAAGATGACGCCGCGCGCGGAAGTGATCGAAATCTTCAAGGCCCGTGGCGAGGACTACAAGCTGCGCCTGATCGAGGACATGTCCGACGACATCCAGGCCATGGGCATGTACTACCACCAGGAATACGTGGACATGTGCCGCGGTCCGCACGTGCCCAACACGCGCTTCCTGAAGGCCTTCAAGCTGACCCGCATTTCCGGTGCGTACTGGCGTGGCGACGCGCAGAACGAGCAGCTGCAGCGCATCTACGGCACCGCCTGGGCCGACAAGAAGCAGCTTGAGGCGTACATCAAGCGCATCGAAGAAGCAGAAATGCGCGACCACCGCCGCATCGGCAAGCAGCAGGACCTGTTCCACCTGCAGGAAGAAGCCCCGGGTCTGGTGTTCTGGCACCCGAAGGGCTGGGCGCTGTGGCAGGTGGTCGAGCAGTACATGCGCAAGGTGTACCGCAACAGCGGCTACGGCGAAGTGCGCTGCCCGCAGATCCTGGACGTGTCGCTGTGGCAGAAGTCCGGCCACTGGGACAACTACAAGGAGAACATGTTCTTCACCGAATCGGAGAAGCGCACCTACGCGGTCAAGCCGATGAACTGCCCGGGCCACGTCCAGGTGTTCAACCAGGGCCTGCACAGCTATCGCGACCTGCCGATCCGCTACGGTGAATTTGGTTCCTGCCACCGCAACGAGCCGTCCGGCGCGCTGCACGGCATCCTGCGCGTGCGTGGCTTCACCCAGGACGACGGCCACGTGTTCTGCACCGAGTCGCAGATCGAATCGGAAGTGACTGCGTTCCACCAGCAGGCGCTGGCGGTTTACAAGCACTTCGGCTTCGACGAGATCCAGATCAAGATCGCGCTGCGCCCGGAGTCGCGCCTGGGCGACGACGCCACCTGGGACAAGGCTGAAGGCGCGCTGCGCTCGGCCCTGGCGAGCTGCGGCGTGGAATGGCAGGAGCTGCCGGGCGAGGGTGCCTTCTACGGCCCGAAGATCGAGTACCACCTGAAGGACGCCATCGGCCGTACCTGGCAGCTGGGCACCATGCAGGTCGACTTCATGATGCCGGGCCGCCTGGGCGCGGAGTACGTGGACGAAAACAGCCAGAAAAAGCACCCGGTCATGCTGCACCGGGCCATCGTCGGCTCGATGGAGCGCTTCATCGGCATCCTGATCGAGCACCATGCCGGCCAGTTCCCGGCCTGGCTGGCCCCGACCCAGGTGGTGGTGGCCAATATCACCGACGCCCAGGCTGAATACGTAAGTGAGGTCCGCAAAACCCTTGCGGATCAAGGCTTCCGCGTGAACGCCGATTTGCGCAACGAGAAGATCGGCTATAAGATTCGCGAGCATACGCTGCAGCGGGTCCCGTACCTGCTGGTGGTGGGCGACCGGGAGAAGGAAAACGGCGCCGTTGCCGTGCGTACGCGCTCCGGCGAGGATCTGGGCAGCATGTCCGTCCAGGCCTTCATCGAGCGGTTGCAGGCAGAACAGTCTGTATAAACAAGTCCCGGCCCTATGGACGCTATGTCCGGGGCCGGTTTGATTCCTCTGGGAGATTGCAATATCAGTACCCCTGACAACAAACAGAACCGCAAGAATCAGGAAATCCGTGTGCCGCGCGTCCGCGTGATCGGCAGTGACGGTGAAATGATTGGCGTGTTGTCGCGCGACGAAGCGCTGTCCATGGCCGAAGATGAAGGCCTGGACCTGGTCGAAATCCAGCCGCAGGCCGATCCGCCGGTCTGCAAGATCATGGATTTCGGCAAGTTCAAGTTCGAAGCGCAGAAGAAGGCCAACGAGGCCAAGAAGAAGACCAAGCAGGTCGAAATCAAGGAAGTGAAGTTCCGACCGGTCACCGACGAAGGCGACTACCAGATCAAGCTGCGCAAGATGCGCGGGTTCCTGGAAGAAGGTGACAAGATCAAGGTCAACATCCGCTTCCGTGGCCGTGAAATGAGCCATCAGGAACTGGGTCGCGAAATGGCCAACCGGATCGAAGCCGATCTGGGCGAGGACATCGTGATCGAGTCCCGTCCGCGTCTGGAAGGGCGTCAGATGGTCATGATGATCGCGCCGAAGAAGAAATAACCGGATGAACGGGGGCGGCACGCCCCCAATCCCACCCAAATCAACCATTTGCATCCCTCCCAAGGGTCGTGCATAATGGGCGGCCCCGTATTTCGGGGTGAAGGACCCGCCGGGTTCCCATCGGGGAATCTGGCTTAAAAGCAGGCAAGGGCACGGACGGAAAGCGTGGCACAGCCACCGCCCTGGTCAGTAAAAAAACATCATCAAGGACATAGCAATGCCCAAGATCAAGACCAACCGGGCGGCGGCCAAGCGTTTCCGCAAGACCGCCTCCGGCAAGTTCAAGGCTGGCCACGCCAACCGCAGCCACATCCTCACGAAGAAAGCGACCAAGCGGAAGCGTAACCTGCGTCAGACGAACCACGTCCGCGCAGAAGACGCAGGCCGTTTGACCCGTATGCTTCCCTACCTCTGAGGACTGAACCATGGCTCGAGTAAAGCGTGGTGTACAGGCACGTCGCCGCCACAAGAAAATCCTGACCCTTGCCAAGGGTTACTACAACGCACGCCGCAAGGTCTTCCGCGTTGCCAAGCAGGCCGTCATCAAGGCACAGCAGTACGCCTACATCGGCCGTAAGCAGAAGAAGCGCAACTTCCGTTCGCTGTGGATCACCCGTATCAATGCGGCTGCCCGCATCAACGGCCTGAGCTACAGCCGCTTCATGAACGGCCTGCTGAAGGCTGGCATCACCCTGGACCGTAAGGTTCTGGCTGACATCGCCGTGCACGACGCTGCCGGTTTTGCGGCACTGGCTGAAAAGGCCAAGGGCGCACTGGCGGCATAAGTCCATTCCCCTGCCGTTGCCGTTCACGCGCAACGGCTGTGGGTAAGGCAATGCATGGGGAAGGGCGCAAGTCCTTCCCCATTCTTTTTTGTGGCGACGGGAGTCGGCCCGGCGTCCATCGCGAAGATCGACCGACGCGAGGTCCCGTTTATCCATGAGTGACATCCAATCCCTCACCACCCAGGCGCTGGCCGACGTGGCCGCCGCGCAGAGTCCCGACGCGCTGGAAGGCCTGCGCGTGGCGCTGCTGGGCAAGAATGGCAGCATCACCTCGCAGCTCAAGCAGCTCGGTGGCCTGCCGGCGGACCAGCGCAAAGCCGCTGGCGAAGCCATCAACCTCGCCCGTGACGCCGTCAGCGCCGCGCTGGGCGAGCGCAAGGCCGTGCTGGACAACGCTGCGCTTGACGCGCGTCTGGCCGCTGAAGCGATCGACATCACCCTGCCGGGCCGTCGCGCGGATCGTGGTGGCCTGCACCCGGTTACCCGCACCCTGGAGCGCATCACCGAAATCTTCGGCCGCCTCGGCTATGAGCTGAGCGAAGGCCCGGAAATCGAAGACGACTGGCACAACTTCGAAGCGCTGAACTTCCCGCCGCACCACCCGGCGCGTGCGATGCACGACACCTTCTATTTCGGCGACGGCCGCCTGCTGCGCACGCATACCTCCGGTGTGCAGGTGCGCTACATGGGCGACCACGCGCCGCCGCTGCGCATGATCGCCGCCGGCAAGGTCTACCGCAGCGACAGCGACCAGACCCATTCGCCGATGTTCCATCAGGTGGAAGGCCTGCTGGTGGACGAACATTCCACCTTCGCCGACCTCAAGGGCACGTTGTCCGAGTTCGTGCGTGCCTTCTTCGAGCGCGATTTCGAAATGCGTTTCCGCCCCAGCTACTTCCCGTTCGTGGAACCCGGCGCGGAAGTGGACATCGCCTGGCAGCAGCCCGATGGCAGCACCCGCTGGCTGGAAGTGCTCGGCTGCGGCATGGTCCACCCGAACGTGCTGCGCAACGTTGGCATCGATCCGGAGCGCTACACCGGCTTCGCCTTCGGCCTGGGCGTGGAGCGTTTTGCCATGCTGCGCTACGGCGTGAATGACCTGCGCGCGTTCTTCGAGAACGACGTGCGTTTCCTGAAGCAATTCGCGTAAGCGGTGATCCATGAAATTCTCTGAAAACTGGCTGCGCAGCCACGTCCCCACCACGGTTTCGCGCGATGAACTGAGCGCGGTGCTGACCGCCATCGGCCTGGAAGTCGAAGAGGTCACCGACCTCGGGGCAAAGCTCGACCACGTCGTGGTGGCACGCATCGTCTCGGCCGAACGCCACCCCGAAGCCGACCGCCTGCAGATCTGCCAGGTCGATGCCGGGCAGGGCGAGCACCTGCAGATCGTCTGTGGTGCTCCCAATGCCCGCGCCGGACTGGTTGCGCCGCTGGCGATGATCGGTGCGAAGTTCGGTGACTTCCTGATCAAGGCGGCCAAGCTGCGCGGCGTGGACTCCAACGGCATGCTGTGCTCGGCCAAGGAACTGGGCCTGGACAGCGACGCCTCCGGCCTGTTCGAACTGCCCGATGACGCCCCGGTCGGCCAGTCGCTGGTCGAGTACCTCGGTCTGCCCGACGCCAGCATCGAGATCAAGCTCACCCCGAACCGCGCCGACTGCTTCAGCGTGCGCGGCATTGCCTTCGACGTGGCTGCTGCTTGCGCCAGCGAAGTGGTGCCGTTCAACGCCGCACCGGTCGCCGCAGTGGGCAACCGTGAACTGCAGATCGCGCTCAACGCCGGTGCCGAAGCACCGCGCTACCTGGGCCGCGTGATCGAGGGCGTCAATCCGCGCGCCGCCACCCCGCTGTGGATGGCCGAGCGCCTGCGCCGCAGCGGCGTGCGTCCGGTGTCGCTGCTGGTCGACATCACCCAGTACGTCATGCTGGAACTGGGCCAGCCGATGCACGCCTATGACCTGGGCACCCTGCAGGGCAGCATCGGTGTGCGCCGCTCGCGCGCTGGCGAACAGCTCAAGCTGCTGGACGGCCGCGACGCCGCGCTGGATGACAGCTTCCTGATCATCACCGACGCCGACCGCCCGGTCGGTCTGGCCGGCCTGATGGGCGGCTGGGACACCCGCGTCACCGACGACACCACTGCCGTGTTCCTGGAGGCCGCGCACTTCGCCCCGGCCGCCATCATGGGCCGTGGCCGCAAGCTCGGCCTGCACACCGACGCCGGCCACCGCTTCGAGCGTGGCGTCGACCCGGCGTTGCCGCGCACCGCCATCGAGTACGCCACCCGCCTGGTGCTGGACCTGGCCGGCGGTACCCCGGCCCCGGTGACCGAAGCGGTGAACGCCGCCGACCTTCCGGTCGCCGCCGTCATCAGCCTGCGTCGCGCCCGTATCCAGCGCGTGCTCGGCATCCAGATTGCCGATGCCGACGTCGAGCGCATCCTGCGCGCGCTGGGCATGGATGTGGCCGCTGCCGGCGAAGGCTGGCAGGTCACCGCGCCGAGCCGTCGCTTCGACATCGCCATCGAAGAAGACCTGATCGAAGAGCTGGCCCGCATTCACGGCTACGAGCAGATTCCGACCACGCTGCCCGGCGGTGCCGCGCGCGTGGCCATGCCCAGCGAAACCCGTCTGGACGAGCTCAGCACGCGCCGCCAGCTGGTCGCCCGCGACCTGCAGGAAACCATCAACTACGCCTTCGTCGACGCCGCCCTGCTGGGCAGCTGGCAGCTGGATCAGAACGTGGTGGCCCTGGCCAACCCGCTCTCGGCCGAGCTGGCGGTGATGCGTCCGGCGCTGCTGCCGGGCCTGGTGGCCACCCTGGGCCGCAATGCCGCCCGCCAGCAGGGTCGCGTGCGCCTGTTCGAGCTGGGCCGGGTGTTCCACCCTCAGGCTGGCGACGACCGTCCGGCTCCCATGGAAACCACCCGCGTGGCCGTGGCCGTGTGCGGCGAGGCTGATCCCCAGCAGTGGGGCCTGGCCACCCGCAAGGTCGACTTCCATGACCTCAAGGGCGACCTGGAGTCGCTGGCCGCCGCCTCCGGTGCCGTGCTGACCTTCGTGCCCTCGACCCGTCCGTACGGCCATCCGGCCCGCTCGGCCGAGGTGCTGCGCGACGGCCAGACCATCGGCTGGATCGGTCAGATCCACCCGCGCCTGGCCCAGGCCATGGACATCGACGTGGACGTGTATGCCTTCGAGCTGGACCTCGCCCCGCTGGCCGCCCGTGAGCTGCCGCGTGCCAGCGAGCTGTCCCGCTTCCCCTCGGTGCGTCGCGACCTGGCCTTCCTGGTCCCGGAGGGTGCCGCTTGGGCCGACCTGGAAGCCACCCTGCGCCGGGCCGCCGGCCCGATGCTGCGTCAGGTGACCCTGTTTGACCGGTATGTGGGGCAGGGCGTCGAGCCCGGTTTCAAGAGTCTCGCTATGGGCTTGATTTTGCAGGACAAGTCGCGCACTCTGACGGACCGCGACGTGGACGCGGTGGTCACCGAGGCGGTGGCTGCCATGGAGCGTGAACACCACGCCCGGATCCGCGGATGAGCGGGAAGCATGGGGGGTAGCAGGCAATGGCATTGACCAAGGCGGAGATGGCCGAAAAGCTGTTCGACGAAGTCGGTCTGAACAAGCGCGAGGCCAAGGAATTTGTCGACGCGTTTTTCGATGTGCTGCGTGAAGCATTGGAACAGGGACGTCAGGTGAAGCTTTCCGGCTTCGGCAATTTCGACCTGCGGCGCAAGAACCAGCGCCCGGGTCGCAATCCGAAAACCGGGGAGGAGATTCCGATTTCCGCCCGTACGGTGGTCACCTTCCGTCCGGGCCAGAAGCTCAAGGAGCGGGTGGAGGCATATGCTGGATCCGGGCAGTAACCGCGAACTTCCGCCGATACCGGCCAAGCGCTACTTCACCATTGGTGAAGTCAGCGAGCTGTGCGACGTCAAGCCGCACGTGCTGCGCTACTGGGAAACCGAGTTTCCCAGCCTGGAGCCGGCCAAGCGCCGCGGCAACCGTCGCTACTACCAGCGCCACGACGTGCTGATGGTGCGGCAGATCCGGGGCCTGCTGTACGAGCAGGGCTACACCATCGGCGGTGCGCGCCTGCGTCTGGAAGGGGCGGGTGCCCGCGAAGAGTCGGCACTGAGCAACCAGATCATCAAGCAGACCCGCATGGAACTGGAAGAAGTGCTGCAGCTGCTGCGCCGCTGATCCAATTTCTTCACAAAACGGGTATACTCGTCGGCCCGCTGCAAGGCGGGGACAACACCAGCATCATCGGGGCGTAGCGCAGCCTGGTAGCGCATCTGCCTGGGGGGCAGAGGGTCGTCGGTTCAAATCCGGCCGTCCCGACCAAAGCTGGTTAGAAATCAAAGGCTTGCGCAGGGATGCGTGGGCCTTTTTTCTTTCACACCCTATTCCCACCCTATTCCCACCCTATCCGCAGCTTTCGCTTGGGGCGGAATCAAGATCGCTTTCGAAATTGTGGCCACGTTTGCGCCGTTGCTTTACACTCCTCCCGTTCACGCACGGACCCATCCTAAGAATGCCTACTGCAGTCTCTCTGTTCTCCGGGTGCGGCGGCTCCGACGCCGGGTTGATTAAGGCCGGCTTTTCCGTCCTTATGGCAAATGACGTACTCCCTTACGCAAGGGACGTCTATCTAGCTAACCACGACCTGACTGACTATCAGCTCTGCGATGTAGCGCAAATTCGCTCGTTTCCGGCTGCTGATCTCCTGGTGGGATGCTATCCCTGCCAGGGATTCAGCCAGGGAGGCGTGCGGGAGCCTGGACGGGGCATCAATCGGCTCTACCTTGAGTTTGCGAGGGCGCTCCGGACCATCAAACCAAAAGCGTTCGTCGTAGAGAACGTCTCTGGCATGGTTCGGGCCAACTACAAGCATCTGCTAAAGAATCAGCTGGCTGCATTCCGGCGGGCGGGCTACAACGTGAGTTGCAATGTGCTAAGTGCTGCAGATCATGGAGTGGCGCAGGAGAGGCGACGAATCTTCATCGTGGGCACGCGCAAGGATCTGGACTTCAAATATGAGTTTCCTCAACCGACACACGGACTTGATGCTCCACTCCCGTATGTGACCATTCGTGACGCAATTGGCGATATGCCGGTATGGCCCGAGGGGGAGTTCTACGGACGAGACTTCCATTGGTACTACTTGTCCCGAGATCGTCGGAGGGGATGGGACGAGCTTTCCAAAACCATTGTTGCAAATGCCCGTCACATGCCCCTGCATCCGTCCAGTCCAGCACTCGTAAAGCTGGAGCACAATGTATGGAGATTCGTCGATGACTCCCCAGCTCGACGCTTCTCATACCGCGAGGCCGCAAGGCTTCAGGGATTTGGTGATCTAGTCTTTCCAGACGCTAAGCGAGGCAGTCTGGATATGCGATACACAGTTGTAGGAAATGCCGTTCCGCCGCCGCTGTTCCATGCCGTCGTGAGCGGGTTGTTACCAATCTTCTAGCCTACGCTCCTGTGCTCACTTGATAGGCCACAGCTTCGGTAACGAAAGCTGGGGCAGAGTAGGTCACGGTCTGATTGTAGTTCTTGAGAATATTGACGATGCGAGACCGATCAATCAGCACAACCTCACCTGGTTTCCTTACCCAATGCCCGGTGTTTGACCTGAAGTCCAGAGGGGCGATGTAGTAATTTACGGCTGGGTGATGTGGCTTGATCCATCGATTGAAGGAAGCAGGAGAGGCCTCAAGCTGCTTGTGATCAATGTCCTTCGGCGAGCACCCACATTGCGCGAACGCGACGGGGATCTGTCCGAGGCCGTCCCCAAAGTCATGCCAAGCGACAACGTCAAGCCCGGCGTCACCTGAACTGCCTGCGTTTATTTCAGCGTCTTCGAACATGACGTTCGCTCGAATGAGTTCCGCTAGCTGTCGCAGCTTCTGAGAAGTGGTGCCTGTAAATGCGGGAGCTTTCGCGCCAAATATTGTGACATTCCACATTTTTGGCATGATCGCTGTAAAGACTAGGGCTCCGAGCACTTCGACGTAGTCGGTAATCTCCGCATACCTCTTCTTGTTGACGTAGCGGAGACAGGAAGAGACGAGTAGCGACACGTAAAGTGCGTGGAGGCCGTTAGTCTCATCCAGCTCAAATTTCAGTACGTCACCTTCCAAGTGAAACGGTCGAGCTGCGCCCATGCGGATCTCGCGAGACGACAGTGCTATTTTGATATCTCCCCATTTCTTCGATAGTCGCTCAGCTCGCTCATCTTCCGTTGATACGCCGTCGCCATCTTCCGGAAAATCGCCATGATCCATGGCGGCGAGAAGGCCGTCTTCTTCTAGTGAAGAATCGGCATCGACGTTGACATCTTCGGCCAGATCTATGCAGTCCTGCAAAAATCCGTGCGAGAAAAGCTTGTCTTGACTGGTCATTGCTCGGAGCTCGACATAATCCGCCCACAGGTGGGTCGGTGCAGAGCTGGGCAACGGTCCCAAGTCCGTAAAAAGGGCTGGGGGGTTCGGTGTCGTCATTGCCGAGACGGTAGTGTTCATTCGAATGATTCCTTTCGACGTGCTCGGCGGCGGATGATGGTGCTTAGATCCTCAGACAGGCTGTAGAGCTTTTCCACCATTGCCTCGTGACTATGGTCGAGCTCAGAGACTTGTGGGATCAGGTCATAGGCATTTTTCATCTGCCTATGCGCTGCATTCAGCACGGCCATTAGCGCTTTCGCTGGGCCCTCGCTCATGAGGAATGCGCGGTCGAGATCCTTTGTGGCGCGCAGGTCTTCAATCGCAACGCTATTAGTCACCACCGCGGCCAGATATTTCAGTTTTCGTGACTCGCCAAGAATGGTGAAGCCATCTTCTTTGGGGGAGTACATCCAAAAAAAGAGATCACGACATTTTGAGTCCTGCAGATCGCTTCCCTCAACATCTGTTCGCGACCTAAGGCCGATGTACTCGGCAATTGCAGAATAGGACAATGCTGTGGTTAGGAGGCTGAATTCAACAGACTCCGCTGTTACGCCAGCTAGATCGAAGAAGCGTTGGTTTGCGGATCGCTCGTATACGTTCAGGCCTGTGAGCATCTGGGCAACGTAGTCCGCTCGGCTTCCGATCTCTTTTGCTAGGCGGCGATGCTGCTCGTCTGCAGTAAGATCCCCAAAGAACTCGTCTCTCAGTTGCTTCAAGTAGCGTGCCTTGGGAAGTGGTTCCCAGCGCTTAGCTCCTGTGATGTGCCGGTAGCCTAGGTAGCGGAGGATCTCCTTCCGCTCATTAAAAAGGATGCAAGCTACCGAAACTGGTTTGACGATAGCGCTTTCGCGAAGCGCTGCCACTGAAGCCTTGTTAGAGCTAATAAGGCCGGCGAGCAGTTTCAGCGCAGCGAGTCTCCGATTGCCCTCTACGACAATCAGTGGGTTCTCCTGGGATACGGGTGCATCCATGTTAGTTCGCGCCACGAGAAGAGGTTCGCCCGCGAAATACCCCTGGGCACCGATGGAGCCCATCAACTCTTGAACATTCTCATCCTCAGTCATCCGATCAACGAGGTTAAAATCGCCGTCGTAGTCAAGACCGGCGAAACGAGGATTCAACGGGTCGAAGATCAGATGCTCTAGGGGAACATCCTCGATTCGATCCACTTGACTCACAATATTGTTCATGCTAAGCCCTTCCTAAGGCTGAGTCGCCTTGGAAGAGCATAGCCAAATCGCGGGGCGCATAGTAGTAAGGTTCGCCCCTACACGGGCGGAGGAGGCTACTTAAAGTGTTCCGTCTCCCCTGAGCCAGGGGTATGCGCCCTCGGTGCGGACTGGGTGCCAACCGCAATTCCCGCCTTAGGAGGACTCCCCCAGCCGAGACCTATCGCTAGGGGCTTCCGTGCCCTTCGCAATCTAAAATGCCGGGAGTGCCTCCGCCTATCGGATCCGAACTCGCGGCGATGCTAAGCTGGGTGAAATTTCTCCACGGGGGCGCTCGATGAACGAAGAGCACGAGGCGTATCACGAAGCTTTTCTGGTTTGTCAGGATAGTGTGGTAGCAACGGTCTACGTCGACGAGCGAGATGGAGGGTGGTCGATAACCGTATTCCAAGTACAGCTTCCAGACACGAGTATCGTGCACCTTAATCGCGCCTTCGGTGTTCCTGGTCCTTTAGCAGAGGCCCGGAGTTTTGGAACTGAGGTTGCGCTTGCGCAGATAGCGGACGTGTTGCATCGAGGGCCAGAGGGTGGTGGTAGCGTGCTTCGCGCTGTTCCGAAAGAGACGGCAGCAGGCGCTGGGAACTTTGAAGGTTACATTGAGGCAGTGGACGGCGACGGCTTTGTGACCGACGCTCTCCTTGTAACCTTGGTAGGACGCCACTACCAAACAGCAAAGGAGGCGGTTGAGGTGGCGCGCCGAGGCCTGGCTCGGGTCGTGAACGTGAGCGCTGAAGGAAAGATTCTCACGTAGCCGGTTACTCAAACGCTTGCTGATTCTATTACCAACGCGCAATCAGAGAAGAGATTTCTCGTGGAAGTTGACGTCACTAGGCCGGGGAAACTCTACCGGTACTCAGAGCAGCGCTGGCTTGACAGGTCCCTCCGCTTGGGCGAGTTCAGGCTTATGCCAGCTTCTTACTACACGGCACTCGAGAACGACGCTGCCCGGCAAGACGACGAGCTTTGTCGCAGTCGAAGCGTTGACCCGGACGATGTGAGCATCAGCAATGAGTATGGCGAGATCATACATCCCATAAGCGAGTTGAATTTCACCAAGCGCTTGCTGAGAGATTACCTGATGATTTGCTTTTCTTCTCGTTTGACTACTGAAATTTCAAGCGGATTCAGCGGTACAGATGCCTGTCTCATTGTTCATGATCCTGATGCCTTGCTTGAGCGGATCCATGCTGAGGTTGAGCGGGCTCTACCTGGTTGCATCACCGTGGACGCTCCTGTGAGCTATGGCTTGCCACATGGGCTTGGCGTGGCGTACTCCAAGCCTACGGCGTACGCTTCTCAATGCGAGTATCGACTGACCGCATCACCCCCAGACGATTGCACCCTGTCTCCGTTGACTATCTGTATTGGAAGCATTGAAACGATCGCTGAAGTTCTGCTGCTTGATGCTGCTCCCTAGGGTTGGCTCTGGGTAGACGGTGAGCGACGAGTGTCATGCTATCCCTAGTGGGTCGTGAATCGCACAGGGGTTTTGGACAATCAAGAGGGCGCTTAAATTTCCGTTTATGGCAAATCGTAGGTGATATGGAACTTGGCAATTTCCCAACGTGGGCGAGTCACCGTTCCTCAGGGGGAGAAGGCTCCGATTCCACCTGAGCAATCGTGGCCAAGCTCCCCTCCCAGAACTTGGGGCAATAGCAGATCTACAATGTAGTGCCATCAACACAAGGAATGGCCCGTGAGCGGACACACAAACGACGTCTTGGAACGCATAGAGCGCTGTGAGAGAGAACTGCAGGCGTTGCGTGGTTACACTAAGGCGCTGGAGTCAGGGCTTCACGCTGTAGTCTTGTTCTCCCCCGAACCTGCAGGGCTGCTGAAGCTTTGGGAGGGTGTCTGCAAGGCATACTCCGAGAGCGATGCGCCGGGTGAGTCGCGGCTTCACCATATGGCGGTGCGCCAGGCCATGGATACGATTGGAGATCACATCAGGCACGCCGTGAGTACGCAGCGTAAGTGGCACAATTGAACCGCCTAAGTGCGGCAGAACGTTGCCGTCTGGTTGAGTGTTCGTCAGCACCCCGAGGCTGAAGCAGCAGCGCTAGTACATGCGTAGTTGCTTTCCGAGCAAGGTAACTGATACTGCATCTAGCGCACCAAGGTGTTGCCTGGATGGACTTCTTGCCAAGGGGTTTCGTGCCCTTCCAGGTAGTGCTCAGTCATGCTGGCAGACGAGTGGCCCATGAGACTTTGAACCTGCTCGATCTGCCAGCCAGACTCGCTGAGAAGAGCTCCGCCGAGGCTTCGGATCTCATGGAAGCTCGGCGGGTTCGGCCCAGCGACTCCAGCTGCATCGCGGGCATCTTGGAATGCCCTGGTCAGCTGTTCCGGCATCACTTGGGTATGGTGCTGTCGAGCAGATGCACGCATGTTCGAAGGTCGGGCTTTCTCCGGGAGGCGGTGGATGACGTACGGCGAGAGCACAGCGTCGCGCGCTTGTGCGAGCAGGTCGCCCAACTGTTGGCCGATGCGAATCTTCAGCTTTACTTGGGTGGTTCCCTCGGTCTTGTGCGGGATGACCCACAACGAACCATCCCGCACGTCGTTGAACTTCAATGACACTACGTCGTCACGGCGGAGCAGGGTGACCAGCGAAATGTCCATAGCCAAACGCAGCCAAGGATCGGCCTTTTCCCAGATGGCGGCGTACATCTCTCTAGTGAGACGGGCGCGCTTTCGCTCATGCTGGAACCTGCGGGTGGTCAGCACAGGATTGGTGTCGATCCAGCCCTCCTGTACTGCGCAGGCCATGATCCAGCCCAGCACCAAGCGGAATTGCTGCCTGGAACGGTCGGATGGTGTCACCGCACGAATGAATTCCGCGCAATCCTTCACCGTGATCTCCTCTACCGGACGGCTCCCCAGACCAGTCTCAATGCGCCGTATGACGCTTTCGTAAACCTCCGTCGTCTTGGGGGCCCAACCACGGGCAGGGATGTCGTCGCGACGGAAGACGGCGATAGCATCGGCGACGGTCTCGCGTGAGCCAACGACCCGTCCTACCAGGTCGTTGCCCGGCATCAACATCGCGTTGAGCTTCTTCGCCGCAGCGAAGGCCTTGGTCTTGTCGCGGCCCATGAAGGTCTCCCGGCGGGTGACGGGGTGCCGATACTTGAACCCGTCCCGGTTTGGGTAAAGGTTGTCCGGCCAGCCCTGGCGTCCAGGGCTGCGCTTCCGTGGCGTCATATTTCTATCCTGCCTTCAATACTCGTTCGACCAGGTCGTCGCCATCGGCCAGCCATGCATGAGCGTCAATGAACCACGTTCCGCCCACCTTCTTTCCTGGGATCTTCCCGTCTCTCAACCACCTGTGCAGCTGTTGGATGCTTGGCTGGCTGGTCTGATCAAAGTAGGTCTCAAGCCAACGCTGCGGCGTCATCAGATGCATGGTGACAGTTCTCCGAACGTCCTACGGACGTGCAACTGTTTGCTGCTTTCGGCTGAATTTTTGACGAAAGTGCGGAACATCCGGTGCCGGGCGAGGCCATCCCAACGGTGGTATCTGGCCGGGCTGCCCTCCCTGTTGACGGTGGGGTGGTTTGCCTTGACGATCCTAGGCGAAAGGGGGAAGGTGATATGGCTCAAGAATTGAAGTTCGATTCGCTGGGAACAACCTGCTACGGCCACGACATTTTTGTTGAGGCCTGTCAGCCGGAGGGTGGAAAGGCCGTCGTGTGCTACGTGGAAGTTGGGGAACTTCCCGTGGTTGATCAACCCCAGTGTGGGCAGCACGAGAGTTTGGTGGATGCGCTCGATGCTGGTCTGCGTTGGGCTATTGCTCGCCTCACCGAGCTGCGAGCCCGCGAGGCCAGCTAACAGGTGGCGTGAGAATGCGTGAGTGACGTTGCGACGACGTATTGGCACTATCGAAGACAAAGACGCTGGGTCAGTTAAGTGCCTTCCAGAACAGAATTGAATTCCTACGGAATAGTTGTATCCGCAGTCCATTACGGCTGGTATTGGCGGGGCGTCGTGCATATTTTCCGGTCGGACAGCACGCACCTGCGAACCCTTGAAGTGGCCGCGCGGAGCAAGAGCATGGTTGAGGCCGAAGGGGAAGCTGAGCGGCTTGGAGGCTCTTACGTCAGCTCCCTCAACGCTGGCGCGGCCAGCGCCTGACAGTTGGCCGTGCGGCGCGCCAAGCGTATGGATGCCATCTGTGTCGGGATCAAAGGTGACCCTTGAGGCCGCTGGCGTATCGTCGCAGCGATTCTGCAGGGGCGGCCTGTAGGAGCCCTTAGCTCCATTTGACCCATGCACCGCGCTCGAGTGGATGGGGATCGGAAGAACACCCCCTTGAGCAGTTTCGCTTACGGGAGCAGACTCGGCCTGTAGGCAGCGGCGGAGCGACATATGGGTCTGCGAAGAGTCACGCTTTCCATTGGTCGGTACTCCTACACGTGTGAGCTTGTACGAGAGAGCGACACGAGTTGGAAGCTTCAGAAGGTCCAGGTCCACAATGTAGGAGTTGTCGGGCATATAGGTTTCCATGCCGGCTCTTGCCTTGCGGCCCTTCAACAAGGGGAGATTGTTGCCAATGAGATCATTGCGTCTGCCGGGGCGAAGCCGCCCGATCCAAAGCTGAATCGTTAACATTAGACGGGGGCTGTGGCGATCCTGACACCGGTTCACCGCATTGACAGTCCGCTGCGCCAGGAACACGATCCCGCATATGCGCCACACGGGATTAGTGGGATGAGCGGTCATTTCATACTTAAGGAATACATAGATTGCTCGTTGTTCGGCATCGCTTTCTCGGTGGAAGCGTGGCAGCCGAATGGAGGGCGTGCATTCGTGCACGCCGTCAAGATCGACGGGCGACCAGCTATCGAAGTCTTGAACCTGCCGGATGCGTCTACCCTGCAGCAGGCCCTGGATATCGGCGTGGGTTTCGCGGTAGAGCAGATCGACAGCTAGTAGGCGCGGACGCTGCAATTCGTGAAAGGGCGTTGCAGATGCTGTTGGCGAGGTGGCGGTTTTCCTAGCGCTGTGCAGCGGCAACCAAGCAACTGCACAACTGCACTTTTTTGACTGCGTGCTGAGCCGAGGATGCGCAAAATGCGCATGATTCATAGGGACGTTGAATTGCACCTGGTCGTGGATCCGGTGGCTAGCGGCTTTCTCGCCACCGTCGTTCTGAAGTGGCCAAGTGGAACTGAACGCAAAACGCAAGCTAAAGAGTTCGGACCTTTCGAAAGCATCATCCAGGCGATTACTGACGGCGCACGCGAGGCGCGTGCCTGGGCTGACACGTTGCTGGATTCGGGCATCGCGCCTTGACGCGGTCTTGCGGCCTTGCGGCCACAATGCGCTCATAGCAGAATCGAATTGAGTGCAGTCGGAGTGCGAAAGATGGCAGTAGCTGTTGCTCCAGAATCGTTTCACAGCGTCGACTTGTCTGTAGATGGGAGGGGGTACACGGTTCACTTGTGGCGCGGAGGTGCTCATCAGTGGCGCGTGCTGTCTGTTGATGTAGAGGGGATCGGAAGATCTGAGCGACCTATGCCCGATGAGACTTCCTGCCAAGCTGCATTGGAGTCGGCAGAGCAGTTGGCGCGGGATTTGATAGAAAGCAGGGCTGCTCTGGCAGAAGTACGGCCCGGACGAGTGCTCCGCTTTCGCTAGCACGCAGCAGCCCCACCTTCGGATGCTGAACGCGTTAGGGAAGGTGGTGGTGGTGGCAGACAGCGTTGACGTAGTCGCAAACAGCGCTTCTATAGCTTCTTCCATACGTTTCTTGGAAGAAGTGGAATGGAAGATTGGGAAGGCTCTTTTCGGTTGGTAACGTTTGTCGGCGAATGCCCGGATCGCCCAGGGCGGTGGTATGCAGCAGCCGTGGTCCACTGTCAGAGTGAACGACGCGCTCTCGAAAGGATTCATCTCGAAGGTGATTTCCCGAGCCAGCAGGCTGCTCGATGCGCGGCCCTGGACGCAGCGAGAGAGATTGCTAGCCGGCTGGACCCCAATGATTGCCTCGCACGCCGGGCCCTCGGCCACTGAGGAGCGGCCCTGCGTCATCAGCCCACTCATGCCTAAGAAACAATCCTGCTGAGATTTAACTTCTCGCTTAACAGGTTCAGCTGTAAAGTGTGGCTGCCCATTCAGACAGCTAGTCCGATGCCTGCAAATTCTTCGCGTAAAACTGTCCGTGGCCTCATCAACGGGCATACGTTCGTCGTTACCGTCATCGAAATCGGCGACGGGCTCTTTGACTACAGCCTCCGAGTGGATGGGCATGCTGTTTCCATCCCCAAGGCACGCATGATCACCAGCAAGGGCGATGGCTTTCAGCTCGGCGTGACTGCAGCCGAGCGACACATTGAGGGACTTCCGCGTAAGCCCTGACGACTTGCAGCGTGTCATGCTGCTTTCCTCGCTGCTGCGTCTGCTGTTACACGCACGCGCACACCGTTCCGATCCAGCCAGCGGCGGATGGTGTGCAATGATGCGTCAGAGACGGCGAAGTTGTGGCCACCCACGGTCAGCGTTCTGCGGCCGACCCTTGCAGAGAGCCGGGCCGATGCCGCAACGTCCACTGGTGAACTGCTATGCGGGCTTGCGTACAGTCCTGCCCACAGCCAGCCTGCACAGATCATCAGAACCAGAGTGGTTCCGTGGGAGCCGGTGGCGAATGTCTTTTCCACTGGCAGTGCAGACGGATTCATGCCAGGCCCGCCTTGCTCAGTCCTTTTGCGACCAACGCATCCGCCTCAGCTTCGCCACGAGCAGTGAGGGTGGCTTTTCCAGGGCAGTCTGGGTCGTCGAAATCGAGAAGCGCACGCTCGTAGAGCCAGTTCATCACCCTGCGGCTGAAGACTCGCGACGGTTGCTTTGTCGAGCAGAAGCCGCCGCGCGTGCGCTTCAAGCTGCTGTCGCTGGATCCCCGCGCCACGATGAGGGCGGCGCGCTCCATGGGCTTTAATGCTGCTGCCATTACGGTCTCCAATCAGGCAGCGTGCTGCGAAGGCATGCCGGCGAGGACGTTCGCGCGAGCCCGAGCAAGGTGGGAAATCGAAATCAGTCGGTCGCGCAGGCCCGGATCGGTCCAGCGCAGCTCGGCAATTGCCAGGGAGGTGCTGGGGACTGTCGCCAGCTGGCACTGATGGCACTCAAAGTGGACCAGCGGTGGACACGGGGCACCCAGCTGGTGTCCCAGTGGTGCACCCGTGGTGGTGACGATCTGCGGTCGGTGACCGGGCCCACAGAGGGGGATGTCATCCGGAGTAGGGCGGGAAGCTTGCATGGAGTTACTTCCTGGCAGTAGGGATGAGGACGTTGGTCTCGACGGCCTGACGCACTTGGTTCGCCGCGACGATTTCCATCAGGCGCAGGGGGACGACAAACGCCGCCACGGCTGCAAGCGCTAGCCAGGCAATTCGATGCCAAGTGCTTCTGGCTGCCCCCCAGCTCCGAGGGAGCGGAGTCGGAGCTCTGGCTTGGGTAGTGGGTCTAGACGGCGTTGCCCCCGCACTCCTTGCGATAAGCTGACGGCATGAAAACGGAAGCCCGTAGGGAGGGCAGCATGAGCACAGACAATTCCCAGCCTGATTCATATCGAGCCAAGCGCAATACCGCGCGTCGGCAGCTTCATCAGGCTCTGAGCGATTTGAACTATTGCCTGGAGATGTTCGGAGACGAGCTTGGACAGACTCAGGGATGGAAGAACGGGCTGGAAGGCATGGAAGCCATCTATTACTACTTGATGCAGAAGCACCACTGGATGCCCGGGCAGATCCGTGCGATGTCGTATGAGGATCTGAGATTTGCGTTGAGCGAAGAGATGCACGGATGGACGCTGCCGCGAGCCACTCCTTGATAGCAGGGTTGCTTCCGGCTCTCACGCGGATGCTCATGCCGCACCTCGCTTCTGTGTTCGATACCTGAGCACCCCGAGGTCGTGCAGCTGTGCCGTTAGCAGCTCCTGCATCCACGAGCTCTTGGCGATGGAGGCCGCGCAGAGTTCGCCCCACACCACGATGATGTGGCGCTCGAGCTCGTCCACGTTCGGACAGAAAGTGTTGGGGTACGGCAGATGCGTCTGGCTGCTGTGATCGAATGCCTTCGCCATGTTCATGCCCCCACCAAGTCGGCGTTGCCCAGCTGCAGGATCGGTGAGCGCAAATGCGCCCTGAGTCTGTCGCCCTGCAATGCCATTGCTGCGTCGGAGCCCTCAATGGAGAGCTGGGTCCACGTCTCAACGGGCAGCTTGAGGATTGGTTCCCCGGCGACGGACAGGACAACCGCGCCTCCGTTGATGTCAGCCGCCGCGGCGACGGTCGCGCCTTCCGGGGAGTTGACCGAGACGGCTGCAGAGATAAGTCCGCGCGCCAGCGCGAAGGCTTCCTGCGCGGAAAGGGACAGCAGGCCTTCGCCAGGCGTGCCGAGTCGAACTACGACGGTGCCGTTGCTCGGGCGGGCGTCTGCCACCGGAACGCCGACAGCGCTGATGGTGAGGTAAGCCATGAGTCTCCGTGCCCCGGCCCGGATGGGCGGTTAGTGGGGCGACGGGCGTAAGCTACAGAATCCTGTAATCAGATGTCAACAGCATTCTGTAACTTGTTTCTCGCTGATGAACCCACGGTCCTCTGTTCAGCTTCTGAACGATGAGGAGATGCGGCCCTAGAAGCGTCTGAGGCCCGCGTGCATTAGGGCTTTACCCAGAATGGACACCTCACCTTCGTCTGCGCGATAGGTTGGGAAGTCCGGGTTGATGCTGACGACATACATCCCATCGCCGCGCCGTTGCAGCATTTTGATCTGCGTTTCGCCGCCGATGTTGATCAGATAGTAGTCGTCGCCATCGAAGTAATCACATGTCGTGTCGATCCATACGATGTCACCATCTTCCAGTTTGGGCCGCATGGATGGGCCGCGTCCGGTGATGATTTGGATGCGCCCAGGTGCTGGCAGGTAGCCGAGCTTCTTACGGACCTCCCACTCTGCAATCTCGATGGTGCGCACGACCTCAGGGAAGTCCTGATTCACCAACCCCACCCCCATCCCGGCACCCCCTTCGAACAAGTCGAAGCGAACATATCCGGCGGGGGTCTCAGTCTCTAAGACTGTTGAGACTGACGCTGGTTCCGTAGGATTTTTTTGCCCTTTCCCGGTTTCCAGCCATTGCTGAGAGACCCCCAAGGCGTCTGCTATGACCCGCAGCTTCGTGGTCGTCTGCATGCCTCCGCGCTCCAGCTCCGAGAGGGTGCTATAGCCGACCCCGCTCTTGGCGGCCAGCTCACGCCGATCCATATTTTGAGATTCGCGCTCTCGGCGAACGCGGGTGCCAATAGTCTCCATGGACGAATGGTCACAGAACCCTGTAACAGAATGCTGTTGACGGTAATTGCAGAATTCTGTAGCTTGCCTGTCCATGGACTGGAAATCCCACATCGAAGGGTTACTACGCGCCGGCGCGACAGTTGATCTGTTGGCGGTCGGAATGGGCGTCACACCAAATGCTGTCAGAGAAATCCGGGCCGGACGGACAAAGTCTCCCCGTGCTGACGCGGCCTTCAGGCTGGCGGCGATGAAGCCTGAGCAGTTCGCTGCTGGCCGGCAGCAAGCTTGCCGAGCCAACAGGGCGTTGATCGACAGCCGGATGAGCAAGCGAGCACTGCGTGCTCGCCTGGGCCTGAGCAGCGACGCGCATTTGGCCACTGTGTTGGGGCTGCCCGCACAAGAAGTTGAGGGATGGCCAGAGGAAGCAACTATCCCTCAAACGCCTCAGGTGCTTCGCTTGCTTGAGGTACAGGAGCCAGATTACTCCAACGAAGATCCTGACTCGGGACGGGTCACTAACGTCGAGGTGGCCTGACGTGGATGTCCAGCGCCGCTTGGCGGGAATCAGAAACCTTAATGTTTGGACGGGGCAACAGGCTCGCGAAGCGCGGCGACTGCGTTCAGTAGGGCATTGGCAATCCGCTGCGCCTGCTCCGGCGACATCGTGGATCCGCATAGCCGTATCTGCTGCTCGTCCAGTTGCACCTGGTAGAGCCCGAGTGCAACGACCCCGGCACCTGACTCGATTCCAACCTCGAATCCGTCGAGAGGGAACCATGTCACATCGTCGGACAGCTTCATCACTTTCATCGTCCTCATGGAACTGACACACATCCATGAGACTACAACTTCGGAGCGCGTTGGCTTCGATCGCCCCGGAATCTATTCGAATGGCCTTCATCAACCGACCGATGGCTAGTGTCCTTTTCCGGCTTAGCCGGGCAGAAGAAAACAGCAACGACCCCGCCCACACCATTGGCTATCGAGTAGGCGTGCAGCGCGGTAAAGCGCATCTGGCGGTCGAATCCAATGAGTTCGCTCATAGCCGCCATCGTGGGGTAGTGCGGTGTGCAAGGGGAACGATGAAACGCCTTACCTCTCAGGGGATAGCCGCATGACCTGTGCCCGTTCTGACATCTACTGGCGCGACGCGGCCTACAACGCCGTCTCGCGCATGCCCGGCAGCGTCAACGCTGCTGCCGCCTACCTGACCAAGCGACGCGGTGCCGCCATCAAGGGTGAGTCCCTGCGCAAGAAGCTGCGCGGCCTGGAGGGCGAATCGCTCTCGATGGAAATGATGGAGATGCTCACCGACTGGATGGTGGAGCAGGCGGCGGGTACGTCCGTGGCCACCGACTGGATCCTGTCCCTGGCCGCCCAGTTCAACCTGACCATCGACCACGTGCCGGTGGCCCCGGATGCCGTGGCCGATGAGATCGCCGCGATCCGCGACAAGCTGCTGCATGTGTCCAAGTTCTGCGGGCAGCTGTCCGCCGTGGCCCTTGACGTGCTGCAGGACGAAAAGGTCACCCTGGAAGAAGCCGACCGCATGCTCGACGCATTGCAGGATCTGCGTTCCATGTGCCACCGGATCGAGCGCAACTTGCGCAAGGCTTTGAAGAAGAGCAGGGCGCGGGCATGACATGGTCACCTACCGCGCACCCCGGGCACCACGTGCACACGGCAAGCGCATCGTCAGTGCGGCAGCGCGCCGTGAGATTGAACGGATCGAGCAGCTGCTGTCCGGGTCTGAGCCTGGTCCAGTCGGTGATGCCGCGCTGGCCGAACGCGAGCGCACCTGGGCGGCGCTGCAATCTGTGGAGCAGAGGCAACCTTCCCTGCAGCTGGAGGTCTTGCGCGATGGCGAGCCCTGATCGCGCCCCTTCCCCCCGGGGAGCAATGGAAACGCGGTCGCGTCGATTCAGTTCGGTCGCGCCTTCGAAGCTGAACGTCGAACCTGAACGAGCGCCGGTCGATGGGTCCTCCTGGGTCATGCGTTTTGCGGGTGATCAAGCGCGCACTGCTCGGGTACACAGCGGGTCTGGAACTTACTGAATGTCTGCCAATTACACTGATGTGCTCGGTCAGCTCACTGCAGCTGGCCTGATTCTCGACACCTTGGACACCAGCGGACGCATGGTGCGCTGCCGGATTGAAGGGTCACGCGAGCGTCGGGGCTGGTACGTGCTGCATGAACTCAACACCAGCAGCGGCGACACGCTGATCGTCGGCACCTTCGGCGTTTGGCACGGCAACGACAACGGCGCGCAGAAGGTCGAACTGCACAAGCGTGACAGCGCTTTCAGCCAGGAGCAGCGTGAGGCGCTCAAGCGCCGGCTGGCCGAGGACCGCCGCAGGGCCGAAGCGGCGCGCCTGGAGCAGAACCGGCGCGCGGCGGCGCGGGCGACGGCGGCCTGGAACAGGGCACTGCCCGAGGGCGAGGCCGACTACCTGGTCGACAAGGCGGTGCAGGCATTTGGGCTGCGGTACGGTCGAAGCAGTGTTGCGCTGGTGCCGCTGCTGGACCCGAACGGCTCCGTGCACGGCCTGCAGGTGCTGCGCAGTGCCAAGCAGGCCAAGGCCAGCAACAAACCGGCCAAAGAATTCTGGCCGCCGGGCCTGGCCAAGAAGGGCCACTTCCACCTGATCGGTGGCACACCGCAGTGGATCCTGCTGGTAGCCGAAGGATATGCCACGGCCTCGACGCTGCACATGGCAACCGGCTACCCGGTAGCCGTGGCGTTCGATGCCGGCAACCTGATGCCGGTCGCTGCGTCCTTGGCAAAGCGGTATCGCAGCGCCAAGGTGCTGGTCTGCGGTGATGATGACGTGCTGCAGAAGTGCCGACGCTGCAAGTCGCGCCTGGTGCTGGCCGACGCCCCGGAGATCTGTCCGACCTGCGGCGAATCGCACGGTGCGTCCAACGCCGGCCTGCTCGGCGCGGAAGCGGCGGCGATGGACGTGGGCGGGGCGGTGCTGTTGCCCAGCTTCGCCGACGAAGAAGACCGGCGCGAGCGCTTCATCGACACCGGTCGCAAGATCAGCGACTTCAACGACCTGCACGTGCTCGAAGGCCTGCACGTCGTGCGCAGCCAGGTCGAGGCCCGCATCACGGAGCTTTCGTGGCGTCCCCGTAGCGAAAACTACGCGCCTTTGCTCACCACCACCGGGGACGGGGGCAAAGCCAAGCTCAAGCCCATTGATTCTCTGGACGAACTGCTGGAGCGGTTCGCGCTGGTGTACGGGCAGGGCGGCACGGTGTTCGATCACAAAGAACACATGCTCATGGCCCTAGCCGACATGGGCCATGCCTGCGTGCGCCGCGAGCTGCACCGGGCCTGGATGGAGCACCCGGGCCGATCCATCGTGCGCGTGCGCGAGGTCGACTTCGATCCCTCCGGCACCAAGGAAGGGGTGACCTGCAACCTGTTCGCCGGCTGGCCGACGACACCCAGGGCCGGTGAGTGCTCCAAGCTGCTGCACCTGCTCTGGCACATGTGCGGCAACGAATCCAACCAGAAGGCCCTCTACGACTGGGTCCTGAAATGGCTGGCGTACCCGTTGCAGCACCCCGGGGCCAAGATGAAGAGCACCATCGTCATCCACGGCCCGCAGGGCACCGGCAAGAACATGTTCTTCGATGAGTACATGAAACTGTTCGGGGACTATGGGCGGGTGCTGGATCAGGCCGCGCTGGAAGACAAGTTCAACGACTGGGCCAGCCGCAAGCTGTTCCTGCTGGCCGACGAAGTGGTCGCCCGCACCGAGGTCTACCACCTCAAGAACAAGCTCAAGGCGCTGATCACCGGCGACCGGATCCGCATCAACCCCAAGAACATCCAGGCCTATGAAGAGGACAACCACGCCAACCTGGTGTTCCTGTCCAACGAGGCCATGCCGGTCGTGCTGGAAGAAGACGACCGCCGGCACGCGGTGATCTGGACGCCGGACAAGCTGACACAGGCGTTCTACGAAGAGGCGTTGGAGGAGATCCGCAACGGCGGCACCGCCGCCTTGCACGACTACCTGTTGCGGCTGGACCTGACCGGGTTCACCAACGGCACCAATCCGCCGATGACCGATGCCAAGCGCGAGCTGATCGGTCTGAGCCAGGACAGCCCGCAGCGGTTCCTGGATGAGCTCTATGGCAACGACATCCCGGGCGTGAAGCCCCGGCCGGCGCTGTCCAAAGAGTGGTATGAGCTCTACAAGGTCTGGTGCAACAAGGAGGGCGTGCGCCCCGCGCCCAACCCCAAGTTCGTCAACGCCCTGGTGCGCAAGCGGCAGATCCTCCACCCGGACCGGGCACGCAAGCGCTACATCGTGGGCCAGAACACCCTGGGCCCGCACGGGTTCTTGATGCTCGGCCCGACCAAGCCGGAGGACGACCGCAGCGAGCAGGCCTTCCTGGGCGATGAACTGGTGGCCTTCCGCAACGCCTTCAACGACTACCGGGGGCGCGCATGAGTCGCTCGCCTAGTGACGTGCGGGACGTGCGGGAGGGTGTGCGGGCATCTGTGCGGGCATTTGGCCTAGTGGCAGTAGGGCTGTGCGGGACGTGCGGGACTGCCCTAACGCACCTGCGCGGGCGTGCGCGTAGCGATGCCCCGACGACCGCCTGCCTTCATGCATGCGCCCGCGCGTATAGGTGCCCGCACGTCCCGCACGTCCCGCACAACGCAGGCGGCGCAAGCGATTCGCGGATTCTCATGACCGCACGCCTTCCCGCACGTCCCGCACCCACGCTCGCGCGCGCGTTTTCTTCTGTCACTGCTCTTTTGAAAAAAATGGAAGGGGAGGCTGTAGATGGCTTCTGAGGACGTACAGGTCACGGGCAAGGAGCTGGCGGTGCTGATTGGCTGTCGGCCGTCCTACATCGTGGAGCTGAAGAAGAAGGGCCGCCTGGTCAGCGCCGAAGACGGCAAGGGCTATCTGCGCGACGCCTCCCTGGCGCTGTACGCCCAGACCCAGGATCCAGCGTACAGCGCCGTCGCCGCCCGCCATGCGCAGGCGCGGGGTTCTTCGCTGGCGGGGGCGGGGGAAGGGGCTGACGCAGAGGGCGATGACCTGGATGCCGATGGCGACAGCGCCGACAGCGCCGACAGCGGGGAGGGCGGGGAGGGTCCCGCCGCTCCGGCAACGCCCGATGCCAAGCGCAAGGCCAAGGCGCTGGCGGACAAGGCCGAGATCGATGCCAAGGCCGCTGCCCGCGATTACGAGGTCAGCATGGGCAAACTGCTCGACGCCGCCCAGGTCGAGCACGAACTGGCCGAGGCGGCCACGGCGATTCGCGTGGAACTGGAGCGCATGGCCGACACGCTGGCACCGCAGCTGGCCGCCACCAGCGATGAGGCCCGCTGCCGGGAGCTGATCTGGAATGAGGTCAGTCACGCCCTGGAAGAGATGAGCCGGGGCTTCCGCGTCGCAGCATCGGCGGTGGCCGAATGACCGCCCAAGCCCGCATCCACACCGTGCTCGCCCGCTCGCTGCAGCCGCGCCGCCCGCTGACCGTGTCGCAGTGGTGCGATGAGCATATGCGCCTGTCCACCAAGGGCAGCAGCAAGGCCGGCCGCTGGGTGACCGACCGCAATCCGCCGCTGCGCGAGCCGATGGACAACATGTCTGCGCGCAGTCCGGTGCACGACCAGGCCTGCATGTTCCCCATCCAGTTCGGCAAGAGCCAGATCGCCACCAATTCCATCGCCTACTGGATGGACTACGCCCCGGCCCCGATCATGTATGCGCTGCCGGGCGAGGCGTCCATGAACAAGTGGGTGAACCAGAAGCTCAACCCGATGATCGAGGTGTGCAAGGCGGTGCGCAAAGCCCTCAGCAGTACCGCCAGCCGCGACAGCTCCAACCAGCGCACCTTCAAGGACTTCGCAGGTGGCCAGCTCTACGTAGAGCACATGGGCAGTCCGCAGCGCCTCAAATCCACCACGGTCAAGAACCTGGTGGTGGATGAGATTGATGAAGCCCCGCAGGTGCTGCTCACCGGCGATGACCCGGTGAAGATGCTCGACGGGCGCACCTCGTCCTTCCCGACCACCTACAAGCGGCTCTACATCAGCACCCCCGGCATCACCGGGCTGAGCCGGATCTCGAAGCTGTACGAAAAGTCGGATCAACGCCGTTACCACCTGCCGTGCCCGCACTGTGGCCACTTCCAGCACCTGCAGTGGAGCGGGCTGCACTGGTCGCCCGACGCCAAACATGCCTGGTACGCCTGTAGCGAGTGCGGGGCATGTATCGAAGAGCACCACAAGGCCGACATGATCGCCGCTGGCCGCTGGGTGCCTGCCAACCCGGACTCACCCATTCGCGGTTATCACATCAACTGCCTGTACTACCAGTTCGGCCTGGGGCCGCGCTGGATCGACCTGGTGCGCGAGTGGCTGGACGCGCAGAACGATCCGGCCTCCCTGAAGACCTTCGTCAACGACCGTCTGGCCGAGACGTGGGAAGACCCCAAGATGCGGGCGGTCAAGCACAACGTGATCGCCGACCGGGCCGAAGGCTACCGGCTGCGCCACGCGCCGCGCGGCGTCCTGGCCATCACTGTGGGCGTGGATACCCAGGACAATCGCCTTGCGGTTCACGTGGTGGGCTGGGGGCGGGGGATGACCGCCTGGACGCTGGACTATGTCGAGCTGGCTGGCGACCCGGCCGAGGAAGATGTGTGGGTGGCGTTGACGGACCTGCTGAACCGTCCCATCGAACGGGAGGATGGGGTGCAGCTGCGCCCATCGGCTACGGCTGTCGACGCCGGTGGCCACCGCACCGAGGCGGTTAAGAACTATGTGCGCCAGCGCAAGATCACCCGCGTGATGTGCATCTTCGGTGCGGTGCCCAACAACGCACCCATCCTCTCCAAGGGCAAGCTGGCGGACGTGACGTGGAAGGAGCGCACCGACAAGCGCGGCATTACGATTCATCATGTTGGCACCGTGGCGGCCAAGCACTACCTCTATAGCCGGTTGGCCGCCGACGCCGAGCGGCAGGCCGAGGCGCGACTGGTGCGCTTCAGTGATGAGTTGCCGCAAGAGTTCTTCCCTGGGCTGGTGTCGGAGGTCTACAACCCGGTCAAGAACCGGTTCGAGAAGCGGGTCACGCGCAATGAACCGCTCGACACATGGGTGTACGCCTATGCCGCCGCGCATCACGCGGAGGTGCGTCTGCACCGATTTACGAAGTCCGACTGGGACGCATTGGAAGCAAAGTTGGCAGCAGCAGTTGCAAGCGCGGGTGCGGATTCCCGTGGAACACACGCGGGTGCCAAGAACAGTCATGGCGATGCGCAAGGACAGGGCACTATGGATTCCCGTGGAACAGGCGGTCAGCGGCCGGCGCATGGTGGCTCCGGTGCGCGGCCGCGCAGCGCAGGTTTCGGGCGTGACGGATGGGGTCTGTAATGGCAAAACGGCGAGAAACGCGTGACGAACTTCGGGAGCGAATTCTGGCGGCGATGCTCGCGGACATCGGCATCAGTGAGCGTATGGCCCAGCCCTTTGTAGACTCAGTTATGCAGTGCTTCGCGGGCGAACAACCGTACTTTCCTGCGGTGCAGAAGACCTATCCGGTGGACTTGATTCGCGCGGAACTGAGGAAGGGGATTCCCGTGAAACACGTTATGAGACAGTTCGACGTGTCGCGTTCCAAGCTCCATGCACTATTCCCAGGAGGCCTCCCAAAGCCGGAAGGTGCGAACGTGTCCGCCGACTCAATGAATGTGGAGACAAATTAGTTTCCGCGCGTTGAGAAATCAGCAACTTAGAGATGTGCCTGTCCTCGACTTTGTTGAATTGTTGGACAGGCCACCCTCTAGCCTATGCAGTCATGAAGACTGCTCAAGAAATGCTGGATGCTTACATTGCCGCCGAAAAGGCTGTCCTGCTCGGACAGACCTATCGTTTTGGTGAGCGACAGCTGACGCGGGCAGACCTGGCTGAGATTCGCGTAGGTCGAAAAGAGTGGCAGGCGGCAGTCACGCGGGCGGCGAGCGGCGGTCGGCGTGCTCGCTGGGCGAACGCCGATTTCGGCGGTACGACCTGATGTCGTCCGCACTTACCGCGAAGACGCGATTGGCGGCTGCACTAGGTGCCGACCGCGCATTCGCAACTGCACGTGCACAGCTCGCGCCTGTTCTGGCGCGTGCACATGAGGTCACCCGCCCGTCGCGCAATCGCAAGCTTGCTCGCGACTGGGGCAGCGGTAATGCCATCGCGGGCATGGATGCTCGCCAGCTGCGCGACCAGGCACGTCACCTTGAGCGCGATCTGGATCTGGCCGATAACGCCTTGAATGTGTTGGTGCAGAACACTGTCGGCTCCGGTATCGACGTCTTGTCCGCGCCTCGCCTGCCAGGTCAAGCCATCAATCGCGAGCTTGCTCTGCAGCTGGATGAGCTTTGGGACGAATGGTGGGATGCCCCTGAAGTCACGGGTACTCACGACTACGGCATGTGCCAGCAGCTGCTGGCGCGTAGCTGGTTCCGCGACGGAGACGCCTTCTACCAGGACTTGATCGGTCCGGTGCAGTATCTGGAGCACGGCACTGGCGTGCCGTACAGCATTGAGATGCTGGAGGCTGATCTTGTCCCGTTGGACTTCAACGATCCGGCGCGGAACATCAGCCAGGGGGTCGAATGTAATGGATGGGGCAAGCCGATTGCCTACCACGTATTTAAGCGGCATCCGGGCGACCCGACTGGGAGTCGCACCGAGACAAAGCGTGTTTCAGCCGAGTTCATGCACCGAATTGCCCTGGTCAAACGACTGCACCAGGTGCGAGGGTTGAGCGTCTTCGCCAGCGCGATGTCGCGCTTTGAGGACGTGAAGGACTACGAAGAGTCCGAGCGCATCGCGGCCAAGGTCGCCGCCTCCATGACCTTCCAGATCAAGAAGGGATCGGGTGAGGCCTACTCCGGTGACTTGGGTGGAAACGCCCTGATTCAGGACGGAGTTCCGGTGCGCGAGCTGCGCTTGGCTCCCGGTGCAATTTATGATGACCTGCTGCCCGGGGAGTCGATTGAGAGTCTTGGGACCGACCGGCCGAACCCCAATGCCGCGACGTGGCGAAAGGAGCAGCTGCGGGCCGCCGCCGGCGGCATTGGCGTCAGCTACTCCAGCCTTTCGCTGGACTACAACGGCACCTACTCGGCGCAGCGCCAGGAGCTGGTGGAGAAATGGGGCAGCTACTTGATGCTAGCTGAGCGCTTCATCGCGCTCAGTGTGCGTCCCCAGCGCGTGCGCTTCGTCCAGGCCTGCGTTCTGGCCGGCCGTGTGAAGCTGCCTCGCGGCTGGACGTTGCGCAACCTGGCAGCATCAACCTACGTGCGACCGGTCATGCCGTGGATCGACCCACTGAAGGAAGCCTACGCCCGAGGCGAGGCAGAAGATCGCGGTTGGGTCTCGCCGCAGCAGAACACCCTGCAGTACGGGAACAATCCCGTAGAGGTCCTGCGCCAGCGCGAAGACTGGCAGGAGCAGAACCGCGACCTGATGCCGCCGGCATCCACCACCAGCGCTGAAGCCCGTGCCCGAGTAGTGGCCTCGCTGCAGCACGATCTTTCCAGGAGCGAATAACCATGCACGCATGCCTGTTGGCTGCTGCCATTGCACGCTGCGTCCGAGCTGACGCAGGAAACAACGCTGAGCTGGGGCCGGCGCTTTATCAGGTCCGGGCCGAGGCTGATACGGCGGACGTAATGATCTACGGCGCTATCGGCGGATTCCTGTTCGAGGAATCGGTATCGGCCAGTGAGCTTGTGGAACAGATCGGGCAGATCACCGCGTCCACCATTCACGTCAGGCTGAACAGCGTGGGTGGTGTGGTCGCCGATGGGCTGGCTATCCACAATGCGTTGAAGTCTCATGCGGCCCGAAAAATCGTGACCGTAGAAGGCCAGGCCGCTTCCATCGCGTCTCTGATCTTGCAGGCGGGCGATGAGCGCCGGGTGTATGCCAGCTCCCTGGTTATGGTTCATGCGCCCCGCACCATGGCCGCAGGAAGTGCCACCGCCTTCCGCCAGAACGCTGATGCGCTCGATGCTCACGCCACCGCGATGTTGGAGGCGTACGCAGCCCGTTCCGGCCGGCGCGAAGAGATGGAGCGCCTGCTCACCGACGATGTGGATCACTGGTACTCCGGCCCGCAAGCGGTCGATGCCGGATTGGCCGATGTGGTGATCGATGCCGACGGCGGGGCCAGCGCTCGCCTCGCCGGTGCATCGGCGGTGGCCATCAGTGGCTACCTCCAGTCCATCGACGGCGCGGCATCGCCGGTCGTCGCCCAGCTGCGCCACCACATCGCCGCGTCCCTTTCTCCCACCGTATTCGCCTCTCTTTCTGAGGTCAGCCAGTCGGCCGTGATCGGCCATATCGAGGATCCCACCATGAACCAGCAGTACCGCCACATCCTCGCCAATGCCGGCCGCTCGACTCCGGCACCGGCAGGCGTCACCACCACCACGCCGCCGGTCGCCCCCGTTGCGGTGAGCCCGGCACCGGTAGGTGCCGCTGCCGACCCTGTGCAGGCTGCAATGGCCGCGCTGCGTGAGCGGAATACTCAGATCCAGGCGATGGCGACCCCGCACTTGGGCAACGCCCAGGTGCGCGAGTACGTCGAGGGGGTGATGGCGCAGGCCGACACCAACGTGACCGCCGACGCAGTGGGTCGCCACATCCTGGCGCTGCTGGCCACCAGCGCTGGTCCGCTCAACGGTGGCGCGCAGATCACCGCCGGCACTGATCAGCGCGATCTGACCCGCGCTGCCATGTCCAATGCCATTCAGGCCCGCGCTGGCCTGGTGCAGGCCGCTGACGGCAACCCCTACCGTGGCATGACGATGAGCGAGATTGCTCGCGCCTGTGTCGAGGCCACGGGTGCCCGTGCTACCGGCATGGATCGGATGCAGATCGTAGGGATGGCGTTCACGCACAGTACCTCGGATTTCCCGGCGCTGCTGGGCGATGCTGCGCGCAGCGCGGTTCTGAAGGGCTACGAAGAGGCAGAGGAGAACTTCGACCAATTCACCCGCGCTGTGAGCGTCCCTGACTTCAAGCCCACCAACCTGGTCGGGCTGGGCGCGTTCTCGGATCTGGACGTCGTGCCGGAGGGTGGTAAGTACAAGCAGGGCACCTTCAGCGAGCAGTCGCAGGCGATGAAGATCGTCACCTACGGCAAGCTGTTCACCATCACCCGTCAGGCGATCATCAACGATGACCTGGGCATCTTCAGTGATGTGCCGCGCAAGCTGGGTCAGGCCGCCCGCCGCACGCTCGCCAAGGCCGTTTTCGATTTGATCAACGGCAATCCCGTCCTGGCTGACGGCAAGACGCTGTTCCACGCGGACCACAACAACCTCCTGCAGGCCGCATTGATCAGCACCGCCAGCGTTGGTGCGATGCAGGCGAAGATGCGTCGCCAGAAGGATAAGGACGACAACCTCATCCAGGTGCCGATGAAGGGTCTGCTTACTCCGGTGGCTCTGGGCGAGCGTGCGCGTGCAGTCCGCACCGCCGAGTACGCCGTTGGCAGTGGCAAGGAGAGGGACCCGAACACCGTGCGCAACACGTTCGAGGTGTGGGACCACGGTCGCCTCGATGAGAAGAGCGCCGAGGCGTGGTATGGCATCGCCAATCCGGCATACGTCGACGGCATCGTGGTGGGCTACCTCGAAGGCAATCAGACGCCGTACCTCGAACAGCAGCAGGGCTTCGACATGGATGGCGTTGCATGGAAGGTTCGTCTCGACGCCGCTCCTGCCATTGCCGATTACCGGGGCATCTACAAGAACCCGGGTAAGCCGGAACCGGTAGAAGCCTGATCTCGCGAACAGCCATGCGGCCTTACCTGGTCCGCATGGCCGCCATCCAAGTTGATTTGAGGAACCAACCATGAAGAACGCATATCAGGACGGCCGCGTGCTGGACCTGACCCTGACCAGCGACGCCAAGAGCGGCGAACTGGTGGTCGAGGGCAAGCTCGTCGGTGTCGCCGTCACTGACGGCAAGGTCGGCGATCTCATCGCCGTTCACGTTGAAGGCGTGTTCCTGCTGCCCAAGCTTCCTGCGGCAGTTTTCGCCGTCGGCGCATCGGTGAACTGGGATACCGCCGCACGGCAGGCGATTTCGGCAGCGGCTGGGGCGGACGAGGTCGCCAACATTGGATTTGCCGTCAACGCCGCTGACGCCGGTGATCTGAACGTCCACGTTCGCCTGACCCCCGGAACGGCGGAAGCCGGCGACGCCGGCGGGGCGTAACAGCTTGGCCGGCATCGCCCACATGCGCCGGGATGGCGTGGGCGATGCCGGCACTCCACTACGGTCAAGGGGATCACAATGAACAGCGCCGATACGCCGCGTGGCGTGCGCAACAACAACCCGGGCAACATCGACCGCACCGCCGTGGTGTGGCAGGGCGAAGACCGCTCCGCCGCCGCCCTGGCGGAGGAGCGGCGCTTCTGTGTGTTCAACACGCCCGAGGCCGGCTTCCGCGCCCTGGCAAAGACCCTGCTCACGTATCAGAGCAAGCATGGCTTGCGCACCGTCCGGGACATGATTAACCGCTGGGCACCGCCGGTTGAGAACAACACCTCGGCATATGTACGCCAGGTTGCCAACGAGGTTGGCGTCGGTGCTACCGAGATCGTGTCTCTGTCGCGCCCGGTGACCCTGTTCCGCATGGTCCGCGCGATTGCCCGGCACGAGAACGGTGGACTGTTCTGGGCCGATTCCGTGATCGAGCAGGGTGTGAACGAGGCGCTGAACTGATGGCTGGCCCGGACGTGGGTGAAGGTGCGCCGTGGTGGCTGGCTGGCAGCTTCCTGGCCTTCTGGATTGTGCGCGAGACCTGGGGTGCGATGCTCTCGCGCCGGAAGGAAAGGACCGAGACGGACGCCAATGTGCAGTTGGTGGAAGGGCTGTCCAAGCGTGTCGAGGCACTGGAAAACCGTCTCACCACGCAAGATCAGCGCCTTCAGCAGGAGGTCGATATGCGGCTTCGGGCGCAGGAAGAAGCCAGCAAGCTGCGCATGCGGATCCTCCAGTTGGAGTCTGTGCTGCGCGGGCTAGGGGCAGTGATTCCGGATGCCGAGGGAGTTTCAGCATGATCCGCGCCCTTGCCATCGCCCTGGTCCTGCTGCTCGGCGTCATCGCCTGGCAGCGCGGCAGCGTCTGGAAGGCGCAGGCAAGCGCCACATCCGCTGCTGCCGGCCAGAAGTCGGCCGAGGACGAGCTGTCAGCAGCGCAGTCCGAGATCGGCCAGCTCACCACCGTGGTCGCGAAGGAGCGGGCCGACGCCAAGGCCGCCAACGCGCTGGCCGCCCGCTACGAGAAGGAGAAGACGAATGCCCAGACCGAATCCGACCGCCTGGTCGCTGAGTTGCGTGCTGGCAATAGCCGGCTGCACGTCCGCTGGCAGGCCGCCGTCCACACCGCCGCACTGTCCCAGGCCGTCGCCAGCGCCAGCCAGTCTGATGGTCGAGTCGACGACCGGTACGAAAGTGCGGGCCGAATTATTGGAGCCGCCGATCAGTGTGACGCCCAGGTAAGGGCGCTGCAGGCCTACGCCCGCCAGTGCGGAGGTGAGCCGTGACCGTATTCCTTCAGGTCCTGGCTTTCGTGGTCCTCGCCGTGGCGCTGGCGTTCTCGGTGGCTGGTCGCCGTGCGGATGAGGTAGGCCGATGAGCCAGCGCGAGTTTCTGGCTGATCTGGACGCCGCCCTGCATGCGGGCTTTGCCAGTGCGGGTATGGCGGAAGTGGGTGAGTACACCGCACCCGGTAGTTCCACGGCTGTTCCCTGCGAGGTCTATGTCGATAGAGATGTGGAAACCATCGGCGGGTTGCGGCAGTTCGTCGCCAACCGGGTCGAAATTGCCTACGTGTGCAGGGACGGTCTCGTGCTGGTTCAAGGCGGCAAGGTGAAGATCGACGGTATTGCCTACACCAATTCCAAGATCGTCTCAGACGATGGCTCGCTGAGCCGCTGGACGGTGCGCAATGGCTGACCAGGTGGCTGCATTGGCTGAGCCGGAGACCTGGCGACTGGTCGAGTTCCTGGCTTCGCGCGTCAGGATGATCAAGGGCGAGGGCTTCCACACCAAACTCGGTGAAGGGTTGATCATCCTGGACGATGAAGATGCGCCGGCGAACATCGACACGGCTGCGACCGCGATCATCGTTGACCGCATCAGCGGCGCGTCTGCCAGTCGCGTCCAAGCTACGTCGGATGTGGGGGTGGTGATCGAGTTCAGCGTGCCGCGCAATCAGGACGAAGCCCGCCCAACCCGCTTGGTACACCGTGCGCGTAAGGACCTGATGCGCGTCCTGATGCTCGACGTCCGCGAACTGCCCAAAGGCTTCACCTCGTTCGAGGTTGTGGATTCCCAACTGGCCGAGGTCACCGACGACACCGGCCATTCCAGTGTTGTCGCTCAGATCACCGCGCGGGCCGGTCTGACCGAAGTGTTCCAGCCCGTGACCAACCCCTAGGAGATTCCCTATGGCTACCCAGCCCAAGGTTCGCAAGTTTGCCGGCGATCTGCGCCTGTATGAGTTCGGTGCCGGTCCCAACCGGATCGCCGTCATCCCCGACACCGACGACAAGTTCAAGAACAAGCCGCTGGAGCAAAGCTCGCTCACGTTCAGCTACGAAGCGGGTGATACGACCGAGATCAAGAGCAAGCGTCGCGATGATCGCTACAACCAGATCATCCATACCGACGCCAATCCCGGTGCCACCAGCGTGAGCATCGTCGCGCTCGAAGTCCCGGCCGCCATTCTGGCGCGTGTGCTGTACGGCAGCGCGGTCACCGCCTCCGTGGAAGCCGGATCCGTGGTTGACCAGCCCGTCACGGTCTACAGCAAGGATGCCCCAGTGAAGCTGCCGCACCGCTTCGTGTTGGCTACGCCAGCTCCGGTGGTCAAGAAGGGCAACGTGGAGCTGGAAGCTGGCACGGACTACGTGATCGATAACCGTCAGGGCATCCTCATCCCGCTGGGTGACGGGGAGATCGCGCACGGGGATCCGCTGACCGTCAGCTACTCGTTCGACAGCTACCTGCACACCGCCATTAACGGCGGCGCGGTGCCCAACAAGTCGTTCATGCTTCTGGGCGACGTGCAGGACCGCATCAGCGGCGAGAACGGCCTGCTCCGAATCCCGCAGGTGGATCTGACGGTGGATGGCGACGTGGACTGGTTCAGCGACGAACCGCTCCAGGTGACGCTCACCGGCCCTGTCATCTTCCGCTCGGAAGAGGCCGCGCTTTACACCTTCGACCTGTACGAGCAGACGGCAGGTTGATGGGCGCGCAGGCCGACAGCGGTCTGCTCCGGGCGGCACCCATGGTGGTGCCGTCCTGCTTTGACGTGAGCGGGGGCCGATAGTGGCGAAGTTCAACAGCTTCGGACAGACCGATATCGGCGCGTTGGCCCGGCTGGCCGCCCGAGTGGATGGCCTCTCGAAGGCGGCCATTTCCAAGGCGGACTCACGCTCGATCGCGTCGGTGCGTCGTCGCTTCGAGCCAGCGGCGAAGAAGGCCATCCGAGAGGTCTACACGGTCCGTGCCGGTGACCTGAAGGGGCGCTTCAGCGTGCGGTCGGGGAAGGTTGAAGGCTCGGAGTATCTGTCGCTCAGGGCATCCACTCAGAAGCTTTCTCTGATCGCATTCAACGGTCGGTGGGGCGGCCGGAAGACCCCGGGCGCGACCGCCGGCATCCAGGTGGGAAAGCGCAAGGTCTACACCTCGGCATTCATCGCGCGCATTGGCGGCCAGCGCCGCATCGTGGTGCGGCAGTTCTCCCGCGACGCCACGGCTCCATCCGGCCGCGATGGCCGTCGCAAGCTGCGGATTCTGGGCGGCGCGAGCGCCTTCCAGATGGTGATGGGTGAGAACGAGATCGTCGCCAGCAAGTTGGCCCGCGAGATGAACCAGTACCGCAGTAGCGAGTTGATCCGTCAGCTGGAGCTGGCACGAAAGAGGAAGCGTTGATGGCAGGCACGGCGGCATTCGAGGAAGCACTGCGGCTGGTCCTTGAGACCAGTGGCACCGAGGGCGTCGATCAGCTGCGGGTCGCCCTCGAGCAGATGGGCATCGCAACGGAGGATGCAGGCGCAGACACGGCCAAGCTGGTTGACAGGTTGGTCGAACTGAACACCACCGCCGGCAAGGCCAATGCCTTTGACGGGATGATGCAGTCACTGAGCGAGCTGGAGCAGCGCTACGACGCTAATCAGCGCGCCGCCTATTCGCTCAGCCTTCAGATCGGCGAGATGGCGCAGCCGTCGCGCGAACTGCTGCAGGAGCAGAAGTCGCTCCGGGCGGAAGGCGACAAGCTGCAGGCATCCCTCAACAAGCAATGGGAGGCGGTCGCCAAGGCCGATAGCGAACTGCGGGAGCTGGGCGTAGATACTGCCCAGTTGGCCGCCGGCCAGCAGCGCCTGCGTACCGAGGCAACCCGGACTGCGCAGGCGTTCACCGAACAGGCCAAGGCGTCGGCCCAGGCCGCCACAGAGACGCGTCGCCGCAACCAGCAGATCCAGGACAGCGATGAACAGTTCCGGGCGCAGGCGCGTTCCAGCACTGCCGCGGCAGAATCACTGAAGGCTTATCGCGACCGTGCCAACCAGGCCACGCGGGACACAGTGGAGCTCGGGGCGGCCGCCGGTGCCACCAGCTCGGTGATGGACAAGCTCAAGGGCGTGGCGGCTGCTGCGCTGGGCTTCATCGGGTTCAGCAAGATCGTTGATGGCATCCGCAGCATCGTTACCGAGGGTAGCGATGCGGAGCAGGAGTTGGGCCAGCTGGAGGCGGCCCTGGCCGCCACGGGTCGCCAAGGCGAGTTCACCGCCGACCAACTGGCCCAGATGCGCCGGCAGCTGCAGGGCGGGCTGTTCGATGATGGCGAGATATCCAAAGCGCAAGTGCGCATGCTGTCCTACACCAACATCGTCGGTGAGCAGTTCCCGCAGGCGATGCAGATCACCATCGACCAGGCGCAGCGTCTGGGCATCAGCCTGGAGCAGTCGGCCGAGGTGGTGGGCAAGGCACTGCAGACACCCTCCAAGGCAATGGAGTCCCTGAGCAAACAGGGGTTCACGCTGACCGCCAGCCAGAAGCAGCTGATCACCCAGCTGGAGGCCACCGGCCGCGTGGCTGAAGCCCAGACCATCATTCTGGAGCTGCTGACAGAATCCTACGGTGGCGCGGCGGCAGCGGCGAAGGTGGGCACCATCGCTGGCCTGTGGAAGGCGGCGACCGAACGCTTCAAGGACTGGAAGCAGGAGGTCGCCGACCAGGGCGTACTGACGTACTTCAAGAGCCAGCTGCAGGAGATGCTGGAGCTGGCAGACCGGCTGGCGAAAGATGGCACCCTCACTCGCTGGGCACGGCAGACGGCCGATGCCATCGTGGCGATGGCGAGTGCTGCCCGCACTGCGACCACCTGGGTGGTCGAGCACAGCAGTGCCCTGATCACCCTGGGCAAGGCGTTTGCCACCTTCGCCATTGTCCGCGCGATTGTGCAGATGAACACATGGCGCATCGCGCTGATTGCGTCTACGAAGGCGCAGCTCGCAAGCGCGGCGGCCATGGATGCCACCGGTAAGGGTGCACTGACCCTGGGCAACATCCTGCGCCGGTTGCCGACGGCTGTGCCGATCACCGTGGCGCTGCTGGGCGTCGAGCTGGTGACCAAGGGCCTGCAGAGCATGGGCGAGGCTCTGGGCGAGGAGCTGGGTAAGAACAGCCAGGCCAGTAAAGAGGCCGGCGAGTTCATGCGTCAGATGCGCGAGCAGATGTATCTCCAGGGCATCGCCTACAAATCCCTGGCCGTTGAGGTGGCCTCGTTCGGACAGGTGTCGGTGAAGTCCATGGCGGAGGTGGCCGCCCTGGGCGAGCAGGAGCGCCAGTCCTATCAGACCCGTCTGGAGGGTCTGAAGCAGTACCTGAGCGCCCAGTTCGGCTACCTGTACACCCAGCAGGAGATGGGACTTGCCACTCAGGAGCAGCTGGCTCAGCTGGAACAGGTGCGTGCGAGGCTCGCTGAAGTCGCTTCGGGGTTCCAGGCGCTCGCGGCTGGCTCGAAAGTCGCAGGGGACGCGCTCAAGGCCGGTATCGGTGCTGGCGCGCAGCTGGTGGTGGACCAGCTCCAGGGCATCGGCCGTGACTCGAAGCTGGCCGTCACTGAGATTGGCAAGCTCTTCCAGAGCCTGAACTACACTGATTCCAATGCGCTGGGTGACGTTGCGCTGGCGCTGGCTTCCATCGCAGAAGAGGGAGCCGGGGCGGCCCGCAATGTCCGCGACGGCCTGATGGCCACATTGCAGCAGCTCAGCGGCGAAGAGCTGTCCCGCTTCCAGGCCGCAGCGCAGGCTGCGTTCGCCTCGCTGCCATCGGCGGCCACCAACACCACCGTGGTGCTGGAACAGACCCTGCTGGCGGCGATGACGAAGCTGGGCGTATCCGCAGAGCGGATGGGCATGAGTTTCACCGCCGCTGGGCGGAACGCCAATGCCGCGTTCGCAACGGTCGTAGAAAACGCGCTTGCCACCAGCGCCCAGATCGAGACGGCGTTCAAGGCCGCGCTTGGCAATGTCGCCACACTGGATGAAGCCAAGGCGCTGGGCGCACAGCTGCAGGCGGCCGGGCAGCAGGGAAAGCTTGGTTTCGACCAGGCTGAGCGTTCGGCAGCAGCCCTGAATGCCCGCATCCGAGAAATCACCAACGCGATGAACCCGCTGAACGATGAGTTCGGCCGGTTGGGCATCCAGTCCCAGGCCTCGCTGGACGCGGCGCGTGACGCGGCCAAAGACGCATTTGAGGCCATCCGCAATGGCGCGGCGCGGGGTCAGGCCGCGATTGAAGACGTGCGCCGCGCGTTCGTTGCTTACTCCAACACCGCAAGGGCGGCGGTTGCTAACAGCGATAAATGGAAACGCGACCAGGTCGATGCCCAGCTGGCGGTGCAGGGTGCCACCTATGCCACCAACCAGGAGCTGTCGCGGCAGGGCGAAGCGGGCGCTGCCGCAGGCCAGGCTGTCGCCCAGGGCGGTGCCCAGGCGACTCAGGCAATGGAGCAGGTACAGACCGCTGCCGCAGACGCGGCCAGCAGCGTGGCCTCGGTAGGGGCGGCGGCAGGCGGTGCCAGCGGTACGTTGACGAAGGCATCCGCAGCTGCCAGCGGCTTCTCCATGAACATGGGCACGATCTCCGCGAAGACCCGTGAACTGCTCAGCCAGATCGGCGGTCCTCGCGGCCTGCAGCAGTTCGCCAACATCTGGAACGGTCTGGCCGCTCAGCGCCGTGAGCTGGAAGCCTACAAGCAGGAACAAGCGGAAGTGCTGCAGGGTATGGACGAACTGTCCAAGCAGCGCCGCCAGTTGGCGCAGCGCTTCGACCTGGTGGGCGAGGGGGAGCTGGAGGAAGTGCTCCAGATCGAACAGCAGATCGAAGCGAAGCACGCCGAGCGCCGCCGCGCCGCTGCGGAAGAGCGCCGGGCACGGCTGGATGCTGCCCAGGAAGAGGCGGCGCTGCAGGCAGAGGCGGACGCCAAGCGCGTCAGCAAAGGCAGTGGTGGCAGCGCTGGAGGCGATGTCCTGAGGATCGAATGGTCCGCGCCCACCCGGAGCGTGGCTGCGAGTGCCTCTGCGGCGGATCGTGAGCAGGCTGAACGCATTGCGGGTCTGGTCGTGCCCATGGTCATGGACAAGCTGGCGCGCAGCAAGAGCGTGTCGGTACGCGCGGGAGGCCGCCGATGAGTCGCATTTTGTTGGCCGGGATCGTGCTGCCGGCGGACTTGCAGTGGACGGATGAATTCACCGCGTGGCGGGTGGGGCAGCAGGTGAAGACCAGCCTGACCGGTGCGCGGATCGTCCAGGAGTCGGCGCTTCAGGCCGGCAGGCCGATCACGCTGCAGACCCAGACCGAGGGCAACACCTACATCGCCCCGATCACGTTGGATGTGCTGCGCCAGCTGCAGGCCAGCGAGGAACAGCCCCGGGTTGGTTCCCTTCAGCTGGTGATGCCCGATCACAACACCGGGGAACGGACGTTCCAGGTGCGCTGGCGGCGCTTGGAGGGCGCTGCGCTCGAAGCCGTCCCCATCAACTATGCCGTGCCCGCGCTGGACGGCGACTACTTCTCCATCACCCTGCGATTGATGACGGTGTAACTCATGACGATTTCCGCAACAGATATCAAGATGCGCCAGTCCCAGCGCCTGACCGACAACCCCGATGGCGGTGGTCGGATGGTCCAGGCCGAGGTGATGGACGGGCAGATGAACAACCTGTTTCCTGACATCGGCGACGAAGAGCGCACCACCGGCCGCGCAACCCTGCGCAAGATGTTCGTGCACGTGGACACCCCGGGCACCGATGTGCTCAAGGATGTAATTGGCGTGCTGCTGGATCCGCCGGCGGACCCGAAGGTGCAGGTGAGCATGTTTGCCACCGGCAGCTACAGCGACGTGCGCAGCGACGCGCGTAACCGGGTAGAGGGATACATCACCCGCAACGTCGAATCCCGTTACGTGCTGCTGAGCAACCATTACGCCGGGCAAATGTCTGTGCAGTTCTACTGCATGAAGGACGCGCCCAGCCCGGATATCAACGACAACCTGTGCCTGTTTGTCAGCGCGCCAGGCTACACGGCCAACGAGCAGTACATCCGCGTCAAGAGCGTCCTCTCGCGTACCACCAGCACCTTCCATGACGATCAGGGCGCGTTTGATCGTGACGTGATCATCATCGAGACCGTCACCGCACTGTTGTTTGATTTCCCCGGGCAGGAGGCCATTCGGCAGACCAGCATCAAGCCGCCGACCCGCATTTATGAAACCAACGTGGTTGACGCTACCAGTTATCACAGCGTCAAGCGCCTGACCACGGCGGCCAAGCCGGGCGATCTGATGGTCCAAGTCGACACCCCATACGTGACCATCGTGCCCACCTCGACGGCCGAGACGCCGGTCAGTGACGTGCTGGCAGGTCTGGGGACGATCAGCTACGTGCCGGCCGGTGCCGCTGGTGCGCTGACCCTGAACTTCTCCTCGGGCTTCTCGGCCGGTGTCGGCGTTACGCGTTTCCTGGGCACGCCCATGGTGCTCGGCTCGGTCAGGGTTGTGGCCGGCAGTGTCGAGCTGACCGATGACGGCAAGGGGGCACTGGCCTCCACCGGTTCCTCGCCCTGGTCGGGATCTGTGGATTACCAGGCCGGCTCCATCACGATGGTAAGCGCCAACAACGTGGGTTCCACGGCCATCAGCGTGACTGCGCGGCCAGCGGGTGCCATCGTGGCGCAGGGCTTCTCCGACCAGGTGGAGGTCACCCGCAACAACCAGGGCTACAACTGGCTGTTCCAGATCGCCCCCCTGCCGGCCCCGGGAACGGTGGTTGTGGATTACCGCGCCTTGGGTAAGTGGAACCGCCTGCAGGACAACGGGCAGGGCCAGTTGGTGGGAAAGCCGGGCCAGGGTAGTGGTTCGATCAACTACGCGACCGGTGCGGTGGTGCTCACGGCCGGCGCGCTGCCGGATCTGGACAGCAGCGTGCTCACCAGCTGGGGCACGCCGGTGCTGGCTGAGGCCCGGGCCGGTGATGCGGCCATTGAACCACCGGCGCTGCACTTCCTGCTTGGCAACGACGGCGTGGTGCCGGGCACGGCGCGGTTCACCCTGCGCGTGGGTGGCAACGATGTGCTGGTCACGGATGACGGTGCGGGCCGGTTGTTGATCGGGGCATCCGTGCGAGGGTCGATCACCTACGCCACCGGCGAGGTGATGATCCGTCCGGTGTCGCTGCCTGACGCGGACAGCCAGCTCGCATGTGAGTATGACTATGGGCAGGCGCTGGCTCTGACCGTGCAGCCTGTGCCCGATGCGTCCGGCGTCGTTCCAATCCAGATTCCGGAGGGACCGGTGTCGGCCGGTAGCCTCCGGTTGGACTGGTTGATTTCGGTCAACAAGGGCGCTGATGGGCTTCCCGGTGCGCCCCAGGTCATGCGTGTCACGGCACGCGACGACGGGCAGGGCAATGTCGTCGGGGTTGAGATTGATGGGCAGTCCCTGACGGCGACGCTCGGCTCGATCAACTACGCCACCGGTGCGCTGAACCTGCAGGCCGGCAAGTTCACCGTGCATGCTGTCTCGATACCGATCTATGAGGTGGTGACCGGTCGCGGCCTGAAGGTCATCGGCTACCACCGCAAGGACGTGGAGGCGATCTTCTCGGCGGGCACTCTGATCTCGCTGGGCTGGATGGTCGCGGGTGAAACCCAGACTACCTCCACCGAGGCGCTCCCGCTGCCGCCGGTGCAGCTGCTGCTCACGCCAACGATCAGCGACAGCATCGTGCCCGGCAGCGTCCGCTTCACCTACAAGGGGCGGACCTATGTCGACCGCAATGGCGGCCTGTACTACAACATCGATCCGGTGTCCGGGGCGGGCACGTACGGTGGCTCCATTGACTATGCCGCAGGGGCGGTGAACCTCACCCAGTGGTCGGCCGGCGGTGCCAATACGGTGGTCATCCAGTCGCTGCTTACGCGCGTAGCCGATCCGGGCACGGCCAGTGTGTACTTCCGCGCCCCCGGCTCGCCGCTGCGGGCGGGGGTATTCACGATGCGGGCGGTCACCGTCGATGGGCAGCAGCTCATTGCCACGACCGATGTCAACGGCAACATCAACGGGGGGCAGATCACCGGTACGGTTGACTGGGAGACCGGTGTAGCCAAGGTCTCCTTCGGGCAGATGGTGCCCGCCGCCGGCAACGAAGGTCAGCCTTGGTATGATCCGGCGACCGTGGTGGGCGATCAGGTCTGGAAGCCCACTTTGGTGCTCCCCGGCACCATCTTCATCGGTGCGGTGGTGTTTCGCTCGATCCCGCTCTCCGCCGTGGTGATCGGATTGGAGTCGGTCCGACTGCCCGCCGATGGCCGCGTGCCTGCCTTCAAGGCGGGGCAGACGGTGCTGGTCCATCACACCGTAAAGCACAGCATCGCCTCGCCGCAGGCGAATCAGGTTGTGGCCTTCGGCCGCACGCGCGTCGCGGCCGTGGAGGTTGTGGACGCCCTGGGCGTCCCGGTAGACAGCGCCTGGTACACCTACGACCTCGAGCAGGGGCGGTTGACCTTCAGTAGTCCGCTGAACCTCTCCGCCTACCAGCTGCCCATCGTTGTGTCAGAGCGCATTGAAGACCGTCGCCTGGTGGTGCAGCCGCAGATCACCGGCGAAATCGAGCTGAACAACGGACTCAGTCACGACTATCCGGCCGGCGAGGCCATGATCAGCACAGCCTTGCGACTGGGTGAGGCCAATGGTTCGTTGGATCTGCAGGCCCGCGTCGTCAACCTGTTCGACCAGGCCGCGTGGAGCAACACGTGGAGCGACCTGCCGGCGGGCAGCTCCGCGCCCGGCACCTACAACGACACCGACTTCCCGCTGGTGCTGACCAACAGCGACGCCATCACGGAACGCTGGGCAATCCGTTTCACCAATGCAACCAGCTTTGAAGTGATCGGCGAGACGGTGGGCACGATTGCCACCGGCAGCATCAGCGTGGATTGCGCCCCCATCAACCCGCGCACCAACCGTCCTTACTTCACGATCCGCCGGCAGGGCTGGGGTGCGGGCTGGTCCACCAACAACGTCGTGCGGTTCAACACCATCGGCGGCCTGGCCCCGGTGTGGCTGGTCCGCACGACCCTTCCAGGCGCTCCCGAGGGCGTTGTGGATTCCACCCGCTTCCTCGTAGTAGGCAACGTTTCCGGAGATAACGCATGAGCTTGACCCCTACTGTTTACAAGAGTTCTGACCCGGGCGCACCGCTGCTGTCCGGTGACCCCGGTGCGCTGGTGGCGTTGCTGGACCTGCTGCTGGTGGATGGGTACGGCAGCGGGACCAATCGCAAGCCCGGGATGGGATGGACCAAGGCGTTCACCGGCACGAATGTGAGGGCGTACCGTAATTCCGTGCTCAATGGGACGGGCTACTACCTGCGCGTGGACGACACCGCGCAGCGTTCGGCGCTGGTGCGCGGCTACTCTTCCATGACCGACATTGATACGGGTACGGATGCGACGCCGTCGGTGGCGCTCAAGGCGGCGGGATCGCGATGGGAAAAATCCTTCGTTGCCAGCAGCGAAGGGCGTGCATGGGTCGCGGTGGGCAATGAGAAGTTCTTCTACCTCTTCATTGATACGTACAACGCATTTGCCAGCTACGCGGCTGCGTCTATGCATCCGCACTATGCAGGCGATATCTCCTCACTCAAGCCCGGCGACCGTCACAATTTCGTGGTTTCCTACAAAGGATCGGATACGGAGGCGTCCAACACCATTGGCTACGGTCTCCGCTGCGTGTCCACCATGAACAGTAATCCGTCTTCCGACACGACGACGTACTGCTTCCTGGCTCGAACCTCGCAAGGCGTGCCTGGCTCGTTGCGCTGCAATCTGTATGCAGACGGACAAACGCTGACTCGCGGGTTTGGCATGGATAACAATTTCCCGCCATATCCTTACCCGGTGAACAACGGGCTTCTGTACGCGCCAGTGGTACTGCTAGAAGCCGCGATGATGCCCCGCGGCTTCATGCCCGGGTTGTATGCCCCACTTCATAGGCGTCCGTTCCCTGACATGTCCGTGCTGAGGGACGTAGCGGGCTTTGCGCCTGGGACGGAGTTGCTGGCTAAGACGTATCAGTCTGAACAGGTGTCCCCAAACGAGTCGTACATGGGTCAGGTGCTTATCGACATCTCTAGCGAGTGGTAACTCATGCCGATTTCCGCAGCAAGAATGGGCTTCAGGGCATCGCTCGTCCGTTTGGTGCCGGCGAGCCTTGCCGTGCGGATGGGCATGCGCCCATCGACACGCCAGCTGTTTGCCGGGCCGGGGTTTCTTGCGGGCGAGGGACCGGCGGGGAACGATCCGGATGAGATCGACGGGCGCTTCCGGATTCTGAATCAGCCGGCTCGTGGTCGGATCCACGTGCTGGAGCGGAGTACCGGTATCTGTATCGCCAGCACGATGAGCAATACTGACGGCACCTGGCGGATTGACCGCCTTGACCCGAATCTGCCCATGACGGTGATTGGCTACGACGATACGGGGATGCAGAACGCGGCCATCCAGGACTGGGTGCTCCCAGCCGTCGAGGAGTAGCGCGGTGGCCACGGACGGGAGGCGCGTCTCCCTCAACCTTGGGCCGCTCTCGCTGGCCGCCGGCTCACACGTCGCACTCAACCTCGGCGTGGAGTGGAGCAGCGTGGATCCGCCCGAGCAGCCCGACGCTACCTTGCGTCGGGCGGTCGGTCTGTATTGGCAACCCGGCCTCAGCATGGGCCGGATTGCCACCGTTGCATGGTCGCAGGCCGGCTCAGGCCGCGCTTCGGCTTCGGTCGGCTGGCGGCCGCAGCAGCCGTCGGCACGATCGTCCGTGTCGTTGGCTTGGACGTTCGCCCCTTCTTCTGCTGGCGTCACCGGACTTCGCTGGGCCGCCCGGATGGAACAGCAGCGCACGGCGGTGTCGGTCCCCTGGCAAGCCATGGACCGGCACCATGCGGCGGTCGGGTTCGCATGGCGCTCGAGTGGCCGGGTGCGGCAGGCGGTGCGCCTCCCATACCGAACGCTGCGCGCCACGGCGCAGCAGCTGCTGATGCGATGGGGGAGTGCCTCCATCACGTCCCGAAGGAGTCAGCTGCCCTGGCAGGTGGCGTCTCGTTGGGAGAGCAAGCGGGACCTGCCTTGGGGGCCTGCGAAGCCCCTCCCTTGGATCGTGCGGCCGCCGGTTACGCCGCCGGAGCCTGAGCCGGAGCCGCCGCCCTACAGCACGCCTGGTGCGCGCGTGGGACTCAACCTCAGCTGCCTGCCGCTTCGCACACGCGGCCTGGCCGCCCTGAACCTGGGCGTCGCTGCGTGCTACGTGGTGCGCCCTCATCAAAGGACATACGTCGTGATCAACAGTATCTCAGTGGTCCGCCTGCCGGACCGCCTGCCTATCGAGATGGCCGGAGTCTCCATTAACACCAGCTGCGATGCCTGGGGTTCCACCTTCGACTTCGAGCTGGCCGACACCTCGCAGCTGTCCCTGCTCAAGCCGTCAGCGGACGGCCCGCGCCAGGTGGAGGTCACCCTCAATGGCTATGTCTGGACGGCGCTGGTGGAGAGCTACAGCACCCGTCGCGAGTGGGGCGGCAGTGGCATCAATCTGACCGGCCGGTCCCGCACAGCACTGTTGGCCGCGCCCTACGCCCCGGGCAGGGTGAAGGTGACCACAGAAGACAGGTCCGTGGCCCAGTTGGTCACCGAGGAACTGGCAGATACCGGGTTCACCGCGTCCTATGACACGGTGGATTGGGTGGTGCCGGCCGGAGCCTGGTTCTATGACGCGACCACCGCGCTGGATGCCATCAGCCGCCTCGCCGAGGCCAGTGGCGGGGTAGTGCAGTCAGATCCGGCTGCCCAGGCGCTTCAGGTGCGCGCGCGTTACCCCGAAAGTCCCTGGCACTGGAAGGAGCGCACGCCTGACCACGTGGTCTATGAGGACGTGGTCAGCAACGAAAGCCTGCAGATGCGCAGCGCGCCGCTCTACGACGCTGTGGTGGTCACCGGCGAGCTGGCCGGAAAGGGCGTCACCTGTAAAGTGCGCCGCAGTGGTGAGGCGGGGCAGCTGTTCGCGCCGCAGGCCAGCAGTCCCCTCATCAGCACGGCGGCGGCCGGCACCGAGCGCGGTCGCAACATTCTGTCGGACAGGGGCGAGCAGGCGTTGGTCGAGCTTGTCATCCCGCTGTTCGGCGGACCGCTCCGGCCTGGTGAGGTGGGGCGAGTGAAGCCGCTCGACCTGGTGGAGGTGGTTGGGCAAGAGGGCACGTGGCACGGCCTCTGTATCGCCGCACGGACCGAGGCGCGAACCAACGATAAGGCCGTCGTGATCGAGCAGACCATCACCCTGGAGAGGCACTACACCGATGCGGACTGAACTGTGGGACAACTTCAATGGGTTGCTGGGCGGTCAGGCGCGACTGCTTGGGACGGTCACTGCGCACAATGCGGACGGCACCAGCAGCCTCACCACGTACGATGGCGCGCAGATGCGCGTAGTCGGCCAACTCAGCCAAGCGATTCCATACAACGCTTGGGTACGAGATGGGCGAATGATAGAAGCCGCGCCGAATCTGCCTCTATTGGAGGTTGAGATATAAAAGTCGTATCCAATGAGCAATAGAGGTGCAACAGACGCGTTTGATCTAGTGCCAAAGGTGAACCGTTCAGCGTATTCAGGCTTGTCGTCGACAAATTTGTTTGGTGTAGGCCGCGTGAAGGCTGCGAGAATAGCCAGTACCCAAACGCGTTCAGCTTTAGGACTTCATGAACAGGTATCGGCAAATCTTGGAGATGCTGGATGACTGCATCAAGGAAATAGACCTTGATGGAGTAGTCGCCGCCGTGAATGGTCGGGGATTAAAACTCTTGGGTGCCCAACACGCATCACAGGTGGTAGGAAAGCACTGGAGAGATCTTTGGCCTGCTTCCGAGAGAAGTTTGATTGATGAAGCCCTTAGAAAAGCGTCAGAAGGTGTGAACTCCGAGTTCGAGGCAGCCTGCCCGGACTTCAATGGTGTACGCCGGGTTTGGCGTGTCAAGGTTCGTCCGATAACAGAGCAAGGGCGAGTCGAATCCATTCTCGCCGTCAGTACGGACTTCACCTCCTTGGAGGAGGCGAGCCGGGCGTCAGCTCTTCTTGTTGAGAGTTTCGATAGAGGCCCAGATGTCGGGAGGCTTGAACTTGAATCGGCAATGCGCCGAGAGCGGGCACTCGTGGACAATCTAAAGTCCAGCGAAGCCCGATTGCTGGCCACCAACTTGGCATATCAGCAGCTTGAGGTCCGTCATTTTGAGGCGACTCGGTTGCGAGACTTCGCAGTGGCCGCGCAACGAGCCGCTGAGTTAATCCTATTGGACGCTCAAAAAGGAGAGGCTGTAGGTCAGATGCTGGCTGGCGTCGTTCATGATCTAAACAACTTTCTCCATTCGGCAACCACTGCTGTCGACTTGGTAGTGGATAGCGGTGAATTGACGGAAAACAACCTTAGGCTGCTAAAGGCTGCGGAACTTGCGCTGCAGCAGGGGGCTGAAATGTCTCAGCGCCTGGTGGGCTTTGCGAGAGAGCATCCATATCTTCCTGAATCGGTTGATCTGCATCAGTTGGTGACGGCAATGGAAGTCCTTTTGACCCAAGCGGTGGGCTCTAGGGCACACTTGGTCATAGAGCCTGGCGAAGCTACCTGTTGCGCTATGGTTGACCGTAACACCATCGAGAGGGCGCTGCTGAATCTCGTCGTGAACGCTCGCGATGCTTGTGGACCTGAAGACGTCATCTATGTTCGGACCGGCTATCGAGTAGTTGCTCCTGAGGAATCAAACGGCTCGCGTTCTGCCGGGCGCTATCTCACGTTGACGGTGTCTGACACAGGCGCGGGGATGAGCGAGGAGGTGCTGTCGCGCATCTTTGAAGTTTATTTCACCACCAAGCGCGTAGGAGAAGGATCAGGCTTGGGGCTGCCCCAGGTGCATAGCGCCGTGACCCAAGCCGGGGGATTTGTGACGGTAACTTCCCGAGTTGGGAAAGGAACCACGTTTGAACTCGCCTTGCCTCGGGTCGCGTAAAGCTTCATCCGAGAGCGCTGCATGCGCGGGTCAAAGGATTATGCTTTTGTCTTGCGCCATCAGGTTTGTTGAGTCGCAAGAGCAACTTTTACCCTTCGCACTGGCTTCAATAAGGTGCCGCTACAGATCGGATACACGATAGGTGGAGGGCAGGGCAGCAAGCTCGCTGGCGAGCTCATCGTCAAGTCGTGGGACGACCGACAGGCGCGGCTCGTATAGGTCCGTATCGCCGCTTTGCGATTTTCGCGTAGCCTTCACTACATCGATAGCAGATTTCAACTTAGTGCGGGGAGACATCGGTGGCTCGCACCCTGGCGGAATCCCAGGTGCGGGGTGACTCTCCGGCGGCTGCTCCCTCAGCCCGCCTCGCATCTGGGGCCAGGCTTTCTTATACCTGCATTGAGCCCCTCATTGCGGGTCTTTCCGTAATCCGGCAGTAGCTTTTCTCCGTCGCTTCGCTACCGCCATAGCGGGCGGCGGGGGTTCTTTTGTGAACTTGTTGCGTCCCCTGAACATCTCCCAGTTGGGAATTCGCTGGTCCTTCACCAAGAATCGGGCATGGTGACCCCAATTGTTGAGCGATGGGATGTCCGCCACTTCTCAGAGTTCAGAATGCAAGCCGGATTCGCAGGTGACTGAAACGAGGCAGGGGACACGCGGCAGGCGACCCACGTAATTCGTTGAGTCTGAGTTAGATGGACAACCCAGCAGGAGCTGAATGTTGCCTCTAGAAGTCGCTCGGACAGGTCACAAGAAATGCAGCGGGGGCTGCTACCTGCGGATCCGGACGAAGCGGCTTTCTACTGAGGTAACGCCCCGAGGTCGGCGTCAAGACCAACGGGCTCACCCTAATGCGGTGTAACCCATTGATCTAACAAGACACCAATTGCCATGTTCGGTAGAGGCAATTTGATCAAAAAACACTGAGCAGACAAGCGCTTAAGGTTGTCAGGAGCGATGCCTGGGGGGCAGAGGGTCGTCGGTTCAAATCCGGCCGTCCCGACCATTGTTGGTGAAGATCAAGGGCTTGAACCTCGCGTTCGAGCCCTTTTTCGTTGGGTCGGGAAATCCTCACAAGCAGCGGTACGCACCGTAGACCACCACCGCCCGTTCGGGCAGCATGACTGTTTCCCGGATTCACTTTCCGGCGGGTGAAAAAATGGACCGTCGAGTTCCCCGCGCCTTGATGCTGTCAATTGCATTGCTGGTAGCAACACATGCGATCGCCATTTGGCAACTGGCCGACGTTTCCAACACGTTGGGGGTAGCGCTTTGGCTGCCTTACACCGCGCTTGCTGTCATCTACCTGCTGGTGTTTGCCTGGCTGGCTCTGATTCTGTTGGGAAAACGCTGGGCACGTACGGTGTACACCGCCGTCGCGATCCTGGGTTTGTTTTCCTACATTCCGAACCTTGATCAGCTCGACGTTCTCGACTGGTGCGTAGGCGCGATCAAGCTCGCGGCGCTGGGACTGCTGCATCTGCCATCGAACGACTTCTGGTTCGGCAAGGCACAAGAGACCGAAGCCCTGACATAGCGCTCCAACTGCGATTTGCCTCGTACGATCAGGTACTACTCCCGCACCATCCGCATCCATCGGTATACGCCGTAGGCCACCGCGGCGACCGCAGGCAGCACGCCAACCCAGATTGGCAGTCGCAGCGCGAGCACCATCACCGCACCGCAGACCAGGGCGAGCAGGCCCAGTCCCAGCATCTGCAGATCAGCACGGCTACCTTCGCGGCGTCGTCGCCGAGCGAGCGTTCCGGTCGTCCGCGATTCGCCCGCAGCCGGCGTGCCACCCATACGTCGGTGACGAAGTCCACTATTCCTTCGATCAGCTCGCCGATGAGTCCCGACATGGTCCGTCCTGGCACACGTGGATGAATAGGGCGATCATCAGGGCCGTGCTGGCGGCCGTCAAGCATCTGTTCTGCCGACCCGACCGGTCGGCGCTGCGGTTGACCCTCCCGTCGCTGCGCTCTACCATGCGCGCACTCGTACTACCGCGGCTGCTGAACCCGGTACTCACGAGAGCAGACTCATGGAACTTAAGAGAGATCGCGCTTGGCGGCGCTTCCGCGCGCGTCAAACGGGCGGAGATCGCGTCGCAAAGTCGACGACCTACAAGCCCGAAAAGAAGTGGAAGATGATGTATGGCCGTCGCACCAAGTGCGTGCGGGCACAGCAGTTGGGCTTCGACTATCCGATCGTGACCACGCGTAAACTGCTGGAGCAGCAATGATCAACCTGCTGTTCGTCTGCAGCCGCAACCAGTTGCGTAGCCCCACCGCCGAGGCAATGTGGGGTCAACGCGACGGATTCGACGCACGCTCGGCGGGTACAAGTCCGCATGCGCGCAGACCCATCGGCCCGGCGGATATCCGCTGGGCCGATGTGATCTTCGTGATGGAGGACAAGCACGTGCATCGCCTGCTCGCGGCCTTCCCTCGGTTGCTTGTCTACAAACAGCCGCACTGTCTGGGCATTCCGGACGACTATCGCTTCATGGATCCGGAGCTGATGGCGCTGTTGGATGAGAGGGTGAGTACTGCCCTTGCACAGGCCGTCTGAGCGCAGTTCCTTTTGCTGTGACAGCTCAGGCCAAACAGCCGTACTCGTTCAGATGATGGCCGCTCTCCATCGCCTCCCAGCCCAGCATGGCCAACCCCACCGTTCTTGGGATTGGCCGTTCTCCGCTGCGGTAATAGGCAAGCATGCGGCGGCTGATCCCCAGCGCCTGCGCCGCGGTCTCTAACGACAGGTCACGGTGATGCATCCAGCCGATGAGTTGCTGGTAGGAAAAATCGCCAGCCTGCTCGATGGCCAAAGCGCGAAGGTTGTCACTGGCCAAGGTCAAGTCATCGTCGCCGGCGAACATCACACCACGGCTCCATTCGTCGACAGTGACGTTGGAAACAACTTCCGGCTGCTTCAATCGCTGCAGGGTGGGGTGCTTCTCAATGACGTCGCTGAGATCGACTTCACCCGACCATCCATCAGCAAACTGAATCGCCAGTCGTCCGGGCCGCATTGAGCTGACTTTGATGATGACGAAATGCGGCTGCTTCATGGAGTTCCCTCCGCCGTCCTGTGATCAAGATCATGGTGCAATGGTTACACCAGTGCAACCATTGCACTTTCGGAAAAGTCTCCTCCGAACCCTGATGCCCCGTTCACAGCCACCGCTCTAGATTCGGCCCATCCAAGGGGACCGAGCACGTGCTCCAGCCGGAACAGGACACTCCAACCTGGCGCATCTACGAGACGCTGCTGCAGGCGACGCCCGATCTGTCGTACGTGTTCGATCTGCAACACCGGTTCATTTACGCCAACAAGGCCCTGCTGACGATGTGGGGGATGAGCTGGGACGAGGCGATCGGCAAGACCTGCCTGGAGATCGGGTATGAGCCGTGGCATGCGGCCATGCATGACCGCGAGATCGAACAGGTGATCGCCACCCGCCAGCCGATCCGCGGTGATGTACCGTTCCCGCATGCCACGCTGGGCGTGCGCATCTACGACTACATCTTTACCCCGGTGATCGGGCCCGACGGACAGGTCGAGGCCATTGCCGGCAGCACCCGCGACGTCACCGAGCGCAAGCGTCATGAGCAGCACCAGCAACTGCTGATCAACGAGCTCAATCACCGGGTCAAGAACACCTTGGCCACCGTGCAGTCGATTGCGCGGCAGACCCTGCGCAGTGCGGCCGGGCTGGAGGATGCGAACGCCAAGATCGAGGAGCGCCTGGTCGCGCTGGCCAGCGCGCACGACATCCTGACTCGCGAAAACTGGCACAGCGCCGATATCCGCGACCTGGCTCAGTCCACGATGGACGCTTACGGCACCCCCGGTCAGTTCCAGCTGGCGGGCGACAGCTGCCGGCTGGATCCGCGCCGTGCGCTGGCCCTGGCGATGGCGCTGCATGAGCTGGGTACCAACGCGGCCAAGTACGGCGCGCTTTCCTCCCGCGAGGGGCGGGTGTGCCTGCAGTGGTCCAGCACCGATCTGGACGGCGATCCACGCATTGAAGTGGTGTGGCAGGAGTACGGTGGCCCCGCCGTGCACGAGCCGGCGCAACGTGGCTTCGGCTCGCGCCTGCTGGAACGGGGACTCAAACATGACCTCGGCGGTGGGGTCGAACTGGCATTTGCACCGGACGGCGTTCGTTGCCACCTGTGGATGCCGCAGCCGAACCTGGAGGAGGGACAGCTGACATGAGCAGGAACGTACTGGTGGTTGAGGACGAAGCGTTGATCATGATGCTGATCGAGGATCAGCTGGTTGACCTGGGTTACGTGGTCCATACCGCGCCGGGTGTGGAGGCGGCCATGCTGATCCTGCGCGATCAGATTGTCGACATGGCATTGCTGGACGTCAATCTGGCCGGCACATCGTCAGCGCCGGTGGGCCATGAACTGGAGGCGCGCGGCATACCGTTCGCGTTTGCGACAGGGTACGGGCAGCAAGGAGTGGATGAAGCGTTCCGCGGCCACGTGTGCCTGCAGAAGCCATTCCGTGTGGTGGACCTGAAACGCACCCTGGAGGCTCTGGAGCACCAGCTCGCCGAGATGGGCCCTCAGGTCAGCGCCCGCACCACTTCCTCGATCAGGATGATGTAGCAGGCCAGGAAATAGACCTTCAGCAGGGCGGGGTGCTGCTTGGCAACGAAAGCGCGCATGGCGGTCTTGCTGTTGTGTGGGACGTCATCATTGTGACCATGGGGTGAAACTGAGGCAACGGTCACACATTCAGTGAAATGATGACGTATTTCACCAAAAGTCAATGGAATTCAAATACTTAATTCCGGCGCTCGATGAAGGTCGCCTTACCGTTTGTCGGAAAATTCCTACATGACTTTCTTCACATGCTGCTGGCGACCGTCTCACCGGGGCCGCACAGGCCACTCGCTACGGTAACGGTCACTTCTTACTCCCCGCAGAGGGAAAGGTTTCAGCATGATCAAGTGGGCCATCATTTTCGCCATCATCGGCCTGATTGCCGGTGCGCTGGGCTTCGGCGGCATTGCCGGCGGGGCCATCGGCATCGCCAAGTTCCTGTTCTGGGCCGGCATCATCATTGCCGTGGTGCTGTTCCTGCTGGGCATGACGGTGGCCAAGAAGGTCACCTGAGTTCAGGCGTCTCCTGGGACACGCATGGCGTGTCCCTACGCGGGGCGCGTAAGCGCCAGCAACCCTTCCAGCAGGCGCTCGGCCCGTGGACCGCCATCATCGTCCAGTGGATACGCCAGCGACTGCAGCCAGAACCCATGCGCGGCGCGGCGCGCGGCCGTCATCCGGTGATCCCGCCGCTCCTCGGGAAACTGCTCCAGCTTCTCAATAATCCACGCCTTCAACACCTGCGCGATCTGCGGATCCGGCCGGCCACCCGGCGCATCCGGGCCGGGCAGGCGCGGGGCCAGGCAGGCGCGGAAGATTGCCGTGACATAGGCACGCGAAAAGCGTCCATGCGGATCCGGATCCAACCCCATCAGCACTTCAACGGCATGATCAAAGTCGACCAGCGCCACGTCCAGCGCGGGGTCATTCGCCGCTTCGGCAATGCGCAACAAGGGGAAGGGGCGGGGCATGGGGGTCTCCTGAGGTAAAGGGCTCAATGCATCGCGGGCAGCTGGGCGGGGCGCTGTCCGGGCTGTGCCAGCAGCCCGTGCAGCAGCATCAGCACGCGTTCGCCCTGGCCGTTGCAGGCCAGTTCGAAGGTGGTCTTGCCGCCTCGAACCGGCAGCCGGGTATACACAATCCATTGCAGTACGCGCTGGCGGTCCGGCTCTATCTGTAGGGCCAGTTCCGCGACGCGGCGTACAATTCCCCGGCGCATGCTCAGAACCCGTAGCTCAGTGCGATCAGGGCACTGTCCATGTGCTTGCCTTCGGTCATCGGGCTGTCGGTGATCGCGTCCGACAACCGGGTGCGCCGCAGCGACCCGGTGGCCACCCAGTGCGCGCCCAGCGGCATGATCGCGGTCAGGTCGATGTAAGGCGAAACACCGCTGCCGGCCTTGTACATCGCCAGTCCGCTGCGCGCGGATTCGCGTGCGCTCACGCCAAAGTAGTAGTCATTGAGGTCGGCGCTGGCATAACCGGCCCCGATCCCCGGAATCAACGTGACCTTGCCGGCCGGAATCGGGTAGGCGTACTTGGCATCGGCCGCGAAGCCACCGCCGTGGCCGCTCACTTCCGCCTGCACATTGGCCTGCACGATGCCCCACGGCGCGGTGTGCCGCACGGCGACGCCGGCCATCGCCGACAGGCTGCGGTTGGACAGCTGGCGCAACTGCACGTCGTCGGTGTCCTTGTGCTTGAAACGCATCATGTAGGGCGAGGCCAGCAGGGAAACCTCGGTGCTGTCGCTGTTGAACAGCTTCCAGCCGAGGCTGCCACCGCGCAGGTGGAACGACTTGCCTTCGTAGTTCACCACCGGAATCGGCAGCACGTCGGTGTCATAGCCGGCGTACGGCGACTTCTGTGCGGCCACGGCCAGCCCGACGCTGCTGCGCGGCTTGGCACCGGGGGCGACCTGCGCCTGGGCGGTGGTGCTGGCGAACAGGACCGCAATGGCCACGCCCAGGGCGGGGGAAAGAAGGGGTTGAACGCGCATGTACCTGCCACTGTAAGAATGCCAAGCGCCCATCCTGCCGGCCGGACATTGTGGGAACGTTGCGCCGCCGGCCGCGCTACCATTCGCGCCCATGCCCCCTGTACCCTCTGCCCCATGCGCATCCTGCTGCTTGAAGACGACCCCGAACTGGCCAGCGCCATCCAGGCCAGCCTGGGCCGGCACGGCATGGTGGTGGACCTGGTGACCTCCATGGCGCACGCCGCCGAGGCGTTGAAGGCCAATGTGCACCAGATCCTGCTGCTCGACCGGCAGCTGCCGGATGGCGATGGAGCCAACTTCGTGCGCGTGGCGCGCAGCCACGTGCCCAACCTGCCGGTGATCATGCTCACCGCGCGGGATTCGGTGGCCGACCGTGTGGTCGGGCTGGATGTGGGGGCGGACGATTACCTGACCAAACCCTTTGCGGTGGAAGAACTGCTGGCGCGCATTCGTGCGATCTCGCGGCGGCCCTCGCAGATCGCCTTGCCCACGTTGACCCTGGGCCGGCTGCAGTTTGATTTCGTGGCGCGCGAGGCCACCGTGGATGGCACGCTGCTGGTGCTGCCGCGCCGCCAGTTATTGGTGCTGGAAGCACTGGCATTGCGGCAGGGGCGCACGGTGGCGCGCGAAGCGCTGCAGGAAGCCGTGTACGGTTTCGATGACGCCATTCAATCCAACGCGCTCGACGCGCACGTTTCAAAGCTGCGCAAGGCGCTGGCCGAAGCCGATGCGCGGGTGGAAATCCATGTGATGCGCGGCATCGGTTATCTGCTCAAGGACGTGCCATGAAATTCCTCAAACCCGGTTCGCTGAGTTTCAGCCTGGCCTGGAAGATCTGCCTGATCCAGGTGGCGATGGTGATCATCGCGCTGACCGGCATCGCCCTGGTCTACGGCGACCGCAGCACCGCCTACATTGACTGGAAGACCAGCGAGCAGGTGGCTGACGCCATCGTGCTCGGCAACAATGGCTTGCAGGTGGACTGGACCGCCATCGACGAGGCCGCACCGGACCGTCCCGCCACGTTCTGGTTCGCCGCTGCCGATGAGCAGGGGCACTATCTGGAACACGGCACGGTTCCTTCAGTGTACCGGCCACTGGTGCAGCAGTTGGCACACGTGGAGCCGACCGACGTACGCACCCGCAGTCGCGGCATGGATCTGGCGATGCGCGTTTGGGTGTCCGACCGCGACGAAGGTCGCGTGCACGTGATGGTGGGCGGCCTGCCGCAACGTGGCTTCTGGCGGCAGTTGCTGGTGATCATCGGCTACCTCGGTGGCTGGATCACGCTGCCGCTGATGGCCATCACCCTGGTGGTGGCTCCGTGGGCCATCCACCGCTCGCTGCGCGGCGTGAACCGGGTCGCCGCGCAGGCGGCGGCCATCGAGATCAGCGAGCGCGGGCGTGGATTGGATACGCACGCGGTGCCGCGTGAGATCGTGCCGCTCGTGGATGCCTTCAACGCTGCCGTGCGCCGCATCGGTGAAAGCTACGACGCGCAGGACCGCTTCCTGGTCGGTGCCGCGCACGAGCTGCGCATGCCGATTGCGATTCTGGCCACGCGCATTGGTGACCTGCCGCCGGGCACCGTGCGTGCACGCCTGCAGCGTGACCTCGGTCGGCTGAGCAATATTGCCGAACAGCTGCTCGATCTGCAGCGGCTGGATCACCACCGCAGCCAGCAGCAGCGCATCGATCTGGCCGCGCTGACCCGCGAAGTGGCCGCCGATGTCGCGCCGCTGGTCGTGGATGCCGGTTATGAATTCGAAGTGGACGCACCGGAGGCACCGGTCTGGGTGCGCGGCGATCCCGATGCGCTGCATCGCGTGATCAGCGGCCTGCTGCAGAACGCCATCGCGCATGGCGGTGGCCACGGGTTGGTAGCGGTGGCGCTGCAACCGGGCGGGGTATTGTCGGTCAGTGACGAAGGCGACGGTGTGCCCGAACAGGCACGGCAATCCATCTTCGAACCGTTCCATCGGCTGCGGCCCAGTGGCAGCGGCAGTGGCCTGGGGCTGTATCTGGCGCGGGAAATCATGCTGCGTCACGCAGGCAGCATTGCGGTGGAGGAGGCTGCAGGTGGTGGCGCACGCTTTGTGGTGACGCTGCCGGTGGAGCGCTGATACCCACGGTTCACCCTCCCATCACCGTGCATGCGTTGTGATGATCCGGCACTGCCTTCGTTCCTTCCCCCCGAGGACCGCTGATGCGCCGGTATGGATTGCTGCCGTGGTTGCTGCTGCCTTCGGCGGCGTTCGCACAGGAGGATGCATGGCGCGTCAGCGTCGTTCCCTACGTGTGGGGAGCCAGGCTGGAAGGCGACGCACAGCTGGGGCCGCTGCCGCCTGTATCGGTGCACCAATCCTTCAGTGACACCCTCGAACATCTGGACATGGCCGCCATGGCGATTATCGACGTGCGTCGTGGTTGCTGGGGACTGCTGTCCGATCTGACCTGGGTGGATACCAGCGAAACCGCACAAGTGCCACGTGTGGGCCTGGACGCTGAGTTGCAGACGCGCATCGTGACCGGCTCGCTGATGGGCCAGTACCGCTTCATTGACTACCCTGTGTTCCGGATGGACGCCATCGCTGGCGCGCGCTACTGGCAACTGCGTGGCGACGTCGACTTTCCCGCGCTGGGCCGCGATGCATCCGTTTCGCGCGATTGGGTGGATCCCGTGCTCGGTGTGCGCATGGCCTGGGTGTTCACTGAGCGCCAGGGCATCACGGTGTGGGCGCTGGGCAGTGCAGGTGACGAGGTCAGCTGGGACCTGATGGCCAGTTACGGCCTGCGAATGACCGAGCACAGCTGGCTGCGGCTGGGCTACCGCTCGCTGTCGTTGCGCGAGATCAGCCCCGGCGTGGATCTGGATCTCACCCTGGCCGGTCCGGGTCTGGGCGTGGAGTGGCGCTACTGAGTTTTCCCGTCAATGGAGGTGTTGCCATGCGTTCGATGTGGTCGTTGCGGCCGGCGTTGCTGGCGTTTTCGTTGTCTCTGCTGGCCGGTCAGGCCGATGCCTGCACACGCGTGGTGTACCTGGGCGCGAATGACGATGTGATCACCGCCCGTTCGATGGATTGGAAAGAAGACGTCGCCACCAACCTGTGGGTGTTTCCACGCGGCATGCAGCGTGATGGCCAGGCCGGGCGCAATTCCATCGAGTGGACCGCGAAATACGGCAGTGTGATTGCCAGTGGCTACGACATTTCCACGACCGATGGCCTCAACGAAAAGGGCCTTTCGGCCAACGTACTGTGGCTGGTGGAGTCGGAGTATCCGCAACGCGGCAACGGCAAGCCGGGACTCGCCATCTCGCTATGGGCGCAGTATGTGCTGGACAACTTTGCCACGGTGGATGAAGCGGTGAAGGCGCTGGAGCGTGAGCCCTACACGCTGGTGACGGACAAGCTGCCGGGAACGGAGCGAACCGCCACGTTGCATCTGTCGATGTCCGATGCCAGCGGCGACAGTGCGATTGTCGAGTACATCGGGGGCAAGCAGGTGATCCATCACGGACGCCAATACCAGGTGATGACCAACTCGCCGAAGTTCGACCATCAGCTGGCGCTCAATACCTACTGGCAGCAGATCGGCGGCACGGTGATGCTGCCTGGCACCAACCGTGCGTCGGACCGTTTCGCGCGGGCCAAGTTCTACATCAATGCCATTCCGAAGGCCGAGGACCCGGTCGAGGCGCTGGCGAGCGTGTTCAGTGTGATCCGTAATGTGTCGGTGCCGTTCGGCATCACCACGCCGGAGGAGCCGAACATTTCCTCCACGCGCTGGCGCACCGTGGCCGATCACAAGCGCAAGCTGTATTTCTTTGAGAGCGCGCTGACCCCGAATACGTTCTGGGTGGATCTGAACAAGGTGGATTTCAACCAGGAGACCGGCAAGGTGCTGAAGCTGGACCTGGGCAAGGACCAGCGCAATGTGTTTGCCGGCAATGCGTTGGACCAGTTCACGCCGTCCCAGCCGTTTGCGTTCCTGGGCACCGATGACTAACGGATGGCCTGGCACCACGTTGACACGCATGGCGTGTCACTACAGGTCGCCCGACCAACCCCCACCGGTCGACCCCCATTCCGGGCGACCAAGGATCGTAGTGACACGCCATGCGTGTCAAAGCCATGATCCTGTGCACGTACATCCGCCCTGCGTGGCTTCGCGGTCCCTGACCAGATCGCAGCCACGCAGGGCGTGGCTCTACGGCGTATCTGACACCAAACTCAGAAAATTCTGATAGTTCGCCGGCCGTGGCAGACGTACTGTCCACTCATCCACCCGGAGATGCGCCGATGTTGATCACCGTGCAGCACCACGACCACCGCTGGCAGGTACTGCCGCCGGGCAGTGAAGACGCCGTGACCTTTGCCGACGGCACCGTCGCCTTCGACTTCGCCGATACCCTGGCCCGCGAACACCATGCGGAGACCGGCCGCAGCAGCCGTGTCCGGGTGGCCGTTGAAAACGCTTTCGTCGACGCCGTGCATTACGGCTGAGCCGGGCAGGGCGGTCAGCGCCACGTCGGTTACTTGAATCGCCCCTGAAATCAGGCCATCCGGCCTATAGGCGAACGCCCGCGTTTCGCAGATGCTGTGCCCATTCATCCAACCGGCACGAGGAGCATCGCATGACGCACGGAAAGCAGAACTGGCTGTGGGGTTTGCTGCCGGTGGCGGTACTGGCCCTGGCGGGCAACGCCCAGGCGCAGCGCTATGACGACGGCTACTACAACGATGGCCCGGTGCGCTGTGAATCAAACAAGAACCGCACCGCGCAGTGCCCCTTCGAGGGCCGGGCGCGCCTGGTGCGCCAGCTCTCCGGCTCACCCTGCATCGAGGGCGATACCTGGGGTCAAAGCCGCGGCGGCATCTGGGTAACCCGTGGCTGCCGCGCTGAATTCGTTGCCGAACGCGGGCGTCCCTCACACGGCGGTGGCCATGGCTGGGGCGGCAACGGCGGGAACAGAGGCGGGCGCGGCGAAATCATCGGCTGCGATTCCAACGACAACCGCATGCGCCGCTGCAACGTCAGTATCCGCCGTGATGCACGCATGATCCGCCAGCGTTCCAATACGGCCTGCATTGAAGGACAGACCTGGGGCTGGGACCGCGATGGCGTGTGGGTCAACCGCGGTTGCCGTGCCGATTTCGAGGTGCGCTAAACGGCCATTCCCGGGGTGGTTTACGCCACCTCGGTACGCTCGCCCAGCTTCGGCCAGCGCTTCAATACCGCCGCACGAATCCCCGCGGCATCAATGCCAGCTTCCGCCAGCAGATCCTCACGGCTGGCGTGATGCTGGAAGCTGTCCGGCAGGCCCAGATGCAGGAACGGGCGCAGCACGTCCTCATTGTTCAACAGCTCGGCCACACCCGAACCCGCACCACCGGCCACCACGTTGTCTTCCACGGTGACAAAGCCTTCGTGGGTGCCGGCCAACTGCAGCAGCAGGGCACGATCCAGCGGCTTGATGAAGCGCATGTTGACCACGGTCAGGCCCAGCTCGCGGCCCACCGCTTCTGCGGCCGGCACCGTGCTGCCAAAGGCCAGCAGGGCAATTCGGCTGCCCTGCACGCGTACGTCGGCCTTGCCGATCTCCAGCGTCGAAAGATCAGTGCCCGCGGCCACGCCGGTACCACTGCCGCGCGGGTAACGCACCGCCGCCGGGCCTTCATAACGCAGGCCCGTGGTCAGCATCTGTCGGCATTCGGCCTCGTCGGCCGGGGCCATCACCACCATGTGCGGCACGCAGCGCAGGAAGCTCAAATCCAGGTTGCCTGCATGCGTGGCCCCGTCCGGGCCGACCACGCCGGCGCGGTCGATGGCGAACAGTACGTCCAGCTTCTGGATCGCCACGTCGTGCACCAGCTGGTCATACGCGCGCTGCAGGAAGGTGGAGTAGATCGCCACCACCGGCTTGGCCCCCTGGGTGGCCATGCCGGCCGCCAGCGTCACCGCATGCTGTTCGGCAATGGCGACGTCGTAGTAGCGCTCCGGGTTTTCCTTGCTGAAGCGCACCAGGCCTGAGCCTTCGCGCATCGCCGGGGTAATGCCCAGCAGGCGCGGCTCATCGGCGGCGGCGTCGCACAGCCAGTCGCTGAACACATCGGTGTAGGTCGGCTTCTTCACTCCGCCCTTGGACACCAGGCCCTTGTCCGGGTCGAACGGCCCCACGGCGTGGTAGCCGATCTGGTCGCCCTCGGCACGCTCGTAACCCTTGCCCTTGGTCGTCATCACATGCAGCAGCTTCAGGCCTTTCAGGCCCTTCAGCGTTTTCAGCGTGGACACCAGTGCCGGCAGGTCGTGGCCGTCGATGGGGCCGGTGTAGTGGAAGCCCATTTCCTCGAAGAACGTGGACGGCACGAACATGCCCTTCCAGTGTTCTTCCCAGCGCTTGACGAAGCGCGCCGGCGGCGACTTCTTCTTGTCGCCCAGAATCCGCTTGCCGCCTTCGCGCAGCGCATTGAGCGTGCGGCTGCCGGTGGCGCGGCCCAGAATCTTGGTCAACCCGCCCACCGCTTCGGAGATGGACATGTTGTTGTCGTTGAGGATCACCAGCAGGTTCGGCTCCTGGTCCATGCCACCGGCATGGTTCAGGGCTTCATAGGCCATGCCGGCGGTCATCGCGCCGTCACCGATCACCGCGACCACGCGGCGGTCATCGCCCTCGCGCTGGCGGGCAATGGCCATGCCCAGCGCGGCCGAGATCGAGGTTGACGAATGGCCCACCCCGAAGGTGTCGAACACGCTTTCCTCGCGCTTCGGGAACGGAGCCACGCCGTCCTTCTGCTTGACCGTGTGGATCTCGTCGCGGCGGCCGGTGAGGATCTTGTGCGGGTAGGTCTGGTGACCCACGTCCCACACCAGCTGGTCGGTGGGGGTCTGGTACAGGTAGTGCAGGGCCACGGTGAGTTCGATCACGCCCAGGCCGGCCCCGAAGTGGCCCCCGCTCTTGCCGACCGATTCGATCAGGTAGGCACGCAGTTCGTCCGCGATGGCGGACAGTTCGGACTCTTCAAACCGACGCAGGTCATCCGGATTCTGGATGCGCGACAGGCGGGGATAGCGGGCGGAATCGATCATGTTTTCTGCGCTTCTTCTCAAGCGCCTATTTTCGCCCCCAAACCGGGGTGGAGCAAGCAAACCGCCATTCCGGTGAGTGCGCGGTGACGATGCCTGCGACAACCTGACGCAGGTCAGGCCGACAGTTTCGAGCGTTTGGGCAGCTGCGCCTTCAGGAACGCCATCTGGTCGGCCAGGATGTTGCGGTTGGACAGGATCATGTGTTCGATCCAGCTGGGCCGGTACGGCACCGCCAGCAGCGGCATGCTGGCCTGCTGCGGGGTCCGGTCGCTTTTGCGCGAGTTGCAGTGGAAGCAGGCGCTGACCACGTTTTCCCACACATCGCGCCCGCCCTTGGAAATGGGCATGACGTGGTCGCGGGTCAGCTGCGGCCGGTTGAACTGCTGGCCGCAGTACAGGCACAGGTGGGCATCACGCGCGAACAGCGCTTGGTTGGTCAGGTTCGGGGTGGGGTCCAGCGCCCGCGAGCGCGCATGGCCGCGCGCGGCGATGATCGGGTGCAGGTCCATGCCACTGCGCAGCCCGGTGGTGCGGCAGGTGCCGCCATGGATGTGCAGGCAGGGGTCGCCCAGGGTCCAGGCCACGGCCTCGCGGGCATACAGGCAGGCGGCGTCCTGCCAGGTGATCCAGTCCAGCACCCGGCCGTGGGCGTCCAGCGACAACAGGCGCACGGTGCCAGGGCGGTACAGGGTGGGCGACGGCGAAGCTTCGGCGACCGGCGCGGAAGACGCTCCGGTATCGATCAGACCTAGGCGTGTAGTGTCTGTCTCCATCGGGAAAACAGCTTATACCGGAACGGTGACAGTTTGTGTAGAGGCGATGCCTCTACGCAAACTGTCACCGTTCCGGTCCGCTCCCTGCGGGGGACCGGTAGGTGCCGACCGTTGGTCGGCACAGGCAACCATTACGCCCCGAAACGTGCGTCTTCCATTGCCATCAACGGCTCGGCACCGGCCTGGATGGCGGCGGCGTGGCTGAGCGTGCGTGGCAGCATGCGGCTGAAGTAGAACCGCGCGGTTTCCCGCTTGGCCTGCTTGAACCCATCGCTCTGGCTGGAAGCATCCGCAGCGGCCACGCTGCGCGCCCACCAGTAGGCCAGCACCACGTAGCCGGAATAGAACAGGTAGTCGTAGCTGGCTGCGCCCAGTTCTTCCGGGTTGGCGGCCGCGCGCTGCAGGGTGGCCATGGTCAGCTGGCCCCATTCCTGCGCCTTGGCGCGCAGCGGGGCAATGAACTCGGCCAGCGCCTCGTTGCCTTCATTGGCCTTCGCGAACGCCTCGATCTCGGCCAGCATCAGCTTCAGGCCCGCGCCCTGGCTGGCGGCGGTTTTGCGACCGATCAGGTCCAGTGCCTGGATCCCGGTGGTGCCTTCATACAGCGTGGTGATGCGGGCATCGCGTGCCAGCTGCTCCATGCCGTGCTCGCGGATGTAGCCGTGGCCGCCGAAGCACTGCAGGGCGTTGTAGGTGTTCTCGATGCCCCACTCGGTCTGGCAGGCCTTGGAAATCGGGGTGAGGAAACTCACCAGCGTTTCCGCGCGCTCGCGCTCGCCCGCATCTTCAGCGTGGTGGGCCACGTCGATCAGGGTCGCTGCGTGCAGCGCCAGCAGGCGGCTGCCTTCCACCAGCGATTTGATCGACAGCAGCATGCGGCGCACATCCGGGTGCACCAGGATCGGGTCGGCCGGCTTGTCCGGATTCTTCGGGCCGCCCAGCGAACGCGACTGCAGGCGCTCCCGGGCGTACTTCAGTGCGTTCTGATACGCACGCTCGGACAGGCCGATGCCCTGCAGACCCACGCCCAGGCGCGCGGTGTTCATCATCGTAAACATCGCCTGCAGGCCCTTGTGCGGCTGGCCCACCAGGTAACCTTCGGCACCGTCGAAGTTCATCACGCAGGTCACCGACCCCTTGATGCCCATCTTGTGCTCGATCGAGCCGCAGCGCAGCGCGTTGCGTTCGCCCACGTTGCCGCTGCGGTCCACCTTGAACTTCGGGGTGACGAACAGCGAAATGCCCTTGGCCCCGGCCGGTGCGTCCGGCAGCTTGGCCAGCACCAGGTGCACGATGTTGTCGGTGAGGTCGTGCTCGCCGGCGGTGATGAAGATCTTGGTGCCGGTGATCGCGTAGCTGCCATCGGCGTTCGGCTCGGCCTTGGTCTTCAGCAGCCCCAGGTCGGTGCCGCAATGCGGTTCGGTCAGGCACATGGTGCCGGTCCAGCGGCCTTCGATCAGCGGCTTCAGGAACGCGTCCTGCTGCCATGCCTCGCCGTGCTGCTTCAGCGCTTCAATCGCGCCGTGCGAGAGCAGCGGGAAGTTGCCCCAGGCCAGGTTGGCGGCGTTGATCATTTCGTTCAGCGGCACGCCCAGGGTGTGCGGCAGGCCCTGGCCGCCCAGTTCCGGGGCGGCGGTCAGGCCGGTCCAGCCGCCTTCCACGAACTGGTCGTAGGCCTGCTTGAAGCCCGGCGGGGTGGTCACTTCACCGCTGGCCTGGTCCAGCACGCAGCCGATCTCATCGCCCACGCTGTTCAGCGGTGCCAGCACGCCGGCGCTGAAGCGCCCGGCTTCTTCCAGCACGGCGTCGACCACATCGGTGGTGGCATCGGCAAAGCCCAGTCGCGCGAACAGCGACTCGGCCTTGAGCACGTCGTGCAGGGCGAAACGGATATCGGAAAGCGGGGCGGTGTAGCTGCTCATCGTTGGGTCTCGATCAGATGCTGGAAAGGGTGGGGCGGCGAGGGCCGTCGGTCAGCGCAGCACGCCTGGCAGGCCTGGAGCCTGGTTGAGGGTGCTGCGGCCGGTGATATCGAAGCTGCGTTGTTTCTTTTCTTCCGGCGTGGCCGCCACGGTGCCCTTGAGGCTGTAGCTCAGGGTGCGGTTGCCCGCCAGCGCGTCGGCGACCACGATGCGCGCGGCCGAGCTGGGCTTGAGTTGAACGTTGATTACATCGGCCGATACCCCACCGATCGAGATGCCGGGGCTGGCGGCGAGCGTGCCGGCCTCCTGGTCGCCAACCTGCATCTGCAGGTTCACGCTGTCGAAGGTCATCGGCATCGAGCTGAAGTTCTGCAGGCGCAGCGCCACGGTCCAGCTGCCATCGGCCTGTACGGTCAGCTGCTGCACGCTGGCGGCCGGCGGCGACACGCGCTTGACGGACTTGTTGCAGGCGGTCAGTGCCACGGCGGTGGCGGCCAGCAGGGCCAGGGTCAGCAGGGGGCGAAGGCGGTGGAACATGGGCGCGAATCCTCGTGCAGGATGAAGAGCATACTACGGCGTATGGTGGTTGTGGGGGTGTACGACACCCGGCCCATCCTAGGGCGGCCCCATGACGTTCACCATCCCCGTAGAGCCGGGCTTGCCCGGCTGCTCCTACTCCACCGGTGCCATCACCTTCAACGGCCCCAGGTCATACCCCATCGCCTCGGCCTTGCCCTTCAACTCGGCAAACAGGCGCGCATCCATCGACGGCGACCGCGACAGAATCCAAAGATATTTATGCCCCGGATCCCCGACCACCACCCACTGGTAGTCCGGATCCAACGCGATCACCCAGTAGTCCGCCCACACGAACGGCACCCACGACAGCCAGTCCGGCGCGAAGCGCACCTGCAGCTGCCCGGGCTCCCCTTCCACCGGCCGCGCCACCCCTTCGGCGGCAATCCGGCCCTCGGCGGTGCGGCAGGCGTTGTACACACTGATCCGCCCATCCCCGCGCAGCGCATAGGTCGCGGTGATGTCGCCCAGGCACTTCTTCTGGAACGACACCGGCAGGTGCGCGATCTCATGCCACTGCCCGGCATAGCGGCCCATGTCCAGCGCCGGCACTGAGCGCACTGGTTCAACGGCGGTGGCGGCAAATGCCGTCAACAGAAGGCTGAAGGACAGCAGGGCAGGGCGAAGGCGCATACAGGTCTCCCGGCAGGAGGCCAGAGCTTAGGGGGCAGGGTGGTGCAGGATGTAAAAGTTTTGTAGAGCGGGGCTTGCCCCGCTGCTTCACCAACACCGGGCCAATTCCGCCAACACGTGTCGCGATCCCCAATCGTGATGCCCGCAGCCTCTACCTACCATTTCAGCAGGGAGCAGCGATCGTTTCGCTGCAGCAGGAGGCCGAAATGAATCTGCATTACCGGTTGGGTTGGCCGTTTGGCCATTTCCTCGCACGCTGTGGTTTCCCCACAACCATCCGCCTGGACATCACGCACAACGAAGAAACCAACGTATACGTAGGTACCAGTACCGATCTTCCCGGGTTGAAGGTTGAAGCGGCTACGTACGAGGACGCCGCGCGTGAGGCAACGATGCGGGTCCCCGACATGCTGAAGGCGGTGGGTGTCTGTCGGCGCGGCGCGCCCACTGACTTTGAGCGCAGTCTGTAAGCCACTACGAACAATAAACGGCACGTAAGCCCAGTAGCATCGGTCGACAGACGACGGCCTTGAAATGCGCAACATCCGGTAACGCATGACCCCGAATTGACACCGTTGCGCACGAATCATGTCGTCTTTCACTCTGGACGAGAAGAAGCCGCAGAGAGACTCTCTCAGTCAGTCTGACAAGGGCAATAGGAGGTCGGTGATGTCGGTCAACAGGAGCGGAAGCTCATTCTTCAGAGGGTTTCGCTCGGTATTCGAACTCATGCCGACCGAGGCCAGGAAGGCGCATCGGAACACCATTCTCGAGGCGCATTCCGAGGGGATACACAATCTTTGGGCGCAGGTGGGCGAAATGGTGAGAGGAGAAGGGCATGAAATCACAGGGGAGAGCGCGGAGAGCGCGGGTTCGAAGCAAGTCCAAGCGAAATCGGAAGCCCACACCAAACCCTACCTCTGGTGATTCAACTAGCGCACAGTGCCGATAGCTCTTGGCGATCAGCCGATGGCCACGGAGCCTGGTAGCGTCGGTCGACAGACGACGGCCGTGAAATATCCAACATCCGGTAACGCATGACCCCAAATCGACACCGCCGTTGATCAGCGCCAACAGCAGCCGGGCAAGCCCGGCTCTACAGATCCAAGCGCCGTTCGGTCCTAGAATGCCTCATGGACATTCAAGACAGATATCGCGGCGCACTCCTCGGCCTGGCCTGCGGCGACGCCGTCGGCACTACCGTGGAGTTCAGCCCACGCGGCAGCTTCACTCCACTGACCGACATGGTCGGCGGCGGTCCGTTCGGACTCAAAGCCGGGCAGTGGACAGACGATACCTCGATGGCGATGTGCCTGGCGGAGAGTCTGGTGCGGCGTGGTGGCTTCGACGCGCGCGACCAGATGAACCGCTACGTCAACTGGTACCAGCATGGGTACTGGAGCTCGACGGGCACCTGCTTCGATATCGGCAACGCAACACGTGGGGCGCTGCACAATTTCCTGACCACCGGCGAACCGCTCGCCGGTAATGATGATTCTCGCAGCGCCGGCAATGGCTCGATCATGCGGCTGGCTCCGGTGGTGCTGCGCTACCTGGATGCGTCCGATCTGCTGGAAATGGCAGTCCTCAGCTCACGCACTACCCATGCCGCCACAGAGTGCCTGGATGCCTGCCGTCTGTTCGCCACTGCGCTGGCACGCGCGCTGCACGGGCAGTGCAAGGATGACGTGTTGAATCTGGGAACGATCGACGTGAGCAGCGAAGGTCTTCGTGGCATTGCCGAAGGCAGCTACCGCACCAAGACCCGCGATCAGATCCACGGCACCGGCTACGTCGTGCAGAGTCTTGAAGCTGCGTTGTGGTGTTTCGCTACCACCGACACGTTTGCCGATGCGGTACTCGCCGCTGCCAACCTTGGTGATGATGCCGATACCACGGCGGCTGTAGTGGGGCAGGTGGCAGGTGCGTTCTACGGTGCTTCCGGATTGCCGGCGCACTGGCTCGAACGCCTGCATCAACGTGCGGACATCGAACAACTGGCCGATGCGCTGCACGTGGCGGCAGGTGAAACACCGTAGAGCCGGGCTTGCCCGGCTGCTCTTGGCTCTCTCGATGAAAAGCAGCCGGGCAAGCCCGGCTCTACGAAATCTTCCGTACCAGATCGAGCGCGAACTCATCTGAAAACGAAAAAGGGCTCGCATTTCTGCGAGCCCTTCAAAATTATGGTGGCCGAGGACGGAATCGAACCGCCGACACGGGGATTTTCAATCCCCTGCTCTACCAACTGAGCTACTCGGCCACTTCATCGCTGCGTTGCCGCTGGCGAGGAGGCGAACTATACGGAGGTCTGCGGATTTGGGCAAGCATTTCGCAAAAAAAATTTCACATTGATGGCTGGGCACGGTGCGAACGCGGGTAAGTGTTTGATCGTTCGTCGGGCGCACGCATGAACCGCTATTCATTGAACGCCGCGTGCGTAGTCAGTGCGAAGCATGGTCACGCGCATCGTCCGGCATCACCGCCAGCAGGAAGATGCCCACCGTCATCGCAATCGCTGCCAGCAGCAGCGACGCCTGGTATGAACCGCTGCTGCGTGCCAGGGTGCCGGCAATCGCCGGGGCCAGGATCTGCGCCACGCCGTAGCTCAGGGTGAGCGTTGCCATCGCCTTGGCGGGATTCTGCGGGTAATGCCGGCCGATCACGGTGAGGGTGAGACTGACGATGCCGGCGAAGGTCAGCCCGAACAGCAGGGCGCTGCCCAGCCCGGCCCACAGCCCGTCGTCCAGCAGCGGCAGCACGAACGACGCCGCCTGCAGGGCAAAGGCCAGCATCAGGGCACGAATCAGGCCCATCGCCGACGCCACCCGGTCCCAGGCGAACGTCGACGGCACCGCTGCCAGCCCGACCAGGATCCACACCGCGCTGCCGTGCCCGCGGAAGGCCGGGGTCTGCTCCAGAATCGCCACGATGAAGGTGGCGCTGACCACGAACCCGATACCGGCGCAGAAGTACGCGGCAATCAGCAGCTGCCGCCAGCGCCGGCTGGGTGGGGCAGGGGCGGTGGCCGCCTGGGAGGACGAAGCGGGTGCAGGTGCGGGCATCCACGCCCACGCCGGAATCAGGAACAGCGCGCCCACCGCGCCCAGCCAGCCCCATTGCGCGCTGGAGGTGGCATGCCCGGCCAGCAGCCCGGTCGCCACACCCGACACCACGATGCCCAGCCCCAGCCCGGCGAAGTGCAGGCCCAGCCGTGGCCGGTGCCCGTGCGCCAGCAGCCAGTTCAGCACCAGCCCCGAGGCCAGCAGCAGGCCGGCGGTGCTGGACAGCCCGGCCACCAGGCGCAGCGCGCTCCACACTGCGGGCGTCGTGGTCACTGCCATCAGCGCGGTGCTGGCCACCGCAAGCAGCAGGCCGACCCGGTAGAAGCGGAACTTCAACTGCATGTCGCCCACCCGGGCCACCAGCAGGGCCCCCAGCAGGTAGCCCACGTAGTTGAAGGTGGCCAACCAGCCGCCCATCGCCGGGCTCAGCCCGGCATCCACCCGCATCAACGGCAGCAGCGGCGTGTAGGCAAAGCGGGCAATGCCCACGCTGAGCACCAGCGCGCTGATGCCGGCGCAGATCACCTGCCAGGGGCGCAGGGCGGGGGGAGCGGACATGGTCGGTTCCATGGAAGGGTCCGGCCATGCTCGGGCAGGTCGGGTCGGCTGTCTTTCGATAGAATGACCTATCATGTCGATCAGTCGCCACGCCGCCGCCCATTCCCCTACCTGGCGGGAGGTACCTGTTCCCGCTCAGGAGGCGCTGTCGTGGCCGGTGGTGGCGCGCAGCCAGGAACTGGCGGCCGGGGAGCGCTTTCCCCCGCATGTGCATGCCTGGAACCAGCTGGTGTTCGCGACCGAAGGCGTGTTGCAGGTTACGGCCGCGCACGCCCGCCATGTGATCTCGCCGCAGCAGGCGCTATGGGTGCCCACCGGCACCGTGCACCACACCGGTGCCCTGGGGGCGGCGGCGTTCCGCAATCTGTACATCGGTGACGAAGCGGCACCGGGCATGCCGACCGAATGCGTGGTGCTGGAGGTGTCGCCGCTGCTGCGCGAGTTGATCGTGGAGCTGGGCCAGGTGCAGCCGGACCACGATGTCGCCTATTACCTGCAGTTGTGCACGCTGGTGATCGCGCAGCTGCGCCGGCAGCCGCAGCACACCCGGCATCTGCCCTGGCCGCAGGACGCGCGCCTGCAGCGCTGGTGTCAGGCGCTGTACGACCAGCCGGCGGATGCGCGTGGGGTGGACGACTGGGCGCGGCAGCTGGGGGCCTCGGCGCGCACGCTGGCGCGCCAGTTCGAACGCGAGACCGGCATGAACCTGCGTGCGTGGCGGACGCGGTTGCGGTTGCTGCGGGCGATCGAGTGGCTGGCGCAGGGGCGCTCGCCGACGGTGATTGCGCACGAGCTGGGGTATGCGTCGGCGTCGGCGTTCAATTACATGTTCCGGGTGGAGACCGGTATGAGTCCGTTGCAGTGGCGTAAGGCGCGGGTGTATGGACACGCCATGCGTGTCCGCGCGATGTTGGGTTCACATGGACACGCATGGCGTGTCCCTACGCGGCGTCCACAGGATTTCTTCGCTTCACAATCAACGGATCCTCCACCACCTTCGGAAACGTCGGAAGGTCCGCTGCCTCCACCCCGAACGTAGCCGCCAGCACCCCCGGCGCAAACGCCGACGCAGCCAGCCGGTAACCCACGTCACCCGGCGTGGGCTGATCAAAGAACACCAGGAAATGAATGTCCTCGCCCAGCGCTTCGATCTGGTGCGGATACGCGCGCGGTATGAAATACACATCCCCGGGCTGCAGCAGATAGGTATCCACCGAACCGTCCGGATCCAGAATGCTCATCCGCGCATGCCCACGATGCACATAGCCCAGTTCAGCGGTGTCCGGGTGCCAGTGCGGCTCGCGCATGCCGTCGTCGGCAATCCGCAGCGAATACATGGACAGATTACGCAGCGCCGGCCAGAACTGGGTACGCGATACCCGCGCCTGGCCATAGGCGAAGTCGACCGGCGGCGATTGCGCTTCGATGTCGAAGCGATGCGGGTCGGCGCGGTCGGCACCGTCCGGCACCACGGCCGGCCCCGTGCGCTGCACCAGATACGGTGACGTGGTGTCGCGCGTGAGGTGGGCGAAGGCGTCCGAGGCCAGATCGTAGGTGTTGCCCAGCACCGCGTTCGACATCGCCCCGAACGCCGCATGCAGCGAGAAGTCCTGCGGGCGTTCATGGCTGAACACGATGATCAGTTCCGCCTCACCATCACCCACGTTCTCGATGGCATGCAAGGCACCGCTGTTGATGTGGAACATCTGCCCGGCAGTCACCCCTACCGTGCTGATTGCATCTGCGTTGTCCACAATCGTGATCAACACGCTGCCGGCCAGCACGTAGCCCAGTTCATTGGCGTTGGCGTGCCAGTGCGGCTCGCGGATTCTGCCGGGTGCCAGCAGCAGGCGTTTGATCGACAACCGCTCCAGCAATGGCAGTTCATCAGCGGTGAGCCGGCGGATGGTGCCCAGCGCATCGTCATGTACCGGCGTCGCACTCCATAGGGAGCGCACATGGCGGGAGGCGGCGTTCATCACGCCACCACGCCCAGGGCATCGATCAGGCTTTCCACGTCGCGCGGACCGTCATAGCGCCGGCCGTTGATGAACAGCGAAGGGGTGCCGTTCACGCCGCTGCGGACCCCGCCCATGAAGTCGCGCTCGATACGCGGATCGAAGTTGCCCTCGGCCGCTGCCTGCAGCAGGGTGTGATCCACCTTCAGTTGTGCTGCGTAACGCAGCAGGTCACCGGTCTCCAGCGCCTGCTGGTTCTGGTAGAGCAGGTCGTGTGCTTCCCAGAAGCGGCCGGCGATCGCCGCGGCCTCGGCGAAGCGCGCCGCTGGCAATGCGTTGGGATGAATTTCGCTGATCGGGAAGTTGCGGAACACGAAGCGCATGCGGTTGCCGAGCATGCGCTGCACTTCCTTGATCACCGGGTAGGCTTCGCCGCAGTACGGGCATTCATAGTCGCCGTACTCCACCAGGGTGATGGCCGCATCTTCCGGGCCCTGGATGTGGTCGAAGCTGCTGACGGGAACGAGCAGGCGGCTCATGAGAGGGCTTCGGTGGCATTTGTAGAGCGGGGCTCTGCCCCGCTGAGGGTATCCGTGCGCGTCAGCGGGGCAGAGCCCCGCTCTACAACAGCAGGATCGATCGCATCGGTGTGCACGTTGCCACGCAGCGCCTCCAGCGCTTCGAGAATCCCGTCCGCCCCAGGATTGATCCCCAGCGGCGACACATAGCTCCAGCGCACAATGCCCTCCGCATCAATCACGAACAGCGCACGCTCACACACGCCGTCCTGCTCGCGATACACGCCATAGCGGCGCGCCACTTCGCCCTTGGGCTGGAAATCGGCCAGCAGTGGAAAATGCAGATGCCGCGTCTCGGCAAACGCCGCATGGCACCACACCCCATCCACCGAAATGCCGACCAGCTGCGCGCCGTAGCGGCGGAACTCGGGCAGCAGCTGGTTGTACAGCGCGAGCTGGTCGCCACACACCGGGCTCCAGTCGGCAGGATAAAACGACAGGATCACCGGATGACCGCGCAGTTCCATCAGGCTCAGGCGCTGGTCGGCCGTGGCCGGCAGCGAGAACGCGGGCGCTGCACTGCCGGGCGGAACGGGAAGACGGGTGGCACTCATGGCACAGCTCCGTGGGGGAGGAGGTGAGAAATCAGCGACGGCTGCGGGTGGTTTCAAACAGGAACCAGCTGCGACGCTCGGCTTCGTCGATCCAGTTCTCGATCAGGCTGGCGGTGGCCACGTCGTTGTATTCGCTGCACACGCCGTGGGTGCCGCGCAGGAAGCCGGTCAGGCGGCGGTTGTCGTCGGCCAGTTCGGCCAGCATGTCCTCAGCGGTCACGTAGTCCGCATCGTTGTCCAGCAGGCGCTGGATGCGGTGGATCTGGCCGATCGAGCGCAGCGTGGTGCCACCGACCTTGCGGGCACGTTCGGCGATGGCGTCGGTGGTGGCGAAGATCTGCTCGCCCTGTTCATCCAGCATCAGGTGGTAGTCGCGGAAATGCGGGCCGGACAGATGCCAATGGAAGTTCTTGGTCTTCAGGTACAGCGCGAACACGTCGGCCAGCAGCACGGTCAGGGCGGCTGCGATGTCCTTGGTGGCCTTGGCCCCCAGGTCGGTGGGCGTATTCAGCGCAGCGCGCTGGCGGGCAAGTGGCGAATCGGGGGTGTTGGCGAGGCTGTTCATGGGTAGGCTCCGGGAAAGCGGGGGAGGGAGCGCTGGCAGGCAGCGCCGACATCGCCAGACTAGTCAGCCGCGACCCCGCGCAACATTGCGCCATCGTTTCTCCGCCTCATACCAAAGTGTGTATCGGCCCGGCCCGGTGCAGCGGAGAATCACCCGATGGAGGGATCAGTCCGCCGCGCCCGCGAGGGATACTGCCCTGCGACTGCCGCACGGGTGGCGGTTGGCCCGCCCGGAGGCAAGGACCGTGTTCCCCACATCCCCCGCAATTGCCGTTGCCCTTGGCAAACCCCGCCGCACCGCGTTCCGCGTGGCAGCGGCGCTGCTCACCCTGGGCATTTTCCTGATCGACGTGCTCTCCACCCTGGAAGGGGCGGTGGCCGTGCTGTACGTGGTGAGCGTGCTGCTGGTGGCACGCACCGGCCGGCGTGGCGACATCATGACCACGGCGCTGGCCGGCATTGTGCTGACCGTGCTGGCCTACGTCGATTCGCACGGGCTGAACCACGTCGGGGCGCAGACCTTCCGTGCCGTGGTCAGCCTGGCCGCCATCGGCATCACCGCCATCCTCGCGCTGCAGCACCAGAATGCGATGCAGCGCCTGGGCGCGCAGGCGCGGCTGCTGGATCTGTCGCACGACATGATCTTCGTGCGTGACCGCTTCGGTGTGATCACTTTCTGGAACCGCACCGCCGAGCAGGTGTACGGTTGGTCGTCCGAGCAGGCCGTCGGCTGCGTGGCCGACACCTTGCTGTCCACCCGCTACCCGCAGGCGCGCGAGTCGGTGGAATCGACCCTGCTGTCGCTGGGCAGCTGGGAAGGCACGCTGGAGCAACGCACCCGTGAAGGCGAGTGGCGGGTGCTGGACAGCCGCTGGGTGGTGCAGCGCGATTCGCGTGGGCGGATCACCGGCGTGCTGGAAACCCATACCGACGTCACCGAGCGCCGGCGCGCCCAGGACGCGGCCATGCGCGCGCAATCCGAGCTGGCGCACGCCATGCGCGTGGCCACGCTGGGCGAACTCACCGCCACCCTGGCGCACGAAGTGAACCAGCCGCTGATGGCGGTGGTAACCAATGGTGAAGCCGGCCTGCGCTGGCTGCATCGTGCACAGCCCGACCTGCAGGAAGTGGATGCGGCCATCACCCGCAGCGTGGCCGAAGCACGCCGCGCCAGTGAAATCGTCAAGCGCGTGCGCGCGTTCCTGGCCAAGAGCACTACGGTGCGCGAAGCCCTGGCGGTGCCGGCGCTGATCCATGAGTCGGTGCGCCTGGTCCAGCACGATCTGAACCGTGACGCGGTGCAGCTGCGCGTGGAGGTAGGTTCCGGCCTGCCGTCGGTGCACGGTGACGCCATACAGCTGCAGCAGGTGCTGGTGAACCTGATGATCAACGCCAGCCAGGCCATGGCCGGGCAGCCGCACGCGCGCGAGCTGCACGTGGACGCGCAGCGTGGCGAGCAGGGCGCGGTGGTCATCAGCATCCGCGATAACGGCCCGGGCATCGACGCAGCGCACCTGGAGACGCTGTTCAAACCCTTCTTCACCACCAAGCCGCATGGCATGGGCATGGGCCTGGCGATCTGCCGGTCCACCGCCGAAGCCCACGGCGGCCAGCTTTCCGTGCACAGCGCGCCGGGGCAGGGAGCCACCTTCCGGCTGGTACTCGGCCTTGCAGGAGATGCCGCATGAACAACCCCGCGCTCGCGGTCGTGGTGGACGACGACCCGTCCGTGCGTGACGCACTGGACAGCCTGCTGCGCTCCATCGGGCTGCAGACGCAGGTGCTGGGCTCACCGGCCGAACTGCTGCAGGCGGCGCTTCCGGATCTTCCCGGGTGCATCGTGCTGGACGTGCGCCTGCCGGGGATCAGCGGGCTGGATCTGCAGGACCAGCTGGCGGCACAGGGCATTCACCTGCCCATCGTGTTCATGACCGGGCACGGCGACATTCCGATGACCGTGCGGGCGATGAAAGCGGGGGCGGTGGACTTCCTGTCCAAGCCCTTCCGCGACCAGGACATGCTGGATGCGGTCAGCGCGGCCATCGAGCGTGATCGGCAGCGCCGCCAGGAAAGCGCGGCGCGGGACAGCCTGGACAGCCGCTACGCCACCCTGACCCCGCGCGAGCGGGAGGTGATGGCGCACGTGGTGGCCGGGCTGATGAACAAGCAGGTGGCCGGGGTGCTGAACCTGAGCGAGATCACCGTGAAGATCCATCGGGGCAACGTGATGCGCAAGATGGGCGTGCGCTCGCTTGCCGACCTGGTGCGCCATGCCGAGGCCCTGGGCGTGCACGTCACGGGGCGCTGAACCGCCCGGCTACAAACCTGTGTATGGTTCCGCTGCCCGCCGCCCTGGGGCATAAAGGCAGCGTCGGCCGAGGCCGGCCCGTGGCCCCAGGATGTAGCAGATGAACCCGATGTACCGTGTTGCAATCGTTGATGATGACGACGGCGTGCGCCAGTCGCTGTCCAGCCTGCTGCGCTCGCTGGGCTATGAGGCGCGTACCTTCGCCTCTGCCAGTGCGTTTCTGGCGGCCTTGCAGGATCCCCCCGACTGCCTGCTGACCGACATCCAGATGCCGCAGATGAATGGCGATGTGCTGCAGCAGGAGCTGCTGGCGCGTGGTTGCACGTTCCCGATGATCTTCATGAGTGCGTTCCCCACCGATGCGATCCGCGAGCGGGTGATGGCGCGTGGGGCGCTGGCGTTCCTGGCCAAGCCGGTCGATGCGGACACGCTGTCCTGCTATCTGGCCCAGGCATTGGAATGAGCGCGACGTCATACACAGGTATGAAGGTGTTTTAACCCTGCATTGCTTACTGTGGTCCGGTAATTCCCAACCCCCTTTCCGGAGACTGTTCCATGAGCACCATCACCACTTCCGACGGCGTTGAAATCTTCTACAAGGACTGGGGCCCGAAGGACGCCCAGCCGATCGTGTTCCATCATGGCTGGCCGCTGTCCAGCGACGACTGGGACAACCAGATGCTGTTCTTCCTGGGCAAGGGCTACCGCGTGATCGCGCATGACCGTCGCGGTCATGGCCGCTCGTCGCAGGGCAGCGAAGGCCACGACATGGACCACTACGTAGCCGATGCCACGGCGGTGTTCGATCACCTGGACCTGAAGAACGCGGTGCATATCGGCCACTCCACCGGTGGCGGCCAGGTGGCACGCTACGCGGCGCGCGCTGCGGCGAGCCGTGTGGCCAAGGCGGTGCTGATCAGTGCGGTGCCGCCGATCATGGTGAAGTCGGACAAGAACCCGGGCGGCCTGCCGATCGAGGTGTTCGACGGCTTCCGTTCGGCGCTGGCGGCAAACCGCGCGCAGTTCTACGTGGACGTGGCCAGCGGCCCGTTCTACGGCTTCAACCGTGAGGGTGCCAAGGTGTCGCAGGGCGTGATCGACAACTGGTGGCGCCAGGGCATGACCGGCAGCGCGCAGGCGCACTACGAGGGCATCAAGGCGTTCTCGGAAACCGACTTCACTGAAGACCTGAAGGCGATCAACGTGCCGACCCTGCTGCTGCACGGTGACGACGACCAGATCGTGCCGATTGCCGACGCCAGCGAACTGAGCATCAAGCTGCTCAAGCACGGCACGCTGAAGGTGTTCAAGGGCTACCCGCACGGCATGTGCACCACGCACGCCGACGACATCAACGCCGAACTGCTGAAGTTCATCCAGGGCTGATTCGCCCGCACGGTTGCCGGCGTGGAATTGCTCGCGCCGGCAACCCGCGTGTGGACCCGGTGGGATTGGTGGATCCGGTGGGATCGGTCGACAGACGATCGCCGTGAAACAACCCGCGTTCTTTAACGCATGAACCCCGGACCGAAACACGCTCTCCGCGTGATCCCGTGACGCACTCGCCCCGATTTTTCGATGACCACCCACACTGGTGGCTTGGACATCCGTCGCAAATCAAATTTTCGCTCACCAGCACCTGGGCAATACCGACACCCAGTACTGGAACGCAACTCAACAGCCCGCAAACCTCCCACAACCACAACGCGCCAATTGCGTCGCACCATTTGCGAGCGCGTCAAAAATCCGCCACGATTCTTTCGCAATTGCCTGTTTTTTTAGCAGTGCGCGTGCTGCAGGATGGCCCCCGGAGCGTAGAAACTCCTCAGAGCTTCAGAAGGTGTCCTGCGTCGGAGTTGTTCGTGTCCAGCGTCGGGAGGGTGGCTAATACAAGACCCTGCAAAGGGAAATACGCCCGCCGGTGTTTTTCTGAAGTTCTGACGGTTTCTAACCTCCCGACCCCTTGCCATTCCGGCAGGGGTCGCATCTCACAGGAGGTTTGCCATGCAGTCGCAGAGGTCGCACATTCCCGAAGAGACGTTCGAAGCCCCCGCACCGCGCTGTGCCACATGCGGTGCCACCCCGCCCACACCGCCACCGCCTTACGACGAAGGCCTCGGCGGCGTCGAATACATGATGATGCGCGGCCGCTGGCTGCGTTACATGGGGCTGGGCAAGGGCACGTGGTTCAGAGTTGAGTTCGACGGCGAACGGATCATCTCCACACCGGTCTTTCCACCGGGCTTCCGCATGCTGCATATCCCCACCGAAGTGCTGCGCGAAGTGCACTACACGCAGGTGCGCGAGTACCGCCACCATCCATGGCCGCGCCGCCAGCGGAGGGCGCGCCGATGAGAAAGCCGGTCTGGGTACGCACCAAGGTGGAAGACGATCTGCGTTGCCGCTTCAAGGGCGCGGTGTGGCAGGAACACTACGCGCCGGCAGAAGCCATCCGCATGTTCATGGAACGCGTGGTGGAGCTGAGTGAGAACCGGAACACGGTGGACCTCACCCTGTGGAGCAATGTCATCAGCGACGCATCGAATGATGTGGCCGCCGAGATCTGCATCGGCCAGGAAGAACCGCCTTATGGCGAGGAAGACGAAGTGCAGCGAGCGCGCAGAGAGGGCTGGGCCAGCCCCGGCTTCGGCCGCGACTGAAGCGTATGGACACGCAAATGGCCGACTCTCGCGCCATGCCCGCTTCGGTGGGGTCGCTCGACAGACGACCGCCGATAGCGGTGATACGTGCTGTGGGGCATGACCCTGAACGTAGAGGCGCTTCATCGCTCAAAGGTCATGCGTTACAGCACCGGGAATCTTTATCGGCGGTCGTCTATCGATCGACCCTACCTGTTCCCGACATCGAAGACAGCGCCATGACTCCAACACCACCGCTACACCCCGGCACCATCCTGCTGGAAGACTTCATGCAACCCAATCGCCTCACCCGCCGCGCACTCGCCGACGCCCTGCATGTCTCCAACACCCGCATCGTCAGCATCACCCGTGGCACCGCTGCCATCACCATCGACACCGCCATCCGCCTGGGCCACTACTTCAACACCTCGCCGTGGTTCTGGATGAACCTGCAGGTGCGCTTCGACCTGGAAACGGCGGAACAGCAGACGCCCGCCCCAACCGAACGCATCGTCCCGCTGCCGCACTTCCTGGACCCGGAAGTGCCGTCCGCTGTTGAGGTAAAGGAGTGGGGCGCATGGTGACAACCTACCTCCGCCGCCTGCTGCCCGGGTACCCCAGGGCACCAGCCCCGCCTCAGAAGCGCAGCACGCTTCCACCCATCCCCCGCAGCCTGCGCTCACAGTTGAAGGACTACCCGGAGCACATCGAGCGACTACAGTTAGCTCTGCACGGCGTCAGCGTGGCCCGCACAACGCGCCGGCCGCGCATCGAAATGGCGGTATGGGCCATCGATGACCGCCTGTCCCGCTTCCTGGCCGAGGCGCAGCACGAGCTGGATGCCGCTCGCTGCAGCGGTGACCCGGAGCGGCTGGCGCGGGCCGAGGAGGTAGAGGCGGTGATGTTCAAGGTGAACCGGAAGAATGCGTGGATGGGCGATGAGGTGTTTGCCGCGTGGTTCAGGGCGGAGGTTGGGCCTCGGACGTAAGGAGATGCGCGTCGATTCAGACTTTTCCGATAGCCAAATCCGAGCACTCCTGACAGGCTATTGCCATTGTGGGGCTGGCTCGTCCGGCCCAGCGGAGACGGAGTTCCGATTGCATGGATCAGCGCAAGCCACAGCCCGGTGAGTTCTACATCTTGAGGCCGGATGCTACCCGTAGCGGCAAGGGGCATGGCGTCGAGTTCGTGAACGAGAAGCGTCTTCTGACGCCGCCTCGTCTGATTCTCCGGCCACGAGCGGGTGGCTTCCCACCCTTGGCGGAGGTTCCTCTTCTGAGGCATGACTCGAAGTTGGGTGTGCCGCCGGAGGACTTGGAAGGCGGAATGAGTGGGTATTGGTTGGTCTCGGATCGACTGAAGTCCGTCCTGACAGCCGTTGATCCGACCGGATTCGCCTTCCAGGCGTGCGATTACAGACTTGCCGATGGAAGAACGGGGCCCGCGTACAGTTTGTGCGACGTTGTCAGGACGTTGGATGCGCTGAACGAGGAGGCGTCGCAGGTCCACGTTGAGATAAGCGATGAGTTCCCAGAGGGTAAGTACTACAACCTGATCGGAGCAAGCGTGGCGTTTCACGAGGATCGATTAGCCAATGCTCATGTCTTCAGGACGCCGTACTCAGGTCAGTTTGTGTTCTGCGACAGAATCATGCGCGATGCCATCCTGGATGCGGGCATGGGGCTAGAGTCTGCGTCGCGTGGCGTATGGTTGACGGATGCATATGACATTTGAGCTTGGCATAGGTGACCTTGTCTTCACCTTAGGGTAGATGTTCCATTACGCAAACGGAGTTGGGGTTTAGTGCACATGTCAGGAACCTTCACACAGTCCACGCCCCGGCCGGGTGAGTTCTACCTGTTCGGTCCGGAGATGGAAAGTGGCAGAACCACGTCCGGCGTGGCATTTGATAACCTTAGTCGTTTGCTGAGCTCGCCTCGTCTAGTGCTTCGTCCTGAACTAGGCGGTTTCCCGCCGCTTGCTGAGCAGCCACAACTCACTGTTGATTTCCGGCTAGGTAATATGCCTCGAGATTTGGAAGGCGGGTTCAGTGGCTACTGGCTCGTGTCTGAGCGCCTGAAGGATGTCATGCTCGAAGCGGATCCCTCGGCGTTCGAATTCGTCGAATGTGACACTCGTTTCGCCGATGGAACCAAGGCACCTCGGTACTACTTGTGTGATGTCGTGCGGGTGCTCGATGCGCTCGACGAGGCCGGTTCAACCCTGGGCATTGAGGTCGATGAGGAGTTCGTCAATGGTAAGTTCTACTCGCTTGGCGGCGGGGCAAGGCTCACGTTTAGAACAGATGCGTTAGCTGGTGTGCATGTTTTCATGACCCCGTACAGCTACTTCGTTGTTTGTGACCGATTGTTCATGGATGCAGTCCATGGAACTGGGGTTTCTGACGACCCCGAGGAGAGCGGCATCTCCTTCATCGACGCAAGCGATGTCTGAGGATACACGCCAGGAGGCGAAGCGGCGCCACGCCCCAGTATGGGCGATGAGGTGTTGGCGGTGTAGTGCCGAGCTCAGGTCGGACCGCTGTCGACCTCGAAAGGGGACGTTTGCACTTCAGGTTTTTCTCATCTTCGTCCGGGGGGGGCAAGCCATGTCTGCTCATAGACGATTGAGGGTCAGCTGATGGAGCGTTCTCTTTGACGACCAAGGCTTTAGAATCACCCTGGACACGGTGGACATTGGCTCATGGAAGATTTTCATGCCCGCAGCGATGAATCTCAATTTTTTGCAGTTGCCAAGGAGCCAAGTGGTATGACCGAGAAGAGTGAAGCCAGACGGGGTGAGTACTTTGTACTCATGCCAGACACCCGCCGAGGCGGCCGTGGGCACGGGGTTGTGTTCTCGAACGTAGAACGGTTGCTTCACCCCCCTCGCCGCATTCTTCGCCCGGCCGAGGGCGGATTTCCTGTGCTCACAGAGAAGCCGCAGTTGAGGCTCGAGCCGGGCGTTGGGGATCCGCCTGAGGACCTCGAAGGCGGAATGAGCGGCTATTGGCTGGTGTCCGAGCGCCTCAAGGATGGCTTTGAAAGCGTCGATCCGGATGGCTTCGAGTTCGTCGAATGCGAGTACATCTTGCAGGATGGATCCGTTGGTCCGCGCTACTTTCTGTGCGATATCACTCGAAAGATTGATGCCCTTGATGAGGGGGTGTCGAAGCTGAACATCAAGCGAAGTGATGAGTATCCGGGAGGCAAGTACTACAACCTTGGCGGTGGTGTCAGCTTGGCATTCCGACCAGAGGCTGTTGGTGATGCGCACGTGTTTCGTACGCCATACTCGGGGAACGTGGTGTTCTCTGACGCGAAGCTTAGGGCCGCAGTGATTGGCGCTGGTATGGGGCAAGGATCGGCGTCAAGTGGCGTGTGGTTTGAAGACGCCTCGGACTACTGACAGGCTGAAGACACTGGACATTGTTTTAGGAAAGCAGAAGCAGTCATTGGTGCTTATGGGTTAGGCGTTTCCTTGCGAAAACGGAGTTGATGAGTTCTAAGCATGTCGAGATACATCCAGCATCCAGAAAAGTTCTTCCTGCTTGAGCCTGATAGCACCAGAGGTGGTAGGGGGCACGGCGTGGTGTTTGAGAATGTCCAGAAGCTCCGGACGCAGGCGAGGCTGATTCTGCGTCCCCGCGAAGGAGGATTTCCGAAGATGTCGGAAACCCCTCTTCTCGTGTACTCGGAGAAGAAAGGTGATCCGCCGCAAGACCTGGAGGGCGGCATGAGCGGCTACTGGCTGGTTTCCGAGCGGTTGAAGAACGTGTTCGAAAGGGTTGACCCAGAGGGGTTCGAGTTTGCCGCTTGCGATTATCGCTTGGAGGATGGTTCTGCTGGACCTCATTACTTCCTGTGCGACGTGGTTAGGGTCCTAGATGCCGTTGACGAAGGGTCGTCAATGCTCACGGTTGAAGTGAGTGAAGAGTTCCCTGCTGGAAGGTTCTATGACTTGACTGGTGGGTCGAGCTTGGTATTCCTGAATGAAGTTGTCGGCGAAGCGCATGTCTTTAGAACGCCGTACTCGGGGGATCTCGTTGTTTGCGATCAAGTTCTGCGCGATGCGGTTGTGAAGGCGGGAATTTGCGGAGGACTGCGATCAAATGGGCTGTGGTTTACGGATGCTGCGGACATATGAGATGGGGACGGTGACTTCATGACGCAGACGCAGAGCGAGACGCAACAGAATCAGTTCTACCTGTTGCTGCCCGATTCAACGCGCGGCGGAAAAGGGCACGGTGTTGCCTTTGAGAACCTCAAGGAACTTCGGGGTGGTCCGCGCTTGGTGCTTCGACCAAAGGATGGTGGATTCCCCGCGCTTTCTGCCAAGCCGAAGTTGGTCTACGAGCCAGGGAGGGGAGTCACTCCTCAAGATCTTGAAGGGGGCATGAGCGGGTACTGGTTGGTTTCTGAGCGACTCAAGAGCGTCATGATCGGTACAGATCCAGACGCTTTCGAGTTCGTAGAATGCGACTTCTACCTTGCCGATGGTACCGAAGGACCTCGCTACTACTTGTGCGACGTGGTGCGCACGGTTGATGCCGTGGACGAGAGTGCGTCGAAGCTCAATGTGCTGGTTGGGGATGAGTATTCCGCTGGAAAGCACTACCGACTCACGGGCGGTGCGAGTCTGGTTTTCAAGAATGATGTTGTGGGAGACGCACTGGTCTTCCGGACTCCATTTTCCGGAGACTTGGTGTTCTGTTCCCGGCGTTTCAGAGATGCGGTGCGGGCGGCAGGTATTGGAAGTCCCAAGGATTCTCGGGGTCTGTGGTTCACGGCTGTTGATGATCTCTGATGGTTTCAGATGCAGGGTTCGGTCCTCTGAGGTTGCTCAATGGCGCTGGGCACTGACCCGGGGTCCCTGGCGCATGAGGGCGGCCGCCGGTGCCAATTCGGACTTTTCCGATAGTCCCGTTATTGATTGGATGGCAGCCTATGTCCTATTTGAACTCGGATGAGGTGGCGCTATCCTTACCTTGGGATGGATGTTCCTTTGCGCAAACGGAGTTGGGGTGTAGCACTCATGTCAGGGGCCTTCTCAGAGTCAAAAGCCAAGCCGGGTCAATTTTTCAGGCTGCGGCCTGATGCCAGGTGCCGAGGCCCAGGTCATGGTGTGCTCTTTGAGAATGAGCAGGATCTAGTTGCGCCTCCGCGTCTCTCTTTGCGGCCGAAAGGAGGCGGGTTCCCATCTCTCCCAAGTGTTCCAAGACTTGTCCATGTACCTGCAAATGGGCCGCTCCCTGAGGATTTGGAAGGTGGCTTCAGCGGGTACTGGCTGGTTTCGGAGCGACTCAAGCATGTGATGCAGAGCGTTGACCCGGATGCGTTTGCGTTTACTGAAACGGACTACCGTTTGGCGGATGGATCGATAGGGCCTGCAATGTTTCTGTGTGATGTTGTTAGAACCGTCGATGCGCTAGATGAGATGGCATCTGAAGTGCTCATTGAGGTCAGCGATGACTTTGAGGCTGGCAAGTACTACGACCTGGCCGGAGGTGCCAAATTGGCATTCAGGAAGGACGCTCTCGGGTCGGCCCATGTCTTCAAGCTTCCTTTCAATGGTGCGGTGTTTTGCGACCGGACGTTCAAGGATGCTGTAGAAGCGGCAGGGATATCTGGGCCCGACTCATCAGGTGGGCTTTGGTTCTCTGACGCCGTGAGTAGTTGAGGCGCCAGCGTCTCAAAGGAGCAACCCAGTATGGATTCAAAGAATGCACCCGCAGCCGGGCAGTACTTCATGCTTCAACCTGATGCCCGTCGAGGCGGTGCCGGACACGGCGTCGTCTTTGAGAATCGCAAGGAGCTTCTGACTCCACCGCGTCGGATTCTAAGGCCTGACGCTGGCGGCTTTCCAGAACTTGCCCAAACTCCTCGACTGGTCTACAGCCCGAAGCAAGGAGCGCTTCCCCAAGACCTGGAAGGCGGATTCAGCGGGTATTGGCTCGTCTCGGAAAGGCTGCGCAATGTCATGATGGCGGTGGATGCCAGCGCGTTCGAGTTCGTGGAAGCTGACTATCGCCTGGCTGACGGATCGGTTGGCGAGCGGCGTTTCCTGTGCGACTTCGTTCGGGAACTGGATGCGCTCGATGAGGAAGCGTCAACGCTCGAGATTGAACGCAGCGATGAGTTCGTTGGGGGGAAGTACTACAACCTGCTTGGAAACATCCAACTTTCCTTCAGGAAGGAGGTTCTTGGAGATGCTCACGTGTTCAGGCTTCCCTTTAGTGGCCTGGTCTTCTGTGATGCGAGATTCAAGTCCGCAGTGGAGAGGGCCGGCATCATCGATGGTGCTCTGTCGAACGGACTGTGGTTCGAGGATCTTGTGAACTTCTGACTGGCGATGCGACTCCGCCGGCATCTGATGGCTCGAGCAGGTCTCGAACTGTGGTTCATGGTTGATCCAGAAGGAAAAACTGCGAGGCGCATGCTCAGGGAATTTTGAGTTGAGCCTGGATCTCGGATCAATCTGATAGTCAGTGGGTATGGAGCATGGCACGGTGGTGGTACTTGAGCTCCATACAGGTACCGCTATCCTTGCCTCCATCGTAGTTGATACTTTTGCACAAACGGAATTGAGGTGCCACATTCATGTCAGATCATAAGTTGCAAGCGGGTCAGCCGGGTGAGTACTACCTGCTTAGGCCAGACGTCACCCGAGGTGGAAAGGGCTTAGGGGTTGAATTTGTCAACGAGGACCGTCTTCGTACTCCTCCTAGGCTGATCTTGAGACCTGAGGGGGGAGGGTTCCCCCCGATGCACGAGACGCCGATCCTTCAGTATGTGCCGAAGCTTGGCCACGCTCCAGAGGATATGGAGGATGGTATGAGCGGCTACTGGCTCGTGTCTGACCGCCTTAAACAGGTTTTCCAATCCGTGGATCCCAGCGGGTTTGAGTTCGTGGAGTGCGAGTACAGATTGCCTGACGGAAGTGAGGGCCCGCGCTACCACCTATGTGACGTAGTCCGCACTTTGGATGCGCTCGACGAAAGCGCGTCCAGGTTGACCGTTGAGCATAGTGATGAATTCCCCGAAGGAAAGTTCTACAACTTGCTTGGCGGCGCGAGTCTCAGGTTCCGTAAGGACGTGGTGGACGATTCCCACGTCTTCATCCTTCCATACTCGGGCGACCTCGTGATCTGTGATCGTGCGCTTCGCGATGCGGTCATAGCAGCCGGGATGGGTGTTGAGGGCCGTTCTCGAGGTGTTTGGCTAACCGACGCAGCGGACATCTGACCAGACATGGAAGGATCAGGGAAGTAATGTCACCGAAGGGACCCCTTTTTCAGGATCACCACGTTATCGAACAGCAGACATTCGATAGACCGCTTCTGCGTGCGCTGGTGAAAGCGAAGCTGATTGATAAGGATGCGTTCGGGAACCGCATCTTCATGCCGTACGACAAAGCTCTGGCGGAGAAGCTGGGGGTTTCTCCCCATAGCGGCGGTCCCATAAAGGACTACTTCCAAGGGGTTGATTTGCACCTGAGGAAATTGTCAGCTACGCGCGATGGTCGAGCGGCGTTGGCTGGTGACCCTGAAGCCCTAGGGCGTATCGCACAGCAAGTGAATCATCTGCGCGACACCATGAAGATTGGCCTGGTCAACGGCGATTTGTACACAAACGCTCCGCTGGGACTTGTTGCAAACGACATCAGGCCGGTCACACAGAGCTTCTTCTTGCATTCTGCGGAGTACAGTCCTCACTCGTCTCCGCAGATGTTGGCTCACCAGGGACTAGCTGAAATTGATCATGGCTGGCTCGCTATTGTTAAAAACGAGCCGCGAGTGGTTACAACACTGGAGTACCTGGACGGTTCGGATCGAAACTTGACCAAGGGCGGGGACCTTCAACGTCAGCGTACCGGGCTATCTCTTGCTATCAGCAATGCGCATCACGACGGGCGCATGGTTCTTTCCGAGGAGGGCATTCGCACGGTCGAGCGCACCCTCGGCGAAGAGGCCGGCTACCGCCTGCGCGTCCCCCGCAGCCAGCAAGGCTTCGCCACCATGGACATGCTCCTCGGCGAGGCCTCCGTCGGCCGCCTGGCGCGGGTAGGTGGGCTAGCCGGCACCGGTGCCGACGCCATCATCACCGCTCGACGCGCCGGCGAACTGTTGGGAGAGGGCAACGCGGCAGCGGCCCAGTCCGAGTTCAATCATGCGGTCGCCCGCAATGGCGGCGGCTGGCTGGGGGGTGCCGGCATGGCCGCACTGGTCGGCACCTCCGGCTTTGCGCCGGTCACGCTGGTGGCGTTGGATGCGTTGTTCGTGGCCAAGTCCTTCGAGCATGGCGCGGATCTGCTGGATAACCGCGCCGTTTTTCATCAGAAGGACAAGGACGGTGTGGCGTGGGAGTTCAACGGCCGCAACTGGGTGCGCGACGGGGAGCTGGAGCGGCGCACGGACGGCATCGGCAATCCGGTCGAGCAGAAGATCGGGGCCAGCTATGAAAAGGCTTGCGAGCTCAATGCTAAAGCCAGCGCCAAGGCGGTGGAGCTGGCGCTGGGCAAGGTGCCTGCGCCGCAGAACCCGTTCAGCCTGCCGGCCAAGGCCGGCGACCAGCATGGCCTGGACAACCCCAACTGGCACCGGGAGCCCAATAGCGAGCAATGGGTGCGGGTGGTCAAGACCGGTGTAACCGGAGTCAATGACCGAGGCGTCTACACGTCTGAAGTCGCCTCGCTGGAGCGCGCTAGGGAACTGAACCAGGAAGCGTTGGGCCGGATTGAAAGCAACATCGCAAATGGCCGGGAGGCGGTGGCGGCCGCTTACATCCAGGACCATGCCGCTCTGAGGTCCGGCAGGTTTGTTCCGCAGTATCCGGACGCGGTGCTGATGGCACGCGCCCAACCGGATGCCGTTCGCGGTTCGGACAACAACCTGTATTACCGCGATGCTTCTGGTGTGTGGTCACATGAGGGCGCGCTTGCGGCCGGCAATATGGCGCTGGAACTGGAGTTGACTCGTTCCCTGCGCCAGCCGGTGATGGAGCAGGACCAGCAGATGCTGGCGCAGCTGCAGGCGCTGCCGCCGCCGACGGCCGCGCAGGAGAACCAGAACGAGATTTTGCATCGCTACCAGTCCTACGACGTGCGCGTGCCGCAGGAATGGTTGCCGGCCATTGAGCTGGCAACATCCCGCACGCTGCAGGCCCATGGCATCTCCGGGCCCACCGTGGGTGAGCCGCAGCGCAGCGAACTGGGGCTGCTGGATTTCCGCGCTGGCATGATTCATTACCAGACCGGCGCGGATGGCATTGCGCGTCAGGTTGCGGTGACCACCCCAGCGGACCTGCAGAAGGCGTATCAGGATCTGCAGGGGCCGCAGCAGGAGCGCCCGATCCAGAATGCGCCGGAGTTGAGCATTAAGGCGTTGACGCCGCAGCAGGCGGAAGCGCATGAGCAGGCCCTGCGCGAAGCCAACCGGCAGGGGCTGTCGCTTGAGCAGGCGGAGCAGGTGGCTATGTTGGCCGCCGTGCAGGTGAATGTCCGGGAGGTGGGGGCGCATACGGATGCGATTCAGGTGTCCGAGCAGTTCAGCCACGCAGGGCGTGGCTCTACGGCCAATCCTGAGCCAGTTTTGCCAGCACCAACCATTCCGGTCGTAGAGCCACGCCCTGCGTGGCTGAACAACCCCGACCCGCGCGACAACGCACAAGATCAGCTCCAGCAGCGCGAACACACCGACGCTCGCGCAGAAGAAGCTCGCGCGCAGCAGGAAGCCGCCGCCGTACAGCACCCCCCAAGCGAGCGTGAGCCAGTTGCCGGCCATCAAGTCGAGCCGAGTGCACCTACGCCCGCTGAGATCCCCGATCCATCACGCAGGGTCGAGCCAAGCTCAGAGTCTGCTCCGGCCCCAATCCTCCATCCCAGCGAGGCCACCACCCCGCAGGCCGCCGCACCGGTGAGCGGGCTTCCGGAGGCGCGGATCCTCGACGCTGTGCCGCCTGCCATCGTGCCAGACGCACCTGACAGTGTGGGCAACGACGATCACCCCATGCTGCTCGCATCCCAGTTGCCGATCTTCGAAGCCCCGGAGCAGCAAATCCAGCCGCCAACGCAGCCAGTGCACGGCGCGAGCGAGGTGCAGGCATCACCTGCTGAGCGTGCCCCCGTCACAGCAGAACCGGCAGAGCCGATAACACCGGCAGAACCTGCAGAGCCTGCCGCTCCAGCTCGGCTGGAACCCAGCGACCCGCAGCACCCCGCCCATCCCCTGTACCGCCAAGTCCGCGAACAAGTGGAAAAACTGGATGAAAGCTTGGGCCGTGGCTACGACGACACCAGCGAACGCCTGACCGAGAGCCTGATGGTGCTGGCGAAGGAGCGCGGTCTGGAGCGCGTGGACCATGTGGTGCTGAGCAACCCCGTAGGTGACAAGGGGGCGGGATACTACGTGTTCGTGGTCCAGGGCGAATTGGACAACCCCGCCCACCGCCGCGCAGCGATGCCCACCGCAGAGGCGTTGCAGACGCCGCACGAAGAAACCTTGCAGCGGTTGGATGTGCTGCTGGAGCGCGACGCCCAGCAGGAGCAGCAGGCCACCTTGCAGCGCCAGCAGGATATGGAGCGGATCAATGAAGAGCACGTCAGAACGATAGTCATGGGTGGTGGCGGAGGCGGTGGTGGTGGCGGATGACGGAGATGTTGGGATCAGGCGTTCTCTGGTTCTTGAGCAATAGGTCGATGTTCATCCAGGCCTGACGCGGCAGGCGCTACGTTGCCCTCAACCCCCAACGTAGTGCTTCAGGCCATGACCACCGAAAAGCAACCCGGCAAACAGGAAGGCGTCAAGGAATCCCAGCAGGACCGCAAGCAGGACGATGTGGCCAAGAGCCGCCCCGCCCAGACCGACCAGCAGATTCATGACGCCAACACCAAACGTCCCCCCAGCAAACCCACCCGGTAGAGTCGTCGACAGACGACTGCCTATACCGGTGATCAGCGCAGCGAACGCATCTACTTCACCGCAAGTGGCGCACTGACCCGCCATCACCCCTCCATGCCACAATCCCCTCAACAACACTGTTGAGGGGCAGTACGTTGATCAAGCCGATTCTTGTCGCGTTTCTAGCCGTCACAGCGGCCCTGTCCACCAACGCGTACGCACAGGCACCAGCACCCACCAGCCGCTCCGAGGCGACGAAGATCGTCGCCGACATCCGCAAAGTAGTGGCCGACAACGGAATCGAACGTCTGGAAGCGGTCCGCATCGGGGGTATCGACCAATGGGTCTCCATTCGCGGCAACGACCCACGCAATCCGGTACTGCTGATGCTCCACGGCGGCCCCGGCTGGGTGGCGATGCCGACCAGCTGGTACTTCCAACGCGGCTGGGAGGAATACTTCACGGTAGTGCAGTGGGACCAGCGCGGTGCGGGCAAGACTTACGCAGCCAATGATCCAGCGCTCGTCGCCCCGACCATGACCCGCGAACGGATGATCGCCGACACCGAGGAGATGGTGGCCTGGCTGCGCAAGGAGTTCGGCAAGGACAAGGTCTTCGTCGTAGGCCATTCCTGGGGCAGCTACCTGGGTTTGGAACTGGCGCAGCGTCGCCCTGAATGGCTGCATGCCTATGTAGGCATCGGCCAGATATCCAACGCACCGGAAAGCGAACGTCGCGGCTATGTGTGGACCCTGCAGCAGGCCAAGGCCGCTGGCAACGCCGAAGCGGTCGCCGAGCTGGAGGCGCTGGCTCCATATGCGCAGGGTAATGAACCTGTGCCGCTGGAGAAGCTGTTCAAGCAGCGCAAGTGGCTCAACGAGTACGGCGGCATGGTGCACAACCGGACCGGGGGAAGTGCTGAGGCCGCCGCCATCCGCTTGTCACCGGAGTACACCGACGACGACCTCGCCAAGGTGTGGAAGGCCAATGACTTCTCGACGCGGCATCTGTTGAGCGAGGTGCTGACGCTGGACATGAGCCGCGTGCACCAGCTGAAGACGCCTTTGTTCCTGTTCCTCGGTCGTCACGACTACAACGTGTCGTCCGAGCTGGCAGCCGAATGGTTCACGCAGGTGGAGGCACCGGCCAAGCAGCTGGTGTGGTTCGAGCAGTCCGCGCATGAGCTGATGATTGAAGAGCCCGGCAAGACGCTGCTGACGCTGGTGCAGCAGGTCAGGCCGATTGCCGAGCGGGCGGGGGATGTGCCGTAGCGCGGCTCGCTGGCGCTGCTTGGGTAGCGTTGGTCGATAGACGACGACCGATACCAATGATCCGCGCTTTAACGTCGCGCACCCGGACGGAATTGCGTTTATCTCGATCACGCCGATGCGTTCGTCGCGCCGATCACCGTTATCGGCCGTCGTCTATCGACCGACGCTACCAAGGCGAATTTCCGCCGACGCCACGCATTTCAGGGGCGAGTAGCGTCGCACGACGCAAGTTTTGCTGGTGACGTTACGTAGAGCCGGGCTTGCCCGGCTGCTTGAACCATGGCGAATCCTGAGAGGCTAACTGTGCACAGGCGTCGCGTCTGGCCCGGTCTCCCGCCAGTTGAATCCGTCTACCAAGCGGAGTCGTTAGCTACAGAAGCTTAAGGAAGTCGCCATTGGCCTTCGGTGTCACGTCGCAACTGCGGCGCGATGGCGCGCGAAGCATGCGCCAGTCGAAATCGACACCCGACCGAAACTGCGATGATTCAGCGGCGGATACCGCAATCATTGGCTACGCAACGCGAAGGAGCTCGACAATGCCGAAGAATGAAAACGAATTGGCAATTCGCGATGGTCAACGTGACCTGGGTGCAGAACTGTTGGAGGCGGTGCGTGCCTTCAAGGATGGACGGATTGGAAAGGTGCACATGATGCGATTGGCGGAGGAGGGCGACGCCATCGATCGAGTGAGCTTCACTTTGTCGGGTGACGAGTTCCAGCAATTTGTCGACCACCTTGATGCGCCGTTGGAGCGCAATCCCGGGCTTGAGCGGTTGGTCAGGCTTATCCCTGTGTGGGATAAAGCGCGAGAGAAGGCGTAGTCAGCGCAGCAGCCCGGTGGGGCGGGCAATGCGAGGGTGGGGTGGCGATGTGCTTCGGCGAGGTTTCTGCGTTCGCCGTGCCGATCACCGTTATCGGCCGTCGTCTTGCGACCGACGCTACCAAGGCGGGCATCCGCGTGCATCCATGTGCAAACGCGTGCAGCGGTGCACGTCCGCGCGCATCGCAGATTTCGGGCACCGGGAGCATTGAACGAAGGAGGTGTTCCGAACCCAGGCGTCGGCACCTCCATCCCCAAAAGCAGAACGCCACCCGAAGGTGGCGTTCTGTTGTAGAGCCGGGCTTGCCCGGCTGCTTGAATAGTGGTGGAGCCAAGGAGGATCGAACTCCTGACCTCGTCATTGCGAACGACGCGCTCTCCCAGCTGAGCTATGGCCCCACGAAGTACTGCTTCGCAGGCACCGCCTTGCGATGACTGGAGTGTAGCGCCGTGAAGGCCCGCCTGCCAAGCGCGGCAGGGTGACGCAGGCGGTCGATGCCTCAAAAATGAGAAAACGTTTCCATAAATTTATTGATGGAGCGCCGGAGGCGGCAGCACGGGTGTGATCTTTAGTTATTTCCGAACTTTTCTGAACGACCGGGTTGGTTTGTGAACGCGGATATCGATCTAAATACAATGAAATCAATAAGATAGCGTTTGTGTCTATACGTTAATTTCTGGCGAAAAATACGTAAAGCGGACCGAAGTGGTGCCGATAAGAAGTGTGACGCATCTCTCACACCCACTTTTTCGAGTCCCGACGATGACGACCCGTGCCGCCACCGTTTTCTCAACCTCCATCGGCGCGCGCCTTGCGCTGCTGATGGGCGTGATCACCACCTTGGCCTTTGTAATCCTGGCCGTGCTGATCTATCGCCAGGCTGCCACCAGCTACCAGCAACGCGTCGAGGCAGGTCTGCAGTCCTCCACCGACCTGATGCGCGATTCGGTCGAGCTGTACGACCGCAGCCTCAGCGAAAGCACCGAGCGCATGGCCGGCACCTTCCGCGCGATGCTGCCGGCAGGCGACATCACCGTGGACGCGACCAAGCCGGTCACCGTCGGCGAACGCGCCACCCCCCGCTTGTTGATGGGCACGGACACCCTCAACCTGCAGGAAGGCGTGGTGGACCGCTTCGCTGAAGCCACCGGCGGCGTGGCCACGGTGTTCGTGCGTGATGGCGACGACTTCGTGCGCGTCACCACCTCGCTGCGCAATGCCGAAGGCAACCGCGCCATGGGCACGGTGCTGGACCATGCCAGCCCGGCCTACCCGAAGATGATCGCCGGCGAGTCCTACACCGGTCCGGCGCGTCTGTTCGGCGTCGACTACATGACCCATTACATGCCGCTGAAGGATGCCGCCGGTGAAGTGACCGCGATCGCCTTCATCGGGCAGAACTACACCGACGGCCTGGCCGCCCTGAAGGCCCGCCTGCGCGACTCCAAGCTGGGCAAGGAAGGTCACTTCCTGGCCGTGAACACCCGCGCGGGCGACGACTTCGGCACCCTGGTGGCCGCCTCCAATGGAGAAGGCGAAAAGCTGCCGGCGCTGGTGGACGAAGCGGACAAGCCGCAGCTGGAAGCGCTGCTGGCCGGTACCGCCAGCCAGGCCACCCTGCACCTGCGCCCCAGCAAGGACGCACCGGCCCAGGCCTACTTCGTTACCGCGCAGACCTACGGCCCGTGGAAGTGGACCGTGCTGGGCCTGGAGCCGACCTCGGTGCTGGCCGCCGTGCTGAACAAGCTGATGCTGCAGACCGCACTTGTCTCCGGCCTGGGCCTGCTGGCCGTCATCGTCGCCCTCATCGTTGTTGTGCGTCGCATGCTGACCGTGCCGCTCGCAGCAGCGGGCCAGGTGGCGCGCGACGTCGCTGCAGGCCGCCTGGATCGCACCATCACGGTGAAGAGCCAGGACGAAGTGGGCCAGCTGATGACCGCGCTGCGCCAGATGCAGGACAAGCTGCGCGAGATCATCGCCGCACAGAATGAAATGAGCGCGCTGCACGCCGAAGGCACCATCAGCCATCGCATCGACGCCAGCGCCTTCGACGGTGAATTCCGTACCATGGTCGAGGGCACCAACGAACTGGTGGATGCTCACATCGCGGTGAAGATGCGCGTGGTGGCGCTGATCGCGCAGTACGCCGAAGGCGACCTGTCGCAGAAGATGGAGCCGCTGCCGGGCGAGAAGGCCCGCATCACAGAAGCCGTGAACGGCGTGCGCGGTCGCCTGCAGGACATCAATGGCGAGATCAAGCGCCTGGTCGATGCGGCGGCCGCCGGCGACTTCAGCGTGCGCGGCGACGTCGATGCGTACCGCCACGATTTCAAGGAAATGGTGCAGGGCCTGAACACCCTGATGATCACCGCCGACCGCAACCTGGCCGCGCTGTCAGGCCTGCTGCGGGCGCTGGCCGAGGGCGACCTGCGCGGCCGCATCGAAGGGCAGTTCCAGGGCGTGTTCGCCACCATGCGTGACGACGCCAATGCCACCGTCGCGCAGCTGACCCGCATTGTCGGCGGCATCCAGCAGGCGGCGGTGTCGGTGGCCACGGCCTCGGCCGAGATCGCGGCTGGCAACGACGACCTGTCGCGCCGTACCGAACAGCAGGCCGCCAGCCTGGAAGAATCGGCGGCGTCGCTGGAAGAACTGACCAGCGCGGTGAAGCAGAACGCCGACCATGCCCGCCGTGCGGATCGTCTGGCTGCTGAAGCCTCCGACGTGGCCGCCCAGGGCGGTGCCGCAGTGGCGCAGGTGGTGCAGACCATGGCGGGTATCGAAGCCTCCTCGCACCGCATCGCCGACATCACCGCAGTGATCGACGGCATTGCCTTCCAGACCAACATCCTGGCCCTGAACGCAGCGGTGGAAGCCGCGCGTGCCGGCGAAGAAGGCCGCGGCTTTGCGGTGGTGGCCTCGGAAGTGCGCGCGCTGGCGCAGCGTTCGGCCAGCGCGGCCAAGGAAATCAAGGGGCTGATCGAGGCCTCGGTGGCCCAGGTGGCCGACGGCAATGAACTGGCCAGCCAGGCGGGGCAGACCCTGCAGCGCGTGGTGGCCTCGGTAAGCGAGCTGGGTGGGCTGATCGAAGAGATCGCCAACGCCAGCCAGGAACAGGCGGCAGGGATCGAGCAGGTCAACCAGAGCATCGTGCAGATGGATGGTGTGACCCAGCAGAACGCTGCCCTCGTCGAGGAGGCTTCGGCCGCTGCGCGTGCTCTCAACGCGCAGTCGTCCGAGCTGCAGCAATCGGTCGGGCAATTCCGCCTGGCCGACGCGCAGCCCGCGCGCAAGGAGCGCGTCGCGGCCTGATCGGGTGCGGTGGCGTCTGTGGTTGGGGAGCTGCAGACGCCACCGCCGGATCTAAGGTCGCCAAATCCGGTAGGTGATCACCGTTGGTGATCACCCTCGGTGAACGAACAGAATCAGCCATTCCGCAACGGGTGGCGAGCGCGCATAATCCGCGCCATTGATCCCGGCCGTCAGCCAGCAGAAACCAAACTGCAACATCCACTTTCCATGATGCCGCAACGTGCAGCCGGGCAAGCCCGGCTCTACGCCGTTCACTGACCGAGACCTTCATGTCTGCCCATCGCGACACCTCCCGTATTGCCTCTTTCCGCATGACCCATTCGCCGCGCCCGCACGCGCTGGCGCTGGCCTGCACCACGCTGCTGGGCCTGAGCGGCACCGCTCTGGCGCAGGACGCCACCCCCACGTCGCTGGACGCGATCACCGTGACCGCCGACCACCGCGAACGCAACCTGCAGGAAGTGCCGGTGTCCGTGGGCGTGGTGCAGGGCGAGAAGATCCGTGACTTCACCGCCGGCGGCGACGACACCCTGCTGGCGCTGTCGGGCAAGGTGCCCAGCTTCTACGCGGAAACCACCACCGGCCGCATCTTCCCGCGCTTCTACATCCGTGGCCTGGGCAACATCGACTTCTACCTGGGTGCCTCGCAGCCGGTGTCGATCATCCAGGACGACGTGGTGCTGGAACACGTGGTGCTGAAGTCCAACCCGGTCTATGACGTGGACCAGATTGAAGTGCTGCGCGGCCCGCAGGGCACGCTGTTCGGCCGCAACACCACCGCCGGCATCGTCAAGTTCGACACCATCAAGCCCAGCCAGGACTACAGCGGCCGCGTGCAGGCCAGCTACGGCAGCTACGGCAGCGTGGCGGTGGACGGCGGCTTCGGCGGCCCGATCAACGACATCGCCTCGTTCCGCGTGTCGGCCCTGTACCAGCACCGCGACGACTACGTGGACAACACCTACACCGGCCCCAGCGCCGATGGCACGGTGAGCCCGCGCAAGAACACCATGGGCGGCTTCGACGACCGCAACGTGCGCGCCCAGCTGCTGCTGCAGCCCAGCGACAACTTCTCGCTGCTGGCCTCGGCCCACGCCCGCGGCTACGACGGCACCTCGACCCTGTTCCTGCGCGGCGCGCTGACCCGTGGCTCGAACAAGACCGACGCGCCGCGCGATTCGGTGGCTTACGACGAAGCCGACAACAACCCGCAGGCGTACAAGACCTACGGCGGTTCGGTGAAGGCCGTGTACGACTTCGGCAACATCTCGCTGACCTCGATCACCGCCTACGAAACCACCTCCGGCTACAGCCGTGGTGACACCGACGGCGGCGCGGCGGCGGACTTCCCGGTCAATGGCGTGGCCAATGGCTACGGCCAGTCGATGGGCCAGATTCGTGACCTCGACCAGTGGACCCAGGAAATCCGCCTGGCCAACGCCGACAGCAACCGCCTGAAGTGGCAGGTCGGCGCATTCTACTTCGACGGCCGCGATACCACCGACTTCTACCAGCGCGCGTGGTTCCTGCAGGGCACCGCCCGCAACCCGAACAACTGGGTGCGCCTGCGCAACACCAACACCTCGTGGGCCGGCTTTGGTCAGGTCAGCTACGACGTGACCGACAAGTTCACCCTGACCGCCGGCCTGCGCCAGACCCGCGACGAGAAGCGCACCCGTCTGCTGAAGACCGCCGACACCGCTGCCGGCGTGGTGACCTACCGTGGCCGCACCGACGTGGAAATGGCCGACACCACCCCCAGCTGGGACGTGAGCGCGATGTACGCGTTCAACCCGCAGGTGAGCGTGTACGCCAAGGTCGCGCGTGGCTTCCGTGGCCCGACCATCCAGGGCCGTTCGGCCGTGTTCAATGCCGACTTCACCACCGCCGACTCGGAAACCATCCTGTCGTGGGAAGCGGGCGTGAAGAGCAGCCTGTGGGACAACCGCCTGCGTCTGAATGCCGCCGCGTTCACCTACACGGTCAACGACATCCAGCTCAACGGCAACGATTCCAACGGCAACGGCGTGCTGTTCAACGCGGACAAGGCCAAGGCCTACGGCGTGGAAGCGGACATGGAGCTGCGCCCGATTCCGAACCTGAGCCTGAGCGCCGGTTTCAGCTGGCTGCACAGCGAAATCCAGGACGACCGCGTGTATGCCCAGGTGTGTGCGCTGAACGGTGCCGTGGTGTGCGATGTGTATGACCCGACCATCAAGGTGGGGGCCAACACCTTTGCGCAGATCAACGGCAACCCGCTGCCGAATGCACCGAAGTACAACCTGAACTTCGCCGCGCGTTACGACATTCCGGTGAACGATGCCGACGTGTTCTTCGTGTCCACCGACTGGAACAAGCAGGGCTATACCAGCTTCGTGCTGTATGACTCGGCCGAGTTCAATTCCAAGGGCAGCTTTGAAGGTGGGTTGAAGCTGGGCTATTCGGGCAACTACGGTGCCTGGGAAGTGGCGGCGTTCGCGCGCAACATCACCAACGAGAAGAATCTGAAGGGTGTGATCGAGAACTACATGGCCGCGGTTTATAACGAACCGCGGACTGTGGGTGTTTCGTTGAATCTGAACTGGTGATTTAAAAGCAAGGCCCCGCTGATGCGGGGCCTTTTTTTTACCTACGCCGGCAACGCCGCCTGCAGGCGCGACTCCAGCTCAGCCTGCCTCCAACCCGCCAGTGCCGCCGGCCACTGCCGGCTTTCCAGATAACTCTCCAGGTGCTTGCGCGAAGCCAGCACGCCATCGGGCAGCCCAAGTTCCGCGGTGCGGGCACTCACCGCATCCTGCAGCTTCTTCAACGCCTGCTTGTTCCCATCATTGGCCGGCAGTGCCAGCGGAGCCTGTGCCTCATCCTCCAACGGCGTCACCAGCGCCTGCCACACCGCACCGAGCAGCTTGCGCGGAGCCTTCGGGAAGCTGTCCATCACCTTGCCCAGCGCCTCCTGGTCGGCAGGCGGGGTGCGTGCCAGCTGCGCGGCCAGTTCGTTGTCCAGGATCCAGCTGCGCGGGCGGTCGCTGCTGCGTGCCTGCACGTCGCGCCAGCGCAGCAGGCGCAACAGGCGCAGCTGTGCAGCGGCATCCATGAACTGCGCCGAGCGCATCGCCACGTGCGGCCAGCGTTCCTCGTCATGCTCCACGCTGGCCAGCAGGCGCTCGGCATCGTCGTCCAACCATTGGCGGCGACCCTGTTCCTGCAGCTTGGCCTCAATCGCGTCATGCAGGGCGAACAGGTACTCCACGTCGTCGGCGGCATACTGCAGCTGTGCGTCCGACAACGGCCGGCGCATCCAGTCCGACCGGGTCTCGCCCTTGGCCAGGGTGACGCCGTTGATTGCGGTGACCAGCTTCTGGTAGCCCATGCCGCCACCAATGCCGGCCAGGGCCGCGCCGATCTGGGTGTCGAACAGCGGGCGCGGCAGCACACCACAGGCCACCTTGAAGGTGACCAGGTCTTCGCTGGCGCTGTGCATGATCTTCAGGATCGAGGTGTCGGCCAGCCATTGGGCCAGTGCTTCGTTCATGCCGGGAATCAACGGGTCGATCAGCAGCACCTCGTCGCCAACGGCCATCTGCACCAGGGCCAGCTGCGGCCAATAGGTGCGTTCACGGATGAATTCGGTGTCCAGGCCGATGCGGGTGGGGCGCTGGCGGAAGCGTTCGTCCAGTTCCGCGGGGGTTTTGATCCAATAGGCCACGTAGGGTTTCCATGCTGCGGGAATGCTCAGGCGGGCAGGATAACGCGCCTGCACCGGCCCGCGCGCCGTTATGATGAACACATGCTGCGAACCCCCGGTCCCCTGACGCTGCTGTTGGCCACGGTGCTGTTCACCGCCACGGCCTGCTCCCCCGACGAAGCCCCGCCTGCGGCGGCGCGCCCGGCCGAGCCCGACGCACCGGCCCAGGCACCGACGCCGGCGCAGGTCACCATCGGCGGGCAGGACGAGGCCGAGACCGTGCAGCGCTGGCAGCCGCCGGCGGTGCAGATCGACGACGCCGGCGTGGCCCAGGCCCGCCGCGACGCGGCCAAGGCGTTCGAGAGCGGGCGGCTGTACGAGGACGCCACCGCGGCGCTGCCGATCTGGCTGGCGCTGCTGGAGCGCGACCCGAAGGACCGCCAGGCGCAGGCCGGGATCAAGCGGGCCAAGGAGCAGCTGCTGGACGAGATCGCTGCGCTGCTGGTGCGTCCGCTGCGGCAGCGCGAGGCGGTGGCCAAGGCCGGCGAGATGGGGCTTGTACTGCTCACCCTGGACCCGGAAGACCCGCGCGTGCGCGCCCTGCAGTCGCGGGTGGAACTGGCGCAGCGGGTCATTGCCTACAACCGTGCCGGTGAAGAAGACCTGCGCAACGACCGCATTGGCGAAGACGGCGACGGGGCGCTGCCAAACTTCCGCGAAGCGCTGGCGCTGGCCCCGGACAACGAACGCGCCCGCCAGGGGCTGGCGGCGTCGGAAAGCGCACTGATCCGCCGTGCCGAAACCGCCGCACGGGCTGCCGACTTCACCGGGGCCGGCGTGTGGCTGGCCGAGGCCGCGAAAGTGCGCGACTCGGCCCCGACCATCAATGACGCCTTCGAGCGGGTCGAGCGGATCCGCGCGGACACACTGGTGCGCCTGCGTGATGAGGGCCTGCGCGACCTCACCAGCGCGCAGGGGCTCAAGCCGGCGCGGCAGAAGCTGGAAGACGCGCTGCGCATCGCCATGCCGGGCGACCCGGTGGTGGCCCAGCTGCGCGAGCGCATCGAGCTGGTCACCCATTACGGCAGCTTCCGTCCGGGCCAGGTGTTCAGCGATGCACTGCGTGATGGTGGCCGTGGTCCGCAGATGATCGTGGTGCCCCACGGCGGCTTCCAGATGGGCGCGGCCGAAGGCGAGATCGGGGCCAGCGATGCGGAGAAGCCCGCGCACTACGTACGCTTCGACCGTGGCTTCGCGATGGCCATGACCGAGGTCACCGTCGCCGACTTCCGCCGCTACGTGCAGGCCAGCAAGGCGCGCCCGCGCGCCACCCGTCGCGGGCATTCCACGGTGTACGACGAGCGCAGCGGCAACTTCATGCTGCGCAGCGGGGTGGACTGGCAGTCCGGCTACGATGGCAGCCTGGCCATGGCCAATGCGCCGGTCATGCACGTCAGCGTGCGCGACGCCGAGCACTACGCCATGTGGCTGTCCGAACAGACCGGCCGCTATTACCGTCTGCCCAGTGAAGCCGAATTCGAATATGCCCTGCGTGCAGGTACCAGCGGGCGCTACCCCTGGGGCGATGAAGGCACACCGCCCAAGGGCTCGGGCAACTTCACCGGCGGCGACGATGTCTCGCCGTCCGGGCGACGCTGGTTCAATGCCTTCGTGGGCTATGGCGATGGCTGGTGGGGCCCCGCGCCGGTGGGCACGTTCGAGCCCAACGCGTTCGGCCTGCACGACATGGCCGGCAACCTCAGCGAATGGGTGGCCGACTGCTGGCACGCCAGCTACCGGCGTGCCCCGGCCGACGGCGCGGCCTGGTTCAACCCCGGCTGCCGGCAGCGGGTGATCCGCGGTGGCAACTGGGCCAACGCCCCCGAACAGACCCGTGCGGCCTGGCGGCAGTCGCAGGATTCGGACACCACCAACGCGCGGATCGGCTTCCGCCTGGTGCGTGGTATCTGACTTCACACGGCACGGGGGTAGGATGGCCCCAGCGCCGGCCAGGGTGAGCCGGCTTCTTCAGGAACCACGACCATGCGCAGCGATCCGTTTGGGGGGCAGTCGCAGCAACGCGGCCGGCGACCGGGCCTGTTCGGCAACATCCGCTGGTGGGTGCTGCTGGCGTTTGCCGGCTACGCCGCGTACTACTGGGTTTCCAACCGCAGCGTCGACCCGTACACCGGTGAAAGCGTGCTGATCGACAGTTCGCTCGATGCCAGCCAGGAAAAGGCGCTGGGCCTGCAGGCCTACCAGGAGATCCTGGCGCAGGAGCGTCCGCTGGATCCGAATGCGCAGATCTCGCAGGACGTGCGCGCGATTGCCGAACAGCTGATCCGCAAGGTGGACGTGGTGGAAACCGCGCTGGCTGAGGAGCACGGCCTGAAGCCGGCGCATTTCTCGCGCGATTTCGAGTGGGAAGTGAACGTCATCCAGTCCGACCAGGCCAATGCGTTCTGCCTGCCCGGCGGCAAGATGGCGGTGTACACCGGGCTGGTGCCGGTGGCGCGCACGCGCGATGCGATGGCGGTGGTGATGGGGCATGAGATCGCGCACGCCTTGCTGCGGCATGGTGCGCAGCGCATGGCGCAGCAGAAGATGACCCAGATCGGGCAGATGGCCGGTGCCGCCAGCGGCATGGACGCGTCGCAGCAGCAGATGGTGATGTCCGCGCTGGGCTATGGGTATCTGTTGCCGTATGCACGCAGCCACGAAACCCAGGCGGATGAGGTGGGGCTGATGCTGGCGGCGGCGGCGTGTTTCGACCCGCGCGAGGCGGTACCGCTGTGGGAACGCATGGGGCAGGCCAGTGGTGGGCAGGCCCCGCCGGAGTTTTCCTCCACGCATCCCAATCCCGGCACACGGATCCAGAACCTGCAGGCCTTGATGCCCAAGGCGATGGAGTACCGGCAGCGGTTCTGTGAGACGGCGGGCGGAGGGTGAGCGGGCGGTGAAACGTTCCGTTGGACACGCATGGCGTGTCCCTCCGCCCGTCATCGCCCGACCAACCCGTCATCGATCGACCCCATCATCGATCGACCAACGCAGCGTAGTGACACGCCATGCGTGTCAACGCCATGCCGAACGGAGACGCGAACACGCCATGCGTGTCACGCGTGGCCCATGTCACGCCGCGATCATTCGCGATCCTTGACCACCACTGAAATCACGCCGTCCTTCACCCGCGCGGTCAGCGCATCCCCCGGCGCAACATCCAACGGCGAGCGCACCAGTCGCCCATCGTCCGCACGGGTCAGAATCGAATAGCCACGGCTCACCGTCGCCAGCGGGCTCACCGCCTCCATCGAGCGCGCCAGCCCACGCAGGCGCAACTGATCACGCTGCAACTGCCGCGCCATCGCGGTGTCCACGCGCGGCAGCAACCGGACGAGCCGTTCGCGCAGCGCCTCCAGCCGCCGTTGCGGCGCGTTGTTGCGCAGCACGATGTCGGCATGCCGCAGGCGCGCACGCCGACGTTCCAGCTGCTGCTGCCACACCGAAGCCAGTCGCCGCGCCAGATCCTGCTGCCGGCGTTGCAGCAACTGCAGCCGGTTCTGCGGACTCTGCGCGTTCAAGCGCAGCAACGCACGGTCAGCGCGCTGCGTGGCCTGGCTCATTGCATGGCGTTGCAGTTGCACCATCCGCGCCGCATCCCGGCGCAGCCGCAGCAGCAGGTCGCGCTGGTCGGGCACCAGCAGTTCGGCGGCGACAGAAGGCGTGGGCGCGCGCAGGTCCGCAGCAAAATCGGACAGGCTGAAGTCGGTCTCGTGGCCAACCGCCGACACCACCGGTGTCTGGCTGGCCGCAATCGCGCGGGCCAGCTGTTCGTCATTGAAGGCCCACAGGTCTTCCAGCGAACCGCCGCCACGGGTGAGCAGAATCACGTCATAGCGCGCGCTGGCATCGGCCGCGCGCAGCAGCGCGGTGATCTGTGCCGCCGCACTGTCGCCCTGCACCAGGCTGGGCAACAGGTCCACTTCCAGCAGCGGGAAGCGGCGGGCCAGCACGCTCAGCACGTCGCGCACCGCCGCACCGGTCGGCGAGGTGATCACCGCGAGGCGCTGCACGTGGGCGGGCAGGGGGCGCTTGCGTTCCGGCGCGAACAGACCCTCGGCTTCCAGTCGTGCCTTGAGCTGCTCATACGCGCGGCGCAGTGCACCTTCGCCGGCTTCCTCCATGTGGTCGAGCACCATCTGGTACTCGCCGCGTGCGTCGTACAGGGTCAGCCGGCCACGCGCCAGCACGCGCATGCCCTCGCGCGGCACGAACTTCAGCCACTGGCTCTTGGGCTTGAACAGCGCCGCGCGGATCTGCGCGCGTGCATCCTTCAGGGTGAAGTACATATGCCCGGAGGCCGGGCGGGTCACGTTGCCCAGTTCAGCTTCCACCCACACCGAGGGAAAGCTGCCTTCCAGCAGGTCACGGGCAAGCGCGTTGAGCTGGCTGGGGGTGAGAATCTGTGCAGTGCGTTCCATGCCGGTCATGTTCGCACGTTGTGCCGGTGCAGTGCCCACTGCACGTGCTCGCGCACCACGTCGGACGGGTGATCCACGCGTGACTGCAATGCAGCCAGCGTCTCTGCGGTGCCCGGCGCATTGCCCAGCGCCACCGCGATGTTGCGCAGCCAGCGTTCGTGGCCGCTGCGACGGATCGGGCTGCCTTCCGTGCGGCGCAGGAACTCGTCTTCTTCCCAGGCGAACAACTGCGCCAGCGACGCGGTGTCGAGCTGGTTGCGGGCGCGGAAGTCGGCCTCATCCGTGCGCTTGGCAAACTTGTTCCAGGGACAGATCAGCTGGCAGTCGTCGCAGCCGTAGATGCGGTTGCCGATCAACGGGCGCAGCTCTTCAGGAATCGCCCCGTCGTGCTCGATGGTCAGGTAGGAAATGCAGCGCCGCGCATCCAGCCGCTGCGGCGCGATGATCGCCTGGGTCGGGCAGATGTCGATGCAGCGCGTGCAGTTGCCGCAGTGCGCGCTGGCCGGCGCATCCACTGGCAGCGGCAGGTCGATGTAGATTTCTCCAATGAAGAACCAGGAGCCGCCCTGCTTGTCGATCAGGCAGGTGTGCTTGCCGATCCAGCCCAGCCCGGCATTGCGCGCCAGGGCCCGTTCCAGCACAGGAGCCGAATCGACGAACACACGGTAGCCGAACGCGCCGATCTCGGCGGCCAGCGCGTCGGCCAGCTTCTGCAGCCGGTTGCGCATCAGCTTGTGGTAATCACGGCCCAGCGCGTAACGCGCCACATAGGCACGCTCGCCGTCGTTCAAGGCCGCCCAGGCGTTGGTGTCGTCCTTGTGGCTGTAGTCCATGCCCACCGAGATGACCCGCACGGTGCCCGGCAGCAACTCGGCCGGGCGCGCGCGCAGGGTGCCATGCCGCGCCATCCAGTCCATCGTGCCGTACAGGCCCTTGCCCAGCCAGTCGGCCAGGTGGGCTTCGTCCTCGCCCAGCTCGATGCCGGCGATGCCGCAGCGCTGGAAGCCGTGCTCGCGCGCCAGCGCCCGCACGCGCTCGGCGGCACGGGCCAGGTGGACGGGGGCGGGCAGGGGCACGGCAGACATGGTGACAAGTATAGAATCCCGGCATGTCCGAGCTTGCTGAACTGTTCGATGTGGCCGCCGCGCGCCAGCTGGATGCCCAGGCCAGCACGGCGCTGGGCGATGCCGGTGCGTCGCTGATGGAGCAGGCCGGCACCGCCGCCTGGCAGTGCCTGCTGCAGCGCTGGCCGCAGGCACAGCGCGTGTGCGTGCTGGTGGGGGCCGGCAACAACGGCGGCGACGGCCTGGTGCTGGCGCGGTTGGCGCTGCAGGCCGGCCGCAGCGTTCAGGTGCTGCGCCTGTCAGACGAAGGCGCACCGAGCACGTTGTCGCAGCGCATGCGTGCGCAGTACGCGGCGGCAGGTGGCAGCCTCGCGGTGTTCGAAGAGGCGCTGCCGTGCGCCGATGTGGTCGTGGACGGGCTGTTCGGCATCGGCCTGAACCGCGCACCCGCTGGCGAGGCCGAACGGGTCATCACGGCGATGAATCACGCCACGGCACCGGTGCTGGCGCTGGATGTACCCAGCGGCGTGGATGCGCAGACCGGCCAGGTGGCGGGCACGGCGGTCCGTGCCGCCTGCACGCTGCAGTTCATCGTCGCGCACCAGGGCCTCTACACCGGCAATGCGCTGGAATACACCGGCGAACGCCAGCTGGCGGCATTGACGCTGCCGCCGGCCGCAGAGGCGGACGTCGCGCCCAGCGCCGATCTCTGGCAGGCGAACCGGCTGCGGGCGCTGCTGCCACCGCGTCGTGTCAACACCCATAAAGGCGAATCCGGCCACGTGCTGTGCGTGGGCGGCAATCTGGGCAGTGGCGGGGCAGTGATGCTGGCGGCCGAGGCCGCACTGCGTGGCGGGGCGGGTCTGGTCAGCGTCGCCACCCAGCCGCCGCACGTAGCCCCGCTGCTGTGCCGCCTGCCCGAGGCCATGCCGCACGCGGTGCAGGACAGTGCCGAACTGCAGCGGCTGCTGCCGCGCGCCAAGGTTGTCGCGGTCGGTCCGGGCCTTGGTCAGGACGACTGGGCGCGCGAATGCTGGCGGCTGGCACGCGCCAGTGGCTTGCCGCTGGTGGTCGACGCCGACGCGTTGAACCTGCTCGCGGCAGATCCGCTGCCGCTGCCGGATGGAGTGCTGACCCCGCATCCGGGCGAGGCCGCGCGCCTGCTCGGATGCACTACGGCGCAGGTGCAGGCCGACCGTTTCACTGCTGCGCAGCATCTGGCTGAACGCTATGACGCCGTGGTGGTGCTGAAAGGGGCGGGTACCGTCGTGGCCGCGCCGCACGCCCGTCCGCGCGTGATCGCGGCGGGCAATCCCGGCATGGCGGTGGGTGGCATGGGCGACCTGCTCACCGGCATCATTGCCGCCCTGCGTGCGCAGGGACTGGGCGCGTTCGATGCGGCCAGCGCCGGTGCGCTGCTGCACGGCCTGGCCGGTGATGACGCCGCCGTCGAGGGCCAGCGTGGCCTGCTTCCTACCGATCTGCTGGTGCCGCTGCGCCGCCGGCTCAACCCTGAACTGTGAGCGTGATGACCGACTTCTTCCTGGCCACGGCCGACGACACCGACCGCCTGGGCGCACAACTGGCAGCGACCCGGCCGCCGCAGGCGGTGATGCAGCTGCGCGGTGACCTTGGCGCGGGCAAGTCGACCCTGGCCCGTGCGCTGCTGCGCGCGCTGGGCGTGCAGGGCGCGATCCGCAGCCCGACCTATACATTGGTGGAGCGCTATCCGCTGGCCGACGGCAGTGAAGCCTGGCACCTGGACCTGTACCGCATCGGCCAGGCCGACGAGCTGGAGTTCCTGGGCCTGGACGAGGGCAGTGCGTCGCTGTGGCTGGTGGAATGGCCCGAGCGCGGTGCGGGGGCACTGCCGCCGACCGACCTGATCGTGGCGCTGGAGATTGACGCCAATGGACGTCGTGCCAGTCTCACCAGCGTGAGCGACGCCGGTGCTGAATGGGTTCAGCGGCTGCGTGAAGGAGGCGACTTGCGCCCCCTTTCTGTCGGCTGACAGGAGGAAATACCCCCAGGTTACGGATTATTAAGGAAAAAGGAGTTGCTTTTCATTCAGCGCGGTGATTGAATCCCCATCCATGCCAATGGGGAAATCGCTCACCGCCATCGTTGCAGCCGTCGGACTCTGTCTGGCGAGCGCGGCTGCGTGGGCCGGTGAAGTCCGCCAGGTGGCCCTGCAGACCGGTGCCACCGGTACCCGCGCGGAGATCGCGCTGGCCGGCAGTGGCGGTTACAAGACCCTTTCGTTGTCCGGCCCGAACCGCCTGGTGGTGGACTTCCCGGACTCCAGTGCCATCCGCAACCTGAAGCTGCCCACGCCCACCGGCGTGGTCACCGCCGTGCGCACCGGTCAGCCGGTGCCGGGCACGTTCCGGGTGGTATTCGATCTGGCCGAGTCGGTCGCGCCGTTCAAGCCGCAGATGCTCAAGCAGGGCGATGAGTCCCGGCTGGTGATCGAGTGGCCGGGCGATGCGCCGTCCAGCGTGGCGGCGGCACCCGCGGCCAAGCTGCCGGTCACCGCTGCAGCGCCTGCACCTGTTGCGGCCACGCCGGTCGCGACTGCACAGACTGCCGGCCCGACGCCGGCCGAAGCCGCGCAGGCTCGAGACGAAGCCGCGCGTGCGACCGCGCTCCTCACGGCCAACGCACGTCAGCAGGCGAGCGCCGGTGCAGCGGCTCCGGTGCCGGCTCCTGCCGCACCGACGGCCACTGGCACAGTGACGTCGGCCAGCACCGCCAACGCGGCCAGCAATGCGATGTCGCCGGCGGCCATTCTGGCCGGCCAGCCGACTGCCGCGGTGGCACCGGCTCCGGCACCCACACCGGTGGTCCCGGTGCAGGCACCGCGCCCGGTGATGCCCAGCGACGCCTCGCGGATCAAAATGCAGGCGGGCATGCGCCCGCTGGTCGTGGCGATCGACCCGGGCCATGGCGGCCAGGATCCCGGCGCGGTCGGCCCGACCGGCAAGCGCGAAAAAGACATCACCCTGGCGGTGGCACGTGAGCTGGCGCGGCAGGTCAATGCCACGCCGGGCCTGAAGGCCTACCTCACCCGCGACAGCGACGTGTTCATTCCGCTGCCGATGCGCGCGCAGAAGGCGCGTTCGGCGAAGGCCGACATCTTCATCTCGATCCACGCCGATGCGGCGGAAAATCGCGCGGCCAAGGGCTCCTCGGTATACGTGCTCTCGACCAAGGGCGCGTCGTCGCAGCGTGCGCGCTGGCTGGCCGACAAGGAAAACGCGGCCGATCTGGTAGGCGGCGTTCGCCTGCAGCAGACCGAAGGCACACTGGCCAATGTGCTGCTGGATCTGGCCCAGAGCGGCTACATGAAGGCCTCGGAAGACGCGGCCGGCCATGTGCTGGGCGGTCTCAAGCGCATCGGCAAGAACCACAAGCCGAACATCGAGCGCGCCAACTTCGCCGTGCTGCGCACGTCGGACATGCCGGCAATGCTGGTGGAAACCGCCTTCATCTCCAACCCGGATGAAGAACGCCGCCTGATGGACCCGGCCTACCAGCGCCAGCTGGCGGGTGCCGTGCTTGACGGTGTACACACCTTCTTCAGCCGCCAGCCCCCGCCGGGCACCCTGTACGCCGCCCGCGCCCAGGCCGAAATCGACGCCGCCAGCACCGTCGCCGGCGGCAGCAAGTAAGAGCTCTGCGGGGCATCATCCTCTCTGCAATTGCACGCACTGTGCAACGTGATTGCATGGCGTACGTAGAGCCGGGTTTGCCCGGCTGCTGTTGGTTTTTGGCGAACAGCCCATGGTCACCGGTTCCCTGGTTTGGCGGCTCGGGATGGGCGTTCCGGGGGACGCTGCAAGTACGTCCCTGTAAGCTCGGTCGCCGCATCCATGCGGCTCACGCCCCCTCCAGCCCACCCCGAGCCGCCATCGACAGTGTGTCGGTGGCCACGGGAAATGCCACAGCAACGGCGGTGTCGTTCCGGGGTCATGCGTTACCGGATGTTGGGGATTTCACGGCGATCGTCTGTCGACCGATCCCACCGGGGCATTTCCGGTTCCATCAGGGCCTGTCATGGCTTTTGATCTTCCATGGCCACCGGCCCACTGTCTGGGGCGTGCCGGGGTGGGTTTGCGGGACCGTCAAAAACATGGATGTTTTTGACGAGCCTACAGGGATGTATTCACGGCGTGTCCCGCAAACCCACCCCGGTACGCCCAAACACGGAAACCGATGGACCACCGGCTGTTCGCCAAAAACCAACAGCAGCCGGGCAAGCCCGGCTCTACATTTCGCTATCATCACACCATGAGCATCCGTCAGTTACCCGAAATCCTCATCAACCAGATCGCCGCCGGCGAGGTCGTGGAACGGCCTGCGTCCGTGGTCAAGGAACTGGTGGAGAACGCGCTGGATGCCGGGGCTACCCGTGTGGATATCGACCTGGAAGAAGGCGGTGTGCGCCTGATCCGCATCCGCGACGACGGCGGCGGCATCGCACCCGAGGAGCTGCCATTGGCAGTGTCGCGGCATGCCACCAGCAAGATCGCCAGCCTGGACGACCTGGAAGCCGTGGCCACGCTCGGCTTCCGTGGCGAAGCGCTGCCGTCCATTGCCTCGGTCAGCCGCTTCACCCTGGCTTCGCGCCGCGCCCACGACGAACATGGCTCCGCCCTGCAGATCGAAGGCGGCAAGGTCGGTCAGGTCACCCCGCGCGCGCATGCGCCGGGCACCACCGTCGAAGTGCGCGAACTGTTCTACAACGTGCCCGCGCGACGCAAATTCCTGCGCGCCGAACGTACCGAACTGGGCCACATTGAAGAATGGCTGCGCTCGCTGGCGCTGGCCCGCCCCGATGTCGAACTGCGCGTCTCGCACAACGGCAAGCCTTCGCGACGCTACAAGCCGGGCGACCTGTATTCGGATGCCCGCCTCGGCGAAACCCTGGGCGATGATTTCGCCGCCCAGGCGCTGCGCGTCGATCACACCGGTGCCGGCCTGCGCCTGCACGGCTGGATTGCCCAGCCGCATTACTCGCGCGCCAGCACAGATCAGCAGTATTTCTACGTCAATGGCCGCGCCGTGCGGGATCGCAGCGTCGCCCATGCGGTGAAAATGGCCTATGGCGACGTGCTGTTTCATGGTCGTCAGCCGGCGTACGTGCTGTTCCTGGAACTGGATCCGACCCGCGTCGACGTCAACGTGCACCCGGCCAAACATGAGGTGCGCTTCCGCGATTCGCGGCTGATTCACGACTTCGTCTACCGCACGCTCAAGGAAGCCCTGGCCGAGACCCGCGCCGGGATGACCGCGACCGCGGCCGTCGGCGAAACGCATGCCGAATCCGGCGCACCGGCGTACGCCAATGCGGCAGCGGGCAGCGGCTATGCGCTGGCGGGCGGCGGTGGAGGTGGTGGCATGGGCGGCTGGCGACCGCAACAGTCGCCGCTGGGGCTGCGCGTGGCTGATGCCTCGTCTGCGTATGCCGTGCTGTATGCACGCCCCGAAGGCAACGACAGCCCCGGGCTGCCGCCGATGCCCAGCGAGAACGGCCTGCCGGTCACCTCGGCCGACAGCGGTGTGCCGCCGCTCGGCTATGCCATTGCCCAGTTGCATGGCATCTACATCCTGGCCGAGAACGCCGAAGGGCTGATCGTGGTGGACATGCATGCCGCGCACGAACGCATCGGCTACGAACGGCTGAAAACCGCGCACGACGGCATCGGCCTGCACGCGCAGCCGCTGTTGGTGCCGATCACCCTCGCGGTGGGCGAGCGCGATGCCGATACCGCCGAGCGCGAAGCCGAAACGCTGACCGCGCTGGGGTTTGAGATCACCCGCTCCGGTCCGGGCTCGTTGCATGTGCGCAGCATTCCTGCGTTGCTCGCCAATGCCGAGCCCGAAGGCCTGCTGCGCGATGTGCTGACCGACCTGCGCGAACACGGCCAAAGCCGGCGAATTGCCAGTGCGCGCGACGAGCTGCTGTCGACCATGGCCTGCCACGGTGCGGTGCGTGCCAACCGACGCCTCACCGTGCCGGAAATGAATGCATTGCTGCGCGACATGGAAATCACCGAGCGGTCCGGCCAGTGCAATCACGGCCGACCGACCTGGGCGCGTTTTTCGCTGGCGGAGATCGACCGCTGGTTCCTGCGTGGACGTTGAAGGGGAAAGCCACTTGAAGGGGAAGCGTTTGATGGGGACGCGTCATTGGCGGCGCAGCATGGCGGTGGCCGCGCTGGTGTTGGGCCTCGCTGCGTGTGGCGAGAAGGACTCCGCACTGGTGGTCGCACCGGTCGATCCGGCCTTCGCGGCCGAACAGCAGCAATGGCGGCAGCAGCGCTACACCGAGTTGAACGCGCCCGACGGCTGGACCAGCCTGGTCGGCCTGCACTGGCTGGAGCACAAGGCGCACTACATCGGCAGCGGCCCCGGCAGCGGTATCCGCCTGGCGGTGGGGCCGGACAAACTGGGCATGGTGGCGCGCAACGGTGACAGCGTGACCTTCACCCCCGAGCGCGGTGTGCCGATGACCGTGGAAGGTGAGCCGGTGACCGGCCGGATCCGCTTTTTCAGCGACCGTGACGCCACGCCCACCAAGATCGCCTTCGACGACGGCCGTGGTCAGCTCAGCCTGATCCACCGTGGCGAGCGTTTCGCGCTGCGGGTCAAGCACGCCGATGCGGCCACCCGTACCGGCTTCACCGGGCTGACCTACTGGGATGGTGGTCCGGCCTGGAAAGTCACCGCACGCTTCGTGCCGCACGCTGCGGGTAAACGCCTGCCCATCGTCGACATCACCGGCCTTACCACCGAGATGGCCAATGCCGGCGCGCTGGAGTTCGAGAAAGACGGCACGCGGTATCGGCTGGAGGCACTGGGTGAACCCGGCCGCGAGTTGTTTGTGATCTTCGGCGACCGCACCAGCGGCCATGGCAGCTATCCCGCCGGCCGCTACCTGGACCTGCCCGCGCCGGATGCCAACGGCCAGGTGGTGATTGATTTCAACCATGCCTACAACCCGCCGTGCGCGTTCACTCCGTTCGCGACCTGCCCGTTGACGCCAGCGGAAAACCGCCTGGATCTGCGCGTAGAAGCCGGTGAGAAGGTGTATCACACCCCACAAGGAGGAACCTGATGTTGTTCAAGCGTGTACTGTCTTCGCTGCTGCTGGGCGCATGCCTGCTGACCGGGTCGGCCGTTGCCGCACCTGCGGCCAAAGCCGGCTCCACCGCGCCGGTGCCCCTGTTGTGGAAGGCGACCGGCCCCGGTGACAGCCGGGTGTACCTGCTGGGCTCGTTCCATATGCTGCGCGCGGATGATTACCCGTTGGCGGCTGACGTCGACCAGGCATTCGCCGCATCCAACCGGCTGATGTTCGAACTGTCGCCGGCCGACATGCAGTCGCCTGACCTGATCGGCAAGATGATGCAGGCGGCGATGCGCACCGACGGCAGCGAACTGCGCCGTGATCTGGAAGCGCCCACCTGGACCAAGCTGCAGGCTTACGCGGCCGCCAACAACATGCCGTTGGCCCAGTTGCAGGGCATGAAACCGTGGTTCGTCGGGCTCACCATCACCCTGAGCCAGCTGGCGCGCATGGGCCTGGACCCGGAACTGGGACTGGACCGCCACTTCATGAAGCGCGCGGCCGATGCCGGCAAGCCGACCAGCGGTCTGGAGAGCATCGACACCCAGATTGCGGTGTTCGCGCAGATGTCGGACAAGGAACAGCAGCAGATGGTGGCCGAGGCGCTGGACCAGGCCGAACAGGCCGACGCGCTGAGTCGCAAGCTGCACGATGCCTGGCGGCGCGGCGACGAAAAAATGCTGTGGAATGAAATGGCAGTAGACATGCGCGGCCAGTACCCGCAGCTGTACAGGCGCATCAACACCGATCGCAACGAGGCCTGGGTGCCCAAGCTGCAGCAGCAGTTGCAGGCCGGGCAGGGCAGTACCCTGGTGGTGGTGGGCGCACTGCACCTGCTGGGCGAGGATGGCGTGGTCGAGAAACTGCGCGCCAAGGGCTTCAAGGTCGAGCGCGTCTGCACCGGCTGTGCCAAGCCCAAGCGCTGAACGGTACCGTTGGAACACAAAAAAGGCGCAGCATGAGCTGCGCCTTATTTATGCGTCCGCTTGCGCGGATCAGCGGCGGGTCTTGGTCCCGACCGGCGCTTCCGGCTTTCCGGTACCCGTGCTGGTGCCCGGCGGAGTGGGGCGCGCACCGAAGCCTGCGCCCATGTTGCGCTGGAAGTCCTTCCACAGTTCCAGGTTGCGCTCGGTGAGCTGGTTCATCATCGCCCAAGGAGTCTGGCCCAGCAGGTTGCCCATCTGCTGGCGGAACTGCTGCTGCTGGTCCAGGAAGACCTGCATGCTGCGCTCCAGGTAATTGCCCATGAAGCCCTGCAGTGAATCGCCGTAGAAGCGGATCAGCTGGCTGAGCAGCTGGGTGGACAGCATCGGCTCGCCGTCCTGTTCCTGGTCGGCAATGATCTGCAGCAGCACGGAACGGGTCAGGTCGTCGCCGCTCTTGGCGTCGCGGACCTCGAAGTCCTCGCCGTCCAGGATCAGCTGGCGCACGTCCTCGATGGTGATGTAGCTGGAAATCTCAGTGTCGTAGAGACGACGGTTCGGATACTTCTTGATGATGCGGTTCGCAGCCATGAAGCAAGCACTCGTCAACGTAGACGCGAAGCATGGCGCACCGCAGCAGGCGTTGCAACCGTCTTTGGTCATCTAGCTGGATTCTTCATGCTGCGCAGCAAAGGGTGCAGCATTCCCTACGGGACTGCTGCACTGCCCACGTTCTGCGCGGCAGAACGCGGGCCCCCTCGCATTCCACCTTATCCCCGCGCCGTTGGCGCGCCCCCTTTAACAAAAAGGGGGCTTTCCTCCAGACGGTTGGCGTAGAGCCGGGCTTGCCCGGCTGCATTTTGCGCGACGTTGGCGGCCACCCGGTTCCCTGAAACCGTTACCACCCCATGTGGTGGCCGCCGTTGATGTCCAGATTGGACCCGGTGATCCACGCCGCTTCCTCGGCCACCAGGAAATTGACCGCATAGGCAATCTCTTCCGGCTTGCCCAAGCGGCCGGTCGGAATGTCGGCGATGATCTTGGCGCGCACCTCTTCCGGCACGGCCATCACCATGTCGGTGGCAACGTAACCGGGCGAAATGGTGTTCACGGTGATGCCGAAACCGGCGTTCTCGCGTGCCAGCGAGATGGTGAAACCGTGCATGCCAGCCTTGGCGGCGGCGTAGTTGGCCTGGCCGTACTGGCCCTTCAGGCCGTTGATCGAGCTGATCTGGATCACCCGGCCCCAGCCGCGACGGCGCATGCCCTCGATCACCGGACGGGTGACGTTGAACACCGAGTTGAGGTTGGTGTTGATCACGTCATGCCACTGGTCCGCCCGCATGCGGTGGAAGGTGGTATCGCGGGTGATGCCGGCGTTGTTGACCAGGATCTCCACCGGGCCCAGTGCGGCTTCCACGGCCTGCACCATCTGTTCGGCCGAGGCCGGGTCGGAGACGTCGCCCGGGAAGATCGCCACCTCGCATCCGCGCGCGCGCATGCGCTCCTGCCAGGCAAGGGCCTTGGCCTCGTCGCGGTAATTGGTGGCCACCCGATGCCCCTGCTCGCACAGGCGTTGGCAGATGGCAGACCCGATCCCGCCGGTACCACCGGTAACCAAGGCAACGCGCGATGTCATGAGCAGCTACTCCGAATGGCCACAGCCAACAAGGGGGGAGATCGATTCTGCAACATCGGCGCACAAAAGGGGCGGTCGTTCAGCCCAACGGCGTAATCACGATGTCCTGCGGTGGCAACCGGGCCGGATCGAAGTGCGCCACCGCACGTTCCAACCACTGGGAGATGGTTGCGCAGCCCGCCAATGCGGCGGGCTCCTGGCCCAGCCAGGCCCAGGCCTGCTGCAGGGCTGGTAACGGGGCGGCCGGGTCGACCGGCGCGGCGGCTCCGGACTTGGACAGTTTGTGGCCCTGTGCATCCAGCAGCAGCGGCAGGTGCAGGTAGCGCGGGGGGGGCAGGCCCAGCGCCTGCTGCAGCAGCATCTGGCGCGGGGTGGAATCCAACAGGTCGGCCCCGCGCACCACGTCGGTGATGCCCTGGGCGTGGTCGTCCACCACCACCGCCAGCTGGTAGGCCCAGCAACCATCGGCCCGGCGCAGCACGAAGTCGCCGACTTCGGCATGCACATCCTGGCTCACTTCGCCGCGCAGCCCGTCCACGAAACCCACCACGCTGCCGGGCGGCACCCGCAGGCGGATGGCCGGGGTAGGGCGTTCGGCGTGGGCGACGCAGTGGTGGTGGATGCCGTGCTGCCCGGCCAGCTCGCTGCGGCTGCAATGGCAGGCAAAGGCCAGATTCTGGGCCAGCAGGCGGTCGATGGCCGCCTGGTAGAGCGCACCGCGTTGGCTCTGGTGAACGACGGGGAAGTCGCTGTCCAGACCGAACGCCTGCAGCGTGGCCAGCTGGCCGGCGCTGGCGCCGGGCACGGTGCGTGGGGGATCGACGTCCTCGATCCGGATGCCCCATGCGCCGCCGGCATGCCGGGCGAGCAGCCAGCTGCCCAGCGCGGCCAGCAGTGAGCCAGGGTGCAGGGGGCCGGTGGGCGAGGGGGCGAAGCGCCCGCGGTAGGCAGAATTGAACATGAACTATGAATCGTCGGTCAGGAATCCACTTGAATTCAAGCGGCAGTCACCGCAGATTTGGATTCAAATCCCCTCAATCGAGCGCTTTTTCCCATGTTCAGTCGTATTGCTCTCTTCCTGATGACCAACCTCGCGGTTCTGGCCCTGGCCAGCGTGGTGATGTCGCTGCTGGGCGTGAACTCCAGCCAGATGAGCGGTCTGCTGGTGATGGCCGCCATCTTCGGCTTTGGCGGTTCAATCATTTCGCTGCTGATGTCCAAGTGGATGGCCAAGCGCTCCACGGGCGCGGTGGTGATCACCGAGCCGCGCAACGCGACCGAGCGCTGGCTGCTGACCACGGTGGAGCGCCAGGCGCGCGAAGCCGGCATCGGCATGCCGGAAGTGGCGGTCTATGACGGCCCGGAAATCAACGCCTTCGCCACCGGTGCCAACCGCAACAACGCGCTGGTGGCGGTGTCCACGGGCCTGTTACAGAACATGAGCGAAGACGAGGCCGAAGCGGTGCTGGGCCACGAAATCGCCCACGTTGCCAACGGTGACATGATCACCATGGCCTTGTTGCAGGGCGTGCTGAACACCTTCGTGATCGTGCTGGCCCGTGTGGTGGGCGGCATCATCGACAGCGCGCTGTCGGGCAACCGTGAAGGCGGCGGCCGTGGCTTTGCCTACTTCATCATCGTGTTCGCGCTGGAAATGGTGTTCGGCCTGTTCGCCACCATGATCGCGATGTGGTTCTCGCGTCGTCGCGAGTTCCGCGCCGACGCCGGCGGTGCCCACCTGGCCGGTCGCCAGAAGATGATCGCGGCGCTGGAGCGCCTGAAGCTCAACCACGGCCAGAGCACCCTGCCGACCCAGGTCGCCGCCTTCGGCATCGCCGGCGGCATCGGCCAGGGCCTGCGCAAGTTCTTCCTCAGCCACCCGCCGCTGGAAGATCGCATCGCCGCCCTGCGTGCTGCGAACAACAACACCGCCGTGTAATTCGGTGGGTTCAAGTGATTTCCGAACGCCCGGCCATTGCGCCGGGCGTTCTGGTTTCTGGGGTTGCATGATCTACGTGTCGCCGGGCGCTGCCCGGCTGCTGTTGGAATCGTGCGAACTGCCCTCGGCTGCCGGTCTACGTGCCTGGGGCCACCGGATGGGGGGTACGGGACACGCCGTGAATCCATCCATGGAGGCTACTCGGACGCCATCCATGGCGCCGAGTGTCCCGTACCCCCCATCCGATGGCCCTTCGACACATGGTCGGTGGCCATGGGAAATGCCAGATCAAATGCGGTGTCCATCTCATGCAATGGGTTCGTGCGGATGGGTTTTGATCTGCCTTGGCCACCGGCCCACTGTCTCGGGCGTGCCGGGGTGGGTTTGCGGGACACTCCACGGCATGGATGCCGTGGAGTAGCCTCCATGGATGGATTCACGGCGTGTCCCGCAAACCCACCCCGGTGCGCCCAAGCACGGGAACCAATGACCGGCGGCTGTTCGCCCAAATCCAACAGCAGCCGGGCAGCGCCCGGCGATCCGAGATGCCTGCCAATGCCGGCTGTTCGCGCAACCCCCTGAAACAACAACGGCACCCGAAGGTGCCGTTGCAGGTGAAGCGAAGGCAGAACTCACAACTTCGCGTCGAACTCGGCGGCGTAGCCGGTGTTGACCAGGACCTTCTGCAGGATCTCGCTGTTCTTTACGTTGCCGGCGACGATCTGCTGGGTTTCCGGGCCGCGGCTGTCCATGCGGGCCGGGGTGGCACCCTTGAAGTCGCACACGCGGCCGCCCGCTTCGCGGACCAGCAGCACGCCGGCGGCGATGTCCCACGCCTTCACGCCCGCTTCGAAGTAGGCGTCGGCGCGGCCGCAGGCCACGTAGGCCAGGTCCAGCGCGGCCGAACCCGTGCGGCGCACGTCTTCGGCCTGCACCAGCAGCGCGTCCAGCGCCTTCAGCTGCGAACTGGCGCGGTTGCGTTCGCGCGGGGCGAAGCCGGTGTGGATCATCGCGCCCGACAGGTCCTTGCGGTCTGCCACGCGGATGCGGCGGTCGTTCAGCACCGCGCCCGCACCGCGGCTGGCGGTGAACAGTTCATTGCGCAGCGGGTCGAAAATCACCGCGTCGGTCGGTTCGCCGTTCTCGGTCAGCGCGATCGACACGCAGTAGTGCGGGAAGCCGCGCAGGTAGTTGCTGGTGCCGTCCAGCGGGTCGATCACCCACATGTGGCGGTTCACCGCCTGCACGCCGCCTTCTTCGCCCATGATCCCGTACTCCGGGTAGGCGCGCTTGAGTTCCTTGACGATTACCTTTTCCGCGTCCGCATCCACTTCACTCGCATAATCCATGCGCCCCTTCTGCACCACGTTCAGTGCTTCCAGCTTGTTGATGTTGCGCAACAAAACGTTGCCGGCGAGGCGGGCGGCCTTGACCATGACGGTGACGGCGGGTTTCTGCATGGCGAAAAGCTCCCGGAAAGGCAGAGGGGGGATTGGCGGGGGAAAAGAGCGGTGCCGGCGCACAGGCCGGTGACACAGTTTACCATTTGTCGCAGTTCTTCTCGCGTTTGGCCTGTTCATGTCCCTGCAAACCGCTCCAACCCGCATCCGCTTTGTCCTCGTCGGCACCCAGCACCCCGGCAACATGGGCGCGGCCGCCCGCGCCATGAAGACCATGGGCCTGGGCCGGCTGGTGCTGGTGGCCCCGGAAAAGCCGCTGGATGAAGAAGCCTTCCGCCGCTCCGCCGGGGCCGAGGACGTGCTCGGCGATGCCCCGGTCGTCGCCACCCTGGCCGAGGCCGTGGCCGACTGCCGGCTGGTGCTCGGCTGCACCGCCCGTGCCCGCCGCGTGCAGCTCGAGGAACTGCTGCCCGCCGTGGCCGCCGAGCGCGCCCTGGCCAAGGCCGGCGATGCCGCCGACCCGGGCGAGGTCGCCTTCGTGTTTGGTCGCGAGCGCACCGGCCTGACCAACGAGGAGCTGCAGCTGTGCCACCTGGCCGTGCACATTCCGTCCAATCCGGAGTTCAGCTCGCTGAATCTCGCCGCCGCCGTGCAGGTGCTGGCCTACGAGCTGCGCATGGCGCATCTGCAGGCGGCCCCGGCCATTGCGTTGGCAGCTGACGCTGAAGCCCGCGAGCAGGCCGCCAGCCACGCCCAGATAGAAGGCCTGTTCGGCCAGCTGGGGCAGACCCTGGATGACATCGACTTCCACAAGGGCCGTGCGCCGGAGTCGGCGATGCGCAAGCTGCGCCGTCTGTTCCTTCGCACCGAATTGAGCGAACAGGAAGTACGCTTGTTGCGCGGCATTCTGTCGGATGCCCAGCGGATGGCACGGTTGGCGCAAGATAAGCCGTAATCGCCTGACGCACGTCACACTTTTTCAGGTAGGCTGTCTCGATTCCTTTGGGGGGAGCAGATGGGATTGCCGGTGCTGCGGAGGCTGCTGCAGGGGGGGCTGCTGTGTCTGGGCATCGTTGCGATGACCGGTACCGCGCAGGCCGGACCTGACACGGCCGATGGCGGCCACGTTCTGGTACTTGGCCGGATCAGCGACAATCCCAAAGCACACCATGCGCAACTGCAGCCGCTGCTCGACTACGTGGTGCCGCGCATGCGTGATGTCGGCATCACCGAAGGCCGCATTTTGATGGCCCCCGATGCCCAGCAGATGGCCAGCTACCTGCGCCGTGGGCGCGTGGATTGGGTTACCGAAACCACCGGCACCGCCGTGGCCCTGGGGCTGCGCAGCGGCGCGCAGCCGCTGCTGCTGACCGAGCGCAGCGGGGTGCGCGACTATCACACTGTGTTCTTCGTGCGCCGCGACAGCCCGGTCCGGGTGCTGGCCGACCTGAAGGGGCACTCGCTGGCGCTGCAGAACGTGGCGTCCACCAGCGCCTACCTGGTGCCGGTGATGACCCTGCTGCAGCAGGGCCTGACCCCGGAGATCCTGTTGTCCGCGCGCGACGCGGCTGCCCCGGATACCGTGGGTTATGTGTTTGCGCGGTCGGAGGCCAACATTGCCACCTTCGTGCACAAGGGCCTGGTTGATGCCGGTGCGGTCAGCAGCGTGGACTGGGCCGACCCGCAGCGGGTGCCGGCCAGCTTCAAACGCGACTTCCGCGTGCTGTACCGTACCGATGCCTACCCGCGGGCGGTGGAGGTGGTGCGCGCCGGGCTGGAGCCGAAGGTGCGCGAGCGTCTGCAGGAGGTGCTGCTGCAGGCGGCGTCCGACCCGCAGGCGCAGGGGGCGCTGGAAAAGTTTTTTGGTACGTCCGGGTTCCATCGGGTGGATGCGCAGACGCAACACCGGTTGGATGAATTGAAACAGGGTCTTACACGCGTGCGGATGGAAGTGGAATGAGGCCGTTGGGTTCCGGAATGCAGTCCCGCTTTGTATTGGCAATGGGCGGGGCGATGGTGGTGGTGGTGGCGATCGTGGCCGTGGTGTTGGGGCGCCAGGCGACGATGCAGGACGAGGTCAAGCACCTCAGCGGCACGGTCATCCATGACCTGTTCGACCGCAGCGTGCGCAGCCGGGGTGAAGCCCTGGCCCGTGAGCTGTCCGACGCGCTGGCCAATCCGCTGTATTACAACGACCTGCAGCAGGTGGGGGCGCTGGTGCGCAATACCTCGCGGCAGCAGGTGGTGCGCTACGTGCTGGTGTTCGACGAGGACGGCAAGCTGATCCACGACGGCTCGACCGACGTGGCCGACTTCGGCCGGCCCATGCAGGACCCGCTGGCGGCCGGCGCGGTGGCCGCGCGCACGCTGGTGGTGCAACAGTCGCCCAAGGTGCTCGACAACGCAATGCCGATCATGATCGGCAACCAGCGGATTGGCGGGGTGCGGGTGGGCATGGCGCTGGACGACGTGCAGGCCATGGAGCAACGCGCCAACGCGACCCTCGGTGACCGCCTGCAGCAGGTCGGCAAGCGCCACCTGGGCTGGCTGCTGCTGATGCTGGGGCTGCTGCTGGTCATCGGTGTGGTGGTCATCATCTATGTGCAGCGCACCCTGGTCGCCCCGATCCGCGGGCTGGCCGCGGCCGCCCGCCAGATTGAAGCCGGCGACTACCGCCCGCAGTTGGGCCAGAGCAACAGTTCCGGCGAGGTCGGGGAGCTGGTGCGCGCGTTCGCGCGGATGAGCGAGGCGATTGCCCGGCATGACCGCGAAGTGCGGCACATGGCCTATACCGATGCACTCACCGGGCTGACCAACCGGCTCGCGTTCCGAGAGGCGCTGGACCACCGCCTGATGGCGGCGCGCGCGTCCAATCATCGGCTGGCGTTGTTGTTCGCCGACATGGACGACTTCAAGCGGGTCAACGACACCCTCGGCCACGAGGCCGGCGACGAGGCCCTGCTGCAGTTTGCCCAGCGCATCAGCGCGGCGGTCGGGCAGGCCGGTGGCGATGAAGCCCTGCTGGCGCGCTTCGGCGGCGACGAGTTCGTGATTCTGATCGGCGATGGTGACGTGGCCGCCGGTGCCCGTCAGCTGGCCGAAGTGCTGGTCCGCGAGCTTGGCAAGCCGCTGGTGGTGCAGGGCCGTGAGCTGTTCCTGGGTACCTCGATCGGCGTCACCCTCTTCCCGGATGATGCGGCTGATGCGACCACGCTGCTGAAGAACGGCGACATCGCCATGTACCAGGCCAAGATGGCCGGCAAGAACTGTTACCGCTACTACAGCCGGGCCATGGACCACGCCGTTGAACGTCGCGTGCACATGGAGCAGGAGCTGCGCGGCGCGTGGGAGCGTGGCGAGCTGCGGCTGGTCTACCAGCCGATCTTCCGCACCCGCGACCGCCGCCTGTGCGGCGTGGAAGTGCTGCTGCGCTGGCAGCACCCGACCCTGGGCACGATTCCGCCGTCGGTGTTCATTGAAGTGGCCGAGCAGAGCGGCCTGATCGAGGTGATCGGGCCCAAGGTGCTGCGGGCGGCGTGCCGGGAAGCCATGCAGTGGCCGCTGACGGCGGAAGGTGAAGGCCTGTTCGTCTCGGTCAACGTCTCGCCGCGCCAGCTGCGGGGGGGCGAACTGCCCACCCTGGTGGCCGAATCACTGCGCGAAACCGGCCTGCCGGCCTCGCGCCTGCATCTGGAGCTGACCGAAACGGCGGTGATCGGCGACGAAATGCTGGCCGCGGCCCTGCTCGACAAGCTGCACCGCACCGGCGTGAAGGTGTGGCTGGACGACTTCGGCACCGGCTTCTCCGGGCTGAGCCACCTGCGTCAGGTGCCGGTGGACGGGGTGAAGATCGACAAGAGCTTCGTCGCTGACATGCAGCGCGACCCGGACGACCTGGCCCTGACCACCGCGATCATTGCCATGGCGCATGCGCTGGGCATCACCGTGGTTGCCGAAGGCATCGAGCAGGAAGTGCAGTTCGACCTGCTGGCGCAGCGCGGCTGCGACCTCGCACAGGGTTATTGGTTGAGCCACCCGGTCAGTGCTACGGATGTGGTGCACATGATTGAATCGGGGCGGTGACGGACAGGCGTGACGACCAACGGTCGTCACCTACCGTGACCGCATGTTCGGTTGCACCGGTAGGCGACGACCGTTGGTCGTCGCCGCAAACGGCCCGTTACACGGGGCGTTTGCTTGAATCCCCGGAAATCTCGCGGACCAGCTTCGGCACCAGATAGCCGGAAAGCCGCGCGGTCAGCTGGGCATGCAGGGACTTGGCGGTGGCGTCGTCCACTTCAAAATGGGCCACGCCCTGCACCCGGTCGACCTGGTACAGGTAGTACGGCAGCACGCCACCGGCGAAGCTGCGCTCGCTCAGATCCTGCAGGGCCTGCAGGCTGTCATTCACCCCGCGCAGCAGTACCGCCTGGTTGAGCAGGGTGCAGCCGGCATCGCGCAGGCGGGCCATGGCCGCATCCACGCTGGCATCGAATTCGTTGGCATGGTTGGCGTGGATCACGAACGCCACCGGCCAGGGCAGGCTGGCGATCCACTGCACCAGGTCGTCATCCACCCGCTCCGGCAGCACTACCGGCAGGCGGCTGTGGATGCGCAGGCGGCGCAGGTGCGGAATCTGCTTCAGCGCATCGGTCAGCTCGACCAGCTTGTGGGTGGCCAGCGACAGCGGGTCGCCGCCGGACAGGATCACCTCGTCGATGCCGGGGTCCTGTGCAATGGCGTCCACCGCCTCACGCCAGCCCTCGCGGGCGGCATTCTCGGTGCCGTAGTCGAAGTGCCGGCGGAAGCAGTAACGGCAGTTGATCGCGCAGCTGCCGGTGGTCACCAGCAGGGCCCGGCCGTGGTACTTCTGGATCACCCCGGTGGCCTTGCGGGCCAGCCCGTCGCCGACTGCGTCCAGGCTGAACCCGGGAGCCAGCTGAAGCTCGTCGGTGATCGGAAGGACCTGGCGCAGCAGCGGATCGGCCGGGTCGCCGTGGCGCATGCGGGCGATGAAGCCCTGCGGCACCCGCAGCGCGAACTGGGCCAGCGCCTCGTCCGACACCGGCAGCCCGGCCGCATCCAGCCCCAGCTGCGCCAGCAGCACCCGCGGGTCGCGGACCGCGTCACGCCACAGCTGCTGCCAGCGGACGGGAGAGGGCAGGGGCGTGGCGGAGAGCTGCATGAAAGGCGGGCCTTGCGGTTATCATAGGGGGCAGAACAACGTGACTTCCCGCCGGTACCGGTGGGGCTTTCCATTCTATCCGGCTCGCCGCGCCTGCGCGGCGTTTGCCCATTCAGGAGTTACCGCATGGCCACTGTTGGCATGAACGACGTCAAGAACGGGATGAAGATCCTGGTCAACAATGAACCAGCCGTCATCACGGACACCGAATACGTCAAGCCGGGCAAGGGCCAGGCCTTCACCCGCGTCAAGTACCGCTTCATCCGTTCCGGCCGCGTGGTCGAACTGACCATGAAGGCGACCGATGACCTGGAAGTGGCCGACGTTGTCGATACCGACATGAACTTCATGTACAGCGACGGCGAGTACTGGCACTTCATGGACCCGGAATCGTTCGAGCAGGTCCAGGCTGACAAGGCCGGCATGGGCGGCGCGGAAAAGTGGCTGAAGGGCGAAGAAGCCTGCATCGTGACCCTGTTCAACGGTGCCCCGATCTTCGTGCAGCCGCCGAACTTCGTCGAACTGAAGATCACCGAAACCGACCCGGGCGTCCGTGGTGACACCTCCGGCGGTGGCGGCAAGCCGGCCACCCTGGAAACCGGTGCCGTGGTGCGCGTGCCGCTGTTCGTCAACCAGGACGAAATCATCAAGGTCGACACCCGCTCGGGCGAATACTCCGCACGCGTGAAGTAAGAGCTTCCAAGGATGAAACGCGCCGACGCACTGACGTCGGCGCTTCCCTTTCTTCTGCTATCGGCGCTTCATTGACCGGGCGCGTGGCGACGCGCTCATTGAGACGGTGCCGAGGCGATTGCATGGCGCGACCGCATGACCGACACCTCCCGCATCCCCGAAGCCTGTGACCTGCTGATCGAAGCCGGGTACGTGGTCCCGATCGAGCCGCATGCGGTGGTGCTGGAAGACCATGCCGTGGCTGTCCGTGGCAGTGAGATCGTGGCGATCCTGCCGCGCGCCGAAGCCCGCGCCCGCTTCGCCCCGAAGCAGACCGTGTCGCGCCCCGATGCGGCGCTGATGCCGGGCCTGGTCAATGCCCATACCCACAACCCGATGACCTTGCTGCGCGGCGTCGCCGACGACCTGCCGCTGATGGTGTGGCTGCAGCAGCACATCTGGCCGGTGGAAGCGGCAGTGATCGGGCCGGAGTTCGTCGCCGACGGCACCACCCTGGCGATTGCCGAAATGCTGCGCGGCGGCACCACCTGTGCCAACGAAAACTACTTCTTCGCCGACGTGCAGGCCGCCGTGTACAAGCAGCACGGCTTCCGCGCGCTGGTCGGCGCGGTGGTGATCGATTTCCCCACCGCCTGGGCGAAGACCGATGACGAGTACTTCGCCAAGGCCGGTGAGCTGCACGACCAGTGGCGCGGCGACTCGCTGATCGGCACCTCGTTCGCGCCGCACGCGCCGTACACGGTCAGCGACGCCAACTTTGAACGCGTGCGCATGCTGTCCGACCAGCTGGACATGCAGGTGCACCTGCACACCCATGAAACCGCGCAGGAAATCAGCGATTCGATCAAGCTGCACGGGCAGCGCCCGCTGGCGCGCCTGGACCGCCTGGGCCTGGTCAACGACCGCCTGATTGCGGTGCACATGACCCAGCTGACCGACGCCGAAATCCACCTGTGCGCCGAGCGCGGGGTGAGCGTGGTGCACTGCCCGGAATCGAACCTGAAGCTGGCCTCGGGCTTCTGCCCGGCCTGCGCGCTGCAGCGTGCGGGGGTCAACCTGGCGATCGGCACCGACGGCTGCGCCAGCAACAACGACCTGGACATGTTCAGCGAGAACCGCACCGCGGCCATCCTCGCCAAGGCGGTGGCCAACGATGCCACCGCACTGGATGCAGCCACTACGCTGCGGGCAGCCACCCTCGGCGGCGCACGTGCGCTGGGCTTCGGTGACCGCATCGGCTCCATCGAGGTCGGCAAGCAGGCCGATCTGGTCTGCGTGGACCTGTCCGCGCTGGAAACCCAGCCGCTGCATCACGTGCTGTCGCAGCTGGTGTATGCCGCCGGCCGTCACCAGGTCAGCGATGTCTGGATTGCCGGTCAGCCCAAGCTGGTGCAGCGTGAGCTGGTCGGCATGGACACCGCCGCCATCGTTGCCAATGCGCGCCAGTGGCGCGAGCGTATTCGACACATCCGTGCGTGATTGCGTCGCACCGATCCAAGAAGGTAACCCCATGAACAGCCCCCACGCTTCCACCAATTTCGATCAGGCCGAACTGGACAAGTTCGCCGCGCTGGCCAACCGCTGGTGGGACGCCGATGGCCCGCAGAAGCCGCTGCACGCGCTGAACCCGGTGCGCCTGAAGTACGTCGCTGACCGCGCCCCGCTGCGCGGCGCACGCGTGCTGGATATTGGCTGCGGCGGCGGTCTGCTCAGCGAGGCGCTGGCCCAGGCCGGTGCGGACGTGACCGCCATCGATCTCGCCCCCGAGCTGGTCAAGGTCGCGCGCCTGCATGGGCTGGAATCCGGGGTGAAGGTCGACTACCGCGTGCAGGCCGCTGAAGATCTGGCTGCGGAACAACCCGGCAGCTTCGACGTGGTCACCTGCATGGAAATGCTGGAGCACGTGCCGGACCCGGGCGCGATCATCGCCGCCTGCCACCGTCTGCTGAAGCCGGGCGGGCAGCTGTTCCTGTCCACCATCAACCGCACCCCGGCCGCGTTCGCGGTGGCCATTGTCGGTGCCGAGTACGTGGCGCGGCTGCTGCCCAAGGGCACGCACCACTACCAGGAATTCATCAAGCCGGCCGAACTGGGCAAGTGGCTGCGCGAAGCCGATTTCAACCTGCGCGATGTCAGCGGCATGGCCTATGAGCCGTGGCGCAATCGCGCACGCTTGAGTTCGCGCACCGACATCAATTACCTGGCCCATGCGGTCAAGCCGGAAGACAGCGTCGGTGGCTGAAGTACTGGCTGCAAAGACCGGTTTCCCGAAAGCGGTGCTGTTCGATCTGGACGGCACCCTGCTCGACAGTGCGCCGGACATGCTGGCCACCGCCAACGCGATGCTGGCCGCGCGCGAGCGTGCGCCGATCACGTTGGAGGTGCTGCGCCCGGTGGTGTCGAAGGGCTCGCGGGCGATGGTGTCGGTGGCCTTTCCCGAGCTGGATGCCGCTGCCCGCGATGCGCTGATTCCGGAGTTCCTGCAGCGTTACGAAGCGTTGATCGGGCAGCACGCGGTGCTGTTCGACGGCGTGGCCGGCATGCTGGATGCGCTGGATGCCGCTGGCACGGCGTGGGGCATTGTCACCAACAAGCCCGAGTATCTGGCGCGGTTGATCGTGCCGCAGCTGGGCTGGCAGCAGCGCTGCCAGGTGCTGATCGGCGGCGATACCCTGAGCGAGCGCAAGCCGCACCCGCTGCCGCTGCTGGAGGCCGCCCGGCGCATGGGTATCGAGCCTGCCACGTGCGTGTACGTCGGCGACGACGAGCGCGACATTCTGGCTGCGCAGGCGGCCGGCATGCCATCCGTGGCCGCGCTGTGGGGCTATCGCCTGGATGACGACAACCCGCTGGCGTGGGGCGCGGAGGTGATGGTGGAAACGCCGTCGCAGCTGCACACGCCTTGTGCCTGGCCCAGCGTACGCACGTCTTGATCCCCGGTATGGACCAACGGTCCATACCTACCGTGCCCTGATTACAATTTGCCCACCGCCACCCCGCAACCCGCGGTAGGTACGCACCGTTGGTGCGTACATGCACCGCCAGGAAACGCCCATGACCACCTCCAGCGCCCTCGACAGCTTCCTCGACAAATGGCGCACCCGCTGGCCGGAATGGTCGGTGGCCGAGCCGTTCATCCCCGAGCATCAGCGCAATCTGGTGGTGGCCTGGTTCTCGCTGCTGCAGGAATTCGACGACATCCTCAACACCGCCGGTGATCCGCTGCCCGCCGATGCCAAGCTGGCCTGGTGGGGTGAGGAGCTGCGCAGCTGGGCCGGGCAGCGCTCGCGCCATCCGCTGGGGCGGCTGCTGGAGCCGGTGCGTGCGCCCTGGGCCGAACTGGCGCAGACCCTGCCGGACCTGGTGGAAGCGCGTGCGGTGCCGGTGGATGCCGCGCACGCACAGAAGGCGCTGATGGCCTACGCAGCGGCGGTGGCGGCGGTGGAAGCGGTGATGTTCGATACCCCGGCGCGGGATGATGTGGCCACGCCGGTGTTGTTGCAGACCCTGAGCCAGCGTCTGCAGGAGGCCGGTGTGGCGGCGGTGCCGCGTTCGTTGTTGGCGCAGGACGATGGCAATGCGCCGCAGCGCTATGCCGCGGAGTTGCTGCAGCCGTGGCCGGCGCGTGTGGCCGGCCCGCGTCCGCGTCGCATGTATGCGTCGCTGGCGCGCACGCGTTTGCAGGCGTTTGCCGCAGGGCGTGCGCCGCAGGTGACGCCGCTGCGGACGTTGTTGCGCACCTGGTGGGCCGGGCGCGGGTGAGATCCCGTTGGACGCGCATGGCGCGTCCCTACGCGGGTGTTATTTCCCGCGCTCCAACACCAGCAGCGGATCAATCCGCGTATCAAACCAGTTCATGCCCCAATGCAGGTGCGGCCCGGTTGCACGACCGGTGGCCCCGACTGCGGCAATCACCTGACCCTGTTCCACCCGGTCGCCCACCTTCACGTCGATCCGGGACAAGTGCAGGAAGTTCGAGCTGATCCCAAACCCGTGATCCAGCAGCAACGTGCCGCCGGTCAGATACAGATCCGGCCCGGCAAACGTCACCACACCCGCCGCAGGTGCCTTCACCGGCGTACCGGTCGGCACTGCGATATCCATCCCCGAATGGCCTGAGCCCGGCTGCCCGTTGTACACCCGTGCATTGCCGAAACGCCCGCTGATGCGGCCCTGCACCGGCCAGATGAAGGCCTGCGCAAAGTCGGCGCGGTTATCATCGCGCGCCCGCGCCGCCGTCACCTGCGCCTGCTCGCGCTTGATCCGTTCGGCGATCGCCGGCGGTGGATTCACCGTTTTCGGCGGCACGCCGTTGACCCGTTCGACCGGCCAGTCGCGCGGGGTCACCGCGATACTGGCGGTCTCCGCGCTGCCGTCCGGCCGCTGTACCTGCACCTGCAGCGGGCCTTTCTCGTCGCGGCCAATACCAAACACCACGCTGCCATAACCGCTCACCCGCAGCGTGCGGCCTGCGTAGGTCACCGTGCTGCCGGGCGGCACCTTGCCGATCACCATCGCGCCCTGCGAGGCACTGGCCGGAAACACCACGCGGGTGTCGGCCTGGGCCAGGGCAGCGGCGGGCAGCAGCACCGTCGCCGCCACTGGAGCCAGGGCCAGCAGGCCCAGGCCGATCATCCATGCCCGCATCAGCGGTCGTAGCTCAGACGCTGGCCGTTCGGCGCGCCCACCAGGGCAGTGCCGTCCCAGGCCAGCTCGCCGTTGACCCAGGTCGAGGCAATGCGCGAACGGAAGGTCATGCCTTCGAACGGCGACCAGCCGCACTTGGACAGGATGTCCTCGCGCTTCACCGTGAACGGCACGTCTTCCACCAGCACCAGGTCGGCGAAGTAGCCTTCGCGCAGGTAGCCGCGCTGGCTGACATCGAACAGCTGCGCCGGGGCGTGGGCGAACTTCTGCACCACCTGCTCGATGCTCAGCTTGCCTTCGTGCACCAGTTCCAGTGCCGCCACCAGGGCGTACTGCACCAGCGGCAGGCCCGACGGTGCCTGCGCATACGGCTTCTGCTTTTCTTCCCAGGTGTGCGGGGCGTGGTCGGTGGCCAGCACGTCGATGACGTTGTCGGCCACGGCCTGCGTAAGTGCCTCGCGGTCACTGACTTCCTTGATCGCCGGGTTGCACTTGATCAGGTTGCCCAGGCGGGCGTAATCGGTGCGGTCAAAGCGCAGGAAGTGGATACAGGTTTCGGCGGTGATCTGCTTGCGGCTGCCATCGGCGCGGATCAGCGGACCCTTCTCGAACAGCGCCAGTTCGTCAGCGGTGGAAATGTGCAGTACGTGCAGGCGGGTGCCGTGCTTCTTCGCCAGCGACACCGCCAGCTGCGACGATTTGAGGCAGGCCTCGCGCGAGCGGATGTCCGGATGCTGCTCGGCGCTGAGGGCGTCGCCGTACTTCTCGGCGTACTCCTTGGCCTTGGCATCGATCATCGGCGTGTCTTCGCAGTGGGTGATGATCGGCGTCGGCGCGTCGCGGAAGATCGCGTCCAGGGTTTCCGGGTTGTCGACCAGCATGTTGCCGGTGGACGCGCCCATGAACACCTTGATGCCCGGCGCGGTCTTCGGGTCCAGAATCTGGATGTCGGCCAGGTTGTCGTTGCTGGCTCCCATGTAGAAGCCGTAATTGGCGCGCGCGCGCCCCGCGGCGGCATCGTACTTGGCCTGCAGCGCAGCCGCGTTCAGGGTCGGCGGGTTGGTGTTGGGCATGTCCATGAAGCTGGTCAGCCCGCCGGCCACGGCCGCCGCAGACTCGGTGGCGATGTCGCCCTTGTGGGTCAGGCCCGGTTCGCGGAAGTGCACCTGGTCGTCAATCATGCCGGGCAGCAACCAACGTCCGGCTGCATCAACCACGGTTTCGCCGGGGCGCGCTTCCAGGCCGGTGCCGATCTGGGCGATACGGCCGTTCTCGATGCGCAGGTCACCTTGGGTAATGGTGCCTTCATTGACCAGACGGGCGTTGACGATGAGCGTGGAGGACATTTCAGTGGGTTCCTGGGCAGCGACAGGCGGCGCGATCGGTGCGCGGCGGCACCTCGTCGATACCGCCGGGATGGAAGGGATGGCAACGCCCCAGGCGCTTGGCGGCAAGCCAGCTACCGCGCGCGGGGCCGTGCATGGCAATGGCCTGCATGGCGTATTCAGAACAGCTGGGCATGAAGCGACAGCGCGGTCCCAGCAGTGGGCTGATGAAGCGCTTGTAGACGCGGAGCAGGGCGATGAGCAGGCGTGAGATCACCTCCCCATCTTAGAGCAGTTGGCATGAAGGCCGCATTTGTCGCAGGATGGGCTGTTGGTCCGGTCCGCGCCTGGTGCGCGGGCAGGCCGCCCCGGTGTCGAAGGCGCCGGGTCAGGTACCGAACTGCGCACGTCGGTCCACCCCATCCGGGGCCCGATGTCACCGCAGACGGCTCCGCGCATGAACGGAGTCCGTCACGTGGTTGCTGCTGCGGGTCGGGTAGGCTATAAAGGCCCGCTTTCCCGGGCCCCGGGGGAAACCAAGGAAGAGCGTTTCGTGGCTGCTAAAAAAACTGCAAAGAAGGCCGTCCAGGCCGCCAAGAAAACCGCCAAGCCTGTAGTCAAGAAGGCGGCCAAGTCCGTTGCCAAGAAGCCGGCGACCAAACCGGTCGTGGCCAAGAAGGCGGCTGCCAAGCCGGCTCCGAAGGCACCAGCAAAGAAGGTTGCCGCTCCGGCCAAGCCCGCAAAGAAGGCGGCTCCGGCCAAGCCTGTTGCCAAGGCACCGGTCAAGAAGCCGGTGGTGGCGAAGAAGGCTGCGCCCAAGCCGGTCGCCAAGGCCCCGGCAAAGAAGGTCGCCGCTCCGGCCAAAGCCGTCAAAGCACCCGCAAAGCCGGCGGCCAAGCCCGCGCCGGTGAAGCAAGCCGTTGCCAAGCCGGCACCGGCCAAGGCTGCCAGCAAGCCCGTGGCATCCAAGCCGGCCGCCAAGCCGGCCGCAGCACCCGTAGTGAAGTCCGCACCGAAGTCGGCTCCGCCGGCTCCGGCCAAGTCTGTCCCGGCCAAGGCCGCGGCCAAGCCTGCTCCTGCCCCGGCCGCTGCGCCGAAGGCGGCAGCGGCTGCCCCCGCGCCGAAGGCCCCGCAAAACAAGAATCCCGTGCCCGTTTCGAAATCGCCTGCAAAAACCCCCGCCAAGTCCGAGCCCACCGCCAAGCCTGCCGTGCAGCGCCCCGTCGGCAAGGTCGCCGTGGCCGTCGCCGCGCGCTCGTCCGCCCCGGCTCCGCGCACCAAGGTCAAGGTAGTGGAGTACAAGACCGACGAGGCCACCGGCCGTCCGATCCTGCCCGCCGGCTACAAGCCGAGTGCAGAAGAGGAATACATGAGCCCGCTGCAGCTGGAGTATTTCCGCCAGCGTCTGCAGCAGTGGCGTGGTGAGCTGGTCGAAGAGTCCAAGCAGACCATCGAGAACCTCAAGGAAGAAGTCCGCGACATCGGCGACGAAGCCGAACGCGCCACCCGCGAAACGGAAAATTCGCTCGAACTGCGTACCCGCGACCGCTACCGCAAGCTGATCGGCAAGATCGAAAGCACCCTGAAGCGTCTGGAAGCCGGCGACTACGGCTACTGCGTCGACACCGGTGAAGAGATCGGCCTGGACCGCCTGGAAGCGCGTCTGACCGCCGAACGCACCATCGACGCCCAGGAGCGTTGGGAGCACATGCAGAAGCAGCAGGGCGATTGATCGCTCGCTGTTGCTGATTGCGCGAAAAACCCGGCTCCGGCCGGGTTTTTTGTTGCTCGTAGAGCCGGGCTTGCCCGGCTGCTGTTGGTTTTTGGCGAACAGCCGGTGGTCATCGGTTTCCGTGTTTGGGCGTGCCAGGGTGGGTTTGCGGGACACGCCGTAAACCCGTCCATGGGGGCTCGTAGAAAACATCCATGTTTTCTACGGTCCCGCAAACCCACCCCGGCACGCCCCAGACAGTTGGCCGGTGGCCATGGAAAATCAAAAGCCGCGCTTGGCCCCGGTGGAATTCGGAATGCCTTGGTGGGATCGGTCGACAGACGATCGCCGTGAAATCCCCAACGTTCGGTAACGCATGACCTCGGATCAACGTTGCCGTTGATCTGGCATTTCCCATGGCCACCGACCCTCTGTCGAGGGTGGCTCGGGGTGGGCTGGAGGGGGCATGAGCCGCATGGATGCGGCGACTGAGGCTACAAGGACGTACTTGCGCCGTCCCCCGGAACGCCCATCCCGAGCCGCCAAGTCAGGGATACCGTGAACCGAGGGCTGTTCGCACGAATCCAACAGCAGCCGGGCAAGCCCAGCTCTACTGCAGATCGCGCAGATTCAAGCGGCGCAGGGTGGGGTTCTTCCAGGCGGTGATGCCGGCCACGCTCAGTACCGCGAAGCCGCCCAGCACCACCGCTGGGACCAGGCCCAGCAGTTTGGCCATGGTGCCGGCGTAGAACGCGCCCAGTTCGTTCGAGGAACTGATGAAAATGCCGTTGATCGAGGACACGCGCCCACGCATTTCCTCGGGCGTGGCCAGCTGCAGGATGGTCGAGCGTACCACCACCGAGACGCCGTCGAAGGCCCCGTAGAACAGCAGGATTGCCGCCGACAGCCAGAAGTGGTGGGACAGGCCGAAGCCGATCACGCACAGGCCAAAGCCCGCCACCGCGAACAACAGCACCCGGCCCGCGTGCTTCTGCAGCGGGTGCCGCGCCAGCCACAGACCCACGCACACTGAGCCCAGTGCCGGGGCGGCGCGCAGGATGCCCAGACCCTCTGGGCCGTGGTGCAGGATTTCATGCAGGAACGCCGGCAGCATCGCCACCACGCCGCCCAGCAACACCGAGAACATGTCCAGCGCCATCGCGCCCACCATGATCCGGTTGCCCAGCACGAACCGGCCGCCTTCGGCGATGCTCTTGAAGATCGGTGCCGCCGGGCCGGTATGCACCGGCTCGCTCACCCGCAGTGCGGCCAGACAGCCCAGCGCCGCCAGCGCGAACGTCGCCGCCACCGCATAGGCCACGCCCTTGCCGCCCATGCCCACCAGCACGCCACCCAGGGCCGGGCCGATCACCATGCCGGTCTGGAACACTACCGCGCCCAGGCCCGCGCCACGTGCGTACTGGTGCCGTTCCAGCACCCGTGCGAACAACGCGTTGTAGATCGGCGACAGGAACGCGCGCACCATGCCGGTCAGCGCAATCGCCGCGTAGATCGGCCAGACCCCATTGAAGGGAAGCCAGCCCATCGCCACGCAGGTCAGCACCACGGCCGTCAGCACCAGCCCCGTGCACGCCACCATGCCCAGCCGGCGGCGCGGCAGATGGTCAACCAGATAGCCCGCAAACGGGGCCACGCAGAAGAACGGCAGCACCTCGGCCAGCCCCACCAGGCCCAGCGAGAACGGATTGCGGGTCACCTCGTAGATGTGCCAACCCACCGTCACCGCCACGATCTGGTACGACAGCATCGCCAGGATGCGGTACGCCAGTACTTGTGCGAAGCCCGGGCGGGCCAGCAGACCGAGTGCGCTTTCTTCGCCGGCCGGCGTGGGGGCGGCCGGGCTCACGATTGTGCTTTTGCGGTGTCGCGGATGAAGGCCAGCATCGCCGCCACGCCGTTGCTGCGGGTTGGCGACAGGTGCTTGGCCAGGCCGATGTCGCTGATGTAGGTCGGCTCGGTCGCCAGGATCTCTTCCGCCGAACGGCCCGAGTACACCCGCAGGGCCAGGTAGATCAGACCCGAGACGATGGCCGAGTCACTGATCGCATGGAAGCGCAGGTTCTGCGCGTTGCCCTCCGGCACGATCCAGACCATCGACTGGCAGCCGAGCAGACGGTGTTCTTCGGATTTCCATTCCTCAGGGAAGGCCGGCAGCTTGCGGCCCAGGTCGATCAGGTACTGGTAGCGCTCGGACCAGTCACCGAAGAAGGCGAATTCCTCGGCAATGGCGGCCTGCGCTTCGGCAGCAGTGGGTTCAAGCGGGAACGGACTTTCCATCACAACACTCTCAATCAATTCGGTATCAACGAAACAACACGGCCGCCACACAACACCGCCGCGGAAACCCGGTAACACCCGACCGTTGGTGGAGTGACCCGGTAGCACCCGACCGTTGGTCGGGTGACGGCGTCAGCCGCGCTTGCGCACCCAGCGAATACCCTGCGCGGTGTCCTCCAGCACTATGCCTTCCGCCGCCAACTGGTCGCGGATCGCATCAGCACGGGCAAAGTCACGCCCAGCCTTGGCAGCCGTGCGTTCGTCAATCAGGCCCTGGATGCGTGCATCGTCGTCGGCGTCGCCACCGGCGGTACCAAACCACGCCGCCGGGTCCTGCTGCAGCAGGCCCAGCGCCAGGCCTGCGCCCAGCAGGGCAGACTTGGCGGCGACACGGTCTGCCGGTTCGGCACGACGCGCTTCAGCACCCAGGCGCGCCAGCTCGGCCAGCGCCTGCGGGGTGTTCAGGTCGTCGTCCAGGGTGGCTTCCACTTCCGCCGGAATTACCGCCGTGGCTTCCACGTCGGCCAGATCACGCAGGGTGCCGTACAGACGATCCAGCGTGCGCGCGGATTGTTCGATCAGCGCATCGGACCAGTCCAGCGGCTGTCGGTAGTGTGCCGACAGCAGGGCCAGTCGCAGCGCTTCCGGCGCATGCTTGCGCACCAGGTCATGCACGCGCTCGATGTTGCCGATCGACTTGCTCATCTTGGCGCCGCCGAAGTTGAGCATGCCGTTGTGCAGCCAGAACCGGGCGAAGGTCTTGCCGCCGTGGGCGCACTCGCTCTGCGCGATCTCGTTCTCGTGGTGCGGGAACTGCAGGTCGACACCGCCGGCGTGAATATCGATGGTTTCGCCCAGGTGTGCGGCGGCCATCGCCGAGCATTCGATATGCCAGCCGGGGCGGCCACGGCCCCAGGGCGAATCCCAGCCCGGCAGGTCGTCGCTGGACGGCTTCCACAGCACGAAGTCGCCCGGGTCACGCTTGTAGGGAGCCACGTCCACGCGTGCGCCGGCCAGCATTTCCTCCGGGTCGCGGCGCGAGAGCTTGCCGTAGTCGGCATACGAAGACACCGAAAACAGTACGTGGCCTTCGGCCGCGTAGGCATGCCCGGCCGCGATCAGCTGCTCGATCATGGTGATGATCTGCGCCATGTGCGCGGTGGCTTCCGGCTCGATGTCCGGCGGCACCACGCCCAGCGTGGCCATGTCTTCACGGTAGGCGGCGGCAAAGCGGTCGGTGATCGCGGTGATCGGCACGTTCTGCTCGCGTGCGGCGGTGTTGATCTTGTCGTCCACGTCGGTGATGTTGCGCGCGTAGCGCAAACCGCCGAAACGCCGGCGCAGCAGGTCGGCCAGCACCCCGAACACCACCGGCCCGCGGGCGTTGCCGATATGTACATAGTTGTAGACCGTGGGACCGCACACATACAGGGTCGGACAGGCCGGATCGAGCGGGGTGAACGGTTCGAGCTGGCGTGTCAGGTTGTTGTGCAGGCGCAGGGTCATGAGGGGCGTTGGCCGAGGGGAGTGGGGCAAGCCCCCGATTTTAGAGCACAACGGTCGCCAGCGCCGGTCTGGCGGGGCCTGAAGCGGGCTGACCACGTCAGGTGGTGTCGTTTTATGGCCGTCTAGCTATGGGCAATAGCGTCACGGACGGGTAATGTTCAGCCCCTTGCCCCTGGCACTGCCTACACTATCCCCCTTGTCCTCGACCCGGTTGCCAATGAAATCCGCTTTGTTGCTGACGCTGGCTGGCTGCCTGACCGGAAGTGCCGCCTTCACGGCGTGCGCCCAGGAAGCCGACGTGCGCAACCGGGTGGTGATTGTCGAGAATGTCAAGTTCGACTACGCCCAGGTGCTCAACGTGGAGCCGGTGTTCCAGACCCTGCGGGCCACCCGCACCGAGGAGCATTGCGAGCCGGTCTCGACCCGGACCCTAGCTCCGGTGAACGTCACCGGCGAAGAGCCGCAGGAAGAGAAGGGCCGTTTCGGCCGCTTCATGGACTCGGTGCGCTCGATCTTCAAGCGTGACGACACCCAGGTGAACGAAGACGGCAGCCCGGTGGTGGAAGCCGCCCCGGCGGCCGGCAATGGCCCGTTATTGACCCGTGACTGCAAGATCGTGCCGGTCGGCCGTGAGTTCCGCCGGCCCATCGCCTACGACGTGGATTACGTCTACAAGGGCACCAAGTACCGTTCGCGGCTGCCGGAAGATCCGGGCAACCGCCTCAAGATCCGGGTCTCGATCACCCCGTGGGTCGGGGCCGAGCAGCAGGCCGGGCCGGCCAATCCGTAACGACGGGTGTTGCACCCGCCCCCCGCACATGTAAAGATGGCGGGCGATGAAACTCACCGACTTCCAGCACGACACCAGCGCCGCCCGTATGGCTACGGGCATGACGTCGCGTGCCCGCCGACCGGAACCCCACATTTTCGCTGGGTAACCGGAGCTTCGTGCTGTCTGTTCGGAAAACCCAGCCCCCGTGCTGGGTTTTTTCGTTTCTACGATTTGAAAAGTTGCATTTGTACCCTTTCTTCCATTGAAACCCGCCTCAAAGGATCGATCGATGTCCCTGAAGCACTTCCTGAACACTCAGGACTGGAGCCGTCCGGAACTGGACGCCCTGCTGACCCAGGCCGCCCTGTTCAAACAGAACAAGCTCGGCGACCACCTGAAGGGCAAGTCCATCGCCCTGGTGTTCTTCAATCCGTCCATGCGTACCCGCACCAGCTTCGAGCTGGGCGCGTTCCAGCTGGGCGCGCATGCGGTGGTGCTGCAGCCGGGCAAAGATGCCTGGCCGATCGAGTTCAACCTGGGCGCGGTGATGGACGGCGACACCGAAGAGCACATCGCCGAAGTGGCCAAGGTGCTGGGCCGGTACTGCGACATCATCGCGGTGCGCGCGTTCCCGAAGTTCGTCGACTGGGCCTATGACCGCCAGGACATCGTGCTCAACAGCTTCGCCAAGTACTCGCCGGTGCCGGTGATCAACATGGAAACCATCACCCACCCGTGCCAGGAACTGGCCCACGTGATGGCACTGCAGGAACACTTCGGCACCCAGGACCTGCGCGGCAAGAAGTACGTGCTGACCTGGACCTACCACCCCAAGCCGCTGAACACCGCGGTGGCCAACTCGGCACTGACCATCGCCACCCGCATGGGCATGGACGTGACCCTGCTGTGCCCGACCGCGGATTACATCCTGGACGAGCGCTACATGGGCTGGGCGGAGCAGAACGTCGCCGAGAACGGCGGTTCGCTGAAGATCAGCCATGACATCGACAGCGCCTACGCCGGTGCCGACGTGGTCTACGCCAAGAGCTGGGGCGCGCTGCCGTTCTTCGGCAACTGGGAGCCGGAAAAGCCGATCCGCGACCAGTACAAGCACTTCATCGTGGACGAACGCAAGATGGCGCTCACCAACAACGGCGTGTTCAGCCACTGCCTGCCGCTGCGCCGCAACGTCAAGGCCACCGACGGCGTGATGGATTCGCCGCAGTGCATTGCCATCAACGAAGCCGAGAACCGCCTGCACGTGCAGAAGGCGATCATGGCCGCCGTCGCCGGTCGTTGATCCATTCCAGAAATCACCCATACATCGCAATCGGACCTCACCCCCATGACCACGAACAAAGACATCGTCCTGGCCTTCTCCGGCGGACTCGACACCAGCTTCTGCGTGCCCTACCTGCAGGAACGCGGCTACAACGTGCATACCGTGTTCGCCGACACCGGCGGCGTGGATGACGAGGAACGCGACTTCATCGAAAAGCGCGCCGCCGAACTGGGCGTCACCAGCCACGTCACCGTCGACGGTGGCCCGGCCATCTGGAAGGGCTTCGTCAAGCCGTTCGTGTGGGCCGGCGAAGGTTACCAGGGCCAGTACCCGCTGCTGGTGTCCGACCGTTACCTGATCGTCGACGCCGCGCTGAAGCGCGCTGCCGAACTGGGCACCAACATCATCGCCCACGGCTGCACCGGCATGGGCAACGACCAGGTGCGTTTCGACCTGGCGGTGAAGGCGCTGGGCGACTACCAGATCGTCGCGCCGATCCGTGAAATCCAGAAGGAACACACCCAGACCCGCGCCTACGAGCAGAAGTACCTGGAAGAGCGTGGCTTCGGCGTGCGCGCCAAGCAGCAGGCCTACACCATCAACGAGAACCTGCTGGGCGTCACCATGTCCGGCGGCGAGATCGACCGTTGGGAAGCCCCGGGCGAAGGCGCGCGCGGCTGGTGTGCACCGCGTGAGCAGTGGCCGACCGAAGCGCTGCACGTCACCCTGAAGTTCGTCGAAGGCGAAGCGGTTGAACTGAACGGCAAGGCGCTGCCGGGCGAGCAGATCCTGGCCCAGCTCAACAAGCTGTTTGCCCCGTACGGCGTGGGCCGTGGTGTGTACACCGGCGACACCGTGATCGGTCTGAAGGGCCGCATCGTGTTCGAAGCCCCGGGCCTGGTCTCGCTGCTGACCGCGCACCGCGCGCTGGAAGATGCCGTGCTGACCAAGCAGCAGAACCGCTTCAAGCCGGACGTCGCACGCAAGTGGGTGGAGCTGGTGTACGAAGGCTTCTACCACGACCCGCTGAAGACCGACATCGAAGCCTTCCTGAAGTCTTCGCAGGGCAAGGTCAACGGCGAAGTGGTGCTGGAAACCCGTGGCGGCCGCGTGGATGCGGTGGCGGTGAAGTCGCCGCACCTGCTCAATGCCAAGGGCGCGACGTATGCGCAGTCGGCGGATTGGGGTGTGGAGGAGGCCGAGGGCTTCATCAAGCTCTTCGGTATGAGCTCGACCTTGTACGCGCAGGTCAATCGCTGATCAGCACCGCTTGGTTGCCGGGCATGGCCCGGCACTACGCCCACCCATGTAGTGCCGGGCCATGCCCGGCTCCACAGGAAACTTTGATTCATGCTTGAACAAACGCTCAACCACCTGCAGGCCCTGGTGTCGTTCGACACCCGCAATCCGCCGCGTGCGATCACCACCGGCGGCATCTTCGATTACCTGCGTGCGAACCTGCCCGGGTTCAACGTCGAGGTGATCGACCACGGTGCCGGTGCGGTCAGCCTGTATGCGGTGCGCGGTACGCCGAAGTATCTGTTCAACGTGCATCTGGATACCGTGCCCGATTCCCCGCACTGGAGTGCCGACCCGCATGTAATGCGGCGCGCCGAAGACCGGGTGATCGGCCTGGGTGTGTGCGACATCAAGGGTGCCGCCGCTGCACTGGTGGCCGCGGCCAACGCCAGCGACGGCGACGCCGCGTTCCTGTTCTCCAGCGACGAAGAAGCCAACGACCCGCGTTGCATCGCGGCGTTCCTGGCCCGTGGCATTCCGTATGAAGCGGTGCTGGTGGCCGAGCCGACCATGAGCGAAGCGGTGCTCGCGCACCGTGGCATCAGCTCGGTGCTGATGCAGTTCGCCGGGCGGGCAGGGCACGCGTCCGGCAAACAGGATGCGGCCGCCAGCGCGCTGCACCAGGCCATGCGCTGGGGCAACCGCGCACTGGACCATGTGGAGTCGCTGGCCCACGCGCGCTTCGGCGGGCTGACTGGCCTGCGCTTCAACATCGGTCGCGTGGAAGGCGGCATCAAGGCCAATATGATTGCGCCGGCGGCCGAACTGCGTTTTGGCTTCCGCCCGCTGCCGTCGATGGATATCGACGCGCTGCTGGCCACCTTTGCCGGCTTCGCCGAACCGGAAGCGGCACTGTTCACCGAAACCTTCCGTGGCCCCAGCCTGCCGGCGGGTGACATCGCTGAAGCCGAACATCGCCGCCTGCTGGCGCGCGACGTCGCCGATGCGCTGGACATTCCGATTGGCAACGCGGTGGACTTCTGGACCGAGGCCTCGCTGTTCTCGGCCGGTGGCTACACCACGATGGTGTATGGCCCGGGCGATATCGCCCAGGCGCACACCGCCGATGAGTTCGTGACGCTGGAGCAGCTGCAGCGTTACACCGATTCCGTGCACCGCATCATCGCCGCCGGTGCCTGATTGATGAGCGCGTCGCAGCCTGCTGCGACGTTCCCCCTTCCTGCGGCTGCGGCCGCTTGTGACGAAACCGAAATGTCTCCTGCACTCCAGCCCCACCGCCAGACCCGCCAGACCATCGTGCGCCTGCTCTCCAGCATGGCCAGCGCGAAGGAGATCAGCCAGTACCTGAAGCGCTTTTCGCAGCTGGACGCCAAGCGCTTTGCCGTGGTCAAGGTCGGCGGCGCGGTGCTGCGCGACGACCTCGACGCGCTGACCTCCTCGCTGTCGTTCCTGCAGGAAGTGGGCCTGACCCCGATCGTGCTGCACGGCGCGGGCCCGCAGCTGGATGCCGAGCTGTCCGCCGCGGGCATCGTCAAGGAAACTGTCAACGGCCTGCGCGTGACCTCGCCGGAAGGCCTGGCGATAGTGCGCCGGGTGTTCCAGCAGTCCAACCTGCAGCTGGTGGAAGCGCTGCAGCAGAATGGTGCACGCGCCACTTCCATCACCGGTGGCGTGTTCGAAGCCGAGTACCTGGATCAGGCCACCTACGGTCTGGTGGGCGAGGTGAAGAAGGTCAACCTTGCTCCGATTGAAGCCAGCCTGCGCGCCGGCTCCATTCCGGTGATCACCAGCCTGGGTGAAACCCGCTGCGGCCAGATCCTCAACGTCAATGCAGACTTTGCCGCCAACGAGCTGGTGCAGGAACTGCAGCCGTACAAGATCATCTTCCTCACCGGCACCGGCGGTCTGCTTGACGAAGAAGGCAAGGTAATCGACTCGATCAACCTGTCCACCGAGTATGACCATCTGATTGCCCAGACGTGGATCCATGGCGGCATGAAGGTGAAGATCGAACAGATCAAAGACCTGCTCGACCGCCTGCCGCTGGAATCGTCGGTGTCGATCACCCGTCCGGCCGACCTGGCCAAGGAACTGTTCACCCACAAGGGCTCAGGCACGCTGGTGCGCAAGGGTGAGAAGGTGCTGCGTGCAACTTCCTGGAGCGAACTGGACCTGCCGCGCCTGAAGGGCCTGATCGAATCCAGCTTCGGCCGCACCCTGGTGCCGGACTACTTCGACAAGACCAAGCTGCTGCGTGCCTATGTCAGCGAGAACTACCGCGCCGCGGTGATCCTCACCGACGAGGCTGAAGGCGTGTACCTGGACAAGTTCGCTGTGCTCGATGATGCACAGGGCGAAGGCCTGGGGCGCGCCGTGTGGAACGTGATGCTGGAAGAAACCCCGCAGCTGTTCTGGCGCTCGCGCCACGGCAACCCGATCAATCATTTCTATTACGCCGAATCCGACGGCTGCTACAAACAGGATCACTGGAAGGTGTTCTGGTTTGGCGCGGACGGTTTCGAGCGGATCCGCAGCTACGTCGACCACTGCGCTGCCCGCACCCCCAGCCTGCTGGGCTGAGCGAAGAGAACCGCATGAGCACTTCCAAGAACTTCACCGTTGGCATCGTCGGCGCACGTGGCCACACCGGGGCCGAGCTGATCAAGCTGATCGCCGCCCACCCGAACCTGCAGCTGGGCTTCGTGTCCTCGCGCGAGCTGGCCGGCCAGCGCGTGGGTGACCATTACCCGGAGATCACCGGCGGATTGCATTTTGAAAACCTCGACGCCGACGCCGTGGCCGCCAAGGGCATGGACGCGGTGATCCTCGCACTGCCGAACAATCTCTCGGCCCCGTTTGTGGCCGCGCTCCACGCCGCCAAGCCGGACACCGTCATCGTTGACCTGTCCGCCGACCATCGTTTCGAAGGCAGCTGGTACTACGGCCTGCCCGAACTGACCCGCGGTGATTACGTTGGCCAGAAGCACATCAGCAACCCCGGCTGCTACGCCACCGCCATGCAGCTGGCGATCAGCCCGCTGCTGACCCAGCTGGCCGGCCCGCCGCAGTGCTTTGGTGTGTCCGGTTACTCCGGTGCCGGCACCACGCCGTCGGACAAGAACAACCCCGAGCTGCTGGCCGACAACCTGATGCCGTATGCGCTCACCAACCACGTACACGAGCGCGAAGTGTCCGCGCACCTGCGCGTGCCGGTGGAGTTCATGCCGCACGTGGCCCCGCATTTCCGTGGCATCACCATGACCGTCAACCTCTGGCTGACCGAGATGATGACCCGCGAGCAGATCCTGGCCCGGTACCAGGCCTTCTACGCGCACGAGCCGTTGGTTGAAGTGATCGACCAGGCCCCCTGGGTGAGCCACATCGCCGGCCGCCACGGCGTGCAGATCGGTGGCTTCGACGTCGCCCCGGGTGGCAAGCGCGTGGTCGTGGTCGCCACCCTGGACAACCTGCTCAAGGGCGCGGCCACCCAGGCCATGCAGAACCTCAACCTGGCCCTGGGCCTGGACGAGCTCACCGCAATTCCGCATTGATTGGAGCAAGACAATGGCAGACCTTCTGTGGCAGAAGCCCGGCGTGGCGGTGGATGCGAAAATCCAGACCTTCCTGGCCGGCGATGACGTCATCCTTGACCGCGAGTTTTTCCTGTACGACGTGACCGCCAGCAAGGCGCATGCGCAGGGCCTGCAGCACATCGGCATCCTCAGCAGTGAAGAGCTGGACGGCCTGCTGCGCGAGCTGGACATCCTTGCCGACGATTTCCGCAGCGGCGCGTTCGTGCTCGATGAGCGTTTCGAGGATTGCCATTCGGCCATCGAAGCGCGCCTGACCGAGCGCCTCGGCGATGCCGGCCGCCGCATCCACACCGGGCGCAGCCGCAACGACCAGATCCTGGTCGCCACCCGCCTGTGGCTGAAGGACAAGCTGCTGCGCGTGGCCGAGCTGAGCCGCGAGATCGCCAAGGTCGCGCTGGACCGCGCCGAAGCCGAGAAGGACATTCCGCTGCCGGGGTATACCCACATCCAGCGCGCTGTGGTTTCCTCGGCGGGCATGTGGTGGGCCGGCTGGGCCGAAGCCTTCATCGACAATGCCATCCGCGCGCACGACACCTACGCGCTGATCGACGCCAATCCGCTGGGCACCGCGGCCGGCTACGGCGTCAACCTGCCGCTGGATCGCAGCCACACCACCGAAGCGCTGGGCTTTGCGCGCATGCAGATCTCGCCGATCTACGCGCAGCTGTCGCGCGGCAAGTTCGAGCTGGCCGCGCTGGAAGCCCTCGGCGGTGCCACGCTGGATCTGCGTCGCATCGCCTGGGACCTGTCGCTGTTCACCAGCGGCGAGTTCGGTTTCGTGGCGCTGCCAGCGCAGTACACCACCGGCAGCTCGATCATGCCGAACAAGCGCAACCCTGACGTGGTCGAACTGCTGCGTGCCACCCATGCGGCCGTGGCCGCCGCGCGTACCGAGATCGAGCAGCTGCTGTCGCTGCCGTCCGGCTATCACCGCGACCTGCAGAGCAGCAAGGGGGCGATCTTCCATGGCTTCGGTCGCGGCATTCCGGCACTGGAACTGCTGCCGGCGCTGCTGGCCAACCTCGAGTGGCGCGATGACAAGCTGCGCGCCGCCATCGATTCGGGCATGTACGCCACCGACGTCGCCGTCGAAGCGGCTGTTGCCGGTGTGCCGTTCCGTGAAGCCTACAAGGCGGCTGCGGCCTCGGCCGATACGGCGGGCCAGGGTCGCACGCCGGAAGGCAGCCTTGCCGCGCGCGTGTCGCCGGGTGCGGCGGCCGACCTGCGTCTGGACGAACTGCGCACGCGCTGGGCGGCGCTGGTCTGATGGCGACCCTTTACCTGGTGATGGCGATCCGTCTGCCCGGGTTCACTGCCGCCGCCGTGCAGCCGCACCGCGACTTCCTTGATGCGCTGCGTGCTGCCGGCCAGCTGCACTTGACCGGTGGCTTCAGCGACGGCAGCGGCGGGGCCTATGTGCTCTGCAATGTGGGAAGCCTTGCCGAGGCCGAAGCCATCGTCGCCCGCGATCCGCTGGTGACGATGCAGGCGTCGGACCTGCATGTGCACGAGTGGTTGACCCGCTAACCCCACCTGACCCCATTACTGGTAGCTGCCATGACCGCATCGCGTTTCCCCGAACAAGCGTTGCCCTCGTGGCGGCGGGCTGTGCTCAAGGTCGGCAGCAGCCTGCTGGCTGCGGATGGCGGTGGCTTGTCGCCGCGCCACGCGCTGGGCTTGGCGCAGTTTGTGTCGGCGCATGTGCAGGCTGGGCGCGAGGTGGTGATTGTTTCTTCTGGTGCCGTGGCCGCGGGTCGCGCGATTGTGCCGCGCGCATTGGAAGCCGGTGCGGCCATGGCCGCACGCCAAGCGTTGGCCGCATTGGGCCAGGCGCAGTTGATTGGCTTGTGGCAGCGATTTTTCGAGCGGCCGGTGGCGCAGGTGCTGCTCACTCACGACGACCTGCGCAACCGTCGTCGCTATCTCAACGCGCGCGCCACGCTCAACGAACTGCTGCGGTTGGGCACCTTGCCAGTGGTGAACGAGAACGACACCGTGTCGGTGGACGAACTGAAGCTGGGCGACAACGACAACCTGGCCGCTACCGTGGCGGCGTTGATCGACGCCGACGTGCTGTTCATCGCCACCGATATTGACGGTCTGTACAGCGCTGATCCGCGTCGCGATCCTGCGGCCGTTCCGATCCACGACGTACGCGAGTTGACCACGACCGTACTGGCGATGGCCGGCGGGGCTGGCAGTGGTGCCGGCACTGGCGGCATGCATACCAAGCTTGAAGCTGCCGCCAAGGCGGGCAGGGTGGGCATTGATACCTGCCTGTTCAATGGCCGCGATGCCGATGTAATGCGCGCGCTGGCGCAGGGGCGGCTGTTCGGCACCCGTATCCATGCCGGGCAGAGCCGAGAGGCTGCCCGCAAGTACTGGCTGCGGCATGCGCCGCTGGAGACCGGGGCGATTGTGATCGATGAAGGCGCGGCGCGGGCCCTGCGGGAGAAGGGTGCTTCGTTGCTGCCGGGTGGGGTGACCACCGCCGAGGGTGAATTCCGGCGCGGCGACATGGTGCAGGTGCGGCTGCGTGGCGACGCCGGCGATGTGGTGCTGGCGCGTGGGGTGAGCCAGTATTCTGCGAGTGACATCCGGCGCGTGGCCGGGCGGCATTCGCGGGAGATTGAAGGGGTGCTGGGGTACAACTATGGCGGTAACGTGATTCACCGTGACGATATGGTGCTGGTGTGAGTGCGCGTTCCGGTGCCGCGATGACACGCATGGCGTGTCACTACGGGGGATCCGGAAGCGTAGTGACGCGCCATGCGCGTCAAACGCCATGCCTGATAACACGTAGAGCCACGCCCTGCGTGGCTTCGACCCACCCCGCAGCCACGCAGGGCGTGGCTCTACGAGGAATTCCTAATGGCTGATGACATCCGCACCCAGGCCCTGGCCTGCCGCGCCGCCGCACAACACCTCGCACAGCTCTCCTCCAGCGCCAAAACCGCGCTGCTCAACGGCATGGCCGATGCCCTCGACGCCGATGCCGCCACCATCCTCGCCGCCAACACCCGCGATCTCGCCGCCGCCGAAGCCAAAGGCACCGGCAGCGCCATGCTCGACCGCCTCGCGCTCAACCCATCGCGCCTGGCCACCATCAGCGCCGCCCTGCGCGAAGTGGCCGCGCTGCCCGACCCGGTCGGCGCGATCACCCGCGATGACATCCGCCCCAACGGCATCCGCGTACAGAAGGTGCGCGTGCCACTCGGCGTGATCGCGATGATCTACGAAGCGCGCCCCAACGTGACAGCCGACGCCGCCGCGCTGTGCATCAAGGCCGGTAACGGGGTGATTCTGCGCGGTGGCTCGGAAGCGATCCACTCCAACACCGCGATTGCCGCCGCACTCAAGCGCGCCCTGCGCGACGCCGGCGTGCCGGATGCGGCGCTGACCTTGGTGGAAGACCTGCGCCGCGAAACCATGCTGGAACTGCTGCAGCTCAACGAGGTGATCGACCTGGCCATTCCGCGCGGTGGTGAAGGGCTGATCCGTTTCGTCGCCGAACACGCACGCGTGCCGGTGATCAAGCACTACAAGGGCGTGTGCCATCTGTATGTGGACCGCGCCGCGAACCTGCAGCGCGCAGTAGACCTGCTGGTAGACGGCAAGTGCAGCCGCCCGGCCGCGTGCAACTCGCTGGAGACGCTGCTGGTGCATGTCGACGTGGCAGCCGACTTCCTGCCGCAGGCCGGAAAGGCACTGGCGGAACGTGGCGTGCAGCTGCGTGCCGACGCGCATGCGCGGCAGTGGCTGCCGCAGGCCGCTGAAGCCACCGATGAAGATTACGCCGCCGAATACCTGGATCTCATTCTGGCCGTCCGCGTGGTGGATGACCTGGAACAGGCGCTGGCGCATATCCAGCAGTACAGCTCGGATCACACCGAGGTGATCGTCACCGAGGATGCAGCAGCGGCCGAACGCTTCGTGCAGGCGTTGCGTTCAGCGGTGGTGATGGTGAATGCCTCATCGCGCTTTTCCGACGGCGGCGAGTTGGGGCTGGGCGCGGAGATCGGCATCTCGACCACGCGGCTGCATGCGTATGGGCCGATGGGGCTGGAGGCATTGACCGTGGAAAGGTTTGTGGTGCGCGGGGAAGGGCAGACGCGGAGGTAGGTAACGACCGTTGGTCGTTACCTACCCATGCAACGACCAACGGTCGTTGCCTACCGCATCACCTCATACCCAATGCGGCGGTTCGCCGCGCGCCCGGCGTCGGTGCTGTTGTCGCCCACCGGCCGGTTCGACCCGAACCCACGCGCTGCCAGCCGCTCCGCTGGCACCCCTTCGGCAATCAAGGCATCGGCCACGGCCCGCGCCCGCTGCTCGCTCAGCAGCTGGTTGCTGGTGGCATCGCCCTGGCTGTCAGTATGCCCGCCCACTTCCACGCGGGTACCGGCCGGTGCGCCTTCAATTGCCTCGGCGGCCTGGCGGATGATTTCCTGGCTGCTGCGGGTCAGGTTGGCCGAGCCGGTTTCGAACTTCACCGTGGTCAGGTTCAATGCCTTGGTGAGATCGCTGGCGTTGTAGCCAGCTTTGAGCTCCTGGATGGCTTTGACGCCGCGATCAAATAGCCCTTCTACCTTCACCGCTGGCAACTTCTCCTGGAACAGTGAACTGACCGCCACGCGCTCAGCCTCGGGCAGGGCACTGGTGTCCAGTTTCACTGCATCACCGTTGAAGGCGAACTTCAGGCCGTCGGCTTTCAGGCCGGGCAGCATGGCCTTGAACCGGTCCAGCCAGGTGACGGGCTTGACGCTGGCATCCACGTCGAGGCGGGCACGCACCTTGTCGCTGCCGAACGTGGCTTTCAGCGCATCCAGCAGTTGGAACTTCTCTGCTGCGGTGGCGAGCGTTCCGCTCACATCCACCGTGCCCCCACTGTTCTGGAACGCGAACGTAGGCGCGCCGATCGACTGCGCGGTGCCATCGGTTGCGGCCATCGGGGCCGTGGCCGCGGCAGGCGTGCCGACCGGCGGCGATTTGCCGCGCATGTGCCAGCCGCAATAGGCCAGCGCCAGCAGGGCGAGGATTGGCAGCAGCCAGCGCCAGAAGCTGCCGCGTTTGCGGTTGCCACGCAGGTGGGTGATCTTGTTGTTGCCCCAGTCGAGGTTGCCGCCGGTCAGGCCGGCCAGCGAAGCGGGAATGCCGCTGGGAATGTTCCCGCCGGCAGTCAGCGAACGCACCAGCAGGGGCAACGTCTTGGCGATGAGCCCGCCGATCAGGGGGGCTGAGACGCCGGCCTTTTCCGCAATTGCGTTGACGTCGCGTGCACCCAGAGCGTTCTGGATCTGCCCCGGTTCAATGTCGCGCATGCTGGGGCTGCCGCTTTCCCAGGACTGGAAAATGCCGCCGAGCCCGGCCTTCTGGAACAGTTTTTGGAATCCTCTGAACCCGTCTGGCCGGCTGAAGATGTAGCTGGCCAGGACACCGACGAACTTGCGGGTGTTGTCGCCGAGGCCGGTGGCCCGGGCGACCTGTTCGATCAGATTTTCGACGAATGACATGGAAATGCCCTCACATGGATGTGCGGGCGGGTGTCTCCCCAACAGCAGCATACGCCGGTTGTGGGGAGAAGCGGCCATTCATCGTTGTAGGGACGCGCCATGCGCGTCCAGCGGGGCCCCGGCCGGGCGTCAGGCCAACCGGGCGACCGGCTCGGCCCCGTCCAGCCCTTGGTGGCTCAACCCCACCGGGCGGGCGTGGTCGTCCATATGCAGGGTCACCGCCTTGCCGGACAGCAGCTCGGCGGCCAGCGCCGGGGTCGCACCCAGGTCGCGGGCCATCTCTTCACGAGTCACGTCCTGGCGCGGATTGCGCCGTTCCTTGCCGGCGAAGCGGAAGCGGTTGTACTCGGCCCAGGCGATCAGCAGCACCGCCGAGCACACCAGCATGATCGGCAGCGCGATCACCAGGAACGGGTCGATGCTCTGCTTGTACTCATACAGCTGCAGCCAGGCCAGGCGGCCGCCCAGCAACCATGAGATCGCGGTCACCAGTGGAGCCCACAGGTAGAAGTAGAAGCCCCAGAACGCCAGGGTCACAAAGCCCCAGGCGGTGCGCTGCAGGCGCGGCTGGTTGCGCGACTTGCGGATCAGCCGCGAGTCGAAACGGCGGGTGGATTTCGGTTTGGCGTTCATTTGATTCCCCGGTCAGGACTGACCCACACAGCCCGCTTGCCACGGCGCTTGAACAGCGTCTTGGGCAGGGCCACCAGGGTCGTGAACAGACTGATGAGCCAGTACGCCATCGGGTACCAGATCACCCAGAAGTAGTTGCGTCCAATATGTGTTTCGTAACGGCGGTCGATGATCAGGCTGCTGGCAAACTGCAGCAGGCACACCAGCGCCAGAATCACGCCGTGCCACTGTGGCAGCAGCGTGGCGATGTACAACTCGTTGGGCAGCGGCATGAACTTGCCCAGTGCCCACAGCACCACGATCGCCAGCATGGTGTAAGCCCAGAACACACTCAGGATGTACTCCAGCAGCACGCCCCACATGCGCCGCTTGCGCCAGCTGAACAACGAACGGCCGTGCCGCAGCAACACCTCCACGCCGCCCTGGGCCCAGCGCAGGCGCTGCCGCCACAGACCCTTCAGGGTTTCCGGCATCAGGATGAAGCACAGCGCATTGGGCTCGTAGCGAATGTCCCAATGGTCCAGCTGCAGCCGCCAGCTGATGTCGATATCCTCGGTCACCATGTCGTCGGCCCAGTAGCCGATGCGGTGCAGGGCGGTGCGGCGGAAACCGGCAATCACCCCGGAAATGGTGAAGATGCGCCCGTACACGCGCTGCGCGCGCTTGATCATGCCGATGATCGACGAGAACTCGGCCACCTGCAGGCGGCCCAGCAGGGTGGAGCGGTTGCGGATGCGCGGGTTGCCGGTCACCGCGCCCACGCGCGGGCCGCTGGTCAGGTGCCACACCATCCAGTGGGTGGCGTATTCCTCCAGCATGGCGTCGCCGTCAATGCAGATCAGGTACTCCGAACGCGCCGCCAGCGCGCCCATGCGCAGGGCGTTGGCCTTGCCCAGGTTGCGGTCCAGGTGCACCACGCGCAGGCGCGGGTGCTGCGCCGCCAGCACGTCCAGGCGCGCGCCTGTGTCGTCGCGGCTGCCATCGTTGATGGCAATCACTTCGAAGTCCGGGTACTTCTGCGCCAGTGCCGCGCCCAGGGTGTCTTCCAGATTGTCCGATTCGTTGTGGCAGGGAATCAGGATCGACGCGAACGGGTAGTGATCCATCGGCGGCGGGTTGTCGCGGTCACGCGCTTTGCGCTCGCGGCGGAAGAAGTAATACAGCCCGCCAGACATCCAGAAGAACGCCATCACCATGGGATAGAAGAAGGCGAACTGGAACAGGAGATAGACGAAGGGATGCATGGCGGGGCCTCACTTCTCCGGGTACGGGAAGTTGCGCGTCGACATCGCCGCACGCGCGTCCTTGGTCGACGGCTTGCCGGCAATGAAGTCGTCCGGGTACCAGGCGAAATGGCGCACGCCCTGCGCCTGCAGCCGGCGGATCTGCGCGCGCAGGCGCTCGCCCGGAATGGCCTTCTGCGTGCGCCAATCCACGGTCTGCAGTTCGAACATGGTCTGGCTCAGCTGCGGGTCGTGCTCGCGCACCGCCACCACCAGCCGGTCCAGCCACTTCTCCGGGTTGCGGCTGCCTTCCATCCACGGCATCGCCATCAGTGCGGTGTGGTCATAGGCCTTGTTGAACAGGTCCAGGCGCTGCGCAAACCAGCTCGCGCTCTGCGGCTGCAACACGGGTTGCGCGTACAGGTTGCGCACGGTGGCCAGCTTCGGCCGCCAGCGCTGCGCGGCGTTGCGCAGTTCCAAGGTGAAGTCGATCAGCGCCTGGGTGCGTGCGCCATCTGCGCCTTCCTGCGGCAGGTTGCCCAGTTCGGTATCGCGGATGTAGGCATCGTCGTGGAACAGCAGGCCCTCGAAGTACGAGTTGATCGCCAGGTCTTCGTAGATGTCGTCAATGATGTGACGCACCTTCGGGTTGGTGAAGTCCAGGCGGAAGATGCCGTCGCTTTCCGGGCTTTCAATCGCCAGCGCCTTGCGGATCGCCGGGTCCTTCAGCTCGAAGCCCAGCACCGGCAGCCATGCGTATACCTTGACGCCGGCGCGGGTCTTCAGCTGCCACGCCACGCGGTTGAACAGGTCCGCGCGCATCGGCAGGTGCCGGTTCGGGAAGTACAGTGCGTCGGCCGAGCCATTGCCGTCCGGGTCGGCGAAGGCCTGCAGGAACACGTGGGTCGGGCCCACGGTTTTCACGCGTTCGATCAGGGCATCCAGGTTCTTGCCCTGCTGCACCGGGTCGGCGTCGTACACCGCATCCAGGTCGATCTGCAGCGCACGCATGCCGTCGCGTTCCACGTCGCGACGCAGTTCATAGGCGATGTTGGTCACAGTCGGGTTGCCGGTCACCAGCAGGCGCGCCAGCCCGTGCAGGTCGCGGGTCACCGGCGTGCTGCGGCCTTCCAGGTCGAACGACACCGGCATGCCCAGGTCTTCGGCAATCTTGTTGCTCAGGCTGTTGTAAGCCGCATACGGCCACACGATCGCTTTCGGGCTGACCCCGACGTTGTCGCGGATGCGCTTCACGCTCAGCGCCAGGTCGGTGCGCAGGCGGTTCTCGTACTGCTCTGCGGTTTCGTACTGGCTGGTGGCCGGGAAGTAGGTGCGGGTGATCACCGCCGGGGTCTGGTTGCCCTGCGGATTGGACTGCACCCCGTGGTGCTGGTTGTCGGTGTGGCTGGCCAGTTCCACCAGCCCGCTGCGCTGCATCTCGCGCAGCTGCGCCCAGGTCAGGAAGTCGTCGTGCCCGAACGGACGGTAGCCGTAGTCGATGGTGCGGCCCGGGGCCATGTCCACGTAGTCGGTGATCACCGCCACCAGCGCCGGGTAGTTGTAGGCGCGCAGCAGCGGGAACACCTTGGTGTACACACTGCGCAGGCCGTCGTCGAAGGTCAGCAGCACCGGCTTCGGCGGCAGCGGGGTGCCACCCTGCGAAGCGGTGATCAACTGCGACAGCGACACCGGGTGGTAGCCATGCGCCGACAGCCAATCCAGGTGCGCTGCGAAGTTCTGCGTGCTCACCGCATACGCGTCCGGGTCGCCCTTCACCGCCACGTCGTCGCGCACGTCGTGGTAGCTGAGCACCAGCAGACCGTTGTCGGCCGAGTCCAGCACGCGGGCCGGCAGCTGCGCCGGCACCGGTTGCGCCTGCGCGTTGCCCAGTACCGCCAGCAGGGCCAGCAGGGTGATGGTGATGAAGCGCTTCAAGTCCATGTGTCGCATCTCATTGCCCCCAGCGCAGACCGGCGTCGAAGCCGATGTGTCGTTCACGTTGTCCGTCGTAGACCGGTCGCGACCAGCTCACGCCATATTCGAAAATGCGGCCGTCGGCCAGCTGCCATTCGTGCCGGTACTCGGCCGAAGGAATCAACGCGCTGCCGTAACCCTGCTGCCAGTAGTTGCCCACCGACACGGTCAGGCGATGGCGGAAGTGGCGCTCGTAATGCCGCCACAGCTGCTGGTCCACACGCAGCCCGATCTCCACCGAACGGTCTTCGGACGGGTTGAAGTAGGGCACGTCGTCCAGGCTGCCGCGGCTGGCGTACACGCTGCCCAGGCCATCCAACTGCAGAGTGGGGCGGGTCAGCAGGCGCTGCTGGATGCTGCTGGTGACCGTGTCGCGGCGGTTGCCGTCGTCATAGCGGTACTGGCTGCCGCCGATGCTCCACTGGAAGCGCTCGTTGCGGTGGTAATCCACCGCCACCGCCACGCTGTCGGCGGTGATGCCGGCCACGCGCGCCTGCATCGACGCGTCGGCATCGTTGCGTGCGGCGGTGATGCCGGCGTGCCAGCGGTCGTTGAACTGCCAGCCGATGCCGCCGCTCAGGCCGGTGTCGCCCACATGGTCATTGGCGCGGTTGACGAAGGCCTCCGCGTCCAGCTGGCCGAAGCGGTAGCGGGTACCGGCACCCAGCCGCAGCGGGTTGATGGTCTGGTCCTGGAAATCCACGCTGCGGCGGTCGGCGAAGGCCACCAGACGCCAGCGGTCGTCCAGGATCGGCGACTGCACTTCCACGCCATACCGGCCATCGTTGTTGCCCAGTGGCGACGCGCCACCACCGCCTTCGCTGCGGCCGCCTTCGGCATAGGCATGCAACTGCCAGCCGCGGTGCGCGCGCCAGGCACGATCCATGCGCTGCACCGAGGGCTGGTTGGGGTAGGCCTCCAGCAGGGAATCGTGGATCGGCCGCGCCAGGTCATCGCGCTGCAGTTCCACATACGCATCAATCTGGCCGATACGTGCGGAGACGTCGCGCGGGTCCAGCGTGGTGGCCATGCCGTAGCGCTCCAGCCCACGGCGCGGCCAGCCGCGCATCATGTAGACGTTGCCCAGCGAGGACTGGGTGCCGCCGTTGCCTGGGGCGATTTCCACCATCGCTTCGAGGTCGCGCTGCGCGGTGGGCAGGTCGCCGGTGTAGGCGCGCACCATCGCCAGGTTGAGGTCGGCTTCATAGCGCGGCCAGTTGGCATAGGGCGCACGCGCGCCGTTGGCCCAGCGCCAGGCCGGTTCGGCCGCGCTCCACTTCTTCAGCAGGTTGATCGCTTCGTAGGGCTGTTCGTCTTCCAGGTAGGCGTAGGCCAGCTCCGAGTGCACCTCACTCTGGCCGGGATCGGCTTTCAACGCCGCTTCCAGTACGGGAATGGCTTCGTCCGGGTGCTGGGTGGCCATCAGCGAATCGCCGACGGCCGCCTTCACGTAATCCGGCACCGGATGGCCTTCGGCGAGCAGGGCGCGGTACTCGTCGCGCACCTGGGTGTGTCGGCTCAGGCGGTTGAGCAGAATCAGGCGGTCGTAGCGCACGCGCAGCGGCGCGCTCGCAGCGGTCAGGCCGTCACGCTGCAGCATCGCGTCCATCTGCGCCAGCGCTGCTTCGGCCTCGTCCAGGCGGGTGTCTTCGCTGGTGGCATAAGCCAGGCTCCAGCCGACCCGCTTGGCCAGGTAGTTGGCTTCAAAACGCTGTTTCTGCGCGTCGTCGAACAGCTCGGGGCGCTGCTGGTACAGCTGCCATGCGCGGTGCGCGTTGCCGATGTCCGACAGGGTCAGCACCTGCAGCCGGAACAGCAGGTCGTCGTTCGGAATTTCAGCCTGGGCGCGTTCGATCGCTGCCAGCGCATCCAGCCAATGGGCCTGATCGCGGTACTGGCTGATTTCGGCCAGATGTTCGGCGCGCGTGGCTGCCGAAGCGGTGGCGGAAAGGCAAAGCGTGGCGCATGCCAGGCTGACGGCAAGCGTCAGCGGCCGGTGGTTGTACATGGAGCCCCCAGAGCGTCCTTTCAAAAATGTCGGTGTGCGAAAAGTGTGACGCACATCACATGCCAATCGTGCCCGATTTCTCATATGTCCACAAATCGTTAACACACGGAAGGTAACCCGCAATCCGGCCATCGGATGCGGAATTCTGGTCAAGTTGTTGATTACCAAGACCTTCCGGCCGCCGCCACGGCGCTGTTCCGGGGGTCTGCCCACCCTGAAACTGTTCAGCAAGACCGGACCGCTCCCACAGGTCCAGGTCACTGACCTGCCATCCAGGTCAGTTTCCGACACGCTACGTCAGCTGGTGCCTCCGGTGTGTGTAGGTGGGATGGTGATTGATGCCGGGATGACGCGCATGGCGCGTCACTACGCCACCGATCGAGCGTAGTGACACGCCATGCGTGTCAACGCCATCTAGCTGCGCTCGACCAACCGCCCTGCGTGGCTGCCCCTCACCAATGATCCTCAAGCTTCTGCGGCTTGCACGCCACCCAAGACGCCCCCAACAACACACACAAACAAACCCCGAGGAACCCGAACGGCAACACCCACCCACCACTCATTTCATGCAGCCACCCAAACAACAGCGGCCCGATGCAGCTGAAACTGTAGCCCACGCCCTGCATGAACCCCGACAGCGCCGCCGACCCGGCCGGCGTGCGCGTCCTCAAATTAATAAGCGTCAGCGCCAGCGGGAAGGTGGAAGGCCCCACCCCCAGCAACCCCACCCACAACCAAGGAGCCTTCATCGGCGCAAACAACAACCCGGCAAACGCAATCACAAATGCGCCCACGCCAATCAGCACCAGCGGGAACGGATTGCGCAGCCGCACCGCCAGCGCCGGCATGGTCAACGAAGGCAGCAACCCCAGCGCCGCAAACACCGCCACCATCAGCCCGCCAAACGCCGGCGTGGCCCCGGCTTCTACCACGATGCGCGGCAGCCAGGTGAACATGGAATAGGTCATCAGCGAGGTCATGCCGAACATCAGCGCCATGCCCCAGGCCAGCGGCGTGCGCGAGACCTTGCCATGCGGCTGCGCGCCGGCATCAACCGCCGGCTCGAGCGGGTCCGGATGCGGCCGGCGACGCGCCAGCATCAGCCAGGGCAGGGCAGCGGCAATCGCCAACAGGGCCCAGATCCCCAGCGACACCCGCCAGCCGGCCTGCTCGGCCAGCGGCACGGCCAGCAGCGCCGGCAGCATGGTGCCCAGCTGCAGCACGGTGATGTACAGCGTGCTGACGGTGCCGACGCGGTTGGCGAAGTAGCGCTTCACCAGCGGCGGCACCACCACATTGCCGATGCCCATGCCGGCCAGCGCCACCACCGAGCCGAACAACAGGCTGGTGATGCCGACCGAGCACGAGCGCAGCACCAGGCCAGCGGCGGCCAGGCCCATTGCGAGCAGGGCGGTACGCTCCAGCCCGAAGCGGCGGGCCAGCATCGGCGTGGTCATGCCGAACAGGGCAAACGAGGCCGTAGGCAGCATGCCCAGCACGCCGGTCATGGTGGTCCCAAAACCAAAGGTGCGGCCGAGCAGGTCCAGCAGCGGGGTAACTGAGGTGACAGCCGTACGCAGATTGACGGCAGCAAGCAGAATGGCGGCGAACGCCAGCACGCGTCCATGCAGCAGGGACGCGCCGTGGGGTGGGGTATGAGTCATGGCGCAATTGTACCTGTGCACTCACCGTGGAGCCGGGCTTGCCCGGCTGCTGTTGGATTCTGGCGAACCGCCGGTGGCCATCGGTTTCCGTGGTTTGGCGGATCGGGATGGGCGTTCCGGGGGGCGCTGCAAGTACGTCCATGTAAGCTCGATCGCCGCATCCATGCGGCTCACGCCCCCTCCAGCCCACCCCGACCCGCCATCGACAGTGCGTCGGTGGCCATCGAAGATCAAAACCCGTGCGCGGCTCTGGTGGGATCGGTCGACAGACGATCGCCGTGAAATCCTCAACATCCGGTAACGCATGACCCCGGATCGACATCGCCTTTGATTTGGCATTTCCCATGGCCACCGATCATGTCTAGAAGGGCCATCGGATGG